>JADBKQ010000001.1 GCA_014896305.1 Limnochordaceae bacterium
GGGGTGATGGTGCTGCCGTGCAGCAGGCTGGGGTCGCCGGTACTGCGCAGAGGGCTAGGCGTCGCAGGTACTGGACAGTGGGCCTGGGATCGCCAGTCCTCGGCCATGGGGCTGAGTGGTGGTTCTTGGGTTGTTAAGGGAGATAAGTACAGACGTCGGCGGTGTCAATCGGGAGGCTTTTTCACCCGCCTTCGAGGCTAAAGCGGGTAGAAAAGTTGCCTGCCGCGCCGGTGGGACCGTTCCCACGCATTGCTGTTACTCCGGATCCACACTCGGGCAGGAGCTACACAACCGTAGTCCCAGCTAGAAGGCTTGCACCTTGTCCGGTGTCCCCCTGGTCGAGAAGACCGACCCGTCGAAATAGGCCTGCGGGTGAGTTTTCTACCCGCTTTCGCGGCGGACCCAGGTAAGAATTCTACCCGATCCCGGCGGCGCAAAGCGAAAGCGGGGACGAACTCAGCGATGAGGGCGGCGACGAGAGGTGACGGCCAGCGCGGCGGCCGGAAGCGTCGACCAGCGCGGTGGCTGGAAGCGATGGCACGCGTGGCAGGCGGTGGGTAAGCGCAACGGCCGGAGATGCCAGCACGCGTGGCGGCCAGAAGCGATGGCGAGCGCAGCTGCTGGAGGTGACGGCCAGCGCGGCGGTCGCGAGCGACGGCCAGCGCAGCGAACGAGAGCGGAGGCGAAGGTGGCGACGAAGGCGGCGACACTAGCCGAGAGCCCTCGCCAGGCCAGGTTTGACGTCGGACCTGGCTTCAAGGATGATAGGCTGAAGGGAAAGCCTGTCAACGCCGGCTCAGACAAAGCGAGGAGCGCAACATGGAACATACGCAAGAACTTGACCACATCCAGGCGGTCCGCCGGAGCTTGCCGGCCGTCCTATCACAGGTCTATCTCAATACAGGTACGGCCGCGCCGCTGCCCACGCCCGTCAGCCAGGCCATCCAGAGCAGCTTGCGCCAGCAGTTGGAGCAGGGACGGGCCAACCCGGCCACCTACCGCCAGTTTGAACGGCTGCAGGCCGAGGTCCGTGCCGGTCTAGCGGATCTCATCGGGGCAGATCCGGACGAAATCGCCCTCACCCACCACACGACCGAGGGGCTCAATCTAGTGGTCTGGGGGTTGCCCTGGGCGGCCGGGGATTGGGTGCTGACCACGAACCTGGAGCATGAGGGTGCGTTACTCCCTCTCTACCAACTCCATCGCCGCCGCACGGTGACCATTCGCCTGGCCGACCTGGGGTTGGGCGAACCAGAGGTGGCCCTGGCCCGGTTGACCCCATTGCTGGAGTCCGGCGATCCTACCGGGCGACCACCCCGTTTGCTGGTCCTCTCCCACGTCTCGTTCGCCACCGGGGCAGTGTTGCCGCTGGCCGAGATCACGGCAGCAGCCCATAGCCATGGAACGCAGATACTGGTGGACGGAGCACAGTCGGTGGGGGCGCTGCCGGTCGATGTTCATCAGCTGCAGGTGGACTATTACGCCTTCCCCGGCCAGAAGTGGCTGTGCGGACCGGAGGGAACGGGCGGTTTGTACGTACGCCGGGATCGTTGGGCTGAACTGGAGCCAACCATGCTGGGCTGGGCCTCTATTGCCGAGAGTGCCGACCTCGGGCCGCTGTACGCCCTTGATTCGCCCTATTACCTGCCCGCACCGGGCGCCCGCCGTTACGAGACTGGCACGGTCTTTCCGCCTGGGATTGCCGGTCTAGCAGCCGCCCTGCAGTGGCGCAGAGAGGAAGTGGGCGAGGAGTGGGCGCTGCGGCGGGTTCAGCAGCTGGTGGAGTATGCTCGGCAGCGGCTGGCCACGGTTCCGGGACTACGGCTTTTCACGCCCACCAGCGCGGGCGCCGGTGCTGGGGCAGGGCTGCTGCATTTCCGGATCGAGTCGAACAGGTTAGAGCAGTCAAAGCCGTGGGGGCAGGCAGAGCAGCCAGGGCAGTCAAAGCCGGAGCAATCGGGACGATCGGAGGGTGAAGAAGATGCCCGGGGGGCAGCGTCCCGCTCTATTCGGTGGTGGGTGCAGGCGTTGCTAGCGCGAGGGTTTATGGTCCGTTCCATCCGCCAGCCCGCCTCCATTCGGATCTCGGTCTCCTTTTTCAACACCGAGGAGGAACTCGACCGGTTGGTGGCGACGCTTGAAGAGCTGGGCCGGACCAGGACGGAGCAGTAGCCGGGGTTGGTCCCGGCAACTGGCTGGACCCACCGGGGCGCAGACTAGAGGAGGGCGCACGAGCGGGCAACAGGCTGCCTGGGGGCCTGCCGGCAGGCAAAGGAGCCGCCGCGGGTCGGCCGGCAGGAGGAGGGCCGGCCAGCGGATGCCGGGGAGCATCCACCACGGTGATGCTGCTTAGGGTAACCTCGACCGTTCTGTTTCCATCCCGACGCAGCTCGACACGGGGAAGGATCACGTGCAGTTCATGGGGGGTAGGGTCGTCTGTGCGGCGAGTGACGGTCACCCGTACGCCCGGAAACTCCAGAACGATGCCGTCCTCGAGGAAGTGGGCGGAATGAGCTGGCCACGGATCGCTGGCCATATCACTGACTCGTCCACGAGCAGGCCGCGCGCTGCCTGGGTCTTGCGGCTCAGGAACACGAACCAGCGACGGCCCGAGAAGAGGGGGACGGGACGGACAGCCACGCCACCAGTCCCGGCCGTTCACCGCTTTCCAGAGTCGAGCTACCCAGGACATCGTCGTCCCCCATGCAATCCGCATCGGTATGGGATGTACAGCAAGCACGTACAGCGCTTGGCACCCTGCGCAGGCTTGCATCTGAGCGTACTGGGTGTCAGCTCGGTTCGCCATCCTCCTGGCGGATCAAATGCGGAGCCCAGGCCCGGAATCGGTGGCGGGAACCGTAGAACTTACGCTTTCCCTTTTCCGCCATCAGGTCGCCTCGGCAATCTGAGGTTGGAGGGATGCGACGGCAAGCCCAACGAGACTGCTCATCACCGGGCCCTGGCGGCGGCCCATCGGCCGCGCCAGGTACAAACAATTGGTCCAACACTATCACGTCCGCAGGCCAACACCAAGGCTACTCCCACGCGGCGGATCGGCCTGAGGTACAGGGAGAGGAGAGGGGCGAGGTAGAACGTGAACGCTCCACCTCGCCCCTTCGTCACGATCTCTTGATCTCTTGACCCCACCTGGCTTCGCTGCCGGCGAACTCTCGCCCGTCCCGTCTGCAGGGGTCTGCCCTGTCTCACTGACCTGATTTCAGCACTGCCTGCAACTCTTCCTTGGCGGTCGTCATCTCCGTGCTGGGCGATTTGCCCTGCTGGAAGATGGCCGTCAAGTGCTTGATCATGATCTTATTCATCTCGTCGAACGTTGTCCAATAGGAGAAGTTCCGGGCGTAGCCGACGCCTCCGTACAGCTTGGTGTGGACAAAGGCCACCACATCCCGCAATTTGTCGGGCGGCAGATAATCCAGGTAGGAGAGCCAGAGCGGCTCACTGAGGACCTGAGGAGCGCTCATCTTCAGGCGGGCAAAGATCGCCTGCGCCTCCGAGCTGGCCAACCATTCGGCCAACTTCCAGGCATCGTCCGGCCGCTTGCTGGCAGCAGGGATCGAGAACATATGACCCTGGGCAAAGTTGCGCTGAATGCCTGCTGGGGACTTTGGATACGGCATGATGGTCCAATCGTAGAGCTGGGCACCTTTCGCTGCCTTGATCGACTGCGCAACGAGACGGGTGTAGCTGAACCAGCCTTCCCACATCGACTGGTAACCACCAAAGAAGTCTCCCTTGCCTTGTCCCGCAGGCAGCTTCAGATCCTTGGCTGCCTGCAGCCACCAGTCGTACATTTGCAGCGACTTGGCATCGTCGACCAGCACCTTCGTACGAGTCTCATCCAGCCATTCGTGGCCCGTCCAGTTGTAATACCACTGGATGTTCGGTCCCCAACCCCAGTCCAACGGGATACCCGGGCCAGAGATGCCCTTCACCGGGTCGAGGGTCTTGCGCGAGATCTGGCGCATCTGGTCGACGGTCCAGTCATCGGAGGGCAGCGGCAGCCCTGCTTGGTCCAGAATACTCGTGTTCACATACCACACCATGGCGTTGTAGTCATACGGAACGCCGTACATGCGCCCGTCGTAGCGAGCTGCGTCCACCGCCGCCGGGTAGAAACGTTCTTCCGCCAGCTTACTGCTGTTTGCCCACCGCTGGGTCACATCCAGCAGAAGCCCTTCTTTGACCCACTTGGGTTTGTATTGTGCCCACGTCATGAAAACATCGGGCGCAGTGCCGGTCGCGATCTGCGTGACGATCTTCGTAGGATACTCGTCGAATGCACTGACCTGCACCTTCAACTCGTATTGCGGGAAACGGGTTTCAAAAGCCTTAGCCACCTGGTTCCAGTTATTCAGGTCGTCCCCCGTGCCGTAGACGCCCAAAACCAGCGTAGTCTTGGCCTGTGCCGCAGGCAGGTAACCTCCTGCCACAATGCCACCGATCCCGACCGCGGCCAGAGCTGCCACTATCGCAAACCTTTTCCTCACACCCGCCCTATCCATCCGCATCATCCTCCTTCGTGCATCAGAAGTACCCATCCCCCGGCCCACGCCTTGGTGGCCCCTGCAACATCCTATGAATTCTCCGTGACACCAGAGATTCCTTCAATCATCAGAAGGGATCAACACTAATCGCGAGGAAATGCAAGGTAGTCACACTCTGTGCCCCTTCTGGTGTTCAGGGGCAAGAAAGGATGACCCCAGTTGGTTGAAACGTCTACGGCAGCTGGTAGTAGTGCGCCTGCCGGGAGTGAGCGAACGGCGTCCAATCCCCCTACGCGCGTCCCGGATGCCATCGCTGCCTACTTTGCCGACCTGAATGAACGCCTTTCCCGCCTGGCCGCGGCGACAGCTCCTGCCCTGCATCGCTTGGCAGTTGACATCGCCGCCGCCATCGCCGACGGCGGCCACCAGCTTCACTTATTGGATCACGGTCACCTCCTCGGCCAAGAGTTGACCTGGCGGGCTGGCGGATTGCCCCTGGTTCACGTCCTCGACAAAGAGGCTGCACTCTCCCCCGTCATCGTCCGCCGCGGCGACTGGGTGATCGTGGCTTCTGTATCCGGGCGTGGGGTCGACGTCGTCGAGACGGCCCTCGGACTCAAACGGCGCGGGGTGCGGGTGATCGCCCTGACCTCGCTGGAGCAAAGCCGGACTGTCCAACCCGCACACGCCAGTGGCCAGCTGCTCTACCAGGTAGCCGACTACGTGATCGACTTGCCGATCCCGGCGGGCGACGCCGTGCTGGCTCTTCCCGGCCTCGAGGAGAAGGTTGCACCAGCCTCCGGCGTACTCAGCGTCGCCGCCATGTGGGCGCTACTGTCCCAGATCGCCGCCGAGCTCGTTGCCCACGGACTGCACCCGACGGTCTTCCGCTCGGTGAACCTGCCAGGCGGCGAAGAGGAGTTTAACCAGGCGGTGGCGCGCTACCGCGCCACCGGGCTTTGAGCTTCCACCGTCACATCCTGCGGCTCCATGGTCAACGCCGGGTAGTTGGGCAGCAATCGCAGGGAGGCAGCATCCTGCACCCCTTCTGCGTGCACCTGGAGCCGCCCGTTGACCAGCTCCTCCGGACCTGTCAGGTGAAGGAGCACTCGGTTGCCGTCCACGAACGCCTGGGTGACTTCCAGCTCACCTGCAGCCGGTCCAGCGTCGCCGCCAGCCGCTCCGTTCATGGCGTCAGTGGTCGAGAGTACGAGAACACGGTAATGGCTGGTATCTGCCCCTGAATCCGCATCCACCCGCTTATTGAACGACAGGATGATCCAGCCTTCCGCTCCCCGGGACGTCTTCATAATCCGAGGTTTTTCTGTGTACATGTATTCCCCGATGAAGTACTCGTACAGCGTGTACGTGGAAAAGCCAGTCTCCCAGGCAGCCTTCTCGAACTGCTCGATCCACTCCCAACCCCGGCGAGCCGTCTCCGCCGAACCGATATCTGCCTGAACCCCAATGGGCAGGTCGGGAGCGACCCGCCGCAACTCCGCTACGAACGGGGCGTAACTGCGCACATAAGTGGGAGGCAGGGTAGCCCGAATCCAGTCGGGCCAGTTGGTTTGGAAGAAGTGAATGTCTGGCCTTACCTTGGTCACGATCGCTGCCGTATCTTCCCCCAGGTCCTCGCGCGACTTTTGCAACGCGTTCGGTCCACGGGTGGCCAGAGTCCAAGTGGCTACAGGAATGCCCGGGCGGCTCGCCCGAATTCCGCCCACCCCATTGACCAGGTCATTGAGAAAATCGGTAATGCCGTCCACCCGCAGCTGTACCCACTTCTGATAGAGATCAGGAACCTTCGTATAGTAGCGGGGGCTGTTGCGGTCGATGAACTCCGGCGGCTCTTCCCCGTAGCGCTGTCGAAAGGCCGCCTGGGCCGCCGGCCCGATGTCGCCGTAAACGCCGGACTTCAAACCATCCCAGTTGGGGAAGAAAGCCTCCACCAGCTCGATGCCATCGATCGGGTAGGTTTTCACCAGTTCAGCCACGGCCTGCTTCTTCCAGGCGCGGTAATCCGGGTTGAAGAGGGACAAGTAAATGAAGCCACTCGGCGCTGCCGGCGTGATCAGCTGCTGTCGCCACTGCGGCCATTGCGGCGGAAAGCCGGTCGTAGAATAGGTGCCGCCTGCCCAGACCATTCCCCACACGGCGATCCCTTCTGCGTGCAGAGCATCAATCAGTGCTCCGTTGACGTTCTTTTCGCTGGTGATTACCAGGTGCACCGCCTTATAGCCCCGTAACGCCAGCTCCTCGGCGACGCTCTCCGGCGAACGCCCCTGGTAGTACGCGAAGTTAGGGTCGACCGTCGGCGTTGGCCCGTGAAAGAGCAGCTTCTTGGCCTCTTCCGGCGTGAACGGCGAACTGCCGCCGCTGACCGTGACGCCACTACCCACTGCCGGTGCGTTCTGCTCCTGTTGGCTTGCGCTTTCTGTCGTCACCTGAGGGGTCTCCTCCATTCCCTGGCCCTGTCCCTGGCCTTCCGCCTGGTTCTGCCCTGCCATCTCCGCTTGGCTCGAAGTCTGCGCCTGCGCGCTGGGCCCGTGCCTTCCTCCCAACGCCGTTCCAATCCCCAGCGTGACAACGCCCAGACAAAGAGTGGCTTGCAGCAGCACACCGGTTCTCCACTGCCCCACCTTCAACCCAGATTCCCCCTTCGTTTGCCGCCCCGGCCGGCACCTGCAGGGCGGGGCGGCCTCGCTTGCGATGGGCAGTCCCACTCTCTACTTCGTGGCGGCCGACCCAAACTTCTTCTGGATAAGTTTGGTTGTGGCCTCCTGGATCTCATTCAATACCGTTGCAACGCTACGCGTGTTACCCCAAATGGCCGGCATCCGGCCCTGGATCTCCTGGAAGAAATCGGGCCAGCCGACGATCACATGGTCCAGGCTCTCCCGCCCATACTTCTGCGCCCCCGCAATGGACTCGAGTACCTGTTGGGGCTTGAGGAACCCCGACGCCTTGCTGAGTGTCAAAAGGTAGTCCATAGCCGCTGATTGACGAGCAGGTACGAAGTTGCCGATGGCAGCATAGTCCTTCATCCGTTCCGGGCTGGTGATGAACTTGACGAACTTCCAGGCCGCTTCTTTGTGCTTGGTTTGACTGCTGATCATCCACGGATCGGTATAGACCATGGAGGTATAATGGGTCGCCTTGCCCCCGCGTGGGAACGGTGCCATCCCCCAACGGAACTTGATGTCGTTGAGCCGTCCCATGACCAGCCAGGGGCCTTCGCCTACCGCCATGGCCGCCGTACCGTTCACGAACATCTCGGGCGGGTTGCTGTTGGCAGGAAACTCGGCTGAAACCGCGGAGCGGTCTTTGTATACAAGGTCGATCGCAGCCTGGTAGGCCTGCTGGTTTTCAGGAGTGTTGAACGTGGGCTGGCGAGCGACGCCCGTCCGCCAGGTGGCTGCATCGAACCAGTCGCCCCCGAACGCCCAGGAATACTGGATGTCGAGATAGGACCAGTGAATAAGGGCCAACCCTGGCTCCTTGATGCTGCCGTCCGGTTTGCGGGTCGTCAGTTTGCGGGCGTAGTCGGCCATCCGGCTCCAGGTCCAACTCAAGTCGTCCCAGCTCCAGGGAGGAGCCTCGAGACCCGTCCGGTCCAATGCGTCGACATTGTACCAGAAGAAGCTACCCACCGAGATGAACGGCATTCCCCACTGCTTGTTCCCGTCCCGATAGGCTCGCCACGCCCCCGGGAAAAAGTCCTCCGGTTTGACCTCGGTAGCATCCCGCTGGATCAGTGGCCCCAGGTCGAGCAGCCAATCCTGGTAGAGATAGGTGTTGACCGCTCCCCCGTGGTCCCACACGTCCGGAGCATTGCCGGACGCCCAGAGAGTGAGTAACTTAGAGTTGTAGTCAGACCCCGCGTCCGTTACGATGTTGACCTTGATGTCTGGGTTGGCCTTTTCGAATTCGGCGATGACTTTCTTCTCCCAGTCGTACTCGACCGCAATCCCTCCCCGCAGGTAGACCGTGATCTCTTGGGTAGCCGCCGCCGCTGTGGAGGCCAACCCCCCGCCCACAGCCAGAATCAGGCTGAGGACCGCCACGGCCCACCTCGACACAGCCCACCTGTCGCTCCTTGCACCCGGCACCGTATGAGGCCGCCCTACAAGTCCCTGCTCACTTCCCGCTCGCTTCCCCCTCTGCATGTTCTCCCCTCCTCGCAGATTGGCAGGCCTGGCTCTGGGCTGGGGCAGGTGTGCCCAGGGGAGCGAATCGCGTACCGAGGCAAAATCATGCGGCCTCTTCTTCCCGAGCCCCCCGTCCCCCAGCTCCCCGATATCGGAGTTCCCCTCAGCGAGAAGGTTTCCTTCTTTGTGATAAGCATCGCCAAGAAATGCGAATCGCCTACAAGAGTGCCTTTACTTGCGCCACCACTGGCTGAACCGCTGGGGACGGATCCGCCGGATCTGCCTCGTACTCGATCACATAGGCA
Organism: Limnochordaceae bacterium; assembly: GCA_014896305.1. Taxonomy (GTDB): domain Bacteria; phylum Bacillota; class Limnochordia; order Limnochordales; family DUMU01; genus Bu26. The sequence continues at coordinate 8,959 of JADBKQ010000001.1, forward strand.
GAAGCGAAGTGAAGCTGCTTCAAAGCGGAGACAACAGCTGGCAGGTCCAACCGTCCCTTCCCTGGCTGCACCTCCGTCTTCTCATCGATGAAGTCCTTGAGATGGACGGCGTAGACCCTCGATCCCAGCGACCGGACGGCTTCCAGAGGATCGACATTGGAACGCAGGTAGTGCCCGGTGTCGATGCAAGCCCCCAGCACCTCCGGGTAACGCGAAACAACCGCCTGTACCTTGTCCGGAGTGCTGTAGGCATGTCCAGGGCCGTGGTTGTGGATGGCCAGTCGCAGCCCCAATTCCTGGGCCAACCGTACTGCCTCCTCTTGTGTGGCCTCATCATTGGGGTTTACATCGATGCTGACATAGTCGACTCCCAACCGTTTGGCAAAAGGCAACACCTTCTGAACCACCGCCGGGCTGCCCAGCCAGACCACACCATAGCCACAAATCCGCACTCCTTGCTTGCGGAAGTGCTCCAGCACCGACTGCACCTCATCATCCGCTGTTTCGGCCGGCAGATGCCCGTCCCAGACCTCCGCCGCCTGCGCCCCGATTGCCTTCAGCTGGTCTGCCACCTGCCGCACCGGAAACTTCCGGTACGTGTAGCTCTGCACACCGACTTCCTTGACCACTGTCACCGTTCCCCTTCCTCGTTCTGTGTGGTTGTCCTCTTGCTTGTTGATCTCTTGCTGCCCTCTTCTTGCGCTCTTGGTATGCTCTTGCCGCTTTGATTTCCGCCGCCCGGGGGTCAACCCGATGAACCGGTCGCGGAGTGCGGCGGAGCCTGCTCTCCCGTACCCGTTCCTTCGTCAACTCTTTGCTGGCTCCGCAGCAACCCCTGTAACTCCGTACGGTTATGCACCACCAGCACGCCCAAACGACGGAACTCCTGCAAGAACGGTTCGGCCGGCCGGCGGTCGGTGATGACCGCCGTCAGCTTCCCCAGGGGTGCTGCCGAGGTGAACACGTCCACGCCGAACTTGCTGGAATCCGCCAAAAGGTATGCCTTCGTTCCCGCTTCCAGCATGGCGGCATGGATACGAGCTTCCTCCACGCTGGTGTCAGTGAGTCCGCGCTCGATCGTCACCCCCCGGGTCGAAACGAACGCCTTTCCTACCCGAAAACGCCGAATGGCATCCTCTGCATCCCCGCCAACCAGGGTGAGGGAGGGATGACGAAGGACCCCGCCCACGACGATCACCATTGTACTGCTGATCCCGGAAAGCTCTGAGACCACGTTGATCGCATTGGTCACCACCGTCAGGTGGCGACGATCCTTGATTCGCCGGACCAGCTCCAGCACGGTGGAGCTGCCATCCACCATGATCAGGTCGCCATCCTGAACCAGCTCGGCAGCAAGCTTTGCAATCTCCGCCTTCTCTTTGGCCATCAGCGTCTGGCGCACCCTCATCGGGGTGTCGTCTTCGCGGCCGTAGTCCAGAGATACCGCCCCGCCGTGAGCACGTTGCACCAGGCCGCGACGCTCCAGTTCGTTGAGGTCGTTGCGGATCGTGGCCGCGCTGCACTGGAAATGCTCGGCCAGTTGTTGCACCTCCGCCACACCCTGCTTGCGAATCAAATCGAGCACCGCGAGGCGCCGTGCCTGTGCCAGCATGCGTCCATCCCCCTAGCCCAGCGTGTCCCTGACCAATGACGACTCTCGATCCCGGGATGACCGTGGGGTTAGCTTCTCCTGGGTGAGTTCTCCACTTCACCCGCGCCTTCCTACCATCGACTGCAGTGAAAGCGCCCTCTTCTACCCGCCCATTTGCATCGTCCGGCTGAGTCAGGATATCATTGTCCTAACGTCCTCATTCGAAAAGGCCCCGCGCACAAGCTATAACCCTAACGCTATCGAACTCCCGATCGTCGCATTCCCGGTCGGGCTCGCCCTATCCACTATCAGGACACTGGAGCATGCTGCAGTCGCAGTCAATCTCAGGGAAGGAGTCGGTGTTCGTGAATCCTGGCCCAGCCTTGTTGGAAGTTGAAAACCTCACTAAGAGCTATGATGGCCGTACTCTGGCAGTGGACCATCTGACGCTGCGGGTCCCTTCCGGGCAGATCTATGGCTTCCTGGGGCCAAACGGGGCAGGCAAAACCACCACGATCAAGGCCATCGTGGGTCTACTCCGTCCCGACTCGGGCACCGTTCGCATCGCCGGAGTGGATGTCCTGCAGGACGTCCTGCAAGCCAAGCGGCTGATTGGCTACATTCCGGACACCCCCATGGTATACGACCGTCTGACGGGTATGGAGTATCTCAACTTCATCGCCGACGTCTTTGGCGTGCCCCAACGAGAACGGGAGGAACGTCTGGCAGTCGGTTTATCCACTTTCCAGCTGGAAGAGGTCGCTACGAAGCTGATCAGTACGTACTCCCACGGTATGAAACACAAGCTGTTGATCGTTGCCGCTCTGGTGCACCAGCCCCGTATGCTGATTCTGGATGAACCCATGGGTGGCCTCGATCCCCGGGCGTGGTTCCGGTTCAAACAACTGCTACGCCAGCACTGCGATGCCGGCCATGCGGTCTTTCTCAGCACCCATGTGCTGGACATCGCTGAACGCCTTTGTGACCGGTTGGCCATTATCAACAAAGGACGGCTCGTCGCCGAGGGAACCCTGGACGAACTGCGTAGTTCCCAGCATGAAAAGAGTTCCACGCTGGAACAGCTCTTCTTGCAGCTGACCGACGAGGGCGACCAGGAGTGGGAGCAGAATCAGGCGGAAACGGCGACTGCCAGCGTCTCTCACTTGGATAAGCACTAACAACTCACAACTCTCATAGCTGACAGCTCACAGCAGACGACGATCGTGCTCCCGCCCTGGGTGCGACGGGGCGGCAGATCAGGGCAGGAGGTTATGGCTGGATATGGCGATGTTCTGGCGTTTGGCACGGCTGCAGTTCAACGTGACCTGGGGATTGTCTGCCTGGAAGCAAAGCCGCCGGCTGGCCCGCTACAGTCTTCTGTTTCTCCCGCTCGCTTTCGCTCCCCTGTTGGGCGGCATCTTCGCCGGGGCGACCTGGTTCTTCAAGATGACCGCCGGAACGACGCTTCAGTCGGCGCTCCTGGCCTTGCTTTTTGCCAGCGTGCAGCTGATGGCTCTGATCCTGTCGCTTCCCGAAATCATCAGCGTCTTCTACCTCAACGACGACGTCAACATCCTGTTGCCGCTGCCGATTCCTCCCTGGCAACTGGTGGCCAGCAAGTTCATGATCGTCTGGGCCAGTGAATGGCTCATCGGGTTTGCTCTGGCTCTGCCCGTCATGGTCGCCTGGCTGGTCTACGGTCCCATTGCAGGGGTGGCCCAAGGCATCATCCAGGCTTTGGTCCTCCTGCTTGTGACGCTTATCCTACCCATCCTGCCGCTGGCCGTCGGCTCAGCCCTGGCCCTGGGATTCATGCGGGTAATCAGCCCTAGCCGAGGGCGGTTCAAGGAGTACCTGCAAGTGGCCGGGGGAGTGATGGGGCTTTTTGTAGGATTGGGAATCAATCTGGCCACCCAGCAGGTCGCCCATGGCGATCCACAGCTCTTGATCCAGCAACTCACCGCTCCGGGCGGAGTGACGCACCTGCTCACCCGGTTGTTCCCGCCGGCCCAATGGGCTGTTTGGACGGTGGCTCCGGTGCACCAGAACCAAGCACTCTGGGGAGCTTTGTTGCTCTTGGGAGTATCCGCGATCGCCGTCGTCCTGGTCGGCCTGCTCGCCCAGCGCTGGTATCTCACCGGCTTGTTGGGCGAGAAATCGGGGCGGCAGGCTTTCTCTCGCCGGTCTGTCGCCGGTGGCGACACCGCCGCGACGACGACCCCGGCGTCTCGGCCGTCTGCCTCAGCTGTCACCGGCGCTAGCGAGATATCTCCGGGTGAACGCGAGGCAGTTCGTCGCCTGCCCTGGCGTTCACAAGTGCGGGTCTGCCCGCCCTGGCAGGCACTCTTTCTGAAGGAGTGGCGGATGTTCTGGCGGACGCCGGGCTTCGTGGCCCAAGCCCTGCTCACCAGTTTCGCCGTACCAGCCGCCTTCGTGGCCATCAGCTTTGCTTCCGCGGGCAAGGGCACCAACCAGCTCAGGGCCCTCCTGGAACAAGGCCGGGCCCTGGCCATCCAGCTTCCACTGGTGCCGCTACTAGCTGCCGCCCTCGGTCTGATAACCTCGTTCAACCCTATGCTGGGCGTAGGGTTCTCCCGCGAGGGGCGACAGGCGTGGAATGGCCTGGTGCTACCCGTCCCGCCCTGGCAGGCGGCCCTGGCCAAGGTGGGGTTGGCCTCCATCGTCAGCCTGGCGACGATCGTCCTTTATGCCAGCGTGATCCATTTGCTGCTGGGCCAACCGCTCTTCATCTATGGGTGGGCAGTTTTGTGGGCTCTGGCCATTGGCATCGCCGGCTACTCCGTAGCCCTGGCCGTGGACTATTCCATGCCCAAGCTGGACTGGAAAAATCCGATGGAGGTGGCGCAAAACAGCCTGGGCGGCCTGCTGGCCTCGTTGGGAGCATTGTTGCCCACCGTTGTGCTGGCCATGCTGGGCATCTTTCTTTGGATACGGGGCGGGCGGGGGCCGCTATTCTACGGAACGTTGCTCGCAGCTACGTTGGTCATTGACGCCCTGGCGGGGTGGATCCTGGTCCGGGCGGCAGCCCGGCGAGCCCAGATAGGGGTGTAGAGAAGCGAAGGGGGCGGGTGGAGTTGAGAACGGCCAGGAGCGAAACGCCCACGTCGGCAAAGACGGCCATCCAGATGTTGGCCAGGCCCACCGCCCCCAGCGCGACAAAGGCTACCTTCACCCCCAGGGCAAAGGCGATATTCTGGATCACGATGCGATGAGTGAACCGGGCCAGGCGAATGGCGACGGGTAACTTGGAGGGACGATCCTCCATGATGACGATGTCCGCCGCCTCGATGGCCGCGTCGCTGCCCAATCCCCCCATGGCGATGCCGATGTCGGCCCGGGCTATCACCGGTGCATCATTGATTCCATCCCCGACAAAAGCGAGCTTGCCCCGGCGCTGTTGTCGTTTCAACTCTTCGAGGCGCTCCACCTTTTGTTCGGGCAGCAACTGGGCGTAGAATTGATTCACTCCGACCTCTCGAGCCACCCGCTCGGCCGCGTCGGGCGCATCCCCAGTCAGCAATACCACCTGCCGCACTCCCAGCCGTCGCAGTTCACGGATGGCGTCTGCCGCATCTTCCCGGACTTGATCGCGGATGGTCAAATAGCCGGCATACTCGCCATCAACTGCCACGTGAACCGTGGTGCCAGCCAGGTCCCGGTGTTCATGCGGAATCTCTTCCCGGTGCAGCAACCGGTCGCTGCCGACCACGATCACATCGCCGTTTACTTGTGCCCGCACGCCGTAGCCTGAGATCTCTTCGTGGGTGGAGGCGCACAGGTCGGGCGTAGCCTGACTCGCGGCAGCCGCCTCTTGGGCCGCCCGGGGTTCACTCAGCCCTTGAACCGCCGGTTGTCCACCGCCCTCGCCGCCAGCATCCCCGTTGGCCTTCGCTGTCTGGCTGTGTTGGCGCTGGTCTCGATGCCGCCGATAGGCGCTGATGATAGAGGAAGCGATCGGATGCGACGAGTGTTTTTCTGCGGCTGCAGCCGCCCCCAGCAGCTGCTCAGAGTTGAACCGCCCGCGGGGGACGATCTCCGCTACCTCGAAAACCCCTTTCGTTAGCGTCCCGGTTTTGTCGAAAACCACGGTCGTCACGTCGGCCAAGGCGTCCAGGAAGTTGGCTCCTTTGACCAGCACGCCCTGACGGGCGCTGCCCCCGATTCCCCCGAAATAGCCCAGGGGTACAGACAAGACCAGAGCGCACGGACAACTGATCACCAGGAGCACGAGGGCCCGGTACACCCACTCGCTCCAGGTTGCGCCGGGCATGAGCAGGGGAGGGAGAATGGCGATCGCCAGCGCCAGCCCGGTGACGATCGGCGTATAGTAACGGGAGAAGCGGGTGATGAGCCGCTCCGTGGGGGCTTTGCGTTCCGCCGCCTCTTCCACCAGCTCGAGAATGCGGGCCAGCGAGGAGTGGGAGAAGGGGCGGGTGACCTCCACGGTCAGCAATCCCTGCGTGTTCACCATGCCGGCCAGAATCTCGTCTCCCACGTGCGCCCGCCGGGGCACCGACTCGCCTGTGAGCGCCGACGTATCCAAAAACGACTGCCCCGCTACTACCCGGCCGTCGAGCGGTACCCGTTCACCCGGGTAGATCAGGATTCGATCCCCGGGACGTACGGATTCTGGAGCGACGTCCTCCACCGCCGGTTCCATCGCCGATTCGGTTGCAGCCTTTGACGTTGGTGGAAGTGCTGGTTCTGCGGCCGGTTGTAATGCTGGCTCCAGCAGCGCTGACTCCAGCGCCTGGCCGGCCGTTGACCCCGTGGTTAGCCGGTGGGCTAGATCGGGGCGGATACGCAGCAGGGCGGTCACCGAATGGCGGGAACGTTCAACCGCCCGGCTTTGCAGGTATTCACCGGCAGAGTAAAACAGCATGACCGCCACCGCCTCCGGCATCTGGCGAATCGCCATAGCCCCCAGCGTGGCCACGGTCATCAGAAATGTCTCATCGAGGAACTCGCCGCGCAGCAAGCGCCGCCCCGCCTGAACCACCACCTTCGCTCCCACCAGGACGTAAGCCGCTCCGTAGAGCAGGTACTCCCATACGTGGCTTTCACGTCCCAATGGGGGCAAGCGAGGTTCGACAAGGATGGCGGTCAGAAGCAGACCGGTCGCCGCGACCAGGTTCACCCATCCTGGTATGGTGATCCACCTGGATGCCCACAGAGGCGGCTTGGCTGCTGAGGTCTGCAACTGAACCTGCGGTTCGACCCGGCGCAAGAGGGTGCGGGCCTGCTCCTCATGGGCGGGGGCCAGCCGGATGCGCCCCGTCGCCAAACTGACCTTCGCCTCGCTTAATCCTTCGGCCTGCAGGGCTTCTTCGATACGAGCAGCGCATTCGGCGCAGTCCAGACCGCGCAACCGGTACCACCGAAGTGCGCGATCTTGATCCGTCCCTGTCTGACCCCCAGCCATCCTACCGCCCCTCCAAGAAATGTTCTCGGGCGACTCGGATCAGCTCCACAATGTGATTGTCCCGAAGGGAGTAGTAGACCATGCGACCTTGGCGATGGAACTTGACCAGACGCATCGCTTTCAGCAAGCGCAAGTGATGGGAAATCGCCGGCAGAGTCAGCCCGAGGATTTGAGCCAGATCGCACACGCAAAGCTCTTGCAGGGAGAGGAGATACAGGATCTTGACGCGGCTTTCATCGGCCAGAGCCCGAAACAACTCCGAAAGTCCCGCGACCTCCACTAACCGCCCCTGCAGTCCGGCCACCCGGTCCGGGTCAGGCGCAAAGGTGCGGCATAGGTCGGACGGTGTCGGTTCGGGCTGGGAGCTGGGTGCAGGGATTGGTTTGGGTTCGCATGCAGGTTTGGGTTCTGGCACGCGTGTGGGTTTGAGCCTGGCCGTGGGTTTCGGAGTGGGTGTCGATATGGGTTCGGCCGTAGGTGTGGGTATGATTCCAGGCGGATGGCTGTATCCCCGCGACAACAATATAGGCTCGCCCTCTCCCTCGTACCTAGCACCTGAGAACTAAATATTTGAGCGACTGTTTAATCGAAACTTACATCGCCCCTGCGCTGCTGTCAATGCCTGTACTGGCAGTTCACGGCGATCCCGTGTTGACGTCGACGGCAATATCAGAGCTCCAACCAGTCCTGGCCCTCGGCACTCAATATGACCCACTCCGGCCTCTTCGGAGGGAGACCAGGTCGTCGTCTATCCGTCGACCTCCAGGCAGCCAGGCGAAGGCTGGGGTCAGCCGGCGGGTAACCGAACTGATGACCAGGGATCAAAGGTAAGCCACACGTACGTCCCTTCTGCTACGGGCGCAGAGGCGGTCAGTTGCACGACCAGTTCACGATCCTGCCAGCGCACGTGTAACCGGGTAGAGCTACCCAGAAACTCCGAGGCGAGGACCTGTCCTCGTAGTAGTGGCCGATCCGGGGTTACCCTAACTCCAGCGTCGGCTGCTCCCACCCCAGGGTTGGATATCCCCGAGGTTTCGCCTTCGCCAGTGGCTGCCGCTGTCGATCCGCCCGCTGCAGAGGACTCAACGGCTACCAGGCGCAATCGTTCGGGACGGACGACATAGACAGCCCCTTCATGGGCCTGGTCCTGCCTAACATCTGCCAGCCGGCTACCAAGGCCCGTGGCTTCCACGGGGATCAGATTGGCGTCGCCGACAAAGGTCGCCACGAACCGATTCTTGGGTTGTTCGTAAATCTGGGCGGGCGTGCCCACCTGCTCTACCCGGCCGTCGCGCAGGACGGCCACCCGATCCGACATGGACAACGCCTCGGTCTGATCGTGGGTCACGTAAACCATCGTCAGCCGGAGTTGTTGCTGCAAATGGCGGATCTCCAGGCGCAGGCGATCCCGTAGCCGTGCGTCCAGCGCCGAGAGCGGTTCATCGAGAAGAAGGGCGCGAGGGCGAGGGGCAAGCGCCCGGGCGATGGCGACCCGTTGCTGCTGGCCTGCCGACAGTTCCGACGGCCAGCGCCGCTCGTAGCCGGGCAAACCGACCAGCTCCAACAGCTGCCGTACCTGCTCCGCCACGGGCAGGCGGTTCACCCCGGGCTCTCGCCCGGTCACTGGCAGTTGGCTCGCCCCCGGCTCGCCCTCGGTCATCGGCAATCGGCTCCCCCCCGGCTCGCGCTTGGCCAGGGGTCGCTGCCACCACGGCCGCCGTCGCCGCCGGATACGCAGGCCATAAGCGATGTTCTGGGCCACGGTGAGGTGGGGAAACAGAGCGTAGTTTTGAAAGACCAGCCCCACCCCACGCTCCTCCGGCGGAAGGTCGTCGACGATCTTGCCATCGAAGCGCACGTGCCCGGCGTCGGGGCGCTCGAGCCCGGCGATCAGCCGCAGAATCGTGGTCTTGCCACAGCCCGACGGGCCGAGCAGGGTGAGTAGTTCACCGGTGTGAACCGTCAGCGTCACCCCTCGCACGGCGGCCACCGTGTCGTAGGATTTCGTCAGACTCTCTAGGGCGATCTCCATGTTGGTCTCCTCAGCCTGCTATCTCAGGATCATCCTGTTCCCCAGGTCGGGGCGCTCACTCATGTCGGAGTTTCCTGTGACTTGCTCCTGTTACTCATGCATGCCCAAGTGTTCTCCTCACTCGGCTGAACCCCTCGCCCGTCGCCCGTTCCGGCCGTAGACCCAACGTTGCCCCACCGCCTCGACCCCCACAAAACAGAGGCCGGTCACCGCCAACAGCACGACGGCCATGGCGCTGGCGCCTCCGAAGTTGCGCGCTGACAAAAGGTGGTAAAGTGTAATTGGCATGGTGGACAGGCCCGGGCCGGCCAGGAGGATCGTGGCGCTGGTCTCCGACAGGCTCATGGCGAAGCTGAGCAGAGCACCGCTGAGCAGCCCGGTAGCCGCCAGAGGTAGTTCCACCGTTCGAAAGGCCTGCCAGCGGTTGGCTCCCAGCAAGCGGGCAGACTCGGGCAGCTCCGGGCCGATGGCCTCGAGCGCCGGGCGGAGGGTGCGGATCACAAAGGGGTAGGCGAGTACGCTGTGCGCCGCGACTATGGCCAGGGCTGGTGCGCCCCGGAGGCCGGCCAGGGGCGGACGGTTGAAGGCTTGGAGCAGAGCAAATCCCAGGGCGACCGAGGAGATGGCCAGCGGGGCCATGGCTGCAGTCTCGATGACGGCCGTTCCCCAGCGGGACAGGCGAGCCGCCAGTTGCCGACCCCAACAGGGGCGGAGATGGCCGGCCTCCCCTTCTGCAGGTACTGCCCCTGCAACACCTCGACCAACCCGCAGCCGGCCGGCAAACGCATAGGCCAGCGGCGTTGCCACCAGCAGCGAAACGAGCATGGTGGCTGTGGCTAACACCAGGCTGTTGCGGATGGAGGCCAACGGGCTGTCGCCCACGATGGCGTCATATTCCGGAGTGAACACATACCTGTACGCCTGTAACGTCCAGCCTGACACCACACCGCTCGCTGCCACGGCGGGACCCCCTCCGCCAGCCGCAGGTCTTGCCGACTGAACGACCAGCGCCAAAATGGGGCCGACGTAGAAAACGGCAATGGCCGCCAGCGTCACCGCTGCCACCATGCGGCTGACCCAGGCGCCTGGGCGTCGCGGCCACTCGAGCCGGTGAAGCGGGTGGGGGCGCACCCCCACTTGGGGGCGGGCAAAGCGTCCCTCGAGCCAGAGGTATCCGTACGAGAAAGCCAGCGATAAAATGGTCTCGACCAGCGCCAGAGCGGCCCCCGTGCGGTAGTTGAGGAGAATCCGAATCTGGGTGTAGATCTCCACCTCTACGGTGGCAAACCGGGCGCCTCCCAATGCCAATACCAGAGGAAAGCTGAGGAACGAGAACACGAAGGCCAGGGCTGCCCCGGTAGCGATCCCCGGCACCAGCGCCGGCAACGTCACCGTCCAAAAGACCCGGCGCGGCGACGCCCCCAGGCTGCGGGCCGCCTCCTCAAGGGATGGGTCGATCGCCTGCCAGGCGGCGCTGACCGTGCGTACCAGAACGGGTGCGTTGTAGAACGCATGCGCCAGCAAGATGGCAGGCAGGGAATACAGAAGGGATAACCGGACGCCGAAGGCCGCAGCAAGAAAGCGGTTCAGCCAGCCGTTGTTGCCATACATCAAGATGAACCCCAGGGCGACGCTGATGGGCGGCAGGACAAAAGGTACGAGAGTAAGCGAACGTAGAAGGGCACGGCCACGGAACGTGTAGTTGCTCAAGAGGGCCGCGATGGGCAACCCGATCAGCACCGACAAGAGCGTGCTCAGCAGCGCCTGCCAGGCAGTAAACCGGATAAGGGAGCGAAAGTACGGGTCCTGCCCAATCACGGCCACTCCCCGAGCCAGGTGGCCGATAGCGGTCGTTACCTCTTGTCCAGCGGCGGCCAGCTGGCCAAAAACCCCGCTGGTTGCCGGAAGCGGCATAGCGCCGGGCGGCCCTGCCGGCGCGGAGAGCGGGGCTGGCCCAACGGCGACCTGGAGGACAAGCAAGATCAGTGGGTAGACCAGGAAGGTCAGTAAGAAGAGGGTTGGGAGGGCCCAGACCAGCCCTCCCAGCCTGAACCGTCCCTGGCGAGCCCACACGGGCAGGCGCCGTACCATGGCCAAGTCGCCTCAGTACGCCCGGATCTGAGCCGACCAGGCCCGTAACCACTGCTCCCGGTGGGCAGCCACCGTCTCCGCTGGCAGACGCACGGGCTGGGCCGGCGTCACGGCGTACCGGGCAAAATCGGGCGGCAATGGCGCCTGGCTGTTGGCAGGGAACATCCAGTTGGTGGTGGGGATCAGCGCCTGTACCTCGGTAGAGAGCATGAAGTTGAGAAACTCGTACGCCAAACGCTGCCGGGATGAATCTACGCCGGTCACGATGCCCATGAGCTCGACTTGTTCATAGCCTTGACCGTCCAGCGTGGCAATCCGGTAGCGAGTGCTGTGATTACTGATGTAGCTGTATGCCATGTCGGTGGAGTAGCTGACCACCATGGGGGCTTCGCCTTGTTCAAACATGGAGTAGGCTTCACTCCAGCCCCCCGCAATCGTGAGCAGGTTGGGGGCAAGCTGCTTCCAGTAGGCCAGGTAACCGTCGGGGCCGTCTCCAAAGCGGGCAATGGTCCAGAGTAAGAAGGCCATGCCGGGCGAGGAGGCCGCCGGATCGATGGCGATGATCTTCTTGCGCCACTGGGGCTGCAGCAGATCTGCGAAGGTTTTGGGAGCCCGATCGGGTGGAATGACCTGGCTATCGTAGACCAACGTGATGAACCCATGGTCCAGCGGGACCACGCGCCGTCCGGGGTCTAGCAGGAGCCGGGCCGGTACGTCCTTGAGATTGGGCAAAAGACGATAATCCAGAGGCTGAAACACCTGCTGGGCGATGGCAGCCGGTAGATCAGAATCGGCCAGGCCCACGAAGACATCGGCAGTGGGGCGGCGGGCTTGCAGTTCACCCACTAGACGGGCAAACATCGTGCCGGAGTCGCCGGGAGCGACCCAGACGAGCTCGACGCCGGGATGGGAAGCCTGGAAACGTTTCTGGATCTCCTTGGCCGGCCCCCAGTTGACGAAGCTGTCGTACGTGTAGACCACGAGTTGCTGGGTGGGCGCCGCGGCGGTCGCTGTCCCTACCCCATTGCGCGCTAGCCCAGCCAGGCCGATCAGCAAGACAGCGGAAACCAGCACAACAGCCTGCAGGCACGACAAAGCCGGCAAGGTTCGGCGAGAAATAGTGCTGGATGCGGACGGTGCGGCTGGCGCAGTTAACCCGGACGAAGCCACCTTGCGGCCACCCGGATGCGAGACACAAAGATGCATAAAAAACAACCTCCTTCTCCCGCAGGGGATGGAGGTTGGGCGTGAGCAGGAAGACCCCCGGTCCAGGCCATCATTGACGTGCGTCCCCGTGCGCAACTGGCAAAACACGCACGCCACGACTCGTGTGCCGACAGCCGGACGGGCAGGATGCAGCCCGGCCAGAGAAGCGAAGCGTCCATTGGCTACGGGATCTGCAGTCCCTGGTCTCCCCAAAATCCCTTTCCCTACGCCGGCATTACCCGGATGGTTCGCCGCCGGAATTAGGGGCGGCGAACTCGACAGGTTCAAAGGGTCGACGGACTATCTCCGTCCTCTCAGCCCAGTACCTGAGCTCCCCTATGGATCTACCCGCACCATAGCAGATGCCCTACTCTCCGTCAAGAAGGCCTTCCGCCGGGGACTGCCTCGCGAGAATGCGAGGCATCGCCCAACCCTGTTACCCGCCCTGAGGCGCAGGCCCTGACCATGCCCGGCGGGCAACGGGCAAGACGATGAGGAGTAGGGACCGGCCCGCATGATGATGTATGCTGCTTCTGGTCAGTTCCACCACGTCAGGAGGAGTCGAGGTTGGTTATGCCCACCGTCCATTCTCAGCCCGCTAGTAGCCAGCACGTCCATGGAGGCACGGCACGAACCGAAGCCGGGGCCAAAGCCGGCGTCCTGTTCGACATGGACGGAGTCCTGGTGCTGAGTAACCCGGCGCACCTGGCTGCCTGGCAGGAGTTTGCTCGCCAACGCCTTGGCCTCGAGATCACGGCGGAAATGTTCTATCGCTCCATCTCAGGACGGAAGAACGAAGAGGCACTGGCTGAGCTTTTCCCAGGCAAGTTTACGCCGGAGCAGCTGGCGGCTATTTCCCGGGAAAAAGAAGCTTTCTACCGCGAACGCTACGGCCCTACCCTCCAGCCTGTACCAGGGGTGCTGGAACTCATTGCGGACTTGCGACGAATCGCTGCCCAGCGGCCCGTTGCCCTGGCTGTAGCCACCTCCGGCCCACCGGAAAATGCCCGGTTGGTGCTAGGCCGCTTCGGCATCACTTCTGCTTTCTCTGCCGTCCTGACCGGCTCGCAGGTAACGAAGTCCAAGCCAGATCCTACCATATACCTCTTGGCGGCGCAGGCCTTGAATGTACTGCCGCAACGTTGCGTCGTCCTGGAGGACGCGACAGCCGGCGTGCAGGCAGCCAAACGAGCTAGCATGCGTTGCCTGGCGGTCGCCACCAGTGAACCGGCCCAACGCCTGCTGCAGGCAGGCGCTGACCGGGTAGAGCCCGATTTTCGGGGAGTTACAGGCCAGCAGCTGCTGCAGATGCTGTAGGCGGGGGCGTTCGACAGGTCGCAGGAATCTCTGGGCTATTTGGTGAGATTCTATTCATGGACAGTAGGTGGAGAACCGGGACGTCGACGCCCGACCGCCAGAGTCTTGACAAGGGGAACAAAGGACAGCGACATGGAGGAGAGATGCTCATGGCTGATGAACCGCGTGAAGCTCGCGACCCTCACGGCGAGCTATCTTCTGAGACCAGGACCGTCAACCCCGCCGGCTCTGAGGCGATCAAGTGGGGTGCCATCGTCGTCATCGTCCTGGCCATCCTCTACTTCCTCGCACGGTATGTGATTCCCCTGTTCTAGCCCGCCCTATCCCTGCCTCCCCCCTTCACGCGCCGCTCTGCCGCCAAACGTGAGGATCGGCTACGTGGGGCGCGTTCCCCTACCTTTTTCGGGCAGGAATGCTCTGTCGCGCGGCGAACATCTGCTGGTGGTAGGTTCCCGTCTCCTGGCAAATGGTCCTAATCTAAACTACGTTGGAAAGGTGGGAGGTTCATGCTTCAAGCGAGGGGATTTCTTAGGCGGGCCGGCTCTTGGCCACTGATGGCACTCGCCCTGATATTGCCGTTGCTCTCGGCCACGGTCGCGGCGGAGGCCGCCGCGCCCATCGCGCTGGTTCACAGTGAACGCACCGCTGCTGCCAAGGCCAACTACCCGACGTACGAGGACGAGTACAAGAGTGCCGCCCAGTGGCTCAGCAACTACTTCGCCTACGATGTGCTCTCGGACCAGGACGTTGAGAACGGGAAATTGGCCGGGTACAAGCTGGCCATTCTACCGGAGAACGCGGTGATGAGCAGCGCCCACGTGCAAGCGCTCAGAGACTTCGCCGCTGCCGGGGGCAAGATTCTTGCGGTGTTCTCCACGTCGCTGCGGGACGATCAGCTGAAGCTGACCGGGTTGCAGTTGGGAGACCTGTTAGGGGTCAAATGGGTCCAGTGGTCGCCCGACAAGTCTTTCCAGCAAATCGAGTTCATCGAGAGCAGCCCCGTCTTGGCTGGAGCGCCACAGACCGTCCCGGTGTCCAGCGGCTCCACCCAACTCGTCGAAGTGCTGGACAACGGTAAGGTGCTGGGCGTACGTGCCAGCAGCGATGGCACATTGGCGATGACCAACCCGGCCGTTGTCGTGGAGTCCGCGGCGGGCTTGTACGTCGGTTCACCCGTCTTCGCTCAGCAGCTCCTGGCCGGACCGGAGATGCAACAGCTGCTCTACGCTGTCATCAAGAACTACGCTCCCGAGGCAGTGAAGGCGGACTTTCAGCCGATGTCCTTCGCCGGCACTCAGTAGTGGGAAGACGCCAGTACAAGGAGGCTTGTCGTCCTATCGTGTAATGGGGTCGTGGAATGTGTAAGCTTCCAGCCAAAGGAATTTGTAGGGGTCTATCTGCAGTCTTTTGATCACAGGCGAAAGAGGTTGGGATTCATGAAAGGTTTCGTCTCTTCTCACCGCTTCTATCGGCCCGCCCCCAAACTCGCTTTCCGGGCAGTAACCCTGGTTGCGGCAGTCGCGATGCCCCTGTTCAGCATCGGCTCGCTGGCCGACGTCCAGGCCAAGACCACGATTACCTGGGCGGTGGTAGCAGGGGCCAACTACGAGGCCCGCTATAACCAAACCGTAGCCGCCTTTGAGAAAGTCCATCCCGATATCGAGGTCAAATGGATTCCCATTGTGGTCGGGGTCAGCAGCGATTTCCAACAGAAGATCCTGACGATGGCGGCTGCTGGTGAGCCACCGGATGTCATCCGAATCGACGTGGAGAATCTGCCGCAATACGTTCGGCTCGGCCTACTGGACGATCTTGGCCCATACCTGGCCAAAGACCCCAGTTATGCCAAGAGCCTGGAGACCTCCGTCTTCCCGGCCGCCCGCGCTGCCTTCAATTACGAAGGGAAGCAGTGGGGAATCCCCTTGACCGTAACGGTCAGCTCCACTTACTACAATGCTGACCTCCTCGACCAGGCTGGCCTGAATCCTCCCACAGACCAGTGGACCTGGGACGACATGGTCGCTATGGCCAAGCGGATGACCAAGGACCGGAATGGCGACGGCAAACCCGATCAGTTCGGCCTCCAACAAACGACGGACTACGTCGAATGGCTTCCCCTGATGTACTCCTATGGTGGCGAGATCATCGATGCTCAGCACCGCATTGTCTTTAACTCGCCGGCCAATGTAAAGGCCTTCCAGATGTACCAGAGCTGGCAACAAAAGGAGCACATCAGCCCGCGCGACGGCGAGGGCCAAAACGTAGGGTTCGACCAAGGGAACGTGGGATTCATCATGATGGCCGACTGGGTACGGCAAGTCTATCAGCACATCACCAAGTTCCGCTGGGACGTTGCGTCGATTCCGGCAGGACCGAAGGACCAGGTCGCGTTCATCGGGGGCGGTGCCATGGGTGTCAGTGCCGCCTCCAAACACAAGGAGGCCGCCTGGGAATTCGTCAAATTCGCCACGTCCGACGCCGTCCAGGGGATCATGGTGGCAAATCGGGCCGGCATTCCGGTGGTTCAACGGATCGCAGCTGAGCAGTATGTTGGTTCCCGACCGTTGCCTGCGCACCAGTTGACGATCTTGAAGATGCTTCAGATCGCCCGGAGTGCTCCGGCTGACGTGCGGTGGGAGCGGATGCTGGCTATCTTCCGCAAGAACCTGCCTGGATTGCTCGGAGGCGATACCAGCGCGACGGAGTTTGTCACCAAGACGGCAGACGAACTCAGTGCGTTGCGCTGAGCTCAGGCTCTGTTTCGCTTGCCGGCCGGGCCACGCTCGTTCGCACCGGGCGGTGGCCGGCCCGGTCGGCAGGCTCTTGCACCGGTGAAGAGAACGGTTGCAAACAGGGAGCCCGTGCTCCCTGTGGCAATGGGCGGTCGGTCGGCACCCCCACCCCCCAAGACCGGCAATACGTTTCCATTAAGGAGGGCGACGATCCATGCTGGCCAAGAAAGTGTGCTCGCTGGCGCTGATTCCTGTCCTCATTGCCTTGTTTGCGTTTGTCGCCTCTGCCGCACCCGGTGATGTTCTATTCACCGACGACTTCTCCAACGGCCTTCAGAATTGGATCTTTGATACCGGCACCGACGCCAATCCTAGCAACTTCTCGGCTGATGCTGCCCAGAAGGCACTGGTATTCTCGCCCGTTGGATTTGGTAACGCCTTTGCTGGAAGCGAAAATCTTACGGATTACGCGCTCGAAGGCGACGTAACCATTACTGAGTACCCCCAGTACGGAAACCTCCGTTTCTTCGTCCGTATGAACGAGCTTTGGTATGGCTACGGCGTCTCTTTTATTGAAGACCACGTGTATATTCACCGCTTCGACGGCAACTGGGATGTCAATACTCTCCTTGCAGAGGCCGATACTGGCATCCCGCTCAATACCAAGACCCATGTCCGCGTTGAAGTGAAGGGCAACCAGATTACCGTCTTCGTCAACGGTAACCAGGTCGCTCAAGCCGAAGATCCAGACAACGTCTACCCGGCCGGCCGGTTTGGTTTCCGTTTTGACTATGTGAGCGGCCAAGTGGCCAACATCAAGGCTACCTCCCTCTGATCGCTGCCACCGGACGAGTTACAAGGTCAGCATCCACCGGCAGCGGCAAGCGGCCAAGTACCTTTCAAGCACATCCCTCCCCGTCCCCGGGTCCGCTGGGGGGCGGGGACTTTTGCCGATCCCCCCGTGCCGTCCACCCCGGACCGTGGGCAACTACGCCGACATGCAGCAGATAACCGGCCAGCTCTGGCAGGCCGACGAGGCCGCCAAAGCCGGTGGCCGCCAACAAAGTGATGTGGGAGGCGAGATGCTCCGCCCACTCTACGGGAATGATCATCGCAACACCGACTTCCCCCGCCTGCAATCAGATTCGTTGACGGCGTTACTGGCCTTGGCTAGTGTTCTGGTTCAGTCCGGTAAGCGACCCAGAAGCGATGGGATGCTTCCTCTCCGGTCGGCCCCGACTCGGGTTGAAATCCGGCTCGTTCCAGAATGGGCCCGAGCCAAACCGCGGCAGGGCGGATCGATGTCCGCAGCCGCTCGAGGTCGAGGCTGGAAAAGGCATACTTGCGGCAGGCTAGGAGGGCATCTTCCTCCAACCCCCGATTCCACAGGTGCGAGTCACCGAAGAACATTACGAGGTTACCTTTAGCATTCCCATCGTTCGACGTATGGCGTAGGATCGTGAGATCCCCGATGTACCGGGCGGTGCCCAACGCCACTACAGCGAGGAGGAGGGCACTTGGATCATCCCGCAGCCGGCTGTACCAGCTGTGCAAGGCAGTCATGTCGGCTTTTTCACCGGCCGCCAAGCCTGAGTCCATGCTATCCTGTACCCTCTGGTCTTCCAGGTAGGCCAACCTCCACGGCAGATCCAACGGAGTGAACGGATGGAGGACCACCAGTCGGCCACGCACCTCAAAACTCGCTCGCGGAATGGCCACGATTCTCGCCCCCAACCCTTTCAGCATCGCTCAGCGAATGGTTGCCTCTTCCATCATATGCCGTGCCTCACTGTCCGGCAAGTGGCCAGCATAACATATCCCCCCTCCTGGGCAAACCAGAGTCAGAAGTCCGGCACTGTGCCAGTCGAGGTGAACGGTCTGCGTATGGAATCTGGAACGAATGCCAGGTTGGCCTTATTGGGTGCACTGGGGGGAACCACCCTGGCTCTCGCTGCTGCCGCCTGGGCCGGTCGCTTTTGGCTAGGGCAAATCACCCGCAAGACTGTGCGCAACCTGCTGACCGACCCCTACGCCGAAAACCTCCTGGAGCTGCTATCTGCTACGCGTCGTACCTCCCTGCAGACCATCCTGGAAAACAGCCTGCGGGCAGAGACCGGCCAGGTGATCAAGCGACCCTTGGGCAGCCCCAAGCATTACCCGGGCTTAGACCATCTCATCTTCGACTTTGCCCAGCTCCATCGCCTTCCGACCCCGGAGGACACCCCGGTTGACCTTTCCGTAACCCTGGGCCCGACCGCTGCCCGACCCCTGCACCTGCAGATTCCTCTGATCGTCGCCGGCATGGGATATGGGGTGGCCCTCAGCGCCCAAGCTCGCATCGCCATCGCCCGGGGCGCCGCCTGGGCCGGCACCGCCAGCAATACCGGCGAGGGAGCCTGGTTACCTGCCGAACGGCGGGAAGCTCATCACCTGATCTTGCAGTATAACCGTGGGTCATGGGCCAAGGACCCAGCTATTCTCGAGCAGGCCGACATGATCGAGATCCAACTGGGGCAGGGAGCATTGGGTGGACTGGGCCACAAGATCCCGGCTCATCTTCTGGATGATCGCTTGCGCCAGGCGTTCCGCCTGCCCCCCGGTGAATCCCTCATCAGCCACGCCCGCCAGCCTGGCGTCCACTCCCCCGCCGACCTGCAAACCCTGGTGAACCATTTGCGCGAGATGACAGCCGGTATCCCCATCGGCGTCAAGCTGGCCGCCGGCCACCACCTGGAGCAGGACCTTGATTGGGCGCTGGCTGCTGGGGTGGACGTCATTGCCATTGACGGAGGCCAGGCAGCAACCAAGGGTGGCCCCCCCATCGTGGAAGACGACTTTGGTCTGCCCACCCTGTACGCGCTCTGCCGGGCCGCCCGCCACCTGGGCAAGGTACGCCGCAGCGGCAACGGTAACTCGGTCCCTGCTTTGAGCAGCCCGAGCCTAATTGTTGGAGGAGGCTTGGCCACCCCAGGGGAATACCTCAAGTGCCTCGCCCTGGGGGCGGACGCCGTCTACCTGGGCAGCCAGCCCCTATTTGCCTTGACCCACACGCAGCTGCTCAAGGCGGTCCCCTTTGAACCGCCAACCCAGGTCGTCTTCGCCGCAGGCCGGTTCCATCAGCAACTCGATGTCAACCAGGCCGCCCGCAACCTGGCGAACTTCCTCACCTCGTCCGCCTTGGAGATGGCCGAAGGCGTGCGCGCCCTTGGCAAGCATTCCCTGCGTGAACTGGGCACAGAGGACCTGTGTGCACTCGACCCTCTGACTGCGGCGATCACCGGAGTCGATTTGGCCTACAAACCATCCCATGACCATATGCCTCGCCCCGCCGCTACACGCCGTCAGACGCCCAATCAGACCGGCACTCACCCACGCTGGCAACACCGACCGATCCCGGTGGCCTCCGTCTCCACGCACCCGTCCCCGCCCACCCAGAGGTGGTCCTCGTGAACTACTCGCTCTCTCGACGCTTCCGCCCCCAGGCACCCAAGCAACGTACGCCGGGACCGCACTCGGCGTCTCCCGTCTCGACCGTTACCCCCGGCCCCAACATCCGGCCCGGGGCACCCGCTGAAGGCACGCCGCCCATCTACTCTCTGCTGGACCAGGCAGCCCAAGCCCCCCTGTTGCCCCGGGCCGAGCAAAACCTTGAGCAACTCAAGGTGATGCTGGGCAATACGGCCGACTTGACCACGCGTATCCTGCACAGTCCCGTGTTGAGCGATCAGGTGGCAGCCCTGGCCTGGATCGACGGTCTGGTCGACTCCGAGCTCCAGAGCGAGAACATCATCGGTCCTCTGCTGGCCGGAAACCCCACCGCCAAGAAGGGGCCGCCCCAGCCGCTCCTGGCCGTGCTGCACCAGCGCTTGATCTCCGGCGCGGACGTTTCCGCAGGGCGTACCTGGCAAGAGGTGCTCACCGGCGTCCTGACGGGAAAGACCGTCATATTTGTGGATCGTGCCTCTGCCGCGGTGCTGGTGGATACCCGCAGAGCCCCCCAACGCGACCCCCAGGAGCCCGAGGTCGAAGCGGTCATCCGGGGATCCCGCGATGGTTTCACGGAAGACCTTCGCACCAACACCGCCCTCATCCGCCTGCACCTGCAAAGTCCCGCCCTCCGCTTTGAGGAAATCCGCCTGGGTCGCCAGTCCCAGATCCCGGTCAACATCGCTTACATTGCCGGTATCGCCCACCCGCAGCTGGTACAGGAGGTACGAGCCCGGCTGTTGCGGATAGCTCCCCGTTTCTCGTTCAATGTGGGGTCTGGCCCTATAGAGCAACTCATCGAAGACCACCCGTTTTCTGTCTTCCCCACCATTCATCACTCGGAGCGGCCCGACAAGATCTGTGCTCAGCTAGCGGAAGGAAGGGTAGCCATCGTCGTTCAGGGGACGCCTGTGGTGTTGACCGCCCCCACGCTCTTTTGGGAGTTTCTGCAGTCACCCGATGATTACTGCGAACGCCCGTTCCTTGCCTCGTTCGTGCGCTTCCTTCGCCTGACCATGCTCGTTGCCTCGTTGACTTTACCGTCGATATATGTAGCGTTGATCTCTTTCCACCAGGAGTTGGTTCCTACTGTGCTGGCAATACGGATTGCCGGCGGACGGGAATCCGTCCCCTTTCCGGCGTTGTCTGAGGCAATGATGATGGAGCTATCGTTCGAGGTTCTGCGCGAAGCTGGACTCCGGATCCCACGCCCGTTGGGCCAAGCCATTTCTATTGTCGGCATACTGGTGATTGGACAGGCAGCCGTATCCGCCGGGATCGTCAGTCCCATCATGGTAGTTGTGGTCGCTTTGACCGCCGTAGCCTCCTTCGTCAGCCCCAGCTACTCGGTGGCCATCAGCCTGCGGCTCCTCCGCTTCCCCCTGCTCATCACAGCCGGGATCGCTGGTCTATACGGCATCGCCTGGGTCCTCTTTGCCCTCGTCATACACCTGGCCAGCCTGCGTTCCTTCGGAGTCCCGTACCTGTCGCCGGTAGTGCCGTTCATCGGGGAAAACTGGCAGGACACGCTGATCCGCGCCCCCATCTGGATGACCCGCAGGCGTCCGTTCCTGTATACGCGCGGCTCCACACGGGTTGCTCCCCAACTGAGCCCTCGGCCGCCTGTGTCGTAGGGGGTGCGAGGAGGTACGTGTCCATGGTCACTCCACCATCTGGCGTATCACCGGGCAACATGGCCATCCCCAGGTCGGCGCAAGCAGACGAACCTATCTCTACCGGTGAAATGGCTGCCCTGGGAACTCACCTATTGATACCCACCACTCTCATGTTCCTGCCGACGGCGGTGATTCGTATCGCTTTCCAGGATGGGTGGCTCTCGAACATACTGGGGTTCGGCCTCACCCTGATGCTGGCTGCTATCTTGTTGCCGCTCCTGGCTCACGCCGCACCCGGCCAGGGATTGCTGGAAGCCCTGCGCTGGCGAGCCCCCTGGATAGCCCGCTGGCTCGGTCTCGTTTTTGGCTTCGCCCTCGTCCACCTGGAAGCGCTGGTGGTCATCGAAATTGGTATCCTCTGGCAACAGGCGGTGATGCCGGAGACGCCGGATACTTTCTTTGCCATTACAGCCCTTGTCCTCGCCGCCCTCTCCGCCCGAGCTGGCATCGAGCCGTTGGGTCGCACGGCTCTGCTGTTTGCCGGGATCTTGCTGATCTTCACCCCCGTGATACTGTTCATGAGTTTCGACCTGATCCATCCGGCAGAGTTTCAGCCTGTGCTGGCCAACGGTATGAAACCGGTCGTCGTCGCCACCCAGCCGGTCCTCGGGTTTGGCGAGGAACTCCTTTTGCTAGCCCTGGGCTTAGGCTACCTGCGCCCCCGTCCGGGCTCCTCACCCGCGAAGGCTTCCTTTCAAGTGGTGGCGCTGGCGACCGGGATCAGTATGGGGGTTACGGTGCTCTTCTTCGCTGCCACCATCGCCGCCTTGGGGCCGCGCGAGGCATCCAGGGATCTGCTGCCGACGTTGACATACATGCACCTGATCCGGCTGGGGGAATTTATCCAACGAATCGAGGGGGTGGTGCTCCTGTTCTGGACCTGGTCGATTCTCACCAAGGCGGGGCTGGTGCACCTGCTGGCCTGTCAAGCCTGGGGAGCCGTCTTCGCCATACGCGATGCCCGCGTTCTGAGCCTGCCCCTGGTCGGACTGGTATTTGCTGAGTCTCGTATCCTGATTCGGGATACCATCGAGTTGGTTCACTACCTGATGATTTGGGGATTGATCGCTACTATGTTTTTCCTTGTCCCTCTGTTGATCGGCCTGGTCGCCATCGGGCTTACACCCTCTCCCAATCGTCCAGCTCCGCCACCGAACGCGGCTGTACCAGGACAGAACACTCTCAGCCCGAACGGTCCTTCTCCCGCGCCAGGGGGGCAACCGGTGCCATGACCTGCACGAGCAGTCGGCAGGGAACGGTCAGGCGTGGGGGCAGGCACTACTGGCTTGCCTTCTGGGTCGTCCTGGTCACCGTTTGCACAGGGCTCAGCAGCGGTGGTTGCTGGAGCCGCAAAGAGGTCACCGAACTGGCATGGGTCAGCACCATGGCCATTGATCGTGGCCAAAAGAGCGGCTGGTACCGGGTGTCCAGCTCGCTCCTGAACACTCGCACGGCAGTCGGCATGACCACCGCTACGGCCGTGGAGCCGCCTGAGTTCGTCGTATCGGTTGAAGCGCCTTCGATTCTGGAGGCCACCCGGCAGACCACTGCCATGTTGGGAAGGAGAGCGTTTTACGTCCACTGCGAAGTGATCGTGATCTCGGAAGAGGTAGCCCGCCAGGGACTCCGCCCCATCATCGACTTCCTCACCCGGGACCGGCAGTTTTTGCAGGCAAAACGCCTGATCATCGCCAAAGGAAAAGCCAGCGACATCCTGGACGTGCGCGGCAGCGTGGAAGAGCGGGTCGGACGTCTGATCATGACCGCCCTGGACTCGGCCAGCGTGTACGGTCTGGCGGAGTCGGTGACCGTCGGCCAATTTGCCGAGGCTGCCTCCAGCCCCGGGATCGATCCTGTGTTGCCCGTCGTCGAGCGGGTGTCGCTCGAACCGCAAAATGTCCAGCGTTACTCCACCAGTGTGCCCGAGTTGAGCGGAGCCACCGGCCAGACAGAGCAGCACAGCCCCAGCAGCGCAATCATGGAAGGAGGTACGCGCCGGACGGTACGGGTGGTGGGATTGGCCGCCTTTCGCAACGACCGCCTGGTGGGGTGGTTCAACGACGAGGAGAGCTTCGGGTTGACGGCCTTGCTGCGCGGTCTGCGCAACACACCGCTGACCCTGACATCACCTCGGGTCGCCGTCAGCCTTACCGGGGGACCGTCCAAGCTTAGAGTGAAGGTTTCGCCGGACGGGAACCTTGAATACACCTCGGAGTTGGCCGTTGATGTCTCTTTTCTCCAGGTCTTCGGCAGCCTGGACCTCTCCCGCCAGGAGGTCCATGATCTTCTGATGCAACAAGTGGCCCATGAGATCCAGCGGCGAATTGACAAGGCACTGTCCAGGGCGGCGGAACTCCGTGTGGATCCGGCCGGGTTCGGGCTGGCCTTGTATCGAGCGAACCCGAAGCGCTGGGCGCAGGTACAGGCCGGCTGGCGAGACCGTTGGCCCACCGTTCCCGTTCATTACCGGGTGGACATTCGCAGCCTGAAAACGGGGTTGGCGGTAGATGTGCCGCCTGTGAGCACCGATGACGTGCCCCAACAAGCTGCTTCCCGAGTGATCCAACGATTGGAGGAACCAGTCTGATGGCCATGGTTCTTTTCGCCACAGCCTTGTACGCGGTCGCAGCATGGTTGGAACTACCCCGGCTGTTACGCTACCGGGACTGGTCGGCCATCACCGGCTTTGCCGCGCTCAGTCTGCTGGGCATCGGAGCACTGATCGCCAGCGGGTTACAGCTGCTGCCGGAGGCGGTACTGATGCCGGTGATTGATGCCGGCCACGCGATTTTGCACAAACTCGGCCTGGGTGTGCCGCCTGGCTGATCTCGCACGAATCGAAAGCAACGAGCGACACGTCCCAGGCCGGTTCTTGACCCTCGCTAGCCTAGCTCAAATCGGATACCCCTCACGCTTGGGTCACCGATCCGGCTACGTTGGCTGCAGCCACCTGTTCAGGTGCGGGGTGCTCCGCCACTACCACTGGTGTCAGGGCAATCTTCACATCCAGGGCCACAGCGCCCTTCCCCTTTTCGTAGGCGAAGAGCGGGTTGATGTCCATCTCCTTGATCTCCGGAAAGTCGTGAACCAGTTTCGCCACCCGCAACAGCATCTGCTCGATGGCGGGTAGGTCGGCCGGCGTCTCGCCCCGGAACCCTTTCAGCAACGTGTACGCTTTCGTCTCCCGGATCATCGCCGCCACGTCGCTCGTACGCAGGGCCTTGACCAGCCGGAACGAGACATCGCCGAACAGGTTCACGTAGATGCCGCCGAGTCCAAACATGAGCATCGGCCCGAAGACGTTGTCCCGGGCCATGCCGATGATCAGTTCACGCCCGGCCGGCATCATCTTTTGTACTTCGACTCCGTAATGGTCGTTTTCGCCCAG
This sequence comes from Limnochordaceae bacterium, assembly GCA_014896305.1. Taxonomy (GTDB): domain Bacteria; phylum Bacillota; class Limnochordia; order Limnochordales; family DUMU01; genus Bu26. The sequence continues at coordinate 33,921 of JADBKQ010000001.1, forward strand.
GTACGGGGCGCAATTGCGCATGATCTCCTCGTATGCCGCCTGTACCTTCGCCGCCGTGTCCAGCTTGAGGCGGACGCCACCCACATCCGTCTTGTGCAGGATCTTGGGCGAGGCAATCTTCAAGACCACCGGGAAACCAAATTCTTCGGCCAGTTGCGCAGCCTCCTGGGCCGAATGAGCCAGCCCCGACGGCGCTACGGTGATTCCATACGCCGCCGCTGCTTGTGCCGCTTCCACTCCCAGCAGCGTAGATCGGCCGTCCGCCCGTACCGCCGCAAAGATCTCTTCCACTCTGGCCCGGTCCACGGGCAGGGATTCGAAGTCCACCAACTCGCCGGCCTGTTGCTGGTACTCTGCATACTGGGCCATACCGGCAAAGCTGGCGACCGCCCGTTCCGGGAAAGTGAAGGCCGGAATGCCTTGCTCCTGCAACCGTTTCATCGCCTGGCCCACCGCTGGCCCACCCACCATGGAAACCAGCAGGGGTTGGTCCGGCCGCCGCCGGTGCGCCTCCAGAATCACATCGGTTACTCCGGGTGGATTGGTCTGCGCTTGCGGCGTAACTAGCACGAGGATCTCATCTACGTTCGGGTCTGCCTGTACCGCCTCGAGAGCTGCTGCATACCGCTCCGGTGGTGCATCGCCCACCACATCGACCGGGTTGTTGACGTTCGCCTCCGGCGTCAGCTGTTCCCGCAAATGTTGCTTGGTCGTGTCAGCCAGCGGAGCCATCTTGAGACCCATCTTTTCGATGGCGTCTGTTGCGATAATGCCAGGACCGCCGGCGTTGGTGACCAGGGCGACATTGCGGCCCTTCGGCAACGGCTGGGCGGCAAAGGCCGTGGCCAAGTCGAAGGCCTCTTCCATCGACTCTACCCGGATCGTCCCCGTCTGCTTGAAGGCCAGATCGTAGGCACGATCGTTGCCGGCCAGCGCTCCCGTGTGGGAACTGGCTGCCTTCGTCCCCGCCTCACTGCGGCCAGCCTTAAGAATCAGCACTGGCTTGCGGGCGGAAGCGGCCGCGGCCACCTTGAGGAACCGTTCACCATCGTGGATATCTTCGAGGTAACAAAGAATGACCTTCGTATTGGGATCTTCCGAGGCATCTTCAATGAAATCCACTTCGTTGAGATCTGCTTTGTTGCCCAGACTCACGAATTTGGAAAAGCCAATATTACTCTCCAAAGCCCAATCCAAAATTGCTGCGCCGAAAGCGCCACTTTGCGAAATGAAGGCGATGGAACCACGAGCCGGAGCGACCGCGGCAAAGCAGCCGTTCATCGGCACGTGCGTGTCTACGATACCGAGACAGTTAGGACCGACCAGCCGCACCCCGTATTGCCGGGCAACCCGGACCAATTCTTGTTCACGGATCTTCCCCTCGCCGCCGATCTCCTTGAAGCCTGCCGTAATGATGGTGCAGTACCGGACTCCGTTCTTGCCGGCCTCCTCCACCACAGGTACCACTGCTTTGGCCGGAATCACAATGATTGCGGACTCCACCGGCCCGTCTGCTGCCGCCGCCGTCAAGGAGGGGTACGCCTTATGCCCCAGGATCTCACTCTCTTTGGGGTTAACCGGAACGATGCGGCCGGAATAGCCGGACTCCACCAGGTTCTTGAGAACGCTGTACCCAACTTTGCCCGGGGTTTTCGACGCCCCGACCACTGCGATGCTGCGTGCACCAAACAGGTCCCGCAAATTCGCCATCTGCACATCCACCTTCGTAAACAGTCTCGGGGCTGGGCGGGGTCCCGCTATCCGGATCGCCCCGTCTGGCCGCGCGCGACGATGGCCCGGCCGGTCCGTACGCTGCGGTCGACGGATGGCGATGCGGCCATTCCCTATCACAGCTGCGGCTCACCACCGGTGTAAGGATGCACTCGCGGCAGACAGTGCCCCTAATAAGGTAACGGAATCGGCCCGGGAATTCAAGGTCAAGCTAGTACCAACTGGCGCAAGACAGCCGCTACTGCATCCGGCCCAGGGGGTGCCACGACCTTGACCTTGGCTTTGATTTCCGGGTCGGCGATATCCATCGCTACCGATATTCTGGCCTGCTCCAACAAGGCGAGATCAACAATCCCGTCCCCCATGGCCACCGCCTCCGCCAAGGTGAGGCCGTCCAGCAACTGCTGGCCCACCCAGGCCGCCGCTTTCTCCTTGGACGCTCCTTTGTCCAAAATCAAAAGCCGGTGTTTCCCCTTGTGGCTACGGATCGGCAACAGCGTGAGACGAGAAGAGTACAGGGTCAGCAACTCCAGCGCTCGCTGGATTCGTTCTGGAACGGTCCGCACGGCCAGCTGAAACGGTGCCTCGGGGAGCTTCTCCCGCAGCCGGGCGTCGATTCGCAGGCGGGCCGTGGGCTCTTCGGCGGGGCGATCCGTCCAGTATGTGTGATCGTCTAATGCCACGCCGACGGCAAAGCCCTCAACTGCCAGTGTCTGGATGATTTTCTGGGCAAAGGCTCGTTCCAGGCGCTGTTGCCGCACAACTTTCCCATCGGACTGCCGGATGTCTGCTCCACAAAGGCAGATCACAGGGGTCGTCAACCCGAGCGGGGAAATGAATTCCCGGCACGCCGCCCAGCGTCTACCAGTCGCCAAGATGACCGGTAGGCCGCGGCTCACCACCTCTTGCACAGCCCTGGCGTTGGCCAGGGAGAGATGGCCCTGAGCATCTAGCAAGGTATCGTCGAGGTCTAGAATAACCCAGCGAGGTCTGGCCAGCTCGCTCACCCCCTATGGACGCGCGATGGAGAGGTCTTCGGAGAGAACGGGAAAATCCCGGCTTGCTTCTGCGCCGCCACGATGGCTTCCACCTCTTCCTGGAGAGGCATCTCCACGGCCTGGCCAGTCTCGGCCGCCCGGTATACCGCCAGCACCAGTTCTATGGCGTGCCGTCCTTGCACCCCGTCCACCGCTGGACTACGGTCTTCCCGGATGGCCTGGCAAAAGTCGGCCAGGAGCGGCAGGTGGCCCAGCCCGTAGACGGAACGGATCGCTTGCGCCGTCTCCTGCTGGACCTGCTGCTCTTCGCCGGGCGCTGCGTCAGCGAAGCGCCACGTCCGAATCTGATTGAGCGCCAGGCCGCCCACTATTACGGTACCCCGTTCACCAAAGATCGACAGCGTCTCTTCCAGATCCTGCGGCTCGACGGTGGTCGCGGCCTCGATCCCCCCCAACGCCCCACTCTGGAACTGCAAAGCAGCGACAGCGACATCCTCTGCCTCGAGCGGCCGGTAACGGCGGGCGATTACCGCTTGAACCCGCGACGCCGGGCCCATCATCCAACGCAACAGGTCAATATCGTGAATCGACTGGTTGAACAGCGCCCCGCCGTCCAGCGCCCACGTCCCCCGCCAGGTGTCCGACGCGTAATACTCCGGGGTGCGCCGCCACCGGATGGCCGCCATTCCGTGGCTGAGACGGCCGAAGCGGCCGGCAACCAGTGCCTGGTGCAAACGAACAATCGTGGGATTGAACCGGTTTTGAAAAGAGACCGCGAGCTTGACGTGGTAGGCAGACGCCGCGGCAATCAGCTGATCGGCGCCGGCCAAGGTAAGGCTCATGGGTTTCTCCACAACGATGTGCTTACCGGCCTGGGCCGCGGCGACTCCCATCTCCGGGTGAAGGCCACTGGGCGTACAAATGCAGACGGCATCCACTTCGGGATCGGCCAGGAGTTTTTGATAATCCGTATAAACCTTGACCGGCTGGCCTGGCCCATGGCTGAGACCGCCCCCCGCGGCATCTCCACCCGCAGCGTCGGCCTGTGCGGCCAGGGCGCGGGCTCGCTCGCTGCGTACATCGGCCACAGCTACCACCCGCGCGTCAGGAATACGCTGCAACGCCCCCAAATGGAAGGGCGCAATACGGCCGCAACCAATGATTCCGAACCGTAAGGGTTCGCCCGTGACTTGCTGATGTACCTCGTCGCCCATCCCAGACTCCCCCATTGCCACCCCGCAAGTTCTGTGCCAGTATACCACGCCGGCAGGTGGCGGCACGTGCGAGACGCAAGGAGTCCAGGCCGGTGTGTCGAAGGAGGAGGAGATGCTCGGTGAGCGACGGCAAAGATTGGAGTCGAAGACTGCCAACCGTCTTGTTGACGTCAATACCCATTTGTTCTCTGCCGACCTGCTCCCTGTGACCCAAGGCGACTGCCCTATTCGTGACCGTTTTCTGGAGGTGTAAACCACCCATGGAATTGACTCGTGTGAGCCGGCCGGCGGGGAGCCGGCAGCTGTTTCCCTTGAAGCTTTCGGTTAGCTTGCTCGCCTTGTTCCTGGGGCTAGTAGTGATACCGGCACGGCTGGGCCACCCCTTCTGGCCGTTCCCAGCCATGGAGAAGGCCTTCGCCGGCAACCTTGGTAGCCGCATACCGGATCAGATCGTGCTGAGCTGGACTGGCTCGCCCAGTTCCACCCAAGCAATCACCTGGCGAACGACTACGGATGTGGAGAAGTCCGTGGTTCAGTATTGGGTGATGGAGGGTAGGCAGTCACCGTCCGAAGCTGGGAAAACCACGGATACCCAGGTGCCACCCGCCGAGTCCTCCACTACAACGGGGACGTCGGCCATTTTCCAATCGGACTTGGGGGTCATGCGAATCCATGAGGTGAACCTGACGGGGCTCAAGCCGGGCACTCGCTATGCCTATCGCGTCGGGGATGGCACAGCAGACGGATGGAGTCCTGTGTACACGTTCGTCACCGCCGTCCAGCAGCCACAGCAGGTCTCGGTCCTGGTAGCCGGTGACTCGCAGAGTCTTCCCACCAACTATAGCCTTTGGCAGAAGGTATTGCAAACAGCGGTTCACGATGAGACGCCTGAGAATTTCCTGGTCCAGACGGGGGATCTGGTAGACGCTGGGGCAGAAGAACAGCACTGGGAGAGCTGGTTTGCGGCCGGACGGGGCGTGCTCGAAGGGCTGCCGGAAATGCCGGCCCTGGGCAATCACGAGAATGCGCGAGGCGGAGCTGGCTACTTCACGGCCCATTTTCAGCTGCCGACCAATGGACCGGAAGGACTGAAAGAGCTGGCGTACTCATTCGATTACGGCGACGTCCACTGGATCGTCCTGGACAGTGAGGCGACATCCTGGTCCGCCCGGGAGCAACAGCTACAGTGGCTGGAGGCCGACCTGCAAGCAGCAAAGGATCGGCCCTGGAAAGTGGTGGTCTTTCACCGAACTCCGTACGAGGTCAAGCGGTGGCGGCCCAATAGCGACCTGGTCAATTTTTACGTCCCTCTCTTCGATCGCTACCACGTCGATCTGGTTCTCAGCGGGCACGATCATTCTTACGCCCGCAGCTACCCGCTACGCCAGGGACAGGTCGCCAAAGCCACTCCCACCGACCTGACGCAGGGAACGGTTTACATCGTGACCGGACGCAGTGGAGTGAAGACGTATACCGACACGTACCAGCCCGATTGGGCGGCGGCCTTCGCCAGCGGCGTTCCTCAGCCCAACTACCTCAATCTGATCTTCTCCGGTCGGACCGTGCGCATCATCAACCGCTACCTGGATGGCACAGTAACGGATGACGTGGTGTTGAGCAAGTGAGTAAGTGAGCAACTGACCCACAGGCCCAGAGGCCGACGAGCTGGGCTTTCGCAACGCCCCGCCAGCACTGAGGATGAATCCAGGACGGGCAGCCAGGATAGCCTGACCGAAGAAGCACTGTAAGGAGTAGACGGGTGGACGGTAGTCAACTGAACCTGTTGCCCAATGGCGCGCAAATCGCTTTGTCCCTGACGGCTTTGCTCCTGAGCGTCATCTTGCACGAGATCGCCCATGGCTGGGTGGCTCTGCTGCGAGGTGACTACACCGCCAAGAGCGCCGGCCGGCTCAGCCTCAACCCACTGGTTCACCTAGACCCGATCGGCAGCGTCCTGTTGCCACTGCTTTTGGTGCTCTCGCACTCGCCAGCGGTGTTCGGGTGGGCGAAGCCGGTCCCCGTGAACCCCGCCAACCTCTACCGGCCCCGCCAGGACGACCGGCTGGTCGCCTTGGCCGGGCCGGCCACCAATCTCCTTCTGGGGTTGGCCGCTATCGTGATCCTATTGCTCCTCGGGCTCGGGAGCAAGCTGATCCTCGCACCCGAACGTGGGGTTATCCTCGGCCTGCCGCTGTTGTTGCAACCGACCATCCTGGTCAGCTCGTTCCCGGGTGACGTCTTCTTGCAGGTTCTGGTGCAATTCCTCAAAGACATGGTCCTGATCAATTTCGTCCTCGCCTTGTTCAACCTTATACCTATCCCGCCCCTGGACGGCTTCCATGTCGTCTGGAGCGTCCTCCCTGAACGGCTTCTCCCCAAGCTCCAATCCGTCTGGCAGCTGGGCTGGCTGCTTTTCCTCGTGCTCATCTACACAGGTGCGACGGATTTCATCATCCGCCCGGGGCTGGTCGCCGCCCAGTGGCTGCTACTGCGGGGGGCCGCATGGATTGGCCTGTTCTGAGCGGTGCCGGGCTGGTTGGTGGCACGTTACGCGTTCGTGCTTGTCGAAACGGCCGGTAAGGTGGTATAATGACACAAGGCGATGGAGCTCGCCTGCAAGCGCCGGAAATCCGGATGATAGCTCCTACCAGGTAGGGTAGGAGCTTTTTTGTGTTCTTTTTTGGCCTTCCTTGCGGACAATGAAAAGAACACGCCAGGGGGGGGAGTACTGTGCGAGCGACGGGCGTCGGGGTCCACACTATCCCGGTGCTGGATGCATTCTACCGTGCCACTGAGCCGGATGTTTGTCCGTTGTGTGATCTTCAAAGACGCACGGAACAATCGGTGATGGAGCATCTGCTGGGTGAAGACTTAATGGACGCGACCTTTCGCTCCAGGTTGGAGAATCTGGGGCTTTGCCCCCGGCATGTTGCGCTACTCTTGAACGAGCCCGATCGTCTGGGCATCGCCCTTGCACTACAAACACTGGTGCGCCACCGGGCAGGTCGATTCGGCACCGTGCTAGCCCAGCCACCAGCTTCTGTCGGCAGTCACTTATGTCAAACGCTGTGGCGGAAAGTAAGACGATTGACCCGCTACCCACGTGGAGCCCGGGACATCAAACCCTCGCCCATGAATACGGCGTCTCCACCCGCGGCCAAGAGCCTGGACACAGACCTGGGGACGTTCGATGAAGCAGACGAAAGCTGTCTGGTTTGCAGTCAGATTCAAAAGTCCATGCAGTTGTATGCCCGGACGGTAACCGACCTGTATCGGCGCGACCCGGAATTCCGCGCCCGACTGGCTACTTTTGACGGAATCTGCCTGCCCCACACCCGCTTGTTGATCCGGGAAAGCTATAGCGGACTCCCTGCCGCGACTCGCTCACAGTACACCCACTTACTACGACGCCAGTTACACGACGGCTTGACCAGGCTTGACCAGGAATTGGGGTGGTTCATCCAAAAGTTCGACTACCGATTCCGGCAGGCAGACTGGCACAACACGAAATCCGCTCCCGAACGAGCTGCTGCTCGATTGGCAGGAGTCTCCGTTTCCGCAGGCAAGTAGATTAATCTCGACTCATCTGGAAGGATGCGGAACCGCATGAGATCTTTGTCGTTGTATCTTGCGATCGCCCTGGGCGGCGCTCTGGGAGCTCTATCCCGTTACGCGCTCTCCAACTGGATTGGCACTCGCTGGACCACCAACAGCTTCCCCCTGGGCACTTGGGTTGTTAATCTGCTAGGGGCCTTCGCCCTGGGTTTCGTCTTTACCTACGCGCTGGGCCACGAGCTGTCTCCCGTCTGGCGGACCGCCATCACCAGCGGCTTCATTGGGGCTTTTACTACTTTCTCCACGCTCAATTACGAGGCGTGGGTTCTCCTGAGCGAAAGCAACTGGCAACCAGCCCTGGTCTATCTTGGCAGTAGCTGGATTCTGGGGTTGGCCGCGGTGGCGGCGGGGGTGGCGGTAGCGCGGGCGTTACCCGACGTCCTCATGGTCAGCGTAACCGCCCTGGTCAGTCTGGTTGCAACCCTTGGGATCGCCCGTCACGCTCCCGATGCGGCTCGCACCCAGCCCAGGCCCGGCCTGGCTCCCCAGTCCCAAACCCCTCTCTCTGCCAAGATTCATCAGACTACCCAGCTGGAACCGGAAAAGACGGGAGGAGGTTCAAGATGACAGTTCCCAAGACGGCCGAACGTTTGCGCATCTACATCGGCGAGACCGATCGCTACCGGGGACAATCGCTCTACCACGCCATCGTACTGAAAGCGAAAGAACTTGGCCTTGCCGGAGCGACTGTCCTGCGAGGACTCGAGGGCTATGGTGCCAACAGCCGCATACACACGGCGCGCATTCTTGACCTATCCAGCGACCTTCCCATTGTCGTGGAGATCATTGACGAACCGGCCAAGCTGGATAGGCTTCTGCCCTTCCTTGACCAGGCCGTGACGCAAGGTTGTTTGATTACCCGCGAGCCGGTCCAGGTCTATCGCTACCACCACACAACCTCATCGGACATCAGAGCGCGGAGTTGACGGTCAGAAACAGTAGGAAACCGAAGACTACCCTGACCGCCGACAGATTTGGTTCCGCCCCGGCCGCTTTCATGTCGCCTACATCACTTGGCTATTGCCCACATATAGTCCTCCCCTCCCATCACGGCCCTGGTGTCCGGCGAGTATATCACTCCTGACATCCTTGCCTGTCAAAGGAGGAAGATCTCATGCCTGAAGTGAGTCCACGCCGGCACGGATTTGGTTGGGGACGCGCCCCCCAGCCCACCCCTCCGGCGTCCGAATCGACCTCATCCACACCCGCTCAGCCTCGAGGGGCGGCAGCCCCCCAAAACCCACCTGTGGCTGCCCAGCCACCAGAGCCTGAGCCGGGCCGCCGGCCCATACCGCCTATTGCTACCGAGCCTTCCCCGACGACCACGCCCAGCTCCTCGTCCCCTGCAGCCCGGACGGAGCCGGCTACTGAACCCGATTCGTCCCGCAGCACCCCCTGGTTTGGGCGCCCCCGTCGTTCCCGCTGGCTGCGCGACGCAGAGCCGGCACCCCCTATGGAGCCTTCCGACTCCGCTGCGCCTCCCTCTGCACCGTCCCTAACGCCGCCCCCTGCTACTCCGGCTTCTCCGCCTACGCCGACCGCTGGCGTTGCTCCCGCACCGGCCGCGACCCAACCCGCCGAGCCTGGGTGGGTAGCTGAACCCGACGCCGGTCCCATCGAGGAGAGCTGGTGGTGGCCCTGGGACCGCGGCGGCACCCGCCGACCCGACGAGACCGAGCTCATCCACCGTCTGCAAGTCGAGGAGTTCCGGGCTATCGATTGGATGCTGGCTGGCGATATGGATCCCGACAACCGCCAGATCCTGGACTCTTACAACCGGGCCGCCGCAGCCACCCAACGGCTCATGGACGAGTTCCGCAGCCGCCTCGGGCCGTTCATGTGGATGGACGAAGACTGGCCGGGTGAACGCCCGGGTGGCCCCTATGCAGTCCCCCCCACCGGCAATCGCTAGAGTCGGGAGGCGAAAGGTCTATGTGGTATTACGTGCGCAAACTGGAGCACCCTGCCCGTGTCTCCAAAACCGACCCTCGCATGGCTAAGCTGATTCTAGCCCAATATGGTGGGCCGCAAGGAGAGCTGGCAGCGGCCATGCGCTACCAGACGCAGCGCTTTTCCATGCCGGATACGCGCGCCCGGGCGCTGCTCACCGACATTGCTACCGAGGAAATGGCCCACCTGGAGATTTTGGGCGAGTGCTATCACCGCCTGGTGGATGGCCTGACGCCTGAGGAAATGCGCCGCCATGGGCTGGCCGAGCAGTACGTGGAATTTGGCAAAGATCCATTCTATGTAAACGAATCGGGCGCACCATGGACCGCGGCGTATATCAATGCCGTCGGCGACCCCATCGCCAATCTGGCCGAAGACATTGCGTCAGAAGAGAAGGCTCGCACCGTCTACGAACACCTCATCCATGTTACCGACGATCGGGACCTAGAGGAGACGCTGCGATTCCTCTGGAGCCGTGAGGTGGTCCACTCGCAACGCTTTCAGCAAGCCAAGCAACGCCTGGAGGACCTGCTGCAAGAGCGGCGGGTTATCCTTCCCGGTGAGCGGATCGAGCGCCACAATCGCTACGAAAGCCTCACCTGGTCCGTCTCGGAAATGGAACGGTGAACGAGCGGGGCGGTTCGGGCCCTCCTCCTCACCGCAACTGCAAGATGCCAGGCCGAAGCAGCTCTTGCCCGTCTACCTGGAGGCGGAGCTGGGGCCAATCCGCTTCGCTGCGGGTTACGCGTTCCCAGCCCGCCTCTGTGATAAGGAACGTGTCTTCTGTCTTGGTACCTGTGATACTGGGGTTCCAAGCGACGGCCTGATTCGAGCGCAGGGTTTCGCTTCCGTCGGGAGTGGCCAGCAGCTCACGGTTTCGGTAACCGATCGTTCCCCCCTGGTGGTGCAGCCGTTCCTCGCCAGGATATCCCTGGGCAGCGTAGGCCGTGGCCGCCGCCTGATAGACATCGGCCAATGTACGGCCAGGCCGGGACGCCGCCAGCATGGCCGCTTCCACCTGCAACACCGCCTGGTGCCGGTGGACCAGGTCTGCCGGCGGGGTGTCGAACTGCACCAGCCGCGTGGCCGCCGTTACCAGACCGTAGCGCCGGGCGCAGGTGACCAGCATGCAGCGACTCCAGACCGGCGTGTTGGTTGGCACCGGGTGGCGAAAGGCGCTGATTCGCTGGTCGGCCGCCACCAGCGTCACGGTGGGCTCAAGGCCGGCCGACTGCAACCGGTTGTCCAGCTCCGCCGCAATCTGCGCCTCGGTCTGACCCATGCGAATCGACCGGGCCGCACTTTCCAGGCAAGCCGCCGTCAATCGGCCCACCTCCCGGTAGCGCTCCACTTCCTCCGGCCGGAGGGCATAACGGAGTGCGGCCAGGGCCTGCCCATCCAACCGCAGCGTCGGGCCCAACTCGGGATCGGACAACGCCCAGGCGAGTCCCGGATCGTCTGTCAACCAATGGCCCTTTCCGCCTGCCTCTTCTTGCAGTACCCGGCTGAGCTGCTGAGCTGGACTCTCCGTCCAGGGGCGTACGTTCATCTTCCAACCGGAGGTGGCCGCCACCGGGGCAAACTCCTCCCGCTCCAGTCGCTGCGCTTCGATGGCATTGGTCAGAATCGTAATCGACTCGGCGGTCACCAACAGACTGGCGACCAGTTCGCCCCTGGCGACATAGACCTGCGCTCCGCCGGTCAGCCAGGCAATACTCGGCTCCGTGGCCAGTACGACCCCATCCAGCTTCTCCTGGGCCAGAAGTTGGCGAATCTGCTCCCACTTACCCCGCCACTCCGCGGCTTGCGCCTGCATCATCTGTGACTACTCCTTCCTCCGTAACATGCTGCACAAGCTGCCCACCCGACGGCTTCTCTTTTCATCGGCGCGCCCACCGCTGGCCATTGGCCTGGCCGATCCTCGCTTTCATCGGCCCGGCCAGCGGGCATCCTACTCCTGCGACACCCATGCACCCGTCGAGCTGTCAGAAAGGAATCTTTTGGCTGCCAAAAAGCAATCACGGGAGGTCTTCCCCATGCCGTTTCTTCTCGCCCTCCTGCTGGCCGCCGTAGCTGGCACGCTGATGCCCGTTCAGGGGGCCCTCGACTCCTGGCTGGCTCGCAGCAGCAGTCTAGCCGTTGCCACCCTCTGGGTCCATACCTCCGCCGCCATCGCTACCGCCCTGACCCTTCTGGTTCCAGCCGCCCGCGGCTCGTGGCTCGGTCTCATCCAAGCCCCTACCGCCGCTTTTTTCGGCGGAGTGGCCGGTGTGGTTATCACCTGGACGGTGGCCGCCGCGGTCACACGGCTGGGCATGGTCAATGCCACTACCGGCATACTGGTTGCCCAGATCGCCACCGCGGCCGTACTTGACCACTTTGGCTGGCTCGGCCTCGAGCGGCTGCCCTTCACCCTCTCCCGCGGCGTCGGCGCATTGCTCCTGCTGATGGGTGCCTGGCTGTTGATCCGCCACTAACACTTAACACTGGCAAAAGAGCCCAGCCGCCCGCACTCCATCCCCACCCGCAAACGTGTGGTCCGGTCGCTAATTGACTTGAGTACTGCCTTTCTCAGTTGCCTCCAGCCAGGCTTGTCGCACCACCGCTGCGTACGGCTGGTCACCCAGGAAGATTTGCGCCGAAGGCCGTACCTCATGCAACAGGTGAACCATCAGCCGCACGACGCTATTCGCACAGGCCCCTTCCGGAAACAAGGCAATGAGCTGGCGCGGCGAAAAGTCGATCACCACGGATCTGCGTCCATGCAAATCCAGCGCTTCGACCTCCACCCGTTTGACTGCCAGCGACCGTGCTTTGCCCCACAACCGCAGCGAACCGCCACCGCTTTCCAACTCCGCCAGCAGCGCTTCGTACTCCTCATCCGTCAACGCTGGCTGAAACACCGCCGTGACCGGCGTTCCCCGCCAGCGAACCTCCCCCACGGTCTCCACTTCCTCCTCTTGAACCGCCGGCCTCCCCGCTGTCGACCCCGTCCGGCTCCCAGCCTCGCCCAGGCCAGAGGTGGCCGACGCAGATGGTACCGCAGCCGCTGCCGCTGGTGCGATGGTCGCTGCCGAACCGGTGCCCGTCCCTGTGGCCTCGTGCCGGCTCGCCCCTGGCCACAGGCGCTCCTCCACCTTGCGGAGCAAAGCCAGGTAGGCGCGTATTAGGTTATCCACAAAAGCCGGATTGCCTGTGGCGCTGGCAATGACCCCCGCCCGGTCGACCCCCATCCATTCACCCGCCTCCTCTGTCGCCGCCCTGAGGCCATTGCCCCCTTTCCCAACGCGGAATGACTGTCCCGCCGGCTCGGTCCACTCACAGCGGAATCCCGCCAAGGCCAGGGGCAGCGGCCAATCCGAACGAAGGGGTCCTCCCACTGCCTGAATCCATTCGCTGCTATCTGACCAGATCAGATGCGTACCCCCGCTGGGCTTTTCATCCCAAACCGAAGAGAGCCAGCTTCCCATTAGTGGCCCAGTCGGGCTGGTCCCACTGCCGACCTTGGGTAGTCGTTGCCACGTATACAAGAGGTCCGTACGGTCGGCCGTTCCGTAGGCCCTTCCTGATCCCACCCCTCTCCGCCTACCCGCTGGCCCCACCACCCGTTGCCACACCTGAGCCAGGAACGCCGGCACCAGCCAGACCCGGTCCACGGCACTGCAGCGGCTCACCAACTGCCGCACCAGCGGTTCACCGGATACGTCGGCAGCCGGCGAAAACGCCCATAGCCGCCCCTTCGTGTCGCAGGCCGCCAGCTCCCCCAGAGGCAGCTGCCGGCCCGCCTGTTCCACCAAGAACCGGCCGCTCGCAGCCGTCTCCCTGCCTGCCACATGCTGGATCGAGGGACGTAACACCCATTCCGCCTCGGCAAGCGCTTCCCCGAGGCGCTCCGGGGTAAGCGCAGGGGGGGTGGTCTCCAACAAGAAGGTCTTCATAGCCTACCTTCCACCTGCGCTCTGGCCCAGCGGGTTCTCGTCCCAGCCGAGCTCCACAACCACCGGGCGATGATCCGAGGCTGTCGGGCTAGGCCACACCACCGGCTGTCGCACCCGCAGGGAGCGTGAGACAAACACCAGATCGATCCGTTTGGTGGGATGATCGGCCGGATAGGTGGGAAGTGTCCCCCCAGCATCGACCAGCCCGCTGTCGGCAGCAAAAAGCGGCGCCAGCTCTGCATCCCCTGGCTCAGCATTGAAGTCCCCCACCAGGATACAGAGCTCACCCTGCTGGATCAGTGGCTGCAGAATCTGCACTGTTTCTTCCGCCTCGAGTCGGCGTACGGCCGCGTCTCGCCAGTACAGGTGCGTACAGAAAAAATGGCAACGCCGGCCCGGAGCCGGCTCGACCACGACCTCTGGAAAGCCGGGTAACCGGTGCAGCTGCCGGGCAGGGTCATAGGTGCCAATACGGGAGAGCCCGTGATCCTGGGCCGACCGCAGCGGCCAGCGAGACAGAATGCCGCAGCCGTACTGGCGGCGGCCCAGCCCTGGGCCGGCCGGCAGGTCGTTGATGGGCGCAAAAAACGGGAAGTATCCCACCGCCAAGGCCAGCTGCACCAGTTCATCATCGAACTGGCTATCGGGCAACCAGCGCCGGCCCACCTCCTGCAGCCCGATCAGATCTGCGTCAGCGGCTCGTATCAACCGCTCCAGGCGAATCAGGTCGTAGCGACCGTCACCGCCGATCCCGTCGTGCACATTCCATGTCATCACCCGAAACGTACTCGTCATCCTGTTTCGTCCTGTCCTTTTCTTGTTCTTGACGTCGCCGCTTCGAGGCGGAGTGGGCGGGTGGGACCTCCCCCTTCCCGTCTATTGCTCGTCGACAAACCGCCCCTTCACGAACTCGTAGGTCGCGTCGTACATGCGGCGCACCTCGGGGTCTAGTGAACTGAAGGCGTAGAGCAGCGCCTTCGCATCTTGATAGTAGGCTTTGAGGGCGCCGTTCATGTACCCAAACTGGACGCCGGCGCGCAGGTAGTCCAGGTAGCGCTGACGACCGCTTTCAGAGCTCAGGATTGAACTATCGGCCTCGATCTCCACCCCCATCCCTTTCGCCCTGGAAATAGCGGCTGCTTCCTCCAGCCGGCTCTTGGGGATACTGGTGTTAAACATGTAGTTGGGTTGGTGAATGGCCACATCAAACCCCCACCTCTGCCAGTTTTGTACTCCCGGGGCGTTGAACCAGGGAATCCAAAACAGCAGGTAGCCGTCGGCCGCCAGCTGGTCGTGCACAGCTTGCAAGGTACTCCCCTCGCTGCTGACCCCCATGTGCACCTCTTCTTCCACCCAGTAGAAGCCGATCAGCTCGAGGTTTTGGTACTTCTTCGCCTGCCAGCGGGCGAGCACTTGCCGCACGTACCATTGCACCGCCCGAGTGCGAGCGGCAGTCGCCTGGGCGCTGCTCTGCCTGATGACCGTGAAATCCTCGCTCACGCCGTCCCCGTCCACATCGCCAAAGTCTCGCTGCGTGGTGATGGGGTTGGGAATCATGATGATCACTTTGCCGCGGTAGTCAGCCGGCCCCAGCCCCCGCTCTTTCGCCAACGCCACCGCTTGGTCAAAGGCATCCAGCTGCATCCCGTCGGCGAAGAGGTGGTCGATATACCACTGCCAGTCTTCCATGCGGGCGGGCGTCGCACGCGCCGGAGAATCGAACGCACGGCCCGACGGTGCTTGCAAGCCCAAGAACAGGTACGTATCAAAGAACCAGTCCTTCCAGTCCATCTGCAACAGGCGCTGGCCATTCTCATCTACTTTGGGTGTGCCATAGGCCACATACGGCAGAGCCGAGGCCACGTCCCAATCGCCTGCGCCGCTGCTATAGTAGCCTGTGTACACCAGGATGATATTCGAAGCGCCCCTTGACTTCGGTGTGCCTGGCGGAAAATACCCTGGTTCCGAGGGAGTGGCGGCAGCCGCTGCCAGCGAGCCCGCGATCCCCATGATGAACATCACCCCTCCAAAAACCTGCGCCCATCGCCGCCACCGGCTGGATGGCTGTCCCACCCGCCTCGGCTTGCCGGTTCGGCCCTTCTGATTCCCGGCATCACCTGTAACTCGCTTGCCCATGGTCATCCCCTTCCCACACGTCTGTACGGTCTGCCCACGCACCTACCTGGAGCAACGGGGAATTCCACCTGGCACTCTCCAATCCTCCTGGGTACAATGGGAGCAGATTGCCGCAATGGCCTGTGACGCCTGGGCCAACCCCCGCGCGAATCGGCGAGAAAGGCAAGCCGCACAGACCATCCAGGGAGGAGCATGGTATGCAGTCACGAGGTGCGCAACAGTATAAACCTGGCCGAGCCATCCATGGGACCTGGCTGGATTTCCACCATCCAAACTACCGGGAAGGCGACTACTGGAACGACACTACCGCTCAGTTTACCCCAGAAGATTGGGATGCCAAAATCGGGGAAATGATCGAGGCTGGCATGCGCCATCTGGTGATCATGTCCGTGGCGCTACGGGGTCGCTCGTTCTACCCGTCCCAGGTGATTCCCGAACGGTGGCCGCTCAAAACCGAAGATCCGATTGAGGCGGTGCTCCGGGCGGCGGACGCTCGCGGCGGGCGAGTCTACCTGGGAGTCGGCTTTTTCCACGAAGACACTGGTCGCTTCCTGCAGGATCCGGAAGGGGAGAGCGTGCAACGTTCCGTCTGTTCTGAACTGGCCCAACGCTACGCTTCCCATCCCTCGTTCGCTGGCTGGTATTTGCCGGTCGAAGCGGGCGTGCAGGGGCATTTCCCCGATGGGTACATCGAGTATACCAACACACTGGGAGGCATTTGTCGCCGGGCGGCGGACCAGCCCGTGTTCATTGCTCCGTATGGAACACGGTTGATCAAGCCGGACGACCGCTTTGTGGAACAACTCCGCCAGTTGGAGGTCGACTGGCTAGCCTGGCAAGACGAGGTGGGGGTTCGCAAAACCCGTGTCGATGAGCTGCCAGAGATCTACGAGCGGCTAGTCCGCACCCACCAGGCTGCCGGGCGGCGGCTTTGGATGGACATCGAGATCTTCGTTCACGAGGGAGAAGTGTATAAGAGTCCCCTGATTCCAGCGCCCTGGGAACGGGTGCGGGCACAGTTAGAAGCCATTCCCCTGGAGGTAGAAGAGGTTCTTTGCTATCAGTATCTGGGCATGATGAACAAACCGGGAAGCCCCGTCTTCGCCGGTCACCCCACGTCCAGTGCCCTCTACGCCAGCTACCGGGCGTGGCGTCAGCAATTGGAAGAAGGCTGATCATCAGCACCCGACCTGTGGCCAGGCCGCCCGGGCCAGGCAAACCTGGCCCAGGCCGGGCTGCGGCCCGGCTGCCACCTGTGGCGATCGTGGCAATAACAGGAGCAACAAATCTAGAAGAAAACCGAGGACGGGCCTAACGGCTCCGCTGCCGGGTAGCCTCCTCCACGGACAGAACCCCTGCCTTCACCAGGGCCCGCTGGCGTTTGGTCAGCAATGAACATGGAACGCAATACTTGGCCGGCCCCGGCCGCTTGCTGATGTCCGCCCCGCAAACCTCACACACCTTGGTCCGCTGGGCCAGGCCCTGGCCGCTTTCGGCGCGGCTGGTGATTCTTGTCACACTCATTTCCCCAACCTCCGCGCAAACGTCAGCCAACCCTGGCTACCGACTTCGTTACGCCATCGATAGCGTGCGACTGCAGACGTTGCTTGTCATTTCTGTTAATAAATTATACACCCATAGACTCTCGAATGGAACCGAGTCGCAGTGCTCCGCCGTGGAGAAGGAATCCCGCTCTGGCCGGCGAAGAATTGAATGGGTTTACCTGCTGGGAGCGTTATGACTCCACAGGTTCAATGATTTATGCATCCAAAAGGAGGGTCTGTAGTACCATGGCTCAGAAGAGAATCGCTTCGTTCCGGTTGTTGCGCCCCTTGCTGGCGACTGCGGCCAGCGCGGCGGTGGCTCTCTCGCTCAGCGCAGTTGCGATGGCAGAGCCGACCAACCTGGCCCTGGGACGTCCCTACGAAGTGACCGCATGGGAACCCAACCCTGAGCACGAAAAGATCGCGGCCACCTATCCGGATACGAACAATGTAGAGTTGACCGATGGCAAGGTCGACGACTCTGCCAACCTGTACAATGACGCCTGGGTCGGGTTCCTGCGCCAGGGTGGACGTACAGTGACGATTGACCTGGGACGTGAGGCCAATCTCTCGAAAGTGTTGATCCGGTTCCTGCATGCCCAAGGTGCCGGTATCGGTTTGCCCAATATGGTACAGGTCAGTTTCTCCCTGGATGGGACCAAGTATGGTCCGGCGATGGACCTGACCCCCCAGGAGGACGTCGAAAAGGATGCGACGGTCATTCCTTTCGCTGCCGATCTGCAAGGGGTGAAAGCCCGCTACGTCCAGGTCAGCTGGGATAACCCGATCTGGGTCTTCGTTGACGAAATCCAGGTACTGGGTGAATGACTCATGTGCATGGAGGTCCGTGCTAGGTAGGTAGCTGGGGGCGATGGGGGGTAAGATGATTACCCCCCTGTTTCTTGTAGGTTACTTTTCTTGCCAGGCGACGTTGACTTAATAGGCCCACTCGAAGGGTTGTACCTCAGGGTACTTCATCAGCTCCGCTTTCATCAACGCCTCGATCCGGTGCAACGCCGCCTCGCTGCGCCCCTCACAACGAGCCACAATGACTGGCTGGGTGTTAGAGGCCCGCACCAGACCCCATCCGTCTGGAAAGACCACCCGTGCCCCGTCCACCGCAATGACCTCTACAGGCCGCCCGGGATCTGATCTCTCTGCTGTCTCCAGCCGGGATCGGAAGGTATCCCGGATCCCCGCCACGATGTGGAACTTGGACTCTTCCGTGCAGGGTACCCGTGTCTCCGCGGTGCTGCAGTAGTGAGGAATGGTGGTCCGCATCTGCGATAGGGACTGAGAGCTGTGAGACAGAATACGCAGTAAGCGGCCGGCCGCGTAAAAGGCGTCATCGAACCCGTAGTACTCGTCGGCAAAGAACATGTGGCCGGACATCTCGCCCGTGAACACCGCGCCAATCTCCTTCATCTTTGCTTTGATCAAGGAGTGGCCCGTCTTATACCACAAGGGCCGGCCCCCCAGCCGCTGGATCTCTTCTACCAGCGCCTGCGAACACTTCACCTCGACGATGGCGGTAGTACCAGGGTGACGGGGCAGAATCTCCCGCCAAAACAGTACCATCAACTCATCGCCCCAAAGAATCTGACCCTGATCGTCCACCACCCCGATCCGATCCGCATCCCCATCGAAGCCAATGCCGGCATCCGCCTTCTCTGCCACGACCCGCGCGGCCAGGTCTTTCATGTTGGCTGAAACAGTTGGGTCGGGCTGGTGGTGCGGGAAGTGCCCGTCGGATTCACAGTACAAGGGAATCACTTCGCAGCCCAGGCCCTTCAGGTACGGAACGGCAAACAGGCTGCCCGTCCCGTTTCCGCAGTCTACCACGATCTTCAAACGACGAGGCCCGAGGCGGATCTTATCCTGGAGCATGCGCAGGTAATCGGGACCTTTATCGACTTGAGTCACCTGCCCGGAAGTAGCGGCCGCAGCCCCAGGCGTCTCCGCTCGGCCCTCGCTTGCACCTGCGACACCCGCTGGGCCGGGCGACACACCCCCCTGCACTAGGCGCGCCGCCACCTCCTCGGCCCGCTTCCGCAAGTCCTGGATCTGCTCCCCGTAGATAGTGGCAAACCCGTGGGCCACCTTCAGCCCGTTATACTGAGGGGGATTGTGACTGGCGGTGATCATCAAACCGGCGTCGATCCCCATATCGATACGGGCGAAGTAAAACAGAGGGGTCGTGACTACCCCCAGGTCGACTACCTGTTGGCCCCCGGCCGTGAGCCCACGCACCAACGCGTCTCGCAGGGCGAAAGAACTCCATCGATTGTCCCGCCCGACCAACGTTACGCTGTCGCCCACGTCGCGGTAGTATTCAGCAAGGGTGCGCCCCAAGACCTCCATGACTGGCGGGGTTAATTCGGTATCAGCGAGCCCTCGTATGTCATACTCACGGAAAATCTCTGCTGGTATGCTTACCACTGGCGCGGCTCCTTTCCATCCTCGTGCCCACTACGGACGGCTGTCTCTCCCACATTTTGCCCTCTTCGTTTCCGTTTTTCGCTTCTCCTGCCAGGGTGTCCGGCTCCAGCATGTCCTCCCAGAGGCCCACTACCCGCCCGCTGACCATCGGGTCGTATAATCTCCCCGGGGTTACCTAAGGTAAACGTCCTAATCCTCATGGTCGCACCCCTCTGGTGGCCGGCGGCGACTGTGGCCGCGCTTCGCTTCGCCATAGCACCTGGGGATAGCGGCCTCCAGATCGTCAGAAAGGGGCTTACTCACTGTGGACAGCCTTAAGAGAGTACTTCTGGCCGTCGTGCGCGTATACGTCGGTGCTCAATGGTTGCAGGCCGCCTGGGGCAAACTGACCAACCCGGCCTGGGTGGGCGACCATGCCGGGACGGCCATCACCGGATTCTTCCAGCACTCATTGCAGCTGGCTTCCGGTGAACACCCGGCCGTTCAATGGTGGTATGCCTGGTTCATCCAGCATGTCGCTCTGCCTTCGGCCGGTTTTTTCAGCTACCTGGTGCCTACCGGCGAGGCACTGGTGGGCATTGGACTCACTCTGGGCGCATTCACAGGCTTTTCCGCTCTGGTGGGAGCGTTCATGAACCTCAACTTCATGCTGGCCGGCGCCACTTCAACGAATCCGATTCTTTTCACTCTTGAAATCGTGCTTGTGGCTACCCGGAAGCTGGCCGGCGCGTATGGCCTGGATGCATGGTTGCAGCCACGGCTTCTCCCGCTGCAACAGTGGCTGCGGGCCCGGCTGCAAACCCTCTGGCCGCTGTCTCAGACGAGGGCGGCAGCCGCCTCTACTGACCAGGGCGCACGGTGAGGCTCATTCACTCGCTCCTGTTTCCTGGATGACGCTCTCCAGAGGACCTGTTGGATAGTCTACTTCCTTCCCAAGATGCATACAACGGCTCCGTGGCCGGGCTGGTAATGCGGGGATGGGTGCCGCCACCAGCCTGTGCCCGGAGCACATACTACCACCCCTCGATCCAATGCACACCCCCGACACTTTCGGCCGGCAAACCTGTTAAAGGAGGGGGCCATCATGCGTTTGGACAGCTTGCCCGGCGCCCCATCCCCTTCGCCGTCATCCGGAGGCACGCCAGGCGGGTCCTCTGATGCTGCTTCTCTCATGGTCTCCGCCTCCAGCGTCGCTGCCTCCGCCCGTCAACCCATTTCGCTCCGCCAATTGCCTGGACGCCTTGTCCTGGCAGTCGATCGTGGGGAAGCCGTGGGGTACGTTCTTCAGCCCCTTTTTTCCGCTTCCTCACTACGGCTCGACGGGCTGCTGCTCGAACCGGCCACGCCGGCGACGACTCCTTCCCCTTCGGCCGCCACTCCCTCCCACAGCCCGGCGGGCCGAGGGGCTCGTTGGTTCCTGCTGTCCCTCACCGACCTGGTGGCCGTGGGCCCGGAAGCAGTGACGGTCCCGAGCCGCCTTCACCTGCACACGGTAACGGAACGTCCGGCGCTCGCCTCCCTGATCGACTGGTCCGCCCTCCCCGCCGGGCCCGACTCCCCCACTCATCGGCGCTGGCACTTCCCGTTCTGGGGCAAGTTCGGCTCCGCCGGGTTGCCGCCATGCGATGCACCCTCTTCTCTACCGGCTCGACCCGCCGCGCAACCGGCCTGGAGTGACCTGTTCTCGCTGCCGATCTTGACAGACCAGGGCGAACACCTGGGAACGCTGGACGACATCCTGGTGGAAAGGGTGGGGGGACGGCTGGTGCGGATCCTTTACCGCCCTCCCGGCTGGTGGGCCCGCTGGAAAGCTCCGCTCGCCATGGGCAGCTCGCAGATCCGCACCATCGGGCCGGACGCGTGCGTCGTCACGACGCCGGAAGCGCCGTTCCCCCCGCCAACAGAGCGGTAAGAATCGCTTTATGAGCGTGGAGGCGGTTCTCGGCCTCGTCGAAAATGACCGAGGTCGGTCCGTCCAACACCTCATCCGTCGCCTCTTCCCCGCGATGAGCAGGCAGGCAATGGAGCACGAGTGCCCCGGCAGCCGCCCGGTTCAACAACTGCAAGTTGAGTTGATATGGACGCAGAACTGCCCGTTTGCGTTCGGCCCCCTGCTCCTGGCCCATGCTGACCCAAGTGTCAGTATAGACTGCATGTGCCCCGGCGACAGCGGCGATCGAATCGGTGGTCCAAACGAGCTGAGCACCGGTGCGCCAGCGTTGGGCCAACGCCTGGGCTTGTTCGAGGATCGCGGCTTGGGGCGGATAGTCGGGCGGAGTAGCCACACGCAGGTGAAGGCCAGTCAGCGCGGCGCCAAACAGCAGCGAGTGAGCCATGTTGTTGCCGTCCCCGACGTACGCCATCGTATGGCCGGCCAGCTTGCCCCACTTCTCGGTCAATGTAATAAGGTCGGCCAGTACCTGAGTGGGGTGAAGGAGATCGGTCAACCCGTTGATGACGGGGACGCTGGCGTACCGGGCCAGCTCTTCTACCTCGTCCTGGCTGTATGTGCGAATTAGAATGGCGTGCACAAAACGGGAAAGGACTCTGGCCGTGTCCGCAATGCTTTCCCCCCGGCCCAGTTGCAGGTCAGCAGCGTTCAGGTAAAGCGCCTGACCCCCTAATTCGAACATTCCCACTTCAAAGGCTACCCGCGTGCGGGTGGAAGGTTTCTGAAAGATCATGGCCAACGAACGTCCGGTCAGTACCGGCGTGGGTTCACCCCGCTGCCGACAAGCCTTGAGTGTACGGGCAAGGCCGATGAGAGCTTGGAGTTCCGCGGGCGAAAAGTCCCGTAGCGAAAGGAAATCTCGCCCTCGCAATCCGGCCAGCACCGGTGTGACCAGCCATTCTGCCAACGAGCGCGGCTCCTGAGCTTCCTGGCCTCCTGCCTGTTGGGCTTCACCCATTCCTTGTGCCTCCTGTCTGCCGCTCCTGGAGTATTCTTCGGGCATCGACGCTGATGCCCACCGCCAACTCTCTCTTTCTCGCTCTCGCCGCCCTCACTGCGGCGGCTGCCTTTCGTTCCGCACAGAGTCCTGCGGGGAACGGCCACCTGTAGCTTGTGCTATCGCGCAGAAGGCCGTGCACTCGCCGGCACGGCGGGTACCCCGCTTGGGCTGGGCGGCACGGGCCCCGGCGGGATTTCCTGGGGTTGCGGCAACGGCCGCTCCCCGTTCACCGGTAGACAGGGCGCCGGCTCCGGGCTGACGACGCTATCGGCAGCAGCGGCCACTTCTGGGGCAGGCCGGGCTGCCAAAGCGGGACTACAACTGCTCGTGGCCGGCAGCAGCGCCGCTTCCAGCACTTCATCCATCGTCTCTACCAGACGAATCTGAAGGCGCTTGCTCACTGACTCCGGCATCTGGACCAGCTCCGGTTCGTTCTCGGCCGGAATCAAGACCTGCCGGAGCCCGGCCCGGACCGCAGCCAACAGTTTCTCCTTCAGTCCCCCGATGGGCAGGATTCGTCCCTGCAGGGTGATCTCGCCTGTCATGGCCAGGTCGTGCCGCACCGCCCGCCCGGTCAACGCCGAAGCCAAAGCAGTAGCAATCGTGATCCCTGCCGACGGGCCGTCCTTGGGGATGGCCCCTTCGGGCACGTGAATGTGAATGTCCTGATGGTCCGGAAAGTCCGCCGTAATGCCCAGCGTTTTACTGCGGGTCCGTATGAAGCTAAACGCCGTCTGGGCGGACTCCCGCATGACCTCTCCCAGCTTTCCGGTGAGGATCAGCCGCCCCGAGCCGCGGCTCACTGCCACCTCGATTTCCAGTAAGTCGCCCCCCGTTTCTGTATAGGCCAGGCCGGTGGCCACGCCTATTCGGTCCTGGGACAGGGCCTCACCCCAGCGCACACGCGCTGGCCCCAGGTAGCGCGGCAGGGAACGGCGGCCGATGTTTACCCGGGCCGGCTTCTGGCTGGCCTCTCTTTCTACCCAATCCAGAGCGATTCGCCGGCACAGACGGGCCAACACCCGCTCCAGCTGGCGAACGCCTGCCTCCCTGGTGTAATGCTGGATAATGTCCATCAAGGCCCCATCCGATAGGTGAACCAGCTCGCCGTTGAGCCCGCTTTCGCGCAGTTGCCTGGGCCACAGATAGCGGCGGCCGATCTGGAATTTCTCTTCCTCGGTGTAACCCGAAATTTCGATAAGCTCCATCCGGTCGAGTAATGGGCGGGGAATACCCCCCAGGTAATTGGCCGTGGTGATGAACAGTACCTGGGACAAGTCAAAGGGTAACTCTAAATAGTGGTCAGAAAAAGCCTTGTTTTGCTCGGGGTCAAGCACTTCCAGCAAAGCAGCGGCCGGGTCCCCCCGGAAGTCCGCCCCCATTTTGTCGATTTCATCCAGCAAAAGGACAGGGTTCTTGGTCCCTGCCTGTCGCATGGCATGTAGAATCCGGCCGGGAAGCGCACCCACGTAGGTCCGCCGATGGCCGCGGATCTCCGCCTCGTCGCGGATGCCCCCCAGCGAGATCCGGACAAACCGGCGATCGAGCGCCTCCGCAATGGAACGGGCCAGCGACGTCTTCCCGACCCCTGGCGGCCCCACCAGGCAGAGCAACGAACCCCGGGTCGTTGCCGTGAGACGCCGGACAGCCAAAAACTCCAGAATCCGGCGCTTCGGTTCCTCCAGACCATAGTGGTCTCTTTCCAGGATTTTGCGCGCCAGATCCAGATCGAGCCGATCCTTGCTCTGCTTTTGCCAGGGCAGGGCTGCTATCCACTCCAAATAACTGCGAATAACCGTGGCCTCGGGTACGAGTGGGGGCATCTTGGCCAGCCGGTCCAATTCTTGAGTCGCTCTTTCCTTCGCTTCCGGCGACAGGCCCACCTCTTCCAGCTTTTTACGTAAAGCGGCGACCTCGCCCGCGTTGCCGTCCCCTTCGCCCAGCTCACGCTGAATGGCACGCATCTGCTCCCGCAGGAAGTACTCCCGCTGAGAGCTTTCCATCTGCTGGCGGACCCGTTCTTTCACCCGCTGCTCCACGCCGGCCAGCTCCGTCTCCCGGACCAGCGCCTCGTACACCTTGCGCAACCGGGCTTCGGGGTCATCCGTTTCGAGCAGCTGCTGGCGGACTTCCACTGCCAGCGGCAAACGGCCGGCCAGCAAGTTGGCCAATCGACCCGGCGAACTGTCCAGCTCCGGCGAACGGAAATCCTCCAAACCCGGCAGTACCCGGCCTGCCTGCAGATAGAGGCCGATCTGCCGGCGGACGAGAGCGCTCAAATCAGCTACCGGTAACCGGACTTCCGCTCCTGCCTCCTGGCCTGCCGGAGCGTCGGCAGCCTGCCGCCTTGCCGGGCGTGTGCCGGCCGCAGCCGCCGGCGGCTTGCTCTCTAACCGGAAGTACACTGTTGCCCGGGGGTATGGTGTCTGCCAGACCCGGCGCAAGTCAACCCGCTCGAGACCTTCCAGAATCACTCGAAAGGCTGCATTACCCTCCGGTGAACCGCCACCCTCGCCGGTCACTTCCTCTTCCTCCGCCTCTGCCGCCTCTTCGGCCGTCACCAGGCGGGCTTCCCCCGACGCCGCCTGCTGGCGGATCAACTGAGCCAACCCGGAAGATGGGTGCAGGCGGGCCAGCGTGCCCACATCAAACAGGTCCTCGCGGCTGGGTTCAACGACCGAGCTGTCTCGTTGGGCGACAACCACCAGAAGACCGTCTCGCAGTAACGCCTGGCGAATGGCCTCCATCGAACGCGGTCGGCCCACCTCTATGGCCACCGCTTGACCGGGAAACAACACGATGCCCCGCAACGGAAGCAGAGGCAGTGCACGGTTCATCACGCTCTTGGGCGAAAAGGTAGGCCTTGCCATCCAGCGGTGCTCCCATCTACGAATCCGTACATACCACGGTTATTCGTAGCCGGAGCGCCTCTTCCTGTCGGAAACGTCTGGTGGGGCAACAAGATCCGGGGACGAGCAGGCCGGACCGGTCTGGGCGGTCGGCGCACCAGCTCAGCTACCGTCGAGGGAGAGCCAAAGGGTCAGCTACCCTCGGCCACCCGCCAGTCCTGTTGCCCCAGCGTCGCCGGGAGAGCGTGGGCAGGCTCGTCTACCCAGGCAAGGTCCAATATTTCCCGGAGGGAACGTACGGGTTGCACTTTGATGCCCTCCAACCGGGCGAACTGATCCTGCCAGTTGTCTTCAGGAATGAGAACCAGTTTAGCTCCAGCCAGGCGGGCCGCTTCCACCTTGGGGACAATGCCTCCGACCGGCTTGACCTCCCCCAGCAACGAGACTTCGCCGGTCATAGCCATGTCTGCACGCACCGGACGTCGCAGCAGGGCGCTGGCTACCGCGGTAGCCAGCGTTACCCCTGCAGAAGGGCCATCCACCGGCACACCGCCCGGGAAGTTTACGTCGATATCGTAGTCAGCTGGACGCAAGCCCAGGTGCGCCCGGAGAACCGCCATGACGTTATCGACCGATCCTTTGGCCATGGATTTCCGGCGCATCGTCTTCCCGATGCTGCCCAGTTCCTCTTCATCGATCACGCCCGTCACGCGCAACTGTCCCTGGCCTTTCTCCGCAGGAACAGCCAGAGCCTCCACTTCTACCAGCATTCCCTGCCCGGCGCCGGCCACTGCCAAACCGTAGGTAACGCCGATGCGGGGTTTACCGGACATCTTCTGCTGTGGGCGGGGCGAATACTGCCCACTAGCCACCACCCACTCCACGTCTTCCCGCCGGATCTCGTGCCGGCCCTCCACTGCCGCCAGGCCGGCAGCCAGCTGCACGATATTAACGGCATCCCGCCCATTCGTCGCGTACTGGCGGATCACCTCGACCGCGCCGGCGGCCAATGTCAGATGGACACGCAGGGCGGCATTGACCGCAATGGTAGCCACCTCGTCGGGCGTCAGCGCCCGGAAGAATACCTCGACGCAGCGGGAACGGATGGCCGCTGGGATCTCCTCGGGCAAACGCGTGGTCGCTCCCACCAGCCGGAAATCCGCCGGCAACCCCTTTTGGAAAATGTCGTGGATGTGGGCAGGAATATGCGGGTCTTCGCTGCTGTAATAAGCGCTTTCCAACATCACCTTTCGATCTTCCAGAACTTTGAGCAACTTGTTGAGCTGGATGGGGTGGAGCTCGCCAATCTCATCGATGAACAGGACGCCGCCGTGGGCCTTGGTGACTGCCCCCGGCTTGGGCTGTGGAATTCCGGCGATTCCCAGCGCCCCTGCCCCCTGGTAGATCGGGTCGTGGACCGATCCGATCAAAGGATCCGCGATTCCCCGGTCGTCGAACCGGGCGGTCGCCCCATCCATCTCCACGAAGGCTGCCGACTGCCGAAACGGAGAACGAGGGTTGCGCTTGGCTTCCTCCAGGATGATGCGGGCAGCCGCTGTCTTCCCCACTCCAGGCGGGCCGTAGATGATCACATGTTGGGGATTAGGGCCGCATAGGGCTGCCCGCAACGCTCGCAAGCCCTCCTCCTGGCCTATGATCTCAGACAACTCACGGGGGCGGGTTCGCTCCGACAACGGTTCCGTGAGCGAGATCGCCCGCAACCGTTTGAGCTTTTCCAGCTCTTTCTGGGCTTCCCGGTCTAGGGCGGAGCGATTGACCTGCTGGCTGCGGATCAGGCTGGCAAAGTAGCTTCCAATCACCACCATGAACGCGATATTGAGCAAGGTGAGCAAAACCATGAGGTTCATGCCGGCGCCCCCCTACTTTATCGGGGGTATTATGCCCGGCGGCCAGCCGACAAAAACGCCTGAGCAGATCGCCCGTCCACCTACCTGCTCAGGCTCCCACCTTTTCCCGTATTCTCCCCTATCTTCCGCAGCGCCCCGAACGGTCTACGCGGAAGCTGGTTCTTCTTTCTTCTTGCCACCTTTACGGGTTTCCCTGGGTTCCTCCACCCGGATGAGCCGCGGTGGTTCCTTGCCTTCCACGCATTCCGGCGTAATGACACACCGCTTGACTTCCTTGTTTGTCGGCAAGTCAAACATGGTGTCCAACATGATCTCTTCCATGATCGCCCGCAAGCCACGGGCTCCCGTCTTACGTGCCAGCGCCTTCTGGGCAATCGCCCGCACCGCCGCTTCCGTCACTTCCAGCTCAACGTCCTCCAGGGAGAAGAGCTTCTGGTACTGCTTGACCAGAGCATTCTTCGGCTCGGTCAGAATACGCACCAGGGCTTCCTCGTCCAGCGCATCCAGGCTGACCACGATCGGAACCCGGCCGATGAACTCCGGAATCATCCCGAACTTGAGCAAGTCCTGAGGCATCACCTGGGCGAGCAACTCACCAACCTTGCGTTCAACCCGCCTCTTGATGTCCGCACCGAACCCGATGGCCTTCTCGCTCACCCGGTTCTCGATGATCTTGTCGAGGCCCTCGAACGCGCCACCGCAGATAAACAGGATGTTGGTCGTATCGATCTGGATGAACTCCTGGTGCGGATGCTTGCGCCCTCCTTGGGGGGGAACGCTGGCCACTGTACCTTCCAGGATCTTGAGAAGCGCCTGCTGTACACCCTCGCCGGACACATCGCGGGTGATCGAGGGGTTCTCACTCTTGCGCGCGATCTTATCGATCTCGTCGATGTAAACGATACCCCTCTCGGCCTTTTCAACGTCGTAATCCGCATTCTGGATCAGCCGCAGAAGGATATTCTCTACATCCTCGCCGACGTAACCAGCCTCTGTCAGCGATGTGGCATCAGCAATGGCAAACGGAACATTGAGAATCTTCGCCAGGGTCTGTGCCAAGTATGTTTTCCCCGAGCCTGTCGGCCCAAGCAGGAGGATATTACTCTTTTGGATCTCTACGTCGTCAATCTGCCCACCAGAATTGATCCGCTTGTAGTGGTTGTATACGGCGACAGAGAGGACCTTCTTCGCCTTTTCCTGGCCAATGACATACTGGTCCAGGATGGCCTTGATCTCCCGGGGAGTAGGCAGATTCCGTAGCTCTACCTCGTTCTCTTCGCCCAGCTCCTCGGCGATGATCTCGTTGCACAGCTCGATACATTCGTCGCAGATGAACACTCCAGGACCGGCAATGAGCTTCTTCACCTGCTCTTGGGGCTTGCCGCAGAAGGAGCACTTCAACTGGGACGTCTTCTCGTCACCGAACTTGAACACGCTGTTCCCTCCTACTTGCTGGCCCGGGCTTGCGTCTGCACCATCACGTCATCGATGATGCCGTACTCCTTCGCCTCCTGCGCCGTCATGTAGAAGTTACGATCGGTATCCTTCTCGATCCGTTCCATCGGTTGACCCGTATGCTTTACCAGGATCTCATCGAGAGTACGCCGTACCCGCAGCACCTCGCGGGCCTCGATCTCGATCTCGGTCGCCTGTCCCTGTGCTCCTCCGGAAGGCTGATGGATCATGATACGGCTATATGGAAGCGCATACCGCTTCCCCTTGGTTCCTGCCGCCAACAACAAAGCAGCCATACTGGCGGCCATACCCACGCAAATCGTGGAAACATCGGGCTTAATGTACTGCATCGTGTCATAAATCGCCAGCCCTGCGTACACGACCCCGCCCGGGCTGTTGATGTAAATATTGATATCCTTGTCAGGATCTTCCGACTCCAAAAACAGCAACTGCGCAATGACCAGGTTGGCCACATGGTCATCGATCGGCCCGCCAATGAAGACGATTCGGTCTTTCAACAGGCGGGAGTAGATATCGTACGCCCGTTCCCCACGCTGCGACTGCTCGACTACCATCGGCACCAACAAGCCCATCTGCATCCCCACCTTCCCTGGCACTAGAATATGAAGGTCAATCCTTCTTTGCCGTTTCCCGGTCCTGCTCTGCCTGCGGAGGAGCCGCTGGCCCATCACCCGACTCAGCCGCCGCGGGCGGTTCCGCCGCCGGGGCAGATTCCTTCGCCGGCTCCGTTGCAGATGCCGCTTCCGCCGGTGCGGCTGCGGGTTGTTCTCCGGCAGGCGAGGCGGGCGGCTCGATTTCCACCGTCTGCACCTGGGCGTGATCCATCAAGAAGCGTAACCCCTTTTGAATCCGGAGCGAGCGGCGGATGGTCTCCTGACCTCCCTCGCTCTTCCAATACGTCAGGGCCTTCTCTTCCGTACTACCCGTACGCCGCGCCGTCTCCGCAGCCTCCTCATGGGTGGCCTTCTCGACTTCATCGGGGGACGGCTCGAGACCCTCCTCTTTGGCCACCGCCTCCAGACACAGTTGCGCTTTTACAAACTCCAAAGCGTCGGGGCGCAGCTGCTGGTGCAGCTGCTCCATCGTCTGCTTGGTCGTGGTCAGGTAATCCTCAAGGCGGATGCCCTGATAAGCCAACCGGAGTTGCAGGTTGCGGATCCGGCTATCCACCTCCTGCTCCACCATGGCCTCCGGCACGTCCACCTGGCTACGCTCCACCAGCTGTTTGACCGCTGCCTCCTCGGCAGCCTGATCGGCCCGGCGCGCCGCCTGGTCGAGCAGTGATTCCCTTATGTGTTGGCGTAACTGCTCTAGCGTCTCGTAGTCACCGACGGAACGGGCAAACTCATCGTTCAACTCAGGCAGCTTCAACGTTTTGATCTCCTTCACGGTAACCGTGAAGGTGGCGTCTTTGTCGGCCAGCTCAGCGTTGGAGTAGTCAGCCGGAAAGCGGACCGGGATCTCCCGCGTCTCTCCAGCCTTCATCCCTACCAGTGCATCCTCGAGCTGTGGCAGAAACTCGCCTGCCCCGACTTGCAGGCTGTAGTCCCGGGCTGCCCCGCCATGGAAGGGACGGCCTCCCACCAACCCCTGGTAGTCAATGAGGACGGTATCGCCCCTTTTCACGGGCCGATCCGTAACCGGCACCAGTTCGGCCTGGCGCTGCTGGTAAACCCGCAGTCCCGCCTCTACATCTGCATCGGTTACCTTGGTGAGCGGGCGTTGCACCTGCAGTCCGTGATATTCGCCCAACGTCACCTCCGGACGCACGCTGACATCCGCCTCAAAGACCACCGGCGCGCCCACCTCCACCTTGTCCAGGTGAACGTCGGGCTCGGCCACCGGTTCGAGGTTCTCCTGGCGGAGCGCCTCTCGATACGCATCGTTGATCAGGTCGTCCAGGGCTTCCCGCAACAGGTAGTCTTTCCCCAAGCGCATCTCCACGATACTGCGTGGCGCTTTGCCGGGGCGAAAGCCTGGAATCCGCAGGCGGGGACGCAGGCGCTGGAACGTGCGCTCCATAGCATTTTCCACTTCGTCCGCTGGCACTTCGACTCGCAACTTCACACGACTGTGCTCAAGCTTCTCGACTGCTACCGACGTCTTCATCTCAGGGCCAATGTCCTCCTTGCGCCGGCGTGCCGACAATGCCGACGGACTTTTACTCCTTATCGAGCCTTTGCCCAAACCGAGCATCTCTAGCCGGGATGAATCCAACAGCAAAAACGTAAAGAATGGGCAGTGTCCCCCAGGGAACAGCTGCCCGTAAACCTCTGGTGCGAGAGGGGGGACTCGAACCCCCACGCCGTTAGGCCGACGATCCTAAGTCGCCGATGTCTGCCAATTCCATCACTCTCGCCCACAAATGCCGCCGGGGTAGTACTACCGGATAAGCACTGGTGAGCCGGGAGGGAATCGAACCCTCGACCCGCGGATTAAAAGTCCGCTGCTCTACCTACTGAGCTACCGGCTCAAACCCCCGCCCAGGCTGCCGCGGGGCCTGCATCCGGTACTATAGCACACGCGCGCGAACCCTGTCAAAAGGCGGCGGCCAGCTCCCGTTGGCGGACTTTGGCCACGGCCGAGGCGTACAAGGCCATGTACTCGCTGGCCGAATGATTCCAAGAGAAATCGGCCCGCAGGTCCGCCTCGACCACCCCCCGCCAGCGATCTGGACTGGCATAGACCCCCAGAGCGCGCCGGACGGTGTTCACCAGGCTGGACGCGTCCAGGCGGTCGAAGGAAAAACCTGTGCCGATGCCCTGTTGCTCATCATAATCCATCACGGTGTCCGCCAATCCTCCTGTCGCATGTACAAGGGGGACCGTGCCGTACCGCATGGCAATCAGCTGGCTGATGCCGCTGGGTTCGAAACGACTGGGCATCAGGAAAATGTCTGCTCCTGCGTAGATCCGCTGCGCTAACACGGAGTTGAACCCGATCGTGACCCCAACCCGCTCGGGGTAACGACGCCGCAGCTGCCGCCACCCGTCTTCGAAGCGTGCCTCGCCTTGCCCCAACACAGCCAACTGCACGTCGCTCTGGAGAATGTCGTCGGCAGCCGCCAGTAGAAGGTCTATGCCCTTTTGTTCCACCAGGCGGCTGACTACGGCGAGAACGGGTACCTCGGCTATGGGCAGGCCCAGTTCTTTTTGCAAGGCGTGTTTGTTTTCCCGCTTGCCCACAACCCAATTGGCTTGAGAGTAATTGCGGTAAATGCGGGGGTCGGTGGCAGGGTTGAACTCGTGGTAATTGATCCCGTTCTGGATTCCAAATAGTTCGTCTGCCCGCTGGGCAAAGACCCCTTCGAGACCAAAGCCGCGGTCGCGCTGTACCTCCTGCGCGTACGTTCGGCTAACCGTGTTCAGCAGGTCCGCATAGAGAAGGCCTGCCTTCAAATAGCTCACTTTCCCATAAAACTCGAGCTGATCCGGACTGTAATAGCTGGCGTCCAGCCCAAGATCGTCCAGCGCCTCCCGTCCGAAGTTTCCTTGGTACTGAGCGTTGTGCACGGTCAGCAGGGTGGCCATCAAGCTGTAAAACGGATCGCGACCGTAATGAGCCTTGAGTAATACCGGAATGGGTGCGGTATGCCAGTCGTGGACGTGAATGACATCAGGTTTCCAGCTGAGTACCCGGAGCCACTCGAGCACGGCGCGGCAAAAGAACGCCCAACGCTGAGCATCATCCCCGTACCCATGCAAACGCTCACGATCAAAATAGTGATAATTGTCGATCAGGTAAGTAGGAACCAATCGCTCGACCCCGTCCAGCTGGGCCCGGATGTACGCCTGGCGAACGATCGCCGTCTCCCTCCGGTTGCCCACCTGGACAGGAAAATCGCCCAACGTGGTCAAGTCTTCGATTCCCCGGTAACGAGGGATAATGACCCGCACGTCATTGCCGTATACCGCCAGCGCTTTCGGCAATGAGCCGACCACATCGGCCAAGCCACCCGTCTTGGCAAACGGGACGGCTTCGGCAGCCACCATCAGGATCTTGTAAGTCTCGTCGTACTGCTGCTCCAGGCCCATGAACCATCGCTCCTCCCCCTCGACCTTGCGGTCACACGCTAGTGTGGGGTGAAAGCATGGGCCTTTATCCGCCTGTTGCCGTATAACCCCTACAAAGTACCAGCAGCGGCCGGAGCAGTCTGCGCCTGCTGTTCACAGGCGTACGAAGAGGACGAGATCGTATCTCCCATACCCACCGTGCTCACGGGGTTCGGAATGATGTGGGCCGGCACCGCCAGCAGAACATGGTCTTCGCGGGCCAGTATGCCCTCGGCCAAAAACTGATCCAGCGCTTGACCGGTAAGCCCCAGGTCCTTCCCGATCAGTTCCAGATTCTTGAAGCCTGTGTCGGACAGCGCCCACCCGGCTGCCTCCGGCAACTGATCGCGATGCACGTAGCCGCCATAGCGGGCTTTCAACGCATTCACGCAGGAGGCAAACAAGCAGGCCTCCCGCACCGCCTCAGGCTCGATGGGATACGGTCGCCGCAGGATCAACACATAGTAACCCAGGTTGTGGATTTGGATCCGCTGGAGATGCAACGCCCGCAACAACTCCAGACCGCCCAAGTACAATGTGTACGCCGATTCCGCCTGCTCGATCGCATGGGCTTGGTCGGCAAAGCCAAACTCTCGCAAGACCTGGCGGATCTCATTCTCGTTGATCCCGAAACTGGACATCTCCGCCAGGATGGCTGTCAATACCCGCTTCTCCCGTTCCTCGTCCGCCATGGGTACGTACTCCAGATGCAACCGGAGTTGCGGGTTGGACGACTTCAAAGCCCGGAGATCGTGCACACTATCGGCCAAATAGGCATCAAGCGAGCGACCGTCTGGCATGGGATCCGTTGCATAGTGATAGCCCGCCAAGAAGGCTACATCCAATTGCTGGCCCAACTGCGGCAAGAAGGGGCGCAGTACCGGCGGGAAGCCCATTATGGCCTCCTTCGGCCGGGTAGCCAGAATCACTCGATTGGCTCTCGGAGTAACGATGGTTTCATCCCCAAAGTGAATGGTTAGCCCCTTGGCATACTCCAAGATCCAGTTAATCTTGGTCGGGGTCTGCGGGTCCGCCGCCTCCCGGGCAGGGCACCAGCACAATCCGGCCCCTCCCCGCACGGAAGGGCTTATCACTTGAGGGTGGAACAGGCGCGCCTGTTGAGGGGAGAGAACAGGCGTATAGACCGCAGAGGTCGCACCCAACTCGGCCATCTGGTTCGCAATGATGCCTGCCTGGCCGCCCATGCACTCTTCTTCCTCAGAAAAATGCCGGTCCAGCCAGCGGAGCAGATCTGGATTACTCACCGTAATGTGAAAGGATTTGCCCGTCCGCAACCGGTCCCTGAGCACCACGAACAGGTCCTCGGGCGAAACGATCTTTTCCACATCTGCGATGGATCGCTCCGGCAGCTGCCTGGGATCGATCCCAGCAGCCTGCAAGAGGCGAGCGACTGTGGCATCATTCACATGAACAACGATATCTACGTTGGTGTTGAAGGCAGCAAACGTCCTTGCAGTAATGGCTCGCGACGTTACCTGGTCCAGGCGTCGTCGCCACAGTTCGCGCAATTCTTCCATGGTTGTCCCCCCAACCGTGCCCATTCAAAAACCGCCGGGCCCTGGCGTCCGGCGGAAGAAACAAACTGGGGTGAGCGGTGGGAGTCGAACCCACGACCTCCAGGGCCACAACCTGGCACTCTAACCAACTGAGCTACGCCCACCACAAGCTTCTTCAGACTGGTGCGCCTGGAGGGACTCGAACCCCCGCAAGACAGGGCTTAGAAGGCCCCCGCTCTGTCCACCTGAGCTACAGGCGCTTGCACCCGAAGCATGGAGCGGGTGAGGGGAATCGAACCCCCGTACTCGGCTTGGAAGGCCGATGCTCTACCATTGAGCTACACCCGCTCGGTCTCCGATTGTCAAACCACTGGTCGGGGTGCGCGGACTTGAACCGCGGACCTTCTGCTCCCAAAGCAGACGCGCTACCAAACTGCGCTACACCCCGACCACGCCAGCCATTCACTTGCTAATCCTAGCATTCGCCCCAGGGCACTGTCAACCGTGGCTCCCCTGCTGCATCCGCCTTCCGCAGCTTACCCCTGCCCGCCAGACCGGGTCGCGGCCTCGCCCAACCATTGGCGTCCAACCGCCTGCAAGATCGGCCAAACCGCTCGTACCGCCCGCCCCCGGTGACTCCAGCGGTTCTTCTCCTCCAGGCTAAGCTCCGCCAGGGTACGACCCAACTCGGGAATCTCAAAGATCGGGTCATAGCCAAACCCGCCGTAACCCCGCTCAGTGAGGGCAATCCGGCCTGGCAGGACACCTTCCATTGTGTGGACGGCGATCAACCTCTTGTTCTCCGGCGGCCCTTCCCTCCCCGGAACCGCCAGCGCCATCACCGTTCGAAACCGGGCTGTCCGCTGCTCCAGGGGCACACCGGCCAACTCCTGCAAGAGCCGGTGGCGATTGTCGGCGTAAGTAGCTCCCGGCCCCGCGTAACGGTGGGCAAAGACCCCGGGCCGCCCACCCAGCGCATCGACTTCCAACCCTGTGTCATCGGCTAGGCTGGGCAGCCCAGACCAGGCAGCAACCTTCTCCGCCTTTTTACGCGCATTCCCTTCCAGAGTGGACTGGTCCTCCTCTACCTCCGGCGCCGCGCCCAGATCCGTCGCCGCCACGATCTCCCACCGGAGAGGACGATCGGCCGCGCCCGCTGGCGAAAAACGGTCAACCAAACCGGCCTCTTGCTCGAGATCCAGAAGAAGCCGGCGCAATTCGCGAACCTTATCCTGGTTATGGGTGGCTAATACCAGGACGAGCTGGGTCTGCTGCGTGCTACTCATCTACCTTTCGTACCACCGTCGGGCGCCGGCCCTCCTGGCTGCGAATGCGGCCCACCAGGTCTGCCGGCAGGATCTCCTGCTGCAACTGAATCAGCTGGCTCACCCCTCGCTGGCCCAGTTCCAGCATCGTCTGCAACTGTTCGAAGGTGAAAGGATTCCCTTCCGCCGTCCCCTGGATCTCCACGAATCGACCGCTGCCGGTCATGACGACATTGAGGTCGACCTGGGCCTGGGAGTCCTCTTGAAACGTAAGATCCAATGCCGGTTGCCCGTCCACTACACCGACACTGATGGCAGCAATGAAATCGTATAATGGATAGGTCTCCCACTTTTCCGCCACGGCCAGGCGTCCCAGGGCCTCCGCCAAAGCGACGAATCCGCCTGTAATCGAGGCTGTACGAGTCCCTCCGTCCGCCTGGAGTACGTCGCAGTCGACCCAGACCGTACGCTCACCCAATGCCCCCAGGTCCACGGCAGAACGGAGTGAACGCCCGATCAAGCGCTGGATCTCTCCTGTCCGCCCCGACACTCGTCCCCGGGAGACCTCCCGCTGCGTTCGGCTGCTCGTCGCCCGCGGCAGCATCGAGTACTCCGCGGTTATCCACCCCTGCCCTGTCCCCCGCAGGAAGGGAGGGACTCGGTCTTCCACCGAAGCCGTGCAGACGACCCACGTATCCCCAGCCTGGATCATGACCGAACCCTCTGCCCATTTGGTGTAGTTTCGCAGAATACGGACCGGCCGCAGTTCATCCGGGCGTCGACCATCGGGTCTGCTCAATGCAGTCACACTCCTTGTTGATCCGCCGGCGTTGCCGGGGCGGCCAACGGGGCTTCGTCTTGCCACACCCGCTCTTTGACGAGTTGGCGGAAAACCTCTCCCCGTTCCTCAAAGTTATGGAAAAGGTCGTAGCTGGCACACGCAGGCGATAGCAAAACCGCATCTCCGGGGCGGGCCTGCCGTCCGGCCAGCGCCACGGCCTCGCGAAACGAGCCAGCTCGCAGCACTACCGGTGTCTGGGCACCGCTCATGCCAGCTTGAACAGCCGCTCGTTCCAAAGCTGCGGCAATCTTTCCGGCCGTGGCCCCCAGCAGCACGACAACTCGTACCCGGCCACCCGGACGCATGATCTCCTGGGCCAGTTCATCGAAGGGAAGGTGCTTGTCGTAGCCGCCGGCAATCAACACAATGGGCCGCTCTACCGCCCGGATGCCTGCCAATGCCCTCGAGGGCGTGGTGGCAATGGAGTCATTGTAGAAGAGGACACCATCCACCTCATCCACTCGCTCCAGCCGGTGCGGCACTCCCCGAAACCGCGTGAACACTTCCCTTATGGCTGCCACCGGAAGGCGCGCCGCCAGCCCTGTGACGGCCGCCGCCGCCAGGACGTTTTCTACATTATGCCACCCGGGCAACACAATCTCCTGCCGTAAGCCCAGTTCCTCGACGTTACCGTGAGGTTGGCGGCGCAGCAGCAACCGGTCTCCTTCCACCCATGCTCCCACCTCGACTGGCTCTTCCCGGCTGAAGAACGCCACTTGCCCAGGAGCTCGCACCGCCATCGCCCGAGTGGTGGTGTTCCCTTTGTTGAATATCGCCCAGTCATTCTCACCCTGGTAGCGGAAGATATGTTCCTTGGCCGCGATGTACTCCTCCATGCTGGCATGAACATCCAGATGGTTGGGAGTTACATTCGTCACCACCGCGGCCTGGGGACTTTGCTGGAGCATCTCCAGCTGAAAGCTGGATAGCTCCAAGACCACCCAAGCTCCCAAGGGAATGTGGGCTGCCTGTTCGATCAACGGCTGACCAATGTTGCCGCCGACAAATGTCTGCAGGCCGGCTGCCTGTAGCATTTTCCCGACCAGCGTCGTCGTGGTGGTTTTCCCACTGGAACCCGTGACCCCGATCACGGGGGCTCGACACTCGGCCAGCACGATCTCGATTTCGCTGTGAATTTCAACTCCCCTGGCCATTGCCAGCTGCAGTTCTGGCAGGTGCTTGGGGATTCCGGGAGTTAAGAAGAGAGCATCGAACTGGTCCAATCCGTCCAGGTACCCTGCACCCAGTCGCAAGTCCACCGGCAGGGCGGCAAGCTCTTTACCAATTTCACCCAGCTGATCCAGGGTTTTCTTATCGCGCCCACTGATGATAGCTCCATGCTTCATCAAGTAACGGATGACGGCCAGGTTGCTGATCCCTAGCCCTACGACAGCCACTCGTCGCCCCCGCCACTGGTGTGGGCCGGGTCGACCTATGTTGTCCACGCAGCAATCACGCTCCTATGCAGCGCCCACCGCGCTCTGGTAAATCCTACCCCTTCCTCTGCTGGTTCACAAGAGTTGTGCCCTTCGAACATTCATCAAGGCCTGGCGAGCCTGGCGCAGTGCTACCATGTCTACCAGTGAAAGATCGGACGTCAAAGGTCCCCGCAGGTCCAGATGCCCGGCCAGCGTATCCAGCGGCCGCCCCTCGACCCAGAGTTCTACCGCCTTTACGCCAGGCAGCAACGTCAGGGTGTCGACCAGGGTGTAAACAGTGGCCAGCTCACCGCTGGTGCCTCCACCGTGCCCAGCCACTAGTTCCCCACTGAGGTTGACGCGCAGAACTCCCTGCGTCGGCTCGACCCACTGCCACCCCAGCAAGCGGGTACCGGCGGGAAACGGGTTGACGAGGTAAAGGCCTGCTGGAGGACCTGCCAATAAGCGACCGATGACCTCGCTGATCACCCCACCGCCAGAAGCGGCGACAACCGGCAGACGAACGACCACTGGCTTGAGGTTCATGCTTTCCTCGCTGGGAAACAGGAGAATCGCTACTCCCTGCGAATCCACCGGCCCGCTAGTCCAAACGTACCCTGCCCGCATCTGTTGGCCCTGCCACCAGCCCGCCGCCACCAGCAATAGCAGCAAAGCAGCCACGATGCTGTGCCGCGCCCATCTACCCAGCACTGTTGCACCTCCCCAGATGGAATCTCCATCCGCGACAGGTTCCGCCAATAACCATTATGGGAGGTTTCCGGCAAAATAACGATCCAACCCGTCTGCTATAGCTTGTACAGCCCGCGCTTGATAGCCGGGATCGGCGAGATGGGCGGCCTCATCCGGGTTGCTCAGATAGCCCACTTCGATCAGCACGGCCGGCACCCAGCTTTGTCGAACGACATATAGATCGTCACGGGCACGGGCGCCCCCGTCAAACGCCGCCAACTTCTGGACGAGCGCTTCCTGCAAGGCCTGGGCCAGTCGCCGAGCCTGAGCCTGGTCGGAACGATAGTAAGTTTCTACGCCGTGGGCGCTCGGACCTTGATAGGAGTTGAGGTGGATGCTGAGCAGTGCATCCGCATGGTTGAGGTTCGCCGGCGCGACCCGCTGCGCCCAGTCCACCAATGTGTCGTCCTGACGCGTCAGCAGCACCCTGGCGCCATCGGCCTCCAGTACCTTCTGCAACTGCAAGACAAGCGCCAGAGCGACATCTTTCTCCTGCAGCCCATTGACTCCGATCGCACCGGGATCCCGGCCGCCATGCCCCGCATCCAAGACAATGAGCCGCCCCTTTAGATGGGTGCGGGTGGACGCCGCCGGCGCCATCACGGAGTCCTGGGCTTCCGGGCGGCTTCCAGAGGCTCCGGTCCGGTCCGACTCGGCTGGGGGATATGGCAACAGAGCGCCCTGTGTGACGTTGGAGGAAGGAGGGGGAGCAGTGGTACGGGCCAGCGCCGAGGCCGTCCCGTTCACCGGCGTGGCCTCGGTTCCCGACGGAAGCTGGAGGAACACCGGACCTGCGTCGTCAGGGGGGTGCAATGCCCCTACATCGATAGTGGTGACCTGGCCGGCAGGAGGCCCGAGAGTAACCATCAGCGAACTGCCATCGGGACTTTGGGTAATATGAACGGCGGCGGGCGACGCCAGATCCACCACGACCCGCACCGTTCTCGGGTCGAACTGGGAAACCCGTACTTGACGCACCCAGGAGTTCGGCTGGGTTTGCAGCCTCGGCCCGCCCACTGGATTGGCGGCACCCTCCAGATCCAGAACCAGTCGTTCCGGATCAGGTAAGCGAAACGCCCGGCGCAGCCGCACCGGCCCCGATGTGTCCACTCGCAGCGCCACATCGCCGCCAGCGCCCGACGAGCTGGCGTCCGCAACCATCGCCAACGTCACCTGTTGAACCAGCCGCAGGACGTCTAAAAAGAGGGTATCAGCTTGGTCGCCGGTGCCCCGAACCACCCGCACCCAGCCGGGGTGGCGCTGCCAAAGGACGACCTGGACAGAAGGGGCATTGCTGGCATCCCCCGGCTGAGGGTTGACAGCAATGGCCTGAAAATCGGGATCGGCCAGTTCCAGTCGCTGAGAAGGAAACGGCCACTCCCAGCCGGTGAGGTTGAGCACCAGCCGGTCCGGGTCTCGCAACACCTGCGTCTCCAGCTGCAGAGAATGCCCGTCTCCACCAGCCAGCGTCAGTTGTGCAGACTCTCCGGGCCGGCGGGTGAACGTCAGGACAGGCCCAGCCGGTCCGGGGGCCGTGCCACGAGCGGGCGTCTGTACCGGCGGTAGTGCGCTCGAGGACGCGGTCCGGCTGAGGCGCAGCCGTGCCTCATAGCGGCCGTCCCCTCCGCTGGCAGCAGTCGCCCGCAACGGCCAGGGACCCGTCAGGGTGAACCCCGGCTGAACCCACAGCTCGAAAGCAATCCCTGTGACATGCGGATCCTGAGAGGACGGGGGCAACTGGCGTACTTGCTGCCAGGGAGCCGGCCAGTGCCCGGGTAGGATCGCTGGCAAAGCCACTTGGGTGGTGGGCAAGATTCCCTCGACCCACACTTGCCATCGCTGTACCGGCCCATCCGCTCCTGCCGGCCCCGGCAAGGTTTCAGCCGCCGGGGCCGTCAACTGGACCGAAAACGGGCGCTCCGATCGGAAAAGCAGAGTTGGTGTCCCCTCCGCGGTTTCCAGCGTGACCTGGAGGGAGGAGGAAGAGCCAGGTCCAGAGCCAGGAGGACTGGCGGCCGGCGCTCGCGCTGTTTCAGGCTTCTCCAACTGAAGGGATCGCAACTGGTTATCCCAGTACAAATTGAGGTTGAGAGCGATGGCCACGGCCGACAGGGGTACCAGCCACTCGTCTCCGGCTAGTTGCGGCGTCACGGGTAGGGGGCGCGGCTGGCCATCGAGGTAGGCGGTGCGGCTGCCCAAGCGAAGGACTAGCTTCCGGTCGGCGTTTTGCAGGTGCAGTTCACCAGGGGTCGGGGTCCCCACCTGGATACCCAGCGGGCCAAACGTAGCGGCAGCGGGTACCAGCAAGTACCCTTGTTCCGAACGCACCGGTACGCTGCTTTCCAGGGGTCGGCCTGCCACCCACAAGACGGCCGCAGCTGCTGGCATCGGTTGGAGCAAAAACATCCCGCTGGACAAGGTGAGCACGCATGCCAAGAAAAATCGACGGAAGGCCAAACCCAGGGAGGTCATGGCCTGCGAGCCTGGCATCTTGTGGCTCCCCC
Organism: Limnochordaceae bacterium; assembly: GCA_014896305.1. Taxonomy (GTDB): domain Bacteria; phylum Bacillota; class Limnochordia; order Limnochordales; family DUMU01; genus Bu26. The sequence goes on from JADBKQ010000001.1 coordinate 74,977, forward strand.
CTCTCGGACAAGCACTTCTTCTCTGATTCTCACGAAGGAGAACGATTCCTGTTTCCTTCAGCGAAGAAAGGCGAAAAACGGGGAAACGCGGCCGGAGCGGTCGGACCTTACGGTCCCGACCGCTCCGGCAGGCGTTACAGTGGGTTGGTGTCAGGATACGCGTTTGCTACCGAGACCTCTGGTCGAAAGCCTCAGGCCACCGGTGGCGCTTTCGGACGGCGGCTACGACGCCAGCCAAAGGCGACCAGCCCCAACGCCAGCGGAATTAGAGACAGTCCATACAACGTCCAGGGTGAACGCTGACCAACGGAACGAATCTCGCGTTCACTGCCGGGGATTACCTTCCCCTGGGCGTCGATCACGCGAATCTGATATCCGTCGCCCTCGGGAATCGTGACCCGGAAGCCCCACAGCGTGGGCTTCTGTCCCTGCATGGCAGGATCCTTCGGGTCAAAAGGCACGATCTGGTACCCCAACGCGTAGCCAGGCGATTGTTTCACGAAGAACGGCTCCCGGACCACGGTCTGGAGCACATCACCATTGCGCACCAGTTGCAGCTTTACATCCGTCCGTTCCTTGGTATGTACCCACTCCCAGTCTGTCTCCGTGCCCTTGCCGGCCAGTGGCTGGTGGACTTGGGTCAGCTGGGTGTAACCATACCGGTTGTATTGCTGCTCGTCGAAGGCAGCCAGGTAGACGGTGCGACTTCCCCAGGCGTACAGGACCTGGGTCTCGTCGTCGCTGCTGATCGGTACCGTCCACTTGCTCTCCGGAACGATCACGTAGCCGAGCCCATTCCGGCGCGGGCCTATCACAATCAGCTTCTTCTGGCTGCCGGCCACTACTGCCCCCTTGGGATCGACCGCCTGAACCTGATATTCGCCTGGCGGCAAGTTGACCAGGTATGAGTCGGCCGGTTCCGTCACGTAGAAGCCGACCGGATCTGGTTGCTTGGGGGCAGGGGGAATCTCGCTCTGCTTGGCCGGCTTACCTGTCTTCTGCACCCGCTGGATCAGGTTGTTCATGTACTGCTGCCACTTGTCGTAATCGTCGTAGTACTTGGTGACCGCTTTATAGTAAGCGTCGTTGGCCTTATTGTAGCGGTCGTACTCCTTGACTGCCTCATCCCCGATCAACAACCGGGGCGGGTCACTGAAGTTTTCCCCCCCATAGTAGTAGGCGTATTTGACCTTCTCCAGGGTCTTGATAACCTTGCCGTTTTGAAGGATCTGTAACTTCCCTGGCACATCCTCTCGGTAACCAAACCAGTCCGCCATGTACTCCCCCGTGATGGGCCAAAAGTAAACTTCGGTCCGCACCGGGTTTACGAGGCTGTCATGGTTGGCCACCAGGTAGAACGTATCCGCTTGCTTGGGTACGAACGTGCCGCCATACGGATCATCCGTTTTGCCCGTCCATGGGCTCAGCGAGTACACCAGCTGCTTCTCTTTGGCTGGCATACCTTCGCTCTGCAGCTGCTCTGCGCTGGGTTGCTGCGGCATTCCCGGCAGATTGGCCTCGGGTGGAGTAGCTTTCCCGCTGGTGGAATTGCTTTCCCCGGCGGGCGAAGTGGCGGTCGTCGTCGACGAACTGGTCGTAGTAGAGCTCTTACTAGTAGAGGGGCTGCTGCTCGCTCCCGTTGCTGCCCAGGCTACCGAGGTCGCCGTCAAGGCCACGAGCAGACCCGAGAGGGCCAGCCACGGCGTCAGTTTCGTTCTCCTCATCCCCTCTTCACTCCTTTCCGGTTAAAGAAGAAGACCGAACCGGCCAACAGGACGAGGGCATATACGAGCGCTTCGCCCACGGCAACCAGGTAGCCAGTGGGACTCTGAAGGGCTACAGCCATTGCTCCCCGATTCAGGTAGCCGACCGGAGACAACCAGTTGATTCCCCGGCTCAGGATGTCTGCTGCCTGTCGCAGGTAGATCAGGCCGGTGCTCAAGTCCTTGTCCGGCAAGTTCATCAGATACTGGTACCCGTAAGAGAAGCCAATTAGAGCAACCATGAGCGCAACAAAGAGAACCACCGACGCTCTACTACTCTTCGTCACAGAGGAGAGGAAGATCCCAAACGCGACTACAGAAGCCGCCACGAAGAATGAAATGACCAGCAGAGCCAGAAGCTCCCAGTTTAGCCCCAGATTGGTCACCAACGAAAGGATGAGGAAGAACACTAAATCAACGATGAGAACGGCTCCAAAAACCAGCATCTGCTCGACGAACTTCCCCAACACATAGCTGATCGAGTCGACTGGGCCGTAAAAGAGCACCTCCAGCGTTCCCTGGTCTCTTTCCCGGGAAATGGAAAGCGACGATAGTAACGCCAAATACACAGAGCTGATAAGGACCGCGATGAATAAGGGGCCTACCAGCGGTGGCGGCACGACCAGGACTCCATTTTGCGAGATCGTCCAAAGAGCCTGGTTGAGAAAGTACGATGACGCCACAAACGAGAGCGCCATCACGATATAGATGCCAATCCCATAGAGCGTGGATCGAAGCTCCCGGCCAGCCACCAACCGAATCACGCGCAGGCGCTGTGCGGTGACACTCATGCAACACCCTCCTCCGCCAACAGCGAGATATTGTTTTCCGTGATCGTCACAAATGCCTCTTCCAGGCTCATTTCCACTGTCTGCATGCCCAGGACCAGCGCACCGGCTTCTGCAATGGCTCGCGCCACCTGCGTGCGACGTTCACTGCCTGGTTTGGCCTTGATGATCAACGTAGCTCCAGCGCCAGCTGACGGCTGCTCCGAGACGTCGATGCTGGATACCCCTGGGATCTGCTGCAAAGCCGGGATCAGGCTGGCCGGCAGCTGGTCCAGATCGACCCGGAGCTCCATTTCCTGGGAAAGGCGCTGGCGGAGTTCATCCATGGTCGCTTCTGCTAACAGGCGCCCCTTATTCATGATGCCAACCCGCCCGCATATCCGTTCGACCTCTGACAGCAGGTGCGAGGAGATTAAAAGCGTCCGGCCCCTCTCATGCTCTTCCATCAAAATGTCGCGGACTTCCCGCACGCCGTACGGATCGAGGGAGTTGGTTGGCTCGTCCAGGATCAGGATCTCCGGGTCATGCAGGAGCACCCGGGCCAAGCCCAGCTTCTGCTTCATTCCCTTGGAGTACCCCCCCACTAACTCCTGCTGGCGGTCGCGCAGGCGAACTCGCTCCAAGACCTCCTGGATGCGCTGGTTGGGGTGCTCCACGGCGTACAGGCGGGCGAAAAACTGCAGGTACTCCAGGGCTGTCATTTCGTCGTACATGTACTGGTACTCGGAGAGTACCCCCAACCGCCGCTTGATGCCGAAGTAATCTTCGGGCAAGAGCTTCCCAAATAGGCGGACACGTCCGGCCGTAGGCTGCAACAGCCCCAGGATCATCATGATCGTGGTCGTCTTCCCCGCGCCGTTAGGCCCAAGGAACCCAAATATCTCGCCCTTCTCCACGTGCAGGTTGAGGTTATCCACCGCCGTCAACGTGCCAAATCGTTTGGTCAACCCCTCCGTTACGATCATTCAGGCGACCCCCTTACAAACAAAATGCGTCCTCTTGACATCTCTGGCAAAACCTTTCTATGATGAGGTCATGAACGCACCAGCCGACTCCGTCCGGCTCATCGCAGAAAATCGCCGAGCCCGTCACGATTACTTCGTAGAAGAGACCTTCGAGGCCGGGATCGTGCTCACCGGAACCGAGGTCAAGTCCTTGCGGCTCGGCCGCCTCAACCTCGGTGACGGGTACGCCTCTATCGAGCACGGCGAAGTCTTCCTACGCAACGTCCATATCTCCCCCTATGAGCAAGGCAATCGATTCAACCCCGACCCCCTTCGCCCTCGCAAGCTCTTGCTGCACCGCCGGGAAATCCTGCGGCTGCAAGTACGGTTACGGGAGCGAGGAATGACGCTGGTGCCCCTCTCTTTCTACTTCCGCAAAGGTCGAGTGAAGGTGAGTTTAGCCCTCGCCCGGGGCAAGAAGCTGTATGACAAGCGGGAGTCCCAGGCCCGGGAAGAGACAGCCCGTCGTCTTCGTCAGGTGCTCCGCGAACGAGAACGGACGAGCCCTTCCGAGTAAGTCACCCGCACTGATCCAACCACGTGCCCACACGCCGCTTCTTCCCCTTCTCCCCCAGCTCTTTGCTTGTCTTTCGACAGCCCAAGGTCAATTCCCGCCAGTAGTTTCCGGTGAACCAGGAGGCCCGTATCCTTGTTCTCCAGAAGTTGGCGGGATGTCTCATTCGCTGTCCAGAGGTTTACATCCTGCCAGCCCCGCCGATTTCACCTGCCCTGTCGCAGGCGGAGCAGTCATGATATACTCATACTGTATCGAGTTTGGGGGTGAATCAGGTTCGACACAGGGCGGGATGGCATTCGCAGCGAGCCGAGCCTCTCCGACTCGTAAATCCGGGGAAAGAACCATAAGTGCCAACAACGATTACGCTCTAGCGGCTGCGTAAGTAGCCTCTACGCCGGCCCGATGACGCCCGCTATTCGGTGCCCGGTGTCATGCAGCGGGATGGCTCTGACCGCAAGCCTGGACGGTCAGGGGACTCAACAGGCTGGCTGATGCAGGACCCTGCTTTGGGGGGCCGGCATGAGCGAGATGCAAAACCAAGGCTACGCTCGTAGACGCGGGTGTGGTCCTCCTTGTGGACAGCGGTGCAACTCCGCTCACCTCCACCATCTTTGTGAAGCACAACTCGCCGCCCGCTGGCCAGCAGGGGGCGGCGAGTTCTTATTTACCTATCTTTCCCTGCCCCTCTTGCGGATCGGCCTGGGAGGTCCTGTCAGAAGCGAATGCCTGCCGAGAACCGATGGCTCACGGGCAAATACGCCTCCAACTGGAGGGCGTAGTCAACGGCCAGATTCCCGCTCACCACTCCCAGTCCGGCCGTCACCGCTGAGCTGCCGCGACCGCTCCAGCCCCCCAGCCGCAACATCAACCGGCCACTAGTGAGTTCGACTCCGCCCCGCAGCGTGTTCGGCGCCTGGAAATCGCCGACCCAAAGGAGATTGCCGTGACGCCACGCCATGCCAAACACATACTCGCTATCGAAGCGGTCACTGACTCCATTGTCATAGACCACCGTGCCGGCTGCATTCCGGACTACAGCTGCCAGCGAGACTGGTCCCTGGGTGAGGAGCACCCCGGCGTCAGCCGTCAGCCCCCACCCCTTCACCCCCGGCAGGTTCTGACGATAGTACTTGGCAGCCACGCCAATGGCCACGGCACCCGCCTGGCGCGCTCCCCCGACCACCACCACCGACTCCGACAGGTCGAAGACCCCTGTCGGATTCCCGAACGAATCCCGGTACTCATTCCCGGCCGAGCCGAGCTGCACCAGACCTGCTCCCCAGCCCCCACTGGCTGCCCCGACCGATAGGTAGTCGGCCACATCGAACTGAGTGGCATACATTGAGGAGAGCTGTGTTCCCCCGACCCGGACCAGCGCTGCCGGATTATAAAAGATGGCCGTGCCGTCGGCAACCGCGGCCACTCCCGCCCCCCCTAGCGCCAACAAACGTGCGCTGGTGCCCAGGCCCAACAACCCGGCGGTCCCCGCATAGTCGTTCGTTTCACCTGCCGCCGCAGCGGCCGGGCTACCGACCAGCCCGGCTATGGCCACGACAAGGACCGACGCTGCCAGAGCGGCCCATCGCCCTGACCACTTTTCGTTCACAGGATGCACCATGCTGCCCACTCCCTTCCCCTCTCAGCGAACGATCGTCAGCCGCCCGACCCGACTGGCCGCTCCATCCGCTGTCACCACGGTGAACAGGTACAGCCCACTGGCCAGTGGCCGGCCGGATAGGTCGGTCAGATCCCACGTGTAATGATTGGCCGCCGGATTGAGATCCCGCTGGAAGACCAACTCGCCGCTGATGCTGTAGACGTACAACGTAGCCGGGCCGGTCACTGTGTAGTAGAAGGTTACGGAGTCGTGCGCCGGGTTCGGGCCCGTGGTTACCGTCCCGTTCACCACGGCGATGGTGAAGATCCCGCTCTTCGCCTGCACGCTGTGCCCCAGCGGGTCAGTGGCCGTTACCCGCACCTGGAACCGGTCGCCGCCCCTACCGACCTGCCGGGTGTCCCAAGAGTACACCCCGTCGTTCTCCGTCTTCTGCACGATGGTCTTCCATGTGCTTCCACCATCTGCACTGTACTCGATCCGAATGGACAGTTCGTCCCCGTCCGGATCCTGGGCCTGCCACCGGATCTCGTGCTCGCCGGTCCAGACATCCCCTGCCTGAGGTGCCGTCACCTCCACCTTGGCGTCGGCTACGTGCAGCACCACCGGTACAGTGATCTCTGACTTGTTGGGATCGTTGGTTGTGATCTTCACCATTGCCGAGTACTCCCCCACCGCCAGACCGGCTGTATTGACGGTCACCTTGAGCACTCGTTGTTCACCCGGCGGAATGCTTCCGGTCGCTGGCTCGAGAGACAACCAGCTGGCAGAGGAAACGACCTGCGTCTGGAAGTCAAGAGTACCCTGGACGCCCTGGACACGGGGGTTGGCTACTGTCAACGTTGCTTGCGCCGTCGTCTCCCGGTTCAAGGTGAACTCCAGCTGGTTTGGCGTAACGACGTACGCAACGGTCACCTGCCCGACAGCTACGCTCTGGGCACCCTCGTTATCCTCGTAACTGACCCGGATGGTGTACTTCCCAGGCTGCTGGTAGGCATGTTTCTGGTTGACCTGCGCGGGCTGTGGCGGCGTTCCGTCTCCCCAGTCCACCGTGGCCGTTTTGATCGAGCCATCCACATCCTCAGCTGCCGTGACGAGCAGGATTTCTGTCCCTGGTTCCACTGGACCGGCAGCATCGATGCCAGCCAACAGGATGACCGGGGCCACGTTGGTCGCACCGCCAAAGTTGTGGTAGGCCCGAGCCAGTACCTGCGGCAAGGTGCCAGTAACCGGCACCAGAGCCTGTGAGCTTACCCTGCCGTTGGGATAGTTGGGATAGTAGACAGGCCACTTCAGCGGGAGCAGTTGAGTCCCTCCCTGCTTCCGGTTGGGCAGACTGAGTTGCCCCCGGCGGGCCGGCTGAACCACGAAGGAACCAGCCTGCGCCGCTGCCAAGGCCGCCTGTTGCTCATCGTTGGCCACCAGGCTCTGAAGGGGGATCGCCTCCAGGGGGAAGGTGGTAAACGCGACCCAGTAGTCATCGCCACGATACACCAGGCCATTGGGGACAAAGCCCTGGCTGTAATCGTTCGGGTCAGCCGGACGAAGGAAAAACGGAGAGATCGTACGCCAGTCGCTAGTGATCGCATCACTCCAGTCGCTGAACGGAAAGTCCGGCTGAATGACCAGGTCTTTCGTAATGGGTTCACTCTGCCAGCCGATGACGAGCGGCGATCCAACGTCGTGTTGCACGTTATCCACGTGCAGGTAGGTTCTGGCAAACGCTTGCCCTTCAGGGGTCGGCCAAAGATTGAAGAGCTCGTCCTGCCCGGACAGAATCAAACGGCCGCCGTGATCCAGGAATTCGGCCAGAGCCGCCACCTGCGCTCTGCCGGTATAACCTGTTTCACCCGTCGTCCATAACAGCAGGTAGTCCCAGGCTCCATCGAGGATTCCCTGGCTGTCCACCAGATCATCTGGGTTCACCACGACATAGGGCAGGCGAAGCTGGTCGAGAGCGGCGGTCAACCTCTGCCAGGCGACCAGGTGCGTTTCTTCGCTGGAATATGTACCGCCGTCGACCACCAGGAGACGGGTTCCCACCGGAACGACCACAAAGGTACGAGTCGCCCAGGTGTCTTCCCCTTGATCGTCCACCGCCTGTAAGCGGGCCTGGTAGACGCCCGGCGCTGTATAGGTGTGGGATGCCGCATAATCCGGCCCCTGCACTCGCACCCTCGGCGAACCATCGCCGAACTCCCAGTAGACCTCGGCGACCGCAGCGACTTGCACCGGGTCGGTCACCTGGGCCCGTACTTCGACAGTCAACGGCGCGTCACCCAGCTGGCGATTGCTGCCAACACTGACGACGGGGGGCAGGTTGACATCGAAACCGGTCAAGAAGTGGTAGATACGCTGCGCTACGTCGGCAGCGCCGGTCACCCCGGAGGGCAGAGCCGCGAATTCAAACGCGGCAAATACCGACCGCGCCCCCTTCGGATCTGAGGAGATGAACCGAACCGCCGGCGTTATGCCAGCGGGAGACGTCAACGTCGCATCCGCATCCAGGGTGGGAACCAGCGAGTCGGCTCGATCGGTATATCCCACTGGATACTGAAGCTCGATCGCCCCCAGCCCCCTGCTGATGGGGTCTGCTGGGATACCTGCAATCGCAGCCAACCCTACGTCCTGTTGGGTCCTGTCCACATGCAATACTGTCTTGGCAAATGAGGTACCTGCCAAGTCCTGCAGAATGTCCTGGCCGGTCAGGAAGAACTTCCCTCCGGCCTGGTGCAAAGCAGCCAGGAAAGCCTGTTCATCCGGGTTCAGGGCACCGCTGGATACTGCCCCCGTCTCCCAGAATACCGGCTCGGGCAGCTGAGCAGGGTCCAGCCGCAACAGGGATGCAGGATCGGTCACAGTGAAAGGAATCCGGGCTGATTGCAGTGCGTTGGCCAGCGCTTGCTGGTACTCCGCCCCCTGATCATCATCCACGACCAGGGCCAGCGGCGGCTGACCGGGTGGTGGAGCCACCTCCACCGTTGCGTACACGGTCACCGCATCGCCATCCGCATCCGTAGCGGTGACGGCAACCACATACACTCCTGGCTCGCGGTACGCGTGTGTCACCTCCGCTTGTGTGCCCGTCACTGGTGCACCGCCATCGCCGAAATCCCATTTCAAGGAGGCCAGCGTGCTAAACGGCGTCTTGACCGTGGCCGCAAAGCTCACCTCTACCGGAGAAGCGTTGTCCGTCTTGGCCACGCGCTGCCCCCAGGGCCGTCCGTTTACTTTCACCTCCTCAATTACGGGCAAGATCCGTTGGCTCACCGCATTCCAGGCGTTCAGCCGGACCGGAGAGACCATCTTGCCCTGGAACGATGGCTGGTAGTCTCCAGAGTACATTAGAAGCTCCTTGAGGGTTAGCTGCCCTTGCTGGTAGCCTGGTGCACCTGGGAAAGCGGGCATATCGGGATACATGTCAAGCAGTAAGGCAGCGACGCCAGAAACATGGGGTGTCGCCATCGATGTGCCGGACAACCATGCGTACGAGGGAACAGCTTTACCGTCGACCAGCTTCCAGTACGTGCTCAGGATGTAACTGCCGGGGGCGGCCATGTCCACCGTCTGTGTACCATAATTGCTGAAGGACGAGAGCTGGTCATTCCAATCACTGGAAGACACCGAAATGACGTTGGGCAGGTCGTAGCTGGACGGATAGTGCGGAGCTACATCCGTATCGACCCCGTCGTTACCTGCAGCCGCTACGAAGAGCATGCCCTGTTCACTGCTTTGCTGGATCGCGTCATATAATGCCTGATCCCATTCACTGCCGCCCCAGCTATTCGTCGTCAGGCGGGCGCCCATTTTCGTGGCATACTGAATCGCTGCCACCGCATCTTGGGTCGAACCACCATTGGGCCCGATGAACTTCAGCACCATGATCTGAATGTGCTCGTTGATCCCTGCCGAGCCTATGCCATTGTTGAACAAGGCGCCGATGGTTCCCGCTACGTGGGTGCCGTGGTAGTCATCATCCCCGATGTCCCACACCGTCGCATCATTGTTGAAGAAATCCCAGCCGTGCACATCGTCGACATACCCGTTCCCATCGTCATCCTTACCGTTGTCCGGGATCTCTCCAGGGTTCGTCCAGATCTGCCCCTGTAGATCGGGATGATCGATCCAGACCCCGGTATCGATTACCCCAATGACGATGTTCCCTGAAGCCTTGTGCACGCCCCACGCTTCGGGCGCATCGATGTCCGCGTCCGGTTTTCCCTTCAGACCCAATGGCGGTACGAACACTTGTCCCTCATTGTTCAGGTCATAGTTGTAGGGGAAGAACGGGTCGTTAGGAATCTGCGGCTCCTGGTCCGGGTAGTAGAGGTAATTTGGCTGAGCATAGCGGACTGCCCCCGATTTCTTCAGCTGAAGGGTTGCCTGTTCCACTGTCATCCCGTCCGGCAGCTTCACGGTCAGTAGCGCCGAACCATCCCGATAGCGGAGCACACGCTTCCAATCCACTTCTCCTCCCAGACTCTTCACGGCCTGTACCAGCGGCTGGAGTGCCTGGGAAGGCACGACCTGATCCGCCTGAACCTGTACCGCCGTCCGGGTGCGAACCAGTACTTCCCCGTCAACGTACAGCGGACGCCCTGCCGCAGTGGGTGGAGGCAGAATGGTTGGCGTCGAAACCACCCCGTCGCTCGCGGCGGCCTTAACTCCGCGCCTGGCCATCATGCCCTGTGACAGAGTGCAGGCCAACACGACAGCGATCATTCCGGTGAATAACCGTACCCACCCAGCGGACCGAATCCGTTCTCTCACGCAGACCCCTCCTCACCCGCCTGGGTAACGGATACTATGACCAAGCCAGTTTGTCTGGGACATTCCGCGGCCTCGGCCAAACTCCTTTCCGTTTTCTGAGAACTGCGTGCAAAAACGGATAGGCGTTGACAATCCCCCACATCTGGGTTTAGATTGACTCGGGCGAAGGGGAGCGGTGCCTGAGTCAGTGTCTTACTTGGCCTAGCCAGGACTTGGGATAATGACCTGACCGCCGGCCGAGGTGGAGTGAAGGGGCACGGTTGGCCGTGCCCATATCATTCGCCCAGGATTGTGATGCGGGGCACAATCGCAAAGCGTTGCCGGCCGGTCAAGGGGGTGGGGCAGCCCAGGATACGGGAAAAAGTGAAAAAGGGATTCCTCAGGCACACTAAAAGTTGACACCACGATCATCAGGATGAGGAGATGCAGCACAATGAAGCAGGCGTTCCCTACCCGTCGGATGCTGGCCGGGCTGGCAGCCATTGCAGTAGCCGTCGGAGCGGTGGCGATCTGGCCCAAGGTCGGCCAGATGCGGGGCAAAGTCTACAAGGATGGTTCATATTTTGCTGTTTCGGATGCAGACGCTCACGGATATTCTACGGCTCTGGTGACCATCAGCAACGACCGGATCACCCGGGTCGTCCTCAACGAGATCACCGAGAAGGGCGTGCCGAAGGATTTTTCCACGTATCCGTGGCCGGCGTCCAAAGAGGCCCACGAGAAGCTGCCGGCCCAGTTCGTGGCCAAGAATGGCACTGACGTGGACGTGATCGCGAAAGCGACCGAGTCTACGAATAAATACAAGCAGGCTGTGGCTCGTGCTCTGGAGAAGGCCCGGGTGTCGCCAACGGACAAGTCAAAGTACTTCGACGGTACATTTTTCGGTAAAAGCGCCAGCGGTCCACACGGATACGCAGTGACCCGGGTCACAATCAAAGGTGATAAGATTACCGGTGTAGTGTTGGACTGGGTCTCCGCCGATGGCACGATGATGGATTGGGCCAACGAGGCCAAGTCGTTCCCGACCGGCGTGAAGGCCCGGGATGAGATGGCCAAGCGCTTTGTCGAGAAGAACTCGGCAGACGTGGATGTGTTCACAGGTGCGACCAACAGTTCTCAAGCCTATAAAGAGGCTGTAGCCAACGCCCTGAAGACCGCCACGATTCGTTGAATATCCGTCTTGGCCAAGGAGCGGCCCGCACTGGCCGGGCCGCTCTTGTTGTCCCACTGTGTGCTGTGGCGGCCGTGACCCGGAACCTATGTGGTAAAGGCATTCCGGAGGGAAGAAAGGAAGGTTGAACGCGGTGAAGGGATGGAGGCCAAGGGGATCCTGGCCGAATTCGCCCAGCCTCGGGCGGGGGCGTAGCCCTGCCAGAGCGCGGCAAAGCCAACCGCTACCCCTGCCCGAGCAGCTGGTTTTTCGCTGCCTCACGCCGGACGGGCAGGCCCTCACACCCACGGTTCGGAAGGGGCAGACGCTCATGGCGGGGGATGTCTTAGCTCAGGATGCCAAGACGGCCGCCCGGCTATACGCACCGGTCACCGGCTCGGTACTGGATGTCGTATGGCAAATGACCCCAGGTCAAGGATATCATGCCAGCATCCATTACCGGCCAACTCATGGGAGAACCGCACCGGCAGGGAGCGAGACCGCCCAACCCGTGGCTGAACCCTCCGCCGGCCCGGCCGGCTCTCCGCAGCAGCGCCTGGCGCAGGCGGCCGCCGTCTGTGGTCTGGATCTGGGTGCAATCATCCGGGCGCCGTTTGTCGTGGTCAACGGGTGTGAGCCCGACCTGGGTATCGCCACCCGAACCGCCTGGCTGAATGAAAGAACAGCCGACGTAGCCGCCGGTGTCGCCGCGATCGCGGCGTGCCGTGGAGAGCGGCCTATGTTCCTCGTGACATACGACGGCCAACTGTCTGACGGCGTTCGGCAAGCCCTGGTCCACGACATGTCTCCAGTGCCCCTGCAACGGATTCCCCTGCACGTGCCGTGGGGTCAAGACGCCTTGTTGGCCCGCTACGTTCAGCGGGTGAAGCATTGGCAGGACTCTCCCCTTGTTGTGGGGGTAGAGCGAGTCGCTGCTCTAGCCGGAGTTCTTCAAAGAAACATGCCCGTCCCGTCGGTGCTGGTCACGGTAGATGGCGACGCGGTGGACCACCCTGGCATCTATCGAGTCCCTGTTGGTTCCCGACTGAGCGAGCTCTTACACTTTGCGGGCCTGCGCTCTGACCGCTTGCGGCAAGTGTTGCGGGGAGGCTTTCTCGCCGGTGAGGCCCTGGCTGATCTGGAGCAGCCTGTCAGCTGGACCGATCTGGCGTTTCTGGCCCTTACCCGCGAGCGAGTGACGGAATCCTTTGCTGGGGCGGGGATTTGCCTGCGCTGTGGTCGTTGCATCCACGCCTGCCCGGTTCACTTGGTTCCGCACCAGATTGCCCGCTGGGCCAGGGGAGGCCACTGGCAAGAGGCCCAGGCAGCCGGTGTGGAGCAGTGTGTCCTTTGCGGGCTGTGTGCCTACGCCTGCCCGGCCCGCCTGCCGCTGGTGGCATTGCTTCGCCTCGCACAGCGGCGGCTGGCACCGTCGCGTTCCGTGCCGCAAGCGATGACGTCAGCAGCTGCCGGGGATAGAGAAGCCAAGGCGGCCGCGTCGGCCAGGTAACTGGCGGCACTTGGGTCGCTGGTACAGGTAACGGGTGGAGGGGGAGTTTGATGGCTACGATGGCGCAGGAGCGTCAGGCTAGTTCCGAGCCGGTTGCTCCTCGGTTATTGCTCAGTAGTTCACCTCACATTCATGCGCCCCTGACGACGCAACAGGCGATGTACACCGTCTTGGCCACGCTCATCCCGGTGTTGGGGGCGGCTATTTATGTCTTCGGGTGGCGGTCGGCCTGGATATCGCTGGTTTGCGTGCTGGCGGCTATGGCCACGGAAGCGCTGGCTCAATGGGCCCGTCGCCGTCCGCCGTTCGGGACGCTGCCAGACGGAAGCGCTGCTGTGACCGGCCTATTACTGGCTCTGACCCTGCCGGCCAGCACCCCCTACTGGATGGCTGTCCTGGGGGCAGTGGTCTCTATTGCCCTGGGCAAGCAAGCGTTCGGAGGCCTTGGACAGAACGTGTTCAACCCTGCTCTGGTTGGGCGTGTCTTTCTGTTGGTCTCCTTCCCCCAGTTCTTGGGGAACTTCCAGGGCACCGTACGCGGAGTAGATACCTTGACCGGAGCGACACCGCTAGCCAGTTTAGCACAGAACAAGCCGGTCCCCAGCGTGCTGCAATTGCTGGCAGGATTCCACCCCGGCTCTTTAGGTGAGACAGTAACTGCCGCCTTGCTGCTGGGAGGCCTGGTCCTGGTCCTCTTCGGGGTCATCGACTGGCGGATTCCTGTCAGCATTTTTGCCACGGTGGCTCTCTTTGCCTGGGCCAAGGGAACCGACCCACTCGTGCACCTCTTGTCGGGGGGGCTGGTGCTGGGTGCGATTTACATGGCGACAGACTGGGTGACCAGTCCCGCCACCAGCCTGGGCCGGTGGATTTACGGGATTGCGATCGGTGCCATTACCATGGTCATTCGCCTCTGGGGCACGTATCCCGAAGGGGTCTCGTTTGCCATTTTGTTCGTGAACACGCTGGTGCCCCTGATCAACCGGTTCACCCTACCCCGTCCCCATGTCACGAAGGAGGTTTCTGCCCGTGCGTAGTTCCACCACACGCATGATCACTGTACTAAGCCTGACAGCGATTCTGTCCGGCGGCGTACTGGCCGGTTTCTATTCCTACCTTGAGCCCATCATCGAGACCAACCAGAAGAAGGCGGATCTGGAGAGCGGGTTCAAAGGCATTTTCCCACAGGCCGCAGACTTCAAGGAGATCTCACCGGCCACCTCTGCCGAGGCTGACGACGCCATCTATCAGGCGATCAGCAGCGACGGCCAGGTGCTAGGCGTTGCGTTCAAGACCACCGGCAAAGGCTTCGAGGGACCGATCAAAATGGCACTGGGCCTCAGCCCTGACTACTCGAAGCTGGTCGGCGTGAGAGTTTTGCAGATGTCCGAGACTCCTGGCTTGGGCTCACGGATTCAAGAGCCTGGTTTTACTGACCAATTCAATAACAAACCGCTGACCGACTCGTTCCAGCTAGGTCAGGACGTGGATGGGATCACCGGCGCCACCATGTCGTCCCGGGCCGTCGTGACCATCATTCGTGATGGAATCCAGCAGGCCACCCAGCGTCTGGGCAAACCCGTCACCCTGGCCGCGGCTGGTGGGACGGCGAGCGCCAGTGGCGAGACTGGCTCGGGTGCGGGCAGCCCCGAGATCACTCCGGTCTCCACCAATCCAGAGGAGGCGTTGGCCAGCATCACGCCGGATGTAGCCATGTTTGTCTCGGTGGGCACCTTCCCGGTCAATGGGGCGCCAACCAACCCTGAAGTATATCAGGGCATCGGCTTGACAGGGGAAACTGCCGCGATCGGGTTCAAGGCCAGCGCCAAAGGCATGGACGGAGACGTAGTGGTCATCGGGTCGTTGGATGCAACCAAACAAAGGCTCATCGCCGTGCGGGTACTGGAGCAACACGAGACTGCCGGGTTGGGCGACAAGGTAGCAACGGACGGTACCTTCTTGCATCAATTTGACAACAAGCCAGTCTCGTCTGCCTTTGAGGTCGGCCAGGATGTGGACGTCATCACAGGCGCGACGGTCTCGTCCAAGGCCGTGGTACAAGCAGTCCGGTATGGCATCGAAGCGGTGAAGGCTTCCGGGCTGTGAGCGAACATCAGGGCTTGGGCTGAGCGCCGGCAGCCCGGCGCCACCCTCCTTCAGAATTCGGTTGTGAGGAAGGAGATCGGACAATGGGGAGGACCCTCTGGAAGGACTTCATGCGGGGAGCATGGAACGAAAGCTCCCCTTTCCGCTTGATGATCGCTTTCTGCCCGGCCCTGGCCGTGACGACTGCAGTCATCAACGGCGCGGCGATGGGAGCAGCGGTCATCTTCGTGTTGCTGGGCACAAACATCATCGTGTCGCTGATGCGAAAGATTGTCCCCAGTGAGGTACGGATCCCAGTGTACACCATTGTGATCGCCACCTTCGTGACCGTAGCCGACCTCGTCCTGGCCGCTACCATGCCGTCCGTGCACAAGGTGCTCGGGTTGTTCGTGCCCCTGATCGTCGTCAACTGCATCATCCTGGGCCGGGCCGAAGCCTGGGCTTCCCACGTGCCAGTGGCCCGGGCAGCCGCCGACGGCCTGGGATACGGTGTGGGATACACCATCAACCTTCTGATGCTGGGCGTGATCCGGGAGCTCTTGGGCAGTGGCACTCTGTTGGGTCATGCCGTCATGCCGGCCGGATTCGTACCGTGGCGCATCATGCTGCAGCCGCCGGGAGCGTTCCTGACCATTGGAGTCATCGTCGCGGTGTTCAATCTCACGGGCCGGTTGCAGAAGGAGCGGGCGGAACGGCGGGCGCAACGGCTGCGCCTGCCTGGCAGAGCAGTCACCGCGGCAGCCGTTGCAGCGGCCAGCGAGGGCAGCGGTTATCATGGGTGAACCGTTGACGCCAGTGTCCAGGACGAAAGCGATAACGAGCGCTGGTGTGGTGGATTGCTGGGTCTGAGGCTTGCCTGCGGGCAGAAAGGGATGGCAGCATGAGTTTCGGGGCACTGATCCTTCTCTTCGTAGGATCTGCTTTGATCAACAACTTCATCTTGTCACGCTTCCTTGGAATTTGTGCCTTCCTGGGCGTCAGCCGCCGGTTGGACACCGCCCTCGGCATGGGGGCTGCCGTCGTCTTCGTGATGACGTGCTCGGCCCTTATCAGCTGGGCGATTCAACGGTACCTGCTGACCCCGTTCAAGCTGCAGTTCCTGGAGTACGTCATCTTCATCTTGGTGATTGCCACCTTCGTACAGCTGCTCGAGATGGTGATCAAGAAGTACAGCCCCTCGCTCTATGAGGCGTTCGGCATTTACCTGCCCCTGATCACCACGAACTGCTCGATCCTGGGGGTCGCCTTGTTGGTAGCCGGTAGCTCGTACAACCTTCTCCAAACGCTGGTCTTTGCGGTGGGTAGCGGGCTCGGCTGGACCCTCGCCATCGTGATGATGGCGGGACTACGGGAAGAGCTGGACTTCGCCGATGTCCCGCTCAGTCTGCAGGGCTCTTCGTTGTCGCTTCTGATCGCTGCCATCATGTCCCTGGCCTTCGCCGGCTTCGCCGGGGTTGTGCCCAACCTGTGAGGTGAATGATTATGTGGGCCTCAATCGGCCTCTCCGCAGTGGCTATGGGTGTGTTGGCTATCGCCTTTGCCCTCTTACTGGTGTGGGCCTCTCGCACGTTTGCGGTAAAGAATGACCCTCGTATCGAGATGCTGACCAACCTGCTGCCCGGGGCGAACTGCGGCGCTTGTGGCTTTAGCGGCTGTTCCGGTTTTGCCAAGGCGGCTGCCGAAGGCAAGGCTCCGGCAGATGGCTGCCGGGCGGGCGGGCCCAGCGTCGCCGCCAAAGTGGCCGAAGTTCTGGGGGTCAAAGCGAGCGGATTCAAGCGGCAAGTCGCCCACGTCTTCTGCAGCGGGACAGAGGCTTTGGCCAAGCGCTCTGCCGATTATGAAGGCTGGGAGGATTGCCGGGCAGCGGACCTGGTGGGCGGAGGTGGCAAGGATTGCGCCTTCGGCTGCCTGGGCCTGGGAACGTGCGTCAAGTCATGCCTGTTCGGTGCTCTCAGCATGGGCCCCGATGGCCTGCCTATCGTCGATACCGAGCGCTGCACCGGCTGCGGCATCTGTGCGCAAGTCTGCCCTCGCGGTGTCATCCAGTTGGTCGACGCTGACCGGCGAACCTTTGTCAACTGTGTATCGCCTGCGCCCGGCAAGCTGGTCCGCCAGGTGTGCAGCGCCGGTTGCATCGCCTGCAATATCTGCCAGCGCACCTGCGAGACCGGCGCGATTCACGTGGTGGACAACCTCGCCATCATCAACCCGGACGCTTGTACCGCTTGCGGCAAGTGTGCAGCGAAGTGCCCCACCCACGTCATCGAATGCCTCGGACCCCAGGAGGAGGCAGAGCCGTTGGCGGCAGGGCAGGCAGTACAATAGGCAGCGATGCGTACGAGTGTCTCGTGGGAGAGGATGGTGGCTATTTGGTAAGGCCAGGGTGGACATCCGGCCGGGCAGGGGGCTGTGGTTCGATGGGAGTCGCCAGCCTCGCGCGGGGGTTGGTAAGTATCATGGCCGTTGTGAGCCTGGCCGGATGTCAGCTGCGCAGCCGGCCCGAAGAGAGCAGGACACCGGCACCTGCGACCGAGGCAGCAAGCCAGACGGCCACAGTCAGCTCGTTCACCATGGGAACGTACGTGACCGTGCAGGCCACGGCGACCACGGCCGAGAAGGCTCAAGAGGCAGCCGACGCAGCCATCCGTGCACTCAGCGAGCTTTCCGATGAAGTTGACCGTTTCTTGCCAGCCAGCCCCGTCTCCCGAATCAACCAGGCGGCTGGAAACGGGCAGTGGGTGACGGTCAGCCCCCGGCTCTTCACACTGCTGCAGAAAGCCAAGCAGGCAGCGGAGTTGACCGACGGAGCGTTTGACCCTACCGTCGGCCCGCTGGTCGACTTGTGGGGATTCGTGGAGGTCTCTGACACCCAGGCGGGTTCAGGCTCGACGGCAGCCGGGTCTGAGGATGAAACGGGCACGGCACAAGTAGGCCCGGCTCCCATCGTGGGCCGGAAACCCCCAAGCCAGGAGGCGATTGAGCGAGTCTTACCGCTGGTGAATTACCACGACCTCGAGCTGGACGCTGCCACCCACTCGGCCCGACTCCGGCGGCGCGGTCAAGTGCTGGACCTGGGAGGCATCGCCAAGGGGTATGGGGCAGAGTTGGCCGCCAGGATGCTCCAGGAGAGCGGGGTGACACAAGGTCTGGTAGATCTGGGAGGCAACATCTTTGCCCTTGGTCACAAGCCTGACGGTACACCCTGGCGAGCCGGCATCAAGGATCCTCGGAATGCCGGGGCGTTGCAGGCGGTGGCCGTGTTACCGGTGGCGGACACGGCCCTGGCTACCTCCGGTGACTATGAGCGTTATTTCATCTATGAGGGAGTGCGGTACAGCCACCTGCTCGACCCTCACACGGGATATCCAGCCCGGTCGGTCATGAGCGCAACCGTTATCACCCCCGATGGGGCCATGGGAGATGCGCTTTCCACGGCAGCCTTCGTGGTTGGCCCGGAAAAGGGTCCGGCGTTGCTCAGCAAGGCCGGAGCGGAGGGAATCTGGATTCGGCCGGACTTTTCCGTGATCGCGACGCCCGGAATCCGACCCGAAGTAGAGCTGCGCGGACGGGCACACTGGGCGCAATGACGCACCTGAACGGACTTGCACGACGAGGCTGCATGAAGATGAAGGGGAAGGAGGGAGATTCATCGTTGACCAGCAAGGAAGAGATGGCAACGCAACTCTGCCCCGCAGTAGCAACTTCCGTCCCTGGCGCGGAGGGGGTTTTACCCCTGCCAGTGCGGCGGGAGATGGGTCACAGCTGGCTGTGGGGCAAGCAAAACGTCACTGGCTCCGTGGGGACACAGAAAGTTGCCCGACTGGGTCTGTTGCTGGCCATGGCGGTAGGCCTGCAGGTCTTCGAAGGCCAACTCCCCTCTTTACCCATCCCCGGGGCCAAACTCGGGTTGGCCAACCTGGTTTCCCTCCTCGTGATCCTGCTATGGGGCTGGCGCGAGGCCATGTTGGTCGTCCTCACCCGCCAGTTCCTGGGTTCGCTGGCTACAGGTACATTCCTGTCCACCCCCTTTTTCTTCGGCCTTGCGGGTGGGGTAGCCAGCGTGGTCACCATGTCCTTGGCGGCGCCGCGCCGCAAAGCCCGGCTTTCCCCTATCGGGATCAGCCTCATCGGCGCCATCACCCATAACTGCACCCAGTTGCTGGTGGCCTGGGCGATCACCAGCGTGCCCGCGATCCTAGGATACCTCCCCTTCTTGCTCTGGTTCTCCTTACCGGCTGGAGCACTGGTCGGAGCGCTGGCCCAGCTTCTCTGGCCCCGCCTGGCCCAGTTGAACCGGGTGGCCCAGGCGTTGGGGACGGTCACGGAAGATGAACCCCAGACCCGGCAAGGGCTGTACCGACGGTTCACTCTGGCAGATGCAGGGGTCGCCGTAATGGTAGCCCTCGTCGCTGTCGGCCTGACCGTGTTTCGCCAAGCTCAGACCGCTCCCGTGGCCCATCCAGTCGCTGTAATCGCCGTCAATGGCCGGGTGAAGGAGCAGATCCCGCTGGACCAGAACCGCCAGTTACTCCTGGATGTGAACGGCGGGCACATGATCATCGAGACTGTTCCTGGCAAAGTACGGGTGTTGACCTCCACCTGCCCAGACAAGATCTGCGTTCGAACGGGTTGGATCAGCGCTGCCTCCCAGGCGATCGTCTGCGTTCCCTACCGCACGGTGATACGGATTCAAGGAGGTCAACCGGTCGACTACGATGTCATTAGCAGTTGATGGCCACGCCTCTCTCCTTTGCGAACTCTGTCCCCGCTGGGCTGGCCGGATGGGATCGTAAAAGAACTGTGAAGGGATTCACAAATACCCTTGACTCATGGCGTGCTGACTGTTAAAGTCAGCTTAGAGGTTCTCGACGTATCATGAGGGCGCAGTATCGATGGAATCGTGAAAGTTCCCACTATCTCAGAGGAGGCTCCAGCATGTGGCGGCTCTTCCCCGGTGCCCAACGAGCTGGTGGACGAGTGAGGGTTCCCGAGCATAAGGGAACCGCTTCGTCGGCGTCATCCCATCTGCCCGCTCCCCCCAGGATCTATCTGTCCCTGCAACAACACGCAGGCCGTCCTTGCCAGCCGATCGTCCGGGCGGGCGAGCGCGTGGTCATCGGCCAGGTAGTGGCCCAACCCGACGGGTTGGGCGCTCCAATTCACAGTCCGGTTTGCGGAAAAGTATCGGCCATCACTTTGTGGCCGCATCCTTCCGGCCAATTCGTCCCGACCATCATCATCGACAATGATGGTGGAGACACGGTTCTTCCCCTGGACCGCTTGGGCCTGGAAGCGGCCGGTTCACCTGAGGTCATGGAGCCTGCCGACATCCGTCGTTTGGCTCAGGACGCCGGGTTGGTCGGCCTGGGTGGCGGACTATTCCCTACCAGCGTCAAGCTGACCCCACCCCCGGGGTGCCAGATCGATACAGTGATCATCAACGGGTGCGAGTGTGAGCCTTACCTGACCTGTGACGATCGGCTGATGCAAGAGCAGACCGCCACCCTGGTATGGGGAGCCCGGGCCATTCGGCGGGCCGTCGGCGCCACGCACCTCCTCTTTGCTGTGGAAGAGAATAAACCGGCGGCCATCGCTGCTTTGCGCCTGGCCATTACGGGTCTGGCCAACGCGGAAGTGAAGGTGCTTCCTTCCCGCTACCCACAAGGCAGCGAGCTTTGCCTGGTACGGGTGCTGACTGGCCGCGAAGTGCCGGTTTCGGGAATCCCGGCGCAAGTTGGAACGCTGGTACAAAATGTTGGAACTACTGTTGCCCTGGGTCAGGCCCTGCAAAAAGGCCGGCCGCTGACCGAACGATTGGTGACGGTGGCTGGCGACCTCGTCCAAAAGCCAGGCAACTACTGGATTCCGCTCGGGACGCTGATCCAGGATGTGTTACAAGCGGTAGGAGTAGACACGAGTCGCCTGCGTCATTTGCTCATGGGCGGCCCGATGATGGGACAGTCCCTGGGCCGGTTGGATGTACCGGTCATCAAAGGGACCGGGGGTATCCTCGCTTTCTCTTCCGTCACGCTGCCTACGCTTGAACCGCAGCCTTGCGTCCGTTGCGGCATGTGCGTCAAGGTCTGTCCGCAAGGCCTGATCCCTTTCCGATTGGGCCGGCTGGCTCAGGCAGGGCAGTGGCAACAAGCCGCGCAAGAGGGGCTGTGGTCCTGTATGGAATGCGGTAGCTGCGTTTACGTCTGCCCCAGCGCCCGTCCCACCGTACAACTGGTCCGGATGGCCAAGGCAGCGCTCCGGCAGGAGCAGCAACGCCGGCAGCAAGCGCAGCCGGCACCTTCTCCCCGCACGGTGGCGCCAGCGACAGCCGCCAGCAATACCAGCGCTGGTGCGAAAGTGAAACAGCCAGTTGCCGCCAAGGTTTCGTAGGGTCTTTCCTGCTTTAACCTCCGACGCACGTTTGACCTGCCCCACCGGCCGTTTTCCGAGCGCGTTTGAGAGCGCAGGGAAGCGGCCGGTGGTGTCGTATGTATTTGGGAGGGATCACGGGGGAACCAACCCACTCCTCCCTGACCCCCAACGGACCATGCCAGGAAACAGTATCAAGGAGGATCATGATGAAAACGGCCGAATTGTGGCGGTCACCGGTCATTTCGAGCAAGATGCGGTGGCTCCGAGAGGTCGCCCAACTTCCTCTGACCGTCGGCGTGGCGCTTAGCTGCTTGCTCTTGTCATCCCTGCCTGCGATGGGGGCGCCAACCGACCTGAACCTGGCAGTGCAGGGCGGTAATTCGCTCACCGTCACCTTCGGGGAGTGGCTGGTCTACCTCCCTGCTGAGGGAGGAGCCGGCAAACTCTCGCTCGGGAGCGGCACCCAGCCGCTGCGCCTGCAGCCGGTGACCGGCTATGTGTTGGTTCACGCCGGTGCAGTGTTGCTGCCGGGAAATAACACGCTGCTCTGGTCCGGTGGTCCGGAAACGCTCCTGTTTCGCAGCTCGGACCCGCAGGTAGCGACGATCTCCCCGCAGGGGCAGTTGCAGTTTCTTTCCCCCGGCACAGTACAAATCACCGTGGCCAGTCAAGTGAGCGAAGTAAACTGGCTGTATCGGGTCATCGCTCTACCATTCGGGCCAGGAGACAGCCAGGCCCAGGTCGTTGCTGCCCTGGGTTCACCGGATGAGGTCGAGTCCGTACAGGTCGCCCCCGGCCAACAAGTGTATCGGTACGGACACTTGTTCCAGGCCACCGGCGGGAAGAGTATTCGCAAGGAACTCTGGTCCTGGGAAGGCTATCCCGGGCTCGTCGTCGTCTATGACCCGTCCAGCGCCAAAGTGGAGTCCGTCATCAACTGGGGTCAGGAGTTGTTGGCCGACCAGTGGCGGCAGGCCACGCAGGCACCGAAGAGCCCTGCAGCAGGTAAGTAGGCAGGTGGGCATAAGGGATGATACGAGGGAGTGACGGTGGGCGGTGAGGAACCAGGCCGGTTTTCGTAACCAGACGGATTGGGAGGAGCGGGCCGGGCAGTGGTTGAGAGACCACGATTCGGAGATCTTCGCGGGACTCGGTCGTTTTCTGCGTCTGCCCAGTATCAGCACTTTACCTGAGCACGCGCAGGACGTACAGGCCACCGCCCGTTTTCTCGCGGAGGAGTTACAGCGGCTGGGCGTTCCCCGGGTCGAGTTGATCCCGACTGCCGGTCACCCGCTGGTTTACGGTGAATGGACCGGTGTTTCCGGTCGGCCGACCGTGCTCATCTACGGGCACTACGACGTCCAACCGGTGGATCCGGTCGACCAGTGGAAATCCGACCCCTTTACACCGACCCTGAAGGAGGGTGATCGACTATACGCCCGCGGAGCTAGCGATGACAAGGGGCCCGTTTGGGCACATCTGGCAGCGCTACAGGCCCTGCTTCAGACTGCGCCAGGACGGTCCGCCGGGATCGCCGGATCAGAGTCACCTCTGCCCATCAACGTGAAGCTCCTTTTCGAGGGCGAGGAGGAGGTGTCCAGCAAGCATTTGATGGAGTTCGTCAACCAGAATGCCCAGCAATTGAGTTGCGACCTGATCGTTATCTCGGACACGACCCTCTATGCTCCAGGAGTCCCCGCCGTTTGCTATGGGCTGCGGGGGATCGTTGCCTGTCAAATCGATGTGTTTGGCCCTGCCCACGACCTGCATTCCGGTACATACGGCGGAGTCGTGGCCAACCCCGTGCACGAACTCAGTCGCCTCCTGGCCTCCTTCCATGATGAGCAAGGCCGGGTCAACGTGGACGGTTTCTACGAGGATGTTCGCCCTCTATCCGCAGCCGAGAGACGCTCCTGGGCCTCCCTGCCGTTTGACCCCCATGCCCTCGAGCAAGAGGCCGGCGTGCCAGCCTTGGCCGGCGAACCTGTCTACACTCCCCTGGAGCGCATGTGGGCTCGTCCCACTCTGGAGGTAAATGGAATCTGGGGTGGTTTCCAGGGGTCAGGGACAAAGACGATTATCCCGGCCAGTGCGCATGCCAAAGTAACCTGCCGGCTCGTCCCGGATCAAGATCCGGTTCGGGTCCTGGATTGCCTGGAGGCTGCCGTGCGGCAGCGACTGCCGGCCACCGTACGTGCACAGTTCACCCGCATGGAAGGTGGGCGAGCCTGGATCGCCGACCCGGGGCACCCCGCTCTGCAGAAGGCAGCGGCTGCACTTCGCCAGGGCTTCGGCGCGGAGCCGGTGTTCATCCGGATGGGTGGGTCGATCCCTGTGGTTTCCACGTTTTCCCAGGCATTGCAGAAACCGGTGGTGCTCATGGGGTTCTCCCTACCCAACGAGAACTTCCATGCCCCCAACGAACACGTGCATCTGGACAACCTGCGGGCAGGGATGCGGACTCTGGTTCACTACTGGTTAAACCTGTAATACAAGGGGAAAACGGAGAAGTGGGGACAGTAAAGCAGGCGCAGAGATGTGCACCTGCTTCGCTGTGTTTCGCCGGTCGCGACTTCATCGCGGCTCCCGATTGGCGACGATATCGGAGGATGGATGACGGTAGTGGCGTGACCGCCCCTAATGGCGCGCCTTTCCACCCCGGTTGAGTGCTTCTTCGAGTTTTTGCCAGAAGTACCCGGATTCATAGCCCACGCGCCAGATGCCAACCCCCATCAGGCCATATTTCCTGGCCAGCTCAGCCTTTTGCATGGCGCTATCTCCCCCTTCGAACCAGACGTTGCGGGGCACCGACTGACCTGGATAGTAGCTGAAGAACAGCGACTTTGTGCTGTTGTCGTAGCGAATGTCGGCGCCGGTGGCCCGGGCTTTCTGTACCGCCTCTTTGAGCCCCACCGTCTGAGCGCCAGGTTGGGAGTCATGCCAATCGTATCCGTAGGTCGCAATACCCAGTACCAGCTTGTGGCGGGGCACGCCGTTCGACAGGGACCATTTGATGTTTTCCTCTACCCAGTCGGCCGGCGCCACCGGCCCTGGCGGTGAACCGGTGCTGTGCCGGTCATAGGCCATTAACATTAGAAAGTCGCAGTATCGGGCCAACGTCCTTTGGTCATAAGCAGCCGTTACTTGCGCCGGCACTCCGACTTTCGGGAAAAGGGAGACCGACACCATCTTCCCCTGGGGATGGAGCCGGTTGGCAACGTCCCGTACGAAAGCGGTGAACTCATCCCGCAAGTCTGGGGTGAGAGGCTGAAGGTCGATGTTTACTCCGGCGTAGCCGTTTTGGTCGACGATGTCCGCAATGCCGCGGGCCGCCCGGGCCCGGGCAGCGGGGTCCGTTAACATGGCGGTCCCTTCACCCTTGTTGAAGAGAGGGTGTATGGGGATCCGCTTTTGCTTTGCAAAGGCGATCACCGCGGGGTCGACGTCCCGGGGACGGATAGAACCATCGGACTCTACCGTGTACCAGAACGGCGATAGGATATCGATGTGTTGATAGTTCGCCTTGAGTGCGGGCAGGCCCTGGTCCAAATCGGTCCAGCCACTCTGGTAGAATGCAACCACCTGGGGAGTGTGCGGCCGGATGATGCCCGACATCCAGGTCCGCCCTCGCAGCATGGTCACGCCCACTGCGACTATCACCAACAGAGCGACCACCGCTGGCAGAGGGTGCTTTTGCAGCCAGAAAAGCACTTTCCGCCAGTTACGGCCCGGGTACGGCCCTTGACCCTGACCACGGTCCTGGCCTTGCCCCGAACCCCAGTCGTTGACCGCCATACGGTTGTCCCCCTTAACCAACCCTGGGTAATGTCATCCCGGTTATTCGTCAGGATTGCAAACGGACGAATCATTAGTCAGGGTCACCACCCAGCCAGAGGCTATTCCACCTAGGGGGGCAAGAGGGACCAGCAGAGTTCGGCAGGAACGGCAGCCACTCCCGCAGGTCAGGTCTGAAGGCATGAAAAAAGACCGCCCGACCGCGGTCTCGAAATGGTGCGCCCGGAGGGATTCGAACCCCCGGCCTTTTGGTTCGTAGCCAAACGCTCTATCCAACTGAGCTACGGGCGCACAAACTCCGGCTGTTCACACAGCGACCATTATAGGCGGCTACGTCTCGCTTGTCAACCTGCCGCGCAGCCGGTACAACGGGGGTGGGGTTTACCTGCTGGGCGGGTAGCCGGCAGGGATCGTTGGCCAGGCCTCGAATGGTACGCTGGGCGCCTACCGCGCCCTTACAAGCATTGGAAGGAGATGCCTTGCTTGAACCTGGCCACCGTCACCTTTCTGAGCCAGTCTTTGGGCCGCCATGTCACGTACACCGCCATCTTGCCCAACCCGCAGGCTGGGCGTGGACCATACCCGGTGTTGTACCAGCTCCATGGAGCTTCTGACGACCACAGCGGCTGGCTACGGCTGTCGAATCTGGTTCGGCATGTCAGCGCCCTGCCCCTCGTGGTAATTCTACCCGAAGGAGCGTTGAGCTTCTGGCTTAACTATTCACCCCATGAGCGGTACGAAGACTTTCTGATGAATGATCTGCCTGCTCATGTGCAAGCGACGTTCCCGATCCGTACGGGGCGTGCCGCCACGGCCATCGGCGGGCTGTCGATGGGCGGTTTTGGCGCTCTCCGCCTGGGCTTGAAGTTCCCCGACCGCTTCATCTCGGTATGGGGTCATTCCAGCGGCTTGTGGCGTCCTGATGACCTGGCCAAGCGATGGCCCGGGCAACCCCCCGCGGACCCGCAGGACGCAGACATCTACTATTGGGCAGAGCAGGCAGCCGCTTGGGTGCGCACCGATCCGCAGCGCTTGCCCACCCTTTCTTTTGACTGCGGCACGGAGGACTTTCTCCTACCGCAAAACCGGGAGTTCCACCGGTTCCTGACAGAGCACGGAATCCCGCACCAGTATCTGGAGCATCCGGGCAGTCATACCTGGGATTACTGGGACCTCCACGTGAAAGATGCCTTGAAGCAACACGCTCGCCTGCTGGGCATATCGCAGGGTCAGTGAGGCTCGCCATTCAGCTCCGGTCCGGTCAACCGTCCGTGGCAGCACCAATCTGGAAACGATCCGCCACGAATGAAACAGTGGGGGGAGCCCCCTAGCAAGTACTTCGACTCCTGTTCCTCGATCTCCAACCTGAGTCCAATTCACTGGGAGGGGAGACGCGCACCTGCCACAGGTCTGTAACATCCTCATTTACCCTCCTGTGCCGAGAGGTCCCTGCCGCAACCGGTCCTGGTACGTCTAACGCAAAGAGGAGAGGCCGGCCCCCCGGCGAAGTGTTGCGGTTGGAATGTGCGGAGGGATCGAAATCATGCGAATCGTACCCATAACGACCCGTAATCCCAAGCTGGCCACGGGGCTTATCCTGTCCTTTTGTTGGACAATCACAATGACCGTAGTCGCTGCCGGCGCTTTGGCGGTTCCCGGGGAAGGAGCACCTGCACCGTCTGCCTGGACGATCGTGGATGATACCAGTGAACCACTTTCTCCTGGCGTCCTCTTGCGCCGTGTCCGGGCTCAGCCCCCCGCCGGGTCCGCTACTCTTAGCCCGCTAGAACTGCGCCTGGTCACGGTAGAACGGGCGCTTTTGGGACCAGGTTCCATGCTAGCCTTGCAACCCGATAGCCCACCCATCAGCCCGCAGACGGTCGAAGCAGGCTCTCTTCCATCTGCCTCTTCCACCTCTGCTTCTTCTCCTTCGACTTCCGCTTCCCCTGCCCTTGCGGCTCCCTCCTCAGAACCGCCCACCTCCGGCCCGATCGTCCCAACCTCCCCGGCAGGCAGCGGCCCGGCCAATCCTTCTCCTCGCCTGCTGGCCGCCCTCATCACAGATGGCACGGCCGAGGCGCATGTGGGGACCCGGGTACGGGATGGCCGCCTTCTATGGATGCAAAAAGGTTTACCGGCCCTGGGACTTACAGCCACCGGTGCACCGCTTTTGGGTGTTCCTTTGCCCTACGTGACCGTCACCCCCTTGCGGGTGGGAGGCGCCGCCACCACCTCCTTTGAAATTCAGGCGGTGAACTGTTCTTTCGCCCAGCAACTGACCCTGTTTACAGGAGTATACGGTCCAAGTACAGGCACACCGCCCGGAACGACCGAAGTCATCTTGTCCCCCGTCGCTTCCGGTACAGCTACAGCTTCCGAGCCTTCTCCTTCGCTCCGAGATCCGCTCACGTTGCCCCTGACGCAGCCTGTGGAACTGGTCGTCGCGGCTCGCCGCCAAAGCGGCAACAGTCCCATTCCTGCCGGCGGCGCCGTGCTGGCGGTTCCACCCGCCCTCGTCGGACCTCTTCTGGACAGCCTGGTGAACGGTCGCCTGGTGCGGGTGGATACGCGGCTGAACGGATCCTGGCAGGACAGCCGGGGCGTTGTCTATTGGCAGCAAGCCGCTCAGGTCCTGCCTGCCCAGGCTCTGCTCTTGGGTGCTGGCTACATCAACCCCCAGTTGAGCAGTGATCCGGACGCTCTTCGTCCCGGTCACCAGCTGGTGGTGGCACTCGCCCGGGACCAGCTGATCCTGGCAGAAAGTCTTTCTCCTGTCAGCCTATTGGACCTGGCCTATTTTCTGCAGTCCTCTTTGGGTGCCTCCTGGGCGGCCGCTTTGCCTGCCACCGGTCGTTCCCTTTATGCTGCCCCCGCGGCCTTTCCCGCCGATCGCTACCGGCTGCTGGCCCTATGGAACACGGCGCCCCCCTCTGCCACCCCTGCACTGTTGCAGATAGCGGCGCCTGCCACTCGTATTCTGGCCGGATCGCGGGTGCACCTGGAACTGTCTGCGTATGACGCCCGGGGTGAGACGATCCCTTTGCTCCCGGGCTCGGTCGATTGGCAGGTAGTGGCCGGCACAGGCAGCCGCATCGTTGAACTCAGTGCCACGGGTGCAGTCGTGCAAGTGGGTGACCCCGGCTCCTTGCTCGTGCGGGCCATCGTTTCCGGGCAGGGGCTTCCAGTCACCCGTACCTGGCAAGCGGAAGTGCTGCCTGCGGCGGCTCTCTCGAGCCTGGTCGTCCGCCCCCAGCAACTCTTGCTGCAACCGGGCCAAAAGGCTCCCCCCCTCGAGGTATACGGACAGGATGCCGCAGGTCATTCCGTGTGGGTTGACCCGAGACTCCTTGTCTGGTCAGGACCCGCCTCCCTTGGGCGAGCCCTACCAGAGGGTTCCGGCTGGGAGGCCGGGTCCTCGCCTGCCACGGGCTTGCTGCAGATCGGGCTGGTTTCCCGCCCCTCCCTGCAGGCCCGTGTGAGTGTGGCGATCGGCGGGCCGCCCTCTCCTGTTGATACCTTTCAAGCAGAGCCACCGGCCTGGCGGTTGCTGAGCCAACGGGTAACCTCCACCATGGTCCTGCTGCGTAGCGACCGCCCTTCCTTGCCGGCCGGAGATCGGCAGCCCGCTGCCTCACCTCCCGCGGCGCCCGTCGAAGGGGGCTCTGGCTGGCTCTCACCGGCAGCCGGGCCCGACCGGGTCGGTCCCCGGCTGCTTGGGGTGACGGTGAACCGCCAGCCCGGTGCGAGTGACGCTGCAGCTTACCTCCAGCCTGCGGGGGCGCGTCCGCTGATCGAGGCGCGCAGCCGGGTCGTGGGGATTTGGGTCTACGGCCCTCATCCGCTGCCCACCCTCAGCGCCGAGCTGTGGGACTCGGTGGGCCGCCGCCATGTCGTCTCGTTCGCCCCTGCTGCCACCCCGGGACTACCCGGCGAGGCGGCAGCAGAGGCCCCGTTCACCTGGCAGTACCTGGTAGCCAGGTTGCCGGAGGGAGACTCGGTACACCCGCCGCTATCGATAGGCCGGCTCACCATACAGCCCCAGGCAGACGGGCCCGTCAGCCTCGTTTTCGGTCTTCTGGAACAGTGGGAGCTTGCGCCTCCCGATCTGGCGGCGGCCATGGCGTCAAATCCGGAGGCCCGTTCAAGCCCGGCTGTCTCGCCCGCCCCCTCTGAGCCCATCTCCGCCCGGATCGATTCCGCCAATGGCAACGTCATAGCTCCGGCTCAGTTCAGCGCCGGCTCGTTCTCCTTGCCTGCCCCCACCCGCAACCTGCGGCTGGCTATCGTCGGCAGCCCAGGTCCCCCCGCAGGCAAGAATGTGACCGAGCAAGTCTATCAGACAAGCTGGCGGATTTGGGAGCGCTTGTTGGCGGAGTACCAGAAGTCTCGCCTCCCCCATACCACCGCAACGGGGGATGAAAACGATTTTGCCGATCTGCTGGTAGTGGTCACAGGGCCGGCTTCAACAGCCGACGAAGACGATGCCGGCCGGCTGGAAACCAGTAGAATCCTCAACAAAGTTCATTCATCCCTGGAAATGTCCAAGACCCCCTACCTCCTTTTTGCTGGAATGGGCCAGGAGCAGACGCCAGGTTCGACCATAGTGGGACCGGCTTGCCTCGATGTGGGGGACACACGTCTTATCTTTCTGGACGACCGCGGCGGCCGCCTGGACAAAAGTGAGCCTGAGCAGTGGCAGTGGCTGGCCGGTCAGCTTCGGCCAACTCCTGGCATTCATCGGTATTTGATCTTCTCCCACGAGGCGATCAGTTCATTCTCTCCCCCTGAACAAGAACGACTCCGCCAACTGCTGGTGGCCGCTTCCCGCACACAGATCGAGGCACTGCCCGCCCCGGCCTTCTGGCTGATCAGCGGAGAAGCCGGGGCATTCTCTGCCCAGCAAGAACCAGGTGGCGACGTAGTGTTTCTCAATAGCGGGGGTGGCGGACAGCCCTTGCGGGTATCGCCAGAACAGGGAGGATACTACCACTGGTTGGAAGTGATCCTGCCCGCCGGCCAGCGAGGAACGTGGATGGTTCACCCCTTGCTGGAACGGCTGACCGTCATTGGGTGCCCGGAAACCCTCCCAGTCGGCAGTTCGGTGCAATTGACTGCCATTGGGGACGGCTACGCCGGGGGAGCTGCCCCCTTGCGCGTGCCCATACAGTACCCGATCGCTTACCGGTGGCAGGTGAGTGACCCCAGCAAGGCCACCATCGACCCGCTGAGTGGCGAGCTTACCGCTCTGGCCCCCGGGCCGCTGACGGTGAGCCTCGACATTGGCGATCTTCATTGGGAGTCCAGGCTCGACGTCGTTACTGCCGGCCAGCAGGGGTCTGTAGGTCCAGGGTGAGGGTCAGCACATCGATCCCTCCCACCCCGCCCGTCAGACACTCCGTCTGTACAAAGCCAAGGCTACGGAGGATGGGTACCAAGGGTTCAGTCGCCAGCAGCTCCATTGAGACCTGTTGTAGATGAAGAACGTCGCGGGCATAGTCGAGCAGCAGCGAACAAGCCTCTTTCTCCAGCTCGGGAATCCAGTACTCCTTGCGGCCGAAGAATGGGTTGATCCAGGCGTGGCGGGGCGCGCCGGGCGGCTGAAGCCCTATGCTGTGCAAGTCCAGGTCGCCAATGTAGACACCGTCGCGCGTCTCTACGGCCCACAGTTGG
Organism: Limnochordaceae bacterium; assembly: GCA_014896305.1. Taxonomy (GTDB): domain Bacteria; phylum Bacillota; class Limnochordia; order Limnochordales; family DUMU01; genus Bu26. The sequence continues at coordinate 106,034 of JADBKQ010000001.1, forward strand.
CCGTGGGAGTCGGCGCTCAGAGTGCGCCACCAATCCTGAAGATCGCTCAACCGGGAGGTCCCGACCTTCTCCCCCACTGTCCGGATCTGCACGTCCGGGTCGTTATTCATGACCAGGCGTTCGGGTAGATCGGCCTCCCGCAAGGGCCGTAACCGGACCCGGGCTCCTTTCAACTCAGGCCGGTCGCCATTAGCAGCAGGCATGGCGGCCTCCTCCCACTGTCGGACAGGATCTAGTTAGATCACTCGTAGTAGTTGACCCGTTCCGGGAATAAAAAAGCGGCGGCCCGTGAGCCTCCGTTAGAGAAATGGCGGAAGGGGAGGGATTCGAACCCTCGGTAGAGCTTTTGGCCCTACAATCGCTTAGCAGGCGACTGCCATCGACCGGCTCGGCCACCCTTCCGCACTGGCAACATGTGTAGGTTATCACAGCTGAACCCCTCTGTCAAACCGCCCTCACCAGGCAGCACCAGCTTCCGGGCCCGAGGAAAAAGGGCGGACGTGCCGGATCATCCGCCCTCTACCGAGTCCCTCAAACCCTACTTGCTCGTTTCACTCCGGCTTGACATACGCGGCAGCCAACGTTACTTCGCCAAAGCGGGCAGCATTGAGGAAGCTGCCGAAGGTCGGCGACCAGCAATTCCACTGGTCCGCCTGAATGTCGTGGCTGGTGAAGTTGGCGCCGATGGTCAGCCCCTCGGCCGGCGTCACACCAAGGAGTGACCAAGGAATGGCTACTTCCGACGTCCAGGATTGGTTGTCCTTGGAGGTGGCTACTTGCCAACTCTCGTAGTCGCCCAGTCCGCTCCACTTGGTGCCCAGAGCGTTCCAGGCAAACTGGATAAAGCTTGTCTTGTCATTGGCTGGATCGATGAAGAGCTCGTTGTCGTCCTCGTTCCAGACCGGCGAGCCCGGGTCCGTCATGCTGGCCGCCAACTTGCTCATGTCCTGCCGATAGTTCTTGTAGGCTACGTAGAGGTTCTGATCGTCCCAGGTAACAAAGACTATGGTCTGCCCGGCCGAGATTGCATCGCCCGTGTTGGTGACGAATCCCCCCATCTTGGACCCGGCCAACGCGGCGTCGATCCAAGCAGCATCATCCAGCTTGCCGTCGATCACAGGGGCCTGTGTGGCCTTGACCGCCACCACCGAGACGGGCTTTTGTTCGGCCAGCGCCGGCGCTGTCCACGCTGCCGCCGCCACGATCATCGATGCCACCGTCATCACTGCCCGGAAGCTCTTGACCATTCCAATCCCTCCCTATCCATGCTTGTCCCTGCCAACTGTTCGGTCTCGAATTTCATGGGTGGAGCGGGTAGTGGTCTACAGGGACAATGCCCGCAAAGCCTGCCGTGCCCTCCACACCGGGTCGCGATCCCTGTCCGGCCCAGGGCCGACTCAACCATCCGGTAAGGGTGTGAAGGTCTGGTGTGCTATTCTTCTCGAACCCAATTTCTCCTGCTTGCTCATAACCAGTAGCGGCCTGACCATTTGCCCCGTTCGACTGGATTCCGGCCGTCGCCGGGTCTTGCAGGACGGAGTTCGTTGGCTGGCATGGACCACGGATTCAGGCCACGGTATAATAGTCGGTGTGCGGAGGGGTGTCGTAACGGTAGCGAAGCAGTCTTGAAAACTGCCGGCCTTCGGGCCTTGCGGGTTCGAATCCCGCCCCCTCCGCCAGTTCGCGTCTTCGGATGGGTGAGACTCCTACCCTTGCAAACCCCGAGGCGGAAACGCTTCGATGCCGTCCATGTAAGGCCGCAGTGCCAGCGGCACTTGAATCGTCCCATCAGCCCGCTGGTAGTTTTCCAGCACCGCGGCCACGGTTCGCCCAATCGCTAGCCCCGAGCCATTCAGCGTATGAACGAACTCCAGTTTGCCGCCCCCCTCTGGCCGGTAACGGATGTTGGCGCGGCGGGCCTGGTAGTCCTCGAAGTTGCTGCAAGAGCTGATCTCCACGTACCGCCCGTAACTGGGCATCCAAACCTCGAGGTCGTAGGTCTTCGCTGAGGAGAAGGTCAAGTCTCCCGTGGATAGGCAGACCACCCGGTATGGCAGTTCCAGACGCTGTAACACGGCTTCAGCATCGTTGACCAGCTTTTCCAACTCGTCATAGCTGGTTTGCGGCAACACGAATTTGACCAGCTCTACCTTTTCGAACTGGTGCATGCGGATCAACCCGCGCGTGTCCCGCCCATACGCGCCCGCCTCCGCCCGGAAGCAGGAGGAGTAACCCACGTAGTAGAGCGGGAGGTCCGCTGTGCTGAGGATCTCGTCCCGGTGGATGTTGGTCACCGGCACCTCAGCCGTCGGAATCAAGTAGAGGTCCTGCTTTTCGACCTTGAACATCTCTTCCGCAAACTTGGGCAGCTGGCCGGTGCCAATCATGCTCTCCCGGTTCACGAGGAAAGGCGGAAGGACTTCCAGATACCCATGCTCTTTGACGTGCAGGTCCAGCATGAAGTTGGTCAAGGCCCGTTGCAGGCGGGCGCCCCAACCTTTGACAAACGTAAAGCGAGCTCCCGCCACTTTGGCTGCCCGTTCCGAATCAAGGATCCCCAGCTGGACGCCGAGATCCCAATGCGCCAGGGGCGTGAACTCGAAGGTTCGCGGTTCGCCCCAACGACGGACTTCGACGTTATCCCGGTCGTCGCGCCCCTCCGGTACCGAGGCGTGAGGAATGTTGGGAATGGCCAGAAGAAGGTCGCGCACAGCACTCTCCAGCTGCCGCACTTTCCCGTCGAGAGCACTGATCTGGTCAGAGACCTGCCGCATCCGCTCGATTTGTGCGGTGACATCCTCCCCCTGCTTGCGGCCACGGGCAATCTGTTCCGACGCCTTGTTGCGCTCCGCCTTCAGCTGCTCCACGGCAGCCAGGTCTGCACGCCACGCCTCATCCTTGGCCAGTAGCTCATTCAGTACGGTCTCGTCTTGATGACGTCGACGCAAGGCCTCCCGAACCTGTTCGGGGTGAGCCCTCACCCACTTCAAATCCAGCACCAGTGTCTCCCCCTTATTCGGCCACCGCAACCCCGTTCGTCGGCTGCGTCCTCCGTGCTGCTGCAGTCGGACATAGCCACTCTCTCACTCTACGGTCATGCGCTCGACCCCGGGCCGCGCCGGCTGGACGGGTACCACACCCGCCAGCGAGATGCCGGGTTGTCGCCCATCGCAGCCCACCACAGGTCCGACCACCTCCAGGGCCGGTCCCGCTCGGCCTTCACCATATGAGCGATGACGACTAAACTGGCCAGGCGCAAGACCGTCGACAGCGCAAAAACCGGAAGGAGTCCCCAGTATTGTCCCATCATCGCCCCCAGCATGGGGCCGATGGCCGCCGTAAGGCCCATGACCATGTTATACACCGCTACCGAGCGAGTCCGGTACTCCTGGGCGGTCATCTCCAGCAGCAAGTTGAACGCGGCCAGGTTGTACCCGGCCCAGGCCAGGCCACTCCACGCGTTCGCCCAGATGGCATCGGTCGGACGGGTGGCCAGCAGCCAGGGGACAGGGACAAGCGCTGCACCTATGCCCGACAGGAGAGCGGTGCGGCGCGAGCCCCACCGGTCGGCCAGCCGGCCCCAGTACCTCTGGCTCAAGATCGTGACCAGGAAGGTCGCAGCCTGAGCCAGCCCCCAGATGCCCTCGTCGCCGTGGAGAGTCTCCTGGTAGTAAACGGCCATCAGAGGTCCGGCAATGTTCACGGAGAAGCTCCATAGCGCCGAACTCCACAGGAAGCCGCCCATAGCATGCCAGGAGAGGAGGTTCAACCATGCACGTAGAGTTCCCTGCTGGTGAGTGGCCGCGCCGGATGAAGGCGGCGGGATCCGGGTGGAAGAGGTAACGGGAGAGGCAGAAGTCCCATCTTCGCCTGTGGTGGGTCGGGTCTGGGGGGGATCAGCAGGCGGCCCGGTGGCAGGTAACTCGGGAACGCGGGCAAACGAGGCAAAAGCGAACAGCCCCGCCACAAAAGCGACCAGGAAGGTGACCAGGTAACCCCAGGCAGTGGGAAGCCCATGAATCAGCCAGCCGGCGGTCACGGAGGCGCCCAGTGCCGCCAGGTTCACCATCAGGTTGCGCCAGGCAAAGTACGCGCCCCGGCCGGATCGCTCGGTCAGATCGGCCATTAGCGAGGTCCAACCCGGGACGGGCGCCGAGGCAAGAACCGTTCTGAGGGTCACCAGAGCAATAAATAAATAGACCGCCGCAGGCCCGCGAGGCAACAAGAAGGGAAGCATCCCGGCAGGGATCCACATGAGCCGGGCCAGCAGGTTAGCATAAAGATAGATCCGCTTGCGCTCGTCCCGGCGCTCCGTCCACGACGCACCCAGTGGTTGCACCAGGTTGCCCAACAGGACCGGCACCGCAACCAACAAGCCTACCTGAGCTTTGGTAGCACCCAAATAGAGGGCGAAAAGCACCTGAAAGGGAATGACCAGGTTGTCACTGAAGGATGCAAATAACCCGTCCCAGATGGCCCAGCGCCGCCCTTCCGCTCGCCCATCCGGGTCGGCTGGCGGGGTCAGAGTTAGTTTCATACGTCTCTCCCTGAGAACGTGCCAGGGCGCCTGTGCCGAAACGAGGGGCACTCGCCCGTGGGCGAGCGTCCCCCGTCCCTTGTGGCTTGCCGTCCAGCGACAGACTCTTGCCTACCTTACAGCACTGGGCTCTCGTGCCGGGCCTTCAAGCGTACCCAACGCCGCTCCACCTCATCCGAGAAAGCCTTCAACTCGTCGGCGTATTCCGGCTTGAGCAGGTGCTTGGTCTTGCCCATCATCTTGAGCCAGTCGGTCACCGGCACCCGCTTGCCCTTCTCCTCAGGGTTGTAGGTGATCGTGGTGATCCCATGCTCCACCTCGTAGAGCGGGAAGAAGCAGCAGTTGACCGCGGTCTCCACGATCTTCGTCCCCATGTCATCCGGCGACCGCCAGTTGAGCGGGCAAGCGCTCAGGATCTTGCCATAAGCCAATCCTTCGTGCTTGGCGTACCACTGCGCCTTCGCCGCCTTGCGGACAAGATCCTGGTTGAATGCCTCCACACCCGTAAATACATACGGGATATTGGTAGCCGCCATGATTTGCGGCGTGTCCTTGTGCTGGAAGGACTTACCGCGACCAGCCGGGCCAATGTGGCTGGTGCTGGTCATGTTGCCCAGCGGCGTGGAGTAGGACATCTGGCTACCCGTATTCATGTAGCCTTCGTTGTCGTACTCCAGGATGATCATATGATGGTTCCGCAGGGCGGTGCCGATCGCCGGCCCCATACCGATGTCCATTCCGCCGTCGCCTGTCACCATGATGAAGGTGATGTCCTCGCCAGCCGGAATCTCACCGCGCCGCTGCCGTTCCTCGAACATGTCCACCACACCGGAGAGGGTGGCGGCGCCGTTCTGGAAGAGGTTGTGGATGAACGTCACCCGGTGCGAGCTGTACGGGTAGCCGGTCGAAACGACGTACCCACAGCCGGTCTGGAAGAGGATGACGACATCCCCCTCGATCCCCTTCAGGAACTGGTCTACGCCGGAGAAGATACCGCAGCCAGGGCAGGCGCCATGGCCGGAAACGATCCGCTTCGGCCGCTCGGTCAACGCCCGCGGCGGGCTAATCCGTACCTTTAGCTGCCCCGTCTCCTCGTCTTTCTCGACCGAGGTCAAGCCCAAAGTCACGTCCTCTTTGCGGAGCGGCTCGAGGACCTGCACCGGCGCTTGGGCCGGGTCGCCTGGCGTTACGTCGGAGTAATCGTACGGAATCTCCACCTTGCCGGTATGGGCGATCTCCAGGCCCAGGCGGAAGAAGGATTCTGCTTCGTCATCGTAAAAGTCCTTGCCGCCCAACCCGAAGATGCGCGTCGCCACCAGCGTCCGGTTACTGGGGTCATCTTTCAGTGCAGACTTGACCTCATGGCTGATGCTGCCACCGTAGCCACCCACCGAGTCGGCCCGTTCACCAATGACCAGCGCCTTGACATTGCGCAGCGCCTGCTGGATCTCCCGGATCGGGAAGGGCCGCAGAATGTTGGGGCTGATGACACCCACTTTGTATCCTTGTGCCCGCAGGCGATCCACCACGTCCTTGGCCGTCTCGGCAGCCGAGTTGATCAGGAAAACGGCCACTTCGGCATCGTCCATACGGTACAGATCGACCAGCGGGTACTGCCGCCCAGTCAGCTCCGCCCACTCGGCAAAGATCTGCGGGATTACCTGGTAGGCGCGATCCATGGCCAGCTTGTGCTGGTAGTGGTTGTTAATCAGGTCCGGATCGTTCATATAGCCGCCCACCGAGATCGGATGGCGAGGATCGATAGTGACATATGGCTGCTTCCGCTGGCCAATGAACCGCTGCACCGCGTCATTGTCGGAGAAGAACTCCACCCGCCGCTTCTGGTGGCTGGTGAAAAAGCCATCATACGCGACGATGACCGGCAACAGTACGTCGGGATGCTCCCCCACGCGCACGGCGATGATGTTCATGTCGTACACCGCTTGCGGGTCGCGGGCCAGCAGGATCACCCAGCCCGTATGAACGGCGAAGTTGAGGTCGCTGTGGTCTCCCCGAATGTCCAGAGGCCCGCTGATGGTCCGGGTCACCAGGTCCAGCACCATCGGAAAACGGGTACCGGACTGCACCGGCAGTTGCTCGAGCGAGTACAACAGCCCTTGCGAGCTGGTGGCGTTGAAGACCCGGCCACCGGCGGTCGACGCTCCGTAACAGATACCGGCCGCGCCATGCTCACCGTCGCCCTCGATCATGTGGACGGTGTTCTTACCCTCCGCCTTCATTTCATCGAGAAACTCGGCGATTTCGGTGGAAGGAGTGATGGGATAATAACCCATGATATGGTAGTTGATCTGGTTGGCCGCCAGGGCCGCCATTTCGTTACCGGTCTTGAGAGCCACCGTTTGCGGAGCGGCCGAAGATAACTCTTCTTTACGAACCACTGCCATTGTCTTCCTTCACCTGACTTTCTAATCGTGCAAGAGGTACTGTTGCCCGACCGTCACGACGCCCTAGTCGCGACAGCTGATACCGAATGACGAGAAGCCGGAATCCAGGAGTGCTTCACCGTATGCTCCTCCGCATACCCTTCCACTTCCCGGATCGACGTAAGGGCCCCATCAGCCGGGCAGGCTTCCACGCACTTCAAGCAGCCCTTACAGTACTGGTAGTCAATGCCCTTCAACGACATGACAGGACGCTGCCGCTTGTCCAAGGTCTTCTCCCAGACAAAGCAAAAGTCTGGACAGACGAGGTCACATTGCCCGCAGTCAATGCACTTGGTACGGTCGAAGGCCGGGATGAAGCCACTACGATAAGCACTCAGATCCTTGAGCACGTTGTTGCCCGGGTTGACAATGACGCCCCCGACTGGCGCCGTCACGTAACCCAGCTGTGGCCGCGCCCGTACGAACTCCGTTGCTTGCGCCGTGGCCGTGCCGTGCAAGGTCTCCTTCTGGACTTCGTTGTAGCCCCGGTCGAAGGTGCGCAAGTTCGCCTCCACCAGTTGCGGATAGCGGTGCTCGAACGTTGCTCGAATCGTATCCCGCATGGCCTGTGACTCCAAGAACGGGAGCAGACGAGCGATAGCCCCGAGCATGGCCGTATTGACCCGGGTCTTCTCTTCCACTGCTATCTTGAGCGCGTCCACCACCGCGACCGTGCCGGACGCCAGGCCCAAGCGCTTTTTCATCTCATCGAGCGTATGGGCAGTATTGACCAGCACGATACTGTCGGGGTACAGTCCGCTGAGAACTTCTTTATGCCGGAGCAATCGCTCGTGGAAGACGACCAGCATGTGAGGCCTCTCCACCGGGCTGTTGGTCCTGACCTGCTGCGTGGGAGCGCAAACTCGCACAAATGACTTGACTGGCGAACCCTTCTTTTCCGACCCATACGAGGAGAAATGGGCACCATTCAACCCCATCCGCAGCACCGCTGCTTCCGCCAGCATCTGGCCGGCCAGGTGGGCTCCCAACCCACCAATGGACTCAAAGCGAATTTCATAAAACCCCAGCGAATTGGTTACTGGTAATTGGGGAACCTGATCCATGACGAAACCCCCTATCGGAGGATGAATTGGGAGCTCCTCACTCCCGCGTGAACCCCGCCGCCTGGCTCATCCCCCGCCACGAGCATCAGGCAGCTGACACCGGCACCGCCAAACCCTCGCGTGAATAGGGCGAGTCGCCGCCTCGCCCTTCTCCTAGTGAACGTCTGCACGAGCCAACCCATGGCAGTGTAACACTGCCTTCAACCGAACGTCAACCCGGCGGCACCGGCCTACATTTGCGCTTGCCGCAGGGCCGCGTAGAGAGGGAATTGTTCTACCAGCTCCTCTACCCGGGCTCGGATGACGGTTAGCGCCGCCTCATCGGCTTGCGGATCCAGGGCGGCCGTGATGAGGCTGGCGATCTCCTGCATCTCCGTAGGGCCCATCCCGCGGGTGGTCAAGGCTGGGGTTCCAAGACGGATACCACTGGCTACCGTGGGTTTTTCTGTGTCGAAGGGGATTGTGTTCTTGTTCACGGTGATCCCCACGGAGTCGAGCCGGGTTTCCGCCCATTTCCCGGTCAGCCCCTTGGACTTCACGTCGACTAGCACCAGGTGGTTGTCGGTGCCTCCTGAAACCAGCCGGAACCCATGGGACGCCAGCGCCTCCGCCAGCGTTGCCGCGTTCGCTACTACCCGCTCCTGGTACTCGCGAAACTCTGGGCGCAAGGCCTCCCCCAGGGCAACCGCTTTGGCCGCAATGACATGCATGAGGGGCCCGCCCTGGGTGCCAGGAAAGATTGCTTTGTCGATGACGGCTGCCCAGTCCGAATGCGTCAAGATAAGACCGCCCCTTGGACCCCGCAAAGTCTTGTGGGTGGTCGTCGTGACAAAGTGGGCGTATGGCACGGGAGATGGATGCAGGCCAACAGCTACCAGGCCGGCGATGTGAGCCATGTCTACCATCAAATAGGCCCCTACTTCGTCCGCGATTTCCCGGAAAGCCGCGAAGTCGATCAAGCGGGGATAAGCGCTCGCCCCGGCCACGATCAGTTGGGGCCGGTGTTCGTGGGCCAGGTGCCGCACCTCGGCATAGTCAATCCGCTCCGTCTCCCGGCTCACTCCGTAATGTACGAACCGAAACCATTTCCCTGACAGGTTGACTGGTGAACCATGGCTGAGGTGCCCGCCGTGGGAGAGGTTCATCCCCATCACTGTGGCCCCTGGCGTCAGAGCAGCAAAATAGACCGCCGTGTTGGCCTGCGCTCCCGAGTGCGGCTGCACGTTCACGTGCTCTGCCCCAAATAGACGCTGGGCTCTTTCCTGAGCGAGTCGTTCCACAATGTCCACGTACTCACAGCCGCCGTAGTAGCGGTGGCCGGGATAACCCTCCGCGTATTTGTTCGTCAGGACGGATCCTTGCGCCTCCAACACGGCCCGACTGACATGGTTCTCCGAGGCGATCATTTCCAACTTCCGGTGTTGACGGGATACCTCCTGCCGAATGGCAGCAGCCACCTCTGGATCTGCCTGCGACAACGGTTCCCAAAAATGTGCGGGCGTATGTGCCACCGCACTGGAAGATAGAGACTGTTCACTCAAGCTGCACCCGCTCCCCTCCGGCGGCTGCCCTGGCCTGGCAGGGTTCGCCGCTGCCTGCGGCCAGTATACCATCTAGACGGACAAAACCGAACGGCCCGGGTGCTGGTGGGCACCCGGACCGCGCTTGCTCACGATCTCACCAACAGGGTATCCCCTTCTCCTGGCCACGCTCACTGACCGATCCCATGGTCTCTCTCCCTACGTTATCGGGACGCCGGAAACTGAGCAGCCAGGCGGGCCAGGGACTCTTCAACCTTCTCTTCCGGGTATGAGTAGTTCTCCAGGCGGCCGGCAAAGTACGCTTCGTATGCCGCTAGATCGAAGTGACCATGCCCGCTCAGGTTGAACAGAATCACCCGCTCTTTTTGCTCTTCCTTAGCCGCCAGGGCTTCGTCGATTGCAGCTCGGATCGCATGGGCCGATTCCGGCGCAGGAATAATCCCTTCACTCCGGGCGAAGGTGACCGCTGCCTCAAATGTGGGCAGTTGATCCACTGCACGCGCCTCGACCAACCCGTCGGCCACCAGGCGGCTGATCAGGGGCGAGTCCCCGTGGTACCGTAATCCACCCGCATGGATTGCCGGGGGCATAAAGTCGTGGCCCAGGGTAAACATCTCCAGCATCGGCGTAAGGCCGGCTACATCCGCCAAATCGTACGTCAGCTTCCCCTTGGTCAGTGTTGGGCAGGAACTTGGTTCTACGGCAATGGCGCGCAGCGGGCGACCCGCGAACTTGTCGGCCAGGAAGGGGAAGACCAGCCCGCCAAAGTTGCTGCCGCCACCGACACAAGCAATGACGACGTCCGGGTACTCTCCCGCCAGCTCCATTTGCTTTTTGGCTTCCTGTCCGATCACCGTCTGGTGGAGCAACACGTGGTTGAGAACACTGCCTAGTGTGTAGTTGGTATCCTTACGGCTGGCCGCTTCCTCCACTGCTTCCGAAATCGCCACACCCAGACTACCCGGTGAATTGGGATCCTTGGCCAGGATGGCACGCCCCGCCTGCGTCCGGTCACTGGGGCTGGGAATTACCTCGGCCCCCCAGGTTTGCATCATCAGCCGGCGGTAGGGTTTTTGTTCGTAACTCACCTTCACCATGTACACCCGGCATTCCAGACCAAACTGGCGGCTGGCCAAAGCCAGAGCGCTGCCCCACTGGCCGGCACCGGTCTCCGTGGTCAAACGGCGAATCCCTGCCACCTTGTTGTAGTACGCCTGCGGCACGGCGGTGTTGGGCTTGTGGCTACCAGCTGGGCTGACTCCTTCGTACTTGTAGTAGATGTGGGCCGGTGTATCCAACGCCCGTTCCAGCCCGCGGGCCCGGTATAGCGGGCTGGGCCGCCACAGCCGGTAGACATCCAGCACGGGTTCAGGAATGGGAATCCAACGTTCCTGGCTCACCTCTTGCTCGATCAGGGCTGGCGGGAAAATGGCGGCCAGCAGGTCCGGAGTGATTGGCTTGCCCGTAGCCGGATTGAGGGGTGGACCCGGAAGCTTGGGCATGTCGGCCTGGATGTTGTACCATGCTTGCGGGATCTCGCTCTCGTCCAGGACGAACTTGATCTGCTTCTCGTCTGCGCTCTTTCCCATTCCTCTGACTCCTCTCTGCTCTTCTCTGCGGTTGACCGTGCCGGGCTCGACTCTACCGCCGCCTGACGAAGGCAGGACGGCAGCACGACTCAAGTTCTTTCGCTATTCGACCACACCAGCAAATCTCCTGCTGGCAGAGGCTGGCATCGAGCCCGCCAGGCAACCACCCCCGCATCTCCCGCTCCTGTCCCCTTTGTTCGTGCCGAAGTGCATGAGGGCTTGGTCCCTAGCATAGCGATGGAACATGCCAAGTCCGGAGGGGGCTTCTATGAGCGAGCACCGGGTGGTGATGGGGATGGTTGCCTTGCGCTTGCTCTCTTCCCTCTTGGAACTGATCGGCGCTCTGCTCATGTGGCATCTGGGCACCGTGCGCGGTGCTTTTCAGGTCAACGCCATCCTCGGCCTGGTAGGGCCCACCATCTTGATCCTAGTCAGCACCCTAGGGCTGGTGGGCCTGGCCGGCCAGATTGCCCCCGCAAAACTCCTCCTCATCGTAGCAGGGGTACTGCTCATCTTTTGGGGGGTAACCCGCTGAAGGGCCTACGGGTACAGCCGGTTGAGCAGCCGGGGGAACGGTATGGTCTCCCGCACGTGCGGCAAGCCGCAGATCCAGGCGACGGTCCGTTCGATGCCTACACCAAAACCAGAGTGAGGAACAGTGCCATACCGGCGAAGGTCCAAATACCACTTGTACGTTTCCTTGGGGAGGCCATTCTGCTGTAGCCGTTCCTCCAACAGCTGAAGATCGTCGATCCGCTGCCCTCCCCCGGTGATCTCTCCGTAGCCTTCCGGGGCCAGCAGATCTGCGCAAAGGGCCACCTCCGGTCGCTCCGGATCAGGCTTCATGTAGAACGCCTTGGCCTGCACCGGGTAGCGATGTACGAACACCGGCCGGTCAAAGTGCTCAGCAATGAGGGTCTCGTGCGGAGCGCCCAGGTCCTCACCCCAGGGCAGCGGTTCACCCGCTGCCTGGACCATCTTGATCGCATCATCGTAAGCTAGCCGGGGAAACGGAGGCTTCACGTTTTCCAGGGGTATCGTGTCCCGTTCGAGCACATCCCGCAGCAAGGACCCGAAGCGTTCCAGCACGCGGGCGACGACATAAGAAATCAGCTCTTCCTGCACCCGCATGTCTTCGTCCAGATCGGCAAAGGCCATCTCCGGCTCGAGCATCCAGAACTCCGTCAGGTGCCGGCGAGTCTTGGACTTTTCTGCGCGGAAAGTCGGGCCAAAGCAGTATACCTTGCCGAAGGCCATCGCTGCCGCTTCCATGTAGAGCTGGCCACTCTGCGAAAGGTAAGCCTTGGTATCGAAGTAGTTCGTCTCAAAGAGCGTGGTCGTGCCTTCCACGGCGTTCGGCGTCAAAATGGGTGCGTCGATGAGTACGAATTCGTGTTCATCGAGCCAGTCGCGAAAAGCCTTCACCACTTCGCTACGGACTCTCATGATCACCTGTTGGCGGCGGGAACGAAGCCAGAGGTGACGGTGATCCATCAAAAACTCGATGCCATGCTCTTTGGGCGTGATGGGATAGGGCTCGGCCACCTGGATCAGCCGCAACCCGGTCAACCCCAGCTCATAGCCACCAGGAGCCCGGCTCTCCTGCCGGACCCACCCCTGGACAGTGAGAGAGCTCTCCTGAGTGACGGTATCGTAAAGGTCAAACACTTCCGGGGGCAGCTCGCTCCGGACCATCACCGCCTGAACGATGCCGGTCCCATCTCGCACTTCGAGAAACCGGATCTTGCCGCTCGACCGTTTGTTGTAAAGCCAGCCCTGGATCTCCACCTCTTGCCCAACATGCTCGTTCAGGTGAGCAATGCGGACTACGGGAACGGATGGAGCGACTCCCTTAGCTCCTGTTTCTGCCATAGCTCCGGCCTCCTGTGCCAACCGAATCTCCCCTGTCCTCTCGCGCTCCTCATCGAGAGGTGCTTATCCCGCCTGCCCGCGGTCAGGGCTGCCCCGGCACCCACAGCTTGGATTTGGCCACTGTCAAATCTGGGACAGCGGTTTGTCCACCGGGAGACGACGGCATAACAGCCGCCGATTCCTGCGCTGGGGTCTGCGCAGCCTCTTCCTGAGGAGGCTGAATCCCGGCCTTCTCGTGAACGAGTCGTTGGGCCGCCAAGACCATCTCCGCAAAGCGCTCCTGCGCCAGAACTAGCTCCTGGATGTAAGGGTTGTACATCGCCAGCCGAAACATCTCATCGACCGACTTGCGCTGCTCATCGGTGACGGTTTTCCCGGAAGTCAGCTGTTCCTGCAGCTGTTCAATTCGCCGCTGCAGATCGTCCCACATGATGCGAGCTGCTTCGTGCTCCTGAACTACTTTCTTCGCACGCTGCCACGCCTGATACGCCTCCGATTGGGCCAGAGCCCAGCCCAGTGCCTCTGCTGCCCGCTTGACGGCGGGCTCTAGCGCGACCTCCATTCTCCCCACCTCAGCCTCGATTTTCGCCTTTGTTTACCGCATCTGCCATCCAGGACTGATTCATCAGGTCGGCGAGCCCTGCTTACCGATCGCCCGCCGGCTCATCCGCCTCGTCGTGGCTAGCCAGCAAGGCCAGAGTAACTACCTTCTCCCCTGGCGCGAGCTTCATCACCCGTACCCCCTGAGCCGCCCGCCCGTGCACAGCGATGTCTGCCACCGAGATGCGGATCATGATCCCACCCGAGCTGATGATCATGAGCTGGTCTGCTTCAGTGACCACTCGCGCTCCTATTACCGGGCCATTGCGTTCCGTGACCGTGACGGTACGAATGCCCTTACCTCCGCGGCTGGTCACCCGGTATTCCGACAGCGGTGTCCGTTTACCGAAGCCGCCTTCCGTCGCCACCAGCAGATCAGCCTGCGGCCGGAGAACCTCCATCGCCACCACCTGGTCGCCGGAGTTCAACGCAATTCCTCGCACTCCTCTGGCTGTACGGCCCATGGCACGTACCTCTTCCTCAGGAAAGCGGATCGCCTGTCCTTGCCGGGTGACCAGCATGACCTCCTGTTTGCCATCGGTCAGACGGGCGCCGATCAGTTCGTCCCCTTCCTCCAGCGTCACCCCGATCAACCCCGCCCGAGGGCTGTCGAACTCCGACAGGAGCGTCTTTTTGACGGTCCCTTGCCTGGTAGCCATAAAGAGATAGTGGGCGTCGTCGTACTGTCTTACCGCCACGGCCGCCTGCACCATCTCGTCCTTGTCCAGCTGAATCAGGTTGATAATGGCGATCCCACGCGCCTGTCGGCTCGCCTCCGGAATCTCATGCGCCCGCACGCGGAAGACCCGCCCACGGTTGGTGAAGAAAAGAACGTAGGCATGAGTCGTGGTGACGAAGAGCTGCTCCACGAAGTCTTCCTGCCTCGTGGAGATGGCTGCCATGCCCCGGCCTCCGCGCCTCTGCGGGCGATAGGCGGTCGTCGGCAGTCGCTTGATGTAACCCTGGTGGGTTACGGTAACAACGACCTCCTCGTTGGGAATCAAGTCTTCAGGGTCAAACTCCCCCGACTCCACCGCCTCCCGCACGATCTCTGTACGCCGTGGATCGGCGAACTTCTCCCGGATCGCCAGCAACTCTTCCCGGATGACTCCGTCCCGCCGGAGAGGGTCGGCCAGGATCTCTTTCAGCTCAGCAATCTTGCGCAAAAGCTCCCGGTACTCGGCTTCAATCTTTTCCCGTTCCAGCCCAGTAAGACGCCGGAGCATCATGTCCAAGATGGCAACCGCCTGGACCTCCGACAGGCTGAAACGGCTCATCAACTCCGCTTTCGCCTCATCGTCCGATTTGCTCTCCCGGATGAGCCGGACGATCTCGTCGATGTGATCGAGCGCGATCCGCAAGCCCTCGAGGATGTGCGCCCGCTCTTGCGCTTTCCGCAGCCGAAAGCGGCTACGGCGAGTGATGACGTCCCGCTGGAACGAAAGATAATGCAGGCAGGCATCGCGTAGATTGAGAACCTTGGGCTGGTTATCAACGAGGGCTAGCATGATCACACCAAACGTCTCTTCCAGGGGCGTGTGCTTGAAGAGGTTATTCAGCACGACGCGGGCGTTGGCATCCCGCCGTATCTCCACAACGATGCGCATGCCCCGTCGATCGGACTCATCCCGCAGGTCCGAGATGCCTTCCACCACATGCTGGTGAACCAGATCGGCAATCTTCTCCAAAAGGAGTCTCTTGTTGACCATATACGGGATCTCGGTGACCACGATCCGGCTGCGTCCACCCTCCATGGGCTCGATGAAGGCGCGAGCCCGCATTCGGATCCGTCCCCTACCGGTGCGATAGGCGTCGCGAATCCCCTCCGTTCCCAGGATGAGGGCGCCGGTCGGGAAATCGGGTCCCTTCACTTTGCCCATGAGATCCTCAACCGTACTATCTGGCCGATCCAGCAGCAGGACCAGGGCATCGATCACCTCACCCAGGTTGTGGGGAGGGATATTGGTCGCCATCCCTACGGCGATTCCGGACGCGCCATTGATTAGCAGGTTGGGCAGGCGAGCAGGCAGGACTACCGGTTGCTGCTGCGTGCCATCATAGTTGGGAATGAAATCGACGGTCTCCTCGTCGATGTCAGCCAGGAGCCGCATGGACAGGGGGGAAAGACGTGCCTCGGTATACCGCATGGCCGCAGGCGGGTCGCCATCGATGCTCCCGAAGTTGCCGTGCGCATCAATCAGGGGGTAACGGTACGAGAAATCCTGACCCATCCGCACCATGGCATCGTAGATGGCAGCGTCCCCGTGCGGATGATACTTCCCCATCACTTCGCCGACGATGGCAGCTGATTTCCGGTGAGCCTTACTGGGATCCAGCCCCATTTCGGACATGGAGTACAAAATGCGCCGCTGTACCGGCTTGAGGCCGTCGCGCACATCGGGCAAGGCGCGGTCGACAATCACACTCATCGCATAGTCGATGTACGAGCGTTGCATCTCCTGCTCGACATCGGTTTTTAAGATGCGACCGCCCACATCCTGTGCCTCTGCCATGCTCTCCCCCCATCACCTTGACATGCCTGTCTCCCCAAGAATCCTCAAGTTACCGAAGTTACCACCTATACATCGAGGTTTTGAACCTCACGGGCGTGCTCCTCGATGAACTCCCGCCGGGGCTCCACCTTTTCTCCCATCAGGATGCCAAAGATCTCGTCCGCCAGCACTGCATCGGCCAACGTGAGGCGACGCAACGTGCGGGTCTCCGGATTCATCGTGGTTTCCCAAAGCTGCTCGGCATCCATTTCACCCAAGCCCTTATACCGTTGAATTTGGATGTTCTTGTTTTTCCCCAGTCGATTGAGGACTTCTTCTAACTCTTTGTCACTGTGAACATATTCGATTTGTTTTCCGTGCTTTACCCCATATAGCGGGGGCATCGCGATAAACACGTGTCCTTGTTCCACCAGAGGGCGCATATAGCGGTAGAAAAAAGTCAATAGCAGGGTTCGAATATGCGCCCCATCTACATCCGCATCGGTCATGATGATCAACTTGCCATACCGAGCCTTACTCAGATCAAACTCATCACCAACACCTGTACCCATGGCAGTGATCATAGAGCGAATCTCAGCATTGCTCAGAATCTTGTCCATGCGCGCCTTCTCGACATTAAGGATCTTGCCCCGCAGAGGCATGATCGCTTGAAACCGGCGATCCCTGCCCTGCTTGGCGGTCCCACCAGCCGATTCGCCCTCGACGATGTACAATTCGCACTCGTCCGGATTACGGCTCGTGCAATCAGCCAGTTTTCCAGGGAGGCTGGCGCTCTCCAGGGCTGTCTTACGCCGAGTGAGCTCTCGCGCTTTGCGAGCTGCCTCCCTCGCCCTGGCCGCGTTCACGCACTTCTCCACGATGGTCCGCGCTTCGGCCGGGTTTTCCTCCATAAACTGGGTGAGTCCCTGTGTCACGATGGACTCCACAATTCCCCGCGTCTCACTGTTACCCAGTTTCGTCTTGGTCTGCCCCTCGAATTGAGGATTGACCATTTTGAGGCTGAGCACTGCCGTACAACCTTCGCGCACGTCGTCGCCCGTGAGACCCTCTTCATTCTCCTTGATCAGGCCATTCTTGCGGGCATAGTCGTTGAGGCAGCGGGTAAGAGCGGAACGGAACCCGCTCAGATGTGTGCCCCCCTCCGCCGTGTTGATGTTGTTGACGAACGTGTAGATGGATTCCAGGTAGCCGTCGTTGTACTGGATCGCTGCCTCCACCAGCGTCTGATCGGCATGTCCCGAGATGGTGATCACCCGGGAATGGATCACTTCCTTGGTCTTGTTGAGATGCTCTACGAAGGCCTGGAGGCCACCCTGAAAGTAATAGCTGACATCTTTGTCTGACCGTTCGTCCTTGACGTCGATGCGGACACCGCCGTTGAGAAAGGCCAGTTCCCGGCAACGATGGGTCACCGTATCCCAGTTCCATTCCGTAGTCTCAAAGATCTGGGCGTCCGGCAGGAAGCGGATGGTCGTCCCCGTGTCGCTGGCAGGCCCCACTACCTCCATGTCGCCATCCGGCCGTCCCCGGCTGAACCGCTGGCGATACAGGTGCCCGTCCCGGCGAACCTCCGCTACGAGCCACTCGGAGAGGGCGTTTACCACCGAAACACCAACCCCATGCAACCCGCCGGATACTTTGTATCCAGACGCGGTGCCGCCAAACTTGCCCCCAGCGTGCAGGATCGTCAACACGGCCTCGAGTGCAGGACGCCCGGTCTTGGGGTGAATATCCACTGGGATTCCACGGCCATTGTCCCAGACGGAGAGGCTGCCATCCGAGTGGATCGTAACGATGATCCGGGTGCAGCCACCATTGAGCACCTCGTCGATGCTGTTGTCGATGACCTCAAAGAAAAGGTGGTGGAGGCCATGAGTGTCGGTGGAGCCGATGTACATGCCTGGACGCTTGCGGACAGCCTCAAGACCCTCCAGAATTTGAATCTGGTTTGCTCCGTAGACGCCATCCCCCGCCGCTTGTCCTTCTTTCTTTTGGACGGCCAACGACACACCACCTCACCACAGACCGATTCGTCCTGGAAAAAGAGCACTGGCGCCGGACGGGGTGTACGATTTGCCCGTAACCCCCCCGTCCCAAACGCGCAACATTATGATGGTACCCTTTCGCCCCCAGGCTGTCAATTCAAGCGCCCGTTCGTCGCCCGCTGGGGACGGCTCCGCTCGCCGGCTTCGGCCACTGGCTCCAGCCACTCCGAATCGCCCACGACAAGGCCTCGCGCCTTTAACGTGGCCGGAGCCACGGGGCACCCATACGCCCGATCTGCCAGGATCACGTACGAGTTGATCCGCAGGGGGTCGACGATGATCAGCCGGCCCTCTGACCGCTGCCGCTGCAAATAGGCCTGTGTCTGGCTGGGCAACCGCCCCTCGTGTGCATCGATGATGGCGATCACCTCAGACAATGGCACCAGGACATCTCCGCCAAGATGAAGATACAGAGTACCCCACCCCCTGTCTGTCGAATGGGGTCTATTCCATTCGAGGAAATTCCATCCTGCCGTCCGTTACGCGCAAAACGAGGTCGTCTAATCCTCCCTTTGGATCGTCTGCCTGCAGGGTACGCAAAAGCTCCGGCTCTGCCGTGGTGATCCAAACCTGAGTTGGGGACGGAATCGTCCGCAGGAACCGCTGCCTGCGGTCGGGATCCAACTCCGACAACACGTCGTCTAGCAAGAAGACCGGCCAGCGTCCCGTCTGTTGCTCCAGAAAGCAGACTTCTGCCAGTTTCAGCGCCAGTACCGCGCTGCGTTGCTGTCCCTGTGAACCAAAAGTTCGCAGGTCAACCCGGCCGCTCATGACTCGCAGATCGTCTCGCTGGGGACCTACGAGAGTCATCCCCCGTCGCCACTCCAAATCGGCAACGGCCTCCAACCTGCGCTCCAGCCAGTGCCGTAACGTTACCCAGTCCTGACTGTTTTCCACTTCCGCCACAGGTGTGGCCGCTGGCACCGCCTCCGACTCGTACGCGAGGGTGAATGGCTCCGATGAGCCAGCAATCTGCTGGTAGGCCTGGGCTGCGGCCTTCGCCAGATGAGATACGGCCCACAGACGCCGTTCCCACAAGCGAGCCGCGCTTTCCAAGAACACGTCCGTAAACGTTTCCAGCAGCTGACTCCGGGCCCGTCCGGCCCCGGCAGCGGCTGCCTGTTGCAGGATGTGGTTTCGCTGCGCCAGCACTCTCTGATATCGCTGCAGGTGGTGCCGGTAATACGAGCTGGCTTGAGACAAAAGCTCATCCAGGAACTGGCGCCGTTCCTGCGGACCCCCTTTGATCAAAAACAGGGTATCGGGCGTGAACACCACGGCCGAAAAGAAGCCACGCAACTCCCGTGCAGCAACGGCCGTCGCATTCACCCGTACCTGCCGGCGGCTCGCCCCTCCTCCATCGGCGTGCGCCTGGGTTGCGATGGTGACCTCGGCCGGCCCGTCCTCTCTCTCTACTTCCAGTCTGACCCGGTAACCGCTCTGTCCCCAGCGAATCATCTCGCGATCCCGGGCGGTCCGAAAAGAGCTACCAGTCAGGCCAAGGTAGATCGCCTCCAGCAGGTTGGTCTTGCCCTGTCCGTTCTCCCCCAGGAGAACCACCCGCCGCGCATCACACGCAACGTGCAGTTGTGGGTAATTACGGAAATCCTCCAGCTGAACTTCACGTACCCGCACGGTCGCTCCCAGACTCCGCCACACAGCGATACGTCGTGGCCCCTATACGGATCTCGTCGCCCGGATGCAGTTTTCGTCCCCGGCGGTTCTCGGGTTGCCCGTTTACCTCGACTTTCTGTTGGGCAAGGAACGCGGGGACCTGCCCTCCGGTAACCACCAGCCCCAGCCTCTTCAGCATCTGGCCAAGCGTGATCCAATCGCCATGAACCGGTACGTCTGTCACGGTACCCCCTGCCTTCCACCCGAGGCTAACTGGTGCGGACTGGCATCATGACACACAGATAGCTATTATCCTCTTCTGGCCGTAGGGTGCCCGGGCTGAGCGCACTGTCCAGCCCCAACACGACGTTTTCGCTGGTGAGTGCTTTGAGCACATCTGAAAGAAAACGGGCCTGGTAGGCTGTTTGAAAGGGATTGTCCGTGTAGTTGATGGCCAGCTCCTCCACCACTTTCCCGACGTCGGCCTCCTGAGCGGTCAGTCGCAGTAACCCTGACTCCAATTGAAGGACAACAAAGGCTGGCCCGGTCCGGGAAACGAGCGCCGCCCGTTCCACCGCTGCCAGTAGCGGTTCCCGGGGTAGCACCACGGAGAGCCGCTGGTTCAACGGCATCGCCTGGCGGTAAAGGGGGAATTGCCCTTCCACCAGGCGAGTGGTGAGGCAAAACCCGCCCCAGGAGAAGACTGATTGACGGCGGTCCATTTCCACCGAGATCAGTTCAGCCGGTTCGTCTGCCGGTGAACGACCTAGCTCCGCCATGGCCCGGGCTGGCACAATCACGGCCATCTCCTGGGCGGGGGCGGACTCTTCTTCTTCCCAGGGATGCCGCGCCAGCGAGAGGCGGTTGCCGTCAGTGGCCACCAGACGCAGCTCGTCCGCAGCCGCCTCCACCAAAATGCCCGTGAGGAAAGGTCGGCTCGGGTCATTGGAGACGGCAAAGATCGTGCGCCGGATCATCTCCTGGAAAACTTTGCGTTTCACACTCCATTTGACCGGTTCCTCCGGTGCCGTCAGAGATGGGAAGTCATCTCCCGGCTGAAAACGCATGGACAGGTGCGAACTGCCGCAGACCAGGTCGACCTGGCCTTCGTCCTGGGCGTGAGACAGTTGCACCTCTCCGGGTGGAAACCGGCGAATCACCTGGCTCAGAAGCCTGGCTTCCAAGACCACGTCTCCAGGTTCCTCTACCTGGGCGGGGATAGTGGTTTCGAGCGAAAGCTCGAGGTCAGTGGCATTCAACTGCAGCTGGCCGGTGGTGGCCCGCAGTCGAATACCAGCCAGTAAAGGCAGGGTATCCCGGACAGAGACAGCTCGTTCTACAGCCGATATGGCGCTAACTAAACGGTCGCGCGGTACTTGCAGGCGCAACGGTATCCCTTCTTTCCACGACCCAAGTATACCGTGAGAAAGTTGGCTTTGACGGTGCGGATTCCTGCCTCAGGAAAAATCGGGCCGTGGCGTAGCTCGCGGGTGCACGCAAGATGCATTGGCTGCTTGCCGCTACGTCGGCAGGGTAGTTGAGGGCAGGCAGAGTGCGGATAGTGGGGCTGTGGGTCGGGCGGCCCAAGAGGTGCGAGAGGGCGCGCTTGACTGGGTAAGTGGGTGGACAGGGGGAGAGGAGGAGGTAGGGGAGGTGAAGGAACCTATGACAACTACGACCGGAGAAGGACCCGTAGGGCGGGGGAAAATGTGGATCCGTGGGGGATAATGTGCTAAAGTGCCGAGCGCAACAGAGTTCCGGAAAAGATGACGGGGGAGAGACCTCCGGCTGGGCTTGTGGATAATGGGTGGACCCTCTGAGGAAGTCGTGGGAAGGCGAGCGGCGAACCGCGCAAAAGGGGAAAAGAGCAGGATCCACCCACAAAGGATCCACAGGCGCAATGTGAAGGAGCAGAGGGAGCGGAGCGCTCCGTCAAGATACCGGCCGGCGGAGCTGCTCCTTTAAGGACTCGATGACCGTCTTCAGGGACGGATCCTCATGCAAGGCGGTCTCGACACGCTCACAGGCATGCATCACGGTCGTATGATCACGGCCGAATTCCGCCCCGATTTGAGGCAGGGAAGCATCGGTCAGTTCCCGGACCAGGAACATCGCCACTTGCCGGGGAAACGCCACGGCCCGACTGCGGCGCTTGCTACGCAGCTCATCCAGGGAGACGCCGTAATAATCTGCTACCGCTTTCTGGATCGATGCAATCGAGATCCGCGTGGGAGTAGCGCTCACCATAGGCTTGAGGACCTCTGCCGCCAGTTCCACGGTGAGCGGCCGGGAGGTCAGGGCGGCGTAGGCGATCACCCGGTTGAGAGCGCCCTCCAGCTCCCGGATGTTCGTCAGGATCTGGCCGGCCAGGTAGGCGATCACGTCGTTGGAAGCGGCGATGTGTTCCATCGAAGCTTTGCGCTTCAAAATGGCCAGGCGGGTCTCATAGTCTGGGGGGGAGATGTCGGCCATCAGACCCCACTCGAACCGGGAACGCAGCCGTTCCTCAAGGGTGGGGATTTCCTTGGGTGGACGGTCGCTGGAGATGACAATCTGCTTGTTGGCCTCGTACAGCGCGTTGAACGTATGGAAGAACTCCTCTTGGGTACTTTCCTTGCCGGCCACGAACTGGATGTCGTCGATGAGCAGGATGTCCGCCGTCCGATACTTGGCGCGAAACTGCTCCATCTCACGGCGCTGAATGCCGTTGACCAACTCATTGGTGAACTTCTCCGAAGTGACATACACCACCCGCAACGAAGGGTGGTGCTCCAGCGTGTGATGCCCGATCGCCTGCATCAAATGGGTTTTGCCTAGACCCACGCCACCATACAGAAAGAGGGGGTTGTAACTGTGGGCCGGGTCTTCCGCCACGGCCAGGCAGGCCGCGTGGGCAAAGCGATTGCTCCCGCCGACGACAAAAGTATCGAATGTGTACCGCGGGTTGAGCGCAGCTGCCAGGTCGTCGACGTGGGCCGCGGCACGGGCCGCTGAGCGGGAGCGGGGAGCCGGCGAGGAAGATATCTGAGATTCAGCCATTGCGGCGATAGGGGTGCGCGGAGCACGGGCCCGCCGCGAGGGCGAAGGAGCTGTGGCGTCCAGCGAGGTCAAGCGGGTACCTGCCGCAGGAGGGACTGCCGGCGCGGACACGGGGTGGGAGGGGAGTGGCGGCTGTTCGCCGGGCAAAAGGAACTTTACCCTCCAGTCGGCCCCGAGAAGCTCCGCCAGGCAGGTTCGAAGGTGATCTCGGTAGTGCGCCTCGAGCCAATCCCGGGCAAATTGGTTGGGGATCTCGACGAGAAGGGTGCTACCCTGCACGCCCAGGGGACGCGCTCCCGTCAGCCAGGCAGAGTACGTTTCAGAATCAAGCTCATTGGCGAGGAGCGCGAGGGTCTGGGTCCATATTGATTCGGCGTCGTGCATGGGATGGCCTCCGCAAGTATCTACAATTGAATGGGGTAAGCAAAAGACCGCGGCGCAGGATAGACTCCGGCGCACAGTCTTCGGAATATCGAGCATTCGGCGAGGAGGCCAAGCTCTCCTGCCCGAGGAGAGGGACGAACATACCTTCCGGGCAAACGGATAAGCGGTTGTACACAGAATCAACAAGTTATCCACAGGGCAGAGTCTCGACAGGGAGCGAGGTCCGGGGGCGGGACAAGGAAAGTCCTGCTTTTATCAGGGAATTTGCTCAGGGGAAACTATCCACAAGGTCTGTGGAGAATGCGTGGGGCGTTGGGGAACCGGAGGGCGCGGCTGGGCCCCAGACAGGACGAGGGCGGCGAAGCCTGCGGTTTAGAAGGGGCAAGGTGTGCGAATTGACACCTCTGGAAAGCGAACAGTATAATCAATCCGCACTGCAGCCGGGTTGGCAGGCCGACAGGGCCGTTTTTTTACGCATCACATCCCCGGAAGCAGCACAGTGTTGGGTTGGTGGCAATGCCAGAAATGAAGGAGGGGAGCGGGGACGACGCTCGTGACCGGGCAAGCGGCGGGGGCGAGCGGCGGCTTCCGCAAACAGGATGAAGAGAACGTGGCAGCCCAAGAGGCGGCGGCGGGTGAGAGTACACGGCTTTCTGCGGCGGATGTCGACACCGGGCGGCCGCAAAGTATTGGCGAGGCGACGGGCGAAGGGGCGGACCCGCCTGACCGTAACGGCGGATTGAGCCGGTGTGACGTCTATCCATGCCGGTTGACACGGCGACAGGCGTTTCAGAGAGTATATGATAGAGGTCAGCGCAGCAGCGGTCCGTGGGTAACCGTACGATGGCTGGCTGGACCATGTCCGAATGGGCGGGTAGGCTTTTCTATCTCTCGCAAGGCGGGCAAGGCGGTGGTGCGGAACCGTCTGCGCCGCCGGCTGCGGGAGATCGTGCGGCAGTTGGCCCGGAGGGGAGAGTGGCCGGGCGGGACCGATGTCGTATTGGTGGCGCGGCCAGGCGCGGCGCAGGCATCCTTTGAGCAATTGCAGGACAACTTGGAGCGGGTCATGAAATGGGTGAGGCAGGCACGCGCGTCGGAATAGGATGGCGCAGGCTATCCTCCGGGGTAAGTTGGGCTGTGATGATGGCCATCCGTGCTTACCAGCGCGGGATATCGCCGTTTTTGCCACGCAGCTGCCGGTACACTCCCACCTGTTCTGAGTATACGTTGCAGGCGGTGGTTCGTTTTGGGGCGGTGCGTGGATTGTGGCTGGGGCTGCGACGGGTAGCCCGCTGCCATCCCTGGCATGAGGGTGGGTATGACCCGGTGCCAGAGGTATATCCGGCTCGGCGGAGAGAGGTTCTCGCGGTTGGTTTGAAACGTTGAGGCGATCTGGGGGCGGACGCCGGAGGGCGAACGGATGCGGTAAGGCAGTTGCGAGCCGAGATCTGTGCGGGGATGCGTGAGACGACTTCCACAGGTGCAGAAGGCGAAGGGGACAGACGAGCCGGCGGCCAGAGGGAGAAGGTAGGCGGAAGGTTCACGAGAGGAGTAGTGGAGTGGGGTACCTTGAAGCAGGAATGCGGTGGATCCTGGAATTTCTGTACTCAGGAACCCATAATTACGGGGTCGCAGTCATTCTGCTGACGGTGGCGATCCGGTTTCTCTTGTGGCCGCTGATGACGCCGCAGTTTCGGTCGGCCCTGGCCATGCGAGAGATTCAACCTAAGCTAAAGGCAATTCAAGAAAAGTATGGGGATAACCAGGAAGAGCTGCAGAAGCGAACGATGCAGGTGTATAAGGAGCACGGCGTGAACCCCTTTGCTGGCTGCTTACCCTTGCTGGTTCAGTTGCCTTTCATGTGGGCACTGTGGCGGATGCTGGCGTCCTACCCATTCAGTGGGGGATTTCTATGGCTGTCGAGCCTGACGCATGCAGACCCGTATTACATTCTGCCCATCTTGTCCGGGGTGACCACGTGGTTGCAGTCGTGGCTGGGAGGAGCGGCGTCGGACCCGACCAGCAAGAGCATGACCGTCGTCATGCCCTTGGTTCTGACGTGGATTACGACCACACTGCCGGCGGGGGTTTCCATCTACTGGGTGACGAGCAACCTTTTCGGGATCGGCCAGCAATGGGCTGTCACCCGATCTTTTCTTAAGAGGCGACGGGCCGGCCAGGAGGGAGGCAGGGCACGGGCATGAACGAAGAAGAAGGACACCGATCAGCAGTTCCTCGTAGCCTGGAGATGACCGGCAGGACGGTGGACGAAGCGGTCATTGCTGCCCTAGAAGAGTTGGGGGTCGAGTCGGATGAGGTCAAAGTGGAGGTCATCGGGGAAGGGTCACGGGGCCTTTTTGGGCTCGGTGGACGTTACGTCAAGGTACGAGTGACCGAGGTTGACCAGAAAGAACGCTGGATGCGGCGGGGACGCCGGTTCCTAGAGGAGGTGGTACAGGGCATAGGCGTGGACCTGTCGGTTGACGGGCGGGTGCAGGCAGACGGGTCCATCTTCTACGACTTACGGGGGAGCCGCGCCGGTTTGTTGATCGGGCGGCGGGGACAAACCCTCGACGCTTTGCAGTTGCTGGTACGACAGGTCGTCTCCAAGGTAGCCGGGGAGCGGGTACGAGTGCTGTTGGACGCGGAGGGATACCGGCAGCGTCGGGCGATGAGCCTGAGTAATCTGGCCCGGCGCGTGGCGCAGGAGGTACGGCAGACGGGACGCCCGGTGACCATGGAGCCGATGAACGCGGCAGAGCGGCGAATCGTGCACGTGACGTTAAGTGAGGATCCGAGCGTGGAGACGCACAGTGAGGGAAAGGATCCCTTTCGGCGAGTGGTGGTTACGCCGGCGCAGACAGACCGGGCGGAGGAAGGAACCGGGACGCCGGCGCGCAGTTCAGCCAGAGCTGTCGGGGAGAATGGAAGCGACGGGCAGCCAGGCCGTTCGGATTCAGAAGCAGCGTCGGATTTTTCGGAGGACGTTCAAGATCGGAGTGAGGCGGATCCGCGCGGGTAAAACAGATGCATCAAGAGGGGAAGGGCGTGGGATTGTCCCGGAGTGGGGAAGAAAGCGTGCTGAGGTGGCACGCTTTTTTGTTGCCGGCGCTGGGCGGCGCTGTGGCGGACGGCGTGCAGGGGGGTGAGCGGATGGGGTGGGGTAGGCAAGAAATCGAGAGATTTCGGCGGGCACTTCGGGAGGGGTTGCAGCAGCTGGAACTCGACTTGACGGATATGACGGTGGAGATCATGGTGGAATATGCTATAACATTAGCTTCTGCCCAGGAAGAGCAAAATCTTACAGCTCTGCGGGAGCCGGAGCAAGTAGCGTGGAAGCACTTCGTTGACTCTCTGATGGGGTGGAAGGTCTTCCGCCAGTGGGAGGAAGACAAGCAAGTGCCTCGGAATCAGCCCGGGGGGCAATGCCAGGCTGAGAGCGAGCGCTGGTTGGCTGACCTGGGCGCGGGGGCAGGGTTTCCCGGCGTGGTATGGGCTATCGTGGGCGACTGGCATTGCCTGGAGATCGAAGCGGAGGGGCGAAAAGCGGAGTTCATCGAGGGGTTACGTGGGCTGGTCGGCCCCGGGCGACTGCAGGTTTGGCATGGGAGAGCCGAGGAGGCTGGACGGCAGGAGGAATGGCGGGAGCGGTTTGACGTGGTGGTGGCCCGGGCGCTGGCCCGATTGGACGTGGTGGCGGAGTATGGGCTGCCTTTGTTGCGATTGGGGGGAGGGTTGGTCGCTTACAAGGGACCTGAGGGCCCCGACGAGGTTCAGTGGGTCGGGCCGGAGGTTCGGGGGCGTCTGGGCGGTGGGGAGGCAAAGGTGTTCCGGTGTGGGCTGCCGGGCGACTGGGGGAGAAGAAGCATCGTTATTCTTGAAAAGGTGGGACATTGCGAGGAATTGTACCCGCGGCGAGTGGGTATTCCCGAAAAACGGCCCCTGGGCGGTAGTAGGAGAAGAACAGGGGGTGGCGAAGGGAAATAGGACCGATTCGGACAGGGAAGTGAGGTGCGGCGATGCGGCTAGGAGACTTCCTACGCTCCCACCCGCAAGCGCGCCGGTCGGGGGTGGAGGCGTCCAAAGGGTCCCCTGCGCCGGCAGAGACGCCCGCCCGGGGCGCAGGAGGCGCCCAAGAGTTGGGGCAAGAGGCCGAAGCCCGGGATGGAGGGGCCGGCCTGGTGGAGAAGGAACGGCCAAGTGACGGCGAAGAACGAGTAGTCCTGCTTCCGATCAGCGAGATTCGACGGGGGACATGGCAACCGCGCCACGAGTTCGACGACGAGGATTTGGAGCAGCTAGCCCGCTCCATCGCTGCCCAGGGTTTGGTCTCTCCGGTCCTGGTGAGGCCGTGGTCGGGTGGCGGGTACGAGCTGGTGGCTGGGGAGCGCCGCTTTCGAGCCTGCCAGCGACTGGGCTGGACGCACATCCCGGCGGTGGTGCGGCAGCTCAGCGATCAGGCGGCGGCGGAAGGAGCGCTGGTGGAGAACGTTCAGCGGGCGGACCTGCATTTTCTGGAGGAAGCCCGCGCGTACCGGCGGCTGATGGAGGAATTCGGCCTGACGCAAGAGCAGGTGGCTGAGCGGGTAGGCAAGAGCCAGCCTGCCGTAGCCAACCGGCTGCGGCTGCTGAGGCTGAGTGAGCGGGTTCAGGAGGCGATCTGTCAGGCGGGGTTGGGGGAGCGTCAGGCCCGGGCATTGTTAGCGCTGGAGACCGAAGAGGCTCAGCTGGCCATGGTGGAGCGGATCGAACGCGATCACCTGAGCAGCGAGCAAGTGGAGAAGATTGTGGGGGCGGGGCGGGTAAGAGCCAAGAAGGCGGGACGCCGGGGCACCGGAGCTCAGGACGCCGAGGGGCGCCACATCATTCGCTGGCTTCAGGATTTACGCCCGTTTCGGAACTCGCTGCGGGAGTTGGTGGCGGCGTTGCGACAGACGGGAGTAACAGTGGAATTGGAAGAGAGCCAGTCCGATCAGGAGTACCGGGCCGTGATCCGGGTGGATCATGGGCAGCCTGGGGCCCAGGTGAGTCGGCAGGAGGAGCGTCAATCGATTGGGTGAAGTGTTGGCCATTGTGAATCAAAAGGGTGGGGTGGGCAAAAGCACGACGGCCGTCAATTTAGCGGCCTGCCTGGCGGAGGCTGGCGCCCATGTGTTGCTGGTGGACATGGATCCGCAGGCGAATGCCACCAGTGGCCTGGGGATCGAGCGGCAGCAGTTGAAACGGTCCATTTATGATTGCCTGATTAGGGGCGAGCCTGTTTCAGAGGCCATGCTCAAAGACGTGGCTTTGCCGGGCCTGGACGTGTTGCCGGCCACCATCGACCTGGCCGGTGCGGAGGTTGAGCTGGTTTCCGTCTTCTCTCGGGAATATCGGCTGCGGCAGGCGTTGGATAGCTTGGAAAACGAGTACCGGTTTATCCTGGTGGATTCCCCGCCGTCGTTGGGCCTACTGACCATCAACTCGCTCGCAGCCGCAAGTGGGGCGCTCATCCCGATCCAGTGCGAGTATTACGCGCTGGAAGGGGTCAGCCAATTGATGCGGACGGTCGAGATGGTGCAACGCCATCTAAACCGACAGCTTACGATACGTGGCGTCGTGCTGACGATGTACGATAGCCGGACGAAGCTTTCAGATGAGGTGAGCCGTTCGGTGCGGGAAGTGTTTGGCGAAAGGGTGTTCCATTCCGTCATCCCAAGGAACGTGCGACTGAGTGAGGCCCCCAGTTTTGGCCAGCCGATCATTCAGTATGACGGGGCTTCTCGAGGGGCGGAGGCGTACCGGGCCCTGGCGCAGGAACTGCTGGGTGGAGCCGCCAATCAGCGGGAGGGGGCTCACACGGGTACGGGAGCGGGGGGTCAATGATGGCTCGCCAGGCGTTGGGGAGGGGCTTGCAGGCGCTGATGGGCAGTGAAGCGGTCAGCGCAGGAGCACAGGAAATTGATATCGACAGAGTGACTCCCAGCGGGTATCAGGCAAGGACCGAGATCGATCCGGAAGCACTTAATGAGCTGGCGGAATCCATTCGGTTGCACGGGGTAGTTCAGCCGATTGTAGTCCGGCCCCGCGGGGACGGCTATGAGCTGGTGGTCGGCGAGCGGAGGTGGCGCGCGGCCCAGCTGGCAGGACTGCGGACCATCCCGGCCGTGGTGCGGGAGCTCGACGAGCGGTCCACTATGGAGTTGGGTCTGATCGAGAACCTGCAGCGGGAGGATTTGAATGTTCTGGACGAAGCAGAAGCATACCGTCGTCTGATGGAGGAGTTCGGACTGACCCAGGAGCAGGTAGCCAGTGCGGTGGGTAAGAAGCGCTCCAGCGTGGCGAACGCCTTGCGGCTGTTGAGCCTCTCAGCCCGGGTGAAGGAACTGGTACGCAGCGGCAAACTTGGGGCCGGACATGCGAAGGTGCTGGCCGGGCTTGAGTCAGAGCGGGAGCAGCTGGTCCTGGCCCAGGCGGTGGTGGAGCGAGGTTGGAGCGTAAGGCAACTGGAAGACACTGTGCGGCGGCGCAAGAGTGTCAGAGGAACCCACACGGGGGGTAGGGCGGAGGAAGGCGCGTCGAACGAGGAGAGCAGTGCCTTGCCGGCTGACATCAAGGAAGTCGTGGAAGCGTTGCAGCGTTTCTTGGGGACCAAGGTCCGTTGCCGCCCGGGGAAGCAAAAGAGCGTTCTTGAAATCGAGTATTACGGGGAAGAGGACCTGCGCCGCATTCTGGAAAGAGTGGCTGCCCAATTGGGTGGTCGGGGCGGCGTAGATGATGTGCCGTTTTAGCCGCAATGTTCCACGTGGAACAGTGGCATGGACGATAAGAAAGACGCCGAGGCATAAAAGGGGGGAACGGCCCACCCGCACCACGGCCCGCGCAGGCCGGAGGGGTGGCCAGGGACGATGTTGGGTACAACTACCCCGAGTTCGGCCCGGATGGATCCCGTTCAGTCCCTCCGCATCCAAGACCGAGTACGATTGGTCGCCTCCTCGCCCCTTCACCGCGGGGTCTATGAGACGACCATTCTCGGCATACAGTCAGGGAAGCTCCGGGTCGCTCTGCCTCAAGACCAGGGAAAGTTCGTCTTCATTCCCGTGGGTACTACGGTCCAGCTTCTGACCGCCGACGGGCAGCCATCCACCCTCTGGCGGGTCATCGACCGCCAGGGAGGTGAACGGCGCAGCCTTGTCTTGTCGCCGCCCACATGCCCAGCCAGCGAGCCCTTCCCGCTTCCCCGGAGCCGGGTACTGGCAGTTTCCAGCGGCAAAGGAGGAGTCGGCAAGAGTGTGCTTGCCCTCAACCTGGCCCTGGGGCTGGCCGATCTGGGGCGGAAGGTCTGCCTGATCGATGCTGACCTTGGCACTGCCAATCTGGATGTCCTCCTCAACCTTGCTCCTCGCTACAGCCTGGAAGATGTGGTGCGCGGCGGTCGTGCCCTGCCGGAAGTCCTGGTACAAGGACCGGGGGGAATTCAGATCCTGCCTGGGGCGTCGGCAGTAGAGGAATTGGCGGATCTGGCAGAATCCCATTTCCGGAAGCTGTACTCCCAGCTCTCCGAGTTGGACACCCTGGCGGACACCCTCGTGATCGACACCGGAGCGGGGCTTTCCCGGCGAGTCACCAGTTTCTTACTGGCTGCGGGGGAAACCATTCTGGTTACGACTCCCGAGCCCCATGCCATCACCGACGCATACGCTCTCCTGAAGGTCTTGATGAGCCATCGTCACACGGCTGCTATTCACCTCGTGGTCGCAATGTGCAAAAACCACGAGGAAGGTAGCGCGGTGGCGGAAAAGATGATGTTCGCGGCCCGCCGGTTCTTGGACGTAGACCTGGACTTTCTCGGCGCATTTCCCTTCGACCCCGCAGTTCCGGCATCCGTCCGGCAGCAGCGCCCGCTCTTTCTCAGCTATCCACACAGCCGGGCCTCCCAGGCCATTAGAAGTTTAGCGGCTCGCTTGTTGCGGCTCCAGGCTGATCCCACCCTGTCCTCGCCCCTGTCCCGCTTCCTTCAGCGCTTGCGCGAAGCGGGAGCTCTCGCTCGTTTTCGTGATTGAATCTCCCTCTATTTACCCACACTACTCCCGGGAGGCAGGCTCGCGGCCAAGGGGATCTACCGAGCTAAACCCTTCCGAGGGAGGAAGGAAAGGAGAGGTCGGGATGAACCAACGGCGCGTCGCTCTCGACGATAAACTGGAGTACCTGCGACGTTCCTTACAGCAGAACGGCTACCAAGTGGTCGGACTGACCGACGGCTTGAGGACGGCCGATGCGGTCGTCATCAGCGGCATGAACCGTAACCTCACCGGCGCGCAAGATATCCGCGTAGACGCTCCGGTCGTCGATGCAGACGGCAAGACGCCAGACGAAGTTCTGGCGGCGTTAGCCGAACGCCTCAGCTAAGGAGTACCTGCCGACTGACGCGGCGGGACGGACCCGGGCCAGGCAAGATCCTGTCCTCCCGCCGCCTCCAACGTTGCCACACCCGGGAGTGATCGCACGGAACCTGACAGACTCGGCTCGCCTCGCTCGGCTCCCGCCCAGGACCCCTCGAAGCCAACCCCCGCTGCCTCCAACAGCGCCATTCCAATCACCTCGGCCATGCGGGCGACGAGATGCAAGCGGGTGTTCTGCAGCACAAAGTATTCCATGAAGCCCCCAACGTTGACGACGCCAACCAGGTGAATATCGCCAACAGGGGGCAAGTTCTTATTCACTCCCGTCCCGGGGTGCAGGGGGCCGAGCCGCAGAGACACCGTACCGACATGACTGGCCTGGCCCAGACAGGCATCCACGGCAATCACCGCATGTCCCGAGGCCTCCTCCAGGTGGCCAAGGACCTCTACCAGATTGGTGGCGTGAACGGGAAGCTCCAGTGTCCCGAAAACACGTAGCTGGGGAGGAGCATAGCGACGCAGATAATCACCGACGAGTGGCCCAAGCGCGTCCCCGGTAGAGCGGTCAGTGCCGACGCAAACGACCGTCCAGGGCTGGCGGGCCAGTCCCATCTCCAACAGGCTGAAACGAATGGCCTCGGCTAACCGCCGCGAAGCTACTGGCTCCTGGTAATGAACCCGAACCACCGGGGAGCTCAGGCTGTTGCCATCCGCGGGAAAACGTTCATTCGGCCAGTGAACACTTGACGCCATGGGACCTCCTCACATCGGGAATGGGTAGTAGGAGCGCGCATGCACCAACAGGATATGCAGGAGGATCGCCCCCGATACGCACCCGTTCCCTCCGGTGCAGAGGAAGAACCCCTCTGGCCGGAGAAGAGGAGAAGAGTTCCGGAGAGGAGCCGGAGTCAAAGAAGCTTCTTGGTTCTCACAATGGGAAAGGAATGCCGCCATGGGGTTGCTGGAGTATCAGGCAAAGGGTCTGCTGGCCTCCGCAGGGATCGCCGTTCCCGCCGGACGGGTCGCGACCACCGTCACCGAGGCCGTGGCAGCTGCTCAGCAGGTAGGCCTGCCGGTCGCAGTCAAGGCCCAAGTGCCCACTGGTGGCCGGGGTAAAGCGGGAGGGATAGCTCTAGCCCGCTCGGTCTCAGAAGTCGAGGCCGCCGCTCAGAGGATCCTCCGCCTTTCGATCGGTGGCTTTCCCGTTCAGGCCCTCCTGATCGAGCGGGCCTGGGCGGGGGAAATCTCTGACGCCACTCGCCAGCTGGAGTGGTACGCTGCTGTCACGTTGGACCGGCACGAGCAAAGCCTCGTCGCGTTGTTTTCCACCGCCGGTGGCGTGGACGTCGAAGTGGTTTCCCGCCAGACGCCCTGGCGGATGCTGCGGCTTCCCGTCGCCGCCACGGGATCCTGGTGGCCGTTTCAGGGCCGGGAACTGGTGGCCCGGGCCAAGATCGAGACTTGCTGGACACAGCCCTTGAATCGCCTCTTCGCTGCCATGGTTAACCTGGCGTACAGAGAGGATGCACTTCTTGTCGAGATCAACCCGCTTTTTCCCGCACCGTCCGGCGAACTATGGGCCCTGGATGCCAAGATTGAACGGGACGAAGCGGCCTTCTTCCGCCACGATCAACCCCCCGGTGCGGTCACACCCCCCCTAGACTGGACCACCCTAGCCCGGGAGGTCTCCCGCCTGCCAGAGGCACAGGTAGCCGCCGTCCTGGAGAACCGGGCCCGGCAAGCGGGGCTGGCTTACGTTCGCCTGACGGGAGACATCGGGATCATCGGTAACGGTGCCGGGCTGGTGATGGCCACCGTGGACGCAGTCCAGAGGCTGGGCGGAAGGCCAGCGGATTTCTTAGATGTGGGTGGAGGAGCCCGGCGCGAACGGGTACAAGATGCCTTGCAGCTGGTGGCAGCCGATCCCCAGGTACGCGTAATCCTCGTGAACGTGCTGGGCGGGATCACCCGCGCAGACGAGGTGGCGGCGGGCATCCTGGCCGCTACCGGCACTCTGGCCGAACGAGGCCGCCGTCTTCCCTTGGTGGTGCGCCTGGCTGGCAACCGGTCTGAGGAAGGACGGGCGTTGTTGAGCCGGTCGGTAACGGGGGCGGGGGGGCCTATTCACGTGGCCTCCAGTCTGACGCAGGCGGTGCAGCTCGCCATCGAGACCGCCTAGGGCGATTCTGCCGGAGGGGGAGGACCGTGGGTGTACTGGTACGGCGAGATTCTCGCATCCTGGTTCAAGGGATCACCGGCCGGGAGGGGCGTTTTCACACCGCCCGGATGCTCGCTTATGGTTCACAGGTTGTGGCTGGCGTCACGCCAGGCAAGGGCGGCTTGACGGTCGAAGGAGTGCCTGTATTCGAAACCGTATCGGAGGCCCGTGCCCAGACCCACGCGGACGTGTCCGTCGTCTTCGTACCTGCCCCGCACGCGGCAGACGCAGTGGCGGAGGCAGCTGCAGCCGGCCTCTCCTTGGTGATCTGTATCACGGAAGGAGTCCCGATCTTGGACACGGTACGCGTGGTGGCATGGTGCCGCCAGCATGGGACCCGGCTGATTGGGCCGAACTGCCCCGGGATCATCGTGCCGGGCCAGACGTTGGCCGGGATTCTGCCCGGAGAGATGTTCCGTCCCGGGCCGGTGGCTGTCCTGTCGCGCAGCGGGACGCTTGCATATGAAGTAGCCGCGGCCCTGGGCGACGAAGGACTCGGGCAGTCGACTTGCATTGGGGTCGGCGGGGACCCAGTCATTGGTACCCGCTTCACCGATTTACTGCCTTTGGTAGCGGCAGACCCTGCTACCGAGGCCATCGTTCTCATCGGGGAAATTGGCGGCCAAGATGAGAACGAGGCGGCTGCGATGCTACCCGCACTGGGCAGACCAGTCTTTGCCCTGTTGGCTGGGACTGCAGCCCCGGCCGGGAAACGGATGGGACACGCCGGGGCGATCATCTCCCGCCCGCAGGAAACCGTTTCTGCCAAAACCGCCGCTCTGCGTGCAGCCGGCGCCACGGTTTGCTCTAGTCCCGAAGAATTAGCCCAAGCGGTTGCGGCTCGTTTACGTGTCACCAGCTGATCATGCGTGCTTCCCGTGCGTCCGCTTCAGGCCCAGGCGCCGCCTGCCCGACGGCCTGCCCCGGGAAGCCTGTCTCGGTTGGCTGCCAGCGCCCCCGCTACACCAACTGTACCTTGAGCGCATCCATCACGGTCTGAATCGGGTTGCCCAGGGTTGCCTTGTCGCTCCCGGCAAAAAGCAACGCTACGGCCTCCCGTCTTTCGTTCACAATGAGTGCTCCCGAATCGCCGGGTTCGCTCAGCCGGCTAAACAGGAACTGGTGTTCGAACTCTGCCGATTGCTCTCCGTAACCAACCTCCATCCGGACGTCGAGACCGAGCAGGCGGCCACTCGTGACCCCACTGGAGCGCCCGCTCTTGAACACCCGTTCTCCCAGGTTGGGCCGGGCCACTCCAGTCACCCGCCCGATCCCCAGAATTTCCGGGGAAATGTCGTCCGGATTGACAGGAGCTGCCAAGGCGGCATCAACTGTATTAACGGGCACTTCGTTGGAGGCAAGGCGCAGCCCAAAGGCGGCCAGGATCCGCTGCAGCCCACGCAGTAGCGGGGAGAGTGAAACAGGGTCGTTCACGCTGAGCAACGGTGCGAACTCGACCAGGCGGGCGATGGTATCGGCTCCGGTAACCCCGCCATCGTAGGTTCCCGGCTGAAGAATCGCATCGCCCCGGCGCGCCCGCCCATCTCGCCCATTGCTGGCGTTGGCCAAAACGTGGTTATTGGAGAGGATGTACCGAACTCCCTGACGCTCGACCACCGCTCCAAACGTACCGGCCGTAACAAGGTAGTGACCTAGGGAGACCCCAGGTGGCGCCGGACGAACTTTTCGAAGACGGGTCGGGTCGCCTGAAGAAGGCCCCTGTGGCGTAACCGGGTGATCCTTCCCGGAGAACTCCAACAAGCGTACGTCGCCCACCTCCACTACGTCGGTGGGCATCCCGTCGATGTGGGACTCGACCCTCTCCGAGTGCGCCAGGTTCCCCAACGGCTCCTTCTTGCGCACAAAGACCAGCACAGCGACTTGCGAGGTGGGCTGACCCTGGGTCAACTTCAGCCCGACACCGCTGCCGACAACGTTGCTCTTCCGTCGCAGGTAACTTGAGCTATGCGCGTGAGCCCGCAGAAACTGGGCCAGGTCATTCTGGTCGGACACCTCTGATCCCCCCACCCGCTGGTTGCTCCCGGGGCGACGCCGGAACCGGCCGGCCCAGACTGCGCCGATCAGGACAGTCAACGAAATGGCAGAGGGGGCCGGCGAATACGGTAACTATCCGCGCGTGCGGCCCGGCAGACGCCAGACGGCAAACAGGGTCTGTTTGCGCCAGCGTAGAATAGGACTGAGCAGTAGCTTGAGGAGACGTTCCATGCCGTTCCCCTCCTGCGGCACCCGATGTCGCTACAGTATATCGGGGGGACGGATAGGAGGTTCCTAGCCTACCGGCCCACTTCTGTAGCCAGCAGGCCAGCCGCCTGGGTCTCGAGCGCGTCAGCGCGGACGGGCAGCCGCATAGCGGCTGCGGTTCAAAAAGGGGTGGTCACGACGGACCTAAAGGCCCTTCACCAGAGCCCGCTTCACGAAGCACATCAGCGAGCAGGAGCGAAGTTCGCGGAGTTTGCGGGTTGGAGCATGCCAGTCCAGTACCAGGGGATTCTCCAGGAACATGAGGCGGTCCGCCAGCGGGCAGGGGTATTTGATCTCAGCCATATGGGAGAGTTTCTTTTTGCCGGCGAAACAGCAGCCCGCTTTTTGTCCTGGAGCGTGACCAACGACCCAGTGCGGCTCCACAGGGGGCAAGCTCAGTATGCCTGTATATGCACGCCTGCTGGCGGGGTTGTGGATGACATCGTGATCTATCGGCTCCCCGATCCCCCGGCTACCCAGCCTTTGCCTGCCTGGACCAGGCCATTGGCCGCAGCTGGCATAGCGGTCCCGACCCACCAGGACTCCGAGGGCAGATGGGCCGAGGGCGAGCCCGTGTACCTGGTGGTGGTGAATGCGGCCAACCGTG
Organism: Limnochordaceae bacterium; assembly: GCA_014896305.1. GTDB lineage: Bacteria > Bacillota > Limnochordia > Limnochordales > DUMU01 > Bu26. Next base: position 142,744 of record JADBKQ010000001.1, read on the forward strand.
ATAAAGACGCCAGATGGTGGCAGGCGCTGGCGCTAGGCAAGATCTCCCTACCTCTAGATGACACCCTGCCCGGAGGCGATTTCCGGCTCGGCCCATGGCCCCTCGATGTGAGCGACCAAGTGGCCAACGTTGCGATCCAGGGGCCAAAAGCGGAACAAATCCTCCGGAGCGTGGCCACGATATCAGTTCCCTGGGAGAGCCTGCGGTACTATTGGTCCAGTTGGGGCAGAGTACAGGATGTGCCTGCGCTGGTCGCTCGCACGGGCTATACCGGAGAGGATGGCTTTGAGCTCTACGTCGATAGCTCGTTGGTGTCGTTCGTCTGGGAGACTCTCCTGGCAGCAGGTCGTCCCTCAGGACTAGTCCCTGCGGGTCTTGGCGCCCGTGATACCCTCAGGACGGAGATGCGGTATGCCCTCTACGGTCATGAACTGGACGAGAGCACAACCCCCCTGGAGGCGGGCTTGGACTGGGTGGTGAAGTATGCCAAGGGCCCGTTCGTGGGGCGAACCGCGCTGGTTCAACAGAAACGGGCAGGGGTGCCGCGTCAGCTGGTAGGCCTGGTAATGGAGGACCGGTCGATCCCACGGGCCGAGAACCTGGTGAAAGCGGGGGGAGTCGTTGTCGGAAGGACAACCAGTGGAGGATTTTCGCCCTCGTTAGCGAAAGGCGTTGCGTTAGCCTATGTTCCAGTCGCTTACGCGCCGGTAGGTACCTTCTTATCCGTGGAAATCCGGCAGCAGGATCACCCTGCCCGGGTGGCAAAGACCCCCCTGGTCACGCCCCACATTCACCACTAGTTCGCCTGCCGGCCTGGAACGCAAGCCAAACCATGGGGAGGAGATTCACGAATGGCCGCCTATCCGCAGGAATATCGCTACAGCAAAGAACACGAATGGGTAAAGGTGTCGGGAAACAAGGCCCGCATCGGTATCACGGATTACGCCCAGCAGGAGCTGGGAGATGTCGTTTTTGTGGACCTGCCTTCTGTAGGGGATACCATTACGGCTGGCCAGCCGTTCGCCGTGGTGGAGTCCGTGAAGTCCGTCTCGGACGTGTATGCTCCCGTTTCGGGAGAGATCGTGGCCGTCAATGACCATCTTTCCGACAGCCCGGAGCTGATCAACCAGTCCCCTCACGACGAGGGTTGGATCTGCGAGGTTGAGATGAGCAACCCTGCCGAGGTGGACGAACTGATGACCGCGGATGAGTATCAGGCCTCAGTGAAATCTGAGGCGGAGTGAGGCCGCCTGCATCCTGGGTTGTGCTATACCAACCTTACTCGCACCCCCAAGGAGGCCGAGAGATGTCCTACCTGCCGCACACTGCGAGTGAACGAGAACGGATGTTGGCCGCGTTGGGGTGTCGCGAGATAGATGAACTCTTTACGGACATTCCACCCCGGCTCCGTTGCCCGCAGGATCTGGGCCTGCCGCCGCCCCTGCGAGAGAATGAACTCTGGCAGCTGGCCCGAAGCTTGGCCGACCGCAACCAGGACCTCGACCACCTGTGCTGTTTTCGGGGAGCCGGCGCGTATGACCGCTTCATTCCCGCCGCAGTGGCAGCCCTGGCCAATCGAGCGGAGTTCTTGACGGCGTACACTCCCTACCAGGCGGAAGTCAGCCAGGGTGAACTGCAAGCCATGTGGGAGTACCAGTCCCTCATCTGCAACCTCACCGGGCTCGATGTCGCCAACTCATCGATGTACGACGGCGCCAGTGCGCTTGCAGAAGCCGTGCTTCTGGCCACTGGCGTCACTGGGCGCACCACCGTCCTTGTCTCCGAAGCGCTGCATCCGGAGTATCGCCAGGTGGTGGAGACCTACGGCGCTGCGCGCGGGGTGACGGTAGAGACTCTCCCGGCCGAGCAGGGCTGTACCCGCTCCCGGGAGACCGCTTCCTTGACCGAGCGCAAGCAGCCTGCCGCGGTCGTCCTGCAGTCACCCAACTTCTTCGGTATTCTCGAGGAAGATACCCGGGCCATTGGAGAATTTGCTCACGCCCATGGGGGACTGCTGATCCTGGTCGTGGATCCCATCAGCCTGGCCATCGTCGCCTCCCCCGGTGAACTCGGCGCCGATCTGGCGGTCGGCTCCGGCCAGGGGCTAGGCTCGCCCCTGGCGTTCGGCGGGCCCTACTTCGGCTTTCTGGCTGCCCGCCAGGAGTTTCTGCGCCGGTTGCCGGGGCGCATCGTGGGAGAAACGGTGGACAGCCAGGGTCGGCGCGGCTTCGTTCTGGCCCTGCAAACCCGTGAACAGCACATCCGCCGTGAGAAGGCGACTTCGAACATCTGCACCAACCACGCGCTGGGCGCGTTGGCGGCTGCCGTCTATTTGAGTCTACTGGGACCTGCCGGCCTGACGGAAGTGGCAACGGCGTGCTGGCGGAATGCCCATTATCTCGCTGAGCGCCTGGGCCGGCTCAGGGGAGTGGAGCTCCTCTTTCCGAGTGCCCCATTCTTCCAGGAGTTTGTTCTGCGGTTGCCGGGCCGCAACCCGGAAGAGGTAGACCAGGCGTTTTTGCGCCAAGGGTTCCTTGGCCCGCTGCCGCTCTCCCGCCTCCTGTCCGACCCGAAATGGCAGGACACCTACTTGGTATGCGCTACCGAGTCCCGTACCCGCGAGGAGATCGACCGCTTCATCCAGGTTACACAGGAGATGGTGGCATGAGCTCGACCAACCAGGGCGCTGACGGAGCGTACCCTCTCCTCTTTGAACGTTCCGTCCCCGGTCGCCGCGGGGTACTGCCACCGGCGACCACTGTTCCGGTCGCCTGGAATCCAGAGCGGTTGCCGGCCTCTTTGCGACGAGCCCGGGCCCCCCTCCTGCCCGAACTGTCCGAGCTCGATGTCGTTCGCCACTACAGTGGCCTGTCCCAGCGCAATTGGGGTGTGGATCTGGGCTTCTACCCCTTGGGCTCGTGTACCATGAAGTACAACCCCAAAGTGAACGAGGCGATTGCCGCCCTTCCGGGATGGCAACGCCTGCACCCCTATCAGCCGGAACAGACCGTACAGGGGGCGCTGCAGATTCTCTTCGAACTGGAGCGGGATCTGTGCGCTCTGACCGGGATGGCCCAGGCGACTCTTCAGCCGTCCGCCGGAGCTCAGGCCGAGCTTTTGGGACTGCTACTCATCCGTGCGCATCACCAGCACCATGATCCCGCCCACGCCGCACGCCGGCGTCAAATCATCGTCCCCGATTCCGCTCATGGTACAAACCCAGCTAGCGCCGCCGCCGCCGGGTACGAGGTGGTCCAGGTTCGCTCCAATGACCGGGGACTGGTGGACGTGAAGCACCTGAAGGAGCTAGTGGGACCTCAGACAGCCGGTCTCATGCTGACCAACCCCAACACACTGGGCTTGTTCGAAGAGGACATCGAGACCATTGCTGAGATCATTCATGCGGCCGGCGGGCTCCTCTATTACGACGGCGCAAACCTCAACGCGATCGTCGGCATCGTGCGACCCGCAGACATGGGATTTGACATTGTCCACCTCAACCTGCACAAGACATTCTCTACACCGCACGGCGGTGGTGGGCCGGGAGCTGGCGTGATAGCGGTCACCCCGCCATTGGCTCCGTTCTTGCCTGGCCCCAGGGTAGAGTACGATGCAGCCAAGAACCAATACCACTGGCGTGCAGCAGGCCCGTGGACCGTCGGCCGGCTGCGGGAGTTTTACGGCAACTTCGGGGTCTTGCTGCGAGCCTGGGCGTACATTCGCAGCTTAGGAGCGGAGGGGCTGCGAGAAGTAGCCCGCACGGCGGTGCTGAACGCCAACTACTGCCGTGCCAAGCTGCAAGATTGCCTGGAGGTCCCTTACGCCGATCGCCCGTGTAAGCACGAGTTCGTGGCTAGTGCCCGGGAGGTGCACCGTCGAACCGGCCTGCACGCCCAGGATCTGGCCAAGGGCTTGCTGGACCGGGGCTTCCATGCTCCCACCGTCGCTTTTCCTTTGATCGTGGAGGAAGCGCTGATGTGTGAGCCGACGGAGACGGAGTCACTGCAGACACTGGACGCTTTTGTTGATGCCTTGCAGCAGGTGGTCCACCTGGCTTACACTCAGCCCGATGAACTGCGCACTGCTCCTCACCGGGCCCCGGTGGGCCGGCTGGACGAGGTACTGGCCAATCGACATCTCAAGTTACGTTGGCTGCCAGACCCACCGGCTACAGGACCAACTGCCGAGGGGCCAACGCCGTAGTCGGGGGGGCGATGAAACGAATGCTGTCAGGCGGCGCAAGCTTTGGTTCCTGGCGCTTGCTTTGGCATGGGCCTGCCCGGGGCAGCTGGAACATGGCCGTTGACGAGGCGCTGCTGGAAGAGGTTGGCGCCCACCGTTCACCGCCTACCTTGCGCCTGTATGCTTGGTCTCCCCCAGCGCTTTCCCTGGGAGCGCATCAAGATGCGGCCGCGGTGGTCAACCACTCAGCCCTGGACGCGGCGGGAGTGGACCTGGTCCGGCGACCCACGGGCGGCCGTGCGGTCCTGCACGATGCCGAGGTCACTTACAGTGTAACGTTACCGCTGGATGATCCCAGCCTGCCGGCAGGCGTGCTCGGTTCGTACCGCTATCTCAGCGGAGCTCTGGCCGCTGGGTTGAGACGCCTGGGCCTTCGCGCAGGATTGAAGGCGTGGGAAGGAAGCGCCACAGGACGCTCGCCAGCTTGCTTTGCTGCTCCGTCCTGGTATGAGCTGGTGGTTGGACGCCGGAAGCTGGTAGGTAGCGCTCAGCTCCGCCGCCAGCGGGCGTTGCTGCAGCATGGGTCGATTCTGTTGCGTCTGGATGTCGGTCGTTTGCTCAGCCTCTTACGCTGGCCCGACGAGACCGCGCGCCAGCGGGAGAACGCGAGATTGCTGGAACAAGCCGGGGCTTTGGAACCTCTCCTCGGACGTTCCCTATGCTGGGAGGAGGTTGCCACGGCGGTGGCTGCCGGCTTTGGCGAGCAGCTCGGGGTGACCCTTGCCCGGGGCGAATTCACCGTGGAAGAACAGAAGCAGGCCGAATGGTTGGACCGGCACAAGTATTCTACAGCGGCGTGGACATGGGAACGGGCCGTTCCCGGTGACCAGGAATGAATGAACCGGCCTCCCCAAGCACCTCCTCCGGTATGATCACGGGGTTGAACCGGCTGGCCTACCTCGGCCCCCCGGGCACGTTCAGCCAGGCTGCCGCCTTGTCGTATCTGGAAGCATTCCAGGCGGAGCTAGGGTCGACCACCCGGGTGTCATTGGTACCATACCAGCACATTGAAGATGTTCTCACGGCGGTGGCCAGGCAAGAGGTGGAAGAAGGAGTCGTCCCCCTGGAGAATTCACTCGAGGGATCGGTCGCCCTCGTGCTCGACTGCCTGCGCGATGAACCGCGGCTGCGGCTCCGAGCTGAAATTGTGGTTCCCGTCGAACAGGCGCTGATGGGGCTGCCTACCACGGTGTGGGAACGGGTCCGCCGGGTGATCTCTCATCCGCAGGCTCTGGCGCAATGCCGCAATTACTTACGTACCCACCTACCCCAGGCCGAGTGGGTGACGAGCAGCAGTACCGCCGCGGCCGCCGCCAGCGTGGCGCAGGCGGGGGATCCGACACAGGTGGCCATCGCCCCTCATGTGGCTGCCGCCGTCCACGGGCTTACCATCCTGAAGGCCCCTGTACAGGATCGGCCGAATAACGCCACCCGTTTCGTGATCGTCGGGCGGACGGACCGGGCCCCCACCGGGCGGGACAAGACTTCGCTCATCCTGCGCCCGGGTGTCGACCGTCCTGGGCTGTTGCATGCACTGTTGGGAGAGTTCGCCCGTTACGGTATCAATTTGAGCCGGATCGAAAGTCGGCCGGCCCGTCGGCGGCTGGGGGAGTATGATTTCTTCATAGATTGTGCTGGCCACCGCCTGGAGCCGCCCCTATGCTGGGCACTGGCGAGCCTGGCCCACCAGGAAGTCTGTGTGCAAGTATTGGGCTCTTATCCTCAGTGGCCATTGGCGAAGGCGGAGGCGGGGACAGTGGGTCGACTGGCGGTGGACGATTCCCGGACAGCAGTCGGAGAAGTGGCGCAAGCGGCAGAGGAGGGGGAGGGCGATGAGGACGACGGCTCTGGCTAGTGCTCTGGGGCAGTTCACGGACTGGTTTGCCTGGGACAGGCTGGCGGGGCTGGTGCGCGTGGCGGCCTCCATCGCCCTGGTCGTGGTGGGGGTTGCCCTGGCCATCCGTCTCGCCGATATCCTGGTCACCCGCGCGTTGCGGCCCAAACCCGGGGAGGACCAGCGGCGGCGGATGGACGAACGGCGCTTGCGGACGCTGGCCACTCTCATCCAAAGCTGCATACGGTATGTGTTCTACTTCGTTGGCGGCCTCACCATTCTGCAGCTTTTCAATGTGCCCATTACCTCGGTACTGGCCACGGCAGGGATCGGCGGATTGGCGTTGGGATTTGGCGCCCAAAGTTTGGTACGGGATGTGATCACAGGGTTTTTCTTAGTCTTCGAGGGGCAGTTTGGTGTCGGGGATTACATCCAGGCAGCTGGGGTGGAAGGCATCGTCGAGGAGATGGGACTGCGGGTGACCCGCATTCGGGACTTTGGTGGTCAGCTCCACATCATTCCGAACGGGCAGATCACCCAGGTCACCAACTTCATGGGTTCAGGCATGCGGGTCATGTTCGAAGTGGGCATTTCGTATGAAGCGGATGTGGACCGGGCCATGCAGGTGCTGCAGGAGCGGTTGGACCAATTGGCCGCCCATCAGACTGAGGTGCTGGGAGAGGTACTGATCGTGGAAGGGCCCAAAGTCTTGGGGGTTTCCGCCCTATCTGACTCTTCGGTCAGTCTCTTGATCTGGGCCAAGGCAAAACCGATGGGACAGTGGCAGGTGGAGCGGGAGTTGCGGAAGGCGTGCAAGCAGGCGCTGGAACAGGCGGGCATCAGCATACCGTACCCTCATGTGCATCTCGTCTGGGACGAGACGTCTCACGGCCCGGTGCCGCTGCGGATCCTTTCAGGGGGACCGGCGGCGTCTGCCGGGGTGTCACCATCCTCTGAAGGCGTGAGCTGGACAGCAGGAGGGTCTGGCAGCGAGCGGAAGGCTTAGCTGCACGGCGGAGGTTGAACGGGAAGACGGGGATGACGTGCAGATGAATCCACACCAGTACTTTCTGGGCGACGTGGTCCGCTTACGGAAACCTCATCCCTGTGGGAGCACGGACTGGGAGGTATTGCGGACGGGCATGGATTTCCGCATTCGTTGCCTGGGGTGCGGCCGGGTCGTTCTGTTGCCTCGCCCGCGGTTCGAACGGGAGGTCAAGCAGGTGATCAAACGGCAGATCTCCAGCGAAGAGTCGGAAGGGCGGTGACCAAGACGACACAATTGGCAGCTGGGATCGTAGGCTTGCCCAATGCGGGGAAGTCTACCCTCTTCAATGTGCTGACCCACGCTGGGGCAGAGGTAGCGAGCTACCCGTTTTGTACCATCGATCCCAACCAGGGGGTCGTGCCGATTCCTGACCCCATGTTGGACAAGTTGGCAGCGTTGCTGCAGCCGGAAAAGGTCACGCCAGCAACGATCCGCTTTGTCGATATCGCCGGTCTGGTCAAGAACGCCAGCAAAGGAGAGGGTCTGGGCAACCAGTTTTTGGGCCACATTCGGGAGGTAGACGCTCTAGTGCATGTAGTACGCTGTTTCCATGACCCCGATGTGACGCACATCTATGGCGACCTTGACCCCAAGCGGGATGCGCAGATCGTAGAGACCGAATTGTTGCTGGCGGACGTTCAGACGGTGGAGCGGAGGATGGAAAAGGCGGAGCGGCAGGCGAAAAGCCACACTCCTCAGGCAGAGCGGGAGAAACGACTTCTCGAGCAACTCCTGCAACACCTGAACCAGGGGCGGGCGGCACGCCAGTTCGTTCAGACGTTCTCCCAGCCCAGTGAACAGGAGCAGGCTGCTGCCCTGGTGGCGGAGCTATTCTTGTTGACGGCCAGGAGGATGGTATACGTTGCCAACATGGATGAAGACGAGTTTGCCGCCTGGCATACCGGTACGCCGAGCCAGCAGTATGAAGCGTTGGCCGCGCACGCCCGTGAACAAGGAGCGGTGGTCGTCCCCATTGATGCTGCCTTTGAGCAGATGCTCGATGACTTGAGCGAAGAAGAGGCGCAGGAGTTCCTGCAGGAGATGGGGATGGAGCAAACCGGCCTGCGGCGCTTGCTAGCGGCGGTGCTGGATGTGCTCGAGCTGATTCCGTTCTACACCGTCAAAGGGGTCGAGACCCGTAGCTGGCTGGTGCGAAAAGGAACGACCGCGCCGGAAGCCGCAGGTCAGATCCACTCGGACATGGAACGGGGGTTCATTCGGGCCGAGGTGGTGCCCGCGGAGCAGCTGCTGGCAGCAGGCAGCTTTGCGGCCGCCCGGGAGCGGGGTTGGGTGCGTTCGGAGGGACGGGATTACGTGGTCCAGGCAGGCGACGTGGTCCTCTTCCGGTTTAACGTGTGAACGGGGGTCTATCCCTGGTAACCTGGGTGAACGTAGAAAAAGGAGAGTGCTGAGGTAGATGGAAGAGAAGCGGGTAAATCCGCCGGCAGGCAGTTCAGCCAGGATGGCGGGAGTTGCAACCCGCGCTGGCCACCCCGGAGCAGGAGGCGACCTTCCCTCGCGGGAGGCAGCCTGGCAGCTCGTCTGCGAGTGGGTACAGAGTGATTCGTTGCGCAAACATCTGCTGGCGGTGGAAGCCGCGATGCGCCGAATGGCCGAGCGAGCCGGGGGCGACCCGGACCGTTGGGGGCTGGCCGGGTTGGTTCACGATCTGGATTGGGAGCGTTACCCGACCCGGGAGGATCACCCCTACCGGGGCGTGGAGGCGTTGCGTCAGGCAGGCTTCCCTGAGGACATCGTGCATGCGGTGCTCGCCCATGCGGATTACACCGGGACGGCGAGGGAGTCGGACATGGATCGCGCCCTTTACGCCGTGGATGAACTGACGGGCTTGATCACTGCGGCGGCTCTGGTCCGGCCGGATCACTCCCTACGGACGCTGGAAGTGAAGTCGGTCGTAAAGAAGATGAAGGAAAAGCGGTTCGCTGCCGGGGTGGATCGGCAAACGATCGAGGTGGGGGCGCAGGAGTTGGGGCTGACCGTACCGGAGTTGACGGCTGAGGCTCTGGCTGCCATGCAGGGGATAGCAGACCAACTGGGGTTGGCGGGGGAGCCGGGGCAGCCAGCCGAAAAAACAGTTACAAGCTCTTGATGGCGGGCAGTCGAACGTAGGCGGTTGCTCCGCGGTGCGGGCGGTTGAACAGCCGCAGGTAACCTGAGGCTTGTGAAAGAACGCGGTGGGCGAGTTTTAGCCCCCAGCCGTGTCCTCCCGGGCGGGAGCTTCCGGCGTCGACGGAGTTGGGGCGGAAGGGACGTTCCAGCAGCCAGCTGGGGACACCCGGGCCTTCGTCTTCGATCCAAAGGTGGCAGTGGGCTCCCAGTTGGGCCAGACGCAGGCGGACGGCAGAGCCGGGCGGGCTGAACTGAACGGCGTTGCGCACGAGGCAGACCAGGGCTTCAGTCAGCAAGGGTAGGCTTCCCTCCACCCAGCATTCATTGCCTGCCCATTGCTGCACTTCGAAGCGGATTCTGCGGGCGGCGGCCTCACCGCCCAGCCTATCTTGTACCTCCTGCAGAACTTTCTCCAGGGCGCAGGGCTGGGCTGGCGGGTGGCGCAACTGCTCGTACAGCAGGGGCCAAACGCGGGCGCGGCGTTGCAACTGATCCACCTGGTCTTCGAGGCGGCGCAACCACTGCCAGGCCGCCTCCGAGTGATCGCTGTGATCAGGTGTCGCCGAAGGGGGGAGGTATGGCCGTGGTTCTTCAGCGGAGGCAGCTTCTGCCGGCTCGCGGGCGAGAGAGGTACGCAGGAGCTGTAACAACGCTCTGGTAACGGCGAGCTCGTTGAGCAGTTCGTGCGTGAGAAGTGGTACCAACCATGGTTCCGGAGAGGACGACAGCGACGAGTCCACGGCGTCAACGAAGGCCGAGAAGCTGTGCGGCCGGCAAAAGCGAGTGGGTCTCCTCACGACGATCGCCCCCTTGCCGCAGAATGAAGTGGGAACGACAAACGACCTTCGTACCAGCAATGCCCTGATATTCGCTGGCTGTATACCAACTCCTTTATTCGCGGGTCATGAGACTTATCGAGGAAATTGCGAAAACAATAAGGGATATCGAAAGGGGGACATCGTTTATATGGAATCAGAAAAGGCTTCGGGCGCGGGTAACAGCCCGCAACGGCTGACCCTGGAAGCGTGGGCTTCTTCATCGCCCGCCTCGGGCAGCCCAGAGGAGTCCAAGAACAAGATCGTCGTAACTGTGCTGGGCAAAGATCGCATCGGCATCATCGCTAGGGTTACTGGAGTGCTGGCTCAACACCACGTCAACATCCTGGACATTAGCCAGACCATTTTCGGTGAACTTTTCTCCATGACTCTCATTGGGGACATCGGGCGAGCGGATATACCCTTCGTGGAGTTGAAGCGGGAACTTGTGGCCGCCGGGCAAGAGTTAGGGGTTCGGGTACTGATACAGCGGCAAGAGGTGTTCGAACGTATGCATCGCCCCTGATAGACTCATGAACGGGTTTACCGATCTATTATGTATTATGGCGGTTATGAACGGCCGAAAGGACGGTTGGCATCGTGCCCTTTACGACACAAGAGATCTTGGAGACCATCCGTATGGTCGAGGTGGAGCACTTTGACATCCGTACAGTCACCCTGGGTATCAGCCTGCGGGAGTGTGCAACACCGGATGCCAAGGCGCTCAGCGCCAACGTATACGAGAAAGTGGTCCGCATTGCGTCACGGCTCGTGCCGGTGGCTCAGGAGGTGCAAGACGAGTTCGGTATCCCCATCATCAATCAACGGATATCGGTCACTCCCGTAGCCCTGGTGGTGGAACCGGCCGTGGTAGCCGCCGGCAGCTCGGCAGCCGCCCAGGAGATCCTCGTCGAGGTGGCACGCGCTCTGGACCGCGCCGCGGCTGAGGTGGGGGTCAATTTCATCGGGGGCTTCTCGGCTCTGGTGGACAAAGGCTGCACTCCTGCCGACTGGGCTCTCATCGAGTCACTGCCAGCTGCTCTGGCGTCCACGAACCGGCTTTGCGCCTCGGTCAACGCAGCTAGCACTCGTGCCGGGCTCAACATGGATGTTATCGCCCGTCTGGGTACGATCATCCAGCAGATTGCTCGGGCAACGGCAGACCGCGGGGGGAGTGGTTGTGCCCGGTTCGTTGTTTTCGCCAACATGCCAGGAGACAACCCCTTCATGGCTGGCGCTGTCCACGGCCTCGGCGAGCCGGAAATAGCCCTAAACGTAGGGATCAGCGGGCCGGGAGTCGTCCTGGAGGCGATACGACGTCTCGGCAAAAACCGGCCTCTGCAAGAGGTGGCCGAAACGATCAAGCGGACCGCGTTTAAAATCACCCGCGCCGGCGAGCTGGTGGGTCGCGAGGTGGCAGCCCGCTTGGGGGTGCCTTTCGGCATTCTAGATCTGTCGCTGGCCCCCACCCCCGAAGTGGGGGATTCGGTGGCCGAGATCCTGGAAGCCATTGGAGTGGACGTGGTTGGAGCCCCAGGGACGACCGCCGCTCTAGCATTGCTCAATGATGCCGTCAAAAAGGGTGGGGCCATGGCCTCCACCTCAGTGGGGGGCCTCAGCGGTGCGTTCATCCCGGTAACCGAAGACGCCGGCATGGTCGCGGGGGTCGCCCGGGGCGCGCTTGGGTTGGAGAAGCTGGAGGCGATGACCTCCGTCTGCTCGGTTGGCCTCGACATGATTCCGCTGCCCGGAGACACGCCGGCGCATACCCTGGTGGGGATTTTGGCCGACGAGCTCAGCATTGGGGTGATCAACCACAAGACGACGGCGGTCCGAGTCATCCCGGTGCCAGGCAAGAAAGCTGGCGAGCGGGTAGACTTTGGTGGACTCCTGGGCGGTGGACCCATCCTGCCGGTGTCGGCTTTTGGCTGCAACGTGTTGGCGCAGCGGGGCGGCCGGATTCCGGCGCCGCTGCAAAGCTTGCGTAACTAGCAAAGCCGCTACAATCGGACGGAAAGAACCGGAGTCCGTATGGGCTGGCTATTCGCTCCCATGAGCCGCCAATCCGCATTGAAGCGATTGGCGGCTCACGTCCTTGCATCTCCCTCAATTTTTTCTACTTTCCCCGTTTTTCCGCCTATGCAAGGGGCGGCTCGGTGCTTATAATGATCCCAGCCTTGTCACAACCGTGCACCGGAGACTGGGCAGCCTGAAGGTGGAGGCGAGGATGGGCGTGTCGCCGATCGCTGCCCGACCACCATCCGAGTAGCGGCGCAGACTGGTAATTCAGGACAGACAGGGTGGGATCGTTCTACCATGTCGACGGTGGTCTCTTCTCGGACCTTCGGGCTCCCCAGTGCACCGGCGGCGGAGGCTGCGACCTCGCCGGAGCAGGACCGGATGCCCTTGCTGGAGGCAAACCGGGCTTATCAAGAAGCCCACATCGCTCGTTTCCACACTCCTGGACACAAGGGCGGGGCCGGAGCGCCAGCTCCTTTGCGGGAGATGCTGGGTCCGGCACTGCTCTACGATGCCTGTGACGAAGTACAGGCGCCGGAATTGGGCCAGGACTGGGACGAAGCGATGGATCAGGCGGAGGAGTTGGCGGCTCAGTTCTATCGCACCAACCACACATTTTTCCTGGTCAATGGGACGACTTCCGGGATTCAGGCCATGCTGCTGGCCGCGGCCGGTCCAGGGGAGGAAGTGATTCTCCCCCGGGATGCCCACTGGTCCGCCGTGAGTGCTCTCATTCTGAGCGGTGCGCACCCAGTTTTGTTGCCGACGCCGTACGATTGGGAGTTGGGAGTGCCAGGGATTCCCGAGCCCGAGGCGTATGCCCAGGCCTTGCAGGAGCATCCCAACGCCAAAGCCGTCTTCTTGATCAACCCTAACTACTACGGCGTGGCTGGTCGGGTTTACGATATCGCCCGCATTGCCCATGAGGCGGGAATCCCCCTTCTGGTGGATGAGGCACATGGGCCGCATCTGCGCTTCCACCCGGATCTGCCGCCCAGCGCCCTGGACGCCGAGGCCGACGGCGTGGCGCAGTCCATGCATAAGTTGCTGGGTGCTATGACCCAAGCGTCCCTGCTTCATGTGCAGGGAGGCCGGTTGCCCTGGTCTCGTGTGGCTGCGGCCCTGCGCCTGGTGACCAGCACCAGCCCGAACCCGCTTCTATGCATCTCTCTGGACGCGGCCCGCTGGCAAATGGCCAGGTATGGACGGGGGCTGGTTGCCCGCACCCTGGAACTGGCCCGACAGGTCCGTGTCCAGCTGGCTTCCATTCCCGGGCTGAAGCTGTGGGGACGGGAAGCGATGAGACGTCCCGGCTACCATGACCTGGATCTGACCAAGGTCATCGTCGACGTGTCGGAGCTGGGGATCACCGGCTTCGAGGCGGAGCGGCGTTTGCGTGAGTACGGCGTTCAGGTGGAGTTGTCGGACCTGACCCACGTTTTGGCGTTGATCACCATTGGTGATACGGCAGAGTCAATCGCGCGCCTGGTCGGTGCATTCCAGCGCCTGGCGGCCGAAGCGCCCGCCCGGGTCAGCGGACCGTTTCACACGCTGCCCCTCGACGCAAAAGGACCGGCCAGGGCGTCTGGTTCACCCCTGGCCTTGTTGCGACCGGATGCTCGTTTCCTGCCCGTACCCGAAGCGGTGATGTCGCCGCGGGACGCGTTTTTCGCGCCATCAGAGTGGCTCGGGTGGGATCGAGCGGTAGGCCGTGTCGCGGCGGAGTGGATCGCTCCTTATCCGCCAGGGATTCCCGTGATAACTCCGGGTGAACGGGTTACCCCCGAGGTAGCGCAGGCAGTACACATTTGGGTGAAGGCCGGAGCCCATCTGCGTACCTTCTCTCCCGGCAGCGATGGGCGGCAAGGTATTCGGGTGGTGGCTGATGAGTCATTGTAATAAGCGGAGAAGCCCACAGGCTAGCTCAGGCTAGCTGTGGAGATTTGGAGGTCCAAGGGTGGGGGATGGGGCGGCAACCATCCCCCAGTCCTTTTTTCGTTTTGTTGCAGACGGCCGCAAGCCTACGTCCTCTGGGGAATCCCGCCCAAGCAGGAGACCCTCGTTCAGTGCCGAACTGGATAGAATCCCGGGCAGGAGGCGTCACGCTTGTCTGCGTTCATCACGATCGAGGGAATCGACGGGTCAGGGAAGAGTACGCAGACGGCCCGCTTGGCTCAGCGTCTGCGGAGGCTGGCACCGGAGGTGGTGGTCAGCCGTGAACCGGGCGGCTCGCCGCTGGGCGAAGCGTTACGCACCCTCTTGCTGGCACGTGACCGCCCCATTGACCCCCGGGCGGAAGCCTTGCTGTTGGCGGCGGCCCGGGCAGACCACGTGCAGACGCTGATTCGCCCTGCTTTGTCCCGTGACGCCATAGTGGTGGTCGATCGCTTCGTCGACTCGAGTTTGGCCTACCAGGGCTACGGATTGGGACTCGGCGTGGAGTGGGTGTTACAAATCAACCGCTTTGCCCTGGCTACCACTCTCCCGCCCCCGGCAACAGGGCCGGCATCCGAGCAGGCGGCGGAGTGCTGGCCGGATCTAACCGTCCTGCTCGATCTGCCGGTCGTGGTGGCCCAAGAGCGCTTTCGCCAGGAAGGCAGGGATCCCGATCGGGTAGAAGCCCGGGGAACGGCGTATCTGGAGCGGGTGCGTGAGGGGTACCTTCAACTGGCTGAACGGTGGCCGCAGCGGATCTCTACAGTGCCGGCACAAGGGGACAAGCACGAGGTGGAGTCCGCCATCTGGCAGGCCGTGTTGCAGCGATGGCCCCAATGGGCCTCACTGGCGTCAGGCACTGAAGCCGAGGGGGGGACACCACTATGAAGCTCATGTTGTGCATCATTCAAGACCAGGATGCCCCGGCAGTCCTGGATGGCTTGCGCCAAAGCGGGCTCAGTGCAACCAAGTTGGCCAGTACCGGCGGGTTCTTACGGCAAGGCAACACCACTTTAGTTCTGGGCGTGAACGAAACCCAGGTAGACGAGGTGTTGGCCATTCTCAAAAACTCCTGCCGTCCCCGGGGAGCGGCGGCTTCCAATCCGGGCAACCAGGCTTGGGGTACCGCTCCGTCTGAAGCGGGTACGGATGGGAATCGCCCGACGGGAGAACGGCCACGGAGGGTGGGCGGCGCCATCGTGTTCGTGCTTAATGTGGCCCGATTCGACAGGGTTTGACGGGGCGAACGCGGGCCCGGCGGCGAGGAGCATTTTGTCCACGAATTTGCTACAATTCTAGTGTTGACCTTCCCGCTGCCTGGTTGGGAAGGCTTCAGGGAGGCGAGGGCTAGGGTCATGCTGGAAGTGCCGCAAGTACTCGGGCAGGAGCGAGTGCGCCGCCTGCTGGGTTTGGCGCTCCGGCACGGACGGTTTCCGCAGGCGCTCTTGATCGCCGGCCCGGCGGGGATCGGCAAACGGGCGCTAGGAAGGCAATTGGCGGCCGCACTACTCTGTTCCCATCCGGCGGAGGATGGGTGGGGCTGTGGCCGGTGCCGCTCCTGCCGGGCGGTGGCCTCCGGCGCTCATCCTGACCTCCATTGGCTGGAGGCCGACCCCAACACAAAGTTGACGCTGGAAGCCGTCCGCCCGTGGCATACCCAGGCCAGTGGCCTGACGCCCGCCTGGGGGGAGCGGGTGGTGGGAGTGGTAGTGCCGGCCGAGGAGCTGACGGAAGCAGCCCAAAATAGCCTGTTGAAGGTGATCGAAGAGCCTCCGCCGACTGTAACGTGGCTTTTGCTTACCGCCAACCCGGCGGCGTTGCTGGCCACGATCCGTTCTCGCTGCCAACTGGTGCAGCTCGATCCGGTACCGGCTCGAACCATTGCCGATTGGTTGGTCTCCGCCCAGCAGCAGGAGCCTTCCCGAGCCCAGGAGATTGCCCGGCTGGCCGCCGGACGCCCTGGGGTGGCCCTCGAGTGGGTACAGGACTCCAGGGCTGAATCGCTGCGCCAGGAGGTGAGCCAGGTACTGATGCAGATGGGCCGGGGCCGGGCAGCAGAGCTTTTGGAGGTGGCCCGCGCCTGGAGCGAAGCGGGTGACCACCTGGCCCGCCGCCTGGAGCTTCTGGCGTTGGGGTGGCGGGACCTGGTAGTCGTGCAAGCGTGGGAGCAGGGCGCGGCGCAGCATGGCCAGGATCAGGGGAAAAACTGCCAGCCCCCTGTGCCGTTGTACTTTCCGGAGTTGCGCCCGGCGCCCCAGGCAACGACGCTGGTGTCGGCCGGTCGGTTACTGGCCTGTGCCAGTCGGGCTCTTGCGCTAGCGCGGCAACTCAGCATCTGGGGGAGCGCCCGGCTCCAATTGGAAGCCCTGCTGGTGGAGGCGGAGACGGCCTGGAAGGGGTAAAGAGCTTGTCGGAAGCCAAACAGGTTAACATGATTCCAGTCGTGGGCGTTCGATTTGGCCACGACTGTCGAATATCGTATTGTGATCCGAAAGACCTGGCATTGGATCGCGGGATGCGGGTGGTGGTCGAGACGCCCCAGGGTGAGCAGTTGGGAACGGTGATCGTGCCCACCCGCTGGTGGCCGGAGGACGCTGTGGCCGACCGGCTGCTCCGCGTCGTAAGGGTTGCCAATGATCAGGACGAAGAGAGGGCTCGGCAGGCCAATGAGCAGGCGAGTCAAGCGCGCGCGTATGCCCAAGAGAGAATCGCGGCGTTGGGCTTGCCCATGCGGCTGGTCGATGTGGAGTGGACGCTGGACCAGAGCAAGGTGACCTTCTATTTCGTGGCCGACGGCCGGGTAGACTTCCGTGAGCTGGTTCACCAGTTGACCGAGTATCTGCATTGCCGCGTCGAGCTTCGCCAGATTGGCGCCCGTGACCACGCCCGCATACTCGGGGGACTGGGTCCGTGCGGTCGGCCCTTGTGCTGCGTCTCGTTCCTGCGGGAATTTGCTCCGGTGTCCATTCGCATGGCGAAGGACCAGAACCTGGTGTTAAACCCGGGGCGGATCTCGGGTATGTGTGGGCGGCTCATGTGCTGCCTGCGGTATGAGGAAGAGACCGACCAGCCCGGTGACGAAGCCAACGGGGAGGAAAACGGCTCACAGACGGGTGAAGCCCAGGAAAAGGGCGCCGCGCCCCCGGAGGGGGAGCCGGGTCAAGAGCTGCTGGGCAAAGGCGAAGGAAAAAGAGAGGCGGAGCTGAACGGAGGCGGTTGCCGCCGGGAAGAGTCATGTCGTTGCCCGTGGGCGATGGCGCACCTGCCAGAAGCCGCTCGAGACAAAAGCAAACCGCTACCGTCCCCCCGCCCCTCGGGGAAGGCGAGGACGGCGGCGAGGATTGCATCGGCAGGGTCAGAAACAGGGCAAGAGCCGGCTGGCCCAGATGCTACCGCCCCCGCTGGCGGTCGATCCACGAGTCCTGGGCGTCCGGCGGGCCATCGGTCACGGCGGATGGGGCAAGGAGTGGCAGCCGCACCGTCGCCCTCGTCGCCGCCCCGCTCCCGGCAAGAGCCGGCAGCCAAACGGGCGGCCGCCACGAGCAAACCCCACAGGCGCAGAAAGGGGCCGAATGTGGCGTGAGCTCAGCCCCTGCACCAGCACCGGGGACACTATACGTCTGTGGGACACCCATTGGGAATCTGGAGGATTCCAGCCGGCGCCTGTTGAGCACATTGGCGCAGGTGAACTGGATCGCTGCAGAAGACACACGCCAGACGCGCAAGCTGCTGGCCCATTTCGACATTCACACGCCGCTTGTCGCCTACCATGAGCATAACCGGGCACGACAAGAACCGGTGCTGATCGCCCGGCTTTTGGCCGGTGAGTCAGGGGCGTTGGTCACCGATGCCGGCATGCCGGCCATCTCTGACCCTGGGCAGAGTCTGGTAAACGCGGCGCATCGAGCGGGAGTCCCGGTGCGGGTGGTCCCCGGCCCTTCAGCGGTTACGGCTGCGCTGGCCATCTCCGGACTAGCCAGCGAACGCTGGTGCTTCGAGGGCTTTCTCCCTCGCCAGAGCAAGCTACGGCAAGAGCGGCTGGAGCAGCTCCGCCGCGAGGCGCGCACCATCGTCTTGTTTGAGGCGCCTCACCGTGTGCAGGAGACTCTGGCCGAGTTGGCAGCGGTGCTGGGGGATCGCCAAGTGGCCGTAGTGCGCGAGTTGACCAAGCAGTTTGAAGAGTGCCGGCGAGCCTCTCTTTCCCAGCTGGCCCGGGAATGGCAACAGGAGCCGGCGAGAGGCGAGTTCGTGCTGGTGATCGCCCCACCCGTACAGGGACAGCCGTTCTCCCCTGCACAGGATACCGGGGAGACGATCGCAGCGGAGGACGAGCCCGTCTATCGTGCCACCGTGGCGGCCTTGCAAGCGCAAGGGTGGAGCCGTTCTCAGGCGATTCGCAGGGTGGCTCAGCGGTTCGGCCTCTCTCGTGACGAGTTGTATGCCAGGTTGTACGGGCAGCGAAAGCCGTCCTCGGCAGACGAGCCTGGCGGGATGAGAGACTGGGAAGACACGAACCCCGGCGAGAAGGAGGGAAACACGTCTCCTGCCACCGGGGCTCGAGCCAACGTCCCGTAAAGGAGGGCAAAAGTGCAGGGATAGGGCGGGCAAGAGGGCTACGAAGCGTTTTGCATGGCCTTCCAGCATTCGCCGCAGATGTTTTTGTCCTTGAAAACCCGAATGTCATCAGCGCTTCCACAAAAGATGCAGGCGGGTTCGTACTTCTTGAGAACGATCATCTCGCCCTCGACGTAAATTTCCAGGGCGTCCTTCTGCCCGATTTGCAGGGTACGACGCAGCTCAATCGGGATGACGACCCGGCCCAGGTCGTCGACCTTCCGTACGATACCGGTCGATTTCATTGGCACTACCTCCTCGACACCGTTCGACACTGGCGACCCAGGCCAAGTATACTAATATTTCCAGTCCCACGTCAATCCCTGCCAGGGAAACTTGTGGGGATTTTGTCAGAAAGGAAGACCCTTCTCATGAGGCTTACCATTCTAGGTGCGACCAGCCCCGTTCCCGGTCCTGGAGAGGCAAACCCCGGCTACCTCCTCGAGACGAATGGAGAGCGATGGTTGCTGGACTGTGGGTCCGGCGTCATCTCCCGCCTGCAGCGATACGTTCCCCTGAGCCAGCTGAATGGTTGTCTTATTACCCACTTCCACCCCGATCACATAGCGGATCTTTGGACGTTGTCGTTTGGCCTTGGACGCCTCTTCCTGGCCGGGCAACGAGAGGAGCGGTTCCCCATCTACGTGCCACCTGGATACGCCACAGTCTTTTGGGAGCTTACCGACCGCGTCGGTGGGTTTTCCTCCCTATTTCGTTCGTTCCTGGATCTTACCGAGTATCGCCCGCACAGCACATGGCTGCTGGGACGAACTGTAGCCGAGTTCTACCCTACAGGACATCCTCTGGCAGCCCACGCCATCCGCCTGGAGGGAGATCGGAGTCTGTGCTACTCGGGCGATGCTACGCTGCATGGTGAACTCGTGGCCGCCGCTGCCCATGTCGATCTCCTGCTCTGTGAGGCCGGCGCCCCCGACGCGGCACAGGCCGAAGAGACACATCATCTGACGGCTACCATGGCGGCACAGGTGGCCGCGGAGGCCGGAGTGGGAGAGTTGGCCCTCACCCACTTTCTGAGTGGGGAGGATCGACAGGCGAAGGTACACGAGGCGGCCCGCCTTTTCTCTGGTCGCTGCCGTGCAGTGCGGGAAGATGATGTGATCGCTCTCGCCTAGCCAGGCAGAAACCCCTGGCGATGGTCCCGCGCCATCAGCACTACTGGCTAGGTGCCACCACGAATCCCAGGCGGATGGGCCCGGCCGTCCAAATATCCGCAGCTGCCTGCACATCCACGCGTGCCGGGCCTTTGATCTGGGCTACCCGGTTCATCGCCGAGAAAACTTGGTCCAGGTCAAAAGCGGCTCCATGGGCGGGCAGAAGAAGGCCTTGTTCGCGAGCCAACTCCTCCAGGCGGCGGGATACGGCGGCGTAGAGCGTCTCAAACACGGCCGCTTCGCTTTGACGCCCATCCACCGTCACACTCAACAGCTGTTGACCTGCCTGGAAAAGGCGACGGTTCACGATCAAAGAGAAGTCTACAGAGGCGGGTTCTCCTTGGAGGGAATTAGCTACGGAGTAAATCTGTACGACGACGCTGGAAACGTCGGGCCGGCTCATGATCGCGGCTGTCACCCTGTCCAGAATCTCATCCAGGCTGAGAATGCGGGGGGTGGGCGGCTGCGCCCCGTTTTGCGACTCGATGGAGAGGACGTTGAGGAGCAGGATATTGCCGTCGGCGTTGGGAGCGGCTCCTCGGCGTTGGGCCTCTTGCGCTGCCCACTTCAACAAATACTCCAGGAACTGGCGCACCCACTCTTTTCCGCGCTGAGGTGTGGCGACACCATAGACAAGAGGTTCACCGGCCTTGATGGCCACATTGCCTTCACGGAAGTCGACAAAATACTTGTACAGGTCACCGAACAGGCGGGAACTATACTGTTGCAGATTGCCCATGCGGTCCGTCAGCTGGGCAATCTGGCTCTGCAAGCTGGCCCGCTGCTTCTCGAGGGCACTCTTTTGGGCAAGCAATGTTTTCCGTTCGTCGGCCAGCTCGGCAATCTCTTTTTGGGCCGCCTTGGCCGAGGCCTGCAACTGGGCGTTCGTTCGTTCCAGCTCGGCCTGGTTTTGGGTCAGTTGAGCAATATGCTGGTCCAGTTGGCGGATGGACTCATGAGCCAGGGCCAGCTGCTGTTGGGTCTTGGTCAAATCGCTCCGACTGTATGAAAGGGTGGCCTGCAGTTTGCGCAGCTCTTCGGATCGAATCTGCCGGTCGGACTCGAGTGAGGCGATGGTCTGGCGGATCTTCTCCATGCCGAAAAGGGCCGTCCGGGCATCCTGGGAGATGGCGGCTACGCCCAGGACCGTGCCCAGGGCAATCAAGCCGCCTGTGAGCACCGCCACCACGACCGAGGTATACTTGGGACGCAGCCCCAGCAGGGATAGTCGTCCCCGCCCCACCGCCCGCCCGATCCGGTCACCGGCCCAGGCGACCAAAGCGCCCAGGACAAACATGGTCGGGATCACCCAGAAACCGAAGAGCACCCTGTCACTTCCCTCCTGTGGGTCAAACCGGGCCAAACGCAGTACTTCTCGTTGACGACCTTGTTTTCCTCGTTTGCCGAGAGGCGGTTGGGCAGCAACAGAATGGGAAAGGTAGTAAGCTGAACTATGACCAGTCCACGTGAGCCACTCCATCCCTGCCGGGCAGATCCGGAATCTCATGGCGGAGCTGAGGGAATGGATAGAGAGCCCTCCGCTCCTTCTGCCCTGTGGATCGACAGCCATTGCCATCTCAATGATGAGTCATTTGCGTCGGATCTGGAGACTGTCTGGGCCCGTGCTTGCGAAGCCGGGGTTGTGCAAGCCATCGTGCCGGGCTACGACGTGGCTTCCTCACGTCGTGCCCTGGCCCTCGCCCGCCAGCTCCCTCGCGCCCTGTTTGCAGCCGTAGCGATTCATCCGGATCAAGCCGATCAGGTAACCGACACCGACTGGGCTGAGCTTACGGACCTGACCAGGCAACCTGAGGTGGTGGCGATTGGGGAGACGGGGCTCGACTTTCATTACCCTACCCCTTCCCGCCAGGCTCAAATGGACCTCTTTCAGCGTCATCTTGAGCTCGCCGTGCAACTGAGGCTGCCCGTCATCGTTCACAGCCGGGAGGCGGAGGACGAGACCCTCCGGCTGTTGCGGAAGGCTGGCTGGAGCACCACCGCAGCCCCGGCCCCGGGTTGCCAGGTAATCCTGCATTGCTTCATGGGCAGCGAAGCTTACGCCCGGGAGGCACTGGCGTTGGGTTGCATGATCTCTTTGTCGGGAGCGTTGACCTTTCGCAAACTGGAGGCCTTGCGGGAACTGGTCAGCCGTCTTCCAGGGGGACGGCTGCTGGTGGAGACAGACGCCCCCTACCTGGCCCCGGAACCCTACCGGGGGCGTCGGAACGAACCGGCATGGGTCGCTCTGGTTGGCCAACGACTGGCCGCGGTGCGGGGCGAAGACGTGCAGGCGATGAGCCGGCAGCTATGCGAGAATACTCGCCGGGCGTTTCGCCTGCCGCCAGCTCCCGCTCAGACATTAGGCGTGCCCAAGGTCATTCTCCCTGGGTGAACCCGCCGATACGGATTTCAGACGAATCACCAATGTTGAGGCTGGTAAACGAGCCGGCGACGACCGCATGTTCACCCACCAGCGAGTCAGAAAGCACCACGTTTTCTACCCGGCAGCCCTCGTTGAGGATGCTCTCCCGCACAATGCTGTGACGGACAATTACGTCGTCGCCAATCGAGACGTAGGGGCCGATCACGGAGTTCTCCAGCTGAGCGCTGGGGGCGATGGACACTGGCGGGATGACGATGTTCTTCCCGGGAGGATAGGGGTGGCCGTTTTCTGCCAGCAACACATGATTGGTGGTGAGCAGCGTCTGTGGGTTTCCACAGTCGTACCATTCGTCGACAGGGAACGTGTCCCACTCGTCTCCGGCTTCAATCATGTGTTGGAGCCCATCGGTCAGCTGGTACTCGCCTTTGACCCGCTGGTCCCGGCGGATGACTTCATCCAGGGCAGCGATCAGGCGATCTGGGTGTTGCACATAGTACAGGCCAACGATCGCGAGGTTGCTGGTAGGATGAGCTGGCTTTTCCACCAGTCGACGGATCCGGTGGTGCTCGTCCAGCTCGACGATGCCGAATTTCGTAGGGTCGTCCACGGGCCGGACTCCCAGGGCACTCACCTTTCCGGCGAGGACAGGGGCCAGCTTGGCGCGGAAGATGGTGTCGCCCAGGACGATGAGCACGGGCTCATCCAGATGTAGAGCGGACTGGGCCAGGTAGACTGCGTGGCCCAGACCCAGGCGCTCTTGCTGCTCCACGAAACGGACTTTCAGGCCGTAATGCGAGGACACATACTGGACGATTTTATCTCCCAGGTAGCCAACGACCAGGACGACTTCGTCGATGCCCAGGGGGATCAGTTCATCGAGGATGTGGCCGAGAATGGGTTTGCCTGCGACCGGAACCAGGGCCTTGGGAAGCGTGTGCGTATGGGGCCGCAGGCGCGTACCGACGCCCGCAACAGGTAAGAGAGCCTGCATGAACAACCCTCCATCTGATTCGCAGCGCTGGGGTACTACGGCTATGATACCATGCCTGGCCAGGGCCTATGCTGCCTGAACCGGAAGGGAGGGGTTGGGGAAGTCACCTACCCGGGATTCTGGTACAATCGCTGCGTGGGTGTACGCCCGCAGTACCAATGGGGAGAAGGGACGCGGATGCCAACCCTGGCTGTTGTCGGTGTGCAGTGGGGAGACGAGGGAAAGGGGAAGGTCACCGACTACCTGGCGGCTCAAGCCGACTTCGTGGTTCGTTACCAAGGGGGGGCCAATGCAGGGCATACAGTGGTTCATCGAGGCCAGCAGTTTCAGTTGCACTTGGTGCCATCCGGCATCTTGTATCCGGGGACGATCTGCCTCATCGGTAATGGCGTTGTCATCGACCCCGAGCAGCTGATCCACGAGCTGGAAGACCTGGAGCAGCGGAAGATTGACACTCGCTCACTATTCATTAGCGACCGGGCTCATGTGATCATGCCCTACCACAAAGAGCAGGACCGTCTGGAAGAGGAACGCCGGGGAGCGGGTCGCATCGGTACCACAGGCCGCGGCATCGGGCCCTGCTATGCGGACAAGGTGGCCCGTTACGGCATCCGGATGGTGGACCTTCTGGACAGGCAAAGCCTGGAGACGGTGCTGCGGCGGGTACTGCCGTTCAAGAACGCCCTCCTGCAGTCGGTCTTCCACCATCCCGGTTTCGACGCCGAGCAGCTGGCGGAGCAATATCTGCGCTATGGTGAACAGCTGCGGGAGCGGATCGTGGATACAGTGACGCTGGTCAACGAGGCGGCGGAGAACGGGAAGCGAGTCCTATTCGAGGGCGCGCAGGGGACGCTGTTGGATATCGACTTCGGCACGTATCCGTTCGTGACTTCGTCTTCGCCAACGGCGGGCGGCGTGAGCACCGGAACCGGCCTGGGACCGACCCGGTTGCAGCGGGTTGTGGGCGTCAGCAAGGCGTACGCCACCAGGGTAGGGGAGGGACCATTTCCGTCCGAGGAGAAGGGGACTGCAGCCGAGCAGTGGCTGCGGGAGCGCGGGCACGAGTACGGCACGACGACCGGCCGTCCCCGTCGCTGCGGCTGGTTCGACGCCGTGGTGGCCCGGTACGCGGTGCGGGTGAACGGGGTCACCGGCTTGGCGATTACGAAATTGGACGTGCTGGACGGGCTGGAGAAAGTCAAGGTGTGCGTAGGGTACCGCTATCAGGGACAGGTGCGGCGCTCGTTTCCTACGGACTTGCGGCTGCTGGCAGAATGCGAGCCAGTCTGGCAGGAGTTTCCCGGCTGGGAGGCGACCCGGACGGCCACTCGCTATGATGAGCTTCCCTCGCAGGCTCAGCAGTACCTGAAGGCCATTGCGGAGTTGGCGGGAGCCCCCGTGGCACTGGTTTCCGTCGGTAACGAACGGGAAGCGACCATTGTGGTCGAGCCTGATCTTCTGTTCTAAATCGAAATCGTTCCAAATGTACACCGGGAGAGAAGCTCCTTCGCCCGACCGTAGCCCGGGCCGGGCTTTTTGTGTCGTTAGTCACCTATGAGGATTTGAAACACGGCTGGGGGTTGCCCCCCGCTCCCCCGGCCTTGCTGGCTGGCCCTGGTCAAGTTGACCACGAGGCCGGTTTATGTTAACCTCAATCGGTGAGCCGCCATCGTCTAGGGGCCTAGGACATCGCCCTTTCAAGGCGGAAACACGGGTTCGAATCCCGTTGGCGGTACCAGGAAGCCCCGATGCCTTTACAAACGGGATAGTGGTACGGTACAATGTTGTCGTCCGACGACACCAAGGGCGACGGGCGCATAGCTCAGTTGGTTAGAGCGCTGCGTTCACATCGCAGAGGTCGAAGGTTCGAGTCCTTCTGCGCCCACCATAGGTTGTGTGCGAGCGGATGTAGCTCAGCGGTAGAGCATCGGCTTCCCAAGCCGAGGGCCGCGGGTTCAAATCCCGTCATCCGCTCCATTTTCTTGTTCGTTATGGCTCGATGGTGGCGGGGCTGGCGTGGCTCAGTGGTAGAGCAGCGCACTCGTAATGCGCAGGTCGTGGGTTCGACTCCCACCGCCAGCTCCATCTTTGTCTCTCCTGGCTCGCCGGATGGAAGACTTGCTGGGTAGATCGGGACAGAGTATAATACAAGTGACAGCGGATGTGCGCCTATAGCTCAGGGGATAGAGCGCCGGCCTCCGGAGCCGGGTGCGCAGGTTCAAATCCTGCTAGGCGCACCATTTTTGTACTCGTGATGATGGGGGCCGCTGGCTGGATCTGCTCGGGGGAGCTACGCCAGCGGCTTTGTTGTACCCTTGGAGTGTCCTCAGGCAAGGTTCCCGAGGAGCGACAGGGAGGTAGAGATGGGCATGCGGATCCTGCTTGCGTTGGATAAATTCCGGGGCTCACTGGACGCGGCGCAGGCAGGCCGGGAATTGGCCCGCGGCATCGCCCGGGCCTGGCCGCACGCCGACTGCCGGGTGCTCCCTATGGCCGATGGCGGCGAGGGTACGGTGGAAGCCGTGTTGAGCAGCGTGGGCGGAAGATGGATCCCGGTGCAGGTCCATGACCCCCTGGGCCGACCACGCACGTCCGGTTACGCCTGGCTGGGGCAGGAGACGGCCCTGGTCGAGATGGCGCAAGCGTCCGGCCTGGCCTTGCTGGATCCGGCGGAGCGGTCTCCTCTGCAGACCAGCAGCCGGGGAACGGGCGAACTGCTGGCCGCGGCGGTGGCAGCGGGGGCCAAGAGAGTCGTACTGGCTGTTGGTGGTTCGGCGACCGTCGACGGTGGCGCCGGCTTGCTGGTGGGCCTGGGTTGCCGGCTGTGGGACAAGGATGGGCGGGAACTGGACGGCAGCGGTGGGTCGCTGGGTGAGGTCAGCCGGCTTGACTTGCAGCCGGCGGTGGAAAGACTGTGCCAGGTAGAGGTGGAAATTGCTTCGGATGTGACCCATCCCCTTCTCGGCGTCCAGGGAGCTGCCCGGGTGTTCGCTCCGCAGAAAGGGGCCACGCCGCAACAGGTGGTCCAGCTGGAGGTAAACTTGGCCCATTGGGCGCAGATGCTTCGGAACGCGGGCGGCCCGGCGGATCTGGGCACTCGTCCAGGGACGGGAGCGGCCGGGGGAGTAGCGGCAGCCCTGCTGTCCGTCGCACGCCATGTGCAGGTGGTGTCCGGCGTTGAATGGGTCGCCCAGGCGGTCCGCCTGGACGAGGCTATTCAGTGGGCGGATCTCGTCATCACTGGCGAGGGCCGTCTGGACGAGCAGACGGCCGGCGGGAAAGTAGTGGCTGGCGTGGGCCGCCATGCGCGTCGGCTGGGACGCCCAGTGGTGGCCATCGTCGGGACGATCGGCGGTGGGTGGCAGGCAGATCCGGTCCGGCTGCGCGACGCCTGCGGACTTCTGGCAGAGGCGAGCATTCTACCGGAACCGATGGAGCTATCGGTGGCAATGACCAGAACCCCGGAGCTCCTGGCTGCCGCGGGTGAGCGAATGGCCCGCTGGCTGGAGGTCGGGATATCGTTGGGCAAGCCGGGAAGCCGGCAGCCTGCCGACGAGAGCACTTGCTCCGCGCGGCAAGGGTTTGGGCAGGCCGCTGGAGAATGAATGGGGTCAGTTCCCATGGGGGGTGGCCCACGGGTCTCGCCGGACAAGGTTACTGCAGGCTCGATTCGCAAGGACGTTCAAGGAGGGACGGTGTTTCGATGAAGATCGGTGTCTTTACAGTTCTGTTCAGGGAGCTCTCGTTTCCCGAAATGTTGGCGAAAGTGAAATCGTTCGGGATCGAAGCGGTCGAAATCGGCTGCGGCGGCTATCCCGGCAAGTCTCACTGCGATCCGGCCGATCTCCTGGCCCACCCCGACAAGCTGGCCACGTGGAAAAGCCAACTGGCGGACTCCGGGCTGGATCTGGTAGCCCTCAGTTGCCATGGTAATCCGCTTCACCCGCGCCCCGAGGTAGCCCAGAGCTACCATAACGATTGGCGGAATGCAGTCTTGCTCGCCGAGAAGCTGGGGGTCAAGACACTGGTTGGCTTCTCGGGTTGCCCGGGGGACTCTGACCGCTCCACCAACCCCAACTGGGTCACCTGTGCCTGGCCCCCTGATTACCTCGAGATTCTGAACTGGCAATGGCAAGAGAAACTGATTCCCTATTGGACGAAGGAAGCCGCTTTTGCCAAGGATCACGGCATAGAACGGATTGCCTTCGAGATGCATCCGGGCTTTTGCGTGTATAACCCCAGCACTTTGCTGCAGCTACGGCAAGCGGTGGGGCCGATCATTGGGGCGAATGTTGACCCCAGCCACCTCTTCTGGCAAGGGGTCGACCTGGTAGCCGCCATTCGCCGGCTAGGTGAGGCTGGGGCGATCTACCACTTCCACGCCAAAGACACTTACCTGGATCCTCTCAACTACAAGGTCAACGGCATGCTGGACGCCACGCCGTACACTCAGATCCCGCAGCGCTCCTGGACCTTCCGCAGCCTGGGCTATGGCCATGACGTGAAGGTCTGGAAGGACATTGTGACGGCGTTGCGTACGGTAGGGTACGACGGAGTTCTCAGTATCGAACACGAGGACGCCATGGCGTCCATCGAGGAAGGGCTGCGGAAAGCGGTGGCCGTGCTCCAGGAGGCTGTCCTCCGCGACCCGCCGGCTACGGCTTGGTGGGCTTAACCTGATAAGGGAGAGAGGGTGGGGCGGGTTCCAACGCCAGGAGCCAGTAGTGGCGGCGATGGTACCGCCCTACCTCCAGCGCACGGTGGCGGATGAGGTAGTACACGCGGTTGTCTGCGTCCACTTCATAGCAGTGGTTATGCCACTCGTCCCACCAATCCCGGCGGATGCGGGTAATGCGATGGAGTTGGGGTGCGAGGCCCGTGTCAAGTTCCCAAAACACTACAGGCACGGGCGGTTTCACGCCCACGCGGAAACCCACTGCGATGCGCCGTCGGCGCAGATTACGATCGTTGCAGGAAGCCAGATGACAGGGCACGGCCCCGGCCGTCTCTTCCTGGCGCTCGATCACCCGCCGGCGGTAGATCACGGGGGAGTGGGCGGACCGCTGCGAAGAGGTTAGCTCGTCAGGCTGCTGATTGGTCATGAGCTCCCTCACCTTGCTCAAACATCCTCGCCCAGGCGAAATTCGAGGCCAAGCGACGCGTTCCTTCCCTTGATCAGGGGAGATCTGTTAGGAAATCCGATCGTTCCCAATGAGTGTCTCGTAACAAACCGGTTGGGCCTAGGAGGCGGCAGTAGATGGCTCAGGCGCAGCTTTTGGATGGCGCGGCACTGGCTTGCCAGGTGCGGCGACAGATTCGGCAGCAGGTAACCGAAATGCAGGCAGCGGTAGGGCGGACTCCCGGGTTGGCTGTCATCCTGGTAGGTGACGACCCGGCTTCCCAGATTTATGTGCGCAATAAGGAGAAAGCCTGCACGCAGGTGGGAATCCTTTCCCTATCACGCCGTTTTCCGGCGGATGTGTCCCGTTCGGAGCTTTTCGAGGCCATCCGGCAGTTCAACGACGATCCTCGAGTAGACGGGATCCTGGTCCAGCTGCCGCTGCCCCAGCCGGAGTGGGAGATGGATGCTATCGCCAGCATCGATCCGGGGAAGGATGTGGACGGGTTTCACCCGCTCAATGCCGGCCGTTTACTGGAAGGGGTCCCCGGCTTTTTGTCATGCACTCCAGCGGGGATTCTCTATCTACTTCGCCATGCCGGGGTGGAGTTGGTCGGACGCCGGGCGGTCGTGGTGGGCCGTAGCAACATCGTGGGCAAACCAGCAGCCCTGCTACTTCTTCGCGAACATGCCACGGTGACAGTGGCCCACTCCCGTACTCGCGATCTGGCTGCGGTATGCCGGGAGGCGGAGGTGCTGGTGGTGGCAGCCGGGCATGCCCATCTGATCGGTGCTGACGCTATCCGACCAGGGGCGGCGGTGGTGGATGTGGGAATGAACCGGACTCCGGAGGGCCTGGTGGGGGATGTGGACTTTGCCGCGGTATCGCAAGTGGCCGGGTGGATTACCCCCGTCCCCGGAGGCGTAGGGCCGATGACCATCGCCATGTTGCTGCTCAACACCTTGTTGGCCGCTCGCTGGCATACCGGGCTCGATGCCGAGTTGCGCTCACCGCTGGAGTTTCTGGCGGAAAGAGGCAGGGAGGACGGAGACTCTCGTCCTCCCTGCTGACCGGAGGCTTCGATCGAGCGGTCCAGTGGCCGGCGCGATGCGAGCCTGAAGGTTACTGGGAAGCCCCAGGCTTCTGCAAGTTCTGGGAAGTCTTGTAGAAGCGCTGAGCTTCGGTGTTACCTGCCTGGGCCGCCTGTTGATAGGAGCTACCGGCCGTTCCAGGAGAGGCGGCTGTTTCGAACGCGGTGGGCTTACCAGCAGCGCCCGCTCCTCCCCGGGCGGCTTGACCCATTCCCGTCTGTGCCGAACCGGCCTGGGAGTACATGCTTGCACCGCTCGGCGTCTGGTAGGCTGACTGTCCCGGCTGCCGGCCGCCCAGTTCGCTAGCGGTTTCGTAGAACCGGGAGGCCTCTTGGGCGCCGCCTAGCGCTGCTGCTTGAGCCGGATTCTGCGTCCCAGCCTGGCCTGCCTGGGTCCCATACTGAAAGGCTAGAGTCCGACGGCGATTGCGATTTGCCATGCCGTCTCGCGCCTCCTCTTGGTTGATGCCCCGACCCGGGGTTCAGTAGTAGGGTTGCCCAAAGGGATAGGCATAACTCTGACCAGGCTCGTCCTCAATCTACCGGGGGAGCTAGGTCCGATCCAGACGCCTCTGGAACCTCTTCTGTCGGGTTGACATGGCAGTGTAGCCATCCGTAGCATCAACACAGATCTGGTCGGCAAAGGAGGGACTTTCCTTGGCGGTAGACTCTGGACTAGGTGTGCCCATTGGTATCCTGGCCGCCCACAGCCTGTCAGCGGCGGCGCGACTGGTATATACCTGGCTCTTCGCCCAGGGGCTGGCCAGCCGGGGCGAGGGGCGGGTGACTGCCGACCAGGCAACCAGAGCGTTGGGACTGCCGGCCGAAGATGTGGAAACTGCGTTGAATCAGTTAGAGGATTTCGGCGTCATCCGCCTGTCATTGGAGGGAGCTTCTGACGCCGATCTCTCCGCTTCTGCCGGGGCAGCTGTGCCCTCTCCCGTGCAAGCGCCAGCAGCTCGACAGCTGGTGATCGCCTATGAGTTGACGCCGTTGGAGGATATCGACTGGACCTTGCTGGGAGCGGCTCAGGCCGTTGCCGAATGGGCTGCTCCGGTGTTGGCACCGGTTGCCGCCACAACCGATCCTTCTGCTCCCAGTGAACACGTTCTCGACGCCGAAACGCCCATATCAACGGTGGGTGAACCAACGCCTCCGCCTGGAGCAGAGGTCATCCGGGGCACGCCCGACCGGCTACTCACCCTAGATCAAAGGGTTCAAAAGTACGGCCTCGAACCAGTTCTAGCCCATATCTATCAGAAGATCGGGCCTGCCTTCACGCCGGAGATGGTCCAGATGCTGGTGGGATGGGCGGAAGAGGACTCTTTCCACTTTCCGCCCGCGGTCATCCGCCTCATCGTAGAGGAGTGCGCCAACCGGGGAAAGCTGCATCCCAAGTATATGCAGAAAGTGGCGGAAGGCTGGTACGCTCAGGGAGTTCGGACGGTGCACCAGGCGCAGGAGATGGTGGCCCGCCAATCGGAGCGAAACCGGCTCTACCAGGCGATTTGCCGTCGCCTGAACCTGGCCCGGCGCCTGACCCAGGACGAAATGGACCTCTGCCGGAAGTGGGTGGATGATTGGGGCTTCTCGGAAGAGGCAGTGTTGGCCGCTTGCGGCGAGACCGTGAAGACAACCTCCCCTAGCTTCCGCTACATTGACGCTGTACTGGAGGCCTGGTATGAACGGCGGCGCACGGCGGGTGGACAGGCCGGCGATGCCCCTGTTCCAGCTGGCCATGCAGCCACCGTCGAAAAGGGGCAGGTGCTGGTCCTGCCCCATCCAGCCAGCCGGCCCCGTTCCAGGGCTATCCCCGACGATCAGGAGAAGCGTCGCCGCCAGGATTACTGGGGCGCGTACCAGCGAATGATTGGGACCCCGGCCCGTTCTACTGGTTCGACAGGGGAGCATTGAGATGGCGTCCAACCCCGAGAAAGAGATTCGTCTGCCAGCCGGCCTCAAGGAGTATTACGAGACGCGACTGCCGGAGCTGCGCCGGTACGGGTTCGACGAATCGATGTACCGCCGTTACGAGCAGGAATTCCTGATTTTGTGGCGGGATGCCCAAGCTTGCCGCCAGTGCCACAGCCGGGCCGGCTGCCGGGCTACCACGCCCGGGCATCCGCTTCAGATTCACGAGGAGGGAGTCCGCCTGTACGGCGAACCGGCTTTTGCCGTGGCTCCCTGCGCACGGGAGCTGGCCCGGCGCGAGCAGGCCTGGCTGCAGACGGCGATCCGTTCAGCCCGGCTGCGGCGGACCGACCTGCAGCAGACGTTTGCCAATTTCCGGGTGACAGAGCAGAACCGGACCGTATATGAGGCTTGCCTGAATTACGCCCGCACCTACCAACCGAGGCAGACTACGTTCGGCATCGTCTTGACTGGACCCGTGGGAACGGGCAAGACGCACCTGGCCTGCGCCATTCTCAACGAATTACGACAGCGGCGCATCGGCGGGCTGCTCAAGGTCGATGTGGCGGAGCTGCTGGGCGAGATGAGGGCGGTGGTGACGCAAGGGGCATCCACTTTCCCTTTGATGGAGGCAGCCAAGGAAGCGGAGCTGCTCGTCCTCGACGACCTGGGACAGGAGTACCAGACCGAATGGACCCGTACCACGGTGGGCGAGTTGATCAACGCTCGCTATGCGGATCGTCGGCCGATGGTGATCACCACCAATCTGGACCTAGAGGCACTCTCCCGTCTGTTCACGGAGAGGGTCTCCTCGCGGCTGTTGGGCATGAGCCAGGTGTTGGTGCTGGAGGGGGATGACTACCGGATCCTCCAGCACCGGCACCTGGTTCACCGGATCGACCAGAGCCGCGCTTAGCGGCCAGATTCGCTTTGGGAGTACGGCTGGGCGTTGTCCCACATCAACTGCATCATGGCCTTCAGCGTGAACCAGGTACGGGCGTGCCCGTATTCATCCCCCATGATGCTCAGGGTGATCAACCGCAGCTCGTCGTCGGGCAGGTCCCGTGCCAGCAGGGCATACTCCGAGACTGCACTCAGTTCGTCGTGGATGGCGGAAGAGATCCGCTGCTCGATTTCCCGATCCTGCATGATTCATCACCTCCGTAGGAATGGCCTCGTACGGGTAGCGGTCGTCGTCTAATCAGGCGGAAATGGTTTCCACGTCAGCGAGCTGGCCGGCGTCGGAGAGGGCCGAGATGGTGGTGGCCCAGGCGCTGGTTCAGCGAAATGAGGTGGCGGCGGTGCCACAGACGGTGGAGCAGAATGAGGTGGTGGGGCGGCGACGGTTTCTTTTGTGATGAATGGAGCTCGGCCCAGCGGTTCGCTCCAGGGTGGTACCAAGGATTGCCCTTCCCGATACCGCCGAGCCGTCTCGCTGATCCTCTGAGCCAGCTCCTGTTCCTGGGATGCCACCTCTTCGACCAGTTGCGCCGTGATGCCCCACCGGGGGTCGCCGTTTGCGACCCTGCGCAACTGCTGACTCAACTCTTGCCAGCGCGAGCTGCGTTCGGCACTCTGCCGGGCCAAGGCAACCAGACGGGCAGCAATCTCCTCACGGCCGGTAAGCCCCGCGATGAAGGGGGCCGTTGTGCCCACGTTCTTTCCCCCTTGCCGGTTTCGCCGTGGCCTTCCACGGCTGGGCGTATCCCCCTGACCCCTTGCGTCCCTTGCTCCGGACCCTTCTTGTCAGGATGCGGCTCAAGCACAGTCTATGGGGAGCGGCAGCGTTTGCTCTCCCCCTGCGGCCCCACTCTGTCCGGACCGGGGTGGAAGAGACCCTCGGTGGCAGCGGGGGCAGGGTTCACCGGATAGAGGGCGGGAGAGTACGTGAGGGTCTCTTTCGCCCCAGAAGAGGGGTAAAGGAAGAAGGAGGACGACCGTGGGTAGCGAATACATCACATGCGCCTTTCCGAGCCCGCATAGCGGCTCGGGTCAGCATCGTCTTGTCCCTTCTCGCCCGGAGCAATCTCGCGTGGCGGTGCTGCGGGAAGGCACAAGTGACAAGTGGATACGGGCAAAAGGTGCCTCTCATGCCCATGGGATGAGGCCGAAAGCCGATCCGCGCCAGGCGAGGCGGCTGTTCACCAGGGTAAGCGAGAGGAGAATAGGGAAGTAGGAGCAGTGGGAGCATCCGTCGCCCCCACCGCAAACCTCGCGGGCCCGCCACTGTACCCGGCGACCCCCCATGACCACTGGCCTGACGACAGGCTGGGAAGGAGAAGGGGAGGAAACGGCAGATGCATCGCCGGAGCCAGGAGACCTGCCTTTTGCCTGCACCAAGTCCCTCGCGGAAAGGGGATGGTGTGCGACTCGATGACATCGAGCCGGCGCTGGCTGTGTCCTGTCGCGTTCCTGCAGCGGGCAGAGCCAGGCGGCGGTATGTGGTCGTCTCGTCCACCCATCCGGGTGGATTTTTTGTTGCCTTCCTTGCCTGGCTTTGACCACCCGGACAGTGGACAGCGGACAGTGGACAGGCTGTTCAAGAGTAGCACGGGTGCGTTGGACTGGACAGGAGATTGACGAGGAGGTTGATCCAATGCGGTTCATGTTCACGATGGGAAGGAAGATTCGCCACTTGCAGGCAGTCTGGGAGCGACGTGGGCAGGCTACAGACAAGGGTGGCGGGGGTTGGCGCTTCGGGCTCGCCATCGGGGCCCTGGGGATCATCATCGCAGCCAGTGCCATGTCCCTGCCGATGTACGTGCCGGTGGCAACCGCGGCCACGGCCGATCAGGCCGCTGCCGCTCCACAGTTTCCGGTGCAAATGGTCGATGCGACCGGCCAGAATGTCACCTTGAAAGCGGCTCCCCACCGGATTATCACTCTTGCCCCTAGCCTGACGGAGATGGCCTACGCCCTTGGGCTGGGGCAGGAGCTGGTAGCGGTCAGCGCGTACAGCGATTATCCTCCTGAGGCCAAGAGCCTGCCCGTGGTGGGAGACGCCTTCTCTCTCAGCTACGAGAAGCTCCTGGCCTATCAGCCCGATCTCGTGCTGGCGGATGAGACGCTCCAACCCCAGGCGGCGGCCCGCCTGCGGCAGCTGGGGGTTACCGTCTTTGTAGTCGCTCCGAAGACCCTGCCCGATGTGCTGTCTACCCTGCGGCAGCTGGGGCAACTGACTGGCCGGGCCGCGACCGCAGACCGTCTCGTGGCCTCGCTGCAGGCGCGAATCCGGGCGGTGGAAGAGAAGGTGGCCCGGCTTCCTGCCACCGACCGTCCCCGGGTCTACGTCGAGATCTGGAACAACCCCTTGATGACCGCCGGTCCCGGCAGTTTCCTCGATGAACTGATTCGGCTGGCGGGGGGCGTCAATGTGGCCGCCGGCACAGGTCAGGCTTGGCCCCAGATTAGTGCCGAGCTGATCCTGGCCGCCAATCCGGATGTCATCCTGCTGACCATCAAGGACAAGGAAGAGGTGCTCAAGCGCCCAGGCTGGTCCTCCCTGAACGCCGTGCGCCGTGGGCGTGTGTACGAGGTAGTGCCGGACACTTACGTGCGGACTGGTCCTCGTTTGGTAGATGCGCTGGAGTCGCTCTTTGCGCTTTTGCATCCCGAGCAATAGAAAAGACGTGGCGAGGAGATCATGCCAGGATTGAAATCAGGGCCAGAGAGTGCCAGCCGGTTCCGCTGGATGCTGTGGGGAAGCGGCTTGCTCCTGGCCGTGCTGGGAGCGACGGCGGCTGCGCTGGGGCCGGTCGCCGTTCCACTCCCGCAACTGCTGAACATTCTGCTGCACCCCCGGGGCTCTGCCGCTCCCGAATACCTGCAGACCATTGTCTGGCAAATCCGCCTGCCCCGAGTGTTGCTGGCCATGGAGGTGGGAGCGGCCCTGAGCCTGGCTGGCGTTACCTACCAGGGCCTTTTCCGCAACCCGCTCGCCGACCCCTACGTTCTGGGCGTGTCATCGGGGGCGGCGCTGGGGGCAACCCTGGCGGTCGTCTGGAGGCATTGGGGTGGGCCCTCCGGAGCATGGGTCTTGCCTGCCCTGGCGTTTGCCGGGGCGCTGTTTACCACGGCCGTAGTCTACCTGCTGGGCCAACAGGGACGTCGCTTGCCGCTCACCGGTCTATTGCTGGCGGGGGTGGCGGTCAGCGCCATGAGTAGCGCCCTGGTCTCCGCCCTGTTGATCTTTGCGGGCCAAAGCATGCAAGAGGTGGTCTACTGGATGATGGGGTCACTCAACGGCCGGGGCTGGCCAGAAGTGGTTTCGATCCTCCCTTTCCTGGCCGGTGGGTCTGCCATCCTGGCAGTGTCTGCACGCCCCCTGGATCTGTTCCTCGCAGGAGAAGAACGGGCACAAGCTTTAGGATTGCCCGTCGAAGCCACCAAGTTACTGCTGCTAACTTCCGGCGCCCTGCTAGCGGCGGCTGCCGTGGCGACCAGCGGGGTCATTGGTTTTGCGGGGTTGATCATTCCCCACGCCGCCCGTCTGCTGGTCGGCCCGGCCCACCGTCGACTTCTTCCGGCGGCTGCCTTGCTGGGAGCGGCTTTCCTCCTGGCCACGGATACCGTGGCCAGGCTGATGGTTCAGCCAGTGGAGTTGCCTATCGGCGTCATCACGGCGGTCTGCGGCAGCCCGTTCTTCCTCTGGCTGTTGCGTCGGCAAGCGGCACGATAGCACGCTGCCCTCCATGGGGAAGAGAGGGGGAAGACAGTGGTGACACTTTCTGATGACGCTCGGCTGCCTCGCCCCCTGCTCGAGGTGGACGACGTGAGCGTGGTACGGGGTGGCTCCGTGGTCCTCGAGAACGTCAGCCTGTCGGTTCAACCGTCAGAGCTGCTAGGGGTGATCGGGCCGAACGGAGCCGGTAAGTCTACCCTGCTGCAGGCGATGGCGGGCTTGTTGCCGCACTCGACCGGGTCCGTCCGGTTTGCCGGAGAACCCATCGAAGGCTGGCCCCGCCGGCGGCTGGCACGGCGGTTGGCGCTGGTCGGGCAGGCGACGGGATGGTCGTTTGCGTTACCAATCCGGGAGGTGGTAGCGCTGGGGCGCTACCCCTACCAGCCCTGGTGGGGAGGCGAATCTCCTGTCGACCGGCAGGCAGTGCAGGATGCCTTGGCCTGGACGAACCTGACGGAGTTGGCCGCCCGGCCAGTGACGGCAGTGAGCGGAGGGGAGGCCCAGCGAGTTTTGCTGGCGCAAGCATTGGCCCAAATCTGGCAGCCCGGCGATAGCAGGTCTGAGCCCGAGACGCCGCCCGTCCTTCTACTGGACGAGCCCACTGCCCATCTCGATCTGGGCTATCAGGTTGGCTTCTTTTCCTTGTGGAGGCAGATCCAGACCCGCCTGCGGGCGGCCATCGTCGTTGTCCTGCATGATCTCAACCTGGCCGGCCGGTTCTGCGATCGCCTGTTGCTCCTGTCCCAGGGGCATGTCGTGGACTGGGGCCGTCCTGAGCAGGTGCTACAACGAGAGCAGCTGGAACGAGTCTATGGGACACCCTTGTGGGTGGGGCACATAGTGGAGAACCATCCTGGCGACCCAGGGGCGGTGGGGCAGGCCAGCCCGCAAAGATCAGCGGGAATACCAGTCGTGTTGCCAGCCCCGCCTGGGGCATGTCATGGCAGAGTCTGAGCAAAAACACGAAGGAAATTGCCACCCAGAATGTCCTCTACGTCTTCAGGGCGATATCCGTGAGCCAGGAGCGCCTCCGTCAGCAGCGGGAGGTGGGAGACATCAGGCAACTCTACGGGGGTCTTACTGATACCGTCGAAGTCCGACCCAAGACCGACGTGTTCAGGACCGACCAGGTCAACGATATGGTCGATGTGTCGCACGATGTCCTCGATCCGGGCAGGCAATTGTTGCGCGTCGGGCCTCAAGAAAGCCGGCAAGAAATTGATCCCCATCACCCCGTCGTGTTGGGCCAACGCCTGGATCTGAGCATCGGTCAAGTTGCGGGGGTGGTTGCAGATCACGCGGCAGTTGGAATGCGAGGCAATCAAGGGACCCGAGTAGACCTCCAGCGCGTCCCAAAAGCCCCGGTTTGAGAGGTGAGAGACGTCCAGCACCATTCCCAACTTGGTCATCCGCTGAACGACCTGCCGACCCAGGCGGGTGAGCCCGCCGCCCGCTTCGGCTTCCTCCACCCCGTCTGCCAGCTCGTTGCGGCCGTTCCAGGTCAGCCCCAGCAGCCGGATTCCCAGCTGGAAGAAGAGGTCCAGCAGCTCGAGGCTGCCGGCCAGTGGTTCACCCCCTTCCAACGAAAGTAGGGCTGCCACCTGCCCGCAGCCCGGCCGGCCCACCCGTTGCAGATCGGAACGGGAGCGAACCAGCCAGAGGCGAGGAGTATGCACCACTTCTCGGTAGAAGGAGTCGATCAGGCGGAGCGCCTGGCGGGTAGCAGCCAGATGACCGGCAGCCGAAGGGTCTACCCAAATCGGAAAAACTTGCAGGTCGACGCCTCCAGCCAGGAGACGAGGAATATCCACATGGCCTTCCCGGCTCTGTTCCCATAGATGGCGGCGACCGGCCAGAACGTCCTGCAAGGTATCGGCGTGTGCATCCACTACCACCGCCTGGCGGTGGAGGGCGGCAGCGGTTGGTGATATGGAGCGTTCAGAAGTTTGAACTACCGTAAAAAAGCCTTCTTTCCAGTTTGTACTCATTTACCGTCCGAGACTCACATCCTGGTATGGTACTCCTGCGTGTACGACACACATAGCCAGTATAGTCCTTACGATGCCGGCGTTCGTCTTTGTCACACAGAGGGTCTCAGGTTGGAATCCGCCGGAACGGGCCACACTGATAGCAGATTTATGGTGGAAGCATGTGAGCAAGGACGGGGGAATTCGGATGGGCGAGCCGCAGGAGCATGATCGCAGCCGCAGTTTGCGCCGTCCCTTCCGGACGGCGATCACCTGGGTCGTAATCGGGTTGGCCTTGCTGGTACTGGCTAGCCCCATTTCATGGAGACTATGGGCCACTCTCCCCGGCCTGCGGGCGATGGCGACCCCCTGGTCGCCCGATGCGCTGCAGGACCGCGTCGTACGAGTGGCCGACCAGGTCAGTGCTTCGGTGGTTAAAGTAACGACCACTTCCGAGACCTACATGGACAACTTCTTTCTCCAAATTCCACAGGAGATGCAGGGACATGGCTCGGGGGTGATCTTTGACCCAGCCGGCCTGGTGCTGACGAACAACCATGTGATTGCAGACGCCAAGCAAATCCGGGTGTTCCTCAACGACGGGCGCCACTTCCGGGGGCGGATCCGGGGAGCTGACCCCTGGACGGATTTGGCCGTAGTTCAACTGGAACCTGAACCGGGCACTCCGCCGGCGCCGGGCGTCTCTGCCAGGACGCCCTTCCCTGTGGCGCGGATGGGGGACTCGGCCAAGATCAAAGTAGGGCAATTCGTCGTGGCGATTGGGAACCCGTTTCAGTATGATTATTCGGTCACCTTTGGCGTGATCAGCGCGCTCAACCGCGATCTGCCGGTGGTGCCGGAAGGTACGGGCGTGCCGCCGACTCCCGGCGGCCCCCAGGCCCCCAATCCCTCACCGCCGCCTGGCGTGAACGTATCCTCTATCCCGGTCTACCTGCAAGGACTGATTCAGACAGACGCCTCGATCAACCCGGGCAACAGTGGTGGCCCCCTGGTCGACGTGGATGGGCATGTCATTGGAATTACCAGTGCTATTCTTCGCCCGATCGAGGGGATCACCCCCAATATCGGTTTTGCCATTCCGATCAACAATGCCCTCAAAGTAGCTCGCCAGCTTCTCGAAAAAGGGCGAGTGCTGCGGTTGGGGGTCCTCAGCGGTACGCTGGACGCCCGGGTCGCTGCCGACTTGTCCAAGATGCTGAAACGGTCACTTCCCGTGCAGACGGGGGCGTATGTTCTGCAGCTGATCCCGGATACTCCGGCGACCCGCATGGGCTTGCAACCGGGCGATATCATCGTGGGGTTGAACGGGGAGCCGGTCGATTCGGCAGAAAAACTGGCCGGCCTCGTGGAGAAGGCCGGGTTCGGTGCGACGGTGCGGGTCGAGTACTATCGTGGACCTGAGCGATTCACCGCTACGGCTACCTTGTAGGCTGCAAAAGGCCTTCCTGATCCTGGGCGGGAAAGGTCCGGTCGCTGGCAGTTACGGCGGTTCGCGCCACCGCTTGGCTTGTGGTCGACACCGGCGTCATAGTAGAATCGGGCCATGCCGGACCCGGCGAACCTGTTAGAAAAACGCCCGGCCCAGCGTTAGGAGGAGCCCGCTTGACGGCTTGTCTGTCGACACGGTCACCCCAACCCCGCCCGGTGAAGGACGAGCATGACGAGCATGGTCCGGGCATTCCGGCCCCGCCTGTGCCGGCTGCTGCCGATCTCGCTTCGGCGACGCGGGCCGAC
The DNA here is from genome assembly GCA_014896305.1 of Limnochordaceae bacterium. Lineage (GTDB taxonomy): Bacteria > Bacillota > Limnochordia > Limnochordales > DUMU01 > Bu26. Next base: position 182,451 of record JADBKQ010000001.1, read on the forward strand.
CCGGTCCTGGCCCGCAACCACCGTCTCAACGTCCTGAATGGGTCGGTGGCCATCGTCGCCATCAACCTGAGCGTTTCGTTTTACGCCATCTACGCCCAGCGTCTGGGTGCCTCCACCACCCAGATCGCTCTTCTGACGGCCCTGCCAGCGGTGGTGATGGCTCTGGCCTTCCTGCCCGCCGCGGCGTGGCTGGAGAAAACGTTTCAAAAGCGCCGGCTTATCGCTGTTGTACTCGCGATCACCCGGGTGCTGGTGGCCACCCTGGCGCTGGTGCCCATCTTTCCGCCGGTAGTGGCCAGCTGGCTGGTCGTAGCGATCGTCGCGCTAGATGCACTGCCGGGAGCCGTTATCACGGTGGGCTGGCAGTCTTACATGGGCGAGATCTTCCCCTCCAACTTGCGAGCCCAGCTCTTCGCTGTGCGCAACTGGTGGATGGGCTGGTCGGGGATGATCGCGGTCCTGGTCGCGGGGGTGGCCATCGATGCGCTGCCATTTCCCTTAGGCTACCAGCTCACCTTCATCGCGTCCGCCTTAGCGGGCCTCGTCGAAACTTATTTCTTCTATGCTCTGCGTGAACCCGCATCGACCACTCAGCAGCGGGCTTCGCCAAAACGAACCCGGGCGGCGGTAGGCCCTGAAACCTTCGCCCCGAGCCGCCTGGCATCGCGCCTGCGCTCAGTGAAAGGAGAATGGGAGCGCCTGCGTCAGAATCCAGCGTACGCGCGTTTCCTCGTAGCGGTTTTTCTCTTTCACGTCGGATGGATGGCGCTCTGGCCGGTGTTCACTGTGTATAAGCTGGAGACGCTGCACGCAAACAATACCTGGATGAGTATATCGGTGGTTACGTCCAGCCTCGGCTCGATCTTTACCTACCGGTGGTGGTCATGCCGTTCCAGCGATCGGGGGAACCATTGGGTGATAGCGGTGACAGCACTGGCATTGACGGCCGTGCCAGCGGCCTGGGTCGCCTTTGCCCGCACCTTGACCGTAGCGGCTTTGCTGGACGGGTTAGGCGGCATCGTCGTGGGCGGATTCAACTTGGCCGTTTTCAACTCTGTTCTCGACCTGGCCGACGCCAACCGGCGAGCGACGGACATCGCCTATTTCAACATCCTGGTTCAAATGGCGGGTTTTCTCTCGCCCCTGGCCGGAATGTATCTGTACAACCGATGGGGGTTTGCCGCCGCCATGCTGACGTTTGCTACAGTGCGAGCGGCTGGTACGGCGCTGCTATGGAAATTGGGAACCTACCACGGCAAGGAGGCCGCGGCTTTCCGCCGGCAGCACGGGTTGGGGTGTACGGCCCACTCGTCTAATAGTGATATGGTTCTCCCCGGATGATTCGAAAGGCCCGGTAAAGCTGCTCCATCAGGACGAGGGCGGCCAACTCGTGGGCAAAGGTGAGCCGGGAAAGCGAGAGCTGTTGGGTGCTGACAGCGACGAGCGAAGGATGCAGGCCGAGCGTGCCGCCGATCACAAAGGCCAGGCGTTGTCCTGACTGCTCCCACCAATCCTTCAGGTGACGGGCGAATTCCAGCGTGTCATATGCGGGTCCGCCGGGGGTGAGGGCGATCAGCCAGGCCTGTTGCGGTTGGTGAAGGCGGAGGCGCTCTGCCTCTCGGGCCTGGATTCGCTCGCTCCCAGACGGCGTAACGTGCGCTGGGAGGGGTTCAGGGCGGACCGCCTGCAGGTGAAAGCGGGCGGAGGCAGACAGCCGGCGGGCATACTCCTCCACCCCCTCTTTATAGAACCCTCGCAGTGGACCGACGGTGGTCAACCATATGTCCGGCATCCGGCCTCGACCTCTACTCTTTCCCACCGGCCAGGAGATAGCCGGTGTTTGTCGAACTCCTGTCCAGTTTCTATATATCCCATGGCCTGGACTGCGCACCGGCCGGCGTCACCCGCGTCTTGCACCTCGCAGATGCGCCCGGTCGCCAGGGAGCCAGGCGGGATGAGCGAAATGGGGGAGCGGTATGCGGACGGCAAAGATCAGCGATGCAGTGGTCAGGCGTCTGCCCCTGTACCTGCGCATCCTCGACCAGCTGGCGGTTCACGAGGGTCCGGATGCCAGCCTCTCCTCACAAGAGTTGGGCGAGCGAGCCGGCGTCTCCCCTGCCCTGGTACGGAAGGATTTGGCCTGGTTTGGCGAGTTTGGCAAGCAGGGCGTGGGTTACGACGTGCAGTACCTTCGGACGGCTCTGCGGAAAATCCTTCATCTGGACAAGGAAATCCGGATCGCTTTGGCCGGCGTAGGCAATTTGGGGTTGGCCCTGGCTCGCTATCACCGCCGCCGTTATCTTTCTGAACCGGAGTTCCATTTGCACATCGTGGCTCTTTTTGACAATGATCCGGCGAAATGGGGAGAAGAGATCGATGGGGTACCCATTACCCCCATGTCCCAGATGCCAGAGATGGTTCGCCGCCTGGGAATTCGTATGGGGATCATCACGGTGCCTGCTGAGGCCGCTCAGGAGGTGGCCAACCAGATGGTACGATCAGGAGTGAGGTTGATCCTCAACTTTGCTCCCGCTACTCTGTCGTTGCCGGAACATGTACACGTGGCCACTGCCGACCTCAGTGTGGAGCTGCAACGTCTGTCATACTATTTGGACGAAGACGAGGCCAGCCCCGTTCCTCACTAGGAAACGCAAGGAGTCAGACTTGCCCGTGTGTATCTGCACGGGCCTCCGGGCAACCTTGTGTAATGTGCCAGGGGATGGTAGCATCGGAGTCAGAGGTGTAAAGAGGTGGGGTCATGGCCAAGGATATCCAGCGCTTTTCCCTTCCCTCCCGGACGCTGATTTCTCGTATCGAGGAAGAGTTGGAAAGCGTATTGCGCAGCGAAGACGCGGTGGCGGAGATCGGGGTTCACCTGTGGAGAAGCGGGGGCAAACGCCTGCGTCCGCTGCTCACTTTTTTGTCGGCTCAGCTCTTTTGCCCTGGGGATGAGGTCATGCTACAGCCGGTGCTGCGGGTGGCCGCTGCTACCGAGCTGGTGCACATGGCCACGCTGGTTCACGATGACATTCTGGACGAAGCATCGTTTCGCCGGGGCTACCCTACCGTAAGCGCGTTGTGGGGAGACCAGACCGCAGTACTGGCAGGGGACGCCCTGCTCGCGCGGGCGTTGGTATTGTTGGCGGACAACGCGCCGCAGATCGTGGTCCGGTGGATGTCGCAAATGGTCTACGACATGTGTGAGGGCGAAGTTTACCAGCAACAGACCCGTTTCAACCTGCAACAGACAGAGGAGACCTACCGCCTTCGCATCGAAAAGAAGACAGGCCGCTTTTTGGCGGCCTGCTGCCAAGCGGGCGCGTTCATGGGTGGCGCCACGGCGGAGCAGGTGGAGACAGCCCGGCAATTTGGTTTGCACCTGGGGCTGGCGTTTCAGATAACCGACGACGTCCTGGATATCGACGGAGACCCAGAGCTAATGGGTAAGCCAGTCGGCAGTGACCTGGCCGAAGGAATCTTGACCTTGCCGGTGCTGCGTGCGCTCCAGGTCGACAAGGGGGAACCGCCGTTGGCCCAGCTGCTCCGCCCTGATACCGATCTGCATTTGCGGCCAGACCATGTCCAGGAGATCCTGGCGCGAGTGCGAAAGACCGACGGCGTGTCATACACCCTGCGGCAGGTGGAAAGCGAGCTACGCCTGGCGCAGCAGTATCTGCAAGCGTTACCGGAGGGAGAGGCCCGAGACCAGCTGACCGCATTGTTGGGGCAGATGGGTCACCGACGAACGTAGCCCCGGCAGAGCACGGCTGGGCCGGGACGCCCGCATCAACAAAGGGGGATGGTACGAATGGACGACACAGGCGGACGCACCTTCACGGCTCCCGGCCCTGGGCCAGTTCCTGGCTGGAGAATCGCCGGCTGGTTACGGAAGTGGCCGCTGGCGCTGGTGATCGTCTTAGGCATCTGGTTTTTCGTTCCCGGCTCAGGGCTCTGGTATACTGTACCAGCCGCCCTCCAGGGTCGTGTGTATACGCTGGGGGCACCCGGGCCCATTGCCGACCCCGGTTTGCATTTCAAGCTTCCCTCACCGATTCAGACCGTACGACTCTTTCCTCACACGCGGGTGGATACCATCCAGGTGGGGTTTGCTACACAGCCGCCGACTCGAGACGCGCAGACGTTGGGCTATACATCGGGCATCAACTACGTTTTGACCAACGACCAGAACCTGCTGCATGTGGAGTATACGGTGCAGTACACATATCCCGAGTCCTGGAAGCAATGGGAGAACATCGAGGACTTCGGGGCGCTGATTCGCGGAGCCGCTGAGGCGGCTATGCGCTCCACGGTGGCCAGCCACAGTGTGGACGAAGTGTTGACGACGCAGAAGGACGTGGTCCAACGGGAGGCGCAAGCACACTTGCAGGAGCTGCTGAAAGCGGTGGACGCCGGGGTTCAGGTTTTCAACGTGCAGCTACAATCCGTGGCGCCTCCTGAACCGGTGCGCGATGCGTTTGCCGAAGTGCAGAACGCGATCGAGACCCGCTCCACGTTGGTGAACCAGGCACAGGCCTACCAAAACGCCAAGCTGGCCGAGGCGCAGGGAGAGGTGGCCAAGGTTATTGCGGAAGGGGAGGCTTATGCAGCAGAGCGCGTAAACAAAGCGCAAGGAGACGCCGCTCGGTTTAACCAGCTCTACGAAGAGTATCGCAAGTCCCCCGACGTAACACGGGAACGGCTCTACAACGAGATGCTCCAGCAAGTGCTTCCCAGTGTCAAGGAGATCTACATCACGGATAGCCATGGGGTTTTGCAGCAGTTGAAGCTGGGCCAGAGCGGCGGCCAAGGAACCGGGTCGGGAGGTTGAGCCAATGCGTAGATGGATAGTGACCGGGGTTGTCATCATCCTGGCTATCATCCTGGTCTCGTCGGCGTTGTTTACCACCAACCCGCGCACGCAAGCGGTGGTGCTTCAGTTCGGCGACCCGGTTCGTTCGGTGCAGGCGGCGGGGCCGCACATGAAGGTGCCGTTCATTGAGACAGTCCAGTTGCTCCCGAAGACCGTACTGTTTCTCAACGCGCAGCCAGAAGAGGCCATCTCTCTTGACAAGCGCACCGTGATCGCCGACTACTATGTCGTCTGGCGGATCAAGAATCCGATGCTGTTCGTCAAGACCATGGGAACCGTGGCCAAGTCCTTGATTCAGCTGGATGACATCGTGTTTAGTTCGGTCCGCCAAGAGATCAGCAGGACGAGCTTTGACGAGCTGATCGTCGCCCGCAGGGAGATGACCAACCATATCGTTTCGGACGCGGCGCCGAAGTTGGAACGGTACGGGATTGATCTGCTCGACGTCGAGTTCGTACGGCTGGAATTGCCCCAGCAGAACCAGCAAGCCGTCTTTGAACGGATGCGCTCCGAGCGGGATCGCATCGCGCAGCAAGAGAAAGCTCAAGGGACCGCACAGGGGACGAGCATTCGGGCCGATACCGATCGGCAGGTGGCCACCATGGTGGCCGTGGCGAAACGGCAAGCCCAGGAGATCATGGGGAAAGCGGACGCGGAGGCGACCCGTATCTATGCCCAGGCGTATGGGAAAGATCCGTCTTTCTACTCGTTTTGGATCCGCCTGCAGACGCTGCAACAGAGCTTGAAGAACCAGACCACTCTGGTCATTGACCGCAACGACCCGATTGCCCAGACCCTTATGGGCCAGGGTGTTGGACGACGCTGACATAAAGGAGCTATACAAATGGGCACACACCCGCACCGTTCTCACCGAAGTACTCAGCGAGCAGTATGGGCAATTGGCGCAGTCCGGCTGGGTGGCCACGCCCGCTGAGGTGCGCCGCGATGTGGCGGAGCTTTTGGGCGGGAACTTCTGGCGGTTTGTGGGTCGCCAGCCCTCCGAATCAGGCGAACTCAACGAAAAAGACGGCTGCCATGGATCCGGGCACAGCCCTTCGTCGAGCGCCGGCCGTGGCAGCTGCTTTTGCTTCGTTGTGACCCCGGGTTCTTCCGCAGGGGTGAACGATCTGGCTACCAGGTCAGCCCAGTCCCGAGAGGGGCAATCCCCGGGATCTCTACCGGGAGTTTGCCGGCAGGCTTCACGCGTCCAAAGAGGACATCTCCCAACGCTTGCAGCGAGACGGGAGTGTAGCCGTAGGTGGCGACATATGTCTTGACCTCGGGGAAGCGCAGGATGTCATACGGTTCCCGCAGGGCGACCACAACGGTGGGCTTGTCTAGCTCCAACAGCGAACGGACGAGATCGACCTGAGCAGAGGATTGAGTGGCCCGATAGGTGCCAACGACAACCAGGTCTGCGCTGCGAGCCAGCCGCGTCGCTGCTGCCACATCGATGGAGGACCGGCCGCTAACTGGGTAGAGATACTCTACGACGTTTTTCGCTCCACTGCGCAAGGCTTTCCCCAGAGTGCTCGAACTGGATCCAAGCTCCTCGACTTGAGTGAGAGCCGCATCTTGCGGAGCGATAACGACGATCTTGCCGGTGTAACCCGGCTTGAGAGGCAACACGTGGGCTTGATTGCGGACCACCGTGATACTGCGGCGGGCGATTTGCAAGCCTACCGCCTGGGAGGTGGGCGTAGCGACCTGTTTCGCCACCGCTTGGGGGTCGACCTGGCTGCTGCGGAAAAGGCCAAGCTGCTCTTTGGCTTGCAGAATGCGCCGGACGGATTCATCCAATCGCGACGTCGTAATCTCGCCTGCGCGAACAGCAGCGACCACCCGTTGAATGGCAGTGATCTCATCCTGCCAATCCCGGGGCCACGCGATCAGAACCTGGTCGGCTCCTGCCTGGATGGCTTTCACCGCCGCCTCGCCGATCCCCCAGGTCTGCACGATTGCTCCCATCTCCAACGCATCGGTAAAGATCAATCCTTTAAACCCGAGCTCTTGGCGGAGTAATCCTTGCAGCACTTTGGGTGAAAGAGTCGCTGGGAGTCCGGGGGTAGGGTCGACGGCAGGGAAGGTGATATGGGCTGTCATGATTCCACCCACGCCGGCCTTGATAGCCGCCGCAAAGGGCACCAGTTCGACACGGTCGAGATGGGCCCGGTCGTAGGGAACGGTGGGCAGGGAGATATGGGAATCCATCGACGTATCACCATGACCCGGGAAGTGCTTGGCCGTAGCCAGCACGCCCCCGGCTTGCAAGCCCTGGACGAGGGCGGTTCCCAGGCGAGCAACTTGCTGTGGATCGCTGCCCAGGGATCGCAAACCGATCACAGGGTTGTCAGGGTTGTTGTTGACATCGACGACAGGGGCGAAGTCGACGTTGATACCTACGGCTCGTAGCTCGCGAGCCGTAATCTCGCCTTGCTGGCGGGCGAGTTCCTCAGAACCGACTGCACCGAGAGCCATATTTCCAGGGAAATTGGTGGCTCCCGCCAGCCGTTGGACGATCCCCCCCTCCTGGTCCGTTGCAATGAGGAGAGGAATGCCCGCACCGTTGGTAGTCGCCGCCTTCTGCAACTGGTTGGTCAACACCGCTACTTGCACCGGCGAGTCGATGTTGCGCCCAAACAGGATGACCCCACCTACGTGGTACTCCTCCACGAGGGTCTGCGCCTCGTAGCCCATCAGTTGACCGGGAAAGCCCACGAGGAAGAGCTGACCTACTTTTTCCTCTACCGACATCTGGCGGATCCGCTGGTCAATGGAGAGGGCTGGTTGGGTCGAGCTTGGCGGAGTACCCGGTGCTGCCTTCTGCCGCTGAACCGCAGTGAGAGCGACGACCGTGCCAACCACCAGCGTCGCCAATAGGAAAGCCAGGCCGTAACGTTGACGCACTTCTCTTCCTCCTAACTTTGGTGAGCTTCCCCATCTACCAGGTGGACCGCGGGACCGCCCCGAACACCAGCGTCAACGCCGCAGGGGAGGGGGCGATGAGCCATTGGACGGGAACCCTGGTTTCCACTGGGAGTTCGGGGTGGAGTTGTCCGACTCCTGCCCGGTTGGCTGCGTCCTGTCGCCGGAAAGAAAGCAGAGCTTCAAGCCATCCGCCAGATTCTAGCTTACACTAAAGAACGCCTGTACTTGACCCGTCCTGCGCAGGCTGCTACGTTCGTCCCAAAGGCAGCACGTGGCATCGTTGTCCATTGGGCAGGGACAGGCAGATGGGGGGAAAGAGCATGGACAGTTTTGCACGGGGGAATCCACCCGGAACCCCGGACGCGCCAGAAGTATACCTGGATAACAGCGCTACCACCCCACCGCTGCCGGAAGTCGTGAGGGCGATGCTCACCGTTTTGCAGGAGGAATATGGGAACCCGTCCAGCCTCCATCGGCGGGGGCGCATGGCGGCTCAAATCCTGCGTTACAGCCGGCAGTCCGTAGCCGACTTGCTCAGAGTCGACCCAGACGAGATTGTGTTCACCTCTGGGGGGACAGAGGCCAATAACCTGGCCCTGCGCGGAGTGGCCGAGCTGGCGGCGGGCAGTCATAGGTTCGTTCACGACCGGCCGCACTTGATCACGACCGCCATCGAGCATCCCTCCATCCTTGAGCCTGCCAGGTACCTGGAGCAGCACGGCTGGGATGTGACTTATCTTCCGGTCGACCGGGAGGGCCTGATCGACGTGGATCAGCTGGCAGCCGCCTGCCGGCCCACTACCGTGCTGGTCAGCACCATGTGGGTCAACAACGAAATCGGCAGCATTCAACCGTTGGACGAAATCGGCGCCACCTTACGCCGGCTGCGGGAGGAGTACCGTGCGGCGGATCGGGCTGCCTCATCAGGCAGCGAGGTCCGGGCGTACCCGTATTGGCACGTGGACGCGGTTCAGGCGGTGGGCAAGCTGGTGGTCGAGCCCTTGCGGTTGGGGATCGACCTGTTGACCGTGAGTGGACACAAAATCCACGGGCCCAAGGGGGTAGGGGCTCTGTTCATTCGCAAGGGGGTTCGCATCGCTCCCTTGTTGCTGGGAGGTGGACAAGAAGAAGGCCTGCGGTCCGGGACCGAGAACCTCCCGGGCATCGCAGGAATGGGAGAGGCTTGCCATTTGGCCCGGGGACTGTTGGCGACTTTGCCTGCTCAACTATGGACGCTGCGGGAGCGGCTGTGGCAGGGGATTGCCGCCGCGATTCCCCAGGCCTATCGCCACGGTCCCAGTGACCCTTCCCGCGTTGCGCCCCACATCCTCAGCGTCGGCTTTCCGGGCACGAAGGGAGAAGTGCTGGTCCGTTACTTGTCAGACCGGGGGGTGGCGACCGCCACCGGTTCTGCCTGCCACAGCCGGAATCCCAGCCCCAGCCACGTGCTGACGGCGATCCACTTACCGCCCGCCGAGGCCGAGGGGACATTGCGGTTTAGCCTGTCGATACAAAACACGGCTGAACAGGTGGACCGCACCGTGAAAGTGCTGAAAGAGGCGGTGGCCGAGGTTCGGGAGCTGGCTGGCTGGAGGTCCGCTTAGAGAGGGCGCCTGGCAGGCAACGGGACGCAGGGGATGATCGTTCCCGCGCTGGGGCGGTGCCGATGGTGAGTGACTACCTGGTGCCGGCAACAGGAGGTCGGTTCAAGAATGGAGAAGTTGCAGCGAGCGTGGCGGCGGGTGATCCTGGTACGATACGGTGAAATCGCCCTGAAAGGAAAGAACCGGTCGGATTTTGAACAGCAGCTAGCCCGCCAGATAGAGGCGACCGTAACCTCGTTGGCCCAGGGACAGACTGGCGGCAGTGCCAGTGTAACCGAGCCCATGCCCGTGCTGGCCGCGGTGGAGCGGACTTATGGGCGTATCTTCGTCACGCCCCGGCGGGCGGAGGACTTGTCGCTCGTGCTCTCTGCCCTGCAGTATGTGCCAGGTCTGGTCTCTTTCTCTCCGGCGGTGCGGGTTCCCCTGGGTGAACCCCACGGCGCCGATTCGCTGCCAGCCATCCAGGACGCTGCCTGGGAGCTGGTGCAGGAAGCCCTTGCTACCGAAGCCCTGCCGCCGACCCCCTGGCGGTTGACCGGCCCTCCCCCTCGCACGTTCAAGGTGGCGGCACGCCGCTCCTACAAAAGGTTTCCCCTGACGTCGCTCGAACTAAACCAGGAAGTGGGGGCAGAGCTCCTGCGCAGGGGAATTGGGCTGCCGGTGGATGTTCACCAGCCCGATCTGACGGTTTCGATCGAGGTCCGTGAGGAAGGGGCGTACATTTCAGTATTGGAGATCCCTGGGCCGGGCGGCTTGCCGGTGGGCAGCAGTGGTCGGGCAGTTTTGTTGCTCTCCGGAGGCATTGACTCGCCGGTAGCTGGTTGGATGGCGCTGCGGCGCGGGGTGGAGCTGACAGCCCTTCATTTCGAATCGTATCCGTTCACCAGCGAGGAGGCCTTACGGAAGGTAGAAGATCTTTGCCGGGTGATGGCTCGTTACGCAGGCGGTCGCCTGGTGCTGCGAGTCTGCCATTTCACAGAGGTGCAAAAAGCCATCCAACTTCGTTGCCCGGAGCAGCTGCGAATCACCATCCTGCGCCGGATGATGTTTCGCGTGGCGGAGCAGATTGCCGAACAGGAAGGAGCAGCCGCCCTTTGCACGGGCGAGAACATCGGTCAGGTGGCTAGCCAAACATTGGAAAGCCTGCGGGCCATTGAAATGGTGACACTGCTGCCGGTATTGCGGCCACTAGCCGGGTTTGACAAGGATGAGACCGTACGCCAAGCCCAGCAACTTGGAACTTTTGACATTTCCATTCGCCCGTTTGAGGATTGCTGCACGATCTTTGCTCCAGTCCACCCCCGTACCCGCCCGCAGCCCGAGGAAGTGAGCAAAGCGGAGGCCGCTTTGGACGTGAACGGCCTGGTCCGGCAGGCGGTGGCCCAGACGGATCGGCGAGAGATAGCGGCATACTGGCCGGCGTTAGCGCCCAACCCCCCTGTGCCTACGCGCGGCCAGCCATAATAGCAGCGGCCAGCCGACCAGGTAGACCACCACGGCCTCGCTCACACCGATCGAGAACACGGTAGGCCAGTATGGGACCGCATAGATCCCGTGCAGATAGAGACTGACCAAGAAGGCGTTGAGCAACACGGGGCTGGACAGGGCCAGGGCAGGGCGGTAACGGAGAAGACGGGTAAGCAGGGCGGCCAGCAGGGTGACGGCGCTACCGCCGAAGATATCCCATGGTCCGAGGTTGCCCAACACATTGGCTAGAAGGCAGCCGATGCCCAGGGCCAGGGGAGCTTCCGGAAAGATCAGGGGCAGGGTGGTAAGAGCTTCGGCCAAGCGAAGCTGGATCGGACCGAAGCTGGCAAACTGGAGGGCAAACACCAGCGCCACGTAAAGGGCGGCGATCAAAGCCCCTAAGGTGAGGCGGATGGTCGCCGGCCGGGTCGGCCGGCTGAGCTCGTGATCCCATGCGGCCAGGGCGGGCGGTAAGTCCTTGAGAGAGCGAAGAGAACGCCACGGCGAGAAGCGACGCCTTGCGACTCTGCCCGGGTGTGGGGTAGGCAGGCGCTCAGCCTTCATCTTTGGCCTTTCTCCCTTCTTTGCCCCCATGCGTTCATTACGGCCATCCTATCCCGGTACGTGCTGCCGGTCAAGGTGCTTGGGGACCGTCTGGCTATCTGTCCCTCGTTTGCCAAGTTAGCAGGAAGCCAGTGGGTTACGGCGAAAACTAGCCCTGAAGGTAGTCTCCCCCAAAGGGAAAACGTGCAAGGGAGGTAAGGCTTCATGGGTGTTTTTCGCCGCAGGTGGTTCCTGGTTGCGGCCATGGCTACCATGGCTGCGGTTGGTCTGGGTGCCAGGGCGCAGGCGAAGGTACAGATCACATACTGGACCATTGGAACGGGCTCTCAGACATACCGGTCTGCGCAAGAACCGTTGATCGAGGAGTTCAAGAAGACACACCCGGATATCGATCTCAAGGTAGAGTTCATGCCGTCCGATGTGGGCAATAAGCTTACGGTCGCACTGGCAAGCCATACGGAGCCGGACATCGTGACCCTCAGCACGCGAAACTCCCCCGCCTTCATCGCCCAGGGGGCCCTGGCTCCGGTGGACTTTTCCGCCTTTGGAGTCAAAGACGCTGACGGATTTGCCCGCCTGTTCCTGCCGGGAATGACCGGCATTCTGCAGATGATGGGGGGGTTCTACTACGTCCCGACTGAAGTGAGTATTTTCGGGACCTGGTATAACCAGGACATGCTTCAAAAGGCCGGCTTCGACAAGATAGGGCAAACATGGCAAGAGCTGGCTGACATGAGCAAGAAGTTCATCCGGATGGATCCTACGGGCAAGTGGACGCAGTGGGGACTGGGGCTGGATCGTGGCTGGATCTGGCCAGTCTTCCACTGGGTCGCCTTCACTCGCCAGTCGGGCACGGATTGGATCACGGCGGACGGCAAGCCCAACTTCGCGGACAAGCGGGCGGTCGCCGGATTGCAGTTCTACCAGGACCTATTCCTCAAGCAGCATGTCATGGATCCGGCCCTTCTGGATTCAACGACTGCTTTTGGTCAAGGGAAAGTGGCCATTCACGTAGGGGTGTCCTACCAGGCTGCGGACTGGGAGCGGGCGAAGGCGCCGTTCACCTGGGTCAGTGCTCCCTACCCGTATCTGCAGGGCGGGCGGAAGTCCACGCCGGCGTATGCCTATGGGGACTTTGTCGTAGCTACATCCAAGCACAAGAAGGAAGCTTGGGAGGTCATAAAGTTCTTTACCATCGACCACCCTGAGACATGGTACCAGAATTCTGCCATCTTCCTGCCCGCCGCCGGCGACTGGGTCAAAGAAGTGCTGCGGACCCGGCCGTACTACGCGGCCTTCTTGCAGGAGTTCGCCAATGGCGCCCTGGAGATCGCGCATCCCCAGTACTCCAGTATTAGCAGCGCCATCGGGGCGGCCGACTCCGATCTAATCACCAAGGGAATGAGTGTGCAGCAGGTGCTCACGAACCTGCAGGAGAAACTGACCCCGATTATGGCCAAGAAATAGCGGGTGGCTAGCGGATAAAGGCCGGGGGTACCCTGACGTTCCCCCGGCCTTCCCTTGCCCTGACCTAGGAGGGTATGCATGCAGTCACAAGACGTAGAGGCCCCGGCCATCGTTCCGCGTCCCATTGAAGAAGTCGCCGCTGACCTGGGCCTGAGCCAGCAGGATTTGGAGTACTACGGCCCTTATAAAGCCAAGATCCGCTTGGGTGTCTGGGACAAAGTGAAGTCGCGCCCCGCTGGCCGCCTCATCTACATGACGGCGATCACCCCTACTCCCGCTGGTGAAGGCAAGACAACGACGGCCATCGGGTTGACGGAGGCGTTGGGCCGGCTCGGTAAGCGCGTCGCTGTTTGCCTGAGGGAGCCTTCCCTGGGGCCCACCTTTGGCCTGAAGGGCGGAGCTACAGGGGGCGGGCGGGCTCAGGTCGTGCCCATGGACGAGATCAATCTGCATTTCACGGGCGACATTCACGCGGTGGGGGCGGCGCATAACCTGCTGGCAGCGGTGATCGACAACCACATTCATCAGGGCAATTCCCTGCACATTGACCCGAAGCGGGTGTCGTGGCGGCGGGTGATGGATATCAATGACCGGCAACTCCGGCACATCGTCGTGGGCCTGGGCGGCCCCGCGGACGGGGTGGTACGGGAGACGGGATTCGACATCACGGTCGCCTCCGAGATCATGGCCATCCTCTGCCTGGCGGAGGACCTGGTAGACCTGCAAGAGCGGCTGGGGCGGATGCTGGTGGCATATACCACCGACGGGCAGCCGATCTATGCCCGGGACCTGCGGGTGACCGGGGCGCTCGCGGCGTTGCTGAGGGATGCGGTCAAACCCAACCTTGCTCAAACCCTGGAGGGCCAGCCTGCCTTCATCCACGGTGGGCCCTTCGCCAACATTGCTCACGGTAACAGCAGCATCATCGCCACCCGGCTCGCTCTTCATCTGGCCGACTACGTGGTCACAGAGGGAGGTTTCGGCGCCGACCTGGGAGCCGAGAAGTTCTTTGATATCGTGGCTCCGGCCACCGGCTTGCATCCTCACGTAGTGGTGCTGGTGGCGTCGATCCGAGCTCTCCACTACCACGGAGGTGTTGCCCGCAGCCGCCTGCAGCAGCCAAACTCTGCCGCGCTGCAACGAGGGCTGGCCAACCTGGATCGCCATGTAGAAAACTTGCGTCGGTACGGGCTCCCCGTAGTGGTGGCCATCAACCATTTCGCCGGGGACGATCCGCAGGAGATCGAGGATCTACGGCAGCATTGCCGCCACACCCTCGAGGTCCCGGTGGCTGTTTCCGATGTCGTGGCCCGGGGAGGCGAAGGCGGGGAGGAGCTGGCCCAGGCTGTGTTGGAAGTGTTATCGCAGCCCAACGCCGGGGCGGGATTTCATCCCCTGTTCCCCATGGACTTTCCGGTGAAACAGAAGCTCGACCGTTTGACCACGGAGATCTATGGTGGCGATGGAGTAGAGCTGCTGCCGGCGGCTGCTACGGAACTGGAGCATCTCACCCAGCTGGGATACGGCCGCTTGCCGGTTTGCGTGGCCAAAACCCAGTCTTCCTTGTCCGATAACCCCCATCTGAGGGGCGCACCCACCGGTTGGACGCTGACAGTACGCGAGATCCGGCCTTCGCTAGGAGCAGGGTTTCTGGTGGCGCTGGCGGGTGATATTATGACCATGCCCGGTTTGCCAGCCCAGCCGGCGGCCGAACGGGTGCAGTTGACGCCCGACGGAAGGATCACGGGACTCTTCTGAACCAGGCTGGCCTAACTTGTGTCCGTGTGGCAGGCGGACAGCAGGGCAAAGGTGGCCAGTACTCCTTGCATGGAAGGTAGGCTTATCATCGTATGGAGGAACGGACGCTCATCATTGTGAAGCCGGAAGGGGTCGCCCGGGGCTTGACAGGGGAGATCCTCTCCCGTTTTGAACGGAAAGGTCTCAAATTGGTTGCCCTCAAGTTGGGACGGGTCACGCCGGAGCAGGCACGGGTTCATTATGGCCATCACGCTGACAAACCCTTCTTTCCCGACCTGATTGCGGCCATCACGGCAGGTCCGGTGGTTTTTGCAGTCTTTGAGGGAGAGAACGCCATTCGCCTGGGGAGACTCTTGATTGGTGCCACCAACCCCCTGGAAGCGCTTCCGGGCACAATTCGGGGGGACCTTGCCCTCGATTCTCTGCACAACCTCGTACACGCCTCCGACGGCCCAGAGACGGCCCGGGCGGAGATCCAGCGGTTCTTTGGCGTTGACCCCGGCCTCCTGGGCGAGGAGGAGGGGAAGTAGCAGGGGGTCTCGTTTCTGCTATCCTAGTTTGTCATCCTGGGCTTGTTCCCGGCCGCTGGTTTTCCTGTAGGCTTCTGGCCTTCCTCCAAAATGGCCAAGTATGGCAGATGACGGTACTCCTCATGCCAGTCGAGTCCATACCCGACGACGAAAACATCGGGAATCGCGAACCCGGTGTACCGGACCGGCAGGTCCACCAGCCTCCGGGTGCGATTGTCCAGCAGCGTGCAGACCTGCAGGGAGCGGGGGCGGCGGCGCTCGAGATGTCGTATCAGATAGCTCAGCGTCAGCCCCGTATCGATGATGTCCTCGACGATGAGAACATCCCGGTCGGTAATGGAGACATCCAGGTCTTTGGTGATCCTCACGATCCCAGTGGTGTCTGAGACCTCTTCGTAGCGGGAGATCGCAAGAAAGTCTAGGTGGATGGGGATGCTGATCTCCCGCGTGAGGTCCGTAAGAAAGTATATTGCGCCCCGCAATACACTGATCAACACCGGAGTCGTACCGGCGTAATCGGCACTGATCTGCGCCCCCAGCTCTTGATTGCGGACGGCCAACTGCTCTTGTGTGATCAGGATTGGTCCGGGCGGCCGCAACGTCTCCTGCCCTCCTTACCAGGCAACGGTCGATCTCAGCCTCAGGAAGCGGCGCAGGCAGCTTGCCCTGGGCCGGAATCGGCCAAGCCGTTGGTCGGATGGCTGGGGGCGGCCGGGGAACGGTTGCTTGCCAGGGCTGGTGTGGGTGCCGGCGACGACAGGGAGACCAACGACGGTTGGACTGGAATTGGCTGCCCCGGCTCTTTTCCCAGCTTTTTTAGTAACATACGGTAATCCCGGCTGTAAAACACCTTGATATGGATATCTGGATACAATTCCCGCAGCCGGCGAACCTTCTTGTTTTTCTTGGTCACCAATCCTTGTTTCATCGTGGTCAATTCCAAGAACAAGTCGAGGGCGGGCAGGTAAAAGTCCGGGGTAAATGCCTCGGTCACCTGTCCCTTATCATCCCATTCCAGCGGAAACGTGAGCGGCTCATACTCCCAGGGCACACCGTAGAAATCCAGCAGCCGGGCGAACTCGCTCTCGCTGGGATGAGCAAACTGCGGCCGTCCCTGCTCATCCCGGTGAACCTGGTGCCGCCAGGGCAGTACGGGAGAGCCGGCGCGCCGAGCCTGGCGGGCTGCGCTGGTTACCAGGGCAGCCAGTCGCTGTTGGATCTGGGAGATCTGATTTCGCTCCGCCGGGTTTCGGACGCTGGGCGGCGTCTCACTCCCCCCGATCTCGGGCGCAGGAGTATGGTCGCTGCCGGCAACAGCCGTTGGCCCTGGCGCAGCCGCTGTGACCGCAGTTCCAGGCACAACCAGGGTATGTTCTTGCCGTAGCTGGGCTGCCAGCTTCCCTACGTCAGCGGCGGAACGAGTGGCGGCACTGGGCTGAACCGCCCGTACCAGTTCGAGCACGGTGAGCAAGGCTTCGTTCAGAGACAAACGCCCGGTATTCAAGATGAGGTGGTACAGCGAGGGATCGTCCGGGTCGACGCGGTAACGATATCGCAGCAGGTTCTCGCGAGCCACGTCGGTCTGGTCGATCTGACGCGCTGCCTGCTCCAGGGGGATCTGCCGGCTTTCTGCCAGCCGGGCGATACGCTGTTCACGAGGGGCGACGATCCGGATATGCAGCGCGTCAGGGTGGTGGGCTAAAAGGCATTGACTCCCCCGTCCCACGATCACGGTGTGGTGGCGAGAGGCCAGTTCCAGGATGAGGGCCTCCAGGTTGGACTCGAAATCCCGGCGGTTATGATCCAGGTGCTCGAGAAAAGCGATTGGCCGGTCTTCCAGTACTCGTACCCGCCCCGGTTGACGGAGCTTTTCACCCAGCAGGAAAAGTAAAGTGGGCTGATCGAGCAGAAGGTAACCGGTCTCTTCCGCAAGGCGACGAGCGATCCAGTCGCCGCCGCTGCCCAGCTGCCGGGAGATGGTCACGATAGCCACCGGCCGACTCCTCCTCCCCCAATCCCTGTTCGCCTTGACGTCCTCGAATCCTGGTGGCGATTGTTGGGGATTCAATCATTTCATCGACAATCTACCGGAAAAGATCAGAAGGAATCCGGAGTGCCGGCGCGGGAAAATGGGTGATCAATCAGCACTCCCTCGCCGGTGAGCCACTCCTTCGCTTGCCCGTTCACCAGGAAGCGCACTTCGTGAGCCAACTCCGGAAATTGGGTCGCTGTATAGACCACCTGAGCAATGCGCGCCATGACGCTGGTAGATCCGCCCCCTTCTTCAAAGGCGGCGGTCAGATCGACGAAAGCCGTGCCATCCTTCAGGCGCAGCTGCCGCAGGCGGGTGCTGGACGGGATCTCTGTGCCGAAGCCCTCGTTCCGTTCAGCGGGGGTTGGCCCGTCCATCAACGTCTCCAGGGCCAAGCGAAGCCTGTCTGCCGGCTGTTTGGCGGATCCCGTCCGTGGACGGCGAACCAGCCGTATGGCCCCGGTCTGCGGGTCATATCGGGTGAGAAAGATATCGACCGTGACCTGCTCCCCAGGGGGAGAAGGCAGGCTCTCATCGGGGTGAACGGCAGGACGAGTCCGCTCACCTGCAGGGTGCGAACCCCACCAGAAAGCCGCTACTGTAACAGCTACAACCAGGACGAGCACCGGACCGAACCAGCGCCGCCACCGCCGTCCAGCCCCTCGTACCCCCCGCCTGCTTCGACCCTTCATCTCTGTATCTCCTTGCTTCGAGCTTCAGTCAATCTTTTATTGTACGCCTTCCCCCATCCTCATTGCAAAGTTTGATATTTCGTGTTAACAATAATACGGATATCGAAAGAGTTGCCGGAGAGGAGCTAGTCCGATGGCAGTGTGGGGGGCTGGAGGCGGTGGGGGTAGCGGTGGAGGTCCGGGAATCCACGGGGTCCGCCACTATGGCGATATGCCCAGGCTCAGCCGGCCGTTCACCTATTACTTGCCCCGCGTGTTGCGGCTGTTCTCCCCCTACTTTCCTCAAGTCGGGCTGGTTCTTCTGATCCTACTTGTCAATGTAGGGTTAGGAACCCTCCCGCCTCTCTTGTGGGCCAGGGTGATCGACAAGGCGATCCCCGAGCGCAACGTGCCGTTGCTGGCCTGGTTAACATTGGGTACGGTAGGTATTGCTGCGGCCACAGGGCTACTGGGCGTGGCCCAAAACTACTTGACCGTTTCGATGGCGCAACGCCTGATGGCTTCCCTGCGAGCTCAACTCTACCACCGCCTGCAGCAGATGTCCCTCGGCTTTTTCACCGAGTCGCGTACGGGCGAGGTCATGTCCAGAATCACGGCGGACGTCTCCGGCGTAGAGGGAGTTGTCTCCGGCACTTTCGTCAGCCTGATATCCAACCTGTTGATCGTAGGTTGGACCATGGCGGTTTTGTTTCGCCTCAACCTCGGCCTCGCCATTCTGGCCGTAGGGATATTGCCGTTTTTCATCCTGCCGACCCGACGAGTAGGGCGCTTCCGCTGGAAGATCACCACGCAAATGCAAGAGCGGTTGGCGCAGCTGAACGCGCTGTTGCAGGAGACTCTTTCCATCAGTGGCCACCTCGTGATTCAGTCGTTTGCCCGGGAAGAGGACGTGGAGCAGCGTTTCGACCAGCTAAACCAGGATCTCTTGCAGTTGAACATCCGCCAGCGCATGGCTGGCCGCTGGTTCTTTGCCACGCTGGGCCTCTTCGGTACGGTGGGACCTGCGTTGATCTACTTTTTCGGTGGGCGCCTGGTCATGGCCGGCCATCTCACGGTGGGCGAGATGGTGGCGTTCGTCGCATACCTCGGCCGTCTGTACGGCCCCAGCTCGTCCCTGGCCAATGTTCATGTGGACCTTATGACCTCGATGGCTTTGTTTGAACGCATCTTCCAGTACACGGATCTACAACCAGAAGTACGGGACGGTTCCAAAGAGTTAGGGCCAGTCAAGGGTGAGATCCGGTTCGACAACGTGGTGTTTGGCTACGACCCGCAACGGCCGGTCTTGCAGGGTATCAGCTTCGTAGCTGCCCCTGGGCAACTGGTGGCGCTGGTTGGCCCCAGCGGGGCGGGCAAGACAACCATCACTTACCTTGTGCCCCGCTTCTTTGATCCGCAACAGGGGCACGTCTTCGTCGATGGCCAGGACTTGCGGCAGGTTCGTCTCCGTTCGCTACGACGACAGATTGGAGTTGTGACGCAGGAAACTTTCCTATTCCACGCTTCCGTCCGGGAGAACCTGCTCTACGCGCGGCCCGAGGCGAACGAGCAGGAATTGTGGCGAGCTCTGGAGATGGCGCAGGTAGCAGACGTAGTGCGACGCCTGCCCGAAGGGATCGATACGATCGTGGGCGAGCGGGGCTTCAAACTGTCCGGCGGTGAAAAGCAGCGCCTGGCGATTGCCCGGGCCATCCTGGCGGATCCGCGAATCCTGATCCTCGACGAGGCGACTTCCTCATTGGACTCGGAATCAGAGGCGCTAGTTCAACGAGCCCTGGAACAGTTGATGCCTGGCCGGACTAGTCTGGTCATTGCACACCGGCTTTCCACCATCTTGGCGGCCGATCTCATTTTGGTCGTGGAAGGGGGCCGGATCGTTCAACAAGGAACCCATCGCCAGTTGTTGGCAGAAGGAGGCCTGTATCGCCGCCTGTATGAGGAGCAGTTCAAACCGGGTGTCGTTGCGCTGCCAACCTCCGATCAAACGGCTGCAGGGTAGCACTGGTCGCCAGCTGTTCAAAACAGGCGCTGACTTTCGCTGGCCGCTGTCCAGGCCAGGGGCGGCTGCTGGTCGCGGAGCGCAG
Organism: Limnochordaceae bacterium; assembly: GCA_014896305.1. Classification (GTDB taxonomy): domain Bacteria; phylum Bacillota; class Limnochordia; order Limnochordales; family DUMU01; genus Bu26. The sequence continues at coordinate 202,447 of JADBKQ010000001.1, forward strand.
GGGAGATCGATCAGGGAAGCGATGGGGGGCCGAAAAGCCGGCGGGTCACCGGCTCCAGCAGGTGCATCAGCCAGTAGGAAAAGGGCAGGGCGGATACCCCGGCAATCAAGACTGCGCTCATGGCAGTGCCTGCAGCCACGAGGACGAAAAAGGCGATCAAGGCTTTCCAGGCCCGCTCTCGCCAAAGCGGTGGGACACCGATGGCAATGATGACGGCGACCAATAACCCGAGCCAAATGTAGTCCATGTGACTAGGCCCCTCCCTCGAAACGGACGGTTGGCGGGGAAATGCTCTCGCCCGATCCTACCACCACGGTTTCAACGTTCACCTTGACAGGCAGCGTGCGCAGAATTTGGGGCCACCGTCGTTCCACTTCGTGCCAGGCTTCCTTGTTCTGGCGATGGAGTACACCGGCGAGCGAGTAGACGTCGGCACCCAGCGGCTGGGTAGCTTTCAGAACCGAACGAATCTCCTGTTCAATCTGGCGGCTGACCGCTGTAGTCACATCACTCATATCTGTCTCGGTCCCGCGGGCGCGGGTTCCGGAAGGTGTCCGGATATCGCGCCAACTGTCTTGCTCGACCAGGCGCACCTGCACCCGTAGCCGGATGGATGCCTGGTCCGGACGGACCTGGAGGGAGGGTTTGGCCGACTCCACCATGACCGCCACAGTCGCATCGCGCTCTTCGTTGGCAGGTGAGCCACGGGACCGGGGGCGCCGGATCGAAAGGACGATTTCCTGAGATGGCGAGGTCACCCACAGCAACCCCCTCACCTGGCTGGGCGATAGAAGCGTCACCAGGCGGCCCTCCCGGAACACCCCGGCCCCTTGAATCTGCAAGGTAGCCGCGGGCACACTGGGCGGGAGAGTCCGTCCCGGTTGGACGACAAGAGCAGGATCGGACCTGGACGGCACGGGTGACCTGCCCCCACCCTGGCTACGGGGCCCTCGCTGGTTGCTTCCGCCCCTGCTTCCCGGACTCCTGCTGCCGCCTCCTGCAGCCGGCGTATCTGGAGGTGCAGGTTGCGGCAGGGCCACCAGGCCGACCAGCGGGACGACCGCTGTATGCGATTCGCTGGCCAGGCGGGTCACCAGGCTGTGCAACTCCGTCGGCTGAGCCAGACCCACAGAGCTGGCGACATCGGCAAGACGGGTCAGTCCTTGACCCAGACTCGCTTCCAACCCCGGTTGGGCAGCCAACAGAACATCCTGGGCCTTGCCCCGAGTCAAAAAGACGAGGGCTGTAGTACGCAGGTCGGTCTCCCGAGTCCACAGGTCGAGCACAGGCTCGATGCCCTGCCTGGCAGCCTGCTCTCCCACCAAGACGGCGGTGGCATGGTCCCAGTGGATACGTCGTGAGACAAAAAGGGCCAGCTTAGCGTGGGCCTCTCGGATCGTGGGCGCCTGCACGGTGACGGTAAAACGAGCGGGACCCCCTCCTCCGCCCCCTCCGCTGCCGCCGGCACCGGTCGCACCAGTGGCCGCTCCCTGGCTGGCCGTACGAATGAAGCCGGCTGTGTTGATCCATTGTCCGTCCTCGTAGTCGACGGCGGAAGCAAAGACGATGGCCAGCTCATTGATCTCGGTCCGGTCCCAGCAACCCGCGACCGACAGGCTCAGGCTCAGAGCCGCGGCGACCAGTGCTGCTCCTTGGCCATAGCGGATCGGTCTGCAGGAGGTCTGGCGTCCTGAGTGGGTGACGATGAACATTCTGCCTCACGACTCCTGTTGCTTGACAGTATCATTATCATTTGGGCGCCCTGAGCCTGCGGGCGCTGAAGCGATCACCTGCTCCAGCTCCAGGCGGGCAGTGGGATCGACTGGTGGCTGCTGGGGTACCGCCTTGAACGAGTCGCCGACACCACCCGCTCGTCCGACCCGGCGCACGTCCCGTACCCCAAGTTGAAGAGGTCGGCGAACCTGCATCCACCAGGGAGCCCGCCAGAACGTGTCACGTTGTTCTGACCAGACCATGGGAGCGTTTGGGAGAAGATACGGTTCGCCAAAAGAGCGTAACCCGGTCAAATGAATGATGATCCCGAGCAACCCCAGGAGAATGCCGGTGAGACCGAATAGACTGGCCAGCAGGAGCATGCCCAGGCCAAGCCAGCGGATGGCGTTACTCAAGTTGTATGCGGGAATGACGAACGACCCCAGGGCGGTGAGCGAGGCGAAAATCACCATCGTGGCAGAGACCAGGCCTGCTGCCACTGCCGCTTGCCCGATCACGATAGCGCCAACGATGGTCACCGCCGAGCCCACTGGGCGTGGCAGGCGCACGCCGGCCTCGATCAGGATCTGGAAAACGACGGACATCATCAACGCTTCTACGATGGCAGGATAGGGCACTGCTTCCCGCTGCTGGGCAATGGCCAGCATCAACGGGGTAGGGATCAGTTCGCTCTGGTAGGCTGTCAACGCGACGTATAGAGCCGGCAACAGCAGCGTCAACGCCATGCCGGTGTAGCGAACCAGCCGGGTGGGGAGCGACAATACCCAGTTGCCGTAATAGTCGTCAGCGGCCTGCATCAGCATGTTGAGAGTCGCTGGCACAATGAGCGCCATCGGGGTTCCATCCGTGAGAATGGCCACCCGTCCCTCCAGCAGGCTGGCGGTGACCCGGTCTGGCCGCTCGGTGTGCATGACCTGTGGAAAGGGCGAGAAGGGGTCATCGACGATCCATTCTTCCAGATACCCACTCTCGAGCACGGCATCCATTTCCACGCGCCGGAGACGTTGTTTGACTTCTTCGACCAGCTCCGGCCTGGCTACGTCCCGCAGCCAAGCCAGGGTTATGCTGGTATTTGTCGAAGTGCCGACCCGAATCCGCTCCAGCATCAGGTCCGGTGTGCGCAAGCGTCGCCGCACCAAGGCGGTGTTGGTTCGCAGGTTCTCCGTGAACCCCTCGCGCGGCCCTCGCAACACCGTCTCGGTTTCGGGTTCGCTGATGTCTCGTTTTTCCCAGCCCTCGGTACTGGCGATCAAAGCTTGTTCCCATTGGTCGGATACGATGACGGTGGCGCCGTCCAGCAATGCCAGGGTGAGCACATGGGGATCGCCTGCTTGTTTCAGCCGATCCGAGCCGACCAGCAGGTTCTTGGTGTCGGAGAGGGTGACTGGCGTGGGGGGCTTACCGGTTTGACGCAGCCGACGCGAGGCACTTTGCAGGTGACTGACGATCATGTCCTGGATGCTGGACCGGTCGACCAAGCCATCGATGAAGACGACGACGATCGTCTGGTTACCAATGACCAGCGTCCGCTTTATCAGATCCTCTGGCCGTCCCAGATACCCCTCCGTCTGCTCCAGCAAAGGAATGGTTGGCGTTCCCTGACCAGATTCACCTTGTGATTGCGAAAGGGTACTGGAAGTCTTTCCACCTCGATTTGCCGTGCGCGAGCCTGAAGGAGGCGAACCCGCCCCCCCCACGGAGGCAGATCCCGGCTTACTCCATCGGCGTTGAATCTGTCGAATCAGAGCAGGCCAGCGCATATCTGTCGTCTCCCCTAGTTGCTAATAACGCCAAGCGGGGCACCACTATATCGAGCGAGTGCACCGCACAAGGATAGAGTGCGCGACAACTGTGCCCGTCCACGTGGAAGCACATGGAAAGGGGAGATCAGGCTGCAGACGTCCCGGATTACTCCCCGTCAGATTCTTTTCCTTGCCATGGGGACTCTGACGGGAACCTCGACTCTCCTCTTACCAGCGCCAGTCGCTGGATCTGATCAGTGGCTGGCCATCTTGATGGGAGCGGCTCTGGGCTTGGCCTTGACCTTTGTTTACCAAAGTCTCTGGAAGGCGTTGCGCAGGGTGCAAGGCGAGAACTTACCACACACAGCGGCTACACAACCTGCACCCGTTAACCCGGGAATGTTCGTACGCGCAGCGGGTCCCGCTTGGGGGCGCATCTTAGCCTTCCTTTATTGGGGCTTTTTCACCCACCTGGCTGCCTTGGTTCTCCGCAATCTGGTTACCAGCATCGGCTCCGAGGTGCTGCCTCGCACACCCACACCGGTATTGGTCACAGCTTTCCTTGCGCTGGCCGTCTGGTCCGCCAGCCAGGGAACAGAAGGAGTGGCCCGGCTGGCAGAAGCGATCATTCCAATGACCTACCTTGCTTCCTTTGTCATTATTGGGCTGAGCATCATCACACCCCACCTGGTCGATCTTCGCCGCCTCCTGCCAGCCTTCGACCGAAGTTGGCAGCCGGTGGTCCAGGGAAGCTGGGAGGCCTTTACTTTCCCCTTTGCCGAACTGGTGGCGCTCCTTCCTTTCGGCCTGGCCAGCCGCCCCCCGGAGCGGACGGCTGCCATGGTTCGCCGGGGCATTGTATTGACCGCGGTCATGCTGATGCTGATGGCTGCCAGGACCCTGGCTGCGCTGGGACCGGCTGAGGTCAGCCGTTACGTGTTTCCTGGTTTCATTGCTACCGAACTGATCGAGGTGGGGGGATTCGTTGAACGAATCGATGCGGTCGCCTTGTTCATCTGGATCAATGCGGGCTTCGTCAAACTGACACTGACCTTACTGGCTGCCGCACAAAGTCTTTTTGACCTGTTAGGACTGGAACGACGCGAGGAGACGACGCCTCTCCTCCTGTCCCTGGGGCTGGTCGTGGGAGCGCTCACCACCGGTCTGTACAGCAGCCCGGTGGACATGGTTATCTTTGCGAAATGCACCTACCCGGTATATGCGCCTGTTTTCGAGGTTTTGGGACCTTTCCTCTTACTGACCCTGGCGCGACGACGTAACCTGAGCGCCCAGCCGGTTACCCCCCAGCGGGAATAGAAGAAGGGATTGGCGTGCAAGGGCTCATATCCGCTCGGCAGACCTACATCCTTGCCATCGGGCTGCTCACTGGGACATCCACTCTGGTCCCCGTGGCGGCACCGGCCGGCGCTGACCGCTGGTTGGCCATCTTGCTGGCGGCCGGAGTGGCTCTGGGTTATGTAAGGATCTGGCAGGCCTTAGTTGAGCAGGCGGCGGTGCCAGCCTTTCTCCCGCCGGTTGGGACAGATCCTGCTCAGCCAGGACCAACAACGCCCGACGGGATCTGGTCCTCCCTGGCTGGGCCGGTCACCGGTCGTCTCCTGGCCTCAGTGTACCTTCTGTTTTTCATTCATCTGGAGGCGATGACGCTGCATGAGATCACCACCATCATTGGTACCGTGCCGCTTCCTCGCACTCCCAGACCCATCTTGAGCGTGCTCTTCTTGGGGCTAGCGGTCTGGGCTGCCAGCCAGGAAATCGAAGGAGTCGCCCGTCTGGCCGAAGTAGTGATCCCGCTCTCTTTTGCTGCTTCAGCCATCGTTCTGGTACTGAGTTTCCTTACCCCCCACTTAGTCGAGATCGACAGGCTGTTGCCCGTTCTCGACCATGGCTGGCGTCCACTGGCCCAGGGTCTCTTCTCCGCCCTCGCCTTTCCCCTGGGTGAATTGGTCACGCTCCTGCCCTTTGCAGCGTCCTACCGCCACCCCCAACGGTGGGAGGGATCGGTGGTGCGAGCCATTGGCCTCGTGGGGCTTCTTTTGATTGGCCTGAGCATCCGCAATGTGGGGGTGCTGGGCGTAGAGGAAGTATCGCGGCTACCTTTTCCCGGCCTGGTCGCGGTGGAGCTAGTCCAGATAGGGCACTTCATCGAGCGCATCGAAGCTCTCGCTCTGTTTGTCTGGGTCAACGGCAGTTTCGTGAAACTGACGGTGGGCTTATTAGCGGCCCAACGGTCACTCCTGGAGATGCTGGGCATCCCATTATCCAGTCCCCAACCCGTCTCTTCGCGACTGCTTATAGCACTTGCCTTTACGGTGGGGGCGCTTTCCACCGGACTATACAAAACCGTGATGGACGCGACCCATTTCCTCAGCGAAGCCTATCCGCTCTACGCTCTTCTTTTTGAACTGGTCATTCCGGCTGTTTTGCTGGCAACCCTCTTTCGCCGTCGTCGCCAGCCCGTCCGGGCTGACCAGCCCCAACCGACCAGCCGGGGCGGGGACGGTCCAGGCGCGCAGTGACCGCCTGGTGACCGCTCAGAGTTTGTAACCAAAACGCCGCAGAAGAGAGTGCCGTTCTTGCTTCTCCATATCCCCTTCCACTCCCACCGGCGGTTGCCCGTCGATGACCCCCAGGATCCCCCGCCCTTGCTCGGAGACGGCGATCACCACCTGCACCGGGTTGGCAGAGGCGCAAAACAGCCCAACCACTTCCGGTACCTGGCGGATGGCCGGGATGACATTGATGGGGAAGGCGTTCTCCAGGAACACGATGAACGAGTGGCCTGCCCCAATCCGGATGGCATTCTCCTCGGCCAGTTTCACAAGATGGGGGGCATTGCCTGCGCTGCGTACCAACCTGGCTCCGGACGCTTCGCAAAACGCCAGGCCAAAACGAATGCTGGTGCCTACCCCCACGATGGCCTCGTAGAGGTCCTCCACGGTTTTGATGAAATGGGATTGTCCTAGGATGAAGTTAGTATCCTCCGGCTTTTGAATGGCCACCAGCTCCAGACGAAAAGCGCTGTCGGGCTTCTGGTTGCTTTCTCCACTCGTTGGCTCAGCTGCCATAGGGTAAACCTCCTCCCTGAATCCTTGGGCCAGGTTTCCTAAGACGAAACAGCATCTTCGGGCGGTGAGGGCCTCTCAGACGGCGGGGTTGGCTTGCTCCCACCCTTGTCTGGGGGCACCGGGCCCCGCACCCCCAGCCGCAAAAGCCACCCGCCGGGAAGCAGGAGCAGTAAGCCGACGACAATCCGTACAAGGGCCTCTACCCGTACAGACGGATCCGATGGATCCAGTTGCTCCACCCGCCGGGACAACCAGAGCCAGGGGGCAGGGTCATGCTGGGCCCAAACCCAGAGCGCCATACCGTTCAACGACTGCAGTAAGCCAGCTCCGAGCAACGCTGCCCCACCCAGCAGCCGCGCCAGCCGCCGGCCCGCCGCCCCCTTCGCCCTCCCGTTGAACACCCTTACACCGTCCTTCGCTTCCGAACCATCGCTATCCCAAGCGCAATCTCCTCGCCCCAACCGACCGGCGCTACCGCAGGCATCTCGGTCTTGCGCCTCGGTCGCAGACTACCCCTTTGCCGGGACTTCACCGGTATTATCCGCAAGGATTTCTTTCAACGCTTGCACCAGGTGTTCCTCCGGAACGGCTCCCTCGATGTATTGGCTTTCGTTGATGACCGTAAGCGGGACTCCCATGACTTCGTAACGGGCCGCCAATTCCTGAAACTCCATGGCCTCGATCATGTCCCCTTGTACCCAGGGGCTTTCCAGTGCCATCTGATGTGCCAGGCGAACGGCCTGCGGGCAGTAGGGGCAGGTGGGCGTGACAAATACCTGGAGGTGCACGGGAGCCTTCAACGTCGCCAGGAACTCTTTGGTCTCCTGGCTAAGACGGCTGGCTCGCTGGCCGACGTCGAGCAAGTCCTCCAGCAACGTGGCAAACTCATAGCCGCTGGGAAGTCCATAGAAACGGACACGGGTATCGGAGCCGTCCCCGGCTAGCAGCACCAAGGCAGGCACCTTGTCTACACCAAACGCCTGGGCCTTCTCCGGTTGCTTTTTGAGCTCCACCACTTCTGCGGATAGCAGGGGTGACAGCTCTGCCAGTTCCTGAACCAGAGCGGCGGCCTCCTTGCAGTAGGGGCAAGGAGGACTGGCCTGCCCGGGGAGGATCAGAGGCGAAGGGCTGTCAGTAAACAGAAGCATCTTGACCGGGCCGGCCAAAGATTCCAACCGCTCTGCCACCGCCTGGCGGTCTTTCTCTTTCAAAATCGGCATTCTTCGTGTCTCCCTTCGCTACGACAACCGCAGCATGAGATCGGTGGTCCGCTGTACCGCTTCTTCCAAGTCCATCTTATCCACCAGGCACTTTTCCATGTGACTGGCGACGATGGCCATGGCCACACGGCTGATCGCCTCCCGCATGGCCACCAGCTGGGTGATCACTTCCTCACACGGCCTGCCCTCCTGCAGCATTCGTTGGACTCCGCGCGCTTGCCCCTCGATTCGTTTCATCCGGTCGATCAGCCGGTGAACCTCCGCGGGTCTTCTTGCCGCCGCGCCAGAATCCTGCGATGCCGGAGCAGACAGCGAAGTTGAGGCAGTCTGCGGGTCTGCACTCTCTCCCCTCTGATTCGGCTCCTCGGCATTCATCATGGGCCTGCCTCCCCTTATTGACTTGCCGCTGATCAGGCTCTTTCCGAATCCAGTACACCTGACAACATGGTAACAGCCGGAGTTGGCGAATACATACCCCTTAGGGTATGAACCCCCTTGTCGGTTATACCATTGACGCGGCACAAGGGCAAGGAAGCTGGAAAGTAAGACCCAGGCGAACGCCGGCAGACGCACGTGCGATCACACGTCCGGCAAGCGCAGTACCCGCACAGCGTTATCATGATAGATCGCGGCCAGAACCTCTGCCGGCAAGTCCAGGCCGCGAATCAGCGGCTGCCCTTCACTGTCCGGATCAGCAATGGGCAGGGGGCAGACGATGTCCGTTTCCCAGAAAACCTGATGAATCCAGTAGCGGGAGGTATACCGGGCTGGTTCCGAATGATTGATTACCACCTGGTCAGTCCCAAAGAGAAGACGGCCCGACCAACGCTGGCAGAACTCCCTGGCTGCTTCGCGCTGGCGGCCGAGCTCTCGCACGATCCATTTGGTGGCGCTGGTATCAAGGTAAAGATTGGGGTAGGTCGACAGCAACCGGTCCAGGTGGTCCAGGTGCTCGGGGTCACCCCCAAAATGGGCCAGAATGAATGGAACCCCTGGATTGGCGGACAGCCGGTGTTCGATCTGCAGGTACGTAACTTCCTTTGTATCGTAGATCGAGCGGTCGCTGTAATACTTGATCCACCAGATGTCTGGATCTGCAATGTGAACGAGGGCCACCAGACGAAGCCGCTCCATCTCGGCGAAGATCGGGTCGAGCCGGCGGTCGTCGAGCTTCAGGTTCATCCGTACGTTGAACGGGGGTTTGAACCAAAACTTTACCACGCGCAGGCCGGCGGCCTCTCCTGCCTGCAACAGTTCGATGTTTTCGGCGGCAAACCGGTCTGCCTCCTGGCGGTGCTCATACAGTAAGGTGGCGGCCGGCACTGTGCGGCCAGGGTAGCGGCCGGCCAGCTCGAGGCTTTCCTGCAGGGCAGCGATGGTCACCAGGCGGGCCACATGGTATAGTTGGGCAGCCGCCAAGAGCTGGGGAGTATCGCTACCCACCCCGGCGTGGGTGTGAACGTCGATGAGGGGGCTCATCACCTTACGCGGGGGCGGCTCGGTAAAGCCAGTCTCCACTCCCCGGCGATAGAGTGCTTCTGAATCCACCATCTCTTGCTTTTCCATCGCCCTATCCCTCCGTAGCGTCTTCCTCAGGCAGGTCAAGCAGCCGGCGGATTCGCCGTTCTACCATGCGGAGTCCCCGGTCGCCCGCCTGGAAGTGGCGCAGGTAACCCTGGGCATCGAAGAGGTAGAAAGCGGGGACAAACTCGTTGGCAAACGCTCGTTTAACGGCGTGCTGATTGTCTATGGCCACCGGCTGGGTTAGCTGGTAGCGCTGGATGGCCTCCTGGACTGCCTCGGTGGCTGTGTCCTCCTGGCTGCGCGGCATGTGAACAGCGATCACCTGTAAGCCCAACGGTTGGTAGGTATCGCGCCAGCGGTTCACAGTGGGCATGGTTTCCTTGCAGAGATGGCAACTCACGGCCCAGAAATGAATGAGGGTGGGCTTGCCGGTCAGCTCCTGCCGGTGAAGCGGTCCCCCGTTGAGCCATTGAGTCGCCCCCTCCAGGGAAGGCAGCTCTGTTCCCATATGAAGAGCCATAGAATCTTTCCCCCTCGTTTCATATACCCGGAGTGGGGACGACCCGGGGTGAACCGGCAATGACGGACGCCCCGGGTCGTCGTACGACGATCATCTATGGGCAGGGTGAGGAGCAGCTCATCCCTGCAAAGTGGGCTGGCCTGGCTCCCAGTTGGCGCCACACATCTCACCCGTCTGCAGAGCCTGCAACACGCGGAGGGTTTCGTCAACGGAGCGGCCCACGTTAAGCTCATGTACGACCTGGTAGCGGACCTTGCCTTCCGGATCGATGATGAAGAGCCCCCGCAGGGCGATACCCTCATCTTCCAGCAGGACGCCGTAAGCCCGGCTCACCCGCTTGGTTACGTCTGAGGCGAGCGGGAACTTCAGAGGGCCAAGGCCATTCTTCTCCCTGGGCGTCTGAATCCAGGCCCGGTGGCTGTATACCGTGTCAGTGCTCACACCCAGGACCTCAGCCCCCAGGTCCTTAAAGTCCTCATAGCGGTCGTTCATCGCCAGAATCTCGGTGGGACAGACGAACGTGAAATCCATGGGGTAGAAGAACATCACGAGCCACTTGCCCTGGTAATCGGTGAGTTTGACGTCCTGATCGAGAGTCTCCAGGTTACGGGTGCTCTTCATCTCGAAGTACGGGGCTTGCGATCCGACCAATGGCATGGCTGGTCAACCTCCCTGAAAATATTAAGCTCTTGCATCTGGCAGGCGACACCCGGAGTACCGGGCCGGCCAGTGCAAACCGTAACTGTAACCATTTCGGTTGCTATTATATCTTAAGAATGATTCCTGTCAAGAGGCGTTCGCGACGAATGGGCTTGGGGGCAACGACTTGCTAGCTAGGGCTAACGCGCAGGAGTAGAGCGATCCAGCGGCTCCAACTGTTCGGCGGCGGCAGCCCATTGCTGATATAGGTTGTCCAGTTCCTGCCCGACTTCCTCATACCGCCGCACTGCGGCGGCCGGGTCTCCCGACTTGTAGAGTTGGGGGTCTTCCAGGGATTTGGCCAAGTCCTGCTTCTCTGCCTCCAGCGTCGAAATCCGCTCCTCCCACGCCCGGATCTGCTGCCGCAACTGTCGCAATTCCTGTGCGGGGGGACGCGGATGCGGGCGAGAGGGGGCCGCTGTCTTTTGCTGAACGGTCGCCGCTGCAGCGTGAGACGAGCGAACCAGGCCCGGGACAGGGTGCCGGGGCGACGAAGCCTGCACACTGGCGCGATCGGCCGACCAGTGCTCGTACGTGCCCCATCCTCCCTCGACCCACTCACCCTGCCCGTTCTCGACGTGCAGAAAGCGCTGAGCGACGCGAGAGAGGAAGAACCGGTCATGGCTAATCACGATGAGCGTGCCGGGCCATTCCGCAAGCGCTTGCTCCAAAGCCTCGCGAGAGGGAAGGTCCAGGTGGTTGGTGGGTTCGTCGAGCAGGAGGAGGTTGGCTCCGCTCACCATCAACTGCAACAACGCCAGGCGGCACTTCTCCCCGCCGCTGAGCGTGTGGATGGGGGCAAAGACGGCGTCGCCCCGGAAAAGGAAGCGAGCCAATAAAGAACGAGCTTCTTCCTGCCCGGTGAGCCGGCCGGTGGCGAGGGTCGCGTCGAGAACAGTCTGATCCAACGGTAATTGGGAAAGGTCCTGCGAAAAGTAAGCCATGCGGACACCCACCCCGAGTTTGACGCGGCCCGCCAACGGCGGCAGCAGGCCGGCGATGGTCTTGAGCAGGGTGCTCTTGCCGGCGCCGTTGGGACCGACGAGCGCCAGATGCTGCCCCTGGTCCAGTCGTCCCTCCAGCCCTGTCAAGATCGGCGAGGCGGCGTCATAGCCAACGGACAGCTCTCGCCAGCGTAGCACCTCGCGGCCGCAGGGCAGCGGTTCAGGAAACTGGACTTTGAGTTCCGAGGGCTTAGGGGGCGGGGTCACGGGGTCACCCAGGCGGGTTAGCCATTTCTCCCGGCTCTTAGCCATAGTGGCCCGGTTGCCGGCCCGGTACTTGTCGATATACGCCCGCAGGCGCGCCCGCTCCCGCTGGTCTTGCTCGTATCGTTCCTGCTCCTGCTGTTCACGTTCGGCTCGCAATTGCGCATAGTGGCTGTAATTGCCAGGGTATTCTTGCGTTCGCCCATTTTCCAGAGCCACGATCCGCCGGACGACACGGTCCAGGAAAAGGCGGTCGTGGGAGACCACGAGCAATGCACCTTTCCACTGAACCATGAACTGCTCCAGCCACCCAATAGCCTCCAGGTCCAAGTGATTGGTGGGTTCGTCGAGGAGGAGGATGTCAGGCGTCTCCACAAGAAGGCGGGCCAAGCGCGCCCGCACCTGTTGGCCGCCGGAAAACTGAGCCAGAGGGCGGTCCAGGTCGGCAGCCGTGAAACCCAGGTGAAACAGGGCGGAGCGGGCAGCCGCGGGCCAGCCGGCGCCGCCGGCCGCCTCGTACCGGCTGGTCCACTCGTCCAGTTGCCGCCAGTAGTCAGAATCGTCGGGGTGTTGTTCCAGCTGCTGTTGAACGAGGCGCATCCGCTCTTCTGCTTGCCGGGCGGGAGAGCTCCGGGTGGTGTACTCCCACAGGCTGGGGGATGTTTCGCTGGCGAAGTCGGCTGAGGTGCAATTTGCCTCCGTTTCCTGCTCTTGGTGGAGGAGGCCGACGCGCAACTGTGACGCCCGTTCGATTCCGCCGGCATCCGGCAGCAGTTCGCCTGCGAGTAGCCGTAGGAGAGTGGTTTTGCCGGCACCATTCCGTCCTACCAGGCCCACCCGGTCTCCGGGGTCAAGTTGCAGATTGACCCCTTGGAGAACCGGCTGGCCAGCATACTCCAAGACAACATCGTGGGCACTCAGCCAAGCCATACTGTGCGTGCCCTTCCTTTCCACACCCCATCTGCTCTATGCGCCCTCATCTGTTGTTCCGGCCGGCAACATCGCCCAGCCATCGCCCACGCGCAGCAAAACGAGAATGCCAGAAGATTCCGTGAACCGGCGCTCTTTGGCCTGCGTCCTTGGCGATAGACGGACTTCGCAGACACGGCAACCCAGCAGTACAAAGACTCTGCTCCGCTCGTTATGGTAGTCGGCCTCGCGGCCGGGGGTCAAGGGCAGGTTTTGGTTGACGGAAAGGAGCGACAGTCATGGATTTCTTTGCGTTCATTGGACTGGTCGTGGTGGCCTGGTTGGTCCTCAAACAGCTGGGCGGCTTGTGATGGACGAGGTCCCACGCTATCGCAAAGAGACCGAACGTTTGGGAAGGAAGTAGGTTGGGAAGCACTCTCAGGACGTAATCTACGAGTGCTTCCGGCGCGATGGGCAGGAGGCTTCCTGGCAGGAGCGAATATTTGACCGAGTTTCGCTCCTAGCCGGTTGCCACTGCCCACTTCTGGTTTGCGCCACGGTTGACGTGGGGCGCAGCCATGGGGGGTGCCCAGGGCGGCCGCTGGGGTGGGAAGCGGGAAAGGACGGAGGCCGTAATGGCACAAGATCGCATGAAGGTTGGAGTGGTAACGACCAGCTTGGGGCTGGGTAAGGACTGGCAGCAGGCGGTGGCCAAGGTTGCCCAAATGGGGGCAGAAGGGGTGCAGATATGGGTCACCGGGTACGAGCTGGGCCCCGAGCTGGACCAGGCCCAGGCAGATGAGGTGCGTCGAGAGATCGAGCGCCAGGGCCTTATTCTCTCTGCCACCTGCGGCGAAGTCGGCGGGTTCGCTGAGAAGGAGCATTGGCAGCAGCGCGTCGAGTTGACGGAGCAGTTCTTGCGGGTAACGGCCAGGTTGGGGGCTAAGGTGATGACGGGGCACATTGGGGTGATCCCGGCCGACGAAAGCCATCCGGCCTGGAAAAACATCTATGAGGCGTTAGGGACCATTGCCCGTACCTGCGAGGAGACTGGAGTTAGATACGCTGCCGAGACTGGGCCGGAGCACCCCCTCGTCTTGCGGCGCATGTTGGAGAAGGTTGGCAGCCCCTATCTCGGTGTGAACTATGACCCAGCAAACCTGGTCATGCAGGGCTACTCTCCCGAGGCTGGCCTCATGGTGCTGAGGGAGTTTGTTTTCCACACCCACGCGAAGGACGGCCGCCAGCTGGGCCCCAACCAGGCCCAGGAGGTGCCGCTGGGTCAGGGCGATGTCTGTTTCCCATTGTATCTGCGGCGGTTACAGGAGATCGGGTACGACGGCTTCCTGGCAATCGAGCGCGAAGGGGGGACCGACCGCATCGGCGATGTGAGGCGGGCTGTCGAATTCCTGCGCCAGAGCCTGGGCAGCTTGCGCACGGCCGCTGCGAATGGCTGAGCTCCTGAATTCCTAGGCCAGTCGGTCTGGGCAACATGTCTGTGAGGGACGACAAGACGGGGGGCATTGCTCCCCCGTCCGTTTACTCAGGCCGCCCCCCCAAAGCTAGCGGCGAAAATCGATGTCGTCTTTTTCTTGCAGCGTCTGGCCGATAGCCGCCAGCCGCTTTTGGAGCTTCTCACGTTCTTCCCAGTACCATGGCTGTGCGGAGATGTACGCTCGGTCGACCCAGATGCCATCTTTCTCTGGGCGAATGGATTTCAGAGGATGCCAGCCATGTGCCGGGCTCTGGGTTTGCCCTCCGTCATTGATCAGTGCGGTTTTGGCGGTTTCCCGAATCACTTTATAGCCGAGAGAAGCTGGAAACCAGAGCACGTATTTGCGAACGGGCATCGACACCACCTCGTCCTTTCCCTCACTACCCGCTCCACCATGTTCTGCACTGGACTGGCGGTTGCAGGCCGGGCCGGCTGACCATCGATCAAGCGACTGGAGTCACGCCGGCGCTTGATCCGGGGAGTCACCCTGTGACCGACCCACGGGGGTCTGTCTTGTGTTTCGGCGGGGGAACGTCAATCCCTGCAAAAGTCTGTGAACGCCCAGCTGCACCGAAGCCCGGGCGGCGGGGTTGCGTACACCCCGGCCCGGGCCGCAAGAAGAACGGGTGGCCAGTGGTAGAGAGATGGTGGACGAGCCAGGAGCAGCGGGCTAGACCGCTGCTCCCGCCGCAGCGACGACGGCCTCCAGGAAGGCTTCCTCAGGTAGGGCCCCTTCCAGCTCTTGAACCCCGTCGTTGATAACCGTCTTGGGCACCCCGTATACCTGATACTGGTTGGCCAGGTCCGGGAACTCCTGCGCTTCGACCATCTCTGCCCGTACCAGGGGGCTCTCCATCGCAAACTGGTGCGCCGTCCGGACGGCCTTCGGGCAGTAGGGGCAGGTGGGGGTGACGAACACCTGCATGCGAATGGGGGTCTTCAACTCGGCCAGCTTGCGGCGGGTCTCCTCGGACAGCTTCGTCCGCCCCCGGGAAACGTCGACAATGTCGTCCATGAGCGTTCGAAACTCATAGCCGGCCGGGGTGCCCCAAAACCGGATGCCGTAGTCTTTGTCGCCCGCTCCCAATAGGGCCAGTGCGGGAACGGCCAGCAGAGGGACATCATACTGGGCAAATAGCTCGGGATCCTGGTCCCGGCGCACCACCTGCAGCGAGAGTTTGTCGGAGGCAGTGACGACCTCTTCCATCAACTCGACGATCTGGGAGAGGTACGGATTCTTCTGGCCCTCGCTGGCCTCCTCGCTCTGACCGGTTGTAAAAAGGAGGATCTTCACGGGCCCGGTCAACTCTTTTGCGAAGAAGTCTTGTATAAACTGACGATCCTTTTGATTCAAAATGGCCACGTCTCACGCTTCCTTTCGTCGGGAAATCCTGGCTGGACAGGAAACTGGATACTGTCGACTATTAGCTGGCTGAAGGTGAACGATAAACTACGTACGAGAGACGATCGCCAGCAAGTCGCTCTTCGAAGCCAACAACATATCGGTACCGTCTACTCGTAACTCCGTACCGCTGAACTTGGCGAGCAACACGTGGTCGCCCACCTTCACCTTGATCTCCTCGTCTGTGCCGACCGCTACGACCTCTGCTTCCACCGGACCGTCCTGGCTGGTATCGGGCAGATAGAGTCCCCCTTTGGTGCGGTTTTCTGCCGCCTGGACGGGGCGAAGCAACACCCGATCTTCCAAAGGCTGAATACTGGTCATTTCCCTCACTCCCCATCGGAAGGATCTTCACGGCGACTACCCGCCGGTCAAGCCTGACTAGTGCATCCCTAACAACGCGTTGATCTTCGAGCGATCAAACCCAATCACGATCCTGCCCCCGATGTCCAGAACCGGAACCCCCATTTGCCCGGATTTGCGGACCATCTCCATTGCCGCCCTCTGATCGCGAGAGACGTCGATGTCCCGGTATGGGACTCCCCGTTCCCGCAAGAACCGTTTGGCGGCCTGGCAATACGGGCAAGAGGGCGTAGTGTAGATCAGAACTTGTGCTGACATGGAACCCTCTGCACCTCCACGATTCGGTGGGTGGTTACTTACCCATACCCCTACAGGTATATACATCAGACAAAGGCAGGCGTCAAGGGGGACCGTCCAGTGAGCGCGGTTCAGCCGGTGAGCCGTGGGGATGACCCCGCGAGCTCACCGGGCGATAGGATTCCGGTGCACACCACGAACCAGTTTGCGAACGGTCTCCCAGGATAGGTGGTACTCATGGGCGATCTGGGTTACACTCGCTCCCTGCTGATACAGGCGGCGAATCTGCCGGTTCCGCTCTTCAAAATCCCGGCGTGTGCCGTTGCGTGAACCCCAGGCGGCCCTCGTTTCTTCCGGGAATGGGACATATAGCTGCATACCGGCCGCGTAGCGCTGCAAGGTAGAGAAGAGCTCTGCCGGAAGCACTTCTTTGGCGTTTCGGTATTGTGCCATCCAGACTCCCTCCAGGGCATTGGTATTTGAGCATGGTGGCGATAGGTCTCATCGTTCCGTTTGACGACGGCCTTGCCGTTTGGTCTGGCAAAGATCAGGTCAACCGCCTGGCAGTTACCAGAACCGAACCCGTTCAGTCATAGTGACCCACCACGTCTTGCGCCGTGTGGCCAGGCGGAGGGGTAGGCGTTTCTTCAGATCGGCTGCGGCCTCAGCTTGAGAAAAATCAGGCCTGAACGTCTTGGGCGTCCCGGCAGACGGCACGGATGGCCGGTAGCCGGCCTCTTCCAGCAAACGGTGCATCTGAGCTTTGGCGAATTCGTAATTCAGCAGGAGTCTATCCATAGGAATGAGCCTCCCTGGGTCGAGTGGCCGCGTAGGCGTCTCACTGGCGGATTGGGGCGAACAGAAAGGCGGCTGTTCGCAACCTGCAGACCACAAGGAGGGTTCATGATTGGACCTTGACTCCGAGTGGAACAGATGGCACCTGGTGGCACCTGCCCTCAGGCCGGCTGTGGAAGAAGGAAGCTGGGTGCGGACGGACCGGCTGCCTCAGCGGCAGGGAAGGGCTGCGGCTAGGACGAGCTGCAAGCAGCCCCGCTAGCCCTCCGGAAGACAACCCAATCAGGTTGCGAACGAAGCTCGCCGCAACCCCTTATCTGTTTCGAGTTGGTTGGAATCGCGAGAGCGAGAGAACGAGAGAAAGAGAGATCAGGAAAGGGTCAAGGTCGGCAAGCTCAGCGGATATGGAGTTGACAAAGAACGAATCGTTCCGGTTACCGGCGTAACTGCGGTGCTCTGGATTCCGAGGCTGCCTCGCCATGCAAGAAGACGAGGATCGGAGAGAACCCCCTCGAACACCCGTAACCCATTGGTGCGCCGTCGCGAAATGCCCACCTCAACGGCAGTACGGTTTGCCCTGGAGACTCCCGGCAATGTCAATCCCATCCGCATGAGTCGCCGACCTCCCTTCTGGGATGGATGAAAAGTTGCTCGAGCATGGCTGCCCGGCACGGCGTCATTGTATCGATCTGCCCGCGCGGCCGTCAAGGGCAAGAATGCTTTGAACCAATCTCGCCCGATCCGAATACAGGGAACCACTGCAGCCAGATTCCGGCTGTACCGGTATCAGTATACTGATGTGGTATCGTGGTAGGCGTTCAGGCCTGTGATTCGCCAGGGGGGAAGGCGATGAGCCTGGAGCTGGGCAGTTTGTTTCTCCAGACCTTCGTGATCAGCCTGTCGGGGGCGGTCGCCCCCGGCCCGCTGATGATGGTGGCCATGACGCGAGGGTTGCGGCACGGGCCGGCCACTGGGCTCTGGGTGACGCTGGGGCATGGGCTGCTGGAGGTGGCCCTGGTCGCGGCCGTGGCGTTTGGCCTGGCCCAGGCCTTACATACCCGAGTCTGGACAGCTACGATCGCCGGAGCCGGGGGGGTGGTCCTGCTGGCCATGGGATTAACCCAGCTGCGGGCGGCCTGGCTGCCTCATGTCGAAGCTGGCGTGAGTCTTCCGGCTGGGGTTCAGACGGAGGGTCAGGCATGGAATGCGCGCCGGGGGTCAGTGTTGGCCGGCGTGGTGGCCACGGCCAGCAACCCATACTGGTACGTCTGGTGGCTGACGGTGGGAGCCGCTCTGATCAGCCGGGCTCAGGCGGCAGGTAACGGGGCGCTGCCGGTTTTCTATGCGGGACATCTACTGGCGGATGGGGGGTGGCTCACGCTGGTGGCAGGGTTGATAGCCCGGGGCCGGTCGGTTTTGAGCGAACGAGGTTACCGCCTTCTCCTCTCTGCCCTTGCCGTGTTTCTCGTAGGGTTTGGAATCTTCTTTCTGCAAAACGGTGTGCAGCAGATCCTGCCATGATGCTCCAAATCCTGGTTCAAGGAGAGCAGTCGGGAAGGAGTCCATGCCTGTGCGGCGAAGATCGTACTGGTTCAGCCATTTTGGCCCGGCAGTGGCGTCACTTACCGACACCGCCAGGCAAGGCCAAAAGGTATTGCAGTCACTGCATTGATCTCTACGGGAGGTGCGGCTATGGTTTGGTGGAAGGCCACGGCACACCGCATTGGCAGAGGAGTCTTGGCTGGCGGGCTCGGGTTGGCGCTGGTCGCGACCGTAGAATTGGGTTCATCGGCAGGAGCGGCGGAGTCGCTGCCGACGGGGGCGGAGGTCCTGGCCCGGATGTGGCAGGCCAGCATCCCGCAATTGTCCCAGTTTCAATTGGGTGTGAACGTTAGTCTCGATAATCAATTCCTGGCGCAAGCAGTGATCGGATGGAGTGGTGGTTTGGCGGGAACGGTTTCGTTGCGGCTGCGATCTCTTCTGCCCGCACCGCTGGGGATCGCCTTGCGGCCTTCCGGATTTGCGCTTTACCGGTTTGGGGGGCAGCAGCAGGTAGTCGCCGATTTGCTGGCGGCCAGGCCCCTGCTGGCCATAGGAGAACGGGTAATCCCCCAACTCGTTCAGGTCGGCTGGCAGGCGCAACAGGCAACCGTCGTCGGCGTGGCGACGGTTGCTGGGCGGCCAGCATACGTGGTGGACATTACGGTCAATCCCCAGAAGCTCGCAGAAGGTTTGACTGCCCTGGCCAATCAAACCCTGGATCGAAGCGTCCTGGAGCAGCAGATCGGGTTGGGGAAAATTCCGGACGATCTGTGGGCGAACTGGACCAAGATGCGAGATGAGCTGGTGCAGTGGCTATCTTCGCCGGAGTCGACGAGCGAGGCCCCTCAGACGACTCGCGTCTGGGTAGACACCACCGATTATGTGACCTTGCAGCAAGAGATACGGTGGCCAGAGGTCACAAAGGCAGAAAGCCAGACGCCGGTCGCCGGCGAGCAGGCCAACCCGCCGGCAACGGCGCGGCAGGAGACAGGGAAGACGGGTGATCCAGTGGAGCAGGCGATGGCCACTGTGATGGAACAGGTACGCCGGTCCGCCAAGAATGCTGCCCCGCAGGTAGAGGTAGGGCCGGATGGGCACATCGAGACGGTGACCAGCCAGGTCACCTATCAACTGACTGCCCAGGAGCTGCGCATGATCCTGGATGCCCTGGCGTCGCAAGAACCCCAGCTGGCCAGGGAGTTGCCGGTCGACGCAGGAGCTGCAGATGTAGAGAAGCTGACCCGCTTTTCCGTGCCGGACAGCATGAGGCCGGTGCAGCTCACCGTGGTTACGAAGCAGAAGCGCTGGGGGAAGCTCTACCTGCCGACCCAGCTGGCAGTGACGGTCGATCTGCCGGCGGAGCTGGCATCGGTCCTGTCGTCGCTGGCGACGGCCCAGGGGAAAGAAACGAGTGAGACGCCTGCGACGCAACAGTCGGCTCAGCCCCAATCGCATCAGCTAGTATTGGATATGGACTGGAAACTCGACCAGGGAGTCGACGAGACTCTGTTCAACGACCCCGCCTTGCTGTCAGTAGAAAAGGGCTGGGAGGACGGATTGGCTGCCTTGAGCGAGGAAGACTTCAAGGCGGCGATCCTGGGGCTGGCTACGGTGGTGCGCAATGCACCGTCGTTTACGGTGGCCCACGAACTACTGGCTCAGGCGTATTGGGAGACTGGCGAGATCTGGTCCGCCATCTCCGAGTTGGAGCAAGTTGTCATGCTCAACCCGGACGATGCCTTGGCCAAGAATAACCTCGCCTATCTGTATGTCGACCACGATATCGATCCAGCTCGGGGCCTGGAGCTTGCCCTGGAGGCGGCCAATACCGATCCGACCAATCCCATGTTCCTGGACACGGTAGGGTGGGCCTATTTTAAGAAAGGGGACCTCGAATCGGCCGAGGGCGCTCTCGCGGCTGCGCTGGAGCAGCTCGATACCGAACAGTGGAAAGATCAAGCGACGGATGAAAACCGGGCTGATGTGGAGTATCACTTGGCCACTGTCTACGCCCGTATGGGCCAGTGGCAGAAGGCGAGCCAGCACGTGGAAGAAGCGCTGCGTCTCCAGCCGCAGCATGAGGGGGCGAAGGAGCTTCAAACGGAGATCGCTGACCATACTGCGGCGGCACCAGCGGCCTAATTAATGAACGGGCGGGGGGGCCGGCCAGGGCGGGCGGCGGCCCGTACAGGGCTGGTTCCCCCTTTGTCGTTGTGCTTTACACGAACCTGCATGAATGTGTTGGCGAGCCACAGGGGGTACGACGGTTGGGTAGAGATTTGGAAGAGATCCGGCGTCTTATTGTCGGGAGCGAACAGTTGCCCTTGATCGATCAGTTACTGGAAGTGAATCCAGGGCGGCGGGCCAAGAGTGTGAAGAATGTCTCGGTGAACGAGCCCTTTTTCGCTGGGCACTTTCCAGGCCAGCCGGTATTGCCGGGCGTCTTGATTCTGGAGGCGATGCGCCAGACCGTCTTGGCGGCGCTGGCAGCGCAGGAGATGGGAGAGGGCACGGGGACCGCTGGGGAAAAGCCTGCGCAGGAGTGGCGAGCGAGATTGCGGGGGGTGGACGAGGCTCGCTTTCGACGACCTGTACTCCCTGGCGATCGACTCGTGATCGAGGTGGAGCTGGGGTTGAGTCCGGGCGGACAAGAGTGCCTGTGGAGCGCGCAAGGGCAAGTCGACGGCGAAGTGGCGGCCGAAGCAGTCTTTCGTTTCTGCTCTTGAAGGTAAATGCCGACCGATGCTGGTTGCAGGGAAAAATCCTCCCACGGAGAATTGGGCACCGCCTAAGATCATCATGAGCGATGGGCGGATCTGGGAGACCGTATCGACTCATCACGGGGGGGAGATGGCAAAATGGAACAATGGCGGCTGGTGCGAGCGAGCCGGCGGCCGGAGCAATACAGGTCACGGCCACTGTACAGATGGGCAGCTGTGTTCCTGGCTGGAGTGGTTCTGGGCTCGTTCTCGATGCCGGTTCAGGCAGCGGAAACGACTCGCAAGCCAGTCACGATCTCTTTTTGGAACTGGTGGGATGGTACCCGTATACCGGTAATGAACCAGATCATCAAAGAGTTTCACCAGCGTTATCCCTGGATAACAGTGAAGAGCGAAGTCCAGGGGTGGGACAACATTTCGGCCAAGATGCTGGCCGCCTATGCTTCGGGGTCACCGCCAGACGTGTTGATGGCGCGGCGGGCTGAAATCACTGCCCTGGCAGACATGGGCGCCATTCGACCCATTACCGACCTGGTGGCCCGCGACAAGCTTGATTTGAACATGTTCTACCCGGCGGAAGTGGAAGCGTTTCGTTATGACGGCCAGCTCTGGTCTTTGCCCCTGCCTACCGTGACAGCAAACGATGACTTCTACTTCTATAACCGTGAGATGTTTGATGCGGCGGGCCTCGACCCAAACCGACCTCCGGAGACGTGGTCTGCCATGCTGGAGGCCAACCGGAAGTTAACCCGGCGCGATGAGAGCGGCAGTATCAGCCAGCTGGGGGTGAGGGCTTCGCCCAGCGAGTTCATCCCCTTCTTGTACAGCAACAATGGACGGTTCTTATCGCCGGATCTCCGGAAGGTCGCTTTCGATGGCCTGGAAGGCAAACAAGCCGCCCAGTTCATCAGTGATATTGCGACCATGAATGGGGGCGGAAAGCAGACCGAGTTTTTCTCCCGGTACGATACCGCGACGGGCGCTGCCTTCATGCACGGGCGGGAGGCCATCCTGTTTGAGAACGTGAGCGTGATGAATCTGATCATCCAGGATGCGGTGAAAACCGGGCGTCGGTTGGATTGGTGGGGATTGGGGTTCATCCCCTACAATGACAAGAACCCGAAAGCCAAGTCGACGGGGGTAGCAGGCCTCTCGTTTGGTTGGGGGTACGTCATGCCCAAGAACCTGCCGCCAGACAAGCAAGAGGCGGCCTGGCTCTGGATCAAGTTCCTCACCACGGATCCCATGGGTGGGGGCTTGCTGATGTTCGCTCAGGGGCGGCCGGCACCGGTGCGGGCGTTCAACGAGAACCCAGAATACCGCAAGCTCAACCCGAACTGGGATAAGCTGTTGCGGGCGATGGAGACGGATGTGGCCTTCCCAGCCATTCCAATCCAGACTGACCTGGTCAACGCTGTCATCGACCGTTTCTGGTCGGTGGCCAATGCGTCGGTCTCCCCGGACGATGCGTTGACCAAGGCGGCACAAACGGCTCAGAACGCACTGGATAAGTACTGGGCAAAGCGCAGGTAGCAGGTTACAGTCGTACAAAGCGGCAAGTAGCAGGAAGGGGCACGCGCGTGTGGAAGCCACACCCGCGTGCCTTGCCTTTCCATGGCTTTTGCCACCCGGCCGACGGGCAGTGGCCGTGGTTGTGCTGGTTGAGGGCGGGCTGTGACCTGCCTGGCAGCGCATCGCCATGTGTAAGGTCCAGCCCAGGCCGGCGGGCGCAGAAGGTGGAGGAGGCATGGCGGATGACAGAGATACCAGAAAGGATCTATAGCGGGTATGAGTGGTGAGATTCGTCTAGGTGTGATCGGTACAGGGCAACGTGCGGGGATGGTCAAGCTCTGGCAGCAAAACGAGAAACGCGTTCAGATCGTAGCCGCGGCGGATCCGAACGCGCCAAACCTGGAGCGTTTTGCGCAGCAACTGGGGTCAACGGTGTGGACAACCCAGGATTGGCGGAACCTGCTGGAGCGGCCGGACGTAGATGCGGTCGCGGTCCTTGCTCCCGACTTCGCCCATGAGGAGATCAGTGTGGCTGCTCTGGAAGCGGGCAAAGCGGTCTATTGCGAAAAGCCGATGGCCATCACGGTGGCTGGGTGTGACCACATGTTGGCGGTGGCCCGCAATACCGGCAAGCTGCTGTACATCGGACATAACATGCGCTACATGCCGCTGTTCCAAACGATGAAAGAGATCGTCGACAGCGGTGTGATCGGAGAGATCAGGACGGTCTGGGTGCGTCACTTCGTCAGTTGGGGTGGTTATTACTACTACCACGATTGGCACGCGCTGCGCCGAAACAGCACCAGCCTGCTCCTGCAAAAGGGGTCGCACGACATTGACATGATCCACTGGATCACTGGCCATTTTGGCCAAAAGGTGAGCGCTTTCGGCCAGCTGACCTACTATGGGGGCGATAAGCCCAATGACCTGACCTGCCTGGCCTGCCCAGAGCAACGGACCTGCGTCGAGGCGAAGCTGGAGCCAGGCGCTCGTTGTGCCTTCCGCCAGGAGGTCGACGTCGAAGACAACATGGAGATGATGATCCAGCTGGAAGGAGGGATCCTGGCCAGTTATGCCGAGTGCCACTTTGCCCCGGATTACCAGCGCAACTATACTTTCATCGGAACCGAGGGGCGGCTGGAGAACTCGGAAATCGATCAGACGGTCCACGTTTGGACCCGCCGCTCGGGTACGTATCGAGAACTAACCAACCGGGTGTACACTGTCAAATCTAACTACCCGGGAGGAACAAGCCACCAGGGGGCCGATGTTTTGATCTTTCAAGACTTCCTGGATGCACTTCTCGAAGGCAAAGAGCCATCGGTCTCTCCGGTCGCGGCCCGGATGGCCGTAGCGGTGGGTTGTGCGGGGGCGGAGTCCATGCGTCACGGTGGGCAAGTGGTGGAGGTTCCCCCGCTGTCATAGAGGATATGGCGGCGTCAGGGCAACGCTGGTAGAAGCAGGGCGATGGGGAGTCAGACGCTGCAGTGGCCATGTCGATAGGGAGGGTCGAAAAGATGAAGAAAGGAATCAACCACTGGTGTTTTCCAGCCTCATACTCGATCGAGTCGGCAGCGAAGCTGGCGGTGGCGGCCGGCTTCGACAGCTTCGAGATCAACGTGGTGCTTCCCCCTTCGCCTGCCGGGGGCGCAGCTACGGGAGGCCAGGAAGGGAGTAGCGCCAGGGCGGGCGACGTAGCCGCTGCCCTGGGGCTGGCCAGCCAAGCGCCAGGCGGGCAGCCGGAGTCCGAAGGTGATGTGCCGACCGCCCTGACGACCACCACCCGGCGGGAACAGGCGGAGAGACTGGCAGCCTGTGTGCGGGGGTTGGGCCTCGAGCTGTCCAGCTTGAGCACAGCCCTTTTGTGGCAGTACCCGCTTTCCAGCCCGGATCCAGCCCAGAGACAGAAGGGAATCGAGATCGTCGAGGCGATGCTGCAGCTGGCAGAGTGGATGCGTATCGGCGCGATCCTAGTGGTGCCGGGTGTGGTCACCCCGGACTCGCCCTATGACCAGGTCTGGGAGCGTTCGCAGGCTGCTTTGCGACAGCTGGCGGCGAAGGCGGCGCAGCACCGGGTGGTGATCGGGGTCGAAAACGTCTGGAACAAGTTCTTGCTCAGCCCGCTGGAGTTTGCCCGCTTCATTGATGACATCGATTCCCCGTGGGTGGGGGCGTACTTCGACATTGGCAACGTGCTGGTCAACGGCTACCCGGACCAATGGATCCGGCTGCTGGGGAAGCGAATTCA
This sequence comes from Limnochordaceae bacterium, assembly GCA_014896305.1. Classification (GTDB taxonomy): domain Bacteria; phylum Bacillota; class Limnochordia; order Limnochordales; family DUMU01; genus Bu26. Next base: position 227,406 of record JADBKQ010000001.1, read on the forward strand.
ACGCTGCCACGTGAAGGACTTTCGCACGGACGTCGGCACCATCCAGGGTTTCGTGCCTCTGTTGCAGGGACACGTCCCCTGGACGTCCGTGGTCAAGGCGTTGCAGGAGATTGGCTATGATGGATATCTGACGGCGGAGCTGTCGCCCTACCCAACCGCCCCGGACCAGCTGATCCAGGACACGGCGGCTGCTTTACGGCGGATATTGGCCCTGGCCCAGGCTCAGGCTTGAGCGGGTTCGGCCTGGGTTCGGGGCAGAGCGTAGGCTTAGGCTCAGGTTCGGGCTGGAGCGGTGCGCCTGGCCCAGGCTCAGGCCCAAGCTCAGACGCAGGCTTCGGCGTGGCCTCAGGCTTCGTTTCGGACGTGGTCTCACGGTTCACCTCAAGCGTATGCCCGGGCCCTGGTCCAGGTTCGGGTTCGAGTTCGGGTTCAAGCTCCAGCGGCGGGTCTCGGCTTAGGTTCAGACTCAATCCCGACTGTACGCTTGAGACTCGTCGCAGGCCCGGGCCGAGGGCCAGGCCGGGCCTGCTTGGGCCCAGTGGTGAGGCTTTGGAACGCCAGCGAGACGAGGAAGACCGCGGTGGCGACCAAAACGATGGTGCCACCGGAAGGCCAATCAAAGAAGTACGAGAGTATTAGGCCAGCGACACTGCTGCCCAGGTTGAACGCGAGGGTGAATCCCAGCACGCCTGGGTAATGCCGGGACCAGAGACGAGCGGTGGCCGCGGGGATGACGAGCAAGGCCGAGACCAGGACGATGCCGGCCATGCGTACGGCCAGCACCACGGTGGCGGCGACAGCCAGCAGCAGGCCATATTCGAGCGCCGCCACCGGCTTACCATCTACCGCGGCCAGTTCCGGCGAGAAGGCGATGGCCAACAGGTCCCGGAAGAAGAGGACGAAGAAGGCGACCACTGCTCCGCCGGCCACGAGCAGCGTCCACAGGTCCTGCGCGGAGACCGCCAATATGTTGCCAAAAAGATAGCCGAAGAGGTCGGAGTAGCCGCTGGTGTGGGCGACCAGCACCGTGCCCAGGGCCATTGCAGCGGAAAAGAAGATGCCGATGGCAGAGTCTTCCGAGAGTGCTCCCTGGCGGCTGCTGCCGGCAATCAGCAAGGCGATGAGCAAGGCGAACAAAGCGGCGCCCAGAGTTGGTGAAAAGCCCAGCAGAACGGCGAGAGCGATACCGCCGAAGCTGGCATGCGCGATGCCGTCGCCAGCAAACGAGAGCTGCCGGTAGACGACGAAAAAGCCGGCGAGGGTTGTCACGAGGCCGATCCCTATGGCTGCCAAAAAGGCTCGCTGCATGAACCCAAACCGCATCATTTCGACAAAAGCGTCCAGCGCTTGAACCAACATCCCATGCTCCTTCCTACAAACCGGCCTCGATGTATCGATGCAGGATCTCCTGGCCCGGCCCGATAGCCTGTACTTCACGGTTGAGCAGAAGACACAGGTCGGCATAGCGGGCCGTGGTCACCAACTGGTGCGAGACGGCCAGGCAAGCCAGCCCATTTTGCCGGGTCAAACGCCGGATCAACTCGTAGAACTGATGCTGTGCCTGATGGTCCAGCCCCGTCTCCGGTTCATCCAGCAGCAAGAGCCGCACGGGGCCGAGCAAGGATCGGGCTAGTAGTACCCGCTGCTGTTGGCCGCCGGACAGTTCAGCAAAGGGACGATGCATCAGATGAGCCATGCCGACCTCGTCCAGGGCATGGTGAATCGCCTCCTGCTCCGACGAGGACAAGGGCCGCAGGAGAGATGCGCCCAGGCGTCCGCGGCGCAGCCGGGTGGCCAGAACGTCCGCCACCTGCAGCGGCAGTTCTCGGCGGAAGGCCCGCAGCTGAGGTAGATAGCCAATACTGCCCGAGGGCAATTGAGTGCGGTCCACCTGCCCTGTGAACCGCCGTTCCAGCCCCGCGATCACCCGCAGCAGGGTTGTCTTGCCGGCGCCGTTCGGTCCCACAACTGCCAGAAACTGGCCGGCCGCCAGCGTGAACGAGACGTGGTCCAACACCACCTGGCCGCCCAAGACCACCTGCAAGTCTTGCACAGAAAGCAACAGGCTTTCCGTTGACTCCCGCCCGGGATCACCAGAGGCGTTGTCAGCAGGCGCCGCAAAACCCTTGGAGCGGTCATTCGTAGAGGCGTTGGTGCCGGGGTGGCCGGTCGCAGCCCTATCGGCGCAGTCATTCGCTGACCTGTTCGTCTTCGTCGAGCTGTTCCCCAGTGACGTAGCGAAGCCTTCATCTTGCGACGGGGGGTAGCCATCGCCAGATGAAGGCAGGCAAGTGAGCGTTTTCATGGCCTGGCCTCCAGGAACTGGCGGGCGTTGTACCGCATCAACTCCACATAAGTCTGCCGGCCCTCCACCCCCGGGCCCCCAAGGGGGTCGAGGGTAATCAGCACGCCGCCCACCGCCTGAGCCAGCAGCCTGGCGATTTGTGGGTTAAACTGCTGTTCCGCCGCGATGGTGTGAACGTTGTGCTGGCGGGCCAACCGTTGCAAGTCGGCCAGCCAGGCGGCGGAGGGTTCGCGCCCGGGAAACTCCTCGATGGCCGCCACCTCCTGCAGGTCATAACGGGCTGCCAGGTAGGGCCAGGCCGAGTGCATGGCGATGAACCGCAGTCCTCGCACGGGGGCGAGAGTCTGACGCAGCTCCGTGTCGAGCGCGGTCAGGGTCTCACGGTAGCGGGCCAGGCGGTCGGCGTAATAGGCTTTACCGGCCGGATCCAGGTCGGACAGGCGGGCAGCGATGGCCGGGGCGATCTCGTCCCGGACCCGCAACGGGTCGAGCCAGTAGTGGGGGTTGGGGGCGGACCGCCCCGTGTGTTCATCCACGGACTGGAGCAGCGTGACGTGACTACTCAGATCCAGCTGAACCTGGTGCGGCTGCGCCGCCGCCCGCAGCATGGGAGCAACCCAGTCGTCGAGGCCGGCTCCGATCCGGATGATCAGGCGGGCTGTGGCCAGACGGCGGACGTCGGAAGGACGCGGTTCAAAAGTGTGAGGAGAGGCGCCGGCCGGCAACAACGAGGCGACGGAGACACGGTCGCCCCCTAGTTCACGAGTGATGTCGGCCAGGGGCGGTAGAGTGGTCACCACCACCAGTTGGGGGCTGGCGGGCGCGCTGTGGCCGCGCCTCACCATGGCGGTGGTGAAGAGAAGCAGCGCAGCGGCCAGCAGGAGCAGGACGGCCATCGTCCGGCGACGGGAAGCAAGCAACGAACGGGTATTCATCGAGATGGACCTCCTTGGAAGTGCGTCTTAACAGCTCTTAACGCCAGCAGTATCAGCCTTCGGCCCTGGCGCTACCGGCGAAGTATCCGCCAGCGCAGTGGGCGAGCCCCCGACTGGCACGGTGTGCGAAACATCAGCTGGCTCGCCATCGGCCGGCGCAGGTGGCGCAGCTGTCATCGTCTGGCACTCCCCGCAGTACCCAAAGATCTGGTACTCATGGCGCACCGTGCGAAATCCGGCCGGCAAAAGCCGCTGTTCTCGTTCTTGATCCACGGGGCAACTGGGCAGGCAAGTCACCTTGCCACAGCCCAGGCAGACACAATGATGGTGAGGGCGATCCACCCACTCGTAGCGATCGGCTCGCCGGGTGGGTACGTGGAAAACCTCGGCAGCACCAGAGCGCACGCAGCTATCCAGGATACGGTAGACGGTGTCGGCGGAGAGGTCGGGATAGGCGGATTGCAAGGTCTCCAGCAGCTCAGGGGCGGAGCGCGGGCCGCCGGCCGCAGCCAACGTTTCGACCACCGCCCGGCGCTGCGGTGTGATGCGGCCACCTTCCTGCCGCCACAGCCTGTATAGATGCTCAGGAGTCATTCTGCTTGGGCCTCCTCGTGAGGTGTGGTGCATGCGCTCCACCCTTGTTGTGACCCATGCCGGGGTCCGTGCCTATGACTCAATTGCGCTCCGGGTTCGTGCAGGAGCCCCTACTGTGATGCACGTTGCGGCCTGTGTTGTGTGATGCTCACTATGCCCCAGGTCGGGGACTGCACGTAGGATCCACCCGGCCCGGATTCCTCGACTGGTATTAGGATAAATACGAATAAGCGAATATGTCAAGAGGCGAGATTTGGGGGAACGGGGTTGAGGGCCGAAGTGGAACACCGGAGCCCCAGGTTGGGAGTGAAAAGTGGGGCACCAATGTACCAGGTTGGACCGGAACCGAGGACGAAGTGGGACGCCGACGCCGCTGGACACAGGTAGGTGCAGCGGTGCCCCACGTTGAGAGCGCAAGGTGGCACAGCGGCGCCCCAGGTCTGGTCGGAAACTTGGTGCAAAGGTACCCCAGGTTGTAGCGAAGGGCATGCGACGGCGCAGGGGCAGGGGCGAAACCGGGGGAGGATGGGGTCGGGGGCTAAGGCGCTGGATAACGATGGGCGCTTGCCGCCCCTCCCCCGGCGTGAGCTACACCCCGAGGACCTGGGCGACAACGCTGGGCATTTCCGCGGGGGTGCAGCGCTGGGTGTGGAGCACGGGCCGGCGGTTCAGGCGCTGCAGGGCGGGGGGCACGGGGTGATCGGTGAAGGTCGCCAGGCGCTCCAGGAGGTCGAAGTCGTTGAGGTTCTTAAGGTTCGAGCTGGAAGCGGGGGCGGGCAGCCCCAAAGAACCTGGGGCGGCGACTCCGGGGGAAGGGAACATGGGCAGCTCTAAGGCGCTGGCCACGGTGCGGGGGAACTTGAACGGGCTGGCGGTGGAAGCGATGACAGTAGGCCGGTCGTCGCCCGTCGCGGCCCGGTAGTGGTCGTACACATGCACGGCGACAGCGGTGTGCGGGTCGATGAGGTAATGGTGTTCACGCCAGGTGCGGGCGATGGCGGCCTGGGTCTGTTCCTCATCGGCCCAATCGGCCCAGAACTCGGCCTGAATCCGGGCGACCTGCTCCTGGCTGATCTCGTAGGTACCGTGGCGCGCGAGCGCATCCATCCAGGCACGCAACTGGTCGCTGTCGCCCTGGACCAGCTCGAAAAGGAGACGCTCCAGATTGCTGGAGATCAAGATGTCCATCGAGGGGGAGCTGGTGCGGTAGAACGGCCGTCGCCGATCGTAGCGTCCCGTATGGAAAAAGTCGGTCAGCACATTATTGCGGTTGGAAGCACAGATCAGCCGGGCGATGGGTAAGCCCAGCCGGCGAGCGTAGTGAGCTGCCAGGATGTTGCCGAAGTTGCCGGTAGGCACGACCACGTTGAACGGTTCACCCGGCCGCAGCCGGCCGAGGCTGACCAGGTCCACATAGGCGCCAACGTAATAAACGATTTGAGGCAAGAGACGACCCCAATTGATCGAATTGGCAGACGAAAAGGCTTTGTTGTGGGCAAACAAGCGAGCCTTGAAGGCCGCGTCCGTAAATAGCTTCTTCACACCCGTCTGGGCATCGTCAAAGTTGCCCCAGACACCGATGACGTGCACGTTCTTACCCGTTTGGGTGGTCATCTGGCGCTCCTGGATCGGGCTGACGCCCTCCGCCGGGTAGAAGACGATGATCTGCGTGCCCGGCACATCGGCAAAGCCGGCCAGCGCCGCTTTGCCGGTGTCTCCCGAGGTGGCGACGAGGACCACGATTTCGGACGGCTCGAGGGAAGGAACAGTAGCGGTGGTCTGGGTCGGAACAGCGACGTCAGTGCCCGCGCCGCCGGTTGCAGCCGGTTGTCCCTGCGCTGCTGAGCGGGGGAACCCGGGTTCGGTCAGGTCGGCTTGCACCTGCACTTGTGGTTGCCCCTGCGGCCGGCCTGCAGCCGCCTTGAGTAGATGGGGGAGCAATTGGAGGGCCACATCCTTGAACGCACACGTCGGGCCGTGCCAAAGCTCGAGGAAGGCAGCGGGGCTGTTTGCCAGCGGGTGAACGGGAGTGATGCGAGGATCGCCCCATTGGCCGGCCGCGTACGCTTGGCGGAGGGCGACATCCAGTTGGGCAGGTGCAAGGTCGGGCAAGAATGGAGTCAGCAACCGGCGGGCCCGCTCCAGGTAGGGGAGGGGGGCGAGAGACAGGATCTGCTGAAGATCGAAGTGGGGCCAATTGTCAGGGACGAACAATCCTCCGTCGGGTGCGATCCCCAGCCGAATGGCTTCAAGGGCTGTAACAGGGGCGGATCGACCACGGGTACTGATGTAGGAGATGGTAGCCACGATATACCCCGCTTCCCTTTGAGCCGGTGCAAATCGTGCCTTTGGCAGCAGACCGGTCGTGCCTAGACTCCACGCCTTAAGTCCCTAGGATGCTAGCATGGCCGCTTCCCACCCGTCAAGAACCGTAAGCCCGGCTGTCACTGGCCAAACGTGCAGCCCGCCGGGCCATATGTTGCTCTTCGAAAGTGTCGTTTAGGCCCACTTGGACGGGGTAATCCACGTGAATGATCATACCTGGTCGTGATACTTCTAAGGTATCGTTTAGGCCGACTTGGACACGGTGGACACGGCGGTGACGACGTTGTGAACTGTATGGGCGACATTCTGCGCCTGGCTGGCTGGCAGAGTTATACCTATGGGGGTATAATGGTGGCGAACTAGTACCCTGACCAAGCCGCACGGCGGAGTTGGGGGGGCCAAAGGCCAGGAGTCGGCGGGGGCGGTTCGCCAGGAAAGAAGCGATCTGCGGTCCCTTGGCGGGTTGGTGAATAGCCCGCCAAGGCATGACGCGTAGAGGGCCCACAGGAGTAGGATAAGAAAGGAAGGGATCGGCGTGCGGATAGGGGCAGCTGTGGCCGGGCCAGAACAGCGGGTGGTGCCGCTGCCGGACGGCGACGAGTTGGTAATCTTGGACACGGAAAGTGGCGCAGAGCAGCGGGTGGCGAACCCCGCTCACTCAGCAGAAAAACAGCGGCGATTGGTGGCGGCCGAGGAGTTCATCCAGCGCCGGGTGGAGGCGGTAGTCTCGGTGCCGCTCACGTTTTGTCCTACGTCTCATGCGCGGGCCAAGCAAGCAGGAATCCGTTTCATCTCGGTGCCGGCAGGCACGACCTGGGACCAAGTGAAAGCCAGGTCAGCGCGGTATGCTGCCGGCGCCCAGGAATCACTTCCCGAGGACGAGCTCTTCCACCACTGACGCGCCGGGGCCAGAGGGGCCGACGGGGGCTTCGTCCAGCGGCTATTTCCCCGGGTCGAGGAAAAGGAGGGCCGGGTGCTGGATGTTGTGGATTAGGTCCTTCAGAAACCGCAGCGCGTCGGCTCCGTCCACGACCCGGTGATCGAACGTCAGTACCAGGTTGAGCATCTGTCCCACCACGATCCGGTCATCTTCTACGATGGGCCGAGGCTGGATGCGGTGCACGGCCAAAATGGCCACTTCCGGGTGGCGAATGATGGGCACGGACCAGAGCCCACCTAGCGGCCCGATGTTGGTGATGGTGAACGTTCCGTTGTGCGTGTCGCTCGGTGCGAGTTGCCGGTTACGGGCCAACTCTACCAGCCGCGAGATCTCCCGGGCCAGTGCAAAGAGCGGCAGCCGATCCGCATGTTGAATGACCGGTACCAGCAGCCCGTCCGGCGTGTCCGTAGCGATCCCGATGTTGTACTCCTTTTTGAGCACGATCTCCTGGTGCTCGTCGTCCAGGCTAGCATTGAGGTACGGGTGTGCCTGCAACGCCTTGACTACGGCCATTACGATGAAGGGCAGGTACGTCAGGTGAACACCGGCCGCTTGCGCCTGCGGCAAGAGTAGACGCCGCAGCTGAACAAGCTCGCTGGCCTCCAGTTCATCCATCACGGCGGCGTGGGGGGCGGTGTAGAACGAGCGGGCCATGTTGAGTGCGATCTGGCGGCGGATCCCGCGCAGAGCGATGCGTTCTTCTGCAGCGGGGTGATCGGCCGCGGCCGCTGGTGGGGTCTGCGGAACAGCTGCTACAGCCGGCACCGAGGTCTGCTGCGTCGATGACGGCGCCGGGGTTAGGGTTAGCTGGGCAGATGACTGCGCTTGAGCCGAGGTCCGCGGGACGGCGGACTGTGCCAGGGCGATCGCGGCTTGACGGCGGACGTCCTCTTCGGTGATGCGGCCGTGTGGACCGGTCCCGGAAACGGTGGCCAGGTCGACGCCGAGTTCACGGGAGAGCTTGCGCACGGCTGGCAGAGCCTGTATCGGCATCGTCTCAGCGGCAGAGGTCGAAGCTTCCGCAGCCTCCGAGGTGGCGGTGGGGCTGGCCGCGGCGGAAGTAGCAACGAGCTGACCGGCATCCGCCGGGCCGTCCGGCAAAATGCCGGCCGCCAGGGCAGCGGGCACACTTTCGACGTCCAATACAAGCAGCGGGTCACCCACGGCCAGGCGGTCGCCCTCCTGCCCGTGACAGGCCACGACCCGACCTGCCAGGGGACTGGGGATCTCAGCGATCGATTTGTCTGTCTCCACCTGCACCACGGTCTGGTCTTCCGCCACGTTGTCGCCGGGGGAGACGAGCCAGGCGACCAGTTCAGCTTCGTGAATTCCTTCGCCCAGGTCGGGCAAGCGCAATTGCCAACGCATTCGCCGAATACCTCCCAATTGTCTATCCCTGCATCACCTGGGCCAGGGCGGCACGGATCCGGACTGAGCTGGGAAGTTGTTCGCGCTCCAGCTGAGCCAGAGGTACAGGGATGTCCCAGCCGCCAACCAGCACGGGCGGCGCTTGCAGGCTATAGAGAGCCTTCTGAGCGACCCGGCTGATGATCTCGCTGCCGAATCCGCCCGTCTGCCACGCCTCCTGAACCACCACCAGCCGCCCGGTCTTCTCCACCGAGTGCAGCACCGTCTCTTCGTCCCATGGCTTGAGTGAACGCAAATCAATCAACTCGACGTCGAGATGGCTGACCGCGTCGACATCGAGGTGGCCAATCCCATCAGCGCTGGCGGCGTGGTCAGTGCTGTTGTTGTCATCAACCCCATGTTTGGCGATCACGTCCAAGACGGAGTGGACCGACGCCCCCCAGCTGACCACCGTCACATCGTGCCCCTCCCGCACCACGGCGGCCGCCCCGATGGGCACGGTATACGCTTCCTGGGGGACAGACTGCCGGAACGCCCGGTAGATGCGCTTGGGTTCAAAAAAGATGACCGGGTCGTCTTGTTGCAGGGCGGCCAGCAGCAGCCCTTTGGCGTCGCAGGGGTTGCTGGGGATCACCACCTGCAGCCCGGGAACATGGGCGTAGAGAGCCTCAGGCGCTTCGGAGTGATGCTCGGGCGCTCGTACCCCGCCGCCATGCGGGGCTCGCAGTACCAGCGGTACCCGAAACCGTCCTCGTGAACGGTTGCGGAGCCGGGCCGCCTGGGTGACGAGCTGATCAAAGGCCAGGTACGTGAACCCTTCGAACTGGATCTCGGCCACGGGCCGCAACCCGAAGGCAGCCATCCCCACGGCGGCGCCGACGATGACCGATTCTGCCAGCGGGGTGTCGATGACCCGTTCCGGCCCGAACCTCTGCCACAACCCGTCCGTGGCCCGGAAGACACCCCCGTTGCGCCCCACATCCTCGCCCATGACCACCACTCGGCTGTCCCGCTCCATGGCGAGGTGAAGCGCCTGGTTGATGGCCTCGACTAAGTTGAGGTTGAGGCTAGCGCTCCCATTGGTACTCCCGTTCTTGCTCGTCCTGTGCGGAGTGCTTACAGCCACGCCCCGACCCTCTTCGCCCGTTACCGCTGCCATGCTACCTCTCCTTTCCCATCTCGGGCTCAGCTCTGGCCATTGTCGCCCCGGGTGACGGTCAAGAACTCCTGACGCTGCCGCTGCAAATAGAGCGGTAGCTTGGCGAAGGTATGGTCGAAAATCTGCTCGGGATGGCGCTTGGCCTCCTGCACCGCTGCCTCGGCGGCCGCGATCTCCTGCTGCACTTCTGCTACCGCTTCGGCTCGCGCCCTCTCTTCGTCTTCGTCTGTCCACAGGTTTTGGGACTGCAAGAACCGACGCAGCCGCAAAAGCGGGTCACGCTGCTTGGCCCAGATCTCCTCCTCATCCTTGCTACGGTAGCGGCTGGGATCGTCTGCGGTGGTGTGCGGCCCCAACCGGTACGTCACTGCCTCCACCAGCGTGGGCCCTTCGCCTGCCCGTGCCCTCTCCAGCGCCCGGTGAACGGCGTCGTAGACGGCGAACACGTCGTTGCCATCTACCCGTTCACCCGGGAAGCCGTACGCGATCGCCTTCTGGGCAATGGTGGCGCTGGCCGTCTGCCGGGTGCGCGGCGTACTGATGGCATACTGGTTGTTCTGGCAGAAGTAGACGAGGGGTAAGCGGTAGACGCCAGCGAAGTTGAGGGACTCGTGAAAATCCCCTTCCGAGGTGGCACCGTCGCCGAAGTAGACAATGAAGGCCCGCTTCTCGTGCAACAGCTGGGTGGCCAAGGCTGCCCCCGTTGCATGCGGAAGCTGATCCCCGATGGAGACAGCAGTCGTGAATACCTGGACGTCGTCGGGAATCCGGTTCCCTTCTTCGATCCCCATCCAATACATCAACGTATAGCGAAAGCTCAGCCCCCGCATCCGGGCCGCCAGGTGATCTCGATACGAGGGAATCAGCCAGTCTTCCGGGTGTAAGGCGTAGGCGCTGCCAGCCTGGGCCGCCTCTTGTCCCACCAGCGGCGGGTATGTTCCCATCCGTCCCTGCCGCTGCAGGTGAACTGCCTTCTCATCGAACACGCGCCCCAAAAGCAGCCAGCGGTAGAGGGTTACGCCATCTGCTGGCGTCAGGCCAGCCGGGAAGGGCCCCACTTGCGTTCCGTCGGGCGCCAGGACCGGGGGAGTTTCGCGATACAGTTCCACTAGGGACTGGCTCACGCTGGGCAGCGAATGTGCAACACCGTTATGGGAGTGCTCGAGGCGACGGCCAAGATCGGGGTCGGTGCTATTGCCTATGGTCGAGGGCGAGGTGGGCACTGGCTTAGTCATGTCATCACCTTTCCCTGGAAAGATGCCCTGGGGTGAACAACCTGCCCGGGATGCTCCCTGGCGGGATGCGTCCGTGGCTAGCCCGTCGCATCTTTATGACGTCATGTTATGACCTAATCATAAACTGCAACTGTATTATCGCGCCCCGGGATGGGGACGGAGAACCCTATTTGCCCAGGCGAAGGTATTTGGTTCTTTTGGGTGGTGGTATATAGTGGTGGAGTAGGAGGATACTAGCCACTACTAAGGAGGGCGACATATGCGGCCGGCACGCTGGACCGTGGGAGTTGGGCTGATCTTGTTGGGTGGATGGTTTCTCCTTTACAATTCTGGGAAGACGGCTGTTTCGCCGTGGAACTGGTGGCCGCTGCTCTTGCTGGCACTGGGAGTCGGCCTGCACCTGTTCGCCTGGTCCTCCCGTGACGCCGAAGGGGCGCTGGTGCCGGCTGGAGTTTTGGCCATCCTGGGGCTGTTGTTTCTGGCTTGTGAGACCTACGGTTGGGCCATTCTGGACCGGCTTTGGCCGATCTTTCCCCTCGCTCCCGGCATCGGTCTGTTGGAAGCGTACGTGTACGTGATTACCCGCGAGAGGCGTTTCAGCGGGGTATTGGAGACCGGCTCGGGTGAGCTCGCCGCCCGTGCCCGTCCAGTTCCAAAAAAGGCAGAGAGCTACCTCATTGCCGCCATCGTTCCGACAGCGGTGGGTGTGATGGGGCTGGGGTTCACCCTGGCAGGAACCGTGGCCCGCTGGCTGGCGCCGCTGGTGCTTGTGATCATCGGGCTGCTGCTCGTAGCTCCGGGGAGAAGGACCAGGGAAGCGTAGTGTCAGGAGAAGTTACGCCACCGCACGGCATCAGGCCCGTTAGCAGTATGGCGTGACGGGGATGATCGCCCGGCGGGAGAGGACACCTCACCGCCGGGTATCTCGCGCTCAGAGAGTATTGCGTTTTGAGTATCCCTGTGCTATCTTCAACGCAAACGCCAAATTAATATTTGACGATTAACCTGCGTTTGGCAGATATCTCGTCCAGGAAACAGGTGAGGTGAGAAGCGAGGAAACACGCAGGGAGGCGGGCCGGCGGGCTAGGGAATCGGCCTGGTGTTGACGACACGGCAGCGACTCCACGGGCGGCTCCGTAAGGATCCGGATTTGCCCCAATGGGGAGGACCGAGGGGGTAGGCGGATGGCGGCACAGGGAAATGCGTCTCGGGCAGGGATGGCGATGCTGCGGGCATACCCGATGTTCACCCGGCTGTGGGTGGGACAGCTGGTGTCGAGGCTGGGGGATGCTCTCGACAGCGTCGCCTTTATCTGGGTGGTACTGGAGCTGACCGGGTCGACGTTGTTGATGGGTACGGTGATGGTGGTGAACATGCTGCCATCCATCATGCTCAGCCCGGTGGCAGGGGTCTGGGTGGATCGTTGGCGGCGGCGGACGGTGATGATCGCTTGTGACCTGGCCCGGGCGGTGACGACGGCGGCGATCGCCTGGCTATATGTAGTTCACCAGTTGGAGGTTTGGCATCTGTTTGTGGTGACCGCGGTCAACTCGAGCTTGGAGGCGTTTAGCCAGCCAGCGCGGGCGGCGGCGATGCCGCTGTTGGTGGAGGAGCAGGACTGGGTGACGGCCAACTCCTTGGAAAGCGTGGCAAGCAGCATGGCCTCGCTGTTCGGCCTGGTGCTGGCGGCGCCGATCTTCGCCTGGCTGGGGATCGCGTGGGCGATCGGCGTTGATGCGGCTACCTTTCTGTTCGCGGGACTGACCGCGGTTGTTACTGCGATCCCGGAGTTACAAAGGGCGGGCAGCGAAAGGGTGGGGCAGGCGACGTCCGCCACCGGCGGGCGAAGGGGGCCGTTGATCACGTTCTTACGCGAATTGGCAGTCGGGGTTCACCTGGTGTGGGCCCACCGCGTTCTGGCCTATCTCATCCTCCTGGCAGGCATCTCCAACTTCGCCTTGGGGCCGCTCAATGTTTTGATGCCAGTTTATGTCAAACAAGAGCTGGGGCTGGGCGTGGAGCAGCTCACCAATGTGTACATCGGGTTCACTGTCGGTATGCTGGTCAGTGGGTACCTGGTGGGGCGATGGGCGAAGCGCTGGTCGGAGCGGGAGCTGCTCTGGCTTGGCCTGGGCATCGTGGGAGCAGGCTATGCGGCGCTATACTGGGGGTACAGGTTGGGCTTGGTAGTGGGGTTGGCCGTGGTGATCGGTAGCGGCGTGCCACCCGCACAAGCCGGGTTGCAGACGTTGGTTCAGAAAAACACGCCAAACGAAATGATGGGCAGGGTCTCCGCTCTGATGGGATCGCTCATGTTGGCAGCGATGCCTTTGTCGATGGCGGTGGCGGGGGCGGTCGCGGAGTGGGTAGCCGTGCGAGTGGTGTTTGGCGTCCTGGGGCTGCTGGTGCTACTGGTGGCGGGCGTCATCCTCACCCGGCCGGAGCTACGGGCGACAGCAGTGGCGGGAAGAGAGACGACGTGGACAGTATAAAGAAGCTCGGATTGGCAGAACTAAAACTATTGGCACACCCGTTACGCCAGCGGATCTTGCGGGCTTTTGCCGGCGGGGAGCAGCTGTCGGTGCAAGAGATCGCTACGCAACTGGGCTTGCCGCACGGCAAGGTGTACTACCACGTGCAGCGGTTGGCGCAAGCAGGGCTCTTGGTGCAGACGGGTGAGCGGAACATCAACGGGATCATCGAACGACTCTATCAGCCAGCGGCTGAGTCGTTTCTCACTGTGGATGAGGAGTTGCGCGGGCTGCCCGGGTACGAACGGTTTTCCCGTGCCGTGGCGGATCAGGCGTTCAGCGAGGTCGTGCGGGTCTATAAGGAGTTCCAAGAGGCGCGGGCCGAAGCCGCCCGGGCCAAAAGGGCGTGGCCCAAGCTGAGCATTGGGTTTAGCCGGGCCTGGATGACGCGGGAGGAGCAAGCAGAGGTTCTGGCCCAGATAGACAAGTTGCTCAAGCCATACTCGGCAGCCGTCCGGTCCAGGAAGGGGGACGAGCCCGGCGACGCGGGCAGGAAAAGGGGCAGGGAAGGGGACGGCCGCCGGCGACCAGGGGCACGGCCGGTTGAGATCGTTTGGCTGTGGTTCACGGATCTGAAAGAACCCGCAGATCAGGACTGAGGCTTCTTCGCCCACAGAAGGATTTCCTTGGGGAAAGTGGAACGGTAGAGAAGGATAGGTGTAGGTGAGGCGGTGCAGGCAGACACAGCCGGATGCCCAATATCAGAGGACAAGCGAGGGAGCGCGGATGAAGAACATGCGCAAGATGACAGAGTCCAACCTGATCAATGCGTTCGCCGGGGAGAGCCAGGCCCATATGCGGTACTACATCTTCGCGAATGAGGCGGAAAAAGCAGGTAAGCCCAACGTGGCTCGGCTTTTCCGGGCTATCGCCTATGCCGAAGAGGTGCATGCCACCAACCACTTCAAGGCGCTGGGTTTGCTCCAGGAGACGGCGGCCAACCTGCAGACGGCCATCGACGGGGAGAACTTCGAGGTCAACGAGATGTATCCGGCCTATCACGAGGTGGCCAAGCTGCAGGATGAACGGGATGCCCAGCGGACTACCCACTACGCGCTGGAAGCCGAAAAGCTGCATGCCCGGCTCTACGGCGAGGCCAAGCAGCTGGTGGAGCAAGGCAAAGACGAGGACGGCGAACCCGTCTATGTCTGCCCGGTCTGTGGCTATACGGTCAAGGGCAATGCTCCCGACAAATGCCCGGTGTGCGGTGCGCCGGCGTCTAAGTTCAAGAAATTCTAGCGTCTTTGGCGTGGATGGGGGGGTTATGACCGCCCCGTAGCGGGAAGGGGGCATTATTGCCCCCTGGTCAACTCCGCACCGTTTGGGTCCAGTGCAGGCGATGCGGCCACCAGCCGACCGTCTTTCAGGTGAACCAGTTGCACACGCCCACCCCCGACCGTGGTGGACAACTTCCACGTGTTAGCCCGCTCATCCGAGAAGGTGACCGTGACGTTGGCCGGCCGTGGGTTGCGGTTCACGAGGATGAGGAAACAGCCGCCTGTGCCGATGCGGCGAAACGCGAATACTTCAGCCAGAGTTGCTGGCTCCCCCTTGGCTGGGTCTGGGCCCAAGTCATGGCCGGCGCCACTTTTGTCTTGTCCTTGCTCTGGCTCTGGCCCGTGGTCCGTGTTCAATACAATGCGAATGGGTGAGTGCCAGCCGTTGGCGGCGGCCAGCTCGGACCAGAAGCGCGGGTCCGTCGCCTGACGGGGTGTGACGACCGCGAGGGTCGCCGGGTGGCCGTGCAAGACGGGGGTTGCCGGATTGCCGTGCGGGCTGATGCCGCTGAGCGCTTGGGCCAGGATGGAGTCGGGCCGGAAGTTCTCGTCCAGCATGGGAACCTGGCCAGCCAGGACCAGTTGGCCGCCGTTCTGGACATACTGGGCTAGCGCCAACTGCGCCGTATGACTCAGATAGTCCCAGGACCAGAAGACCACCGCCTTGTATGCGGCCAGTTCGTCGGCCAAGGCTGTGGGAGAGGAAGCGTTCAGATCCACCAGGCGAAATTCCACGCCGGCGTGTAGCAGGGCGGCCATCAAGGTCTGGGTGGATTGCCAGGCATCGGCGGTCAGCGGCTGCTGCTCCGGCAGGGCGTCCGCGTCGCGCCCGACCAGATCCGCTACGGCTGAGACAGGTAAGCCAGCCCAACGGTAGTACAGGCGCTCTTCGTTGTAGGGGCCGTAATAACCGATCGCGACGGTGGCTGGGGCTGACGTTCGGACGAGGTCAGAGCCTGTGGCATTCAAAAACCCAGCGAGTTCCTGAAGTGCACGGTAGGCCGCGCCCGTCTGCCCGTCAGCCCCGATCGGGGCTGACCCAGGGTAGGGAACGGGGTTGTTGCTATAGGGACGGCCGGCGACCGTGGGGTTCAGGTCTCCGTTCACTAGGGTGTAGACGTTGAACCCGTTGAGGAAGGGCAGCAGGTAACGGGAGAGGAAGTCGAAACTGCCCTCATTGCCCCAGCCCCAGTTGAGTTCGGGTGCGTATCGTGGTGACGCCGGGGCGAGTGCTTGCAGGAGCATGACGCGGTAGATCCCCTGCACAAAGGCGTCTTCGTCGGTGCGCGGGTCCTTGGGCAGCCAGTAGTTCACTCCCAGCCACATCGTCTGGCTCATCGGTCCGTAGCTGGCCGGAGCTTCGTCCTCCAGCATGAGGGCGTTGTGATAGAAGGGGACGGTGATACCGGCGCGGCGAAGCATCTCACTATATACTCGGAGCACTTGTGCACCGTAGTAGGCTCGAAAGCGAACCCAGTCGCGGTACGGCAGCCAGCGGCGCAGCCGTGCCGAATCCGCAGCCGGAGCCGGAGCGGCCGACGCATTGCCAGCGGCCGGCGCGCTGGCGCTTGCCCCGGGTTCATCCAGTTGAACCGGAGTGTCGGCCAGCGGGAGCGGGCGCATCCCTGGCGGATAGACCTCGTCCCAGGCGGCGTAAGTCGTTTGATGAGCCCGGTTGTACGCAACCAGCCCATCTGGCCCAGGGTACTGGTCTTGCAGCCAACCCCGGTAGAGATCGATCTCGGCCGCACTGTAGCCCCAGGAGAAAGGATCAGCCAGTTCGCTGGTGCTGTAGGGAATCTCGTTCTCCACTTGAACGGCGACCAGCGGCCCGGCCGGCGCCTGCCAGTCGCGCAAAACCCGGCTCACCCGCTCATACCAGTCCCGCACGGCGGAAATGTAGGCGGGAGCCAGGTAGGCGGGCAACGGTTTGCCGTCTTGGCGGAAACCGACCAGCTTCCCCTGCGCATTGCGCGTGAGCGCCTCGGGGTGAGCAGCGGTGAACCAGTCGGGGATCCCCCCGTGCTGTACCTCCGCACAGATGAAGGGCCCGGGTTTGGCGATGGCGTACATGTGTCGCTCCTGGATCAGCTGGAGCAGGCGAATCAGGTTGCGGCTGGGGTGGGTGTGGCCGTCGAAGTCGGCCGCGTTGGGAGTGGGCATATGCCAGTTCCACGGGATGTAGAAGGTGACGATTCGTACGCCGGCCGCCCGTACCTGGTCGAGGCGGGCGGGCCAGTCGGAGGCCGCGATTCGATAGTACGGGAACTCGCCGGTGAGCAGAAATGCCGGCTGGCCGTTCCACAGGAAGTGACCGTCGGTGACTGATAGCGTGCTGGCTTCTGCCGCTTCAGCCTGGGCTACGACGGAGGGGAGGGAGGCGAACCGATGAACGCGGGGCTGCTGGCCGCAAGCCAGGATCGCCAAGAGCAGCAAGGCGAGCCCGCCAGTCACCAGCAGGCGAAGCAAGAGTAGATGCAACGTGTGGCTGCCGAGGGTAGCCTGGGGCACGGCCAAAAGATCGTTCAATCGGTTCGACCTCCCATTTGTCCCTGTTCCGGGTGTTGGCTTGCGTCGGGAAACGCAGGCCAAGCCTATCTGGAGCAACGGTCCGGTGTCACTTGAGCCCCATCGCCTGTCGAGCCAGCGGCATGACCGTGTCGAGGGCCTGGTTCACCGTAATCTTGCCGTTGAACATGTCGATGAACGGCCCCCAGGTGGCATCGCCTACCTTATTGAAGGCCGGGAAGACCGGCTCGAGGTAGCCGTGTTGGGCTGCCTCCAAGAAGATCAGGTTGTGCTGCGGCGGCGTGGAGTGGACGAACGCGGAAGACGCGGCGGCCGACGCCCGCGACGGCACAACCTGGCCATCAGCGGCGAGCTGTAGTTGCGCTTCAGGGCTGACCAGCCATTGCAGCAGTTGCCAGGCGGCTTCCTTCTTGGTGGATGTTTTCGGGATGGCGTAAATGCCAGTGAAGAGGGCAGTCGCCTGGCGCTCCTTGTAGGGCATGACGACGACGTCGAAGTTGAAGTCTTTCAGGGAACGCAGCCCGGGAACGACCCAGCGGCCGGTGGGATACATGGCCGCTCGCCCTTGCACAAAGAGGTTCCAGTGCCCACCGAGCTTGTCGGCCTCTTCAGGGCTGGGAACCACATGGTAGACGTGGATGAGGTCTACCAGGAACTGCAGCCCCTGGCGAGCCTTGGGAGAGTCGAAAACCGGCTCTTTGTACCCTGGCGAGAAGATATCGCCACCATTGGTGAGAATCCAGGGGAACCACAGCCCCCACCACCAGTCTGTGGCCATGCCAAAGCGCGGGGTAGCGGCGTTGGGCGCACTGAGCTTCCTGGACACGTTCAAGAAGTTGTCCCAGTTCCAGGCCTGGCGGTCGTGGTAGTCGTTAGGCGAGGGAAGGCCGGCGGTGGCGAAAGAGTCCACGTTGTAGTAGAGCACGAGCGGGGAGACATCCCGCGGGATACCATACAGGCCGCCCTGCCAGCGGAATGGATCGACCGCGGAGGGGAAGAAGTCGGCCAGGTTAAAGGAAGGGCTCTTGGCGACAAACGGAGTCAGATCCGTCAGGACGCCATCACGAATGAACTGGGCGGAGTTTTGCCCGCCGTACCAGAAAAGATCTGGCGCCGTGTTCGTTGCCAGCATCGTGGGGATCTTCTCATAGTAGTTGCCGCTGAGCTGGACGAACTCGACTTTGATATCCGGATGGGCCACCTGAAACTTGTCGATCAGATCCTGGTAGTTGGCGACCTCCTTCTGGTCGCCCGTCTGCATGGTGAAAGTGATCCGTGTAGTGGCGGCCAGCGTGGAAGCGGGAAGTGCCAGTGTAAGGACCAGGAGGGCAGTGGCTGCGAATGTAACGGCCAGGATCGCCCGTGTCGCTCTTGAAGCGAGGGCACGATCCGCTGTCTGTGGGCCAGGAGCAAGCCGGACCGAACCCGAAGGATCTTGTCGAAGCATTGATTCCACCCCTTTTCTACCTCAATCTTGCAGACGATTGCTGACCCGTGGGGGGCGGGCCCAGCACGCGCCCTCACCTCCTAGGTAGTACGCTGGCTCGGCTACGGAAGTACGGAGCATCCCTGCGGGCGAGGTGTGGGAGCGTCCAGCAGCTTTCGCAGCTGGCGTGAGAACGCTCCCATCGGTCATCCAAAGTATACTCCACGGGGGCGGGAATTCCTTCTTGTAAGGCGCATCTTCGCAGGCAAGCCGTGGCGGTTCATGCCGGACGTTGCCGGCCACAGGCTTGTGAAACAGGTACACGTTACTCGTGTGTGCATTTTGGCGGTAGCCGCAGTGTGGACACTGAAGGTGGGTACCCTGCCGCTGGACATCTTTGTGGCGAAGAACGCCCACGTACCGGTCGAAGGGCGAGGCGAAAACTGGCTCGTATGCCTTGCCCCACAATAAGATAGTAAGGAAACGTCTTCCTTACCGGAGGGGTATCCCAGGGAGAGGCTGGTGCCAACTGTAGCCAAAGACGAGACGAAGCCTGGACGGCAGGGCAATTGTCCAGCCAGTCTACCTCAGGCGACGAAATACGTACCTTGACCGATCGCCAGCAGCTGGCCGGCGTCGTCCCGCAACTCCGAGCGGCCGACCACCAGGTGATGCCCCTGGTGAACCACCTGGGCCGTTGCCCGGAGCCGCCCTTGGAGGACTGGGTGGAGGAAGTTCACCTTAAACTCGGCTGTGACCGCCTTCTCCTCCTCGCCCAGGAGCGTAAAGACGGCCAGACCGAGGGCCTCGTCGCATAGCGTCATAATGACCCCGCCATGCACTATCCCCATCACATTACGGTGGCGATCGTCTACTACCAGCTCCATGGCTGCCTGGCCTGAGCCAGGCGGACCCGGCAACCGCTGGGCGCCAATCAAATCCGAGAACACCTGCATAGCCTCCGTCCAGATCACTCTCAGGTTGCTATCTCATTCGATCTCAATGCGCGTAGCTCGGTGCCCCCGGCTCAGTGTTGGCCCGACCGGCTGCAACTCAATGCGTCTCCCGGCGCTGTCACACTCAGGGGGCGAACTGGCCCGCACCTCATCGTACCCTACCGAAGGAAGATCGTCATCCTTCTCGTGACCATTGCTATTGTTGTGGAGGTTTACCCGGGGTGCGCGAGAATAACGGAAGACAGGTAGCACCCGCGCATACACTGCCTCGGGCGCAAGCGTCTGCCCCCAGTCAAGACCTCGAGTTGAAGGAGCTCGATGCCATGGTGGCTGCTCCCGACCAAGGGTTGGCCTCGGAACATACCAGTGGACGAACGCTCGCAGGTTCTTCCCCAGAACTGCTCCATGCGCTAGTTGCCATCGTGGGGGCGGAGGCGGTTCGAATCAACGAACCCATGGCGCTCCACACTTCCTTTGCCATCGGCGGGCCCGCCGACTACCTTGTCTTTCCCAGTGAGGTCGAGCAGGTGCAAAGCCTTGTCCGCTATTGCGTCCAGCATTCCCTCCCATATTTCCTCATGGGCAAGGGCACCGACCTGCTGGTTCAAGATGGGGGTATTCGAGGGGTTGTCATCCAGCTGTCCGAGCGGTTTGCTCGCTGGGCGGTGGTAGGTCACCCCGCGGAGGCCGGGACGGCAGAAGGGAGTCCTGCGGCCGGTCAGTCCAGTCGCGGCAAGTATCAGCCGGACGAGGTCGAGGTCTGGGCGCAGTCTGGCATCCCTCTACGCCATCTGTGCGAACTCGTTGCCGAACAGGGGCTGGCTGGTCTCGAGTTTGCCAGCGGCATTCCTGGCACTCTGGGTGGTGCTGTCTTCATGAATGCGGGCGCCTATGGCGGAGAGATGAAGGACGTTCTCGTGGAGGCAGAGGTGCTGTCGCCCGACGGGCAGCGGCGGTTCAGCCTGAGTAACGAGGGACTGCGACTGGGGTACCGGCACAGTGTGGTGCAGGACCAAAAACTGATCGTTTTGGCAGCCCGGATGCTGCTTCACCGGGACGAGCCGGCGGCCATCCGGGCTCGTATGGCGGAGCTCTGGCAACGCCGCTGCGAAAAGCAGCCCCTTGAATACCCGAGCGCCGGCAGCGTGTTCAAGCGGCCGCCGGGCCACTACGTTGGGCCGATGATCCAGGAGCTGGGGTTGCAGGGGACGAAGATCGGCGGCGCAGAGGTCTCCACCAAGCATGCGGGGTTCATCGTGAACCGCGGCGGAGCTACGGCCGCCGATGTCCTCCGGCTGATCGCCTTAATCCAAGAGCGCGTCAAGGAGCGGTTTGGGGTAGATCTGGAGCCTGAGATTCGGATCGTGGGTGAGCCATGAGCTCGCTATCGCCCCCCTTTTGGGCCTTGTGCAACCTCATTGCCGCAGTTATGGCGGCACAAGCTCGCATCTTGTTTTGCTCTCGATTGCCATCCCGGGCGTTCGTTCTGCGTTGAACCCAGCGGGGCGTTTCCAGCGAGCTCACGCGCGTCGGGTCAGCTGCCGGCTTCCAACTGTGGCCCGGGGCAAACCTAGACGAGGACCTAGACTATGTGAACCTTATACTCCCGCAGCCAGTAGTCGACCTGGGCCAGATAAGCAAGGAGTTGGGGTCCGGTCATCAACTGCCCGTACCACGGCAAATCCCAGTCTGGCGTGGTGGTTGTCCCCTTCCCGCCGGTCCCCCATGCCGCTGACGGTTGGGCACTCGCCCGCACGCCGCTGGCCGACGCTGCCACCGATGGAGCCAGCTCTGTTACCCAGACCGTAACCTGCCTTTGCGCTGCACGGATCCACTGCTCCACCTTTTTCTGGTCGACCAGCTCCAGTAGCGGCGAGGCGGGGTCGTGGACGGCCTCGTCGAGCCAGCTGGCTACTGCACGCGTATAGGCAGGGTGGTAGGTCTTGGGATATGGGCTCTTCTTCCGGTTCAGAACGTCGGATGGGAGCACGCCGTCCAACGCTTGCCGTAGGATTCCCTTGAGTTGCCCTCCGGCTGTCTTCATTTCCCAGGGAATATTCCAAACGTATTCCACCAGCCGGTGGTCTGTGTAGGGAACCCGGACTTCCAACCCCACGGCCATGCTCATGCGATCTTTTCTATCCAACAGCGTGGCCATGAAGCGAGTCAGGCTCAAGTAAGCGATCTCCCGCATGCGGGCGTCCCAAGGATCCTCGCTAGCCAGACGCGGGACTTCGTCCAGCGCCTCCTGATATCGGAGAGCTACATACTGCTCGGGTTGTATGACCTCCCGTACCTCTGGTTTCAGAACCGCCATCCTCCAGGGCAGGTTGCGCACCCAGGGAAACGTCTGGCGCGCCTGAATGTCGTCCATACGACGAAACCAGGGGTAGCCACCGAACACTTCGTCCGCAGCTTCGCCGCTGAGTGCCACCGTTGCCTCCTGTTTGATAGCCCGGGAGAATACGAGGAGCGAGGCATCGATGTCCGCCATCCCGGGGAGATCTCGTGCCCGTACGGCTGCTTTCAGGGCTTCCACCAGTTCCGGCGTCTGGATGACGACCCGGTGGTGGACGGTGCCCAGATACTCCGAGACTCGACGAGCCCAGGGGTCGTCGGGGTCAGGCTGGAAATCGCTAGCCTGAAAGAAGCGAGCGTTATCCTGGTACTCCACCGACCAGGTGTGCAGGGGCGCAGCCAGGGCTTGGGCGGCCAGGGCCGTCACGGCGCTGCTGTCGAGCCCTCCCGACAGCAGGGTGCAGATGGGGACGTCGGAGACGAGTTGGCGACGGACGGTATCGGCCAGCAGTTCGCGCACGGTTTGCCGGGTGCGTTCGAGACCGTCCAAATGGGGCCGGCTCTGCAGCTGCCAGTATGCTTGCTCGTGGAGACCGCCCCCCCGCTCGAACCGAAGCCAATGACCGGGACGTAGCTCGTCTACGCCGCGGAAGACTCCGTGTCCGGGAGTACGACCAGGGCCCATGGCGAAGACCTCAGCCAACCCTTCACGATCGACTTCGGGTGGAACCGCCGGGTGGGCCAACAGGGCCTTGAGCTCGGAGCCAAACAACAGCGTGCGGCCACCGTGGCGAACGGTGTAAAACAAAGGCTTTACGCCGAGTCGATCCCGTGCCAGGAAAAGCGTTTGAGTGTGGTCCTCCCAGACCGCAAAGGCGAATATCCCGTTGAACCGGCTGAGGCAGTCTGCCCCCCATTCCATGTAAGACAGCAAGAGAACCTCGGTATCCGAGTGCCCCTGGAAGGTATAGCCTTTCTGGACCAGTTCGCGGCGCAGCTCCTCTGTGTTGTACAGTTCGCCGTTGTACGCCACCACGAAGGTCTGATCGCCCCGGCGGCGTACCATGGGCTGGCCGCCTCCGGCCGGGTCGACCACGACCAGACGACGGTGAGCGAAGCCGGCCGCCTTCGTGAACCAGCTGCCGCGGCCGTCAGGGCCGCGGCAAGCCAGTGTTTGTCCCATGTTCTCGACCACTTGGCGATGGTCGGTTCGTGTCAAATCTGCTTCCCAGTCGATCCAGCCCGCAATCCCACACATCCGGGCTCCCCCTTCGACGTTCCTGTGCCTGGCGCAGGGTGTCATCGTTGCCGGCTTGCGATGTCAGGCTTTCGTCATCAATGTACGAAGGGAGCAGCAAAGACGTGTCTGTCCCTGGTATGGGCCGGTGGGCATACCCCTGCTGATCCGGCCCCTGGGGTCCTACCGAAGCGGAGACACCTCTCGTGCTCCCGCGCTAGCTACGGCATCGACGAGGCTGTCTCGACGCCGGCAACCGCGAAGTGCTTTCCGTCTCCACTCGTCTGGTCGAATCGGAAGGAAGAACCTCTGTCTGTAGGGAAATGCGGTCTAGCATGTTATCACCCAAGGGAGTGTTGCGTCGATGCTGCTTTCGGTGATGCTATCGAACCTGCGCTTGCCGCCGGCAGAGGCGCTGCAAGTCGCTGCCGAGCTCGGCCTGCAAGGGGTGCAACTGTCACTGGGTTCTGGACCCTGGTCGCCTGAGGAAATGGACCATGACGCCCGCCAGACGTGGAAAGAGCGGATTCACGAGCTGGGGCTAGTGGTCACCGCGGTCTCCTCTGGCTTTCCGTCCTTGCCATACGATGATCTTGCCCAGCTGGACCGCACCCTCGCTCGGGCCCGCCAGGTGGTCGAGGTGGCGGCGGACTTCGGCGCCAAGGTGTGGACTTCTCACATCGGGATCGTTCCCGAGAACCCGGCTGACCCCAAGCGTCAGACGATGGTGCGGGTCATCCGCCAGGTTGTGGACATTGCCTATCGCCAGGGTGTGTTCTTTGCCATCGAGACCGGCCCCGAACCGCCTTCAGTCCTGCGGTCCTTCATCGAGCAAGTGGCTCACCCCGGCCTGCGGGTCAATTACGACCCGGCCAATCTGATCATCTGGCCGGCCCTGCTGGCGAAGGAGCACGGCCGCCGCTATGACGAACGGGAGGCCATCGAACGCTACACGCCCACCGAAGGGGTGGAAGCCCTTGCTCCGTATATCGCTCATGTGCACGCCAAAGACGCTTATGTGAAGTCCGGCGGTGAGTATCAGGAGTGCTTATTGGGCGAAGGATGGGTGCGGTGGCCCCGATTCCTGGAGCTGCTGCGCCACTGTGGGTTTGGCGGCTACATGGCGATTGAACGGGAATATGAGACTGACCGAGTGGCGGCGGTCCGCCAGGCGGTTGACTTCCTGCGCCGGCTTGGGTAATCGCCGGTGCTCCGGTGCTGGGGCGGCGGAGGGCTGCCGGCTCGCCCGGCTAGTGGACGTTGGTGGCTTTTAGTCGCACGGAGAAGTGGTCGAAACCGATGAGCCGTTGCACTTTGCCGATGACGCCGCCCCAGCACAGGTCCCCGTCTGCCTGTACGACCCCGATCGCGGGGTTCACCCACACCTCGATCGATTGGAAAGTGCCGAACGTATCGGAACGCTCCAGGTGAACGTGCCACGCCTCGAACTGCCCGGCAAGCACGTTTACCGTTTCCCAACCCACCACCTGGCCGCTGGCTTGCGCCTGGCCGAGACTGCCACCAGCAGCGGCCGGCGCCTTCGGCGTCGATGACGGCCCTGACTGCGGACGTCCTGGCTGCGCCAGTGGCGGTGAGGTACTCTGATCAGCGACAGCCAATCCCGGCGGATTCGCTGCCTCACCCCGGCGGATCTCGCCCTGCCAATGCCAGGGAGGGCCTTTCTTGAGAGGTTCGGGCATACCGAACTCGGGCACAGGATATGAGTATACCTCCCGGTACAGGCCGCCGAACGCGGTGGCAGAGCGTTCCCAGGTGAGCAATTGGTTCTCTCGCAGCTCCAGAAGCTCTTCGTAGACCAGTCCCCGTACGGACAAGCGCCAGCGATAGAACGTGCTGGGGGCAGAGCCCGGGCGAGCGCCCGGCGGCAAGGAGGCCTTGCGGACATCGACCAAGCGCACCTCCGCTTTGCCCAGGTTGGAGTCATATTCCCACACACTGGTGGCACTGAGAGGCGCGGTACCCGGCACCACGAAGGCAGGGACGATGGGCAAGGTCAGCACGCTGCCGATACTCCCTCGCCAATCGGTATTCTGGCTAGACGAGGTCAGCGCTGCCGGCATCGTCCAAGACCAGGCCATTACTATTACCAGGGTCGAGGCGGCAGCGATTCCCCGGAAGTGGCCAGCCATTCGTGTATATAGATGCCCGCTCACGATTTTGAGAACTGCCCTTCAAGGATATTGTTCGTCCAGGAATCGATGAATCGGTCCAGCTCAGATTCACAAGCTGCCACCCAGCGGAAAGACCAGAAACACCAACACCGTCCAGAGAGCGTGGGAAATGATGCCTGGGACGAGGCTACGCCGCCACAGGTAAAGCAGACCCCAGAACAAGCCAGCGACCAGAGCGGCCAGGATCAGCATCAGATTACCAGAGAACAGATGAACCGCGGCGTAGCACAGCGAAGCCATCAGCCAGCCGGCTGCTTCCCCGCCTGCTACCATGAACCGCCGTTGTAGAAAGCCCCGCCAGAAGATCTCCTCGGCCGGACTGGTCACAAAAAGGAGAAGCAGGCCGATCAGCCAGCGATTCGCTTGGGATTGGATATCGTATATGCTGCCGATCTGCCTGCCGGCAAACGGGAAGATCGATCTGCCCAGCCAACTACCGCATGCGAAGATACCGTAGAGCACCAGCGCGGCACTGATCCCGATGATCACGTTGACCCAGTTCCACTCCTCCTCACGCCAGGGCGGACCGGCTGCTGCTACGGCGTAAGCGGTCAGCACCCCTGCGGCAATGCCCATGCCGGTCCAGAAGTTACCCCAGTGCAGGCCAAAGATGACCAGCCAGAAAGCGGCCGCCAGAGCCAGGCCGATCCAGGCGGTGGTGAGTTGCCGCCGTCCCCGAGCCTCCCTGTCTTTCCACGATGGCGAACCAGTGGCTCGCATGGATCCATCTCCCTCCTGGCCACACAACCTTCGGCCTCAACTCTGGTCTCTCAACGGGGCACTCCCTGCACGCCAGAAACTGAGCGAAGAGCCCGCCTCACCCCTTTCGGTTTGGGAAGCCCAGAGGTGAGTGGCGGGCTTCAGCGCTCGCGCGGCACATGGCGATCTGCCACTGCCTCACACAGGCCATGGGAGCGGGAACCAACCGGCCACCAATATGCTGAGCGACAGAGCCAACCCAAACTGCATGTGCAGCTTAGCTGTGAGCGGTTCCACCGGAATAATGCATTGTCCGCCGGCGTGAACTCGACGCATCAGTTGCCAGGCTGCTGGTACGGTGGCCAGCACCAGGAGCGACCAGATCGGCAGGATGCCAACCGCCACGTTGAGTAAGGCAAACACATACGCCCCTGCTAGCAGCGCATCGTACAGCCGGATGCTGGCGGTCCAGCCCAGCCAATGGGATAAGCTGACCATGCCGCCCTCACGATCGGTTTCGAAGTCCCGCAAGTCATTGCCATGAAGGATGGCGGCGACCAGGCAGGCGACGGGCAGAGCAGCGGCAATAGGGGTCCAACTGAGGTGTCCGGCCAGGGTTACATACCCGCCCAGTGTCTCGAGTGGCCCCATAAGGACAAACACAAGCGGCACGCCAAGCCCCCGGTATTTATAGTGCACCGGCCCGGCGGTGTACCAGTATCCTCCCAGCAGCCCCGCCAGGCCGATGGCAGCGATGAGCCAGCCTCGCACATAGATGAAGTACAGGCCGATAAGAGCAGATACAGAGAAAGCGAGGTAACCGGCGGCCAAAACTGCCCCGGGTGAAAACCAGCCCAGAACCAACCAGGGCTGAATGCTGGCCTTTTGTTCCCGGGTATCCACCCCATTCATGTAGTCGTAGTACGTATTAACGAAGTTAGTGCCGACCTGGAGCAAGGTGCCACCTACCAACGCCAAGACAAACCAGAGAATATGGAATGAAACCCCTTCACGTACGGCCAGAAGTGCGCCGAGCGTGATGGGGATTACTGACGCCGTCAGCGAAAAAGGTCGGCTCGCCATGAGCCAGGTTTTCCAGCCGGAGGACCTGGCTGGCAGAGTAGCCGGTGATAACGGTGCGCTCATCATGAACCTCCCCCTTCTTCGCTCCCAGAATACCTCAGGGCTCGCCCCTTTCATAGGGGGTGACGTTTAGGCACAGGGCCAGGTAGTCGAGGTCGGCCGCGAGCCGGTCAAGCAGAGCCCGGGCCTGTGGCTGCTCGACAAGCTCTTTTTGGAGTCGGACTTGCGCTACCTCTTGCCGTATACGACTCACGCTGTCTAGGCCCGGGGCCGGACTTGCTGAACCAGGGCTACTCAGCCCCGAGCTAGCTGCCTCAGATCCAGCCTGTGGCCCGTTCCCCAATTTCTGTAGCAGTGGATCGAGCTGCTCGGTGACAGTCATGGGCAACCGACCCCTGGCCCGCCAGGTGTTCCAGCGTTCCAGCAGGCGGTTTACGAGCATTTGGGCGGCGGCGTGGGGGTCGGCCAGAGGCGAAAGGGCGGGCTGGCGGAACGGCCCTTCCTGCAATCGTGCGTACACTTCTCCCGATAACGTACTGGCGGCAAAAAAGACTACACCCAGGCTGGGAAGTTCACGCGCGGCGGCGACTTCGTCGAGAAGGTGCTCAGGCGTCAAAAGCCAGATCCCGAGACCGTCGAGGATTCGGCTGCCGCTGCTCGGGTCTGGGCTGGCGGAGCGGGCCTCGCGGGCCCGGGCCCAGAACTCGCCGGGAAGCGAGGTGTAGTTCATGGTGGCGACAAAGTCCAGCAGCCCCTCGCGCAGCCAGCGAGGCCAGTTTTGATGGGTCTCTCGGAGAGCGGCGGCTGGGTCAGGAACCACCGCCGCCGACAGGAGCAGACCAGGCCTCGCCGCCCGCAGTCGGGATGACAGCTGGCGTAAGAAACTGGTAATGTTTTGCTCGCGCCACTGGTTCCACCGGTCGTAACCAGCCGAGCCCGGTGTCAGAGTACGAGCGTCCAGACCGGTTTCCTCCTGGAAACGAGCGAGCGAGGAGGGAGCGTACCCAAAGGGAATGTGGCTTTCCTCGTTGTAGCGAATATAGTCGAACTGCAGCCCATCCACCTCATATCGGGTCACGATCTCCAGCATGAGGTTGGTAAGGTACTCTTGCACTTGTGGCAAGGTGGGGTTGAGCCAGGCGGTCCCCCACTGAGTGGGCGAGAAGGGGGAGCCGTCCCGGGCCAGGTCGGCCCATTCCGGGTGTTGCTGCATGATGGGCCCGAACTGATGCTCGTAGCCGGCCGCAAAGACCCAAACCCAGGGAACGACCTGCATTCCCCGGGCATGACCCTCCTGCACCAGGAACGCCAGGGGGTCGACGTCGCCCCAAGCAGCGGTGTACGCTTCGTCCCGTGGTGCAACTGCGCTGGGGAAGGCGGCCGCCCCCTTTTGTACCATCTCGGGGAAGATGAGGTTGATTCCCAGGCTGGCCATCCGGTCGAGTAGCTCCCGGGTGGCTTGCGGTCCGGCCAAAAGTGCCGCCCGGTCCACCCAGACGGCCCGCACCTCGACTGGGCGGGACTCCCAGGTCAAGGATTGAGCCTGCCGGGCGACGGTGGCTGCCTGATTCGCCAGCCCGGCGGCCTGATCATCTTGACCCTCCTGGTAAGCTGCTTCAGCTTGCTGCAGCAACGAATCCGCCTGGTGCAACTGCTGCTGCACCTGGTTTTCGTCGATATCGGCCACCTGGGCGAGAGCGTCCTGGAGGGCCGT
Source organism: Limnochordaceae bacterium (assembly GCA_014896305.1). GTDB lineage: Bacteria > Bacillota > Limnochordia > Limnochordales > DUMU01 > Bu26. The sequence continues at coordinate 256,209 of JADBKQ010000001.1, forward strand.
TTGCGCGGCTGTCAGGTCCTTTTGAGCCGATTCGATGCGAAGCCAGGCAGGGCGGTAACTGGACGCTGCCGTTTGAGCCTGGGTGAGCAGTTGGATTTCCCGGATCTGCGCCCAGTAGACCTGATCTTGGGTGACCGTAATCCGCACCAAGCGGACGGAGCGAGGGGCGAAAAGAAGGCTCACTTCCGGCGCTCCCGTCAGCTCTCCTACTGTCTCCCATTTTCCGTCCCCTGTGCTGACGGTCACCTGGCCGCTATAGATGTAATCGTTCGGACGTGCATATTCGCCCGTGAAGCTCCCCATCAGCAGGCGGATACCGGAGACGGAGTAGGGCTGTCCCAGGTCGAGTTGCAACCAATCGCCGGCCTGCAGCTCCCGACCGCTCCAGAAAAAGGTGGAGACGTCACCGTCTACGGCCCGGTCCAGCTCCATCCCCAGGGCCTCACCCCAATCGCTCGTGGTCGCCCGCAGGCCCGGGACGATCAGCCAGCGAGCAGGAGCCGGCGTTGATCCACTTGCCTCGTTTGTTTCTCCTGCTGGGCCAAGGCTAGAGGAATCTGCGGCCCGCACGGACGGGAACGTTCCAGCCAGGCAAGCGATGAGGATGAGGGCGATGGTGTTGCACAATACTCCACACAATACCTTAGCGAGTACCCCTTGTTTCGACCACCGGCCGTGGTAGGCTTCTACCTTCCGTTTGGACGACATTCTTATCTTCCTCCCATCCAATTGGCTACGTTGGACAAGAAACGCGCGTCATGGGCCAACCGCCGGCAGGCCGCCTGTGCCTTCTTGGACAGTCCTTTTCCTGGAAGCACGGTTAGCTCATCCTCGAGCTTGTTTGCAAAGTCAGCCATCGTTGCTGCAACAGCCTGTTGGCTGCGAACGGCTTGGTCCGCGGCCGGTCCATTGGCTTGGAGCAGGGTGGCCAGGGCAGAAGCCAGCTGCCGGACATCCGACTCCAATCGCGGCAGCAGCGGTTCGGGAACAAACCCCTGCCGCACCCGGTCGTTCCACTGGTTGAGCCACTTCTGGGCCAAGGTCCGGATACTTTCAGCCGGTTCGGCCAGCGGGGACAGAGCGGGGGAACGGAACGGCCCCTCTCCCAACGCCTCCAGAGAACCCTTTCCCAAGGTACTGGCGGAGTAAAGGCAGACGCCCAGCGCCCCGCTACCGGCCGCGGCCGCCACTTCTTGCAGCAGCTCGTCCGGCGTCAGCAGTGCGCTGGCAATCCCTTGCAGAACCCTGCCGCCCTGGGTCGCAGCCGCAGCAGCCTCGATACGGTGCTGGAACTCCTCAAGATCGGCGGTATAGTTCGTGGTGACCACATAATCCAAGAGTGGGTGCTGGTCGGTCGGGTTCGAATGGGCGAGATCAGCCCCTTCCCCCAGCCACGCCAGCCAATCCTGATGAACCTCCTGCTGCGCCGCGACTGGGTCCGGCCATACGGCTGCCGACAATTGCCCGCCTCGTTTCCGCACGACGTGGGCGATGGAGCGCAAAAGGCTGGTTACTGCCTCCTGACGCCAGGCGTCGAAGTCCGTACTGCCGCTGGCTTCGAACGTCTGCCGGGCACGAGCCGCGTATCCGTAGGCAGCGATGCTCTCTTCGTGATAGCGCAGGTAGTCCAGGTGCAGGTCGGCAGTGCCGTAGCGACTCCACAGCTCGGTCGCGAGCGCCTGGAAAAACGCATGGACTTCTGGCAATACCGGGTTGAGCCAGGCGGTGCCAGAAGGAGGCGGAGCGACAATAGCCCCGTCCACCGCCTGGTCTGCCCACTCCGGGTGAGCTGCCAGCAGTGGCCCTTCCTCATAGTCGTAGCCGGCGCACAGCACCCAAATCCAGGGGACCACCTTCATCCCCCGGCGCGTTCCCTGATCGAGCAGAAAGGCGAGTGGATCGAGCTCCCCCCAACGCTCCTTCATTTGCTGGTCAGGGGGGGCAATGTCACTCGCAAAAGCAGCTGCCCCTCGGCTCAATACCTCACCAAACAGGCAGTTGACGCCTACGTACGCCAATCGATCCAGCAACTGACAGAGCCGTTGGGGTCCAGCCAGGAGCGCAGACCGGTCTACCCAGACGGCCCGTACCTCGACCGGCCGTGATTCCATGGCCCACCTTTGGGCTTGGCGTGCCCAAACCAGCGCTTGCCCGGCGGCCTTCCTGACATCTTGATCTCGAGCTTGATTCTGATCAGTGGTATCGAGGCCCGGCCGCTCAGACGCCCGTTGGTACAGGGATTGTGCTTGCCGCACCGCCACGTTCGCCTGCTGAAGCAGCCGTGTGACTCTCTCCTCATCCAGAGGGGTAAATTGCCGCCGGGCCGCTGCCAGGGTGGCCCGGGCCCGGGCGATGGCCTGACGAGCGGCATCCAGGCATAACCAGACCGGGCGCTGGGGACTACTTCCTGCCGGGCAAAGCAACCGGATCTCCCGGATCTGCACCCAGTACACCTGGTCAGCCGTCACGAGGAGTCGGATATAACGGGCCGGCAGCGTGGTGAACCGCCACTCCCCTTCGGGGAGCCCCACCAGTCGCCCGACGGTGAGCCAGCTCCTGCCGTCCCGGCTCAACTGCACGATGCCAGAGTATACGTAATCGGCCGGGCGAGCGTACTCCCCCGTGAACGAGCCCATGAATAGCTGCACTCCGGCGACGGGATACTCCGCTCCCAGGTCCAGAGCGATGAAATCCCCAGCCTGGGGTGCGCGTTCGGACCAGTAGAATGTGTCCAGATCACCGTCTACTACCGCTTCCGGCCGGGTCCCGACCGCGGCGCCCAGGCCACTGGTCTGGACACGCATACCCGGGACGACGAGCCATTCAACTCCATCGGTATCCTTTACGCCGTCACTGGTTTGCGATCGTTCCCGCTCGCCCGTTGGCCGGCTGGTCAGGAACATTCTCGACAGCTCCCCGGTGACGCCGGGAGACTCCGACGGGGAGACACGTTCGTGGAGGGCAGGTCCTGGCGCGAGCAGAGCGGGAGCGGCGATGGCCAGCCGCGGGTTACGCCGCGCGGTGATCCGCCATGCCGCGAGAGCCAGTTCCCTGCTGGCGGTCGACGGTGAGAGGAGAGACGTGCCGTTCACCAGCGGCTGCAAAGCTTGTTGCGCTTGCTCTGGTGCTTGGGACAGGGCCTGGCGCAGGGTTTCCGGTACCCGGCCGGCGGACAGCACCAGGCGATCAGGCTGGGGATCCCCGAAGAACGCTGCCAGGCGCCGGATCACGGGTTCGGAAGGGGTGGCGACCCCGCGCTCGAGTTGGCTGAGGTACGCAAAGTGAAGTCCGACCTCCGCCGAGAGCCGGCGCAAGCTGAGGCCGGCCTGCCGGCGTTGCTTGCGCAGCCATTGACCAAAGTCCGGAGCAAGCCCATCCATGAATGCGGCCTTCCTTTCCGCCAGACGGATGACAAGGAAATTCTACAAGCACAGGGAGGATCTCCTCTTGTAGTGTAGAAATCCTACACTACAAAATACAAGCGGCGGGATGGGTGCTTCATCCGCCAGGGTAAAAAAGGAGGAATCAGGATGAGTCGGAGTCTCCGGTCACGGAAAGGAGTTGCCCATTGGATCAACGCCGTCCGCCTGGGTTTGGGCGTGGCATCTCTTGTGTCGGTCTTGACCTTGGGAGCGGTCAACCTGGCCGGACCTGCCGTGGAGGCGGCGACAGAGCTTGACTTTTACCACGCCTGGGCCGGCAAAGATGCACAGGTGCTGCAAGCGGTCGTCGACAACTTTAACCGTAGTCATCCCCAGATCAAAATACGATTGATTCCCAATGCGAACTTGGACAAACAGCTGGTCGCTCTGGCTAGCGGAGCCATCGATATCGGCTACGTAGGCTGGAACAGCGTACCCAGCCTGGTAGAGAAGGGTGCTGCCCTGCCCCTAGATTCGTTCTTTAGCCAGCCGTCCGCCAAGCTGCACCCTGCCGATTTCATCCCGGCCGCGCTGGAACTGGGGCAAATCAACGGGCGCCAGTACGGTCTCCCGATGACGGTGGATATCAAGATGATGTTCTACAACATGGATATCCTCGATCAGCTGGGGCTGCCCATCCCAGAAACCGCCAACCAGTTTGAGGCGATGCAAAAGCGAGCACTGCTCAAGGATGGCCAGGGGAAAATCACCCGGTTGGGGTTCTTGCCCGAGTACCCGTGGTTGTCAGTGGGGTTGTGGGAGCTGGTGTTCGGCGGCCGGTATTACGACGCAGCCAAAAAGCAGGTGACGCCGGATGACCCCCGCAACATCCTGGGAATCCGGTTCATGACCTTCCCGTATCAGACGTTCGGCTACGAAGCGGTGCGGGCTTTCCAGCAGAGCTGGGGCGGGTACTGGACCAACACGGATCCGTTCGTTACGGAGAGGTTGGTCTCCACTGCCGACGGCGAGTGGCTGCCGTTGATGCTCCGTGACCTGGCTTCTCACATGCGGTATCAGATTACCCCCTTGCCGTATCCGGATGATCGCCCGGATTTGAAATACGGTTCCTTGATTGAGCCAGGCATGCTCTTCATCGCGTCGGGCACTAAACACGCACAGGAGGCCTGGGAATTCGTGCAATACCTGGATTCCGCTGAGCAGACGGTGCAGATCTGCGCAGCAAAAGGTTCGTTGCCCCACCTTCGGACCGTGCTGGACGACGCCCGTCTGTGGACCGGCACAGCGCCGGGAATGAAGGAATTCGTTTGGTATCTCCACAGTCCCAATATGCACACGTTTCCAAACCTCACCATTACGAGCAAGTACATGAGCGCGATTTGGACTGAATTGCAAGCGGTCTTCGCCGGAAAGCAGACTCCGGAAGCCGCCATGCAGAAAGTGAAAGAGCAGATCCAACCGCTCCTCCGCTAGGGCGATGTAGGGGCGAGCAGAAGGGTGGCACGGGAGTCGATGGCGAAGCCGTTTGAACACATTGGCGTATGGATGAACCGGGAGGATCTGCTGGAGCGTCAACCGGGTCATCTCGACCGGGTGATGGATGACCTGGCCGGGATCGGTGTGACCCACCTCTACCCGGAAGTGTACTTCCGGGGCGGGGCTGCTTACCCCAGCGGAGTCGCCCCCATCCATGGCGAGTTCCAGATCGTCCGTGGTGGTGGGGAGGCTGGCCGGCCGGACCTCCTGGCTCGGCTGGTGGAGCTGGCTCATGCCCGCTCCATCGAGGTCCACCCCTGGGTGTGGGTATTCTGTGCCGGGTACTGGCATGCGTTTGGGCCCGTTTTGCAGGCACACCCGGACTGGGCCGAACTTGACCAGGACCACCAGCCCTTTTCCAACTGGCGCTATGGCACAGCCTGGCTGTGTCCTGCTCTGCCACAAGTCCGCAGCTATTTGCTGGCCGTGTTGGAAGAGTTAGTCACGCGCTGGGCCGTAGACGGGCTGCACCTGGACTACATCCGCTACAACGAGGAAGAGGTCGGATCGTTTGGCTTCCATCCATCGTCGTTGGAAGCGTTTCGGCGTGATTCGGGCGGCGGGCCAGACCTGGCGACTGCGGCTGGTCGGGCGGCCTGGACGGCATGGCGGTCCCGCCAAGTCAGCAGTTTCGTACAGGAGGTCGACCGTCGACTCCACCAATTGCGGCCGCAGTTGCAGCTTTCCGCCGCGGTCGTTCCGGACCCGGACCAGTCATACTCCAATGCCTGCCAGCAGTGGGGCGATTGGATCCAACAAGGCCTTCTCCACCATGTATTGCCGATGGCGTACCGGACGGACGTGGAGGAGTTGCGCACGGTACTGCGCCAGATGCGGGAGAAGCTGCCGCCCAGCCGGGTATACCCTGGATTGGCAGTCTGGGTGCCGCCTGACGGGATGGTGCAGCAGGTAGAACTCGTTCAGGAGGAAGGATTTTCTGGCGTCACCTTCTTCAGCACCCTGAACTTGACGGAGGCTCACTACAAGGCTCTTCGGACTGCCCTGGGGTGACCGGGAAAACGCTGCTACGGTGGAGGCTCTTGTTCTTCCCGGGCGGCTGAGAGGGGGGCATAGGCAGGAAGCGACGGGTGGCTGTCGAACCGGAGATCAAGACGGGCAGAGGTGGGCCAGGGACCACTGTGGGGGCGGCAGGGCTGAGCCCCCCTGCAGTATGCGATAAGCTTGGCCCCTGGTTGCCGGGTTGCTCTGGATCGTCGCCGGACTCCCTGGGGGGCTTCGTGGGGTTGCCCATAAGCCTGCTTCTCTGCCGGTACCAGGGAGTGGACTCCCTCCGGCTGACTGCCACCTTTTCGGTGGCCGTGCTTTTGTTGATCCAGCAAATCCAGTGGTATGATGTCGTCGGACGGGTCTTCCAGACCCGCGGCTAGCAGGCGACCGGGGTGGGGAACAGTCGAAGGCGGGGAGATTCGGCGACTACTCCGGGAGAAGCTAAGCCGGCAAAGGTGGAAGGAGAGAAAGGCATGGCGTTCGTCATCACCGAGAAGTGCATCGACACGAAGGATACCGCCTGTGTCGAGGTATGCCCAGTAGACTGCATTCATCCCGGCAAGTCCGAGGATCAGTATGCAGAGGTTCAGCAGCTGTACATCGATCCGGACGAGTGCATTGATTGCGGTGCCTGCGAGCCGGAATGTCCGGTCGAGGCGATCTATCCCCAGGATGATGTACCGGACGAGATGAAATCGTACATCGAGAAGAATGCGGATTGGTATAAGCTGTCGGCGGACGAGTTCGAGGCGAAATGGAAGTCGCCCGGCCGGAAGTCGTAACCTCTTGTTGGACAGACACCCGCTGGGGCGGACATCCCCGGCGGGTGTTTTTATACACAAAGTGCAGGACCCCGACGGACCTAGCCCACGTCCTTCTGTCAGTCGCCTTACGTTCTTGCCGTGTCGGAAACCTAGTAGTCACTTGCGATCCTACACGGCCTGACACTGACGAGATCCGGTAGCAACCGACTTCTGGCCGCCGCTTTTGTCTCTCGGGATCCTGCACCCGTAGAATACCCTGGAGTCGCGCCAACTATCCATGGTGAAAAATCCTGCTGAATATGTACAATCAGCCAGGGTGGGCGGTCTCCTCCTTAGCGCTCACGGGCGCACAGGCAATCTGCAGAATGCTTGCTCTGTATACACTATCTGCTGGTTTATTGCGAATCGCTGTATGTAATAATATGGTTTCAGAGGGAATGCATGTTATACGCTCGCGCAAGACGCCAACTGGGGAGACTCCCCTAAGGTGTGAGAAGGCATGACGGGGCAAGTGTTGCTGATTGTTCCTTGGGCTTCCGTAGGGGGCACAGAGCGACACGTCGCCACGCTGTCAGACAGCCTGCGGCAGCGGGGGTGGCAGGTGACGATTGCCAGCCCGCCCGGCCCCGCACAGGAGTGGTGGCGAGCTGCCGGAGCAGGTGTGTGTACCTTTCCCGGCGCCTCGGCAGGTTGGCGACGGCAAGCGGAAGGCTGCCGAACGATCGTCGGGCAATGGTGGAATCAGACGCTGATGGACAGGCAGGCTGGCCGGGATCGTGGGCGGGCCGTCGACGGGCGGCCAGGATCCGATCAAGCCAGACCTGTTGCCCTGAGCGATCAGCCAGGAGCTGGCCAGGCCAGAGCCGATGCGGTGGTGCATATCCACGCGGCCCCGGAGTACCTGCTGTTTTTACGTTCCCTGCGGCGGCGCTCCCCGTCGCTTCCCGTCGTGTTTACCTCCCACGGGTTTGCTGGTACAGCGGTGGGTTGGGATTACTGGTGGGCCGCGTTTGCGGCCCGGCGCTGGGCCGATGCGGTTATTGCCGTCAGCCAGGCGGAAGGTTCCCGCCTGGTACGAGCGGGACTGCCACCAGGGCGGTTGACCGTCATTGGGAACGCCGTACCCATCGTGCCCGCTCGCCTTCAGACTGGACCCGCTGTTGGAGGGGCGGCGTCGCAGACGGCAGGAACGCCGGAATGGGCGGAGCTGCCGGAGGCGGCCACGGCCTCTGCGGCGCGCTCGTTGCCGTTCACGATCGGGTTCGTTGGTCGTCTCAGCCCCGAGAAAGGTGTGCCCGTTCTGATCGAGGCGGTGCGCCGTTGGGAGCCAGGGCGCAGGGCAGGGGTGACAGGCGAGCCGGAACGGGTTCGGTTGCTCATCGTGGGTGAGGGAGCACAGCGCTCGGAGCTGGAGCGACAGGCGGCGGCGCTGCAAGCGCAAGCCTGGGGAGTGCAGGTGGAATTCGTGGGGAAGGCTGATCCCAACGTATGGTGGTCGAAGATGGACGTAGTGGTAGTGCCTTCGCTGGCGGATGCCTCTCCGCTGGTAGTTTTGGAGGCCATGGCGGCGGGCCGAGCGGTGATTACCAGCGACCTGCCTGGGATGCTGGAAATGGTTCACCATGCGGAGACGGGGTGGGTAGTTCCGGCGGGCGACGCCTCGGCGTTAGCTGAGGCCCTGGCGCAGCTGGCTGGCCACCCTGAGCTGCGGCGCCGGCTGGGCAGGCGTGCCCGTGAGTATGTACGGCTCGTTCATTCTGCGGAGACCATGGCGGCGGCGACGGAGAAAGTATATCGATGGGTGGTGGAACGGCGGGGGGTTACGCGGGGGGATTCCGACACAAGGAGTTGAAGCAGGAAATTGGCCCGAAGTTGTGGTAAGATTAGGCTATCGATGAAGGGGAGTAGCCAGGTCCCAATGCAGTGGGACGGCCCGGGATCAACAACACGACTAACTGGTTCCGGGCAGGGTGCAGGCAAGCAACTTTGGCGAGACCTTCAGCGGCAGGGCGCATGGTAGCCGGTGAGGAGAAGCGCCCTTCGCTGAGGGTTTTTTCGTGCCTGCGTTCCTGTTGGATCAGGCCCGGGCCGGCGCTGGACAGCAGTTGTAAGAGAAGGAGCGGGCGGTGGATGGCAGTGACAGAGGATACAGAGGGCAAGACGGCAGGTTCACAGGGAAACGGCAGCGACCAGCGACTGTCACCCCCCGGGCACAAGGAACGGGTAGGTTCGGCTGCCACCGACACCCCAGAGTTCGCCCAACTGGACCGTTGGGCGGGGATGGAGGCTGATGAGGTCGTCGCCGCCCTGGGGAGCGATCTGCAACGGGGGCTTACGCCTGACCAGGCGCAAGAGCGGCTGGCGAAGTACGGTCCTAACGCCCTGCAAGAACCTGTGCGACGTACGAAACTGCAGATGTTTGTGGATCAGCTCAAGGAGATCCTGGTGTTGATCCTGATTGGTGCGGCCATGATCTCCGGAGTGCTGGGCGAGTGGACCGATGTGGTCGTCATTTTGCTCATCGTCGTCCTGAACGCGATCCTGGGGGTCATGCAGGAGAGCCGGGCCGAGGAAGCATTGGCTGCCCTGAAGAAGATGAGTGCCCCGAAAGCCCGGGTGATCCGTAACGGGCAGATCCAGGAAATTCCAGCACGAGAGCTTGTTCCAGGGGATCTCGTCCGGCTGGAGACCGGCGATTTTGTGCCGGCAGACGCTCGCCTGATAGAGGCGGTCAACCTGAGGATAGAGGAGTCGGCCTTGACGGGCGAATCCTTGCCGGTGGAAAAGGATGCGAAACCGCTTCAGAGCGGGCAGCAGGTGCATGGGCCGTATACGCCGTCGGGCAACACCAGCACCGCCGCTGCCTCCCGCACGGACAAGCCGGGGGAGTCCCAGCGCGGTCTAGGGGACTATAGCAATCTTGTGTTCAGCGGCACCATCGTAAGTTATGGCCGGGGCACGGCGGTTGTCTACGCGACAGGCATGCGGACGGCCATTGGCCGGATCGCTGGCATGCTGGGAGAGGCGGAGAATGAGCCGACGCCGCTGCAGCGGCGGATGGCGGAGGTCGGTCGTACCCTGGGCTTGCTGGCCGGCGCTCTGGTGGTCATCGTGTTCACCGCCGGTATTTTGCGAAACCTCAACTGGCTGCAGATGCTGTTGACTTCGGTCAGTCTTGCCGTGGCGGCCATTCCGGAGGGATTGCCGGCGATCGTCACCATCGTGCTGGCGATGGGGGTGCAACGCATGGCCCGCCGCCATGCCATCATTCGGAAATTGCCCGCGGTGGAGACTCTCGGTACGGCGACGGTCATTGCTTCCGATAAGACCGGGACGCTTACCAAGAACGAGATGACGGTGGTGCGAGCCTATGCCAATGGGATCATGTACCAGTTGACCGGCGAGGGGTACAACGCCCAGGGCGCTTTCCGAGTGTTGAGTGAGGGCGGGCCAGAGAGCCAGGGAAATCAGACGGCAGAGACTCTGACACTGGCGCACGCGCCGGGACTCGCCCCCTTGCTCACGGCCCTTGCTCTTTGCAGTGACGCCCGCTTTCAAGAAACCGGGGATTACGAGGTCAGCTCTGAACAGGCTGCAGAAGGCTCGAGGGAGCGGACCGCCCGGCGGAGCCGGCAGGTGATCGGCGATCCTACCGAGGCGGCGCTGGTGGTGGCGGCGGAAAAGGTTGGACTCAGCCGGGACGATCTGGAGGCTGAATGGCCGCGGCTGGCCGAGGTGCCGTTTGACTCGGACCGCAAACGAATGACGACCTTTCACCCGGTCTCGGAGAATCGGGAGGCAGTGGCTCGACTGTTAGGAGAGCTGCTCGACACTGGGAGCGGGGCGCCGGAAGCCCCGACCAGACGGCACAGGGTGGTGTCGTTCACGAAGGGTGCACCCGAGGAAGTGTTGGCCCACTGTAACCGGGTGTGGAAAGATGGACACGCCGTCGATCTGGACGAAAAGGAGCGTCAGCACATTCTGCGGGTGGCGGCCAACCTGGCGGATCAGGCCTACCGGGTACTGGCGGGGGCGATTCGTTTCTGGCCGGAACTGCCACCGGTCCTGACGCCGGACGCGGTCGAACACGACATGATCTTTGTGGGGTTGGTGGCGGAGATCGATCCGCCCCGGCCCGAGGTCAGACAGGCGGTGGCGGCAGCCCGCCACGCAGGGATCGTCCCCATCATGATCACGGGCGACCACAAATCGACGGCGGTCGCTATCGCCAAAGAGCTGGGCATTTGGCAGGATGGCAGCCAGGCCGTCACGGGGCCGGAGCTGGAAAAGATGGACGATGACACCCTCTTCCGCCGGGCTCCCCGGATTCACGTTTACGCCCGGGTGTCTCCAGAACACAAGCTACGGATCGTGCGGGCGCTCAAAGCGCACGGTCATGTGGTCGCCATGACGGGAGACGGGGTCAACGATTCGCCAGCGCTGAAAGGAGCAGATATCGGGGTCGCCATGGGAATTACCGGCACCGATGTAGCCAAGGGTGCTGCCGACATGGTGCTGGCAGACGACAACTTCGCCACCATCGTCGGGGCGGTTCGGGAAGGGAGGGTGATCTACGCCAACATCCGTAAGGCCATCCATTACTTGCTTTCTTGCAATATCGGTGAGATCATTACCATTTTCTTCGGCATCATGTTGGGCTGGGGGCGCGTGCTGACGCCCATCCAGATCCTCTGGGTCAACCTGGTGACCGATGGGTTGCCCGCTCTGGCGCTCGGCGTCGAGCCCCCGGAGAAAGGTGTAATGGATCAGCCACCGCGCGACCCGCATGAGGGGATCTTCAGCCGCGGGATGGGGTGGCATTTGCTATGGCAAGGGGTTCTCATCGGTGGTGTCACGCTAGCGGTCTTCCGCTGGGCGATGCTCAGCGGGGACTACATTCGAGCGGAGACACTGGCCTTTCTTACGCTGGCTGCGACCCAGCTGGTTCACAGCTTCAACACCCGTTCCGTGTACCACTCCGTCTTTCAATTGGGGTGGCGTACGAACCGGTCACTGCTGTACGCGGTGGCAGCGTCGTTTGCTTCTTTGGCAGTGGTAGTTCTAATACCGCCTTTGCGGCCTATCTTCAATGTAGAGGGGCTGTCTTGGGCAGACTGGGATGTCATGGTCTTAAGTGCTGTTTCGATTCTGGTTGTGGTCGAGTTGGTGAAAGCCGTTGCCCGTTTCCGTATGCGCCGTCACGGGAGCTTGCCCTCATAAACGCCGAGGAGATCAGGGTTGGCCAGGGGGTCGGGGTGTACGGCCAGCTGGTTCGTCACACTGTGAGGGGATGCTGGCGCTGCCTGCTTCCGCTATGATTGTGAGGCGGCGAACAGGAGAGGGCTGCCAAGATCCGTCAAGTGGCTGTAGCAGGAATCTCCAGGCGAAAGGCGAAGTACTTCATAACTCGGCATTTTGTGCCAGGTGAATCTGAGAGTGGGCGGACCTGGGACGGCAGGGGGGGAACAAAGTATGTTGTCATTGTTTAAACGTGACCCGATGAAAAAGTACGTCGAGATCTTTGGCGGGGCCAAGAAGATGGGACAGAGCCTGGAGTCCTGCCTGAAACAGGCGGTGGATGCAGCGGTCAAGGACGGGGTGTTTCCTGACAAGAAGACCGCAGCTAATGAGATCGCCAAGAAAGTAACCAGTTACCTCGAGCCAGGCGACCTGTCCGAGATGGAGAGGGCCAAGAAAAAGGCAGCCCTCTAACCGCGAACATCTCCGGTGAGGAAAGGCTTGCCCGGGGCGTGCACGCTGCAAGGGGTTGCGCCCCGGGCCATTACCGTACGTACCGCTAGTTGAGCTTTGGGATCGCTGTCTGTATGAGGGAGAGCGGGCAGACAGGGAGGTGTCCCATGCCGGGCCTACCGGTCACATGGCAAGAGCTCCTGGCTTACTATCAAGCGGTCGTCACCCATGTGCCTGGCGGACGAGAGGCTGACCAGTCTCAGTTGCTTTCGCCCGAGGAAGCGGAAGGGCAGAATCCGTTCATCTGGCGTGTCCAGGATGAAGGCGGCCGCTTTTCGTTTTACTCCGGCCCCGATCCTCTGCTGGGTTTCGGAGAGTCCAACCGGGGGGCGTCCTCACCGGGAGTGGTCCGCGAGAGTGAAGCTCGCTGGCAGCAGTTGGGCCAGTGGGCGGGTGACCAGTTCTACTACGGATATCCTCTGGTTGTGCAGGCGAGCGGGGCTCACGCTTTCTTCCATGCCTTACACATTCTTCCTATGCTATACTTTCCAATCCGTCCTGGCGCGGCTGGCTGGGCCATTCCATCTCTGCGCCCCCGCCTCAATCCTATGTTGTGGCCCACAGAGACCGAGGCCAGGATCCCACTTTTGCGGTTGCTGGGAATCCTGCGCCGCTTGCTGGAAGGTGGCCTCGAACCGTCGCCGGCGATGGCAGTGCGGACAGGACGGGCCATAGCGGCTATCGCCCAGCAGCTCGGGTTCCAGGTGGCCGAGCCGCTTGACGTGTTTGCCTGGGGTCAAGGGCTCGACCTGCGGCTCAGCAGTTTACAGTCAAGGCAGGAGGAAGCGGTATCGTCTACCCAGCCAGCACAAGTATACAACCGGGCAGCTCTGTTTCGATTGCCACGCGGGGCGTGGGTGATCCCGGATTGGCTGGTCCTGTCGTGGCGGGACCTGGCCAGTAAAGGGCCAACCCCCTTCCCAGCCGGTCTACGGGATTGGTCACAGACTAACCGGGAACCGGAATCTGCTGGCGGGGCGGCCGGCGTGGAAGCGGAGACCCCGACCGCGGCTGGTTCTACCTCCACGGATGAACCGGTGCCGCTATTGGCCCTAGACGTTCTCCCCCCCAATGAACGCCAGGCCTTGTCCGACCTGTTATCCCGATCCGACGGATTAGTGCAACTGCCGGCTGGTGAGGCAGAGCAAGATGTCAGCTTGCATCTGATCCTCAATGCTTGGTACCGTGGCCGGCGGGTGCTGGTGGTCGCACCCTCTCTGCAGGAACTGCAGTTCATTGATCACCGCTTGAACGAGTTGGTTGACACGCCCTTCTTTGGCGTCTGGGGCGAGTCCGACCGGACGCCGCAGACCTGGGACAAGCTCTGGCGATGGTTACGGCGGGGAGCAGGGGCGACGTCGCTTATACCAGCGGCCCGGGTCAGTCTGGGGCAGGCGTGGCAAGAGGTTCAGCAGGTCGAACAGGACGTACAACGGGCCGCGCAAGCGGGCCAACGGTATCTGCAAGCTCTGTCCGAGGTGAGGCGGCCGTCGGAGGACGTCCAGTTGCCGGTCACGCTGGCGCGGGCGCTGCACCAGGCCGCCACCGGTAAGGCGGAAGCGGTCCAGCGGCTGCGCACTCTGCCCGAACCCGAAAGGTTTGCGGCTTGCCAGGCTGAGGCGGAACGGATCGAAAGGGGGCACTGGCGCTGGAACGAAAGGTTGTGGCCCTGGCGCCGCCGGCAGCGGGCGTTGGCACGGCTGCAGGCCCAAGTTCACGAGCTGTTGGCGCAGGCAGGGCTGACGCCGGAAGAGTGGTTGGTCCCGCCCACACCCGCGTCGACCCTCACGACACCCCTCAGCGATTCACCTTCCGATTGGGTTGTGATGCTACGGCGACTCCGGGCCACCCTGGACTATGGCCGGCGAGCGGGGCAGGTGAGTGTCTGGCAGGCCCAGGCCGGCGGCGGCGATTGGGATTCACCCGAGGGGATGGTAGGTAAACTGCGGCGGGCATTCGATCAGGTCGTAGAGGCTTCCCGAGAGGCGGTGCTGGGGCGCCGCCGGCAGGAGTTGGCGAGTCTCGGCGAGGCCGAACGGTTGCAGTTGGTGGACTTCCTGGCGGCTGAAGCGGAGTTGGGGCAGGAAGTGGTGGCTCCGCAGGCCGATTCGGTGCAAGCGATGTGGCAGTCCTTGCGCCAGCTGGAAGCAGAGCTATTTGAGCTGGCCCAAAAGGCGGTGCCCATCTGGGGACTAGCCGTGGAGACGTGCGAACGCCCCCTGCCGGAGCGGACCGGCCTGTTCGATGTGGTGGTCGTGGTGGGCGCCGAACGGATCCCCCTGGGCGTTGCCTTGCCTCATTTGTGCTTGGGCAAGGCCACCTGTTTGATCGCGGGGACGAGTTCACCTGGGGAAGCGGTATGGGCGGAGGCTGGAGGAACCCCCTTGGGCTGCTTGCAGGGGAGCGCAGTAGGGCCAGATGTAGTGGACGTGCATGAGAGCACGGATCGCGTTCTGGCAGCCCGGTTTGGCCTGATCGGGCAGGATTACCTGCACTACCGCTGGAGTACGTCGGTGTATGAATGGGCGGTTCGGCAAAGCAACCCAGTCACATGGGTACGAGTCAAGAATAGTTCCCTTCCTCTGAGTCAGCTGCGTGAACAGCTCCTCCTGGGCAGCGGCGGTCCGGTGGTAGGCCGGCCGGCTTCTTCCGTGCCGGCTTTACGCTGGCGCCGCGTAATCGGTCAGGAGGTGCGCCCTGAGCAAGGCAGTGCCTACAACCTGGAAGAAGCCGAGGCCGTTCTTGCTTTGGTCCAGGAACTGCAGGGGCGGTTGGCCGGCGAGTCGAACGGGGGCGGTGTGGGTCAGGCAGCGGGCGAGGGCGCTGCTGCCCCGTCGGGCTGGCGGGTGGCGCTGGTCACGCCGTTCAGCAGGCAGAAAGAGGTGCTGCTGCGGCTACTGTTGGAACGAGGAACACCATCTGCAGAGGGCCTCCAGCCAGAACAGGGCAGTTCGCAGCGGATCGGGGTTTTTCTGCCGCACGAGCTGGCCGGAGTGCGAGCGGACTGGGTCATCTTTTCCCCAGTGATACAGTCCACGCAAGCGACACCGGCTGCCCGATTCCTCCGCCGACACCCGGCGTTTGTGGAGCAGACAGTGAAAGCAGCCGTGCAAGGGTTATGGGTGGTAGGCTCGCCGGAAAGTGTGTCGGCTTTGGGAGGTCTGTGGGCCGAATTCGTGCAGGTTCTGAAACAACTGGGGACGAAGTGGGAACCGGCAGAGGCCGCCGATGAAAGTCAGGGAAGAGAGCTCACAACGGGGGAAGAACCTGCGGGAACGGGGCTGGAGGTGGCCCTGGATCAAGCCGCCGCCTCTTCGGAAGGTTCGGTTTGGTGCGAGCGAGGGCCGTATCCATCAGGGGGCGAAGGAGTGGCGGCGGTATACCGTGAGCTTCTGCTGTGGCAGGCCGGTTGGCAGGGGCGCCGGGAGCTGGTGGATTTGAGTGCCACGCCCGCCCGGGTGCCGGTTGGGCAACCTAAGACCCGGTAGGGCCGACCGCCACACCGGTCATCAGCACGCCATGGGCGCAGCGGATGGTGGGCAGAGGGGTCAGGCTGGTCTGGATAGGGTCGCAGGGCGACGGCGTTCGGAGGACCGCGAGAATTACGCCGCAAGGGCAGGGGAAGACGGCAGGCCATGACCAAGAATCTGTTGATGATCATGATCTATGGGCTGCTGGTCGCCATCGGCGCTCAGCTGGTACCGGTGGTGCCGGCGCCGCCTGCGCAACCGGTGGCTGGGCCGGGCGGACGCCAGTATGTCCATGGTACGGTGCATGTGGAAGAGTACGGGAGCGGCCCTTATCATTACTGGTTGTTCGAACCCACTGACCCCACGCCGGAACGCGCGCCGGTTGTGGTCTTTCTTCATGGCTGGGGTGCGCTCGACCCTGTACCCTACCAAAAGTGGATCGATCACCTGGTGCGGCGGGGAAATGTCGTGATCTACCCCAAGTACCAGGAGTCCGTCCTGACCTCGCCGGAGGACATGGACGCGGCAGTACGTTGGGCGGTGACGGATGCCTGGCGGCGGCTGGGCGAACCGCAGCATGTTCACCCGCTGCGGATGGATCGCCTGGTGGTGCTCGGGCATTCGCTGGGAGCGGTACTGGGGCTCAATTTGGCGGCAGGGTTGGCCGGCGGGAGCAACAGTGGAGCACAAGCAAGCGGAGCCGGAGCAGAGGAAATCGGAACGCAGCCTCCGCCTGTCCAAGGTCTGCTTCTGATGGAACCAGGCGATACGGGTGGGCGGTATCTGGGCTGGTCCATTCCCACCGTCCTCCACCCTGAACTGTATGGTGAATTACCGGCCTCCACGCTAGTGGCGCTGGTTGTCGGGGACCAGACGGAATCGTTGGTGCGGCAGACCTCCACCGTCATCTGGCAGAGTTTGCGCTCCATACCCAATGAGAACAAAGACTTCATACGCATGCAAAGCGATGACCACGGGCAGCCGGCGCTGGTGGCAGACCATTTTGCCCCTACGGCGGTGGCGGATTCGTTTCCCAGGATGCTCGCTTCCGGCCTGGGAGGGATGCCGACGGACGCTCTGGATTTCTACGGTTTTTGGAAACTGGCAGACGCCCTGATCGACGTCGTTTACCGGGACGGACGAAACCGGGAGTTCGTACTGGGCGGCGGGCAAGCCCAGACGTGGATGGGCCAGTGGAGTGATGGCCAACCGGTCAAGCCTCTTCAGGTGAGCAAGACCCCTATCTTCTAGGCGATTCCCCATTGCCCCTTCTGCTGGTGATCTCTCATAGTTTTTCGCTGGGATGACGAACAGGCCCTTACGACACTTCTGCTCGTGTTAGACTGGGAGGGCGGGGTGAGGCCTTGCGGCGAAAGGGGCAGGGTGACGAGGTGGACCTTTTTTTGGTTCGGCATGGCGAGTCGGAAAACAACGTGGGGCTCACCTTATCCAGAGACAGCGCCCTGACAGAGCGTGGGCGTCAGCAGGCGTTACGTACCGCCATAGCTTTGCAGCGACGCCAGGTCAAGCTGGATCGGATTCTGTGCAGCCCCCTGCTGCGAGCCATGGAGACGGCCAGTATCATCGGCCGGGTCCAGCGTGTTCGTCCCCAGGTGTGGGTCGACCTGACGGAACGGGGCTTTTGCGGAGATGAGAGGGGGGCGGCCCGCAGCCAACTTCAGGCTCTTTTTCCCAGTTGCCAGCTACCGGCCGAAGTGGACGAACTCGGTTGGGCGCGGCAGCGCCAGGATGAGAGTGACGAGGAGTTATCACAGCGCATGCGGGCCGTAGCCCGGCGCCTGCTCATGCTGCAACAGGAGATGCCCGCTGGCAGGGTGCTGGTCATTATTCACGGCGGCTCCGGTTCTTTTTTGCTCCGACACCTGTTTGGCATACCATTGGGATTGTCCGTCCGATTCGACCATGACAACTGTGGGCTGAGCAGTTTGGTGATCGACCGGGATGGGATCACGGTCTCCCGGCTCAATGACACTTCCCATTTGGACGAAGAGGCGTTGAGCCACGCTAGCACGGCGGACCAAACGGCCTAGTCGCCCGGGCATGAAGGAGAGGTTTGGGAGTGAGGTGCACGATTCGTGATCAGTGGGCAGAGGAGCGATCGGCGGGAGTGGGAGGATCCACAAAACGCGTTTTTCCTGGATCATATATCCCGGGAGATTCCGCACCCCGGTGAGTTTGGCACGGCGGCTCACTCGGCTGGCGAGGAGCAGGCGACATCCAATTCTGTGCCAACTCCTCGCCGACTCCGGATTCTTCACGACATTACGGCTTGTATCCCGGCCAGCCAGATAACCTGTGTGGTGGGGCCTTCGGGAGCGGGGAAATCCTCGCTGCTTCGGCTATTGAACCGCCTTGACTCTCCTACCTCCGGCACAATCTATTGGAGAGGGCGCTCGCTGGAGTCGTACCCCGTCCGACAGTTACGTCGTCAAGTAGGCATGCTCTTTCAGTTTCCGCACCTATTTGAAGGCACGGTGGAACAGAACGTATTGTTTGGCCCTCGCTTGCAGCCGTCCTCGACATCACAGGCTGACGGGGCGGCCAGACAGCCCCAGGCAACCGGCCCTGCCCTGGTGGCAGAACTGCTACGGATGGTGGGCCTGCCGGCAGAGCTGGCTGGACGTTCCACAGAGAAGCTATCCGGCGGCGAGGCCGCCCGGGTGGCGCTGGCCCGCGCTCTGGCCAATCAGCCACAGGTACTGCTGTTGGACGAACCTACCGCCTCGCTGGACGTGGCGTCGCGCCGGGAGATCGAGCAGTTGATCCTGCGTTTGCAGCGAGAGTCGGGCTTGACAGTGGTCTGGGTCAGTCATGATCTGGAGCAGGCCGCCCGGGTGGCCGACCGTGTGATGGTGATTGAACACGGCGAGCTGACCGCCTTCGGCCGGCCCGATGTGATTTTGCCTGCCTTCGAGACGCAACTGGAAGCGGATCGGCGGTAGGGGGAGTGGAGGCTGCGAGCAAGGATGAGCACCGTTCAGTTATTGTCGACGTTGGCTCTGGTTGCCGTCAGTATGCTGCTATCCAGCTGGCAGCGCCTGAAGCTGGAAAAAGAGATCGGTTACGCGACGCTGCGAACCTTTGTCCAGCTTCTGGCCATCGGATATGTGCTGTCGTATGTGTTTTCGTTCAACCGCTGGTACGCCACGGTGGCGATTCTGGTGGCCATGACGTTGATCGCGGCTCAAAACGCGGCCCGGCGGGGGCGCGGGATTCCAGGAGCCTTTGGCCGCGTCTTGTTGGCGATAGCGCTGGGGGAAGGCGTGACCCTTGCGCTGATGCTGGTGTTGCATATCATCGCCGGCTCTCCCCGTTTCCTGATTCCGGTGGCCGGCATGATCCTGGGGAATTGTATGGTGGCGTCGGGGCTCGTTCTCAACCGCCTGAAAGATGAGATACGACTGCGCTCTGCGGAGGTGGAGGCAGCCCTGGCCCTGGGGGCGTCGCCCCGTCAGGC
Organism: Limnochordaceae bacterium; assembly: GCA_014896305.1. Classification (GTDB taxonomy): domain Bacteria; phylum Bacillota; class Limnochordia; order Limnochordales; family DUMU01; genus Bu26. The sequence continues at coordinate 275,599 of JADBKQ010000001.1, forward strand.
CATTGAACAGGTACTGAAGGGCGCCGTCCGCAGCGGCATGATCCCTACCATTGATTCGATGAAGACGGTAGGGTTGGTCTCCTTGCCCGGCATGATGACCGGGACGATTTTGGCCGGCGCGGATCCTCTGTTGGCGGTACGCTACCAGATCATGGTGATGCTGATGCTGAGCGCGGCCACCACCATCGCCAGCATATCGCTGGCAATGGTGATTTACCAAAGCTTTTTCAACCGGGCGGAGCAACTGGTCCTTCCCCAGGCGGGAGCGCACCCGGCGGGGGCCGCAGGTCGCTAAGCCTTGGGCTCGGGTGATGCCGTCGCATTCCGTTCCTGCCCCTGGACGATGAAACGATCGGCGGTGAGCGGCCAGACTTGCGGGAAGTCCGCCGGCAGTGTCCAGAAGCTGACGCCACCGAGACCATACTCCCGCACGGTCTCGAACTTGGCAGCAAGGCTGCGGGCGTCCTCCAGCCAGACTTCGTGCTGCTGTCCACTGCGCGTGGTGTAGCGGTAGAAGGGCGATTGTGCCACGGGGTCGAACTGGATCTGGGCTCCCTGGTCAATTGCGCGACGAACCGCTTCTTGAACCGTCAGATCCTCGGCCAACGTTCCTTCTTGCCATGGGATCTGCCAATCGCGGGCATAAATGGGCACGCCCATCAGGATCTTTTGGCGGGGAATGGCGGTGACGGCGTAATCCAGTACCCGGCGAACCTGGTCGAGGGGGGCGATGGCCATGGGAGGCCCTCCTACCCAGCCCCATTCATAGGTCATCAACACCACGTAGTCGTCCACCTGGCCGTGTACCGGGTAGTCGTGGGCTTCGTACAGCGTTCCCACCTGGATGGCGCTGACCTTGGGGGCCAGGGCACTGGTGAGCAGGAGCCCCCGAGAATGCACCAGTTGGTCGAGCCGCCGCATGAAAGCGTTGTACGGCTCCCGGTCCTCCGGTCGGACATACTCGAAATCGACGTTAAGACCCGAATACTGCTTGCGAGCCAGCTGGTCCAGCAGCTGGCTGACCAGACGGTCTTGTGCCTCGGGTTCGGTCAGGGCGGCGTGCGCCAACTCCGAGTCGAACATGTTGGCAGTCAGGTTGTAATTGGCCAGCGTCAGGATGGGTTGTAAGGTCATGGCACGCGCTGTCTCCAGAGCAGGTCGGTCGTAAGCATTCACCAGGGTGCCGTCGATCTGGAAGGAGTAGGTAAACATGGATACGAAGGTGAGGGCGGCGTTCGTCCCCTGGAGGGTAGCCCGATCAGACTCTCCTTGAATGACCAGGTAGGCATTGACCCGGGCAGGATAGGGTGGCGTTTCCGGCGGAACGGGAGTCGCCGGTGGCACCGGAGAAGGGATGAGCAGTACCTGCCCGGGATAGATCAAGTTGGGGTTGGTCAGGTGGTTCAGCCGTACCATCGCATCGATGTTTACGCCAAAGCGGCGACTGATTGCCCATAGTGTATCACCAGGTTGTACGACGTAGCGTTGAGGTGGGGGCGGTGGTGGCGTCACGGGGGGCGGCGTCTGCACGATGAGTGCCTGCCCGGGCGTCAAACGGTTAGGGTAGGGCGGACGGTTCAACTGGATGAGGCTTTCAATGGGCACGCCGTAGCGGCGGGAGATCCGCCACAGGGTGTCACCGGGTTGCACCACGTGGATCCGGATCATGACAATCAGCCCTCCCACGGGAAGAGTGGCTAAAGAGTCTCCCTTTCCTGCTGTTTGTTTCCGCACGACGTCTCGGTACAGAGGCCTTTGAGAGCAGGCAGGTACTACCGCTGACGCAGGAATATGCGATCCCAGCCGGAAGGGTGATGACCTGCCCGGCCTAGGCGGTGCGGACTCTGATTCCGGCCTCAGTGGACTTGACGGACAGCCCGCAGACGGAAGGCCCGGTCCGTGCGAAAGAGCCGGAGAACGCCCACTCCCCCGGTGGTTGTCAACAACAGACCGATGGCCAAGGGCAGTAGCTGACTCCAGGACACGCCTGCCTCCAAGACACAGCGCTCGACGTGGGCTGGATCATAGTGCACGATCACTCGGCTCCCGGGTGGGTAACGGCTGGCGATCTGCTGGGCGGAGTGGCGGCTGCCCAACGATGGTTCACCGAACTGGCGGCGATGTCCGACGTACGGTCTACCGGCGACGTAGTACCGATAGGTGACCGTGGCCACATAGGAGGGAGCATCGGTCGGATAGACCGGCGCGGCCGGGCCACTGGCCGCTTGCACGTGGGAATCGAGAATGACGCCCGGCGCCGTTGGCCAATGAATACTGGCCATGGCCCAGTGAAGCTGTGAGCCTCCCTGGGCGAGCAGAACCAGGCCTGCCATGAGCATCACGATGAGAACCCAGTTGGCGGTTGGCAAGCCGGGGGATCCGTCCGATGGCCGGGACGGCCGGGGTCGCAGGTTCATGGGCGACCCCCTTCCGCTGGGATCTGGCTTGGCCCGCTGGTTGGACTATGGGTTTGAACTGTAACCTCCGTGGAAGGGGTCAATGCCGTAGGCTCGGTCCGCCGCCGCAGGCGAACATAGTGGGCGAAATCCCGGTGAGCCAGGAACTGCTGGGCGCTGGAGCGGCCTGACTCATATAGCTTGGTCAACGTGTCCTGGCTAAGGGAGAAATCGGTGGCTTTGACGCCCAGCGTCGGAATGTTGACTGTGCGGACGGCATCGGCAGCCTGGAGATCCCGCTGTTCACCGGCTTGGATGCTCGTCTCGACGAGAGCGGCCAAAAACTCGAAAAAGGTCTGGGGTGGGGCGTAGGCGGTCGGGCCGGGGGTATCCACCAGGCGGAACCCTATGGTCGGCCAGGCTGGATCGCTGGCGGAATCGAAAAGCCAAACGGGGTAGTTGGAGATCAAACCTCCATCTACGACCACGATGTCGTTGGAATCCCTTTTGACTCGCACCGGGACATAAAAGACGGGGATAGTGCTGCTCATCCGGACTGCCAGCGCCACCGAGAGCGTATCGGGCTGCATTCCCAATTGGGGCGCGTCACGAGGCAGGACGAGCAGCTGATGGCGAGTCACGTCGGCGGCGATGACCTGCAGGCGATAGGCGAATGTGCTGCCCAGTAAGCCCGAGCTGACTCTCAAGTCCCCGAACGTGTGAACTCCACGGGCAGCCAGGCGTTCCGCCAACCAGCGTTCCAGCCCTTCCGCAGAATAGATCCCCCACAGCCCCAGCAAGCTCAGGAGCGGCCCGATGACCGGGAACTTGGCTACCTCTTCGCGAATCGCGAAGTGCTGGAAATCCACCTCGCTCATGAGTTGACGGAGCTCCTGGGCCTTGTACCCGGCGGCCAGGAGGGAGGCGACGACCGCACCAGCGCTGGTGCCGGCCAGGTATTGCCACTCGTACCCGGCCTCTTCAAAGATGGAGACGGCGCCGACGAAGGCGATTCCCCGTACTCCTCCGCCGGCGAAGACGGCATTCGCCCGTTGTGTGTCCACCCCGCACACCTCCTGGTAAGCATGATATGAGCCACCAGGAGCGGTGTGTTAGAGAGAGGCAAGGGAAATGGCCAAGCCCGTAAAGTCTTCCTTTTGCCAGCGGGGGCGGAACCCCGTCGGGCACGCTTGCCGGCAGCGGACACCGTCCAGCGTTGTTGACGCCTCCGTTCCTTACCAGCTGGCGGGGAAGAAGAGGGATCTCCGTGCCGGCATTGGACAGCGTGGGCGTGCGCGCCTGCCGAGCCACGAAGCGCCGTGGTGTACGAAGCCGTACGAATGAACGAGAGAATGTACAGGGCGGACCGATCCGGTGGTTGCAAAGCTGACTCCGGCCGAACCGGGAGCCCAGCTTCAGAGGCCATAGCGCTCATGAAACGGTATTGATGGTCAGAAGGTGTTCGATTATCTGGATGAACTCGTTCACAACTGATGGAGCCTCCTGCAGAAAGGCTCGCAGCGATTCCCACCGGATGTCCAGATACTCATGGGCCAGAATATTGCGCAGGCGCGTCATCTCAGCAAGCTTGGCGGCTGTTGCAGACGGCAGAAGGCCACTCATACCCAGCTGAAGCATTGTTTGCCGGTACGAATCTGGCGCCGGCAGGTCCATGGCTGTCAGGACCACCTTGGAGATGTCCGTGGCAGCATTCAGGATGTTCTCTACCATTCGCTCCAAACTACCCCGGCGGTCACGGTTGGTCACGTACTCTGCCTGGGTCATGGTCGCGAAACGGGGAATGTCACCGGCCTCCACTCGGAGAATATCTAGCCGGCGTTGAATGGTCTCGAATTGCTCAGGGGTCAACTGGACCATGGGTAACCCTCCAATGCTGGTACCGTTCGCGAATGAATTCCAGTTGAAACTGCCGGAAATCCTCGGCCTCCCGGGATTTGTCCAGCATAAGCTCAATAGCCAGGCGAGGGTTCTTGTTGACCAGCACCCGCCCCTTCATGGCGGACCAGGCGATTTCGGGGGGAGCATTGTTAACCACCACCAGGTCGACCTCGCGCTGGGTCAGGTCCTCAAGCTGGTTCCAGAGAGTACGGATATCCGCCGGAGAGTAAGGAGTCTTGAGGTAGACGGCGATGTCTACGTCGGAATCCGGCCGAGCTCTTCCCCGAGAAAAAGAGCCAAACAACCAGGCCAGCGTCACCTGGGGATTGGCAGCAAGACAGTGGGCAATCTCCTTTTCCGAAATTGACGCAGTTTGTGACATATGGTGTTAACCTCCACATGCATCCCTACTTGCGCGGCCCTGGTCGGTGGTCTGGCCTGATACAGGCTGGGCTTTTTGACTCTTCGCTGTTGAGTGTACTTTACCTTCCCAGCGGTTGAGGGAGTAGCGGTCCTCAGCCTTGCCGATCTGGAAGGGCGAAGCGTGCTACGAAGGTGGAGGGAGAAGCCTCGCCCTGGCGCTTGAACGGAGTGGGTGCGTGCCTGTCGAGCCACGAAGCGTTGGTAGCGGGAACGAGGTAAGAGTCGGTTCTTTTGGCGCTAAATGTAAGGGGGAAGGTGGGGGTAGAGCAAGAGGTTTCATAGACGCTTCATAGTCACCAGTAATGCTTCTGATTAGTGACAAAGCTGAAGCCGGTTCATGCAGGCGGTCGGATGTTGAACAGGGAACAACCGCTACGGCTCCCTTTGACGAACAAACGGGGGTGAGATGCTGTGAATCGGAAGATGGTGGCAAGAATCCGATGGTCTGTGGGGATGTCCAGTGCGGCGCTGTTGGGCGTTTTAGGTGGTGCCATCGGCCCTACTGTGGCAACCAAGTCCTCTGCATTGCCGCAGACCCCTGTGCCCAGCGCGGGCAACTGGACCCATGAAGGGGCAGCGCAGGCTCAGGGTATAGACGGCCCAGCGTCGGACCCGGCAGCGGCGGCCGGTGTGCCTGCCGGCCGTACTGCCCAAACCGGCCAGCTCTCGGGCCCAGGCGGCGAGCAGGGGCAGGCGGGCGGTTCACAGGGTAGACGGGGGTCACCCGAGGAGGGATCGGAGTTTGGCGATGGATGGGAGGGGGAAAAGGAGGCGAATGAAGAGGAGGGCGTTTACGAGTGGTATCCACTCCCACTGCCCCCGTCGTCACCATCTGTGTCTGCTCCTGCGGTCCCTTCGCCCCAGCCGGCAGCACCTTCCCCTTCCACAAACCCTCAACCCACTCCCTCGCTGCCGCCTACCGTGACCCAGCCGATGAGTATGCCAGGTCAGGGGGGAGGACTGTGGGCACTGTTTCGTACGGGACGGTCGTAAGCCGGGCCCAGCTGCAGCCCGGGCTACTGGTCCATCGCTTCCCAGCCATGGGAACGACCGTCTTGGCAGCGCTCGCCTCACCACCGCTGAACGGAGACGAGGCACGCCGGGCCCTGAGTCGTGTCGAGCGGCTGTTTCGAGAGGTGGAGCAGGTAGCCTCCCGTTTTCGTCCGGACAGCGAATTGTCGCAGCTGAACCAGATGCCCGACCGCTGGGTGATTGTCAGCCCTCTTCTGTTTGAGCTGATTCAAGAGGCTTTGGCGATGGCGGAGCGCACAGAGGGGTGGTTCGATCCGACCATTCTTCCGGCCCTGGAAGCGGCCGGTTATCGCTCCTCCTGGAAAGATGGACGGTTTGCCGGCGGTAACGATGAGCCGGCGGGGTCGCACAGAGCGGGGGACTACCGACGGGTCCGGCTGGACCCTCTGCTGCAAGCGGTCTATGTGCCGCCAGGAGTCCGTTTGGACCTGGGAGGAATCGGCAAAGGCTGGACGGTGGACAGGGCGTTCGAGCGGCTCGCCCGGCTAGGGCCATGCCTGGTCAACGCCGGGGGTGACCTGCGCGGAACAGGCGGCGATGCCATCGAAGGCTGGCCGATACAGGTGGAAAACCCTTGGCAACCGGACTCTCCGGCGTGCGATGCGATCTGGTTGCGGGAGGGGGCAGTCTGTTCGTCGTCCACTCTCGGGCGACGCTGGCTGAAGGATGCGAAAGTCCAGCACCACTTGATCGACCCTCGCCGTGGGCAGCCCTCTGCCGGCGACGTCGTGGCCGCTACGGTACATGCTCCGACGGCCGCAGAGGCAGAAGTAGCGGCCAAGGTGTTCATCGTGGGTGAACCGCTCGCCTGGGAGCGCATCGCCGGACGATTGCATGTGAGCGAAGCTCGTTTGTTCACGAACAGTGGCGGTAGCAGGGGGATGATCACGTGGCCCCAGACACACGCCTGACCGGGCCGGATCTCTGGACGACGTTGTGGGGGCGGGTGGCCCTTCAGTTTGGCGGCAACTCCTGGACATGGGTGCTGAGCCGGGCGGGCGGGTTGGTCGCCTTTGCCTTGCTCTCATTCAGCTTCGGGGTGGGGTTGCTGGCACGAACCGGCTGGGCCCGGCGTCGCGGTTGGACCGGTTGGATGGTGGTGGCCCATCAGTGGAGCGCCTTGCTGGTGCTGGCATTTGCCTGGCTGCACGCGGGTGTCCTGCTAAAAGACCGGTTTGTGCCCTTTCGAATCGACCAGATCCTCCTGCCGGGCCGAGCGCCTTACGCACCGTTTTGGGTCGCCCTGGGCTCGGCCGGGATCTGGGTATTGGCTTATGTCCTGCTCACGTTTCAGCTCCGCCGTCGCTTGGGCGAGCGGTTCTGGAAGTCCGTGCATGCCTTCAACCCCCTCCTCTTCGTAGCGTTGCTCACTCATGGGCTGGTGTTGGGGCCGGATACCCATGCGTTCCTCGGGGTGGGCATCTATGCTGCCAGTTTAAGTTGGGTCCTTTTTGCGCTCGGGGTGTACGGCCGCGAACGAGCCACGTACAGGGCACAAAGGACGGCTCCCGCAGCCAGCGAACGCGCACGACGAACCGATAAGATGCCCGCTTAGTTCACAGCGACCGGGTCGAAAGCCAGTTCAACCTTCGGATCTATCCCTACCTGCGCGGCCCTGACGGGGAGGGTCCGGCCTGTTTTGATTCTTCGCCGTCGGTGCTCCTTACCTTTCCAGCGTTGAGGGAGCAGAGGTCCTCGGGGTAGACGCCTGGGCGGACGCCGGCCCCGGCTTCACCCACATGGAAACGTGCCGGTCCTCGCCCAGGAGGCCGCGGGGACGCCAAACCAGAATGGCCTCGAGGAGCACCCCTATGATCACCACCCGCAGGGCTGCCGCTCGTGTGGCCCAGGCTGCGGGGATGTACCCAGTCAGGAGGTCGCTGCCCGACCAGATGCCCCACACGACCAGTGCTCCCAGCAGCGCTCCCCAGTTGTTGCCACTGCCTCCTGCGATCAACATGACCCAGACAAGAAAGGTAGCATTCATCGGCTCGAACGCGTCAGGGCTGATGAACCCTGTATAGTGGGCGTACAATGCTCCGGCCAATCCCATGATGGACGCCCCGAACACGAGTGCTTGCAGCCGAAAGCGAAAGACGTTCTTGCCGGTGGCACTGACGACCGCCTCATCGTCCCGGATCGCCCGTAACACCCGGCCCCAGGGGGAACGAGTTGCCGCCTGTACCAAGATAAATGCAACGGCGCAGATGGCCGCCGCCACCAGGGTGAAAAGGATCGTCTGCCCGCTGGCCGTCAGTCCCCGGAAGAACTGCGGGATGTCCCCAATGCCGTTGGCCCCGCCGGTCCAGTCGGTCTGGTTCTTGAGAAACAGGCGGAGAGTCTCCGCCAGCCCGATGGTGGCGATGGCAAGGTAGTCGCCGCGTAACCGCAGAGTGAGTAGACCCACTGGTATGGCGAGCAGAGCAGCGGCAACGCTGCCGGCCACGATACCGGCGACGGGAGGCCAACCCAGCCCGCCCCAGTGGCCCACGCCCATGCCCGCCGCGCCCCCACCCACTCCTACTCCGCCCGTTGCCAGCAAAACGCCGGCTGGCGGCGGTGTAGTCAGGATCGCGGTCGTATAGGCGCCGACTGCGAAGAAGGCCGCGATGCCGATGTTGAACAGCCCTGTCGAACCCCACTGCACATTCAGCGCGAGGGTCAGCAAGCCGTAGATCGCAACCATGGCCAGGAAGGAAACCAGGTAAAGCCCCATTGATCCTCTCCCTCGCCCTCACCTTACGCTTAATAGAATCGCTATCGCTCGCCTGGATCGACCACAGGATCGGGCTGGCCTTGCCCTCCGGGGGTTGGCTGCAGGGGACGGGGGTGGTGGCGGCGACGCGCCCACCAGGCGGAAAGGCCGCGCAGTTCACCGGTATTGGCAATTCCCTCAGGGCGGATGAGCAGCGCCAACACGATCAGCACGAAAGCGACTGCCGGTTTGTACGCCCCAGAAATGTAAGCGGTGGAGACCTCCTGGGCGATGCCCACCAGAAAGGCGGCGGCGATGGCGCCGTACACTCGACCAATTCCCCCCAGCACGGTGACGGCGAAGATGGCGAGTAGTTGATCCCAGCCCATGGTGGGCCAGATCTGGGTATCCAGCGCCAGCAAACTACCGGCCACTGCCGCCAACGCTCCCCCCAGCCCCCAGGTCCAGCGCACCACTGTACCGGCGTCGATCCCGCATACCAGTGCCAGGTCACGATTGTCAGCCATCGCCCGCAAGGCGCGTCCTGGCGTCGAACGGGTAAGGAAGAGGTGCACCAGCATGCCCAGGACGGCAACGGCCGCCAGGATCCAAAGCTGATCTGGTTTGATTCGCAGCATTTGACCGAGCAGTTGGAAGCGGAACGGGCGCTGCAGCCCCTGGCGCAGGTATTCTGTCTGCGGACCAAACAAAAACAGAATTCCGTTACGCAAGATGAGCGCCATGCCCACTGACCCGATCAGCATCATGATCGTGCCGTGGCGTTGCAGGCGGCGGTAAAGGACCCGCTCGGAGAGCAGCCCAATACCCGCTCCCACCAGAGCACTGGCAGCAACAGCCACAGGTAATGGCAGACGGGCCGCCGTGATAAAGAAAAAGGCCAGATACGCCCCCCACGTCATCATGTCTCCATAGGAGAAGTTGGAGAAGCCGGTGATCTGGTAGGTAAGGGTGAGGCCGATGGCTGCGACGGCCAGTATTCCTCCGGCTACGATGCCATAGATGACAAGCTGCATCATCACCCGCGTCTAGCCTCCCAGGAAGAGCTGGACGACGTCCTGGTTGGCCAACAGCTGTGGTCCGCTACCAGTGAACCGGTTTTGTCCGAGGCTCAGTACGTATCCGTGGTCGGCGATGGCCAGCGCGGCACGAGCATTCTGTTCCACCATGCCGACACCGACGCCGGCCTGGGCGATGCTGGCCACTTTGTCCAGGATCAAGCCAACCATAGCTGGAGAGAGGGCGGCTGTCGGCTCATCGAGCAGCAAAATGCGAGGTGACAGCATGAGCGCCCGGGCGATGGCGAGCATTTGACGTTCGCCGCCCGACAGCGTGCCGGCCCGCTGCTGCTGGCGCCGCGCCAATTCCGGGAAAAGGGCGAAGGCCCGCTCCAGGCCGGAGGTGATGGCCCTGGGTTGGGTGAATGCTCCCAGCAGTAGGTTCTCCCGCACGGACAAGCTGGGAAAGACGTTCTGGGTCTGCGGAACGTAGCCAATGCCCAGACGGACTCGGCGGAAGGTGGGCAGTGCGGTCAGATCGGTCGAGCCGTACTGGACCTGCCCCTGGCGCACCTGGACCAGGCCCATCAACGCTTTCAGCAGCGTCGATTTGCCCGCCCCGTTCGGCCCGACGATTACACTAATCTGGCCAGGATAGACTTCCACACTTGCTCCCTGCAGGATGTCGACGCCACCGTACCCTGCCCACACGTCCCGGGCGACCAGAGGTGACCCGACGGCAGCCGCTTTGGTGGCGTCCAGCCCGGCTGCCGCTCCTGCAGTTGCGCCTGACCAGGATGTGGCCGGCATGGTGGCTGCTGCGCCGGTTGCAGCCGATGCCGCTGCGGCGGCTGGTGACGGAGTGCCCCCCTTTGTCCGGCCCTGCTCCGAGACATGGTCTTGCGTCATGTGGGCTGCCATGGAACGTGTCGCCATCCTCTATGGACAAGTTGAGCTCCTTCTGCCGTGGAACGAGGCGCCGCAGCCGTATTCTACCCGCCCGAACCTCACACATCTCGGGTTGCGTCTCCCACGATAAGGATCAGGCGAACAGGCAAAAGTGCTACGCGGAAGCCCCGAGATAGGCCTCGAGAACCCTCGGTTCCCGCTGAACTTGTTGCGGCGTGCCTTCTGTCAGCGGGCGGCCGTTGTCCATCACGACCACCCAGTCACAGAGACGTGTAATAAGGTCCATATCGTGTTCGATCAGGACCAGGGTCCGACCCTGTTCGCGCAGGTGCATCAGCACCGCCACGAGCCGGTGCATCAGGGTAGGGTTCACGCCCGCGCCCGGTTCATCCAGAAGAATCAGGGTGGCGTCCTGCATCAGGGCCCGTCCCAACTCCAGCAGCTTTTTCTGCCCACCGGAAAGATGACCGGCGTATTCGTCGGCCAGTGACTCCAGCTGCAGCAAGGTCAGAATCTCATCGGCCCGGTCTGCCCAGCGTTGCTCTTCTGCCTGCACCTGGCGGCGGCGAAACCAGGCATTCCAGGGAAGCTCACCCGCCTGGTCGCCAGGCGCGAGCATCAGGTTTTCCCGGACGGTCAGGCTGGGAATCTCCCTGGGGATCTGGAACGTACGGGCAACACCTCGGCGCACAATGGCGTGAGGCGGCAGATGGGTGATCTCTTCACCACGCAGGCGAATAACCCCACTGTCCGGTCGCAAATACCCTGTCACCAGGTTGAACACCGTGCTCTTGCCCGCTCCGTTCGGCCCGATGAGACCGGTAATCGTACCCGGCTGAACAGAAAACGACACCTTGTCTACCGCCCGAATGCCCCCGAAGCTGCGACTCACCCGCCTCAGCTCCAGCAGGGGCGGGGTGGGCGGTGAGATGAAGGCTTGTGCCGGGGCTGATCTCGGAACCGCAGTCGACAAACCTGCAGCCGTGGTGGTTGAGGCTCCGGCTCCAGCAGGGGAGGCCACAGCCGGGGCGGATGCAGGGTGGGCAATGTCTACGCTCATGCTCGTGCTCATCTAGGCTCGACTCCTCTCGTCTACTTGTACACGCACCCACTTCATGCGCTGCTGACCGGCCCCAGGTGAGCGCGCCCACGACCATTTACCCGGCGCGCGCACCGTTCAACGTATGAACTCTGAATCTTCCGGGTGCCGTTAACTCAGGAGTAGATTCGCCCTGTCACCGGCAACTCCTTTCACCCATTGTATCACGGGGCCCGCCGGAACAAGTTCCCTGCTCACGTCCTCCATCCCGCAGTCCCATTGTCTGCCACCCAACCCTCTGGGGGGCGGGAGGTTCCGGTACACATGAGTGTGGCTGGCGGAGGGAACGGGTCGAAAAAGATGGTCGTAAGCGCTGAGTGGCAGCAGGAATTTTGTTTGCCGGCAGCCTATTATCGCGATAAACTGTGTGCAAGTGTGGCTGCGCTTGCTGGTATGGCCTGTCCCAGGCAGTGGAGGAGACTGGAGGACGTGGGCCGCCGGCATGCATAGGCTGGAACACGAGCGTCAGGACGAGCAGAGCACAGGGTATAGCAGAGAGGAGTGGAGTTGAGTGAAAAAGAGCCGGGCAGAGAGAGCCGGTCAGGAGAACGGTGGCAGAAAGGTTCGGGCAGTTGCTCTGGCTGCGGCGGTGAGCTTGGGGGCAGCGTTAGCGTTCACAGGTTTGATGTCCGGTCCGGCAGCCGGGGTCAAGGCCGCGGGTCCGGCCGTCAAGATCGGAGCGCTGTTGCCTCTGACGGGCGGGCTTGCTCCGTTTGGGCCGGCCCTGCAGCACGCTGCTGAATTGGCGGTGGCCCAGGTCAACGCCGAAGGCGGTCTCTGGAGTGGCCAACCGTTACAGCTGGTGATCCGGGACACCCAAACTTCGCCACAGCCAGCAATCGATTCGGCCACCAAGCTGGTGACCCTGGACCGTGTGCCGGCCGTGGTCGGACCGTTCGCCAGTGGGGAAGTGGCGGCTGTCGCCAGCGCAGTCACGATTCCGCAGGGAGTCCTGCTGATTACGCCGTCGGCCACTGCCCCGTCCATCACGAACTTGGCCGATAAGGATCTGGTATTTCGAACGACCAGCTCAGACGCGCTGCAAGGGCGGGTGATGGGTCAGGTTGCCTATGAGGCGGGTTATCGGAAGGTCGCTGTGATCTACGAAAACACCGATTACGGGCAAGGCCAGGCCCGGTACTTCGCCGGCGAGTTCGAAGCCAGGGGCGGCAAAGTGACGGCCAGCGTTCCGTTTGAGACCGGGAAGGCCTCATACCGGGGCGAACTGCAACGGGCGGCCAGCGGTTCACCACAAGCGTTACTGATCATTGCTTACCCGGATACTGGCGGAATCACCATCCTGCGGCAGGCGGTGGAAGAAGGTTTCTTCGACAAGTTCCTGTTTACAGATGGTATGCAGACTTCGGACCTGGCGAAAGCCGTGGGGGCGTCGGTGCTGGAAGGAGCACTGGGTAGCGGCCCGCAGGCCAATCCGAATGCGCCCACACTGAAAGCGTTCCGCGCTGCCTACCAGGCGAGGTTCGGGGAACCGCCGCTGGAGCAGCCGTTCGTGGCCAGTACATATGATGCGACATTCCTCATCGCTTTGGCTTTGGAGCGGGCGAAGGTGGCCAAGGGGGAGAGCATCCGGGATAGCCTGCGGGCAGTGGCCAACGCTCCGGGTGAACCCATCTACCCGGGCGAGTGGGCCAAGGCGAAACAGTTGATCGACGCTGGCAAAGACATTGATTACGTTGGGGCGTCGGGTCCCGTGGAGTTCGATGCCAAAGGCGACATCATGGTGGCGACGGTGGGGGTGTGGCGGTTCCACAACGGTGAAATCGTCACGGATCGCATCATTACGGCCCGCAGTGAGTAGAAGAGGGGGCCCGACTTACCGATGGCCGGTGTGGCGTTCGCCGCACCGGCTTTTCTCTCTGCCGACGTCGGGGAGACAGCCGGCGGGAGCGGGGTAGGGCGATTGGTAGGGGCGGGCGTTGGCGTACCGGGGTAGTAAGGGGGGAACCACATTGCCTGGAGTCCAGCCAGCGATCCGGGTAAAGCGGATCTATGACCCATACGAAGAGGGCGACGGAGAGCGAATCCTGGTCGATGGGCTGTGGCCACGAGGCATCTCCAGGGAGCAGAGCCACCTGGCTGCCTGGGCCAGGGAGCTTGCCCCCAGTGCCCAGTTGCGCCAATGGTTTGGTCATGACCCGAGCCGCTGGGATGAGTTTCGACAGCGGTACCGCCAGGAACTACAAGAGCCAGACAAACAAGCGGCTTTGCTTCGTCTGGTCCAGCTGGCCCGTTCCCGCACTGTGACACTGTTGTACGCGGCAAGAGACAAAGAGCACAACCAGGCTGTCGTTTTGCGCGAACTACTGGCGGAGCTGTGCCGGGGCGAGCCTGGACGCACCGAGCCACTATGACGCCCAGCTGCCGAGCTATGCCTTTCCAGTCCGCGGTTCACCGACCGTAGAGGATGGAAGGAAGCACAAGGGTCAGGGCGAATAGCTGGCTGAACCGTCCTAATCCGCCAGCCAGGCAGGAGCGATGGCCTGAGTGAACCGTCGTCCGGTGACCAGGCAAGGGGTGAGCCCGCACGCGGGTAGCGGCGTGCGATGGCCCGACCGTCGTCAGGGTGGGCTTGGGCGGCCGACAAACTTTGAGGGGGACTGCTTCTGTGAACGATGGATTGGCCCGCACCCCGCCAATGGGGTGGAACAGCTGGAATAAGTTCAGCTGCCATATTGACGAGAACATCGTCCGCGAGATTGCCGACGCCATGGTTAGCACGGGGATGAAAGATGCCGGGTATGAATATGTGGTCATCGACGATTGTTGGATGGCGCCGACGCGGGATGCCAACGGCAACTTGCAGCCGGATTCGCGCACCTTCCCCCATGGGATCAAGGCGCTGGCTGACTATGTGCACAGCAAAGGTCTAAAGTTTGGCATCTACTCCTGCAATGGGACCCGCACCTGTCAGGGTTTGCCGGCCAGCCTTGGGTACGAGGAGCAGGATGCCCGACTGTTTGCTTCCTGGGATGTAGACTACCTCAAATACGATTTCTGCTACTCAGAGAAGGCCGTCTGCGAGATCGACAAGATCACGGTGGACGGTGTCGACTACGAGGCCGAAGCGCCTGAGAACGTGATCGAGGGAGGGGCGGCCATCGGCTTCCTTAGCAAGTGTTCGGGTGAAAGATGTGTCTCACAGATTGGCGAGGGGAGCGGCAGCCTGGAGTTTACGAGTGTGCACGTGCCTCGTGCCGGTTGCTACCAGCTGACCATTCAGTATGTGCATCGGGGCGGCGACGTGGGGCCGCGGGCTGTCTTCATGAGCGTGAACGGCAAGGAGGGCCAGCGGCTGCGGCTGATCAACTGGACCTATGAACGGGATGCGGTCAGCACGCTGGAAGTGCCCGTCGAGCTCCAGGAAGGTGGGAATCGGATCCGGTTCTACAACCCGTACACGAGCCGGGAAATCACGATTCAGAACTATACCAAGATGAGCCAGGCGTTGCAGGCGACGGGACGGCCCATCGTGTTTAGCCTGTGCGAGTGGGGAACGCACCGGCCCTGGGAGTGGGGAGCGCCTATCGCCCACCTGTGGCGAACGACCGGTGACATCTTTGATAAGTGGGAAAGTGTGCTCAGCATCCTGGATCGGCAGGTAGGACTGGAACGGTACGCCGGGCCGGGCGGTTGGAACGACCCCGACATGCTCGAGGTGGGCAACGGCGGGATGACGGCCACGGAGTACCGGGCGCATTTTAGCCTGTGGTGCCTGCTCAATGCACCCCTGATGGCGGGCAATGACCTGCGTCACATGGATGAGGAGACACGGGCGATCCTGACCAACAAAGAAGTGATCGCGGTCAACCAGGATCCGGCCGGGGTGCAGGGCAGCCGCATTCGTAAGGACGGCGATCAGGAAGTCTGGGCCAAAGTGCTGGCCAATGGGGACCGGGCCGTCATCCTGTTCAACCGGGGAGAGAGTGACACGCTCATGGAAGTCAGCCTGGCGGAGCTCGGCTTCGGGGACGCGGGTGGCACAGCGGCGTCGGCAGGCGCTGCCGGCGCGCCTGGAGCACATTACGTAGCACGGGATCTGTGGGAGCACCGGGACGTAGCGTTCAACGGGGAAGGCAAGCTGCGGGCGGTGGTGCCGGGCCATGGTGTGGCCATGTTCCGGGTCGGGCGGTGTCCCAAGTAACGTCAGGGGACGCGTGACGCCAGGGAGAGCCAGGGCGGGTTGGCATGACAGGAAACCGGAGGTAGACCCGGCTGCGGGCGTACAGGTCGTATTCCGCGGGCCGCGAGTCTACCTCCGGCCTTTTTGCCAAGGAAGCAATAGGTGGGGGGCGAGGGATAGAGTTGACGGTCATTACCCACCGGACTATCTCGATGGCACGGAAGCGGCAGGAGACGGCGGCTGCCGCAGACCACCCTCAGCCTCCAGGTTGGAACGCCGACAACTGTCCGTGCAAGAGAATTTGAAGTGATCCCCTTGTTTAGTACGCCGGCGGGTGTTATCATACCATTCATGTAAAGATGATCATGCATGTCCACGGGGGGAAAGGAGGCTTCTGGACGGATGAGCGAGCATGAGCCAGTTTTCTATGGCGCGGTGACGGTGGGCGAACGAGGGCAGATCGTCATTCCGCAGAAAGCCCGGGAGGCTCACGGAATCCGGCCAGGCGACAAGATCCTGGTGCTTGACGGCGGCATGGGCCACCGTGGCCTGGTGATGATCAAGGCAGAGGCGCTCAGTGACCTGCTCACCAAGTTGAGTGAGCACGCCAATGCCATTGAAAAGCTGATGCGAATGACCCGTACGGAACAGGACGGAAGACATGGCGAAAATGATGAATAGACCGCTCTAGTTGCACGGGGGGACAACCAGTCGTGATCAAGTTGTTCAAGTTTCTGAGGCCCTATAAGCTTCAGATTGCGCTTGTTATCAGCTTAGTATTCTTGCAGACTCTGTCCGAGCTTTACTTACCCACGTTGATGTCAGATATCGTAAATAATGGCATAATGAGGCAAGATGTAGGGTATATTTGGAAGATAGGCCGGTTCATGCTTCTGGTCGCCCTAGGAGGCACAGCTTGCTCGATTGCAGCGGCATACTTTTCTTCTCTAACTGCAATGGGGTTCGGGAAGATCCTGCGCGCCAGGATATTCGAGCATGTAGAGAGGTTTTCTCTGCGTGAATTTGATAAGGTTGGTACGCCTTCCCTCATAACCAGGAATACTAACGACGTTACCCAGATTCAGATGGTCACTATGATCATCATGCGCATGATGATCAGCGCTCCGATCATGATGGTCGGCGGCATCGTGATGGCCTCGTTGAAGGACAGGCACTTGGCCTGGATCTTGGCCCTGGCCTTACCGCTGCTTGCAGCGCTGGTCCTTTTCATCGCTACCAAGGGGCTTCCCATTTTCCGGGCTGTTCAAACCAAGATCGATCGCATTAACTTAATCGTAAGGGAGAATCTGGAGGGGATTCGAGTCATCCGGGCGTTTAACCGCACCAATTATGAACGGGAACGGTTCCAAGCAGCTAACCGCGATCTGACGGACACCTCAATCCGTGTCAACCGGTTGATGGCTCTTATGATGCCATCCATGATGTTGATCATGAACCTAGTTACGGTCGCCATCATCTGGTTTGGAAGCCTCAGCGTAGACCACGGTACACTGGAAATCGGCAATATGATGGCCTTTTTCCAATACGCGATGCAGATCATGATGTCCCTTCTGATGGCCTCCATTCTGTTTATCATGATCCCGCGGGCTCAAGCTTCGGCTGACCGGATCAACCAGGTCTTGGCCATTGAGCCGGAGATCCGTGACCCGGCTGTGCCGCGGCATGCCGGCGGCGAGAAGGGGTATGTGGAGTTTCGGGATGTGACGTTTTGCTACCACGGTGCCGAAGAGCCAGCGCTGCGCAATGTCTCCTTCGAGGCTCGGCCCGGGGAGTTCGTGGCCATCATCGGAGGAACCGGTTCAGGCAAGTCGACGCTGGTCAATCTGATTCCCCGTTTCTATGATGTTACGAGTGGTGCTGTCCTGGTGGACGGGGTGGACGTTCGGGAGATGGCGCAAGCAGAATTGCGGGCCAAGATTGGCTTCGTTCCGCAGCAGGGGGTGCTCTTCTCGGGTACGGTGGCGGACAACATTCGATATGGCAAGGCAGACGCCACGGAGGAAGAGGTTCGCCGTGCGGCAGAGATCGCACAGGCCCTGGATTTCATCTCGGACATGAAAGATGGCTTCGACTCAGAGATTGCCCAGGGAGGAACCAATGTGTCGGGTGGGCAAAAGCAGCGTCTGGCCATTGCACGGGCCCTGGTAAGAAGGCCTGAGATTTACATTTTCGACGACAGCTTTTCCGCCCTGGATTTCAAGACCGACGCGCGCTTACGGGCGGCACTGAAGAGGGAGACGGAGGGGGCAACGGTGTTGATCGTGGCCCAGAGGGTGAGTACGGTGATGAACGCCGACCGTATCGTGGTTTTGCACGAGGGACGGGTAGCCGGCATCGGCACCCACCGGGAGCTGCTGCAGACCTGCCAGGTCTATCGGGAGATCGTCTCCTCGCAGCTTTCCGAGGAGGAGATCGCATGAGCGCTATGGGTGCAATGAGAAACAGCGCGGCATCTCAGTATCCCACCAGCTTCCGACCGGGCAGGGACCGGTTCGGCGGCGGGCACGGATTCGGCCGGCCGGTCGAAAAGCCCAAGGACCTCAAGGGTACGTTGAAGCGGCTGGCCATCTACTTGAAGCCCATGTGGCCACGCTTGCTCTTCATGGTATTGGCTGCATCTGCCAGTACCGTGCTAAACATCGCCAGCCCCAAGATCATGGGGAAGGCGATCACCAGCCTGGGGCGGACATTCATGATGAGGATCATGGGGATTCCCGCCCACGTGGACTTCTCATATATTGGGCACATCGTTTTCTGGCTGCTGGGCCTGTATGTCGCGAGTTCGCTGTTTAACTACGCGATGCAATACACCATGGCTGGTGTGGCCCAGACCACGGTCTTCGCCATGCGCCGGGATATGAATGACAAGCTGTCGCGGCTCCCGCTCAAGTTTTTTGACGGTCGCACGCATGGGGAGATCATGAGCCGGATGACCAACGATATCGACAATATCAGCATGACCCTGCAACAGAGCCTGGGGCAGCTGATCACCTCCGTCGTCGGCATCGTAGGTGCCATCGTCATGATGTTTACCATCAGTTGGCTGTTGACGCTGATCTGCCTGTTGACATTGCCGCTCTCGTTTATTGTTACGGCAACCATTGCCCGGTTGTCGCAAAAGAACTTTGCGAATCAGCAGCGGGAGCTAGGTATGCTCAACGGCCACGTGGAGGAGATGTATACCGGCCACAAGATCGTAAAGGCTTTCGGGCACGAAGAGGAGGCCATCGCCCAGTTCCACGAGATCAATGAGCGGCTGTACGAGGCGGGGTGGCGGGCCCAGTTTGTTTCGGGCATTATCTTTCCCCTGATGAACTTCATCAACAACATCGGCTACGTCCTGATCTCCGCCATCGGTGGGATCATGGTGACCCGGCGGCAGATCCAACTGGGTGACATCACCGCCTTCATCCAGTACCAGCGGATGTTTACCATGCCCATCGCCCAGACGGCCAACATCGTCAACATTCTTCAGTCGACGATTGCCTCGGCCGAGCGTGTGTTCGAGGTGCTGGATGAGCAGGAGGAGCCGTCGGATGCTGGCGCAACGGCCACCCTCGCCTCGCCGCGCGGCGAAGTACGGCTGGAGAACGTGAGGTTCAGCTACAAGAAGGATGTACCGTTGATCGAGGATCTCAACATCGAAGTGAGTCCCGGCCAGACGATCGCCATCGTTGGGCCTACGGGGGCGGGCAAGACTACCCTGGTAAATCTGTTGATGCGGTTTTACGACATCGACGGTGGCCGCATTCTGATCGATGGCGTCGATATCCGAGATCTCAAGCGTGAAAATCTGCGCCAGCTCTTTGGCATGGTCTTGCAGGACACCTGGCTCTTCCATGGCACCATCCGCGAGAACATCGCCTATGGCAAAGAGGGCGCAACCAACGAGGAGATCGTACGGGCGGCCAAAGCGGCGCAGGCCGATCACTTCATTCGGGCGCTCCCGGATGGGTACGACACCGTGTTGAACGAAGACGCCTCGAACATCTCCCAGGGCGAGAAACAGTTGCTGACCATTGCCCGCGCCTTTTTGGCCGATCCGCCGATTCTCATCCTGGACGAGGCGACCAGTAGTGTGGACACCCGGACTGAGATCTATATCCAGAAGGCTATGGCCGAACTGATGAAAGGCCGGACGAGCTTCGTGATTGCCCACCGGCTCTCGACCATCCGCGATGCGCAGATGATCCTGGTCATGAACCATGGCCGGATCATCGAGACCGGTACGCATCAGGAGCTCCTGGCCAAGGGGGGCTTCTACGCGGACCTGTACAACAGCCAATTCGCCGGTGCATTTGCCGACACCCCGGCAATCTGAACGGAGGGGGGGCCGGAGCAGCCCTGCGCGCAGTCCCACGGCCGGTTCCCGGGCGGCCAAGGAGGGTGGTCTCAGAGAAGAGACCCGGAAGGCTCCCGAGCCTCGTGCATAACAGGAGACGCACCCTCCTTCCGGCGTTGCCTGTCTAGTGACTGGCCGGTGAGTCCCAGTGTAGCAGGATCGTCTTGATTTCGTACCCGTGTAGCTGCACTTCGAGAATCCCGTTCACCCTGTCTAGGGTCAAGGCATCGCCGGGCACATTGGCAGCTGCCGGCGGATCAACGGGGCGTTCCAGCAGGTCCAGCTCGCGTACGGCGGTCGGAAGCCCTCGCTCGGCTAGCAGTGCTGGACCGAGCTTGAGTCGTGCCTTACGATCTTGCCCATCCACCTCGTACAGGCGGATGACCCAGTCGGTTGGGGTTGACATGGCTGACCGCGCCTTTTCGGTGGAGTGTAAGGGCGAGTCGTTCACAGTCTGCAGCGTTGTGCCACCATCCCCTGCCGGCGGCACACCTTCCCAGCTCTTCAGCACGCTCCAGGCGACCGAACCAGCTGGATCTAGCTCAAGCCAAGATAGTTCAGCGGAAGCATCCTGCGGCGACGCCGGCGAGGAAGCCCTGCCCTCGCTGGAGCTGTGGCCGTTGCCTTCGCCAGAACCGTCGACTCGGCCATCACCAGAGCCGGGTCCCTTGCCATCTCCGGCTACTTCCCATCCCGCCAGGGCCCGGCCCTGCACCGGATACTGATACTCACTGGCTGCGGCAGCCGCGGTCGAGGCCCACCCCTGGGCTTGTTCCTCGGCGCTGAGCAGCTCGATGGCCCACTCGATCTCGTGGTGTCCATGGTCTGGCAAAGGATCAGGATCGTGAGTGGCACGTAGCAAGGTCATTCGCAGCACGGAGATCGCTCCGGGCCGGTATCCACGTCCGCCCCTGTCCATGCCGTCTGCCCCCAGGTCGCCCAGGTCATCGTCGACCGTGGCCGAGAAGCCATAACGCCCGCGGTTGAGCACCAGTAGCCGCCCCAGCGCTGCGAACCTCTGCCCGGGAACTTCCATACCGTCCGCTGGTCGCCGGATTGCCCCAAAGGGGATTTCGTACAGGGCCTCGACGACACCCGGTTTAGCCGGCGCGGCTGGCTCAGCTGCAGTTTCAGCCTGAGCAACAGCCTCGTCCGCAGCTTCGGCCCAGGCTTTTGCATCGGCAGTTTCAGCCCGGACCCCAGCGTTTTCTCTGGCTTCAGCCTTTGCCGCGCGCGTGGCCACAGCCACAGGGAACGCCACCTGCAGGGTGGGGGCGGGACGCCCTTGATCGCTACGTTCTGCCCAATCCGCAGCCAGGTGATACTCCAGCCGCCGGCTGGTGGCGGTCAGGCGAATGCACAGTTCAAAGCGACTCTCGTGATAGGTCTGCTGAGCCACGACGGTCGCCTCGACTGGCCCGTTGGACTCGAGCCGCAACGCCGCGCCGTTAGTAAGAGGCTGGCGGGCGGCGAACGGCCCGATCTTCCAGGCGGACATCCCGTGAGGCGCTTCCAGGTTCATCTCGAGCAGGCCGAGGCGCTGGCCGGGGGGCACCAGGTCCTCGCCGGTCCGTTTGTCGATCAGGTGAACCACTGCCCCCGATCCGGGTTCGACCTCCGCTGCGAGCCACTGGTTTTCCAGATGCGCTTTCCCGGTACCGTCGATCCAGCCCTGCACCCCTCGCCCGCCGGGGGGATCTTCCGGGTCGATGGCCGGATCCCAGTCTGCCCACGGCCGCCGCCGTTGCCAGCCCTGTTGCCGCAGCAGCTGCTCCCATTCGGGCGGGGTCAACAGCAAAGCCGCGTACGAGCGCAGCCCAAGGGCGGGCAGATCCAGCGCCGGGAACGCAACCCGCAGCTGCTGGTGCCCCCACTCCTCGTGGCGGCGGAGCCTTTGGGTCAGGAGGAGACGGCCTTCGGGATCGATCAGCACAGCCTGTTCCGCTCCGGCCGGCGGATCCCAGATGTCCAACCGGACGCTTTCCGACCGCCGCCAGGGCAGGACGTTGGCGACGGCCACCGGCCTCACCCAGTCCGGGTTGACACTGACCCGGTCGGCAACGACCTTGGGCTTGAGCTGGGCGATGGTCTCCACGACCGGTGGCGGGAAGTAGGCCAGCTTCTGCCGGATCAGTGCTTGCAGGGCCCGGTCTTCGACCGCTTCAGCGGCGGCTCGTACCTGCTGCCCCACGCCCAATGCGTATTGGTACGTAGCGGGAACGCCGCTGCCGGGCAGGATGTCGTGGAACTGGTTGAACAGGTGCTTCTGCCACGCCTGCTCCAGTAGCGACTGACCAGCGCTGGCCGTTGGGGTCGACACGCCTGCTATCGCTGTGGGTGGCAAGGCTGCAACCAGGGAGGCGTCGGCCGCGTGGGCCACTGCCTGCCAGGCCTCGGCCCGGGTAAGAAGGGTTTCGCTGTCGCGGTTCAGCTGTTTGACACGCGATTGTGAGGAGTAACAACCGCTGAACACCGTGTTGAGCTCGCCCCCGTAGACCGGTAGCGTGGGGGCGGGCAGCCCGGGCAGGCGCCCCGACGGCGGCATCGGCACGGAAGTCGAGGCGGTGGGTTCGGTCGCGCCGGACGGGGGTACGGAGAGCGACTCGTTCACCCGCTCGAAGAAAGCTTTAGCCGTGCTAAACACCAACTTCGGAAAGAGAGGCCACCTCTGGGCCTGGCGGATCATCGCCAGGTCTCGGCGGGTCGGACCGCCGCCGTGGTCGCCGACGCCATAGACGAACAGATAGTCGGTGATGCCGGTCTGACGGGCCAGGTTTACCGCGGCCAGCGCCGCGTCCACTGCCCGGACCGGGCCGTTGTACCACAGGTCGTTGTCGTGGAACGCCAGCACCCGGCTGCCGTCTGGCCCTTCCCACCAGAAAAGGCGCAGCCAGGGGCCAAGGTGGCCGCCGCGGCAGTAGTAGTAATAGCGGATGCCGGCCCGCACAAGGATGCCAGGGATCGTGAACGGGTGGCCAAACGTGTCCGGCTGCCAGACCAGCGGCACGTCGGCGGGGGGGACGCCCAGTTCACGAGCGAAGTAGCGCTTGGCGTAGAGCAGCTGGCGGGCGATGGACTCGCCGCTGGCCATGTTGGCGTCGTGCTCCACCCAGGTGGAGGCGGTCACTTCCCAGCGGCCCTGGCGTTGACGTTCCCGTATCCGTTCGAAGATCTCGGGATACAGCTCCTGCATGGCTATGTACACCGAAGCTTGGCTTTGCGAAAAGCGAAAGTCGGGCTCTTCCGCCATTAGCTGGTCCATGGTGCGAAACGTGTCCCGGCTGACGCGCACGGTCTCCGGCCAATCCCATAGCCAGTTCATATCGATGTGAGCGTGGCCTACCAGGTGGATAACAAACGATTGGGCCACCGGACCCACGGCGGGCAGGAGCATAGACTCAGCAGCCGGAACGGCGCTGGACCACCGTTCCCCGGATTGCAGGCTATCCCGCAGGTGTTCGATCGCCTGGTCGACGAGGGAGGGGTCAATGCCGCCAATGCCGGCCTCGATCAGGGCGGCGAGAAAGCGGGCTTCGCCCTGGAAGCGCTCTGCCCAGGCCTGTTCGGAGTCGCCTGGGGGCGCGGCCACTCCCCACAGCTCCTGAACCGCCCTCTCCCAGTGATTTTGCAGTGCCACAGCAGCCTGTGTGCCTGCTGGACTATCCGTCTGGGCCAGCACGCGACCTCTCAACCCAGCGCCTTCAGCGCTCTGCTCGTCCTGGTATCCGTACCTGGCCACCCGAAACCACTCCTTTGCTACCGGTATCTCAAGAGGGCTGGCATTTGAGTTTGGAAGCTTTATGTCACCGAAACCGTCTTCCTCCTGCCCGCGCACTTCCAGCGTCTCAGTGTCCTGGAGTGTAGGTTGACTTCGCTCAACTGGGCGGAAACCCTGCTGTTGACCAGGCACACTTATGCGGGAGCGCGCGGAGGGTAAGGCGGTGGCAAGGTTGACGGCGAAGGAGCCGATGGTGGCGATGGTGAACCGGCTCGCTTAGCCTGGCATTGATGGGAGTTGACATTTGCGAGAAGATGAGATGCGGGCACATGTGGGAACAGGTAGCAGAAAGAGGTGCGAGCGTGGCTGGCGAGGTTTGGCAGGGCTTTCACCCATACGTTCGCCGCTGGTTCACCCAACGTTACGGTGAACCGACGCCTCCGCAGCAGCTAGGCTGGCCCGCCATCCAGCAGGGCGAAAATGTGCTGCTGATGGCGCCGACCGGTTCAGGCAAGACATTTGCAGCCTTTCTGGTCTTTCTCGACCGACTCCTGAGGGAACGTTTGACGGCAGGCGCTGGGCAACGGCTTCTGCCGCAGGGGTTCCCGGGGGTGCGGGTCCTCTACGTCTCACCGCTACGGGCGCTGGACAACGATATCCATCGCAACCTGGCCGAGCCCTTGGCCGCGCTCAACGCCTACCTGCTCCAGACCCGGCCCAATGCACCGCCGCTGCGGGCGGAGGTTCGCACCAGCGACACGCCACCCGCGGTGCGTGAACGCATTCGCCGTTCGCCGCCGGACATTTTGATCACGACGCCGGAATCGCTCTTTCTGATGCTCTTGTCGCCCCGTCTCCGTGAAGTCTTGCGAACAGTCGAGGCGGTGGTCATCGACGAACTCCATGCCCTCGCCCCCAACAAGCGGGGCAGCCAGCTCGTTTTGTCGCTGGAGTGGCTGGAGTGGTACGTCGCCGCCGCGAACGGCAGCAGCTTGGGCTGGGCCGGAGCAACGGCCGGGAGCGGCTCGGGCCTGGGCAAGGTGACGCCGGTAAACGGTGAGCCGCGCTCGGCAGCGAATATAGATGAGAGCAGACCACGCCTCAGCGGCAAGGCCAGGCAACTGCAACGCATCGGCCTGTCGGCGACCCAACGGCCGCTCGCCCCCCTGGCTCGTTGGTTGGGTGGGTGTGGCCGCCCCGTGCGGGTCATCGACGCCGGCCTGCGTAAAGAGCTGCAGCTGCAGGTGGACGTGGCGACGCCGGACATGGTTCACCTGCCGGAGAAAAGCATTTGGCCGGCCATGTACCGTCGCCTCACCGACGAAGTGCTGGCTCAGGAGCGCCAGCACCGCACCACGCTCATCTTCGTGAACAACCGGGCGGTGGCCGAGCGGATCGCCGCCCACATGAACGAGCTGGCCGGCCACATGATCGCTCGCAGTCACCATGGAAGTCTTTCCCGCAGCACCCGGGAAGAGGTGGAGGAGGCACTCAAGAACGGGACGCTGCCGGCCGTAGTGGCGACGGGTTCCCTGGAGTTAGGGATCGACGTGGGCCATGTCAACCTGGTGATTCAAGTGGAATCGCCCAAGTCGGTTACCCGTGGCCTGCAGCGGGTGGGCCGAGCAGGACACCTCTTCCGGGCAACGAGCCGGGGACTCATTTTGCCCAAAACCCGCGAGGATCTGCTGGAAACAGCCGCTATAGCAGCCCAGATGGTGCAGGCCAACATCGAGCCGGTACGGATTCCCCAGGCGCCACTGGATGTCCTGGTGCAACAGGTAGCGGCGATGGTCGCCATGGACGACTGGCGCGAGGAGGAGCTGCTGGCCTGTGTGCGCCAAGCCGCGCCCTACCGCCATCTGTCGGGTGAGCAGTGGCAGTCCGTGCTGCACCTGCTCAGCGGCGGGTACCGGCATCCACTCCTGACCCGGTTACGCCCCCGCCTGGTCTGGGATCGGGAGAAGGGGTGGCTGCGGGCGTTGCCAGGGACGAGGCTGGCGGTCCTGCAGGGGGCAGGAACGATTGCAGACCGAGGGCTCTATCCGGTACTAACAGTCAAGGACAGGCAAAAGGTTGGGGAGTTGGACGAGGAATTCGTCTTCGAAAGCCGCGTCGGCGATGTTGTCGCCCTTGGCACATCAGCGTGGCGCATCGAGGAGATCCGGCCGGACCGCGTGCTGGTTTCGGCCGTGTCTAACAATGTCGGAGCCGGCCAGCCACGGGGAAACGTTCCTTCCGACGGTGAAGCGAACGGTTCAGGCGGATCGGGGGCGGACAGGCAGGGCGAAGGCCACAGGCATATGCCCTCGCCTGAGCGCAGGGGCGGAAACATGAACCTGGTATCTGGTACTGGCCGGCGAGCTCGTTTGACTCCAGATAGCCCGCTGGTCCGTCTGCCGTTTTGGCGGGGTGAAGGACTGGGACGCCCGGCTTATTTGGGGGTGCAGATAGGCAAGTACTTGGAAGATTGGGAGAAGCAATACCGGGCCGCTCAGGGAAAGCAATGCGTCGATGCGGGTTCGGATCGAACGTTCCAGCTCAGTTGCCTAGCCCCGGAGGCCGCAGCCACCCTCGACACCTATCTCCGGCAACAGTACCAGCTGACGGGTGTGCTGCCCACCGCCCGCCGCCTCATCGTTGAGACGTTTCCCGACAGCAACGGCCAACCTCTCACCGTGATCCACTCGATCTGGGGCAACCGCGTCAACCAGGCGCTCCGCCTGGCCCTGCTCGATCTGTGCCAGGAACGCTGGCACGTCACTCCGTCGGTTGTCAGTACGGACCAGGGGTTGCTCGTGCGGCCGCCGGCTGACGACGTCACGGCGGCCGAGTGGGTGAACCTTCTGCACGCCCTGGCCCTAGACTGGCAGCAGCTCGAGCGGCGGGTGCTACGCCAGCTCCAGGACAGCCCATTGTTGGGAGCGGCGTTCCGGGCAGCGGCCCGCCGTTGCCTGCTGCTGGCCGTACCTCGTCGTCCCGGCCAACGTCAACCCCTCTGGCTGCAACGCTTGCAGGCCCAGGATTTGTGGGAAGCGACTCGCCATTACACCGACTTTCCGGTGTGGCGGGAAGCCGTTCGTGAAGTGCTTGAGGACTGGCTGGACCTGCCTACCCTGCAACGCCTGATGGAAGGAGTGGGGACCGGCCAGGTGCAGGTGGTGGCCACACCGCTGCAGCATCCCAGCCCCTTCTGCGCCTCGTTGCTATTCACATACTCCGGCGCCTTCATCTACGACGACGATTCGCCCCGGTCCGTGTCTGGCCGGCCGGCTGGCGAGCTGCAGCCGGCTCGTCCCGTCCCTGCCGGCGTGAACTGGGCGCTCGCCACCACTGCTCTGGCCGGCGGCGACTTGCGCTCGATCCTCGATTCTCAGGTACTGGTTGAGCTGCGGCAGCAGTTGAGGGCGGTCACGACTGTGGTTACGGCCGACCAGGAGGGCATTCCCACCACCCGGACTGCCCGTGACCAGCTCCGCCAGTGGGCGCTCCTGCACGGCCCGTTCACCTGGGCTGAGCTGGCGGCTGGGGCGGGCCAAAAGCTCGTAACGCCTGGCCAGAGCCCTGCCATGGCCAGCCAGAACTCCGCGAGGATGAACCGGGATCTTGAGACAGGCTGGCGCCAGGCGCTAGCCGATCTCGAAGCTGCCGGTGAACTGGTGTCAGGTCGTTTTCGCCGCGACCTCAAGGACGGAGCGGAACAGGAGTGGTGCGCCGTCGACTTTCTACGGGTTTGGGCGCGGCGTTCCCTGGGGCGGACCCGGCGGCAGGTGCAGGCGCATTCGTTACAGGAGCTTTTGGCCTGGCTGCTGGGACGGGCGGGAGGGAAGTCTGGCGAGTCCCCGGTGGAACGAGTCGCCGACGTGGTGAACCGGCTGCAGTTCATGGCAACGGATTGGCCGAGCTGGCTGGAGCTGCTGGCCCGGCGCTGCGGAATCCTGACGTCGTCTGTGCCGGTGGCCAAACCTGATCTCGAGTTGGTGCGGGGAAGCCTGGATGAGCTATGCCGCTCTGGCCAGCTCGTCTGGCAATGTCGTGGCCGCCTGGTCTGGCTGTGGACTAACCTGAACGCGGCCGTACTCCTCGAAGGACAGGGGCTGCCACAGGTAGCAGAAGTAGAAGGGGACGAACTTGTCGGGGCGGTCCTCCGGGAACTGAGCGGGCGACCCCGCTTCTGGGCGGAGCTGGAGCGCAGGATGACCACCCAACCGGCGGCCGGGTCGCCGGTGACCCGGCGACCGGAGATCGAGTACCTCGAGATGGGGCGGTTGGGGGCGGCGAAAGCCGTCCCATCGGCCGGGGAGATCGCCGCGGCGTTGGCCCGCTTGGTGCTGGCGGGCCGGGTTACCGCTGACACCGTTCAGCCGGTGGAGTTGTTGCAGCGCCTGCCCACGCCAGCCATGCCGCTGGGATCGGGTGAACAGCCACTGTCCGGGCAGTGCCCGCAACAGTGGTCGTCCCGCCGGGAACAGGGATGGGGGTTAGCCAACCCCATGCTGCGAGTTTGGGGCAGGCCAGGGCAAGGGCCGGCCGCCCGCCGTCGCTACCTCGATTTGCGACGGAGGCTTCGCACTCGGCAGCCAGCGCGGATCAGCCCGGCAGCGGCTGGCGTGTCTGGCATTCCCACGGGGGAGAGTGGCCCGTTTCCAGCAGGCCACAAAGACGGATTGGTTTGGCAGCCAGGACGGTCGCCGGCGTTCGCCGGCAGGGAGACGGTCTGGCAGCGGGGACGCTGGCAGGCCCTGCCCGACATGGACCAGGCGATCCATACCCTCTTGAACGTCGGAGTCGCAGTCGAGCAGGTACGACGGCTCTATGGGGTTGTCTGCCCAGCTACGTGGGGGGCTTGGTGGCGGGTGGTAGAGGCCGGCTGGGAGCAAGCCAAGCCTGCTTCTGCCCGCGTTTCCTCCACGGGCCAACGGGATGTGCCGAGCCCAGGAGCAGCCGAAGCCCAAGGGCCGCAATGGATCGCGCCGGAGATCGGGTCATGGCGGGAGGCGGAAGACTGGCTCACCCGGGCGGAATGGCGAGGGGAGTGGCTGCGGGGCGACTTCGTCATGGGGTTGGACGGCCCCCAGTTCATGCAGCTGACCGACTGGCAGGATTGGGAAGATTGCCAGGGTAGGCAGGGTTGGGAGGATCCTGGGGCGAGGCAGGATGGACAAGATTGGCTTGGCAGGAAGGGTTGGCTGGTACGAGCGGACGAGCCGTTCAACCCGTGGGGGCTCTGGCAGGAGTGGCCGGATTGGGCTGCTGCCAAACATGTTCACCGGGATGACCG
This sequence comes from Limnochordaceae bacterium, assembly GCA_014896305.1. Lineage (GTDB taxonomy): Bacteria > Bacillota > Limnochordia > Limnochordales > DUMU01 > Bu26. Next base: position 304,571 of record JADBKQ010000001.1, read on the forward strand.
CACCTGGCTGTGGGTAGACCCCGGCGGGCAGCTTGCCTGGATCATGCTGGCCAGCCGGGAGCATCTTCTGGTTGATCCGGCCGTCTGGGGGAGTAGCGAGCCAACGCAGCTGTTGCGTCCCCTGGCCATGGTCCTGGAGGCGGATTCGGAGTGCCGCCGTACCGGGCGTCTCGACCTCGAGCGGTGGCAAGAGCAGAGTGTCATTGGCAGCCAGGCTGAAGAGCCGCTGCGGGAAGTCGGCTTCCGTTCGACCGTACGAGGGCTGGCGCTGTATGCGGACGAAAGAGACGGGTAATCCCTCTGGGTTGTTCACCAGGCCGTCATGTATGTCGTTTTTCGGCTGCGATTCACCTGTGAGGGAGCGGTGGATTAGGGGGGCATCAGTGGATGATTAGGGGTGCATCATAGGAGGACGTTGGTTACTCGACTCCTCGTGAACTCCCAGTGCCGGGCTGATCTTGGCGGAGACCTGGGTAGCCGCGGCGGCCACCGCGAGCAGCAAGAGCGCTACTCCGAGGTTGTGAAGAGGCCAGCCCAAGCGGGCACTGCTGAGGGCGGCCAGGAAGCCGCTGATCACACAGACGAATTGGATGCGGCCCGCAACATTTGGCTTGGGAACAGTAGGGCCGACCGCCAACCCCGACAAGGAGGGAACAGGCTTCGAGACAGAGCCGGCGAGCGAGGCGGAACGTTCGGTGAGCCAGCGGCTGCTGGTCAGTTCAGCAGCCCAGACGAGCAGTTGGCTGATAAGCAGGGCAGCTACTACCCACAACGGGAGTGCTGCTGCCTCCAGGGTAAGGATACCCAGCCACACGCCGAGAAGAGTGTCGGCCCGCTGATCCAGGCGCGCTCCTTCGGCATGCACTAGGCCACGCCGGCGCGCCAGCGGACCGTCCACCAGGTCGGTCAAGGCCGCCAGCACCAGGAGCGCCAGCTGCCAGCGAAAGTCGCGGTGGAGCAAATAGGTAATGGCTGCGGCAATCACCAAGAGCAGCCGGGCCTCGGTCAGGTGGTCAGGCCGCACCCAAGGCGGAATACGGTCCAGAAGGCGAGCCAGAAACCATTCCCGCCACAATTCCTCACGACGAGTGGCCTCGTCGAGTCGGTCCATGCCGCAACGCCTCGCTTTCACGAATCGCCTTTGGTCACATTCTACTCGGTTTCGCAGCAAAGGAACCAATGCGGGGTCTCGTTCCTGATTCCTGCACGATTCTGGACCGCACACAATGCGCTTTCATTAATGAATGGCCCGCCGGCCCGGGCCTCTGTTGGCTTCCTGGTCCTTTTGGGCTAGACTACGCTAGGCTAGGGCGAGGAAGGGGGGGAAAACCAAAGTCCGGCGCTGGCGGAACGGGGTGGCCAGCAGTTGACAAAGTTTGGAATGGTGGATAAAATCAGGGTACGTTTGCGCAGGGGGTGCGGTAGGGTTGGGCAAGTTTTATGTAACCACTGCCATCGACTATGTGAATGGCGAGCCTCATTTGGGCCACGCCTATGAGAAAATCGCGACCGATGTGATCGCCCGCTACCATCGTTTGGCGGGGGATGACACGTTCTTCTTGACGGGGACGGACGAGCACAGCCTCAATGTGGCGCGCCGGGCACGAGAAGAAGGCCTGTCACCCAAAGAATTCTGTGACCTGATGTCTGAAAAGTTCCGGCAGGCCTGGGCGAAGTTGGAGATCTCCTACGACCGGTTCATCCGCACGACGGATGAGGACCATGTGGCGACCGTTCAAGATCTTATCCGCCGCATCAACGACCGGGGTTTCATCTATCAGGGCACCTACTCCGGCTGGTACTGCGTCTCTTGTGAACGTTTCCTGGATGAGTCCGAGTTGGTCGAGGGGCACTGTCCCGTGCATCCGTCCCGTAAGGTAGAGTGGGTAGAAGAGCGTAACTACTATTTCGCTCTCTCTCGCTTCCAGGAGCGGCTTCTCCACCATATCGAGGAGCACCCCGAGTTCATCCAACCCGAGACCCGGCGCAACGAGGTGCTCAACCGGATCCGCGAAGGTCTGCAGGATGTCAGCATCTCCCGTTCCACGGTGGAATGGGGGATTCCCCTTCCTGTCGACCCGCAACAGGTGGTTTATGTTTGGTTTGATGCCCTGACCAACTACGTGACCGGAGCCGGGTACGGCCGCCGCCTGCTGGCCCACCAGAGCCAGCCTCAACCGCAGCCCCAGGTCCAAGAGCAATCGCAAGAGCACTCCTTCGACTACTGGTGGCCAGCGGACCTGCACGTGGTCGGCAAGGACATAACCTGGTTCCACTGCGTAATCTGGTCGGCCATCTTGCTGGCAGCCGAACTGCCATTACCCAAGACCGTCTTCGGCCACGGGTTTGTCAATGTCGGAGGGGCCAAACTGAGCAAGTCGGAGGGCGTGATGGTAGACCCCTTGCAGCTCGCCGACGAGTACGGGGCCGACGTGCTCCGCTACTATCTTACCCGGGAGATCTCCTGGGGCAAGGACGGCGATTTCAGCATCGGCAGCTTGCGCGAGCGCTACAACGCCGACCTCGCCAATGATTTGGGCAATCTGCTGAACCGGACGGTAGCGATGACCGACCGTTTCTTGGCCGGCACGATCCAGGTGCCGACGGGCGCCGGCTCGGCTGCCCAGCCGCCGGCAGCTTCCACCCCTCTCGACCGGTCGCTGATCGAGCATGCCTTGCGCGTGGTGGAGGAGTACCAGGCCAGGATGGAGAGCCTGGACTTGTCCGGGGCGCTCGACGCTGTCTGGTCGCTGGTCGATATGGCGAATAAGTATATTGATGAACGAGCTCCCTGGGTGCTGGCGCGCTCCAGTGTCACCCGCCCCCAGCTGGAAGAGGTCATGTACAACCTGGCCGAGGTGTTGCGGCGGATCGCGATCCTGATCAGTCCCACGATGCCGGTGGCAGCAGAGAAGATCTGGACACAACTGGGCCTGAGCGGTTCACCGGCGCAAGCTCCGCTGGGAGGGCTGGCCAGCTGCCACCGGTGGGGTGTGTTCCCGGGCGGCACCAAGGTGCAGCGGGGGGCGCCGATCTTTCCGCGGCTCGAGGTCGCCGAGCCCGAGGCAGCCACGCATCCCGGGCAAACGGCTGAGCCGGTGGCGATGGCATCTGCTGCATCTACGGCGTCTGCAACGGCGGGAGCGGCCAAGGTACCAGGCGTTACGGCTAAGGCCGGAGCAGCTGTTCCGGCTACCGCTCCTCATGGTGGCGTGCCGCCGCAGGAAACTGGAAAGGCGGGCGTTCAGCAGGGAGGAGTTGCGGCGGTCAAGGCTGCTGCTGGGCTATCCGAGGAAGAGGCCGGGTTGATCACCATCGACCAGTTTGGGGAGATCCGGCTGCGGGTGGCACGGGTGTTGGAGGCGGCCAAGGTCGAGGGTGCAGACAAGTTGTTGCGGCTGCAAATCGACCTGGGAGGCGAACAGCGGCAGATCGTGGCTGGGATTGCGAAGTACTACACCCCCGAGGAGCTGGTCGGCAAAGAGATCGTGGTGGTGGCCAATCTGAAGCCGGCGAAGCTACGGGGCATCGTCTCCCAGGGCATGCTCCTTGCCGCTACCTCGGTGGACGGCAGCCGTCTGGCGCTGGTAACGCCCGAGCGGCCGGTTGGCCCTGGGGCGACGGTTCGCTGAGCAGGGGCACGAACGACAGCGCCCGCGGCAGATCGGCAGGGGCAGCTGTTTGACTCCCGCACACGGCTGCCAAAGTGCGATCGCAGGCGAAGTTTCGTTATTCCTCCTGGATGAACTGGCGGAGTGCACGAGCGAAAGCTTCCGGCACTTCTTGCATGGGCACGTGGCCGGCGTCCTCGATGACGACGAGCTTGGCGTGGGGGATTCTGGTCTGGGCCTCGAGAGCGTCCTGAAGAGCGAAGACGCGGTCGTGGCGACCCCAGACGAGGAGCGTGGGCTGCTGCAAGCGGGGCAGGTCGGCGTACGTGCGGGCTGAGGGGAGGCCAAGGGTAATACCAGTCAACAGGCTGGCGAGGCGACAGGCGCGCTGGGTGGCGATTGTCTCGTTCACCAGCGCATCCTGGACTTTCTTGGGTCGGTGAAAGAGCGAAGACTGATAGGCAGACCGGATCACAGAGGGTTGTGGTCGCCCCAGGATTTGCCAGAACAGCATCGGCAAGAACCGGCGTCGGGAAGACCAGGGCTGCGGGCGCTTGCCGATGCCGGCGGCATCGACCAGCACCAGCCGGTCGACGAGGAAGGGGTAGTCCAGCGCGGTGCGGGCGGCGATCGCACCCCCTAACGAGACCCCAGCCAGCGTAAGAGGGGCGGGGGACTTTGGGGAGAGTTGGCGGGGCTCTTCGGTCGTGGCAGTGGCCGAACCGGTGGTCGCACCCAGCCGGCGCAGATAAGCCAGGAACGAGGCGACGGCCCGAGCATAGAACGGGATGGTGTACGTGGTCAGGGGCTTGGCACTATGACCGTGGCCTGGTAGATCCAAGGCGATAGCTCGGTGGTCCGAGCCCAGGCGGCTCAAGACGTCCTTCCATGCCTGCCAATCGGACTGGAAGCCGTGCACGAAGACGATCGTGGGCCTGGGCTGGCACAGGCTGTCCATGGCAGTGGAGCGAGCGTAGGTCGGGGCCTCTTCCGGGACAGCAGCCAGGTCGGGGTCGTAGAGAACGAAATGCAGACGCATGCCCCATAAGCCGCGGGCCACCAGCGAGAACGCGGGGCGGCCGTCCGGCAGGAGGAGGCGGAGGGGTTCAACGGGTTGGGAAGACCGTGAACGGTGTGGGGGGACGGCAGCGGTCTCCCGTCTGCGTTGGACGCCGTCTGATGGATTCATAGGGTATGCCCCCCTTCCGATTTTCTTTTTCCCTTTGCTGTTGGCGCATGTAGCCTTCAGCGAGGAGGCGAGGCCTTTACTGGTTCTTGCTATTCAGGGCCATATTCGCTAGGTGCTGACCACGAGTCTTTGCAGCAGGGGCGACATAAAGAACGAGGGGGTCAATCAAGGCTCTTCGGGAATCACGATCCAGGCAAGGATATAGGCTAGCACTCCGGCGCCAGCCAGGCAGGCAATTACGATCCAGGCCAAGCGGATGACGCTGACGTCCACGTCCAGGTACTGGGCCAGACCGCCACAGACGCCTCCCAGCATTCGCTGAGAACGGGAACGATATAGACGCTTGTTCACTCTCATCCCTCCTCCACAGGGCCCCACGGCATCGTTGGACGGGACTCGCGACCCTGAAGCCATTGGTATCATAGTGTTCGCTTCGCAGAAAGAGTAACCTGCTCGACGTTCGCTGGTACCGCAGGGAAGCATGACGGCCCAAGCCTTTGCCCCAGCAACCGGTGGAGGCAGTGCTGCAGACCCTTCTCATCGTGGTCGTTGGCCGGCGGGTGTTCCCCGTGAACGTCGTCGGTCCCTGCCGAAGTTCCTTGGGCCGGTGGTCAGGGCGATGCCTCTGACCTATCTGGGCGATGCCCTGCGCCAGGTCATGGTGGGGGCGCCGCCCACCTACAGCATGGGGCTGGAGATCGGCATTCTGTTGGCGTGGATGGTGATGACCCTGGGCCTAAGCATCCGTCTCTTCCGCTGGGACTAGGACATCAGTTGTCATGTCTTCGTGTTGATCGCTTTGATCAACACTGGGTCGACCTTGGGCCGGCGGTCGTAAGTAAGTAGGCCGTTGATCTCCTGCTCCACGTCCGTCAGCTGGGTGTAGCAGATGCCCTGGACCAGTGGGCTGGCGAGCAGAGCTTCCGTCGTGGCCCGGTAACGCTGCACCAATTCCTCCTCGTTGGTCGCCAGTTTGCCGTAGCCCCAGCCCTGCTCTTGCTCGCCTTTGCGAAAGCCCAGGCCGCCGTACTCGGTGACCAGCAGCGGTTCACCGGCGTAGGAGACCCCAGGCGCAAACAGACTACGGTTGGCAGGGCGGAAACGGAGCGCTTCGTCCAGGGAGTGGTAGCGGTTGGAGAGCTCTTGCGGCCCGCTATAGTCATGAACGGTGAGCAGGTCCGAGCGCGCGTGCTCCCAGCCATCGTTGGACATGACGAACCGGGTGGGATCGAGGGATTTGAGCGTGTGATAGAGGGAGAGCTGATGGTCGACCTGGCGACGGTCATGGGCGAGCTCGCTGACACCCCAGCTTTCGTTGATCGGCACCCAAGCGACGACGCAAGGGTGGTTGTAATCTCGGGCGACCACCTGCAGCCATTCCTTCAGCAAACGTCGTGCGGCATCCTCGCTGTAGCGATAGGCGTTGGCCATCTCGCCCCAGACGAGGTAGCCCAGTCGGTCCGCCCAGTACAGGAAGCGGGGGTCTTCCACCTTCTGATGCTTGCGACACCCGTTGAACCCAAAGGCTTTTCCCCATTCGATGTCCGCTCGCAGGGCGGCGTCGGTGGGGGCGGTGAGCAGGCCATCAGGCCAATATCCCTGGTCAAGGACGAGCTTCATGTAGTACGGCTGGCCGTTGAGGCAGACCCGCCCGCCCTCGATGCTCACCCAGCGCAGGCCCAGGTAGCTGTCGACCGTGTCGATGATGTGGTCGCCCAGGTAGAGCCGGTAGTTCACGCTGTACAGGTTAGGGGTCTCCGGACTCCACAGGTGAACCTCGTTGGGGAGCAGCTCGGTCTCCAGCCGGACGACCGGCGCAGTGCCAAGAAACGCTGTGGTCATGCCAATCTGGGCAGAGTCGGCATCGCCCGCGGCGCTCGAGTTGGCATCACCTGCGGCGCTGGAGGCAGCGTCGGCGGCCGCACCGGCGTTGGCTGCCACGCTAGCGGCCGTACCGCCGGTGGGAGCAACACCGGCCACAACCTGGGCCGTTGCCACCGTGCGGTCAGCGTAACGGGTGGTTATGTCCAGGCGCAGAGGGGCGTTCGTACCGGTCAGATCCGGGCCGCCGGCGATCCAGGCTTGCACCCGTACCTTGCGCCCACCCGGCTCGGTCGTCAACTGCACTCGCTGCAGATAAGCGGCGGGAGAGACGGGTTCGAGCCAAACAGTTTGCCAGATGCCGGACGTACGGGTATAGAAAATGCCCTCCGAGTCCACCTTCCAATGCTGTTTGCCGCGGGGAATCTCCAGGTTGGTGGATGGGTCCCACGCCCGGACCACGATTGTGGCGACGGGGGTATCGAAGAGGTTCTGGGGGGCGATGAGGGCACTGGTGATATCGGCCGTAAACGGAGTGTGGCCGCCCTCGTGGTCGGCGACCAGCTGGCCGTTGACCCAGACGGTTGCCGCGTAGTCGACCGCTCCGAAGTGGAGCAGGATCCGCTTGCCCTGCCAGGCAGGGTTGCGGGGGATCACGATCCGCCGACGATACCACATGACATCGTGGAAGCTACGATCTCCGATTCCGCTAAGCGGTGTCTGAAAGGCGAAAGGAACGCAGATGCGCAGGGGGAAGGGGGCGGCCGCGTCGTCATACCACCGGTCTCTGAGCCCCCGGTTTTCGTCGTCGAAGGCAAACTCCCATTCGCCGTTGAGATTGAGCCATTCGCTGCGAACGAAGTCAGGGCGCGGGTACTCGGGCCGAGGACACTCCCAGACAGCCATGGTCCTGATCTCTCCCTCCAACTCTGCACGACTGCCCTGACAGAAATACTTGAGTGACATCGCGCGAGTCTTCGGCGCTCCCAATTCGCCCAAGCGACAGGCCGCACCTGCTCTCATATCACGGGTGCTCCACGTCGGGTGGGGAAAATGGAGCGCGACGGCTACACTTTACTGCGGCGGTGGCAGCCATCGCCCCGATGGGGAGCACACGCGCTCTACTTTCCCCGGCCACTATGGAGCACGATTGCTCCACCTTCCTTGGTCAAGTTGAGCCTACTCCCTTGACACTTTCGGATGGGATGATCTACGATCATGGTGCACTAGCAGTATAGTGCACTAGTTTTCTGGTGGTGGCGCAGACGGGAAGCTGGCTGCTGCTGGCCAGCCGGGACAGTGTGTGAACACGAGGACATCGGAGAGAGCGGCAGCCGGAAGTTCACCGGAGGCGGAATTGCAGAGGTAGCGGCGGATCAGGAGGTGACACACCACGTTGGTAGAGCAGCTCGGCACGATCCGAGTGGATCTGGATTCGCCCCGCCCGATTTACGTGCAGATCATCGACGAGATCAAACGGGCGGTGGCACGCCGCCAGCTACAGCCGGGGGATCGCCTGCCCTCGCAAAGGGAGATGGCACAGAGGGCGCGGGTCAACCCCAACACGGTGCAGCGGGCATTCCGAGAAATGGAGGTAATGGGGTTGGTGGAGACGGCCCGAGGGCAGGGCACGTTCATACGCAACGATCCAGCTTTGCTAGAACAGGTCCGGGGAGAGATGGCGCAAGCGGCCGTTTCCAGCTTCGTCCGGGAGATGGCGGCCCTGGGATTTGGACTGCAGGAAGCGATGGCTATCGTAAAGGAGGCCTGGCAGACGAATGAACTCCACTCCAATGACACCAATAACGCCGGCAACTGACCCGGTGAACGGGGGGCAAGCAGCCAGCGCCCAGCCGCGCGCGGGTTCCCCCCTGCCCGAGATCGTGGTAGACGCCTGGGAGGTCGTCAAACGCTTTGGGCGGGTGGAGGCAGTCAACGGCATCACCACGCAGATTCCTCGTGGGCAGATCATCGGCCTGGTCGGGCCGAACGGCGCCGGCAAGTCTACGTTCTTGAAACTGATCATAGGCCTGCAGCGGCCGGACGACGGGCGGTTGCGGGTGCTGGGCGAGACGCCCGGCCTGCATACCAAGCGGCGGGTCGCCTATGAACCAGAAGGGGACTGCCTCTACGATTGGATGACCATACAGGACGCGATGACCTTCGTATCGGCCCTGGTTCCGGACTGGGATGCGCGCCGAGCCGAGGAACTCCTGGACTTCCTGCACCTCGAGGATCGCCGCCACGCCCGCATTCGCGCCTTGTCCAAAGGACTGCGGGCACGGGTGAAGCTGCTTCTCACGGTCAGCCGCAACGCCGACCTGATCCTTCTCGATGAACCGCTGTCGGGCATCGACCCGCCGTCCCGGGCACGGATCATCCAGAGCCTGATCAGCCAGTTCCGCGTGGGCGAGCAGACGATCGTGATCTCCACCCATGAGGTGGCCGAAACCGAGGGGATCTTTGAGCGGGTGATCTTCCTGGATAGAGGGCAAGTCCGGCTAGAGGGCGACGCTCAGGAATTGCGCCAGCGCTATGGACGCTCCATCCAGGGCATTCTCGAGGAGGTGTATGCGTGACTATGAGCATGACGACGACAGCTGAGCCGGCCCACAAGGCAACCGGCCAGGTTGCCCCGGCGCGTTCCATGAGCCTGGGGCGGGAACTGGCCCAGCTATACCGCAAAGATCTGGGCCAGCTGGTCTTCACCCTGGTTCTGTTTAGCGTGCTAATCCTTGCCTGGGAGGTTTTCCTCTTCACACGGATCGGACACTGGCCGGAAGGGGTGCCGTTTGGCCTTTCCTTCATACCCTTGGGATTCATCCCGCTGTGGACGGTTTGGGACGCCATCTCGTCGTACCGGTCCGAATGGCACAATGGCACGGTTTATCTGATGCTGTCGCTCCCCACGGCCGGGTGGAAGCAGGCGGCCTCCAAGCTGGCGGCGGTAATGACCAGCTTCACGCTGCAATGCCTGCTGACGCTAGGCGGCGTCTGGTTTGTGATGATGGGGGAGGCCCGCATCTCGGAGGACACTCTATCCGTGCTTCGTACCATCCCCCGTCACTGGCTGGCCAGCACGGGCTTGCAAGCGGGGTTGGCATTGTGGCTGTTTGGGCTGGGCCTGGTGGTGCTGGTACAGGCGGCCTACGTGGTCAGCCGGCTGGCCCAGCGCTGGCAGTTCGTGGCGATGCTGGGGGCGCTCTTTGCTGGCGGCTGGATAACGGTCCGGCTGGGCGGTCTGGGCCACTATCTATTCGGCTGGGTACCTCGGCTGTCGCTGACCGGCCTCGCGGGGTCACCAGGAAACTTCCATATCGTCCGGAACGCAGCTTACGTGGACACGGGTGTTCTCATCGGCTGGGGGCTGGCGGGGCTTCTCTTCTTCGGACTGACGATTTGGCTGCTGCAACACGTGGTCGAGGTATGAAAGGCAGGGAGAGCAGCAGCGTCATCACCCCGCGGGCATGGTGGCCAATATCCGTGTCGAGGTAGGAAAGGCAGGGAGAGAAGCAGTGAACAGGCGACAAACGGTCCTGCTGACCTTGGCCATTCTGGTCGGTATTGCCGTTATGGACCAGATAACGAACGGAACCGGCTTGTACCGGGGCTATGCGCACTTTGTTCAACTGGGGCGGACGGGCTCGGGCGCCAGTTGGGACGATACCACTCCGCGGGCGGCGAAGGAGCAGGCGCTCAGCGGACCGCTGGCGGCCGGGCAGGTGCTGACCGCGTCCATCCCGATGGGCAGTGTAGAGCTGAACGGAGTTCAAAATGCGACGAGTGCGGACTTGAAGTGCACCATAACCGTTTATGCCAGCACTGAGGCTGAGGCAAGGCAGTACCTGAGCCGGGTATCTGTCAAGTTGACGCCGGTTGCGAGCGGCGAGACGGCCGGGCTGCAACTGCGGGTGAACGAGCCGCCGTCTCGGCCGGCAGCCGTGCGGGGAGTGAAGGTCAACGTCGCAGGCACTCTCCCGTCGCAGGCTCGGGTCGACGTGCGCAACGGCTATGGAATCGTACGGGTAGCTGGCGTCAGCGGGCCATCGCGCGTGAACAACCGGTACGCTGCTACCATCGTGCGCGATGTGCGAGGGGACTGGAATGTAGATGCCTCCTACTCCGCAGTCCTCGTGGCTGGAGTCCAGGGCAACCTGAACATGGCAGGGAACTATGGTTCTGCAGACCTGTCGGACATCTCGGGCAACGTAGAGATCCATAGCAATTTCAAGCAAACTAACGTCGTGAACGTGGGCGGCAATCTCACGGCTAATCTGCGGTACGGTGGCCTGACGGTGGATGGAGTAACCGGGAACACCAACGTCGACTCGCAGTATGTGGGTGTAGCTGGCCGTAACGCTGCGGGGGATGTTCGACTGAACGCCAGCTACGGGGAGGTCCGATGGGAATCGATCCGCAAAAATGTGCGGATTACGTCCCGCTACGCGGACACGACGCTCTCGTTTGTACGGCCGGCCAACCATCGTTTCGACGTACGGACTCGGTTTGGCTCCATCAGCGATCACCTGGGGCTGGCCCAGGTCGAGACGGCCGACCGGGACGAGAAGGCCGTGGCGGGCCGGCTGGGGGAGGGTCGGTACTCGGTGGCGGTCGATGGCGAGTACGCCGACATCCAGTTGAACGATCAGCAGGATACGCTACCAGAGTATACGAATGGGGGCAAGGAGTACGCCGGCATTCAGTTGAACGATCAGTCCAGTGAACAGACTGGCCGCGGGCCTTTTGTGCGCTAGGCACGCCGGCCAGCTTGCGCTTCATTCCCTGGCCAGGGCATACGGGATACGGGTCGTAGTTGCACAGGCTGGCGGCTGACTGGTGTCAAGGCCAGGAGCAGGGGCTGCGGGGTTCCGCAGCCCTACTCGCGGTCTCCTGCCCGCCTGGCGCGCCTCGAAATGAACTGTGCGTCGCCCGACTGGGCCGGCTAAGCTGGCTAGCCCCCCAACCCGGTTGGACAGGGTACTCCATGTTCGGGTCGAGGTGATCCCGTGGCGCACACGACGTTCACGGTCAAGACGGTCTCGCAGCTGGCGGGCGTTAGCGTACGCACGCGGCAGCACTACTACGACGCCGTCCACCTTCTGCAGCCGGCGCAGCAGACTGAGGCTGGCTACCGGTTGTGCGCGCGAAAGAACCCTTGTTGACCAGCGGGCATACTTTATACCCGAGTTCGACACGACACCGGGTGAAAACGCTACCTGCTGCAGCCTACCACCGACTGCGGGCGATACCGGGGTCCGATCGGGTGACCCGAGCTCGCTCGAAAATCCCTGCTAGCTCGTTTTCCCACTGACTATGCCTGCACACGATATGCCCCACACGGGGGTCATCAGGCGCATTTTCTACCCGAGCGAGTGTCGAAACCAGGAGGCTTTTCTACCTATTGCCTTATGCCTGGACGGGTCCTCACCGTGAAGCCTGTGAGGGTCTTGATCTCGAGCACGCCGCGTCCTTCTGGGCCCGGTCGGGTGCTCACCGTGAAGCCCGTGAGGGTTCTTGTCCTGAGACCTGAACCACCGCAGCGCCACCAGATACGCCACGGCTACGGCGACATGCTCAGGCTTGGGATCGACGCGTCCACGGCAGGTACTGCGGCGGTGAATCCTCCATCCTCTACCGTGAAAAACCCATGGGGATCGACGCGTCCACGGCAGGTACTGCGGCTGCTACGGGTACGCAGCCCGGCGTCACGCAAAGCGCCCCGGTCACGGAGGTTCAGCCGGTCGAGCCAGGGTCTCCGACCCATTCCCTTACGTTGCCGGCGTTGGTCGTCTTGGGGCGGGTCGCAGTGGATTACGAGCCCCAGGTCGTGCCCGGAAGCCATCGCGGTCGGCTTGCGGCGTGCGCCCACTTGTGCCCATCGTGCCAGGACTTGGTACGTCCTTGTCGAATCCTCTCGAAATCCCATGGTAGGCAAGGAGTGTGTGGGGACCATGCGTGTCGTCGTGTCTTCCTGTGGAACGAGTCTCTTGACCAACCAACTAGCGAGCGCTACGGGCGACAGGATTCGTCAACTCCTCCACCGGCACTCCAATAGTAAAGAATCGGAAATCCCGGTAGACGAGCGGCAGATTCTCGAAGCTCACGGGCGCAGTTGCCGAGACCAGCTGCTGGCCGGTGACGCAAAGCAGGCACGTAAGATGAGCGCTGAACTCAACGGCTTGCTCGGGGTCTATGAGGGCCGGTTGCCAGATCCGCAAGATATACTGTTTCTGCTGCAAACCGATACCTACTTGGGTAGCGTGGTTGCCGACGCGGTGCAGGCCTGGCTGACCAAGGTTGGGGCGCACTCCCAGGTCGTGCCCATCGAGTTTCTCGCCACCAATTCCGTAGATATGTTTTACTGGGGCATCCAGGAGCTAGCCAAGTGGTGCAGCGAGACGCTGCCAGGCTACCGCCAACAACGCTACCAGATTGTCTTCAACTTGACAGGTGGGTTCAAAGGCGTACAGGGGGTACTCAACACCCTTGGGCACGTGTACGCTGACGAAATCGTATACATTTTCGAGAACTCCGACTCCCTCATCCACATCCCTCGCTTGCCGGTACGCTGGGATCTAGATGATCGCATCGCTGAGAACCTGCCGATTTTGCGCCAGTTGTGGAATCACCGGCCGGTAGGGGCGGACCAAGTGCGGGCGGTCCCGGACAGCCTTGTTCAGGTGGTCGACGGGTCAGCGACGCTCTCCGTGTTCGGCTCTATTGCGTTTGAGCAGTATCGCAAAGCAGAGCAGTCTGCCTATGCGGAGCGTCTCCTAGAGCCGCCTTCCGGGCAGATCGTGTATTCGAGGCGATTCCAGCGGGACGCCAACGCCATTCGGGAACCCGACCGACTGCGCCTTCTGAACCTACAGATCGACGATTTCGACCGCTATCTGGTGGAACATGGTAACTATAACCCTCGCTCGCTGCGGGTACACCCTTGGGGCGGACCACCCCCGGTGCCCGGCGTGACCCACGAGTTTTACGCCTGGTCCGACAGTGATGCCGCCCGAGTGTGGTTCCATTTCCAGCCCGACGGAACGGCTGTACTGGACCTCTTTGGACCCCATCTTTGATTCCAGAACGACGATGGAGCGACTTCGGTAGACGTCAGGCATCCTCCGAGGGCCACGCAGAGCCCTTGGAGGGGCTGTGGCCAAGGAGGAGGGCCAGTGTATGGCACAGGCTACAGGGCAAAATGGGGTGCCGCACTTTGATAAGCTGGTTTTGAGCCCACGTTATCTGAAGGCTCAGGATGGCTACCTACGCAAGCATCCGCAGCATCGGGGGCGGGTTCGCAGAGTGCTTGAACGGTATCTCACCGATCTTCAGGCCGTCGACCGGACCCTGATCCATAATCCTAGATACCGAATCTATCACTCGTCTATATCTGACAGTGATCGACTGGTAGATCTGCCTGTGGCGGGAAACGGAGCGGCGCAGACCATTCTCCTCAATGTAGGCCGTCATGAGGTTGTCGAATGGGCCGCACACTATGCGGGTGATCCCCAGCAGGAGCTGGCCAATGCCCGCGAACTTCGGCCCAGGGGCAGCACAGGGACGCACCGGAGGGCTGTGCCCCAGCCGTCGTCAGATGAGTCGAGCGGCCGATCGACCAGTCGGTCTTGCAAGGCCAAGCCCGGGACCTATGGGGAGTACCTTCCATATCAGGTCATACGGCGCTTGGTGGGCGACGAGATGGCGCAGACGGTCTTTGACACTCGTACAACCGTGCCGCTGGTGGACGCAGGGATCGATCAGGATGTGGCGGACCAGTTGGAGACGATGTTTATCAATCTGTTGCCGGCTGAGCCGGTGCAGACGCCGGTTCCTCAGGTTGGCTCGGCACCGGCTATTGAGATAACGGCAGACGAAGTACCTACACTCTTACGCATTCCCCTGGTCAAGTTCCTTGCAACGGTGACCGAGGAGCAGCGACGCCTCATCCAACGTCCCACAGGACATTTGATGGTGGTCAAGGGAGCAGCTGGAACTGGCAAGACGATTGTCGGCGTCCGTCGAATCGAATGGCTTCTGCGCCAACCTGGCCTGTTCGCTGAGCCCAAACCCATCCTGTATGTCTGCTACAACCAGGTGCTGCGGCAAGCGGTTCTGTCGATGCTGGAGGATATCTTGCCCGCAGATCCGCCGTGGCACGATCGTGTGGTGGTGACGACGGCTTGGTCGTTGATGGGCAAGCTTGCCCATTCTATTGGTGGGAATCATGGCCCAAAACTGCTCGCTGGCCAGCAACTCGTGCCTCTGGTTCATGAGGTTCGTCAGCAGGTGCAAGCCCCGACGCTGCGTTCACAAAGGCTGTCCGATCGCTATGTCCTCGACGAAATATGCGAAGTTATACTGGCCTTCGGCCTACACAAAGAGTCAGAGTATATCAGCACCGCGCAGAAGCGAACCGGCCGTGGTATCCCCCTTTATCAGGTGGAGCGCAAATACATCTGGGATGTATTTGAGGAGTTCAACCGTCGCTGCATCACCAGCGATATAGCTCCTTACGAATGGCGGCCCTGGAAACTAGCGGAAGACTTACCGCTTTCGCCTGAACCTACCTATCAAGCGGTTGTAGTGGATGAGGCGCAGGACTTGCCCCCGGCCGTATTTCGCTGCCTGTTGCGGCTGCAGGCGGGACAGGAGAACAGCTTCATGGTCCTAGGGGATGTCGCCCAGAATGTATACCGAGCCGCTTTTCGCTGGGCTGATACGGGCCTGCACGTAGCGGGCGGACATGTGACAATCCTGCGGACGTGTTATCGTACCACGCGACCAATCCTGGAAGCTGCGCTTCCGTTGGTCGAGCGCCAACGAGCGCAGCTGGGGGAGGACTTGGTTTTGCCGGAAGCTGATCCGGATGGGGCCGACGGCCCGATGCCCACCATATACCGGGCGGCTTCGGAGGAAGACGAGCTGAGGTTCGTCACGGAATCCGTGTGGGACGAAGTGGCGAACGGAACGCCCCCTCCGAACATCGCCGTCTTTGCCGACGACCGGCAGTTTCTGCACCGGGTTGCGACCGGTTTGGGGGAGTTGGGGTTACCGTATGAGCTCTTTGAGAAACCGGACGGTAAGAAGGGGCTCAACCTGGCTGATCCCTCTGTTAAGCTGATCACTACATACAGTGCCAAGGGTCTTGAGTTTCCCATCGTTTTTCTGGCTCAAGTGACGCGGCGCAAGTATTGGGGCTGGTCGAACGAGGCCCAAGACCAGGCACGCCGACGCCTGTATACAGCCATGTTACGGGCGGCTTGGAGGTTGACGCTCAGCACGGTAGAACGTGACGCTTCGCCTCTTTTGGATGAACTCAGACTCGGCGAACGAGCGATACCTAATGGCGGGCCGGCGAGCCCGAGGCAGCATGGTTCCGATGAGGAACTACCGTTTTGACCGAACGCTGCTGCAGCCGGTCCGCGGTCTACCAACGAGGACGTAAGAGGGGTATAGTGCTGGATGCAGACACGACCACACAACCAGTTGCAAGCAATGAAAACGACGTGTGCGAGGGAAGGTCAGCCCGTCGTGCGGTGGAGGGGGAAACCACCGTGACTCGAGTTGAGCTGCATCCCGGCACGAGTATGAGGTGGCTCTGGATCTCCTGTGGAGGGGGAAACCATCGTGACTCGAGTTGAGCTGCCGCTACGAGACTACTGGACCGTGTTCACACGGCTTGGGTTCCCGGCTGTTGGTGGCTAGTATCCCTGGAGTATGGCCGCAAGCTGGGTTACATGGACGGCACGGTGCTGGCATATTACCATATTACCAGTCGGTGGATAGCCAGCTGCAGGCTGCGATCAGCTCAGATCCCGAGACCCGGGAGTCGGCACGATTAACGTCGATGGAGTCGATGTTCCCGGCGATCAGCTCAGATTCCGAGATTCGGGAGCTGTACGATGCGATGTATCGGTTTGTGAGGGACAGTACGGCTACCGACGCCCCAGGTGGGGGGCTAGGGTAGAAGTAACGGAGCGCCTTGGAGTCGGCACAGTCGAGCCGGCGTTCGGCGAGCGGGAAGCGACGACATAAATGGATTCTGGCTAGAGATTCCAGTCAGACTGATCCGCAACGAATTGCTGTGGCTGACGAACTGGTTGGTGATGTGCTGGGAACAGACCGTTCACATGCAGGTGGTATCCTCTAGACGGCTGGTTGCGGGTGGCGACAGGTTGTGCGACGGAAGGCGTGGGCTACGGGCACAGATCCCACGCAAGCCTTTGGCTTCTTTGCTGGACGCTCCTACAGCCGGCACCTCTGGCCTCGTCCTGGGTTGAGTGTAATTGAGTGCATTGGCGATCTGGACGAAATGGGGCACACGGCGCCAGTGGACGGAGGTTGAGTGCATTGGCGATTCGGATGACTCGCAGCGTGCGTGTGGCATCCACCTGGGTTGAGGGTATTTGAGTGCATTGGCGATATCGCCAGGCAAGCTCCTGTCCTCCCGCCGCCTCCAACATTGGACTGAAACTGCCATCTTTGGCCACACCCTGTTTAATCTCGTTGGGTTTCCGCTCATGGCGTCACGGCAACCAGTAACGTTGGGGGGAAGCCGCACTCCGCTTCGGTCCTCAAGTCTTCGCGTTCTGGACGGTTTGGACCGTCGCTCGCCAGGTCTGGCACTCGTTCACCCCCGTCCCCGTAACCTGGGGCGCCGCTGTACCACTTTCGCTCCCCAACCTGGGGCGCCAGCGCTCCACCTTCTGCTCTCAACCTGGGGCACCCGTGTACCACGTTCCCTCAAGGGGGCACCAGCCCCCCAACCTTCGCCCCGTCTCGGCTGAACCTGGCGCACGCGCGCTCCACTTTTCCCCCGCAACCTGGGGCACCGGCGCCCCACTTTGGCCCTCAGGCCCTCGTTTTCTCCTCGGTTTTGCATCATTGCTCGCCGGGTCTGGCACTCGTTCACCCCCGTCCCCGTAACCTGGGGCGCCGCTGTACCACTTTCGCTCCCCAACCTGGGGCGCCAGCGCTCCACCTTATGCTCTCAACTGCACTACATGCCGCTGGACGGGTTTCAGAAGCCGGGGTGCCAGCGCTCCACCTTCTGCTCTCAACTTGGGGCACCCGTGTACCACCATTGCCTCACGGGTGCACCAACTGAGCGTCTGGCCCAGGTGGCTGGTGTCGAGATGCTGCCCAGTCGCCCGCTAAGCCAGTAGTTAACCGCACACCGGTCGTCGCTACGTCCACCCACTCCACGAAAACCTGGTCGCCCGCTAAGCCAGTAGACAACCGCACAACAGGAGCCCAGGTGGCTGGTGTCGAAATGCTGCCGGGGGTGCGCCTAGCAGCGGCTGACGGTAGGGGCTAGGGAGTGTCGCCGGATGCTGCAAGCCGGAGGCATGGCGTCAGGGACAGCAGATAGTCGCTGATATCGGTGTTAGTCGATCCGTGGCGCAGCAGGTAGTTCTGCTACCCGCGTTTGAGGCGACGTCGGGTAGCGAATTCACCTGATGGAGCGTGGAACCGTTCTCATCCTCGTTCGAGGGGGCGGGGGTGGTGGTGGCCGCGAACCCCCACTGTGCGAAAGCCCAGCTAGCGAGAGCGCAACTGGCCACCCACCCCCAGCGATGCTACCGTCCAGCCGCCTGGCCGGATCGAGCAGGAGGTTTTTGTGCCTGTTCGTGTCTCGAAGGCAGGAGCGATTTCTACCCGGTGAGGCGATGCATCGTTTTACCCAGGGGGGGGTAAAGGCATTCCGGAGGGAAGAGAAGAAGGTTGAACGCGGTGAGTCGGGCCCTCAGCTTAGCGAGTCCTTTCTCACGGACTGAGGATACGGCTCATTTCTCATGGGCTGAGGATAAGGCTCATTACGGGGATAGTTTCTGGCTGAGGTGGGCGGCTATCTTCCGGCCGTGTTGCCGTTCATTTCATTGCTGTCCTCATCGTCTCGGTCGTTGCAGGCAAGCACCGGAGTCAGGACATCGGACACCACCTGGATGGCTTTCATCATCGTCTCGGTCATTGCAGGCAACCGTCCTAGACGGGGCAGGAGAATTGGTAGGAACGGCCGGGCCGGGTGGCGAAAAGCAGGCGGTAGGTGTCGACCTGGCAGAGGGCAAGGGGGCACAGGGCTGTGTTTGATGCTGCAGTAAACGTGTGGTTGCAGCACTTCTCCACTCCGTGGCTGGATGCGATCATGATAGCCATCACCAACCTGGGGACAGCAGTGTTCTACATGCTGTTAATCCCCATCATCTACTGGTGTGTGGGCAGGCGGGAAGGTCACAACCTGATGTTCCTATTCCTCGTCTCCATGTGGGTGAACGGCCTGGCCAAAGAGCTCTTCATGATGCCCCGGCCGGCCGCGGCCGAAGGAGTCCGCCTCGTGGTGCATGAGACGTCCAACGGCTTTCCTTCCGGCCATGCCCAGGGAGCGATCACCCTCTGGGGCTACCTCGCAACGCAGCACCGCCGCCTGTGGCCATGGGCCATTGCCCTCATCCTTCTTATTTCTCTGTCCCGCCTTTACCTCGGCGCTCATTACCTGGGTGACGTGATTGGTGGGCTGGCTATCGGCGGGATACTGCTCCTTCTTTTTTTGCTGGGCTTCGCACTCCAGTGGGGAGCCCGCTGGCCCCGCTGGCTCAAGCTGATGCTGTCCATCGCTGTGCCTGTTGTCATCATGATGCCACTTTACCAGCAGCCGACGTCGCTGCAGACCATAGGCTTCTTGATTGGGTTACTGGTAACGGATGTCTATGCTCTGGATGAACTCTCCTACGACGCTCAAGCACCATTCACGCACCAGGTTATCAAGGCGTTCATCGGGCTCGCCGGCTTTGCCTTCCTGGCGGTCCTGCACGCTCGGTTTATACCGGAAGGCCTGCTTTCGCTGGTTGGCTATGTCTTCATCGCCGCCTGGGTCACCATCGGTGCGCCTTGGCTCTTCTTACAACTGGGGCTGGCCAGGCCGGTGATGGGCGGCTACCTGAGCGGATACTACGGCAGCCGGACGGCTCTGCGCCGGACCGTCGTGGGGCTGTTGGTGGTGCTCCTGGCGCTGGTTGCAGGGCTATGGCTGGCGCAGGGGGAAAAGGCAGCCTGGCCAGCGGGCATGCAACCGGTTTCGACAGCGGAAGGGCAGCGTTCAGAGGTGGAGATCATCGCCCATCGGGGCGACTCCGGGGTCTACCCGGAAAACACCCTGGCGTCGTTGGCAGGGGCCATACGGGCCCAAGCAACCCGGATCGAGCTGGACGCGCGGCTGACAAGGGATGGGCAGTTGGTGCTGTTGCACGATGCCACCGTCGACCGGACCACCAATGGGCACGGTCCGGTACGAGAAATGACCCTCGCTCATCTGCAGGCGCTGGATGCGGCCTACTGGTTCAGTACGGACGGGGGCAAGACTTTTCCTCTGCGCGGGCAAGGTATTCGAGTACCAACCCTGGTAGAGGCGGTGCAACGAGTACTACAGCAGCAGCCGGAGGCGCAGTTCCTGATTGAACTGAAAGACGACGACCGGGCGGCTGGCCAGGCACTGGTGCGGACGCTGAACGCCCTGGGGGTGCCGGACATCTGGAAGCGCGTGCTGATCGCCTCGTTTGCGGACGCGCCGCTGCGGGTCGTACGCCAGGCGGTACCTCAGGCGCTCACGTCGTTGAGCCGGCGGGAGGCGATCCGCTTTGCGGTGATGCAGCGCCTGGCCCTGGGCCCGTTCTACACTCCGCCAGCCCCCTATGTGGCGTTGCCGCCCCGGGAGGGTTGGATCCCAGCATTGACTCCCAGCGCCGTCCACTTTGCCCACGCGAAAGGTATGCGGGTGTTCGTGTGGACGATCGACGATCCCGAGCAAATGCGAACTTACCTGGACATGGGCGTGGATGGAATCATTACTGACCAACCCGGCACACTGGCGAAGCTCCTTGGCAAAGTCTAGAGAAGTCCAAGGGCCGTCACTCGGGAGAATGAGCACCTGAGTCAAACCTGAGTCCGCCGCGAGTGTGGTAGCAGGCCGCCCGCCCGCAAGCTGGGCCAGGGCAGTGACGGCTTGGTCGACGCACCCTTTACTTTAGAGCAATACCGTGATAAGATTGATTCGCAATACGGTTAAGATTCAGCAGGAGGCGACGGAGCAGGTGAGTCAGGTGGAAGGTACCAACCATACCTACAACGAGGAAGCATGCTATGAAGTGGCTGTGGTCGGTGGCGGGGCGGCGGGCACGAGTGCCGCTGTCTTCACCGCTCGGGGGGGACTGCGCACTGTCCTGGTCGACGATGGGCAATCGGGGGTACAGCGGGCCATGCTGCACAACCACATCCCCTACGCTGATGGCATCGCGGGACCGGACTTCTATCGGTTGTCGCTGCAACAGGCGGTGAAGGCTGGGGCCGCTGTGGAGCAGGGCAAGGTGGTGTCGTTGAACCGCCAGGGGCAGGACGACGGGGGCTGGGTGCTCCAGCTCGAGGATGGACGTCGTCTCGAGGCCCAGGCCGTCATCCTGTGCACAGGCAAGGCTCTGGACTTGGCCAAGGCGCTGGGATTGGAGCTGGCGGCTGGGCGGGAACGCCGGTACCCTGATGTGATCAAGGTGGACTCCGACGGGCGGACCAGTCTGCCGGGGATCTGGGCAGCCGGGGCGGTCGCAGGGGTCACCCCGCACACGATCGCGGTGGCCGGAGACGGCGCCCGTGTGGCCATCAACCTGGTCAGCGAGAAGAAAGGGCAGCGTTGGGTCGACCACGACGTCCTGCCAGCCATGGCCCACTCCTGAGCTATCCACTCTTGAACTTTGGGCTTCCTTGGCATCCGGGGGACGGCCATTGAACCCGCCACGTCACATCAGCCCACCGAGCCAGATACGATCACAACAGCCACTGAGCCAGATATGGCAATAGCAACGATTGAGCCCGGCACGGCAACGGCAACGACCGTGTCGGGCTCGCTACCCACTGACGACCCGTGAGCCTGGTACGACCAGAGCAGGGGCCGTGCGGGCGCTTTACAGGTGGTTTGGCGACGCCGAACCAATCTGTTCCCGCCTCGTCAGTTCAGGATAGAATAGGGATGAGATGGGATCAAAGGGCGCTAGTGACGAGGAGGGATTCAAATGAATTGGCAGGTTTTGCGGCCGGGACGGCGCGCTTGGGGTGGCCTGGGACTCTTGGCTCTGGCTGCCGTCGTTGGGCTGGCCGGAGTTCTGAGTGCGACACCGGCCCAAGCGGCTCAGACTGTTTCGCCGCAGGCGATCATCATCGGGCCGCCGCCATCACCGCCGTTCACTGGTAAGATCTGGGTGGACCAGTCGGTGTATCGGGAGGGTGACAGCATTCGGATCAATTTCTCCGTGAGCCGGGATGCGTATGTATACATCATCGACCTGGATACGACCGGCACGACCCGTTTGCTGCTGCCTAACGGGTATCAGCCGAGCAACTTCATGCGGGCGGGGACCCACAGTATTCCAGACGGAGGATATTCCTTACAGGTGAGCGGACCGCCTGGAACGGAGTATGTCCAGTTGATTGCATCCTCGAAGCCTGTGCCGTATCTGGAAGGGCTCAAGGTGAGCATTGGCGGCAGCGCGTCGTTCAACATTGGGAACCTCAAGATTCAGGCCAGTGGCTCGCTGGCCCCGTTTGCTATCGTCCCCGTTCCCTCGGATGGCAACATTGCACAGCAGATTCTATCGCAATTGCAGGCTGATAAGTCGATTGAGTGGACCACCGCCTGGACCAGTTTTGAGATTCGCTCGTCCGGCTTTCCGCTGCCCCCCCCGCCGCCACCCAACCGGGGACCGGTAGCCCGGGTCTCGGCTAGCAGCACACAGGTCTGGGTCGGCGATACGGTGGAGTTTGACGCCAGTCGTTCGTATGACCCCGATGGGGCGATCTTCACTTATAGCTGGGATTTCAACGGCGATGGCCGTTGGGATGCGTCGGGGTCACGGGTAAGCTACCGCTTCGATTACCCGGGCACGTACACCGTCAGGCTGCAGGTGCAGGATAATCAGGGAGCCATCGACACCGACACCGTGGTCATCCGGGTGATGTCGAAGCCGATGGTGCAAGTCGAACTGCGCACCAGCCCGAGCGGGGCGGATGTGTACCTGGATGGCACGTACATGGGGAAGAGCCCGGTCCGCTTCTCCACGACGCCAGGCTATCACGAGCTGCGGGTACAGCGCTGGAGTTCACAGTGGCAGACTCGCATCAACCTCGAGGGTCTGGATGCCATCTCCATTGATGTGAGTCTGGAGTAGGGCGGGGGTTAGTCCGTGTGCCGGGGCGGCGGGTGATCACCCGCTCGCCTTGCTGGAGAAGGAGCACGTGAGAGAGGGTGGCAGCGGGAGTGTGCTGGGCTCAATGTCGACGCCCTCACAATGACACAACACTCCCGCTGCTTTGTTTTTGGGAGTACGGCGAACCGGCTGTCTAACTTTTCATTCGCCGTCCCGTTAGCGGTGGGGAGGCGGAAGGTTATCTTCGCCCTGCTCCTTCGCCATGGCCTGCTTGCCTCGCTCGATGAGGCGACGGACCATGTTGCCGCCCACCTTGCCGGCTTCCCGCACTGAGAGCTCGTCCGGGTCTTGCAGGTCATCTGCCAGGCCAAGCTGATCAGCCACTTCCCATTTCAGCTGCTTCATTACGCCCTCTTTCGCTTCACTTTTGGGTTCGCCGCTTGCCGTATCTCTGACCCCGGTACCGGCGTAGTCTCCAGCCCCGGCATCAGTAGCGACGTTGGCCGCACCACCAGCGCCCTTGGCTGCATCAACACTGGCGTTGGCTGCAGCCGCACGATAGGGCTGCGAAACACTTCCGGAGGTCTTGTTACCGCAGGCCCAGTTGGCGTCGGAACGCTCATGTCCGGGGTTTACCTGAGAGGACGCAGGCCGAGGCTGCCCTGGCGAAGTGCCAGGGGGATTCGCCTCCTCCTGGTCTGCTGCTTTGCGCAAGTTGACTGTCGAGGTCCGGTGGCGGTCAGGAACTGTGCTGGTCTGGTCTCGATCTCTTGGTTCATGGTCAGCCATCCGTTACTCCTCCTCAGAAGAGAGATCCGGGGGATCAGAGCATGCCTGCGCAGCTGCAGGCGCAAGCTCGACACGCCCCGGCGCCATGGTCCATGGTCGGCCGGCAGCCAAGATGCAAAGCGGGTGTCAAAGTGTGTTCTCAGGCTGCTGGCGGATGGTCTACGGGGTGCGGTTCATCTGCAAGCTTAGGATGACCTGTGGGCATCGGCGCATACACGACGGGTTGCGGGCGGAGAGGGGGGCCGGGCGAGGCCGCCCTGTTTCAGGCGAACCCGTGGGTGCTGGCGGCTGGCTGGGGCGTGGCGCTCCTGATCAGCCTGGTGTTTGGGTTGATTCCAGCGATCCAGGCAGAGCACGTCAGCCCGGCCGAAGTTCTGCGGGAATAGTCAAAGGGGGAGTCAAAGGGGGCCATACGGGACAGCGGCCGTCGGCCCCCTTCCATTGGGTCAACCGCGTATCAACGCCGCTTGGCAGCAGCACTCTTGCACTGGCGAATAGCCCTCTAACCGGCCGGAGCTAGAATGACGCCTGGCTACCGGCTCTGGCTGGCTTTGCGCAAGACGACGTTGATTTTGTCCGAAACCTCGCGCAGCCCCACTTCCACCGGCTTGCTTCCCTTGGCGATCTCCATCATGGCCGACCCCAGGAGGTTGGTCCAGTCGGTCCAGCCCGCTGTGAACTGCAGGTCATACGTGGGGCTTTGCATGGTTGCCTGAAGGGTAGGTATTAGACTGCGGGGCGGCCGCTGCGGATCGGCAAACGCCAGGTTGGTCAGGGCGGAGCGCATGGCCGGCAGGTTCTGGCGCAGCGAGGCGAAGGTGCGCTGGCCCTCCTCGCCCACCAGGAACGATAGCACCTGCCATGCTTCATCCATACGTTTATTACCCGCTACGATGCCAAAGCCGATGAAATTGACCTCCGAAGCCTTCCCCTTCGGGCCGGCGGGCATCGGCACGACATCCCAATCGAACTTGGCCTGCTGGAAGAGGTTAACGGGTAAGGGGATCAGGTGATAAGCCATGGCCGCTTTCTGATCCAGGAAGTTCTGGCTGACACTGGCGATTCGTTCAGGTGGCGTGGCCGACCCATCCTGGCGGATCATCTCGATCCAATAGCTGATTGCCGCGATGGCCGGCGCCGAGGCGAGCTGAGAATGTGTCCGGTCTTCGCTCAGGTAGCGCACTCCGTTTTGTAGCAGGAAATTGAGGTAAGAGCTCTGCCCGTTGCCGCCAATGTCCCAGATCACGCCGTAGCGGGACGTCTGCCCACCTGCGCGGATCGTCAGCTTGCGGGCGGCCTCCCGCAGGTCATCCCATTTCCAGGTGGCGGCGGGAGCCGGCAGACCGGACTGTTCGACAGCGGTACGGTTGTAGTACAAGGCAGCCACATCGCCAAAGAGGGGGAGGGCGTAGAACTTACCGTTCACCTGCAGGATGTCCTTGGTGTCCCAGTATTCGCTGAGAGGGAACTTCGAGCGAGCGATAAGGGGGTTGAGGTCCACCAGAGCCCCCTGCGTCTCCAGATCTCGAATGAACGCACCGTTGAGTAGTACGACATCGGGGGCGGTTCCTGAGGCGATATAGACCTGGAGCTTATTCATGTACTGACCCCAAGGGACCGGTTCAAGGCGAACGGGAATGTCGGGGTGCTCCTGCCGAAAGCGACTGAGGACTTTCTCGTACGTATCAATCTCTGGCTGGCCTCCCCAGACCATGACACGAACCGGCTCTGCCGCTCGAGCTGGCGCGGGTGCGGCTGGCGAACCAAGACCGCCAAATACCAGCCCCATGAGCCCTGCAACCAGCGCTGTTCGCACGAGAATACCCCTGTTGCTACGGGGGGAGCAGGTCGAGGCCGCCGCAACGGGACTGGCCGAGCGCCATCCGGATAAAGCACTCATGCTATCTCCTCCTCTATTTGTGACCCCTACCGTCAACCGCAGGCGAGAAACCGAACCTTCTCCATGCCGACCCAATGCGGCCTGAACCCTGTTGGAGGATGTCTCTGGACCCAACCTCCCCCCTTCTACTGACTGAATGCGGTCTGAACCCTACCTGGGTGCTGTCTGTCCCCACCTCACACGCGGGTGGGGCCAGGGCAGGGGCACAGCCGGTGGGCAACCAACCCCTGCCACGGCGGCTTGGTTTGGTAAGGTACATATCATGTGCAAAAGATGGTGCTTATTGTTACAATAGACACCATAGGCCCGATCTGTCAAGGAAGGTAGACATGCGGATGCGGACGACTCCCTTGTATGAACAGCTGAAAGCCGAGTTGCGACTGGCCATCGAGAAGGGGCAGTACCTGCCCGGAGAGCGTCTGCCCACAGAAGATGAGCTGCAGGCCACCTATCACGTGAGCCGCAACACGGTATCGCACGCGGTTCACGAGTTGGTGAGGGAAGGGTTGCTGTACAGGGTGCGGGGCAGTGGTACCTATGTGCGCAGAACCCAGCGGCCCAAACCCCCGGCTTCATTCATAGAAGATCATTCTCATCCGTTCTCGGCAGCCGAGGATAGGCCACGACCGGATGACCCGGCCAGTGAGCCACCCATCCACATCAGCATCGTGGCGGACATGGGTGTACCCCTCGGGAACCCGTATGTGGCGGGAATCCTGGAAGGGCTGACCCGTTGCCTCACAGACATCAACGCCCGCGCGGTCTTCAGCGGGGCTGGAGTCCAGGCGGGTAACCTGGCGGAAAGCGGAACGCTGGCGCATCTAGAGAGCCGTAGCCGCCAGTTGGCAGAGGAGGTTGATGGACTCCTCGTGATCGCTCCGCAGCGGGAGCGGTTGGAGACGTTACGGGTGCTGGAACGCCAGCACTTTCCTTTCGTGGTGGTGGGGGCACGTCTCGACTCCACTCGCTACCCCTGGCACAACGTGTACGTGGATAACGTGGAAGCCGTTCGTGAAGTCGTTCAATATCTGTGGGGTCTGGGGCACCGGCGGCTGGCGGCGATGACCGGCCCCTGGTCGAGTTTGGACAGCGCCGACCGGGCGACTGGCTTTTCTCAGGCCTGTGAACAGCTGGGGTTGCCCTCGTTGACGCCAGCAGAGGTACAGCGCCTGGGCCAGCTCCGGCCAGACGGGGCAGAGAACGCCGGCTCGCTCTCCTCTAATCCCCCAGTACTGGCGGCCAAATCGGAGGCGGGAGCGTATTGGCTGGCGCAGCTGGCCGATGAACCCGCGTGGTATCGCACCGTGCCGGCGCTGGTTCAACAGTGGATGGCGCTGCCAGCGGAGCAGCGGCCTACCGCTATCTTTGCCGGAGGTTTTGCTCTGGCATTGGCCACTCTGCGGGCGTTGCGGCAGCTGGGGGTGGCCGTGCCGGGCGAGGTTTCCGTGGTTGGGTTCGATGACGCCATTTCTTCGATCTACCTCGATCCAGCATTGACCACCGTCGTTCAACCGTTGGCCCAGCTGGGGGAGTTGGGAGGACGGGCCCTGGCTGCGGCTATCCGAGGGGAGCTGAGCGGGCGAGTTCAGCGGCCCTTACGAGCCCGCTTGGCGGTACGCGAGTCGGCCGGCCCACCTCCCCCTCAACCTGACAAGCCCTAATTTGGTCATAGATGGCAGGATATTCCCTCCGGGTGGCGAAGACAACCAGGGTAGGAATAGCAATCCACCCTTCAACGAAGGCAGGGATTGGTGGGGGGGGAGAGCAGCGATGCGTCAGGTAGCCGTGCGTGGGTCAGCAAGAAGGCGGATCAATCCCGTCGGGGCCGCGGGGATCGGGCTGTGGGGATTTCTGGGCCTGGTGCTCACGGGTGATCTGGGCGATCTACAGGCCGGGTGGAGACAAGGCGGGAGCTGGCCGCCGAAGGCAGAGGCGGCAGAACTCATCTGGACACCCTTGCAACAAGGGGACGCGGGCGCAGTCATCCTCCGGTGGACACCCGAGGACGGCTGGCGGGGGGAGTACCGACTGAGAGTTCAGGCAGAGCTGGTGGGGGAAGCGGGCCGAGAGAAAAGTGCAGACGATAGCCAGGACGAAGCCGGCAACTCTCCCCAGTCCAGCTGGGAGCTGCGGTTGGGAACCTCAACGGGCTCCATTCCGTTTGATGAAGAGGCGACTCAGCTCTCGCTGCAGGTGACGGAGGTGGTTTTGCGAAACGATGGCCCATTGTGGGACGGCGGCCCGTCCTTGTTGGGAACCCTGGGCGATTTTGAGTTCCCCTGGTCGCCAGAGTGGGGGGGCGATTCCCGTCGCAACGGGGTGCGGGGAATCCTACTCACCAGGGCGGACCAGGAAGTGGCGTCCGGTAAACGATTGACAGCATGGGCGGCGTGGGTGGGGTGGCCCCGGGACAGCGTCGCCCCGCTACGACATACCCCGGCCCAACCTGGGGAAGATCAACGGGTCTGGGGAGGTCGCTGGGAAATAGCCCGGGCCGGGGGTGGCCAGGAGTGGGGGCTGGGCGAACGGGGTGTGCGGCTGGAAGCAGGGGGTCGGGGCGGCACGGTCGTGCCGGTGGAAACCTCACCCGTGACGACGTACTACCAAGAGAGTATAGCGGGGCTAACCGCGTGGGACGCGAGCGGGCGGTGGCAGTGGCGGGGAGAGGTGGGTCTGCAGCACCGCCGCTGGGCGGAGGACGCCGAATGGGACGGGTTCGCTTGGATTCAGGCCCGGCAGGAGTGGTGGGGGGAGAGACGACGCAAGTACGAGTGGGTCGTCGATGGGTACGCAGTCAGCTCCGGGTTCCATCCATGGGCGGCCCGGCGTGCCAAGTCCAACCCCCTGTATGAGTGGCGGGGCGAGAAGGGTCTGAGACTCCAGCAGGTGGGCTGGGTCAACCTTGGCCCGTGGGGGCTGGGTTGGTGGAAGGCGGAGTGGCAGGCCGTGGTGGGTTCGAAAGTGCAGCCGGTGCCGGACTTGGCGTCCCTGTCAACCCCACCACAAGCCAGGGCGGTGAACGCCCCCTTGAACTGGAGAGCAGGTTTTGTCGATTGCCAGACGGAGTGGACGGGTGAGGTAGTGAAGGGCTGGCCGGTGCGGCTTGGGGCCGGATGGAGGACTTCCACGAGCCCTATCGCCTCCACGAACTCCAATGAATCCGCCCAGGATTCCAACCGGTTCTGGAGCGAGCTGCGGGTAGAGCACCCCATGCAATCTCAGCACGGTGCGGTCAAAGCTCAGTGGCGTCCCAGCTATCAGCTCCACTGGCAGTCGTTCTCGAATGAGAGTGGCGAGGCCGAGGATGAGACGCCCGTGCTGGACGGAGCAACCGAGGGCTGGCATGGGGATGACGCTGGAGACAACCGTGATGAACTGCCAGTGGCGATCGGTCTGACCCACACTGCAGGCTTGACGACTCGCTGGGAGATTGGCCAGGAGACGCTCTTCACCATCAGCGGAAGAGTCCGCTGTACTTCCAGAAGCTCACCCGTATGGGAACTGTCAGCCAGTGTGGACAGCCCGAACGGTTGGCAGTGGCGGTTCAGGTGGAGTTGGCCGGATTCGGCGACGAAGAAGACCGACTGCTACCTGCTCTTACGGCAGTACGTCCCCTGGTAGCCAGCCAGGGCGTTTCGCCGTGATGCGGACCGGCGGGGCAGAGGGAGAGCAGCGGGCAGTGAGGGCAGTCGGGGTTCCGGCTGGTGCATGTTTGACGGCCGAAGTAGATCAGACGCAGGGGGAAGATGGCCCACTCGTCCGGCGGCACAACGGTTTGCAACTCTGCCTCTACCTTGGTGGGGTCCAGGGAAAAGGCTAGTCCGAGGCGACGGGCCAAGCGTCCTACATGGGTGTCCACGACGATGCCCAGGCCACCGGCCCGCGCGTCCCATCCAGGCCACTTTTCGATCTCGGCGGCCGAGAGCAGGACGTTGGCGGTTTTGCGGCCCACTCCCGGCAACGCGACCAGTTCAGCCAGGGTGCGGGGAAGATCACGGTCAGGGCGGGCGGCCACCTGGCGAGCTGTGGCCAAAAGGGCGCGGGCTTTTGAATGGAAGAAGCCCGTGGAATGGATGAGCGCTTCCAATGGAGCGAGGGGGGCTTGTGCCAGCGCTTGCGCAGACGGATAGCGGGAAAATAGGTCTGGGGTCACTTTGTTGACGGTGGCATCGGTGCACTGGGCCGAGAGGATCGTAGCCACCAGCAACTGCCAGGGCGTCTGGTGCCGCAAGGGAATCGTGACGGTAGGGTAAAGCTGTGCCAGTACCTGAACAATGGCCTGCAGACGCTGGCTACGAGCTCGCTTCGACTCACGCCGAGGCGAGGGAGGGTGGCCAGCGGGGACTACGGACGGGCGACCTTTCACAGACCGCTGTGAATCCCCCACGGCCTTGCCTGCTGCGAGAGAAATGTCTTTGTGGCGGTCGCTCCTCGTCGTCTTGCCCGTGCCGAACCACCCTCGCCATCCCAAAGTGACCCAAAGTGAAAGCCGAGTTCGCCGTTCAACGGAGCTGAAAACAGAGTGTGCCGTTCAACGGATCGTTAGAGGTACGAAGACTGACGGATTCTGCCAGCCGTCTGCCGCCCGGCTAAGGATGATCTGGTTTTCGGTCGCGGTGGCGCTGGTGTTGTCCACGTCATTGACTGCGACATCGAAATGAATGACGTGACCTGGCTGAAGCGTCTGGCCAAGTGCGGACAAGGCGATGGCGACTTCCATGGTGTAGCCGTTGGCGGTACGTTGGGCAGCCACTTTCACAGCGGAAGGGTCAATGCTGCGGCCCTGGACCTGCTGGTAGAGGACCCAGGCGGGGGCGGCTGCGTCGGTCCCAGGGGTGAACCCAAACTGCCACACGTTGTTGTCATACGCGGCAGCCTGGCCGTCAGGGGTAAAGTCGAGATAAAGCTCAGGCCCGTCGCCATTGTAAATCTGGTCGCCACTGAATTGTTGGACAACCTTGTCGTCGCGCACATCATAGGCCAGATAAAGGTTGGTGTCGTCATACGCCACATAGATGGTGGCGCTCAGGTCGGCTGGGCCGCTCCAGGTGTCCGGACTGTCCGCACCCGGGGTTAGCTGGGCTTGCGAGTCCAGCGTGATCGCACTGTCTTTGGCAAACGCCCAATCCCCCAGGTCTCCATCGATCTTGAGGGGGGAAGGAGCACGGAGGGCTTGTGCACCATCTGTGGACTGAGCCAACGCCGGCGTGGCGGCAAGGAGGAGAGCTGCCATCAACGGCACAAGAACAGGCGCAATTCGTCCATTCCGGGCAACGGCCGGTCGAGTCAGGTCTCGCTGGTTAAGCATGAAACCAACCTCCCTCGCAAGGATGTCGCTTCGCAGGGGTGAGCCAATCCAGGTCAAATGAGACGCCAGGGGAACGCAGAGCTCTGGCCACGGATACGGGCAACACTGGGTGTGCGAAGCTGGTGGCCAAATTCGCCTTGCAAGGAGGGTTCCCTGCTGCCTGAGACTGCTTCCCAGAGGCTCTCGTTCGTATGGCAGTGGATGGCGGGCTGGAGGACCAGTGGCCGGCTGCTCCCGAAGATTACGTTATGGTCGGCGGATACGTTTTTCAGGGTTATGGTGCGGCTGTTGACGATGAAGTAGAAGGGGCAGAGGCCTGCTTGCGGGTGACGCGCTGCAGAAACCGCGGACTGTCGATGATGACGCGTTCGTGCTGCGCTGCCCCAATGTGTTCCCAGGGGTCAAAGGCGTCGATACGGAAAATGAGCCGGCGCCTGGCTTGTTCATACTGTGTAAGCTCTGCTCGTACTCGAACGACCCCGCCGACAGGCGTGGGGGCCAAATGGCGCAACTCCACTTGCGTTCCTACGGTGGACTGGTCAGGGGGAAGATACGGCGCGACCAGTTCATAGGCTACCCTCTCCATCCACGCCAGCAGCGTGGGGGTGGCGAGCACCGGCAAACCTCCTGAGCCAACGGCTGCAGCCGCATCCTCGGGCTCGACGACGAACTGCTGCTCTGCTGCCAACCCCGGGGCGAGTGACGACGGGGAGGGATGCTGGGTGGGGGGCACAGGGCCAGGCGTAGATTCGAGCGCAGGGCCAGGCGCAGGCTCAGACGTGGCTTGTGTCCCCGGTGAGACACCCCGTGGTGAGCGGTGAAGAGAACGGAGACGTTCTTCCAATTCCTTCAGGGCGGGCGCAGACAGAGTGTCCTCCAACAGGGGGAAGGCTGTTCGTTCCTCCCAGCGTACGTGGCCCTGCAACGCTTGGCCTACTTCCTGGGCGAGCCGAGCCCAAGACCCACCATTCTTGGCTTGTCGGAGCGCCTGGACCAGGGCGCGGATGTGTACGTGTTCAGCGAGAATCCGCAAGAGAGCAGCGGGTAGCGGGTCCTGGGGATGATCCCGACGGTAGAGGGGCAGCAGGACTTCTTCCTCCAACCGGAAGTGGGGCTGCCCGTGCTCATCCCAAAAGGCAAGGAAGTCACGAACGGCGGGTGGTAGTGGCTGCCCATTGATGGGCTGCGGATCGATCGGCGCCGGGAGTGCCAGGGCAGGCGATTGCGATGGCGGTGATGGGGGCGAAGCTGGCGGCAATGACGACGAAGACGGCGTCGGGGAAGCCGCCTGCTGGACCGCGTAGTTCAACAGATGCCGGGCATGCACCAGCGCGTGGTGATGGTCTTCGGATAGCGGAATTAGAGCTGGATGTCGCTTCACCGGCTGCCTCTCCTTTTGCCTGTCGTCTGTCGCCTTTCGCCTACCGTCTTTTGCCTCACGCCCGGGGCGGGGTGTCTGCCGGCCACCCCCACCGTGGCCGCCCGCACGGGGGTCAACCTCGCCTACCTCAAGCTTGCCCCGGCTTATCCTGCAGGTCACACGGGCCACGTTCGTTTGCGGTCGGCATCGCCAGCTTCTACCACCGGAATTGGTGCGGGCCGAAGTCTGCCTCGTAATATGGCACGATGGCTCGTCCCGGGGGCGAGACCCGGTTGAGGCGGGCCCGGTCCTCGTCGGTGATAGTGACTTGCGTTGCACCGAGGTTGTCTTCGAGCTGAGCCATAGTCCGGGGGCCAATGATAGGACTGGTCACTCCTGGCTGCTGTGCGACCCACGCCAGCGCCAACTGGCTGGGGGTGCACCCCTTTTCGGCGGCCAACTGCTGCACGACGTCCATTACCTGAAAGGCCGCTTCGGTGAAGTGGCGCTGACGCCACTCGTCGTCCCGTCCCGCAAAGCGTGAACCGGCCGGCGCCGCCTGCCCCCTGGCATACTTGCCGGTCAAGAAACCGCCGGCCAGGGGCGACCAGGGCAGGATGCCGATACCGTACGTCCGGGCCATGGGGATGAGTTCCCGTTCCACCCGGCGGTCGAGAAGGTGATACGGAGGCTGCTCGGTCACGAAGCGGTGGTAGCCCAGCTCTTTGGCTACCCAGAGCGACTCCACCACCTGCCAGGCGGCGAAGGTGCTGGTGCCGATGTAGCGGACCTTGCCCGCCCGGATCAGATCGTCAAGGGCTCCCAGTGTTTCGTCGATGGGAACGTCAGAGCCAGGGCGATGGATCTGATACAGGTCGATGTAGTCTGTCTGCAGGCGACGCAAGGAGGCCTCGCATTGTTCAATGATGTGGCGCCGGCTGTTACCGGCCGCGTTCGGGTCCTCATCGTCCATGCGGCCATGAACCTTGGTCGCCAGCACCACCCGGGAACGCTTACCGTTGCGCCGGAGTGCCTTTCCAACCACCTCTTCGCTGCGACCCCGGCTATACACGTTGGCCGTATCGATGAAGTTGATCCCAGCGTCCAACGCCCGATCGATGATTTCCATCGACTCTGCCTCGCCTGTGCTCCCTCCAAACATCATGCAGCCGAGGCAAAGCTCACTGACCTTCACACCCGTGCGGCCCAGGTTGCGGTATTGCATCGACAAACCCCTCCTTGTCTATCGAGATTAGCGGTCGCCAGGGCTGGATTCTGTCACTTGGACGACAACAGGTTGCGGTGACCGTGAAACGCCCGGTTGAGCAACGACGAGTTTGCTGGCGAGGGGCAGGGTGACGTGACGACCGGTCAGGCCACGCTGCTGGCAGACGGGAAGCTCTCTGTCAGCACGATGTGGCGGTGGCCATCGATGGCGATCAGCCCTTCGGCTCGCAATTGGTTCAACAGGACAGTGACGGTCTGACGGGCCAGGCCCGCCATGTCGGCTAGCTCCTGGTGCGTGAGGGGCAGGCTGATGCGCAGGCCGGCCGGGGTCTGGATGCCGTGTCGCTGTCCCAGCCGGCGCAACAAGTGCATCAACCGGCCGCGGGCATCCGACAATACGGCGGTGGAGAACGCATCAGCCGACTCCATCAAGGCCCGTGAGAGGCTCTTGATCACCTTGAGGGCCAGCTCGGGATGATCCAGGAGCAGCTGTTCCAGTTGCGCTTGGCGAAATTCGAGCACACAGATGGGCTCCAGAGCATGGGCGGTGGAGTGGTAGGTATCGGCTTGAAACAACGCCTCCGTCCCAATGATGCTTTCGACGCCCACGATGTCCAGGGTGAACGAGCGGCCGTCCGGCGAGGTGCGGGAGAGGCGCACCGTGCCCGATTTGACTAGATAGAGACGGTCTGCTGGCTCGCCTTCCAGGATCAGAGGCTGTCCGGCGACCAGAGAGAGGGTGCGGGTCAGGGAAAAGATCTGCTCCAGTTCAGAAGGGGAGAAATTGGCGAAAAAGGCCAGGCGGCGGATGCAATCAAGCCCCATGCTGGCGACCGGACCTCCTTCCAATCGTCCCACGGTACGGGTAAGGCAGCCGGCCAATCACCCGGCGTTGCCCATCGGAGCACCTCATCCACCTCACCCAGGCGTTGAGAGGCTCTACGGCCCAAAGAATACCACGCCAAGGTCGCGGCTACCAGCCAAACCCCCGGGGACGTGGCCATTGCGAACTCGGCGAGGCGAGCCCGGTTCGCAGCGCTCCAGCCTGGAAGATGTATCCTCGCACCAGTAGCGCCGCCTCCGCGAGACTGCAGCTGGATCCGCTCCGACCTGGAAGATATATCCTTCACCACACCACGAACCGCTGTAGGTACTTTTCCTACCCGACTTGGAAAGAATGTCAGGTGAAAAACGTGCCCGCTCTGGCCTGAGAACGTTTCCATCACCTCTGCCATCTTCCCATGTTTACCGAAAGCCCAGCTCTCACCGGAGCCTGGTCCTCGCCGTAGAGCGCCGCGCGCTCGCCGGACCGGGAACAGGCGCAATTTCTACCTGAACGGGCTTCGAAGTGAGGTCGATTTTCTACCTGACAGGTCTCGACCACGAGAGCGCTTGGGGAAACTACTGCTCTCACGCCCCAGTGGAGACATGAGCGAAGGGCAGGAGTCGTGCTGCGCCAAGGCCGGCGTTAACCTGTTCCCTGAATGTTTGGCGGGATAGCATAGCGTTGACCCCTGCGGATAGGGATATCATGGGTGAACGACGAAATGGCTTGAGGTGGTGAGGTTGGGCGAGCGGGCGACGAACCCTACTGGTCAAAGGGGATGGCCAATGGCAGGAGTCACGGTGGAGCATCTGCGCAAAACCTGCGGCTCGGTGGTGGCAGTGGATGACATCTCGTTCGAGGACTCGATCAACGCCCTGTTTGCCACTTTGCCGGGCGAGTTCGTCGATCGGCTCTACGAGGAGTTACCACCCGATCTGGCCGAACGAGCTCTCCGCGGCATGCGGGCCAGCCGTCCCATCACATTCCGGGTGAACTCCCTGCGTGTGACCGACCCTACCGCGATCGACGCCGAGTTGGCGGCTGCGGGAGTCGAGACCGCCCCTGTACCCTGGTATCGGTGGGGGCGGCTGGTGAGCACGCCCGGAGTTCACGAGGGGTATCTGGCAAGGCTTCCGGCCTACCAGGAGGGGCGTCTCTATCTGCAGAGCCTGTCCAGCATGTTACCCCCGCTGGTCCTGCAGCCCCAGCCGGGTGAACGGGTGCTCGACCTGGCCGCCGCACCAGGCTCAAAGACCACCCAGATGGCAGCGATGATGGAAAACCGCGGCACCATCCTCGCCTGCGAGATCAACCCCATTCGGGCGGGGCGGCTCCGGCACAATCTGCAGGTACAGGGGGTCTCTATCGCCACCGTAATGGAGGCCGATGGGGCGCAGGTGGCGCGACAGCCGGAGCACGTCGGAGCGTTCGACCGAGTGCTGGTGGATGCCCCTTGCAGCGGCGAAGGGCTTTTCTCCTACGGTCAGGCCGAGACGTACCGGCACTGGTCGCCCCGCCTCGTTCACCGGTTGGCCGAGACCCAGCGAAAGCTCCTGGCCGCCGGCTGGCAGGCGCTGCGTTCCGGCGGCCGCCTGGTCTACAGTACCT
Source organism: Limnochordaceae bacterium (assembly GCA_014896305.1). Lineage (GTDB taxonomy): Bacteria > Bacillota > Limnochordia > Limnochordales > DUMU01 > Bu26. Next base: position 340,400 of record JADBKQ010000001.1, read on the forward strand.
GTACCCTTTCCCTGGCCGAGAACGAAGAGGTCATCGCCTGGGCGCTGCGCAAATTCGGCGGCCAGGCACAGGTCGAGCCAGCCGTGCTACCGGAGGGGCAGGAGCTGACCACGGCAATTGCGGACGCCCTGCCGGGTCTGGGGCTTCAGGAAGCCCCGGGCCGAAACCCGCCTTTCGTTTCCGCTCAGTTGAGCCGCACCGTCCGCATCCTGCCCTCCAATTTGATGGAAGGGTTCTTCTTGGCCGTTCTCCACAAGCAGGCGTGACGGCCGTGCGAGCAGGGACGGAAGATGACCGGCCCCGAACGGGAGCAACATATGGCGACCGCTGGGGACAGAGCCGGGCGGAGTACGGCCGCTGGCGATCTGGGGGCTAAAGAGGGCAGAGCACGCCCACTGGGTCAAACAGACCAGGCCGGGGCACGCCCCATGCGGAAGGAGCGGTTGAGGTGACATACCCTACCCCTGACCTCGACGATCGGGTAAACCGCATCCTGGCCAGCACGAACCTGGAGCAGAAGCTCGGTCAGCTTTTCATGGTGGGTTTTCCCGGTCGTGAACCGGACGCCGGCATCCAGGAGTGGCTGACCCGCTGCCACCTGGGCAGCGTGGCGCTGTTTGCACACAATCTGGGCACGCCCGCCGAGGTCCTGGCACTCACGAACCGCCTGCAACAGACAGCGGCCGACGCGGGCGCACCCGTGCCGCTGTTTCTGGCGGCGGATCAGGAGGGTGGCATCGTCACCCGGTTGAGCGACCACCACGGGTTCACCGCCTTTCCCGGTAACATGGCGTTGGGTGCGATCGACGACCCGCAACTGGCCTACCAGGTAGCTCGCGTGATGGCGGACGAGATGCGGGCGGTCGGGATCAACTTCAACCTTGCTCCCGTTCTGGACGTCAACAACAACCCCCGCAATCCGGTGATCGGCGTGCGCTCCTACGGCGAAGACCCGGTTCTCGTTGCCCGCCTGGGTGTAGCTCAGATCAGAGGTTTCCAACAGCCGCTAGTGGCGGGCAAGACCGGCGCGTTCGGACCCGCGGGGGAGGACGGAGCTGAACCTGCCTGCAAGCCCTCGGCCGAGGAGGGAACTCCGCCCAGGCGCAAGGCTGCTCTCGGTCCAAAGCCGGCACCGCGTTACGTGGGCGTGGTGGCGACGGCCAAACACTTTCCCGGGCATGGCGATACGGCGGTCGACTCGCACCAGGCCCGGCCCGTGATCCCGCACGCCCGACCCCGTCTCGACGCTGTTGAACTGCTGCCATTCCGTGCTGCCATCGCCGCCGACGTGGCCGCCATCATGACCGCCCACGTGTCGGTTCCGGCACTGGAACCCGACCCGCACCTGCCGGCCACCCTCAGCTCGCGGGTGATCACGGGGCTCCTCCGCCAGGAGCTGGGTTTCGAGGGACTGGTGGTAACGGATTCGCTGGGAATGCGAGGAGTCTCAGCCGAGTGGAGCTTTGCCGAGGCGGCCATCCGAGCTCTGGAGGCGGGCTGCGATCTTTTGTGCGCCAGCAGTCACACTTACTTCGGCACGTCTGTTTATGACGCGGTATTGGCGGCAGTTCGCTCGGGACGGCTCGCGGAAGAACGCATCGAGGCCTCCGTCCGCCGTGTGTTGCGAACGAAGCTATTGTTCGGGCTGAGCCAGTTTGGGGACGGTCAGTTGCCTGAGCCGAACGAGGCGGGGGACCGTCACTCATTCGGGTTGAGCGAGCTGGTGGGCCGGGAACGTGTAGGTCTACCCGGGCGTGGAGAGCATCCACGGGTCAGCAAGCCCTTCGAAATGGTTGGTTCGGCGGCGCATCGGGAGATGGCCAGCCGGGTGGCCCACCGGGCATTGACGCTGGTCCGTGGCCCGGCTGCTTTGCCGCTGGCAGGGATGGCGGCCGAGATGAGTGGCCAGCCTGGCCCGGTTCAGGGCAGTGACGTATGGGTGGTGGAGTTTGCCGCTCGAGCCCAGACTGGCGTTGAGGACAGACCCCAACCGCGTTCATCCGAACCTGTTGGGTCCCTCGCCCAGCTGCTGGAAGGCTGGAGTGTTCACAGCGTAGTTTTGCCCCTCGATCCAACTGCTCAATTGATAGACGCGCTGCTTGCCCGTGTTGCTCTTAGTGGCGGGACAGCTGGGCTACACGATCGCCCGCCGGCTACACGTGTCTCGCTGGCTGTGGTGGCGACGCAAGACGCGGTGCGCAACCCCGGTCAGGCTGAGGTAGTGCGTCGGCTGGCCCAGGCCGGAGTCGATGTGCGGGTCGTCTGCTTACGGAACCCCTATGAACTCGCAGTGTTGCCGAACGCGACCACCTTCCTGGTCGCGTTCAGCCCTCAAAGCTCCAGTCTGGAGGCGGTGGCGGCTTGCCTGCAGGGAAAGCTCGCCCCCACCGGTCGCCTCCCTGTGACCATTCCGCAGAGCGGCTGACGGTGCGACCCAATGGCCTGAGCAGTACACAACTCCGCCCAACATGCGGCCAGCTTCGGCAGACCGCCGGATGCGGACCCGCATGTCCGGTAGTATGAGAGGGCGGGGGCGAGACGCCCCCGCCTACTCGATGGTGATTCTCGAGGCAGGACCTTCATTGAGACCGGAGGCTTGCCATGCGGAAAGCCCTCGTACTGGCTACTTCGTTACTTCCCGCCCTTGTCTTTGGTTGCCCAGTACTTGTCCAGGACCGCCTGTACCTGGGCGTTGAGCTCTTTCAAGCCCGTCGTGACGTCCTTCTCATTGTTGGTGATCTGTCCACCGATCTGTTGCACCAGGTTGTAGATGTCACCGTAGTTCGGCCGCCAATACTCGACCGGGATGGCATAAGGAGCTCCTTTGATGAACACAGCCCAGTCGACGTCGGGACGCAACTGTTTCATGTGTTCTACGAACAGTTGCGCACCGTTCTTGGTCGGTGGGATGGCCGTACGTCCGTACACTGCAAATCCTGGTAACACATCAGGCCGCGACAGGTACTTGATCAGTTCCCACGTAGCGTCCGGATTGCGACCGGTCGACACCATATTGAGGGTGTCGAGGTAAAGGAGCACCTTGGGGCCGGCCGGGCCGCGAGGCTTGGCGGCGATGTCAAAGTGAAGATCCTTGCGGTTGATATAGTTGCCAGCCCGGGTGGTGAAGTCGATGAGCATGCCCGCGACGCCCCGGTCAAAGGCAACACCACCCAGATTATACTTCACTCTTTGGTCGTAGGTCGGCGTCACATGATACCGGAACTGAATATCCTGTGCCATCTGGTACGCCTTCACCATGCCTGGCGCATCATACTGGGCTTTCCGAAAGTCCGGGGTAAAGGGAAACGTGCCGTAGGAAGCGGCGACGAGGTCGAGGTTTCCCAATCCGTCGATTCCCCAGATCTCTGGCACCCCATCCCCGTTGGTGTCCTTGGTCAACTTTCTGCCGTACTCGAGGTATTTGTCCCACGTCCAACTGGTGTCATCATAGTCGTGGGGCGGTTCCGCCAGGCCGGCCTGGTTGAAGAGGTCGACGTTATAAATGAGGGCGTCGGTATACATAGCTAACGGCAAACCGTACTGCATCCCCCGAAAGCGGCTGGCTTCGATAGTGGGAGCGAAGTACTGGCTCAGGTCGACCTTGTCCCGCTGGATCAACGGAGTGAGATCTTTCCAGACCCCCTGTTCGACGTATTGGGCGGAGGCATACATTCCTGCCGACATCCAGATGTCGGGTGGGGTGCCGGCGGCCAGCAAGGTTTGGAAGCGAGTGTACCAGGGCCAAACCACCCGTTGGACGTTGAGCTTGACGGCAGGGTGTGCCTTTTCGAACTGTGCCAGAACATCGTTTTGATACTTTTCCTGTTCAGCCGTGCCCGTGGCGGTGAAGATCTCCACTTTGCCGCTGACCCCAGCTGCCAGCGTCAAGGTCGGGTGGGCGGCTGACCATGCCAGCGCCAATACTAACATGGCGGCCACACTCAGGGCGGCTCCTCTTACATGCCAATAGGTACGACCTATCCGGATTCGGTTCATCCGATACCCCTCCTCAGGCTGCTAAGTCTTGTTCTGTGTCGAAAGGGTCTTGCCCAGGGTTACCCCAACAAGAGAGGAGGCCACCAGGGCAGATGGCTAACTCTTGGTTTGCGTGATCAACGCCTCGATCTTCCCCTTCACCTCCTGCGCCACCTGACGAGCGGAAGCCTGGCCGCTGAAAGCCTTACGGAATGCCGCCCGAATCGTGTCTTGCACCGGACCCCAATTGGGTGGGTAAGGCATCATGCGAGTAACGCCCTTCACTAGAGGGTCAAGGAAGGTGGCAATATTCCACTTGTTCCGCTCTGCCTGGAGGACATCCTTGGCCACTTGAGCCACCGCCGGGATTCCGAAGCCCCACTCGTTGATGGCGATCTGCGATTGCGAATCGCCGGCCAGGAACTTCGCCAACTCCACGGCCTCCGGCACGTGCTGACTAGCCCGGTGAACCGCCAGATAGTACGCCTCGAGGGCAGTCGCTTCGTTCTTGCGCTTCGGTAGTGGGGCCGTATCCTGAGGCACCAGGTGCTTGCGCAGCCCGTCGATGGACCAGGCGCCCTCCGCATACATGGAGGCCTGCCCTTTATTGAACAAGTCCCAGGGCGTCCCCCACAGGACCGGCTCTGGCGGACACACCTTATACTTGTTGCTCAAATCGGCCAGAAACTGGATAGCTTCGGCCGCTGGCGCTTCGTCCAAAGTGAACTGGCGCAGATCAGGACTGAAGATGTCACCCCCGTTTCGCCAGATCCACGTCATCCAGTCCCGGATCACCACTTCGTACCAGACAAATCCCCACTGATCTGGGTTCCCATCACCGTTCTTGTCTCTGGTCAAAGCCTTTGCCTTACGGACGAAGTCATCCCAGCTATCGTTGGCGCTGGGTGGGGTCACACCGGCGCTGTCGAACTGGTCCGGGTGATACATGATGGAGGCGGGACCGCCCGTGATGGGGAGGCCGTACAAGTGACCCCCCAGCCGGCCGTAAGTTACGAAATCCGGGAAAAACCGGCTCAAGTATTGATTATCAACATAGGTTTCGAGCGGAAGGAAGAAATCCGAGCGGGCAAACGAGGCAAATTGGAAGCTCCACATGAAAATCAGATCAGGCGGCATACCTGCGGCCGTGGTAGTCTGCAGCTTTTGGTCGATGTAGCCGCCACCAGAGTAGATCAACTCCACGTGGACGCCGGGATGGGTGGCTTCGAACCGTTGAAACTGAGCTTTAAGAGTGCTAGAAACCTGCTTCTCGTCTCCGTAGCCGATAAGGACCTGCAATGTCACAGGGTTCACACGGGCACTGGGAGCTGCCTGGACCGCTCTCGTCGAGGGTAACCCGGTTACCCCAGCGAGGAAGAGACCGAGAGCGGCTAGGAATCTGGTGACAGCGGCCGGTGAGGAAGGGGATGTCCGCCTCATACTGACCCATCCTTTCTTGCGGAGACTCTGGCTCAAGTAAAACAATTTACCCTTTTCAATAACATCCGCCCTTTCGCCCCTCAGATTCCTTGGAGCATTTCGCCGCACTTGGTACAATTCCTGCTTCGGGATTACATGGCTGTAACAATTGGCGGGCGTGCTTGGGGTACAGCCAGCCAATACACAAGGACGATGCGCCGGGTAGGCACACCGTCCCGTTCCTTCCCTCGCACGTTAGTGGCCAGCTGGGTAGCTACTTCCCGCTTCCCACTCCCTAGTTTCCGCTCTTCTCCTTCACTGCCCAGTATTTGTCCAAAACGGCCTGGACCTTGGAGTTGAGCTCTTTCAGACCCGTGGTGACTTCCTTTTCATTGTTAGTGATCTGCCCGCCCACCTGTCCTACCAGGCTGTAGACCTCGCCATAGTTTGGCCGCCAATACTCCACTGGGAAGGCGTAGGGTGCGCCTTTGACGAACACCGACCAGTCGACGTCAGGCCGCTGTTGCTTCATATGCTCGATGAACAGCTGTGCACCATCCTTCGTCGGTGGGATTGCCGTATACCCGTAAACGGCCATTCCCGGTAGCACATCTGGCCGCGACAGATACTTGATCAGCTCCCAGGTGGCCTCCGGGTTGCGCCCCGTCGAAACCATGTTCAAGCTGTTCAAATAGAGCAGCACCTTTGGGCCAGCGGATCCACGGGGTTTGGCAGCGATGTCGAAATGCAGATCCTTACGGGCCACATAGTTGCCAGCCCGCATGGTGAAGTCGATCAGCATTCCAGCGACGCCTTTGTCAAAAGCGACGCCGCCCAAGTTATACTTCACCCGCTGATCGTAGGTAGGGCTGATGTGGTAGCGAAACTGGATGTCCTGAGCCATCTGGTACGCTTTTACCATGCCCGGGGCGTCATAAGCCGCCTTCCGGAAGTCCGGACTGAACGGGAACGTGCCATACGAGGCGGCGACGACATCCAGGGAGCCAAGCCCATCGATTCCCCATATCTCCGGTACGCCATCCCCGTTAGTATCCCTAGTCAACTTCTTGCCATACTCCAGGTACTTGTCCCAGGTCCAGCTGGCATCATTGTAGTCATGCGGCGGTTCCTGAAGTCCAGCCTGGTTGAACAGGTCGACGTTGTAGATCACGGCGTCGGTAAACATGGCGATGGGCAACCCGTATTGGATTCCCCGAAAACGGGTAGCCTCGATCGTGGGGGCAAAGTATTGTTCAAGGTCTAGCTTGTCACGCTTAATCAATGGGGTGAGGTCGCGCCAGACTCCCTGTTCAACAAACTGGTTGGAAGCGTACATGCCTGCCGACAACCAGATGTCCGGAGGCGTGCCTGCAGCGACCAGGGTCTGGAACTTGTTCTCTGGCGGCCACGGCTGCCGCAGAACGTTGAGTTTAACGTCGGGGTGCGCTTTCTCGAACTGTGCAAGAACTCCATTTTGGTACTTCTCGGTCTGAGCATTTCCGGGACCTGTAAAGATCTCTATCTTGCCACTGACACCTGCTGCCAGCGTCGGGGCCTGGCCCACAGCAAACACTGCCACTGTCAACGCACCAGCAATGGTCAGGGAGAGCCATGCCGCCCGGTGCCGACGACTCCTGGTCGCCCCATCATGCCCCATCCTTTCCTTCAGCGTTGTGACCAAGTAATACCATTTACTTGGTCCAATAACACCCTCGCCCCCCACTTCATCACAATCGTTGTGGCATTTCGCCGCTCCTGGCGCAATTCCTGCTTCGGGATTACATGGCTGTAACAATTGGCGGACGCATTTCTCGCACCAGCAGCACCCTGGCCGGCGCCGCATCGGTATCCAGCAGGCGCAGGGGCGCGACCACCACCGTGTACTCCCCTGCGGGAACCGCCGCCAGCCGTAGCCCTTCAACGATCATGATCCCTGCTCCCAGTAGGGCCTGGTGGGTGGGATGGCCTGGCTGGTCTCGTTCGATTCCGAGAGCATCGAGTCCGACGCCCCGGACTTGCAGTTCCACGAGATGACGGGCGGCGGCTGCACCGACGTAAACGAACTGCGGGTCGAACGACGCCCGCCAATCCCGCTGACCGTTCACCGTTTTCAGGAGCAAATAGGAATCCCGCACGTCCTGAACGGAGACGGCCAGTTGATCCAGCGCTCCATCGATGTCTCCGGGACCAATTGCCGAACCCCGCGGCAGGGCTGTCAGGTCCAGCACCCACCCGTTGCCCACCCAGGCGGTGGGGTGGGAGTCAGCCGCTTCTGCCTGTGCCTCCGTCTCCAACGGAGCCCCTTCCGGCAACATGTGCAACGGGGCATCCACGTGCGTCCCGGTATGGGTGTCCAGACAAACTCGAGTCTCGTGAGCTCCGCTGCGCTTCCCGTCCGGGCCGGTCGCAAAGTCCCGCGTCACGGTGAATATCGGCCGCTTGGCTTCCTGGTCTTTCCAGACGGTCATCCCTGGCGAGATGGGCATGGAAACGTCGAATACCTCGAACAGGTGCAATTGATCACCCCCTGTGCCCTCCCAGCCATCCCAGGCGTTGCGGCTCGGTTGCTGGCTGCCTCTTCGCCTTGCACGGGCCACCAGCAGCAGCCACTCGCCTCCAGCAGCTGGCAGGCCTCGGGTGGTCCCCATGAGCCGGCTGGATACAGAGGGACCGGCCCTGCTTCCTTCCATGCTTTACTAATAGGGTCGACGAACTCCCAGGCCTGCTCCACCTCATCCCACCGGGTAAAGAGCGTGGGGTCACCTCGCAACACGTCGTACAAAAGCCGCTCATACGCCTCGGGGGAGTTGACACCTACGCCACAGTTCTGGCAAAACTCCATGGCCACCGGGTCGATCTGGGTCAACGTGCCTGGGCGCTTGGCGTTGATCTCTATATACATGCCTTCCATCGGCTGAATGTGGATGACCAGCCGATTCGGTTCAAGAACCCCCAGTTGCCTCAAGTACGCCGACTGCGGTAAAGGCTTGAACTGGATGACGATATCGGTTGCCTTGACCGGCAGGCGCTTGCCCGTGCGGATATAAAAGGGCACACCGGCCCAGCGGAAATTATCAATATACAGTCGCAAGGCGGCAAAAGTCTCCGTATTTGAGTCAGCACGTACCTCCGGCTCCTGCCGATAGCCGACCACCGGCCGCCCGCCAATCTGGCCAGCGGTGTACTGGCCCCGCACCGTATTCCGTTGAACTTCCGCGGGTGTCTGCCAGCGTCGCAGCGCCCGGAACACCTTGACCTTCTCGTCGCGGATGGCCTCGGGATCGACGCTGCCAGGAGGTTCCATGGCGGTCATGGCTACCAGCTGCAGCATGTGGTTTTGCACCATATCCCGGAGCGCTCCCGCCTCGTCGTAATACTCCCCTCGCTCTTCCGCCCCCACCGTCTCACTGGAAGTGATCTGCACGTTGTCGACGTACAGGTGGTTCCATACTGGCTCGAAGAAGGCGTTGGCGAAACGGATCACGCTGAGGTTCTGGGACATCTCCTTGCCCAGGTAGTGGTCAATCCGGAAAATCTCCTGCTCCTTGAAGACAGAAGTGAGCTCCTGGTTGAGCCGGGTGGCAGAGACCAGGTCGTAGCCAAACGGTTTCTCGATCACCACTCGCTGCCACGGAGGCTGTACGAGGGACGTCTCTATAATCGGCTGGTCAGACCCGGCCTGGGAAGCAGCTTGCCGGTAGACCAGCCCGGCGGCTTGCAGGTTCTCGGCGATAGGGCCAAAAAGCTCTGGCATGACGGCGAGGTAGTAAACACGCTGGCGGTGCAATCCCAGGGTGGCGTCCAGCTCGTCCAGGTATGAAGCTAGCAGTCGGTAGCCTTCCCGGTCATGCATCTCCAGACGAAAATAATGAAAGCGCTGCTGAAAGTGGTGCCAACCGTCGTCCTCTTGCCAGGGGTAGCGACTATGCTTTCGAACCGACTCTCGCACCTCTGCCCGAAACACCTCGTCGTCTTTCTCGCGCCTGCCTATCCCTACGACGGCCAGCTGCGCAGGCAGCAGATGGTCTCGGTACAGACCGTATAGGGCGGGGAAGAGCTTACGCCGGGCAAGATCCCCTGTCGCCCCGAAGATGACGACGATCGCCCCGCTGGCTGGCTGGGCCACAGGCGTGCCACCGACCGGCGGACGGGAGTCCAAAGATCCCGGGCCAGCTTCGTCCCTCTGCCGATAAGGAACGCTCAACATATCTCCTGCTCTCCTTTTGCTTGAGGGCCGCCCAGGGTCTGCCTGACCGGCGACCTGAGGGCAGCTGAGATGGAGACGCCGAGCAGAACCTAGCAGAACCTACTGGTTTGTGCGGTCGACGGCGTGTCCGCCGAACTGGTTGCGTAACGCGGCCACCACCTTGCCGGTGAAGCTGTCCTCTTGTTCCGAACGGTAGCGCATGATGACCGATTCGGTGATGACCGGCGCCGGTACTTTCCATTCTAATGCGGTCTGGGCCGTCCACAGCCCTTCGCCGGAGGAGTGCATGACCCCGCGGATTTGGTCTAGATGGGGATCTTGCGCCAGCGCTTTCTCCAGCAGCTCCATCAACCACCCGCGCACGACGGAACCATGGTTCCAGACCCGGGCGACTTCCTTGAGGTTTAGGCCAAACGGGCTTTTTTCCAGAATCTCAAACCCTTCTCCGATGGCCTGGAGCATTCCATACTCGATCCCGTTATGAACCATCTTGACGAAATGGCCGCTGCCCACCGGGCCGCAGTGCAAATACCCGCCGGGGACGCTAATGTCGCGCAGTAGTGGTTCCAATCTGGCAAAAACCTCCGGCTCAGCCCCCACCATGGTGCAAGCCCCATGCCGGGCTCCTTCGATGCCGCCGCTCGTTCCGACGTCGACGAAGTGCAGGCCTTTCGCCTGAAGTTGTTCAGCCCGGCGCAGCGTGTCCTTATAAAAGGAGTTACCCCCGTCGATGACGATGTCCCCCGCGGATAGCAAGGGCGTCAGTTGCTCCAGCATCTCGTCGACCGCCTGCCCTGCCGGTACCATGATCCAAACGGTTCGAGGCGGCGTGAGGGCAGTTACCAGTTCAGCCAGGGAATATACGCCGGTGACTCCTCCCTCGGCGGCCAAGTGCTCCGTCTTGCTCGCCGTACGGTTGAACGCAACCACTCGATGACCTTTGTCCCGCATGTTGAGGGCGAGGTTGTACCCCATTCGACCCAGCCCGATCAAGCCGATCTCCACGACGCGTCTCCTCCTTGTTACTGGCCGGCCCGTGAGCCGCTCTCTCATTGTGCCCACACGAAACATTCTCCGAAACCCGTGCCGGCCGCCTGCCTCATGCCTATCCCCAGTTGTCTGCCTCAAGCTTATCGCATAATGGATGAAAGCTCCAAGAAATACTTGACGGGCAGGCCAACTCTTCCCCCTCCTCCATGCCTACTCCTACTAATAATAACTCTGTTTCGCAAGTGTTGCAATTCCCGCCATGTAACATAAGTGGTTTCATCACCCCACATCAATTGGGAAGCTCTGTGCGGGTGGGGGTCAGCCGAGGTGTGTCCTGGTTCAGATCAAAAAGGCGTCATGGAAAGCGCGGGTTGGTGCAGCAATGCCAGGAGGGACTGGCGAACTAACGGCGAAACTCCTATGTCAGAGTGCAAGGGCGGTATGGAGTAGATTTCCCAACCGATCCCAGCATTCCCAATGGTGGGGCGGATTTTTCTTTCGGGGGGGTATTGTGATGAGGTGTGAACTATGTCGTTACAGCACATCGTCTGGTGGAGGCTGGCGTTCCAGCCAAGCATGGGGACGTCTGGCCAGCTTTGCACTGGCAGGGGCAATAGCCGTGGGTGCCGCAGCCGTACCGGCCGCTCCGGCCATGGCGGCCACCGACCACCGGCCGGTCACCATCACTTTCTGGAACTGGTGGGACGGCGAGCGGGCCACGTTCATGAAGACCGTCATCGAGCACTTCCACGAACAGTATCCATGGATTACGGTCGATAGCAAGGTACAAGGGTGGACCGGCGTGCAAGCCAAGATCATGTCAGCCTTCGCCGCCGGCGTTGCTCCGGAGGTGATGATGGCCCCGCGCAACCAGATCCTGGCTCTGGCCGACATGGGAGCGATCATACCGCTCACCAAGTACATTCAGAGGGATAAGGTCGATCTGTCGATGTTCTACCCGGCAGAGGTCGACGCTTTTCGCTACGCGGGTCAGCAGTGGACGTTGCCTCTGCCCACCGTCACCGCCAACGACGACTTCTACTTCTACAACAAAGACGCCTTTGACCAGGCGGGCCTGGACCCGAACCATCCGCCAGAAACCTGGACGTCTTTTGAAGAGGTCGGCTTGAAGCTGAATCGCCGGGATGGCTCTGGCAAGTACACCCAGCTTTTCGTGAACCCGGGTCCGCACATGTACCTCGATTTTCTGTTCAGCAACGGGGGGTATCCGGTCAGCTCGGATCTGCGGCACGAAGCGATCAGCAGCCTCCGCTCGAAGGAAGCCCTCAACTATCTGTACGAACTGGGAGCCAAGGTGGCCGGGCCGCAGGCGGGGCCTTTCATGGCTTCCAACCCCAACGCCTTCCTCAAAGGCAAACTGGTTACCTTGTTTGAAAACGTCAGCCTGGTCCGGAGCCTCGTAGATATGGCGGCTCAGGGTCAACCCCTCAATTGGAGCGTCGGGTTGATTCCCTACAACGAAAAGAACCCGGACGCCCGTTCGACGGGAGTTGCGGCCCGTGGGTTCGGCTGGGGTTACGTCATCCCCAAAGGGCTGCCGCCCGAGAAGGAAGAGGCTGCCTGGCTGTGGATCAAGTTCCTGACCACGGACAAGTACGGCACGGGTTACTTCTCCTTCATGATGGGCCGGCCTTCTCCGGTCAAGTACTGGAATCAGAACCCGGACTATCGCAAAGTCAACCCGGCTTTCGACCGGATTCTGGCGGCCATGGAGACCGACCGGGCCTTGCCGGCCATCCCTGTCGTCGGTGACATCACAGATGCCATCGTCAATAATCTGTGGGGTGTCGCCGCTGGCACGGCCTCGCCGGTCGACGCGGGCAACAACATCGCCAAGCAGGTACAGAACATCCTGGATAAGTACTGGGCCAAGGCGGGAAGGTAGGCACGTAGAGGCGGTCTATTCGCCTCAGCAGGTGTTCGGTTCGCCAGAAGGGCCGGATCACGGCGGGAGCGCCGGGGGTCCGGCCTCTCTCTTTCAGTGAACCGGACCGCTACCCGCGGCGACCAGCATGATACCGGCCACGACCAGGAAAGTGCCCGCGAGCTGTAGGGTGGAATACGATTCGGTCAACCAGAGATTGCCTGCCCACAATGTGAAAATGGGGGCGGCGGACAACAAGACGGCGGTGATGCCGGCACTGCCTGCCTTTAGCGCGGCGTAGTAGGCGAGATCGCCAGCCAGGGTGGCAAAGAAGGCTTCGAGGCCCAGGTAGAGCCAATCTTTGGCCGCTATGAACCTGAGGTGCTGGTACCGCCCGCTGACCGCCGCCCAAACGGCGATGACAGAAAGCGTGACCAGGCTACGGGCAATCAGCCCATCGCTGGGACTGAGGTCTCGCAGCCCCAACTTGCCGAAGACGGGGGCAAGTCCCCAGCAGACGGCTCCCAGTAAGCCGAGAAGTAGCGAATTCACTCCTTGCCCCCCCTGTCTCCGGTCGAGCCCGCTCATGCCCTAGGGCAGATCACGGATATCCACGACCAGCCCGCCGCTACTCAACTGCGCTTCGCTCGCCTGAACCCCCTTGGGCTGCCGGATTCGTGCGGCTTCACGGGCCATACTCGATCTGCCTGGGCAAAGGCCGGTAGTAGTCGACGCCCAAATCCTTCCACTGAACGGGCTGCCCTGGTTCTTCGATGGTGAGCCAGGTTCGTACGGTGATGCTGGGGTAACCGGGAAAGACCAGTCTCTCCTGGCCGTGGGGCAGGGAACGATTGGGCAGACGCTGCTCTGGCGGGGGATTCACCGCCATGAGGTGGTGATGCCAGTGGACACGGGGCGGTTCGTATTGACCATAGAAGGCAATGTACAGTGTCTTCTCCTGTACCGCCGCCCAGATCACGATGGGCGTATTCTGGTTGTTGCGAAAGCGGAAATCTTTGCCCCCATAGTAGACCGTGGCGTCCTGGCCCGGGGGAACGTACGGAACCATCATGCTGTGAGGATGACGTTCCACGATCGGCAGGTTACTGAGCACCGCCACGTTGTACAAGTTTGACGCGATCTTGCAGACCCCCCCGCCTTCAGTGGGCAACACCCGGCTGCCCACGTACATCGGGCCGTCCTGATATCCCTTCTGGCTGGTATAAGGCCCAACCGTGGCGTTTTGCGAGAAGACCTTGCCCGGCATGACGACGGTTCCAGCCAGGAGTTGGGCTGCCCGCTGGACATTGGCCAGTTCACCGAAGAGAGGCTCGGGCAAGGTGGTCTGGAAGGCAGCTAACAGGCGGGTCGCTTGGTGGGTTTGTTGCAGTTGGGTGAGGCGTTCGGGGGGATCGGATGCCCACGGAAGCTGATCGGCGGGGACGGCGCCGTAGAGGTGAGGGTCGACCAGAGAACTGGTATCCGAGTCCGTGAGTTGCTGGAGCGGAGGCAGACGGCTGGTTTGCACCGGCCAGATGTGCCCGGGAAGCTTCGCTCCCCGGGCCCACGCACCATAGAAAACCAGGAGAGTCAGAAGGATGAGAAGGCTGACTCGCCGGCGGCGAGAAAAGTGGATCACGAGCCAGAACGGCCGGTGCGGTCGTCGAACACGCATGGGTATGGTGGCCCTCCCCCGTCTGGGCTACTGGTATCGCTATGAGGGGAGAAAGGGTTCCATGCCAGAGGTTCACTAAGGCGGGATGGGGGCGAAAGGGTTCCGGGCCAGAGGAGGGAGGCTTCATCCCACGCCCTGTCCGTGCCAGCTGCGACGGCACTCCTACCCGGGCATTTCCAGCTGGCGAGTTCGGGCTCCGCTGCTTCCAACTGCCGCCGTAGCCGGCGTTTGAAGATCTCTTTGGTAGAAGCAGTTTTTCCAGCAAGTCTGCCGTTGCAAGGTAAGGAGGCCTGAAGGAGGGTGGAGGCAAAGCTGGCGAGAGGAGGTCACTGCGGTGCGCATGACGGGCGTGGTGACGATGAAGACATTGGCGCTGGTCGTGCTGCTGGTAGGGGCTGAAGTCGGCAGCGGCAGGCAACCGAAAGCTTTGGCCGCCAATCTTGCTTTGGGATGCCCATACACGGTCTCCATTCCAGCCGATGCCACCTATCCCGATGAGGGTCACCGGGAACTGACCAATGGAAAAAAGGGGACTGCCTCGTACCTGGACCCTGCATGGAGCGGTTACCATGTCTACAAGGGCCAGAGCGTGGACATTGTGGTGGACCTTGGCCGGGTGGAGACGGTTTACAGCGTAACCATCGGGATGCTTCACCACCCGGCCGTGGGCATCATGCAGCCGATCTACATCGCGGCAGGCCTATCAGAGGATAACAAGCACTGGGCGGTGTGGGACGTCATATACCCCCCTGCTCCTACACCCAGCGAATGGGCGACTCCCCGGCGAGTCACGTATACATTGCCTGGCTCAGCTCCTCGGCCAGTGACGGCTCGCTACGTGCGGATCCATCTGCCCCTCGAGATCAGCCTGTTCTTCGACGAGATCGAGGTCGAGGGGACTCCGGGAGCTGCTCTGAGTACTGCTCCGATCCGTTCAGGCCAGACCGGCACGGCCACCAGTGCGGCTGAACACTCGGAAGTTCCAAATTCACTGGCCCGAGCGGGACTGCCACCATGGCCGCAGGGAGATCAATTCGACCTGGGGCCGATCGGTCCCTATCGAATGCCGGGGGCGGCCACAGGCGACGTCCACGACATTGTTCTTTTGCCATTGTACCCGCCGGTTCGCTGGGACATGCAGCAGCTACTCCCATACGTCACCTTCGGAAAGCCAGCTGATGAAAAAGAGCCCTCCGGTAAAGAAGGACCGGCCTGGGAACCCCAGGATTGGTTTTTCGATACTGTGCTCTTTACTCCTGTTGCAACCGCGCCCTCGGGACGGTTCTTCCACACGTCTAGCTCACCAGGATCGGTCTTTGCCGATTGGCTTTGGCTCGTCGACACCTACTTTGCTCCGGACGGACCGCTGGCCTCATTGAATGAGAGCGTAGCTTGGGCCGGGCGCCGCCTCGGCGATGCTGAGCACAAAGTAAAAGTGATCCTGGCGCTGCCCTCACCCAATCCGCAGCAGAGTGAGTTCTGGTTGGGAATCGATGAGGATCCCGGGGCCCGGCAGTATTTCGAGGCCAAAGGTTTGGTTGTAAGCAAGGACGGGAGTAGGAACCGCTTCGCCGGCACTCTCCCAGAACGCCGCACCGTCCTGGAGTGGATGATTGACGAGATCCTCGCCCGCTGGCAACAGGCCGGGTTTCACCGACTGGAACTGGCAGGTTTCTATTGGTACGAGGAAGGGGTATCGGAAAAGGCCGATGATCAAGCGCTGGTGAAGCAGGTAGCGCAAATAGTTCACGAAAGGGGAAGTCGGTTCTATTGGATTCCCCACTTCCGGGCCAGCGGATACGCTGACTGGCGAGAGTGGGGCTTCGATGCTGCCGTGCTGCAACCCAACTACTATTTCATGCCTCGCGAGGAAGTGCCCCCCCTGGGAAGCCCACCGGAGAGCCGACTCTCCCGCCTGCGGCAGACCGCGATGCTGGCCAGGCGCTATGAGATGGGGATCGAAATCGAGCTGGA
>JADBKQ010000010.1 GCA_014896305.1 Limnochordaceae bacterium
TCCACCGCCACCCCCAGCCACCGTTTGACTGGTTCGGACGACGCAACCAGGCACCCATCGGTGTCCTTGAATCCCGGTGGGCAGGGAGATTGTGGCGGCGCTACCGCCGGCGGCCATGGCCTTGGCCTGCCTGGTGGCCGTGACGGAGTACGGCGGCAAGCAGCTGTGGGAAGGGATTCTCGTCCTGCCCCACGCCCGCCGGCCGCTCCGGACTGGCTGGACAGCATATGTGGCGTTTCGCCTGGCCACCTGGCTGCTGTACGGTACGTCGCTGGGCTGGCTGCGACTCCTTCACGACATACATGAGCGCAGGTTCAGGTCGATGGTGAAATGACGACTGCCGTGGCCGCAGGCCGTGGGCCAGGCGTCAATTTGGAGGAAGCTAGGGCGGAATTCTGGGTCGGCAAATACGAAGCCGTTACAAGGGCCAAGCGTCAATTTGGAGGAAGCCAAGGTAGGGCGGCCCCTTCTGACCGACGTCCCGGCGATGCCCCCTTCCCTTGGTTCACGCGGCCACCCGCCAATAACGGCGTCACCAAGCTTGCAACCAGGTCCAACAAGCGCCAGATGTGATCACCACGAACGGCTGCTTCAGCAACGCGGAGGGGGGCAATAATATTACCACCTTTCCGGCGCGCCAAGTGGAAACAAAATGACCCTATTCCCTTCCCCTGCCTCGCCTCTCATCAAAATCCCTGCTACAGCGTCCTCGCCTTCTAGCTGCTCGAACGATATGCCCAGCTACAGGCTCTGCCAGATATCTCCGCGTAAACCTCAGTCTCACCTTTCTCCCCACCGCTCTTGGGCCTCAGACATTCCTCCAGCTCAGCCCCGGTCACGGACAGCCCCTCTCCCCTGGCGAAAGGATAAGGTCATTATATTTCCACCTTTGGTCTTTTTGGTGCGGTAACTATATTTCCCCCTGGGATTTTTGACACTGTCGAATCGTCAGGAGCCTAGTCTCCTTGGGAGAGCGCTGAATTAACCGGCGCTCAGCCGTCGGGACACTCGAAGAAGCCCATGACTACAGCATCCAGCGAATACCACTCGGCCTAATGGGCCGTTTTTTAAGCGCTCTCCTTGGTGGGAACTATAGTACCCCCTCGGATTTTCGACACCGTCGAATGGTCAGGAGCCCAGTCTCCTTGGTGCGGTAACTATATACCCCCTGGGATGCCTGCCATGCCGACTCGCCCGCCTGTGATGGCCGAGCCGTCACAGGCGGGCGTGGTCCGACCGCTAGGCGTTGCTGGCTTGCCCTACCTTCTCCACCTGGCCCTTGGGCCTGGCAAAGATCATCCGCCCGGCCGAGGTCTGCAACACGCTGGTCACCAGCACTGTAACCAGGTGGCCCACGTACTCCCGGCCACCGTCAATCACGATCATCGTACCGTCGTCCAGATACCCTACTCCCTGGCCTTGCTCCTTGCCATCCCGCAGCACCCGCACCTCCATCTCTTCCCCAGGCAACACCACCGGTTTGACGGCGTTGGCCAGGTCGTTGAGGTTTAAAACCCCGACACCGTGCAGGCGGGCTACCTTGTTGAGGTTGTAGTCGTTCGTCACCACCCGTGCCCTCAGATGCCGCGCCAGCCGGACCAAAGTCAGATCCACATCCCCGTTATCTGCCAGAACATCCTCCAGGATCACGACCTCCGTCGGCAGGTCCTTGCGCATCTGTCCCAGCAGGTCCAGCCCACGCCGCCCCCGGTTCCGCTTGAGTACATCGGCAGAATCCGCCAACCGCTGCAGCTCCGCGATGACGAAGCCCGGTACCACCAGCGGACCCTCGAGAAATCCAGTAGCCGCCACATCAGCAATCCGGCCGTCAATGATGGCGCTTGTGTCCAACAGCTTGGGAATGCCCGAGTAGACCGGTTGTCCTGTCGGCTCGCTCGCTCCAGCCACTCCGATTGTGCCGCCCATCCTGGCCGCGCCAGCGGCACCCGTCATACTGGCCGTACCGACCCTGTCCCCCGCACCGGCACCGCCAGCCCCAGCAACACCAGGCCCGACGTTAAGGCTGGCTGGACTCCGGCTTGACGCCGGTTTCGTGACCGCCGGGGCCTGGGCCTCCGCGGTCCCCTCCCCAGATGTAGAAGCCATCCCGCTTTCTGCCATCCCGTCCGCCATCGCCCCTGCTGGGGCTGCCCTCCCTCCGGATACCGTCACCACTCCTGACGCCGTCGTCACCCCCGGCGTCGTCGCCACGACCCCCACTGTGCCGGCTGTGACCATCGGCCCTTCTATCGCCGCTCGTCCTGCTTCCTCCCCCGCTCCCCCTGCCACTACCTGCTTACGAACCCCGTAATGAGCCCATAGCGGCAGCCACTCGTCCTTCTTACGCAAGGCAACCATTACTCCCAAGTAGCCGAACAGAAGCGTGATGGCCAGACGCAAACAGGCTCCGACCCACGGAATAGGAGGCACGGCAACCGTCAGCAACACAGCGACCAGCAATCCAGCGACCAGCCCTGTTAGCCCGAACACAATGTCCCCTGCCGGAACCCTTTGCACCCACGAAAGCCACTGTCGCACCCCGCTGGTGAACTGCCGCACGAGCCACGGAAGGAGGACTACGGCCACACCGGCTCCGATGAAAGCGGCCAGCACCTGTGAACGCCAATTGGCCCAGCCGAGTTGGACCAGCCAGCGGTTCCCCACCGTGGCGAGACCCGCACCCCAGTAACCCGCAGCCGCACCAACCAACAGTGAGGCGACCCGCATCCAGCGTTCCCTCACGAACCGCTCACCTCCAAGATCATTCTGCTGCTGCTGGGCTAGTCTCTCCCTGGTCCGACATCCTTATCCCACCGGACGCCCTCCTTGCTGAATGAAAAGAGCGTCTGGTAATGTGGGTATTCCGCTTGACGGCTGCCGGCGAAGGTGCCTGCCTTCGTCCATTGGTGGCGTTGCGTGCCCCTCTCCAGCTCAGCTAGGGTCGCCACATACCGCGGCAGGCCGAGCTGGGACGCAGAGCCCGGACCAGACCGCCCCACAACGACGTCCGGCCTGGCCCAGACGCGCCAAGAGGCGACCGGGCCCACGCGTCCCGTCGCCTCTTGCGATTGATGGCTATCCCTACTTCAGCCCAGGCAATGCTCGAGCTCTGTCGCCACTTCCTCTTCGGTTGCGTCCTGGGCTAGAGCCAACTCGCTCAAGAGGATCTGACGAGCGCTCTCCAACATCCTCTTCTCCCCGGTCGAGAGCCCCTTCTCCCGGTCTCGTTCAGCAAGGTTTTTAACCACTTGGGCTACCTCAAAAATGTCCCCGCTGCGAATCTTCTCCAAGTTAGCCCGATAGCGACGGTTCCAGTTGCTTGACATGCCTGTCGTGTTGCCCTTCAGGATATCGAGCACCTGATCAACACTACTGCGATCGATCACCTGCCGCAGGCCCACTGCTTCTGCTGAATCCATTGGGATGAGTACTTTTAGCTCACCAACAGGTAGTCTCATCACATAATAACGGTGTTTTTCATGAAGGACCTCTTTCTCCTGAATGTCTTCGATGATTCCGGCCCCGTGCATCGGATGAACCACTTTGTCACCTATCTTAAACATCGAAGAACCTCCAGTGAGGCCGCACTGCCAAATAGGAATTTCTATTCCTATTGTAACACGCTACCCTTCCCCTGTCAATTTTCTGACGGCTCTCCTGCCTTGACAGTCAGCCCTAATGCTGGCTATAATCGGGCTATCGGCCTCCTTTGATCTGGGACTCGATCGCTGGCCTCATGCGCTCGAAGGGGAGCGATATCATGTCACGCCCTGAGTCGTCTCCGTTGCCAGCCCTCCAGGAAGCAGTTGCCAATAACCTCATTCGCCATCGCAGTATCCTGGATATCATCTCCAAACTCGATGAAACCAATGCAAAGGTGAATCGTTCCGTCGCACGATCGGTGACGCTGTGTGGATGTATCCAAGTGCATGCAGAAAAGCAACAGCTAGGCGAGAGCTTGCACCAGTGCCTGGAGTGCGCTAATTCCCATGTTCAGGGCGAGCTGTGCGAAGAGTGCACGGAGCAGTTGGAGCAAGAGTTGGGTAGGCACCTGTATTACTTGGCCGCCCTCTGCAATTCCCTGGGGGTCAGTTTGGATCAGGTGGTCCGCCAGGAATTAGAGCGTTTGTCAGCCCTGGGGCTTTTTACCCTAGCCTGAACCTACCCCTTTTTCGAAGGAGCGAATTCCTCGACCGGCTCTCCTGTCGGCCGAGGGTTGTATCCTCGGCAAGGAATACTGCATGGGTAACGAGAGCCAGTTGCAGCCTGCGGGCAGTCAGGTGTCGGGTCCGATGTGATGCTCCGCGATGGACAGCTCCCTACAAGTGCCGTTCTAACATGGCCTGCTCATGGAGTCGGCGCAAGCCGTCCTTGATGGCTTTGGCCCGCACCTCGCCAATCCCGTCGACTTCGTCCAGCTGTTCTACACTGGCAGAAAGGGTCTGGGGCAACTGGACGAACTTCCGTACGAGGTTGTCAATGACCGGCATCGGCAGCCGGGGAATCTTGCTCAGCAGACGGTAGCCCCGCGGGGTGAGCGGCCGGTCCAGGTCAACGTTGGCAGCGGTGTATCCCAGTAGCCGAGCTAGCTTCAGCAGGTCCACCAGTTCCTCGGCACTCAGGGCATCGACTTGTTGCTGGACTTGCTCGGGCGTCCGGTCTCCTTCAATGATGCAGTAATCGCGGATGACCAAGCGAGCTTCCATCAGCACGTCTCCGAGCGTCTCTTCTTTTTGTAATTGAATGAGATGGCCTTCTGTTCCTAGCTGTGCAATGTACCGGTCGATCTCCCGGACGATCTTCGCCACCATGCCGGCCCGAGAGATCACGGTGAGCACGTCCCCCAATGAGGCCAGGTTTTCAAACTCCAATGCGTTCAGGTTCGTCAGCGATTGATCCAACGCAATCCGAAACTTTTCCAGAGTTTGTAAAGCCTGGTTCGCCTTGGTCAGAAGGAGGCTGGTCTCAGGCAGCAGGTATTTCCAGTTCCCCTGGTATAGCGTGATCACATTACGCCGCTGCGAAATGGAGATGACGAGCTGGCCCGTCTGCCGGGCAACTCGTTCTGCCGTGCGATGGCGTGTACCGGTCTCATCCGTCGGGATCATCGGGTCAGGCTGGAGCTGGGTGTTGGCGAACAATATCTTTTTGGCATCGGAACTGAGCACGATGGCGCCGTCCATTTTGGCCAGCTCGTATAAGGCCTGGGGGGTCAGATCGGCGTCGATCCGAAAGCCGCCGTCCACTAGCTCCAAAACCTCGGGGCTATCCCCGATGACGATGAGAGCGCCGGTGCGGGCTCGCAACACGTTTTCCAATCCCTCATACAGGACGGTACCCGGCGCCACCAGCCGCAACGCCCGCAACAATGGATCCGTGTTCTTTTCGTCCGGCATGCTTTCACCTCAGAAGCAGTCTACGGGGGTACAACCGTCGTCCCGGCGAGGCCCGGATACGCCTTACCGCCTGTGCTCCGCAGAAGGCTGCTGGTAGGCAGGAACCAGATCCTCCTACCGCGTTATCCATGATAAGGCTTCATCCAAACGGCGAATCCCTACACAGTCTACATCGGCTCGCGCTGCCAGAAAGCGCAGGTTTCCGGTTGGCAACAAGCAACGGTGCAATCCGGCCCGGGCGGCCTCCGCCACACGCCGCTCCGCCTGATGAACACTGCGCACTTCGCCAGCCAATCCCACCTCGCCAGCTACCGCCAGGTCGTCCGGTACAGGAAGTCCCCGCAAACTGGATGCTACTGCCATGGCCACCGCCAGGTCCGCCGCCGGCTCGTCGACACTGATCCCACCGGCCACATTCACATAAACATCGAACGTCGCCAGAGCCAGCCCGGCCCGCTTCTCCAGCACGGCCAGCACCATGGAGACACGACGAGCATCGATGCCGCTGATGAGCCGGCGCGGGGTACCTCCAAAGGGAGCGGTGGTTGCAAGGGCTTGTACCTCCACCAGAAGGGGGCGCTGACCATCCATAGCTGCCAGCACCACGGAACCGGGTACCTGATGCGGCCGTTCCGCCAAAAAGCTGGCCGATGGGTCGCTGACCGGCTTCAGTCCTTGCTCTACCATCTCAAAGATGCCCAGTTCTTGCGTGGATCCGAAACGATTCTTGTGAGCTCGGAGCGTGCGGTAGGCAGACCGATCATCACCCTCAAAGGATAGCACGACGTCCACAATGTGCTCCACCAACTTGGGGCCGGCCAACAGGCCACTCTTGGTCACGTGGCCGACGAGGATCACAGCTGGCCCACCGCTCTTGGCGAGCGCCAGGAAATCGGTGGCAACTTGCCGGACTTGCGTGACACTGCCCGGAGCAGCCGGCACCTGAGGGTCAAACACCGTCTGCAGGGAGTCCACCAGCACGAGGTCGGGGTTGAGCTTGCCGACCGCCTCAAAGACGAGCTCCAGCGACGTTTGGTTCATCAGAAAGAAGGTGGGGGCAGCGGTTCCCAGTCGCCGGGCCCTCGTTCCCACTTGACCAGCGGATTCTTCCCCTGACACGTACAAGACACGCCTTCCCTGCTGAGCCAGGGCATTGCCTACCTGCAACAACAGGGTAGATTTGCCGACGCCTGGGGCACCGCCCAACAAGATCAGTGAGCCGGGCACAATCCCGCCCCCCAGCACCCGGTCCCATTCCCCGATCCCGGCCGGCCAATGCGGGTCCGCGGCGGCGATGCAAGCCGCCATGGTGACCGGCTGGGTGGGCGTTTCCAGGGCGGCCGCCGATATCTCGTCTGCAGCTAGCAAGCGGCTAAGAGGCGGCCGGGGCGCGCAGACGCCTCCAGCGGCATCAGGCCCCCCCTGGGCCCGGCTTGCAGCCATATCGGAAGAACCAGCGGGAGAGACCCCCCCGGCAGTGCCGGCAGAAGACGAAACCGCCGCCACAGAAGGGCCGGCCGAAGACGCGGAGGAAGCAACGGCAGAGGCGGCAGCTGCCCGCCAGGAATCCAGCAACCTCACGGCAGGCTGAACTGCTACAGCTGCACCCCCCTCGTCCACCGGTACTTCCCGGAAGGTGTTCCAGCTGCCACAAGCGTAACAATGCCCCTGCCACTTGGCACTGACCGCTCCGCAGCTGCTACAGACGAAATGGGTTTTCGGCTTGGCCACGCCGACTCCCGAATAGCGAAGGGGCGGGCCCTCAAGAGGGCACGCCCGATTTCGCCTCGGTCTCCTTCTTTTCCGCCGGCTCGGCCTTATCCACCACTGCGCTGGCAGGCGGCGCTGGCAGGCCTTCCGGGTTGTCGGCAAAGGCCAGCTCCTCTTTGCTTTTCACGCCCACATAGATGGTGCTATTTTCCGGGAAGTGCCCCTCTAGCACCTCATCCGACAGTGGGTTTTCCAGGTACCGCTGGATGGCCCGACGAAGCGGCCTGGCTCCATACTCCTTGTCGAAGCCCTTGTCCACCAGGAACTCCTTGGCCTCCTCCGTCAGCACCAGATCGATATTGCGCTCCTTGAGTTCCTGCCGCACTTCCTTGAGCATGATGTCCACGATCTTCTTGATATCGTCACGCGTCAGCGAGTGGAAGACGATGATTTCGTCGATCCGGTTGAGGAACTCCGGCCGGAACGTTCGCCGCAATTCCTCCGTCACTTTGGACTTCATCTGTTCGTACGCTGAACGCTCATCCTCGTAACGACGGAAGCCGATGGACGTCTGCCGCTGGATCTCGTGCGCCCCCACGTTGCTGGTCATGATCAGCACCGTGTTGCGAAAGTCGACCGTACGACCCTGCGCGTCGGTCAAGCGCCCATCCTCGAGTACTTGCAGCAGAACGTTGAATACTTCGGGATGCGCCTTCTCCACCTCATCAAAGAGGACGACAGAGTATGGGTGGCGGCGCACTCGTTCCGTCAGCTGTCCGCCCTCTTCGTAGCCCACATACCCAGGAGGTGCGCCCATCAGACGGGAGACCGTGTGCCGCTCCATGTATTCGGACATGTCGAGGCGAATCATGGCATCCTCGTCGCCAAACATGGCCTCGGCCAAAGCACGCGCCAGCTCACTCTTGCCCACGCCGGTTGGCCCCAGGAAGATGAAGGAACCAATCGGCCGCCTGGGGTTCTTGAGTCCGGCCCGTGCCCGCCGAATGGCCCGGGCGACGGCGCTAATCGCCTCATCCTGCCCAATCACGCGCTGGTGCAGGATCTCTTCCAGGTGGAGCAAGCGCTCCGTCTCCTCCTGGGCCAAACGCTGGACTGGAATCCCCGTCCAACCGGAGACGACCTCCGCGATATCCTCTTCGGTCACGACTCCCTCGGTGCGGCTACGGTTGTTCTTCCAGTCATCCCGTTTCTTGTTGAGCTCATCCTGGAGCTTCTGCTCCAGATCCCGCAGCTGAGCCGCCTTTTCGAACTCCTCATTCTTGATGGCCGACTCCTTCTCCACGCGGGCGTTCTCGATCCGCTCCTCCAGTTCCTTGAGCTCCGGGGGTGCGACCAACGCCTTCAGACGGACCTTCGAGGCTGCCTCATCCATCAAATCGATGGCCTTGTCTGGCAAGAACCGGTCCGACACGTACCGATCCGCCAACCGGGCCGCGGCTCTCAGCGCCTCGTCTGTGATTTTCACCCGGTGGTGCGCCTCGTAGCGGTCTCGCAGCCCTTCCAGGATTCGGACCGTGTCCTCGGCGCTCGGTTCCTCCACCATAATGGGCTGGAAGCGGCGCTCCAAAGCCGCGTCCTTCTCCACGTGCTTGCGGTACTCGTCGATGGTGGTCGCCCCGATGGCCTGCAACTCCCCGCGAGCCAGGGCCGGCTTGAGAATGTTGGAGGCGTCGATGGCGCCTTCCGCCGCTCCGGCGCCGATGATCGTGTGCAACTCATCGATGAAGAGGATCACATCGCCCGAGGCACGGATCTCGTCCATCACCTTCTTGAGCCGCTCCTCGAACTCACCCCGGAACTTCGAACCGGCTACCAGGGCGCCCAAGTCCAGCGCCACCACCCGCTTGTTGAGGAGGGTCTCCGGCACATCGCCGGCCACGATCTTCTGCGCCAGTCCTTCCACGATAGCCGTCTTGCCGACCCCTGGTTCACCAATCAGCACGGGGTTGTTCTTCGTTCGCCGGGAGAGGACCTGGATCACCCGTTGGATCTCTTTCTCCCGCAGGATAACCGGATCGAGCTTGCCTTCCCGAGCCTGTTCGGTCAGATCACGTCCGTACTGGTCCAGGGTGGGAGTTTTACGGCCACGCCCCGTCGCTTTCGGACCGCTCACGACATTACCACCCAACAGCTCGATCACGGTACGGCGGACCTTCTCCACGTCCGCCCCCATGTTTTTGAGAACCTGAGCCGCTACCCCCTCGCCCTCTCGAATCAGGCCCAGGAGAATGTGCTCAGTGCCAATATAGGTGTGGCCCAAGTTACGCGCCTCGTCAAAAGCGAGTTCCAAAACGCGCTTGGCCCGCGGCGTGAAGGTAGGCTGTCCGGTCGGTGGCGCCTCGCCCCGGCCGATCACCTTCTCTACTTCCATTCGCACCCGGTCCAGGCTAATTCCCATGGATTGAAGGGCTCGTGCGGCCACCCCATCGCCCTCGGCACACAGGCCCAACAGGATGTGTTCCGTTCCGACGACGTTGTGACCAAGCCGGCGAGCCTCCTCCTGGGATAAGACCACAACTTTTTGTGCTCGTTCCGTGAACCGTCCAAACACCGCGGTCACCGTCCTTCCGATTGTCTCAGTCTTTCTCCCCCAAAGCCTCTGCTATGCGGCGCCGAATCCAAGCGGCTCTGGCCACATCCCGAGCGGAGGCATCCATCTCCCGGCCCATCAGCCGCTGCAAGTGAGCGGGCCGGATCTGCACCAACAGCTCCTGCAAAACGATAGGCTGTATCCCAGTGATCAAGCCCAGGTCGATCCCCAGCCGCACATCTGACAGGAAGGTGAGGGCGTCTTGGGTGGATAGCTGGCGAGCATAACGAAGGGTGCCCAAAGCTCTCCAGACACGGTCCTCCAAGGCCAGCCGATTCTGATCCACCAAAGCCTGGCGCGCTCCTCGTTCCTGCAAAATCACCTGGTGTGTGACATCGGTCAGATGGGAGATGATATCCTGCTCTCGCGGTCCCAGGGTAATCTGGTTACTGATCTGGTAGATGTTCCCTACCATCTCGCTGCCCTCGCCGTAGAGTCCACGCACCACCAATCCGATCTGCCCAAGGCCCACCGACAGCCGGCGGATCTGCTGGGCTAGCGAAAGAGCAGGCAGGTGCACCATCACCGACGCTCTTAACCCTGTCCCCAGGTTCGTAGGGCAAGCGGTCAGGTACCCGCGGCCGTCGTCAAAGGCATACTGAAGCCCTGCATCCAGGTAGTCGTCGAACCGATTGCCCAACTCGAGCGCCTTGTTCAGCGCCAAACCGGGCTGGAATGCCTGGATGCGCAGGTGGTCCTCCTCATTGATCATAATACTGACCGTTTCATCCGATTGGATGATCACCCCTTTGTGCTCCACATCCGTCGCCTGCTGGGGACTAACCAGATGACGCTCCACCAGCAACTGGCGATCCAGCGGCTCCAGCTGGTTCATACGGAACAACGTCAGGTCTCCCAGTCCTCGGGCTGACTCCAAAAGATTCCCACACACCTGTAACACATGTTCCAGTTGCTCACCACTGGCCGCGTTCGGGAAGGGGATCTGACGCAGGTTCCGAGCGAGGCGAATGCGGCTGGAAAGCACCACGTCACTATCTTCGCCGCTACCTCCCATCCAGCCCGCGCCGCCGTGCGCAAGCAGATCCTCCATGTTCATTCCGGCCCGCCTCCTCCCGCCAGCGAATCACGAAGATCATCAGCACCACCCCAACGGCTCCAAACACCATTACCAGGCCCGCGCGTCAGGAACGCCCCGTCCCGGGGTTCGCAACCGGAGAGGATCCTGCTTCTGGGCCAGACTTGCCATCGGATGGGGTACTTGTTTTTGTGGTCCTGGGTACGTCTGATCCCGTTGCCTCGGTCTTTTCCTGACCATCCTGCGCGTCCTGCGCTTTCTTCGGGTTCGTGGAGCCGGCCAATTTCGCTTCGAGAGTGTGGATTTGGTCCCGCAGTTGGGCCGCCTTCTCGTACCGCTCGGCCCGAATGGCATCCTGCAACTCGGCCCGTAGCTCCAAGAGCCTTTCCTGCGGACTGCTGACCGTGGCACGCTGTACCGCGCCGGTCTCAGTACCGGGCCGAGGGGTGGCTGAAGCGGCAACGGTCTCGCCAGTCAATGCTCGCCGGCTGGCCGGCCGCTTCCCCTGATGCTGCGTACTCCCCTGAACGCGGCGGTAAATCGCCTGCAGCGCCGGATCAAAGAACTCGTAGCATTCTGCGCAGCCCAGCAGGCCAGTCCGCCGGAAATCGGCCAGCGAAGTGCCACAAACAGGACAGACGGTCTCCGTACGGGATGACGTTCCAGGCCGGGTGGGCGCATTGGACACTGGACCGCCGGCGGCCCCACTAAACAGCCCGGATAGAAGATTCTGGAACGAAAACGCCAGTCCGCCCAGACCAACGTCTAATGTGATCTCTCCTTGCTGCCGAGCGCACTCTTCACACAGCCACTTCTCCTCACGGACCTGGTTCACCTGGCGTACCACATGAACCGTCGCTGGCCGCTGATGGCACTCTTCACACAGCATCGGAACCCCTCCTTAAATGCGGTGGAGGTGGGTTGGCAAATCCGCCAGCCGCCGATCGCCCGGCGCTCACTGGACGCCTGCCGTACACGGGCCTTCCGCCACCCTCACGCCCCGAGCAACACCCAGAGGACGCCTCGCAACAGCGCCGCTCGCAAGCGATCCCGCTGGGCAGGCTCGCTAATCTCAGTCTCCCGTAAGAGAACCTGGCGGATCAAGACGGCCTGGCGTAGACTGATCTTACCCAAACGCTGCAGCTCCTGAAGCACCCAATCGGCCGCCTGCTGGCTGATCTCCTGGTTGAGCCGGCGTGCCAGCCAGTCGTCGGCAGGCTGAGTTTGCGGCAGAGAACGAACCCTCATGATGCGGATGAACCCGCCGCCCCCTCGCCGGCTCTCCACGACATAGCCGTGATCTACCGTGAAGCGGGTGGTCAACACGTAATTAATCTGGGAGGGAGCGCACGAAAAGTGTTCGGCCAGATCACATCGGCGGATCTCCACCATTCCCTCCCCCGCCTCATCGAGCAGCTGGAGCAAGTAGCGCTCGATCAGATCGGACAACGCCCGCACGTAGCCTCTCACCTCACTCGCCATGGTTGCGTTATTGACCTTCCCTGACCTTCCGCCCCCCATTATATCACAGCCGAGGAGTGGTTCAATCAACTGGGTCAGGACTCACCTGGAAGACGCCTGCAAGCGGCAAACGCCCTGCTCCAGCTGGGTGAGGAACTGGGATAATCGACCCACCTTCTCCCACGGATCTAGCTGGAGATACGTCCGAATCGTCGCCACCAACTCCTCGATTTCGGGTGAACGAGGCGGCAGCCCCGCCGGGCCGCCGAGGGTCATAGACGCTCCTGTTGAAGCCGTAGCGTCGACGCGGGCAGAGAGGGCGGCGACCCGCTGTGCCAACTCGTTCACCTGGGATTGAAGATCGGCCAGCTGGTTCACCCGGGATTGGAGATCTACCAACTGTTGGCGCAACTGGCGCTGTTCGGCAGGCAGTTGTCGCAGGGCCGCCAGCACGTCCGTGCCGTCCTGGCTGTCGTCAGCCGCCGGAGAGGGGGTGGGCGCGACAGAAGAAGCCGCGGTCCACCCGGCATCTGCACGAGATCCTGCAGCGGGCGTCGTAGTCAACTCCTGGTAGCGGCGACGGCAGGCAGCCGGGGTAACCCCTCCGAGCACATCGGCAATCTCTTCAAAGGGCGTCCCTGCCCGAACCTGACGTTGCAGGAACGCATCGCGTTCGGGAGTCCAAGGCTCCACAACCTCGACAGCAGAGCTGCCATCAAGAGCAGAAGCAGCCGACGAAGCTCCAGGGACCCGTCGGGGCGAGCTGGTGGCTTCTTCCGGGGATGAGGGCTGCAGATTCGGGGCCCGTACAACCCGTCCCTGTTGCTTGGCGCGGCGGAATTCCTCGGGGCTCATCCTCAGGGCACGAAGGAGAAAGTAGTAGCGTTGGGCGATGGCCGCCTTGCTGCGTCCCAGCTCCTGTAAGAGAGCTGGGCGCAGCTGCGGCTGCCACCACTCGTCCAGAATCCGCTGGTCTTCCTCAGCAGTGTACCGTTGCAATGAACGTTCCGGCACAGGATCACACGTTGGCGTTGAACCCTGGGCATTCACACTGAGCATTCTCACTCGTCAACCTCCCCGCAGCCCCTAGCCACACTTCACTCATGGCCCGGCGGCGTCACTGGCGTCCTGGTGGCGCCTTGGCGGCATGGCAGAGCTGCACTCGCCAGCTAGTATGACCCAGTCGCGCCCGGTTCAGGCTTGAACCCGATGTGCAAGGCCACTACCCCACCGGTCAGGTTGCGGTAGCGGACCGGTGACAGGCCGACCTCCTGCATGATCTTGGCTAGTTCCTCTTGGCTGGGAATCTCCGCGAGGGAGGCAGGCAACCAAGCGTAGGGGGGAAGGGGATGTTCCCGGCCGAACTGCCGTTCAAAACGGCGTGCGGCCCATCGTCCGAGCAGCGGGACAACGTGGCGGAAGTAGAGGAGGTAAGCGCCGGCCAGCCAAGGGGTGGGGTGGGACAGCTCAAGGCAGAGCACACGGCCCCCCGGACGGGTGACGCGGGCCATTTCGGCCAACGCCTGGCGGATGTCGGTCACGTTGCGCAAGGCAAAGCCCGTGGCCACGCAGTCAAAGGTGCAGTCTGCAAAAGGCAGACGGAGGGCGTCGCCGTAGCGCAGGTCGATGACGGAGCGGTAGGGGGTGCGGGCCACTTTCTCACGCGCGACAGCCAGCATGTCGGGAGAGAAGTCGATGCCGATCACCCGGCCCTGGGATAGGGTCGCCGTCGAGGCAGGGGGTACAGCAGCTGCAGTAGCGACAGTAGCCGATCCGGTCGCTGGCGTCCCGCCCTCGATCCGTTGCCCCCGCCCCTGGAGTGGGGGGGATGAGACGGTTACGGCAGTAGGGGCTGCGCCCGGGCGGCGAGGCAATGGTGCGGCCAACCGCACAGGGGCGACCTGGCGAGCCATGATCAGGCTGAGTTCACCCGTACCGCAGGCTACGTCCAGCGCCTGTTGGCCCGGGCGCAACCCTGTGGATCGGGCCAGTACCCAGTGCCAATAGTAAATGAGGCCGGCGGTCATCAAGACGTTCATCCGGTCATACCGGTCCGCGATCGTGTCGAAAACCTGTCGCACGTAGCGAGCCTTGTCTGAGTGAACGACATCCAGCGAGTCACGCCCACCCGCCACACGATGCTTTCGTCCTGCCACAAGCCCAGCCTCCTGCCACAGTTTGATCCGGTTGAACCGCCCGCCCGCACCCGGCCGCAAATCTACCTGGCTCAGAGGCTTTCGGCGGGTCATGGGATGGCGGGATACAGACAAGGTCGCCTTATACAGGTATTGTACACGAACGGCTTCTTAAGGAGACGTTTCGTCAATAGGTGTGTAAATGTGCATCAGGCGGCAGTCCCCTCCTGTGCGACCTGAATGCCGTCTTCGTACCGTGTGCCGGCGTAAACTTCCGTCAGAAGTTCGGGTGCGTTCAGCCGCCGAAACCTCTTCTCGGCTACCATCAGCATCTTCCAGATTACTGCCGTTGCCTTCTCTACTTTCTTTCTTGAACCGCTTGGCCGCATCCGTCTACAAGCGCAGAGCCGCAAAGGGCGATTCCACCACGTTCGTGGTTCTCAGGTGTCCCAGTGCTCCTTGCGGTAGCGGTAGAAGGTCACCATCCGTTCCCAATCCCTTCTTAAGGTCTCCACTGCCTTCCCGTACCCGTGCTGGCGGCACCCGGCCTCGAACTCCTTCCGCTTATGTTCTGCTTCCGCCCGGGTCGAAGCATAGACGATCTCGCGGAGCCTGGCCTTAGCAGCCGCATGCTGGTAACGCGGCAGTTGCTCTAGCACATTGAGCACACTGTGTTTCCAACACCGCTGCTCATCGGCCTCCGGGAGAGACTCGTAGCGCGCCCCAGATCCCCAGATGCCCGTCCCCGATCACCAGCCGCGGTGCATTCATCCCCCGGTCCCGCACGTCCCGCAATCCCTCCGACCCACTCTCCCTGATTCCCGGTAACCAGGAATAACCGCTACCACCTCTTTGCGACCCCCTACCAAGCCGGCTACGGCCACTAACCATGCGGCTCGCTCTCGTTCTAGTCCTGCTTTCACGTAGATCCCATCTACCCACAGGTAAACCACCCGTAGGTCGTCCAGCCGTCGTGTTCGCCAGGCTTCCCATTCGGCCTGCCATTGCTCCTTCAGCCGGGCCACCGTGCTGGCCGATACCGGCGCTCCCTCTCCTAACAGTCCTCGCAGAGCTAGGTCAAAGTCCCCCTCTGCCAGCCCGTGCAGGTACAGCTCCGGCAAGAGCTCCGAAACCTCTCGCGTGCGCCGCACAAACAAGGGTAGGATCCGACTCTCGAACCGTTCCTCCAGGCCTCGCACCCGCGGACGGCGGAGGGTAATGGTACCCAGGGGTGTCGTCAGCTTGCGCGGCTTGCCGTAGCCGTTTCGGTAGCCGGTGAGACCGTCAACGACGGCCCGACGCTGATACCGAACGCGGCCCAGCAGCTCAGTCACCTGCGCCTCCAGCAATTCCTGGATAAGCTCCTGGATCTTACCCCGAAGCCATTCATGGAGTCCTTCCCAAGTGGGGCTTGACGACAGGCTGCTCGATGTGGTGCGCTTGTCCATGGCGGTGGCTCTCCTCCTTACTGGGGCCCATAGCCCCGAGTTGTTCTCTCAAGAGGAGGGTACACCGCCTAAGCACATTTCCACACCTTTTGAGGGTAGCTCCTTAAGGACAGAGCCTGGGGGTAGATGCAAGCAGCCCCCCACAACGGCCGGCCTGGCGCGCAGTTGGGGCAACAGAATCTCGAAGACCAACGGGATAGGGCGGCGGTGTCCGCGTCGACAAAACCTTGTGGACATCGCCGCCCCTGTGACGCCACCGTCACGTTACTATCGCGCCGCTGTCATCCGTCCGTTACTTTCCGGACGCCGTCCCTGACCCAGACGCCTTGGTCAGCATGTACGCTCGGATTGCCGCATCGGCCTGCTGCATAGCGCTGCTCACGCTGATCTGGTTGGCCCACATTTGGGCCCAGATGGGCGAGAGACGGCTGCTAATGTCCCCATATCCAATAATGACGTGGGCCAGCTGGTCATGCCCGTATTCCTGCGCCCCCATCAGAGCTTGCATAATCTGGGACGGAGTGTGGTAACGAGAGTGCGCGGCCAGTTGCGTGATGTAGGGAACAAGAGCCGTGGATCGGGCAGGCGGAAGGTCGCTGTGGCTGCTATACTGCAAAAGCTCCTGTTGACTCAGTAGCCACTTCACTAGCTTCCAGGCTTCTTCGGGATGTTTGGTCTCACTGCCGATGACCAAACCGTCAGTAAACACGATGCTCGCCCGGTCCTTGACCAATGGCAGCGGAGCCAATCCCCAACGGATCTTGAGAACCTTGTTCTTGCCCATGACGGTCCACGGACCATTGCCCATGTACATGGCTACTTTGCCTTTTTGGAACCAGTCCCACGTCCAGGCTTCACCGGTTTTGGGAGCGAAATGGTGCTTCCACATCAAGTCGACTACGGCCTGATAGGCATCCAAGTTAGCCTGGGTAAAGAAAGTCGACTGATGGACAATTCCCGTCCGATAGGTCTCTTCATCAAACCAGTCTCCGCCCCACAGGTACGAATATACTTCGCTGGGGTAGAAGGATGGTTCAATACCTATCCCAGCTTGTTTCAGTCCGCCCTTCTCATCCAAGATAGACAGTTTTTTGGCAGACGCCAACATATCATCCCACGTCCAGCCGGTCTTTTCCCACTCTACGGGCGGCTGCTTGAGTCCAGCCAGGTCAAACAGATCAGGGTTGTAGTAAACGAAGCTGCCCGAGCTCACAAAGGGAACTCCCCATATCTTCCCACCCCATGCGTAAGCTTTCCAGGCAGACGACATGAATTCCTGCGGACGGAGTTCCTCTTTATCTCGCTCGATGTACCGAGTAAGATCCAGTAACCACCCGTTTCGTACGTCTGTCCGGTTTCCCCCCTGCCACACATCGGGTGTATTCCCGGTCGCCCGTAATACGGCCAGCTTATCCGCGAAGTTGCCGCTGAGCGCAGCGATGATGCTCACGTGGATCCCTGGGTTGGCCTTTTCGAACTCCTGGCTGGCCGCCTTTGCCCATGTCAAGGTCTCGGTGGCATCCTGAGCCAGCATTAACGTGATCGTAACCGGGGCAGCCGCCTGTGCCCTTCCGGGCGGCACCCTGAGAACCGCCGGACCTGCCGCCAACGCACCGAAAACCAGCCCGGAAAGAGTCAACTTCCTCGCCATGCTGACCAATGGCCCAACCTTCACCCGCTTGCCGTCCATAGGGAGAGTCCCCCTTTCGGTGGTTTGGATCCTGTTAGTACACTGATGGCGCTACGCCCGTGGTTCTACGGACCAAACCAGTCTCCTGCTGCATTCGTGCCTGCCAACCCTTGAGCCACGCTAGGGCCAGAGAGGTCACACGAGCCCAGGCGGGCCAGTTGCAAAGGCAGGTCGAATGAGTGTTGATGGTCGAAAGGAACAGGGTGTGAGGGAACGAATACCTATAGGCAATGTGTGGTTACCCATGCGTGGTCAATGCGGCGAGGCTCGGACACGGGGGAAGGCCCTCATTCGGCTTGGCTGGGCCTGCAGCCAGGTGGTAGGCGAAAGCTGAGCTCACAGGGCAAGCCCGAGACAGAGACCACGCCCAGAGAGGAACGATGTGAGGCCTTATGTCGTGGTATACGCAATGGATTGCAGGTCTGGCTGGCTCTGGTGCGGCGCCACCCCAACCCCTGGGTGCCGTCCCCAACGCCGTAACCCAGGCTCAGGCGTCCTGGCTGGAACGGTACGCGGGCGGAAGCTGGCAGGTGCTGGGCGCTCAAGTAGGCCTGGGGGCGCTCTTGGGCTTTGCGGTCGGCTACGCCACCAAGTTTGCCCTGCGCCTCGCACTGCTACTCGTAGGCGTGGCCGTGCTCTTGGCCGTCTACCTTTCCCGGACTGGCTTCTTGACCGTTCACTGGGACGCGCTACAGGCAGCCTACGACCAGTATGTGCTGGGCCAGGGTGGCGTCTTTGCCCTACTCAAGTCGTGGGCCAGCTCCTTGAGCGGCTACATCCCGATCAGCGGCGGCTTCGTTCTCGGGTTTCTCCTGGGCTTTCGCGCCGGCTGAAGCCGGTTGTTGGTTCGACCAGGCATTCGCTGTTGTGCTGTGGTTGGCGTTGACGCCCTCTCCTCGTGGTTCACGCAACAAGCCCTGCGCGGTGGCCTGTTCGTTGGCGCGGCGGATCGCCTCCACGGCCTGGCGCATGGAACGGCTGATCCGGCGTCTGCCCCAAAACACGACCAATGCCGGGTTGCCCAGCGCGCTGCGACCCGCCCGACCTGCCATTTGAGTCAGCGTCGCTGTGTCGAACACATATTCTTCGTCGGCCGCCCAGACAAGCACGTTCGCTTGAGGAATCGTGACTCCCCGCTCCAAAAGGGTAGTGCAGACCATCACCCGCACTGCACCTTTCCGAAACTGTTCACACTTGGACTCCCGCTCAGGGTCATGCGCGTGGCAACTGGCGAGAGAGACTCTTTGGAGCGCCGGCAATCGCCGCAAGCTGGACTCCACAGCCTCCAGCATTCGGACAGCGGGTACAAACACAAAGAGCGGTTGACCAGCCGCCGCCCGTGCCCAAAGCTCCTGGAGCCCACTGCACCGGTCCCCCTTCCCCTGCCAGCTCCCCCCTACCACCAGCACCGGCTCTGGCAGCGCCCGCCCGTGCGGACGGGCCACCAGCCTGATGTGCACTCCCCCTTCCCGCTGAACCGTGCGCAGCAGCGACGGGGTCAGGGTAGCAGACAGGTAGATCAGCTTGCCGCCCGGTCGAGTCGCCCGTTCCACCGCCTGTTCCAGCAGCGGCGTGCCACGGTAGGGGTAAGCGTCGGCTTCGTCCAACACCGTAAGATCAAACGTTCTGTCAAAGCGCAGCGTCTGGTGCGTCGTGGCCACGGTCAACCGAGACCTCTCGTTCCAGATCTCCCCGCTGCCACCATACAACGCTGTGATAAGGGGGGAGGGTAGGTCGGCAGACGTTGTAGAATCCGAGGTCGGATTCTCTTGACCGTGCGTCCCCACGTATCGGCCCGCGCCGGCGTCAGCGCCGGTATCTGCGTCTGCGTTGAAGTACCGCCGGAAGCGTGCTGCCAGTTCCACCACGATCTCCCGGCGCGGGATCGCCAGCAGCACCCGGCCTCCCCGGGCCCATTCCTGCACCATTGCCGCCAGAACGATTTCGCTCTTCCCGGCGCCGCAGACGGCTTCGACGCACCCATGGCGAGCCGGTGATTCAGCGCAGAACCGGCACAGCTCCTGAGCTGCCTCTTCCTGCTCCGGAGTAAGCTTAAAGGGAAGCTTCGGACCGCAGGCCAGCCGAAGGCTAGGAGCAGGAGCCACCTCTGCCCGATACAGAACAGCGCACGAGCGCACTGGTCCCAGTGCGTCGCAGGCCGAACAAGCCAGGCAGTACTCCCCCGTTCGCCCGCAATCCGGGCAGGTCAGCCGCGCCCTCGCAGCAGCTGCCGCTGGTGAACCCTGTTCGTCCCCCCACCTTTGCCATGTCCCGCACCGCCCGCACTGCCAGGCACGCCCGTCCTCGTCCCAACCCAGACCTGCGCACACCTGCACTCGGCCAGTGACCACGCCGTACTGGAGAACCTGCGACAGCTCCTGAGCACGGCGTGACTGGCCAAGCCTGGCCGTCAGAGCCGATAGCTCCCGCCACGTCAACCAGCGCCCTGAAATTAAAGGTAGGATCTCGGCGATCTGTGTTTCAATGGTCTCAGACACCGCGACCTCGGCCTGCTGCAGGGCTATGGGCCGGTGGAAGACAAGCTCGAACCCCAGCCGTCGCCGCAGCTGTTGCCGGGCCCACCACCGCCGGACGAAGGATCCAGACAAAACACCGGCCGCCCACGATCCCAACGCTCGGCACAGTGCCTGCGCCGCTTCCGGGTAGAGAGGGCCCGCCACCCAGCGGCAAGTGCGCCCCCGCGCCTGCCAAAACGCTGCGTCCCATTCCGGGCACGGCGTAAAGAAGATCGCTCCCCTGGCTTCACCCACACCTGGGCTAGCTACGCGGCCGTCGGCGCCCGGCGTCGCCACCGTGTACACCCACATTCTCACAGGGGCCTTGGGTCGCACTGCCCGCACCTCCTGTGCCCCTTCTCCCCATGAGATCCGGCCCAAGCTGCGGCGGGCATCATGCTCCGACCTGGACTTCAGCCAGCCTCGAGGGCCGCTGGGAGTCCGGCTGGCATCTGCATCCACCCGGACCACCGCCAGTATTCTGAGTCCCGGCTGAATCGCCGTCGGCACGCGAGAAGAGGCAAGCCCATCCGGCGTTGCTTCCATACTATTCCAGGCTGGTGTTGTTGTCAATATATTCCTGCCGCTCGCCCGGCTGGCCGGCTGGGCCATCATCGGTACCCACCTGGAACACTCCTCAATGCGGGTTCACCCGTGCTGCTGAGCCTAGGTTACGCGTAGAGCCGGGCGTACGGGCGCTTGCCCCGCGGCCGGATCCGCCAGTACGGGCCACGCTCGAGCAGATCCCGCTGGACGGCGTTCAGCCGTACGGAAAAGACCTCCGTGAACTGCCCGACCGCCTCCGCCAGGGCCGGCTCGGCCCGCAGGCTGGCGACCGGTTCAGCCTCTACCTGGGTGCTCAACACGCTCGGATCCCACTCGCCCCGCAGGTAGATCACACCGCCGTGCATCCCCGTGGCCAGATACGGAATCCGGTGAATCAGCGGCCCTGCGCCAGCTGCACCCCCTTGGCTCGACGCACCGCCAGAATCGACGGTGGGCTCGCTCCCTGGGCCTGACCCCGGGCCTGTGCCCAGTCCCAGCAACACGGCGACGCCGCCCGCCATATACTCGCCGAAGAAGTCCTGGGCCGTGCCGCCGACCACCACCAGCGGCCGTTGGCCCTGGTATTCCTTCATATGCAGGCAAGCCCGGTAACCCACATTTCCCCAGATGAAAAGCTCGCCACCCCGGGCTGACAGCGCCGCCACATCCCCGGCGCTGCCCTCGACCACGATTCGGCCGGCGTTCATCGTGTTTCCGACGCCGTCCTGGGCGTTCCCATGAACCCAGAGCGTGGGCCCGTCCAGGAACGCCCCCAGGTCGTTGCCCGGCGTCCCGTACAGGTCCAGTCGCACCGGATAACCTGCCAGGTTCGTGCCCAGATACCGTTGCCCGGTCAGGTTACTGACTACGACACGGGCTGCCCCGCCCCGCTGTTCCCGCACCCAGGCGAAGATGGTCTGGTTGAGCTGCCGGGTTACCAGGCCCCGCGCACAGATCTGCTTTTCGTTCACCGACTCGGCCAAGGCTTGCCCTGCTTGGGCCAGTTGCGTCGCCATACTGCTCACCGCTCTCCCTCGAGTGGCAACCAAATGGGTAACTCCCGCCTGAACGCCGGCCGGGGCGCTCAGGTGACTGCACCATGCCCAGACGTCGGGCCGCTCAGGGTGGTGCCGCTGCTACACCTGGACGCCGGGGCGCACGGTCTACTGCCTCACGCCGGACGCTCGGGCTCAGGCTACTGCCCTGCACCTTTGACCCCCAGCACATCCATCTCCCACTGCTCCAACCCGACCGCCCGCAGATGATCCCGGTTGCCCCGCAGGCTCTCCAGGGCGTTGATGCCCATACCGCCGAGCATCTCCTTGATCTCGGCGCTCCAGGCGTGCACCAGGTTGATCAGCCGTTCCGCAGCCAGGTCCGGGTTGAGGCGGCGGGCCAAAGCCGGGTCGGCCGCCGTAATCCCCCAGGCACACTTGCCCGTGTAGCACTTCTGGCAAAGCGTGCACCCCATGGCAACGAAGGCCGCGGTGCCGATGTACACCGCGTCCGCCCCCAGGGCGATGGCCTTGATCACATCCGCTGAACTGCGGAATCCCCCCGCGACGACCAAGCTGACGCGGTTGCGGATCTTTTCTTCCCGCAGCCGGCGGTCGACGGCCGCCAACGCCAGTTCAATCGGAATACCCACATTGTCACGGATGATCTTGGGGGCTGCACCCGTGCCGCCCCTCACCCCGTCGATGGCAATCACATCCGCCCCCGCCCGGGCGATCCCGGAGGCGATGGCCGCCACATTGTGAACTGCCGCCACCTTCACTGCCACCGGTTTTTCGTAATGCGTGGCCTCCTTGAGGGCGTAGATCAGCAAGGCCAGGTCCTCGATGGAGTAAATGTCGTGATGAGGGGCGGGTGAGAGTGCGTCCGTTCCCTCGGGGATCATGCGGGTGCGTGCAATCGGCGCTTTTACCTTCTCGCCCGGGAGGTGGCCGCCGATGCCGGGCTTGGCCCCCTGACCGATCTTGATCTCCACCATCGCCGCTTCGTTCAGGTAGTCCGCATCGACGCCAAAGCGGCCGCTAGCCACCTGGACGATCACATGGTCGTGGAAGCGGCGCAGCGGTCGGGGCCAGCCCCCCTCGCCAGTGTTGGCGTACGTGCCACAAGCCTGCGCCGCCTCGAAAAGCGCCAGTTGCGCCTGGAAGCTGATTGCCCCGTACGACATGGCGCTGAACATGATGGGCGTCTCCAGCTGCAGGGCCGGCGGCAAGTCCTCGACTGACACCATGGCAGCCGGCAACCCCTCGACTGGGTGCGACGTGGCACCGTCTGCCAGGGCGCTGGTCGAAGCGCTCGGGTTCACCTGATCCGGACGCGCGCCGAGGAAGGTGCGCAGCTCCATTGGTTCACGCAGTGGGTCGATGGAAGGGTTGGTCACCTGGCTGGCGTTGAGGAGCAGGTGATCCCAATAGACTCGGAACGGCTTGTCGTTGCCCATTCCGGTCAGTACCACGCCCCCGGTCTCCGCTTGACGTTTGAGATCAGCCACGAACTCCGGCCGCCAGTTGGCGTTCGGCCGGTACTCCGACGGGTTGCGCCGGATGGTGAGCGCCCCGGTCGGGCAGAAGACGGCGCAGCGGT
The DNA here is from genome assembly GCA_014896305.1 of Limnochordaceae bacterium. Lineage (GTDB taxonomy): Bacteria > Bacillota > Limnochordia > Limnochordales > DUMU01 > Bu26. The sequence continues at coordinate 23,148 of JADBKQ010000010.1, forward strand.
GGCAGCCGACGCACCGCTCCTGTTCGGCCCGCACCTGGCTGCGCCGCACATCGAACCAGTGAACGCCAAAGCTGCACTGGCTGATGCAGACCCCGCACTGGATGCAGCGGTCCGGGTCGCGCTCCACCAGAAACTCCGGCTCAAGATAAGGCTTCAGCGGCCCAAAGACCGCCTGTGCTTCAATGTGTGTTCGTGCTTGGCCCATGGTCAACCGGCCACCTCCTGCTCCCCCCACCCGGCCCTGCCGCTCGGCCTTGCCGCTGGCCAGGCGGCTGCACACGCTGCGGTCGTTGTTGTTGTTGCCGTCGTTGCCTGTGCGCGGGCCACCGCCGCGCTGGCTGCCACCGCTCCCGGCACGCCTGCCTGGGCCAGGCCATCGAGCCTCCCCACGACTGGCTCGCCGCCCCGTGGAATCCAGACCTGATCCAGCTGGGGTTCAACCACCCGAATCGCGGCCTCTTCACTAGCCACGTAAAGCCGGTCGCCGGCGCTGGCGGCCACGAATGGCCGCAGCCGCACCCGGTCGCCCAGCCCGATCAGTTCGCCGCTGCGGGCGATGATGACGGTGAACGGCCCGTTGAGCAGCAGCGGGGCGTACACCCGCCGCAGCACCGTCAGGCGCTGGCGGGCGGTGGCCGGCAGGCGGTCGATCTCCTTCCACATCGGGGCAGCCAACACCAGGGCCGCTTCGTTCACGGAAAGATGATGACGGCGCATCAGCAGGTCGGCCGCGTAGGCGATCACTTCGGTATCAGTCTGCAGGGTGCAGTAGTAGCCGTACATTTCAAGGAAGCGGCGGTTCGTGCCATAGGACGAAATCTCCCCGTTATGAACCACCGTCCAGTCCAGTAGCGAGAAGGGGTGGGCACCGCCCCACCAGGCGTGGGTGTTGGTCGGAAAACGGCCGTGGCCAGTCCACATGTAGCCGGCGTAATCGTCAAGGCGGAAGAACTCGCCGATGTCCTCCGGGTAGCCTACCCCTTTGAAAACGCCCATATTGCGGGCGCAGGAGAAGACGTATACCCCGGGCAGGTCACGGTTGATGTGCATGACGAAATCGACGAGGGAGTCGGCGAACTCGGGGTCATATTCTGCGCTTGCGCCAACCACAGGACCGCCATCGCCAGAGCCGAAGCCATGGCCACGACCTTCGCCAGAGCCGTGTTCGGGCCCACGGCCTTGGTCATAGCCTTGACCCAGACCTTGTCCGACCCTCTGGCCAGGGCGTCGGCTGATACCAGGCTGCGGGTCAAGGAAATAGCGCCAGAGCAGGGGAGGCGCTTGAACGGAGGAGCCCGCGGCCACAGGCCGATGAGGAATCTCCTCGGCCAGGCGGATGTGGAAATCCTGCTGCAGTTCCTCTTCCAGGCGGGCCCGGCTGGCCTGATCGTCGAGCATGACATGCAGGGCGATCGCATCCGCCATTTCGGGGTAGATGCCGTAGCCAGCAAAGCCGCCGCCCAAGCCATTGCCTCGATCATGCAGATTGGCCATGGCTTCGATGGCGATCTGGCCATTGAGCCGCCGCCCACTGCGATCGATCACTCCAAACAACCCGCAAGCATCGATCGCCTTATCGTCGCCGTACGGGTTTTGCCGCTGCCTCAGCTCATCCAGGGTCATTCCTTCTCCTCCCCCCACAGCCACCGCCGCCGCAGGGTGCGGGGCAAAGCGGTGATGTCCCAACGTTCGAGCAGGGCCTGGCCGAAGGAGGCGGCCTCCACCTGGTGACGAATCAGGCCGCTGATCAGCCCCGCCCCCGCCACGGCCGGCCCGGCCGCCATCATACCGACCAGCCGGCCCTGCCGAAAAACCAGCTTGCGATACTCCCAGCCGCCCGCCGCGAGCATCTGCTCCGTCCCGGAACGGTCCGGCAGTGGCCTCCCACTCCGGCTGAGCGGGATCTGAGTGACATTGGCCGAGGTGGCAGAGCGGACGAACGCCGTTCCCACGGCCGGGTCGGCGGCCAGAGCCGGGACCGCCGGACCAGTCGCCGGCCCCTTCGTACCTGGACTTGCCGCAGCCACCCCTTCTCGGCTCCAGGTCAGCACCTGGTATTCGTCCTGCTTCTCGGCCGGTGGCTGGTGAACTCCGCACGAGACGACTGGCAGGCCGAAGAAGTGAGCCGCGTTGAGCATGAGCCCCGCCACGGGAGAAGGACTCGGGCTGGCTGTCGATGATGCGGAAGGCGTCACGGCCGCCGCCACCGCCGCCACCATCTGGCGGCCGGCCAAGTGGCCCTGCCAGGCGGCGTTGGACCAGATCGGCAGAGGACGCTGTTGCTCGGCGGCCAGGTCCCAGCCCTCGGCCACGTCGCCGGCGGCGAAGATATGCGGATCGCTGGTCCTCGCGCCATCGAGCAGGGTAATGCCGCGGCCGCAGGCCAAGCCGGCCTGTCGGGCCAAGTCCAGGCGAGGACGCACGCCTACCGCCAGGACGACGGCCTGGGCGGGCAACACCTCGCCGCTGGCCAGTTCCAGGCCGGTCAGCCGGCCCTGCCCATCTCGCTGCAGGCCGGCCGCCGCCTTGCCGGTCAGCACCCGCACGCCCGCCTCTTCCGCCCGAGCCCGCACCCGGTCTGAACCCTCTTCGTCCAGCACGGGGGCGAGCAGGCGCGGCAGCAGTTCAACAATGGTCACAGTAACAGGCTGACCCTGGGCCGGCCGCGGGAACCTTACGAGCGCCTCGGCCACCTGCAGCCCGATCAGCCCGCCCCCCACCACCACAACCTGGTGAACTGAGCCCGAGAGGATCGCCGCCCGCAGGCGTACTGCATCCGCCAACGTGGTGAAGGTGTACACCCCTTGCGGTTGGTCCTGGGCTGTCGCCGCTTGCGGCGTGGGCGGTTGCCCCACGGCCAGCGGGACTGCCGCCGGATCGTTCAACCGGGGACGGATGGGCTCACCGCCCGTCGCCAGCAACAAAGTCTCATAATGCACAACCGCTTGCTTCGGCCCCGGCTGGCCCGACCCGCCGACAGCAGCAGCGACGACCCCCGGGTCGCGCAGCGGTTGCCCCCCTCCATCGCCAGCCTCGTCGGCGGCGGGTAGGCACCGAGGCAAGCTGACCTGCTCCACCGTGACTCGCCGCTGAACCGGGTCGATGTGGACGACCCGGTACCCCAGCCAGGCCTGCGCCTGCTGGCGAGCGAAATAGTCGGCGGGGCGGTAACGCAGCTGGTCGCCAGTCCGTTCACCGGTCAGGTAGTAAGAGATGAGGTGGCGGCCGTAGGGCGGGTATGGCTCTTCGGAGACCACGGCCACGGGGCTGGGAGCAAGCCCCTGCCGCTGCTCGGTCTCTCGAATGGATTCCAGGGCGGCCAAGCCAGCCGCTGAAGCTCCGATAATCAAGTGCGTGACGCTCGCGTGAGCACACTCACTAGCAGACGTATCAGTGCTCGTGGTTGCTGTCGCCTGCAGATCGGCGCCACTGTTCCTTGGGTCGTTAGGCAACATGGCTCACCCCCGGCACGGCTGCACGACTGCAGGCCGCTGGTAGCGACTTGCCGCCTGTCCCACTGGGGGTGGCCGTGACAACGGTCTCGTCGCCTGGCCCGCTGTTGATCTTCGCGGCGACGCTCTCGTCCCCAGGTTCACCTGCTTCACCCGTACTGTCGTCTGGCGACAATTGTGCTTCCGCAAATAGCTGGCGCAGGCGTCGCCACTCTCTGGGCGGTTCATCGGCCCAGGCCAACGCCCCGTTGGGACAGGCGGCGACGCAGGCGGGCCCACCCGGGCGGTCGATGCACAGGTCGCACTTGTTGCTCACCGGCCGGCTGTTGCGCTGCGAGGGGCGAATCGCCCCCCAGGGACAGGCGAGCACGCAGGTCCAGCAGCCCACACAGGCGGCGTCATCCACCTGTACAATGCCATGATCGTCGCGGTACAAGGCGCCCGTCAGGCAGGAGAGAAGACAAAGAGGTTCATCACAATGGTGGCAGGTAACCGCCACGGTGAACTCCGTCACCACCGGCACGCTGGCAGGCGAGGTAGCAGCAAGAGCTGAATTCGCAGTCGTGAGCGACTCCTCAACGTGCAAACGCGGGCTCGCCTGGAGCTCGCCTGGAACGGCATAGGCCTGCAGAAGGTCAGCTGCCCCCGCGTGTTGCTGAATGCAAGCCAGCTCGCAAAGGCGACAGCCGACACAGGTCTCTTCGAAGGCATACACTCGTTTGTTCATGGTTGCCCCCGTCCGGTCTCAAGTGCTCCCCCTCACCATCACCAGCGGCGACGTGGTCCCAGCCCGAACCTACCTTTGACCAGCTTCATGTGGCCAGCCACCCAGTCCCGTGTGACGAACTCGTCCGGCCAGCCTCATGGGACCAGCCAGCTGTCTCCGTGCGCCGACAGCGGCTCCTGGCCGTCTCTCGGCCTGCGGTCCCATCCGGCGGCCAACGTGCCTGCCTGAGGGCGACCAAGCACTCCAGATACTGAACGGAGTCAATCGGTTCACCCGAGGAGGAAGGATCGTCGTCTACTGTCACTACGTGAGGGTTGTGGTGTCACAATTCTAAGACCGCGAGTTCCCCCTGTCAAGAAAATGCGGCCGCGCAAGTAAGCAGGGGAATAGGGAACGCCCCCACACCTGGGGGACTTCGCGCGGGCCCATGACCTGTACGAAGACCTGCGCCGTTCCGTCATTCCCACCGGAAACGCCACGTCGCCAGCGCAAAGGCAGCCACCATCCAGGCGACCATGTATGCCAGTCCGCCCGCGTACTGGCTGAGCGGGGCTGCCTGGGTGGCAACGCCGCGCATGGCATCGACCAGGGGGGTCAGCGGCAGCGCCTTGATCACCGGCTGCAGTGCAGCCGGAATCATTTCCTTGGGCCAGAACGTGCCCGACAGGAACATCATGGGAAAAGCGATGGCACTGCCCAGGTTGTTGGCTGCCTCGGGGGTCTTGGAAAGCGTTGAGATGGCAAAACCGATGGCAAGGAAGGTGAGCGATCCCAGCACCGCCAACGAAGCCAGGATGGCTAAGCTACCCGTCACCCGGGCATGGAAGACCAGCACTCCCACCAGCATGATGATGGTCGCCTGGATCATGTTCGTCAGCGTGAAACGGGCAACCAGGCCGGCGAGAAAAGCAGCCGGAGGGAAGGGAGTGGCCAGTACCCGTTTGAGGACCCGCCGTTCGCGATAGGTACTCACCACCCACGTGACTCCCATCAGGCCCGACTGCATGATGGTCATCGCCAGAATTCCCGGCAAAAGGAAATCAAACATCCTAAATTTATGAGAAGCGCTTGCGATTCCCGCCGCTTCGACTCTCAATACATCGGGGCGCTGCGTCAAACGGCGGTTGAACTCTTGAACGACGCTCTGCACAATGGCAATGCCAGCTTGGGATACCTGCGCCCGTCCTTCATCGTAATAGACTTTGATGGACACCGGGGCAGACGGGGCCGCACCAGGAACTGCCCCGGCCGGTCGTAGGGGTGAAGTCAGAGCGGCCCAGTCCGCAGGTGCGGGCAACACTACTACCAGACTACGATCACCCTTTTTCAGCGCTTCGCGGGCCGCTCTTTCGTCCTCTTCCACCACCTTGAGGGTGGGAATCTTTTTCAGCGCCCCCACGAACTCTGCTACCCGAGGATCGTCCGAGTTGCCGACTACCGATGTCGTGAGGATCAGATCGCCACCATTGCCAAACACGCTGCCTATCAACCCCATAAGCATCAGGGGGAAGGCAATCCCCCAAAAGAGCGCTGCTCTGTCCCGCAAGAACGTTCGCAGCGACATGCCCGCCACCGTTATAAACCCGCGCAGCAACCGGATCACCCCGTTCGAACTCTTCCTGCTACTCCCGCAGGCGTCTGCCCGTTAGCTTGAGGAAGACATCTTCGAGATTCGATGCTTCGATGCGCATGGAGCGGTAATGTACCTCTCCGTTCCGCCCCAGCTCGATGAGAGCCCCGACAGTCACCTCGAGCTGGCCGGTCAGCAATGTGATCTCACCATTGCCGTTACTCTCCACTCCCGCAACGCCAGGCAGACTTCGCAGCTGCTGACCTATCTGTTCCTCATCCTCTTGCCGATGCGGGGCGACGAATACCTTCGCCCCGGGAGCGTAGGTTTGGATCAAGCTCACGGGAGTGTCGATGGCAGTTATCGTGCCATGGTCCATGATCGCCACCCGGTCACAGAGTTCTTCCGCCTCGTCCATGTAATGGGTGGTCAGGATCACCGTCCTGCCCTCCTCCCGAATGGAGCGAATGATATCCCAGAGGTTGCGCCGGGCTTGCGGATCCAGACCGGTGGTCGGTTCATCGAGAAAGACAACCTGAGGATCATTGACCAGTGCCAGTGCGATGGAAAGACGCTGCCGCTGTCCGCCCGAGAGATTCTCCACCAGGGTGCGAGCTTTCTCTTCCAGCTGCAGGCGAGATAGAAGCTGCGGGACAGGTACGGACTGCCGGTGAAACCTTCCGAAGGCCGTGATCGTTTCGGCCACGGTCAGCCTCTCGAAGAAGCCCGCTTCTTGCAGTTGCACTCCCATCAGTGCTCGGGCCTGCCGGGGATGGGCCAACACATCGATCCCCTGTACGATCACCCGCCCGGCATCGGCACGCCGCAAGCCTTCCATTATTTCCAGGGTGGTCGTTTTCCCCGCCCCGTTAGGTCCCAACAACCCAAAGATCTCGCCTTGGCAAACAGTGAAGCTGACTCCACCCACTGCCACCAAGCCCCCATAGCGCTTGACCAGATCATGCACCTCTATGGCCACTGGTGCTGTCAAGCATCCCTACCTCCTTGAATTGGGCCCTACAGTCTCCCCATGCACCCGCCCAGGTCCCGAGCAAGCCTGGAGAGACCTAAGCTTATCTCTCCAGATGGCAAAGGTCCCGAGCACGCAGGGGCGAACCTTTCTCCCCATCGGTGTAAACCGATCGGCAGATGGCTTGTCCGGCCCCTCCAGACCTAAAACGGATTAATTTCCCATTCTCCGAGGGCCTCCTGGTGGATGTAGACGCTCTCGGTTCGAGCCGCCGCTCGACCCCTCCACAGCTCTGCTACCGCGTTTTGCCGGGTCTATCAACCCCACACAGTCGCTCTCGTTCACAGCCACGGGAACGTCCCTAGATTATCCAATAATGATTACGATGTCTAGCGATTGACTGGCGGTACGCCGATGTGAGAATGCCATTTTCAGTATATGCGCTCTGTTTAACGCACGTATTTCGCCGATGTAACTGAACTGAAAATTCGGGTGGCCCGGTGGCCCGTGGTGCCCATGTCCACAGCGACGGTCTGCTCTGATTGGCCTCGCCGGGCTGCGATCAACCCCAGTTCGAAGGAAAAAGCTCCCTCCCAGTTCGGCAGCGCCGCGAGAGCACCCAACCCACTGGCGCGGGCTGGGTGCTCTGGCGACGGCCTTCCCTGGATCCAACCGGTGTCTCGGCCGCCCTCGTCGGACGCAGGTAGCCGTTCACCGGTCCCCTGCGGCCTACTTCGTGCTCAGGATGCGGTTGATGGCGGCATCGGCCCGGGCCAACGCCTTCTCCAGGGACTCTGTCCCGGCCAGTGCGCCGGCCATCTCTTGCGTCCAGGCCTTGTACCACTCCTGGAACTTGGGCAAGTCAGACGGAAGCGGCTGAGCGATCTCCGCGTCCTGCAGGAAGACCCGGCTATGGGCAGGCATCTTGCCAGGTTGCAGGAAGAGGTCACTCTCGGCGATCGACCGCAGGCCGGGCATTCCCAGTCCCAGCTGCGGCACGATCTTCTGCGCTTGCGGGCCGCCCAGGAACTGCATCAGCTTGAACGCCTCATTCGGATGCTTCGCCTGGGCAGGCATCACATAGCCGATCGGGAAGGCGACGGTTGCCCGCTCTTTCTGATATGGCAACCGGGCCACGTCGAAGCGGAAGTTCTCCTGCGTGCGGGCGCTCAACGCCATGTTGTACGCCTCAACAATCATTGCACCATTGCGGCTCAGGAAAAGGCTGTCCGACCCGCCGTAGGTCTGAGCCTGAACGGAGTTGGGGGCCACCTTGGAGTCCTGGATCATGCCAATGTAGAAATCCATGGCCTCGCGCGTGGGCTGGGAGAGTAGCGCCGAACGGCGGTTGGCCACATCCACCACTTCACCTTGGTTCTGCCAAATCCACGGGAAGAACCACTCCGGGTAGAGGGTGCCGTCCGCCTCAAAGTTGGCTGCGAACCCCCACGGGGCGAAGCCCGGCCGGGGCGTCAGCTTCTTCGCGGCAGCAAGGAGATCTCCCCACTTCCAGTTGTCCGAGGGTACGACGCCCCGGGCCGCGGCCAGGTCCGAGTTGTAGAAAAGAACGAACGGCGAGAAGCTGCGGGGCAGCCCGTACAGCTTGCCTCCCCGCGTGAACGCACGGACCACGACCGGAAACAGATCCTTGATCGGGTAGCCGCTCGCCTGCACGAACGGGTCGATCGGCTGAATCGCCCCTGCGTCGACGTACTCTGGCACCCGATCGAACGCCAGCATCGCCACATCCGGCGCTGTGCCACCGGCAATCATGGTCATGAGTTTGTCGTAGTACTTGCTGGGAATCACGATCGGTTCCACGTTGATGCCCGGGTTCTCCTTCTCAAACTGGGCAATCAACGTGTTCATCGCTGCTTGATAGTCCGCACTTCCCCAGAAGGTAAACTGAATGGTCACCGCTGCCTGCGCCGACGAGACTGCGATTCCCAACGCCAACGCTAACGTCAGAAGCCCAGCTATCCAAGACCGCTTCATCCCTGTAACCTCCTTAGATCTTTTCGCTTGCTCTCGCCCCAACACGTCCCGCCGTCGAAACTCTCTCCTAACCCTTGATGCCTGAGATCACCACCCCCTCGATGAAGAAGCGCTGGGCCAGGAAGAAGATGATGATCGCCGGCAAAGCGACCACCACCGAAGCGGCCATCACCAGGTGCAAGACTGGCATACCGGGGTCCAGGGGCGACTGAAAGCCGTTCAGCGCCAACGCTAGCGTCCATTTGTCGCTAGAGTTGATGTAGATCAACGGGTTCATGAAATCGTCCCAGGACCACATGAAGGAGAAGATCGCCAACGCTGCCAGCGCAGGTTTGATCTGCGGCAGCAAGATTCGGCTCAAGATTTGGAAGGAATTGCAGCCGTCGATTCGCGCCGCCTCATCCAGGTCCTTGGGTACTGTCAGGAAGAACTGTCGGAGCAAAAAGATGAAGAACGGCCGGCCGAAATACAGAGGCACAAACAAAGGCAAGTACGTGTCCACCCAGTGCAGGGAGCGAAAAAGGATGAAGGTGGGCACCATGGTCACCTGGCCGGGCAACATCATGGTGGCCAGCACGGTGTAGAACAGGAACTCCCGCCCGGGAAAGCGCAGGCGGGCGAAACCATAGGCAATCAGCAACGATGAACCGATCGACCCCACCGTGCTCATGATCGTGACAAACGCCGTGTTGAGGAAGTAGCGGCCAAACGGCAGCGCAGTCAGGGCCTTCACGTAGTTGTCCCACCGCACAGGGTCCGGAATCCACTGCGGCGGGTAATCGAACAGGTGGCTGACATCCTTCAACGATGTGCTGAGCATCCAGAGTGCGGGCGCAAGGATGAAGACCGCTCCGACCAGCAGCACAGCGTGAGTGGCCACTACCGGCACCCAGCGGCGCCATTTACCGGTCTGCCAGGCCCGGCGCAGCCCGGACGGCAGCGGGACAGCCGTGGCGGCCAGCGTCTGGTCCCCCGGCGCGAGTGGGGTAACCGCCTGTCGATCCTTGCCGCGTACCGTCATAGCGTATCCCCTCCCGCGTAATAGACCCACCGTTTGGAGAGCCGGAACTGCGCCAGGGTCAAAACCACCACGATCAAGAACATGATCCAGGCCATTGCACTGGCATACCCCATCTTGTGGAAGGTAAACGCATTGTCATAGAGGTAGAGCACATAAAACTCAGTCGCGTACTGCGGACCGCCTTGGGTCATGATGTAGGGAAGTGTAAACACCTGAAAAGCTCCGATCATTCCGGTAATGAGGTTAAAGAAGATGGTGGGCGATACCAAAGGCACAGTAATCCGCCAAAACCGCGTCCAGCTCCCCGCCCCGTCGATCTCCGCCGCCTCATGCAGTTGCACCGGCACGCCTTGCAAACCGCCCAGGAATATGACCATGCTGCCGCCGATCGTCCACAAACTCATCACGATGATGGCAGGCAACGCCCATTGCGGCGAGGCCAACCAAAGCGGGCCGTTGATCCCAACTAGCGCCAGCGCCTGGTTGATCAGTCCGATCTGCGGGTTGAAGACCCAGCGCCAGACCATGGCCGTGACCACGCCGGGCAGGATGGTGGGGATGTAGTAGAGCGTGCGATACCAGCCTACCGCCCGGATCTTCTGATTGAGTAACGTCGCCAGGATCAAAGCGGCGAACAGATCCAGCGGGACGGCAATCGATGCGTAGATGCCGGTCACCTTGAGTGACTGCCAAAAGATCGGGTCATGAACCAGCTGCCGGTAGTTGTCCAGCCCGGCCCACTCGATGCGGCCAATCAAGTTCCACGAGGTGAAGCTCAGCAGGAGCGAGGCGACCATTGGGCCGGCATAGAAAACGACGAAGCCGACCAACCACAGCGCCACGAACCCGTAGCCCTCCCACGCCTCCCGCCGAGCGAGACTCATCCGCTGCGGGCGTGGCCCAGTCAACGCACCCTGCACAGCCATCTGCTACCCCTCCTTTATCCACTCTGGCCCGAACGCCTCGGCCGGTGCCAGCCACCACGCCTGCCAGACCCCCGGTAGGCTGGCGGGCAAGACCAGCCACCCGTCCGGTCCCACCAGCTCCTCGCCGCTCTTCTGCTGAACCACCGCCTCTCCCGCCACCTGCAGCCCAGCCGGTGGCTGCCACTGCCAGCACCACCAAGCCCAACGAGTCGCCGCCTGCTCTCCTGCGCAGCCTGTGGCGGACTCCTGCTGGTTGTTTGGGCGGTCTCCCTTCTGCACTCTCACTGCCAGCCGCTCCCGCGTCGGCGCGACCAGTACCAGGTGAACCGGTCGGCTCGCCTCGTCCTGTCCCACCCAATGGGTGGCACGCTGCGGCCTTGGGGGAACGGACGATTCGTGACCACGTCCACTCCAGGCCTCGCCAGGGTCGGGAACAGCGCTGTTCGCCGCCTGATCCAAAACGGCTAGATCGTCCGTGTCGACAAAACGGGTGCGGGCCAGGTGGGCGGCGACCGCCCGGCGCAAAGCCAACACCCCCTGCGCCAGACCGACCATGCGCTCCGCTTCCTCCGGAGACACGCCGCTGGGGCGCTCCAGCCGCGGCGCATGAACCCAGAAGATACTGCCCAGCAGCCAGGCCTCGGCCAGATCCCGTTCGAAAAGCAGCCGCTTCTCTTCGACGTTCGTCACGGCAGTGCGGGGCTGGATCATCTGCACCAGGTTCAACTGGGGAAAGGTGTACTTGAAGAGCCGGAAGAACTCGTCGTACAGCGTGCCGTTCCAGACTAAACTGGCCCACACCCGGCTGCTGTACAAGTCTCCGCAGTTTTCGATCATGAGGAAACTGTCCGGCCGCAGGCGAGTCAAAGCCCGGCTGGTCTCCTCGAGCAGCTGTACATACCCCTGGTTGTACAAGCCATGATGGAGCTGGCCGTCGGCCTCCCGATGACTGTGCTCAGGGGCGTAGCAGGGAAACGGCTCGGCCGATCCCAGCTGGTCATAGTAGATCCCCCGGGCGCCGTACGCCTGTACCTGCCACTGGGCGCAATGACGCAGGTGCTGCTGCCAGGCGGCATGGGCAGGGCAGCAGACCCCAAACTCCGCCGGGCCGTACTGCTCTTGATGGATCGCACCGTGTGTGTCCCGGATCATCCATGCGTGGCCCAGAGTTGGGTAGTAGAACGAATTCCGGTCGAAGAGGCGACTGTTGATGTAGAAGGTGACGAAGCCCCCCTGCCGGGACACATGCTGCACGGCCGCCAGCAGTTGCCAGGCTGTGCCCAACTCCATGTCAGGGGAGTACTCCGGGTACTGGCTGTCAAAGCCGCCCCGATTCCAGCCGGCCAGGAACAGGTGACGGGAGCGCCATCGCTCCGCCAGGTCATCGTAGATAGCAGGCAACTCGTCAAACCGGTGCAAGACGCCTTCGGCTCGCCGCAGGTCATACCAAGGGGTCACCACCGACTCGGTGGCCAAGTCGGATGGCAGAGCCGCTGCCTGCCTCCCCCAACCCGGGCTCTGCGTGAACCACTCCCTGTACCAGCCGGCCGCCGTGTGCCAGTCACCGTCGTGGAAGGCGAGGATCACCGGCGGACTGCACCACTCCTGCCCTGGCCGGATAGGTACATACTTACGAATAGCCAAACCCAAGCGCCAGGGGTTCACTGCGTTGTCACCGCCGGTGTGGTGGTTTGTGCCGTCCACTTCCACCCGCAACCCGGTCAGCAAAAACTCCGGGTCATAAGAGGCCACATAGAACCCGCCCTGGGCCGATGTGTAGTCCATCCACATCATCGAGGCCAGGCCGCAGTAGTTGATCTCCCGCGCGTACCGCCCCTGCTGGTCGACAAAGGAGGCCGCTCGTCCAAACGCCCGGTAGCGCTCACTGCACAAGGTCTGGCGAGGGGAGGGAATTCGTTCACCCGCGTGATGTGGGTAGAACAGGCACTCATCCACTCCCCCCCAATCCGCCCCTCGGATGCAGGGAAAGAGTACCTCCACGATCGTCAGTGGCGTCTGGTTGTGAACTGTGACCGTCCACACCGTACCCTCCGGCGGAATTCCCGGCCCCGGGCAAGCGGCGCTGGCCACCACCCGCACTTGCACCTCCACTGGCCAGGTGCGTTGCCCGTCTGCGTCCCCGCCGCCGTCCCTGTCCCCCTCCGCCGGCTCGACGACCTGCGGCCACACCAGCCACCACTCCGGCCCGTTAACTCCTTGTTCCACGCGAGCGGTGGGCGCCGCCCCTCGAGCCACCGGGTACCAGTAGTGCATCCGTCCCTGCTCGTCCCGGGCGGTCAGCTCCACCAGAGCATGGGCCAAGGGGTTCGCCGCCTGGGAGCGGTTCGCCGGCTGCACTCCCCCCGACGGAGGGAGCGAGCTTGTCGGGTAAGGCACGCTCGACGGCCGGGGTACGCTGGTCGCCTGGACACCCCCCGGTCTGTGCAGCTCGGTGCCATTCGCCACACCTGTGGGACTGCCAGGTCCAATCAACCACCAACCGGTCTGCCGGTCTTGCAGCCCGCTCCAGCGGTCCTGCTCCGGATCCCACTCCAGCTGCAGCCGGCCCAATTGCACCCGCACCCGATCACCCGTTCCTCCCTCCACGCCACCGACCTTCCCTCTCCTCGTGAACTACCTTCCTGGCCGACCCTCGCTCCTAGTACCCCAGCTGCTGGAAACGGGCTCGCATCCGGGCATTGAACTCGGCCGCCCCCGGCAGGTGGTTACTCGCCAGCACGCTGGGGGTAAGCCCGGCCGCCTGCATCTGCCGGACCACCTCTTCCGTCAACGCCCACATCGTGGCGGCGGCCAAGAGGCCCGAGACCGGGCAGATGGGCGTTTCCAGGCCCGGCCGGCTCAGTACGGCGTCCTGGGGCGGCGCACCGTGATCGAGAACGATCTCCGCCACTTCGTACAGCCGCAGCCCACTGGGATGGGCGCTGGGTAGCGCCTGGGACGCCCGCACCGAGGTAAGGGCGATCACGTGAATCCCCGCCTCCCGCGCCAGGCGTGCCATCTCCACCACCAGCCGGCTCACCCCGGAGACCGAACCGATCACCAGCACATCTCCGGCCTCCCAGTGGGCCTGTGAAAACACGAACTCCGCCAGGCCAGCGATCTCATCCAGGTGCACGCGGGGGGGCCGGGCCCTGGTGGGCGCTGGCATGGCGGTGGATGTGGCAGCAGCAGTGGACGTTGCCGCGGTGGACGTGACGACTCCCGCAGCCTGCCTGGCGTCCTCTGCCGCCGATGCTGACGCGCACGTCGACGCCGGTTTCGCCGCCGGTGCAACCGGCGCCCGCCGTGCGGGGCTGTTTTGCGCCAGCTTCAACTCGATCTCAACCGGATTGAACAGCATCAGACCCCCTGCTCTGCCCACCAGTTCGTGCGTGAGCATGTGGCCACTGTCAAACAGGTGACAAAGCCCGCCTGCGCGCACGGTAGCGACGATCAACTCGGCTGCCTGCTGCCGTGCTTGCTGACAATCCGGGCTCTGCAGCCGCGCCAGCAGTTTTCTAACCTCGCTGATGTACTGGCTGTCGCCCATGGCTTGTTTCATGCCTTCCCTTCCGCGGTCGTCCCTGTGGCCAGACCGGTTTCTGCTTCGCCGATCCTCGTCAGGTTCGCACTGCTCAAAGCAGCGCCGGAACGCATCATCATCGGCAGAAAGGGCCGAAAGCCCTCATACAGGCTGGCTTCCAAACGCTTCAGCAAAGAAGGGACGATCGGCACCTGTGCCAACCGCAAGGCGAGCAACGCAGCACCTACGCACGGGGCATAGGCCGGCTCTACCCAGACTGACTGCGGCAGTGCTTCCTTCACGGTTCGACGAAATGCTTCCTGAACCCATTGGCCCGCTCTCGCCACCCCGCCAGTCAAGCTGACCGGGCACTGCCCGGGCCAGCTCAACTCCCGAGCGGCGCTCACCGCCAACGCCCCCAGTTCCTGCCCAGCCTGCTGCAGAATCTGCTGAGCCACGGCATCCCCCGAAGCCGCCTCCTGGCTCACCAGCATGGCCAGACCAGCCAGACGATGGCGGGTCATCTGTGCCCCGTACACCAACCGCCGTAGCTCCTCCGGGAAGCTGTACCGCAGCGTTGCTTGCAGCGCTTCCGCCAGTGATGTGGGTGGACCGCGGTGTTCATAGGCCCGGATCACTGCTTTGAGCGCCTCCAGGGCGATCCAGTATCCGCTCCCCTCATCGCCGAGCAGCGGACCCCAGCCTCCTTTGACAACGACCTGACCGTCGCGCCGGGCATAAGCAAACGAGCCCGTGCCTGCCAGCGCGATCGCCCCTTCTCCGCCCGGCAGCGCCCCCACAAAGGCGGCCTCAGCATCGTCCGCCAGCGCCACCGGGTGAACCACGAACCGCTCCCGTAATGCGGTAAGCGCCACCTCTTTGGACAGTCCGGGCGCCGACAGATAAGCAGCATCCAGACGGATCCGGGAGGTGGCCTCGCTCGTCGGCGGTGTTGCGGGAGCGATCTCGTGCGCCTGCTCGTGTGGCTGCCCACGAGACTGCCAGGACGATGAGGTCGAAGAGTCCGCCTGGCCTTCGTCTTCCGCCCCGGCCGGATCGGTCGGATCAGCCAGGGGCAACGGGTAGCCTCGTCCCTCCGCCATATCCACCGCTTGCCGGATCACCCGGCGCAAGGAGACCAACGCATCTTCGGCGGCCACGAAATACTGGTTGGTCGGGCCGCCAAAACCGACGCCCGCGACCGTACCATCCTCCGACACCAGAAGGCCGATGGCCTTGGTGCCGCCACTGTCGATGCCGAGCACCCAACGCTTACCCACGGATGCTGCCCCCTGTTCTTTGACCCAATGCCCCGACCTGCGGGAGGCTCATGGGCTCCACGGCCGCGGCCTCAGGGTAGCGGGTGAGCCTGAAACGGAGTTGGTAGGCATCCGCCCGGTAGACCGTATGGGTCAAAAAGCCGCGCTGATGGCCGCTGATCTCGGTGATCCGTTCCGCTACCAACACCGGAGCGCCTGGAGCAATTTGCAGGAGTTGAGCTTCGGCGGCTGTTGCCTCCTGTACCCAAACGGATTCGACTGCACCGATCAAGGCAAGCCCGTAGCGCTCTTCCAGTAACTGACTGAAGGATCCTTCTACGGCTTCTGCCGGAAGCTGATCAGGCTGCAGACCTGGTACAACATCCAAGGGAAAGAACAAGTCCTCCAATGCCACAGGGCGGTCCTGAGCCAAGCGCAAGCGGCGTAAGTGAAGGACGGGATCACCGGCGGTGCAGTCAAGTTGCCACGCCACCGGGGCGCTGGCCGGCTCGACGGTGCGGGCGAGGACCCGGCTGTGCACCCTCAACCCCCGCTCCCGCATGCTTTCAGTAAAGCTGCGCAACGGTACCGTCCCGGGCTCGGCCGGCCGGCTGGCTACATATGTGCCCTGACTGGGCCGGCGGGTGACCACCCCCGCCGCCGCCAGCGCCCCAATGGCTTGCTTGACGGTGGCCGTCCCGACCCCCAGTTCACGAGCGAGCTCTGTCTCACTCGGTAGCCGACTACCTATCGGGTAAACGCCGGCCGCGATGCGGCTGGCCAGCGTCTCCTTCACCTGCACATAGAGCGGCAACCCGCTCTGCTTGCCCACTCCCACTTGCCGTCCTTCTCCCTTGCGGTCCGTTCGCCGTACATGTGGCCGCCTGCAGGTGTTAAGAAGCGAACCGCCACCCCTTCTGCCCGGGCTCGGCTGCTGCGCAGGGCAGCCCTTGCCGCCATTCGGCCGCTTATACATCTTAAGCTGTTTTAGTGATACAACGAAGGAGAGTGAATTCCTGCCGAGAAGCGACACCTCATGTAAATTTCCTCTGATCCAGGAGGTCATGCCGATGAACAGCGATTCCTCCACCCGCTGGCTGGCTGCGAACAACGCCGCTCTCGATCCCACCGGATCAGCGGCTGCCGCCAGGCGGGCGCTGGCTTTGAAGGTGGGAGTGGAATGGTCCCTGCAAGAAACTCGGCCCGCCGTCTACGGCCCCTGGCAGCAGGCTCTGGTGCAGAGCTGGCTCTCGCCGGGGGTCAACACCTCGTTCCACCTGCCCTTCACGGACGTCGAGCTGTCCAGCATCGATCCAAACTTGCGAGAACGTTCCCTGCAGCTGATCGAGCACTACATCGAGTTGACGCTGGCCGCCCATCCCTCCCATTACACCCTGCACCTGGGAATCGGTGGCCCGTTCAGCACCGCCGGCCACTGGGGGGCGCAGACGGGTTCGGTCAGTGAGGAAGCGGCCGTCGACAGCCTCCGCCGCCTGGCGGAGCTGGGCCGAGAGCGGGGATTTACGATTGCGTTGGAGAACCTGGTTCACGGGTTGACTGCCAACCCGGAGGTCTACCAGCGGCTGGTCAGAACCAGCGGGGTGAGCGTGACCTTCGACATTGGACACGCGCGGGGGAGCGAGTGGGGGCGACAGGGGGGTGACCCCTGGGCTTACCTCAAAGGATTAGAGGACAGGGTCGTGTGCGTGCACATCTACGAAGAAGAGGATGAGGGTGGACACCACGTTCCCCCGCGGGCCGGCAGCCCCGTGTTGGGTGTCCTGTTGCATCGCTTGTGGCATGAGACGGCCGCCCGTGCCTGGGTAGTGGAGCTGTTCACCCCCGCTGCTCTGGAAGAAAGCCTGTCGCTGGTGCGCGCCTGGCTGCCGGAACTGGCAAGCAATGAACAGCCGGCCGGCCTACCGCTCCCCTGAAGGCGTGAGCCCTGGCGTCGACGCTGGAGAGAGCGGCGGTGGGGGTGTCAGTGGCGATCCAGACGCAGCTGTCTGGGTGCGGCCACGCTGGAACCACTCCCAGGCGACCGGCACCACTACCAGCGTGAGGAAGGTGGCCAATGCCAACCCCCCCATCACCGAGATGGCCAGGGGGCGATCGAGCTCCGCCGCCTCGCCGCGGCTGACCGCCATGGGGATGAGGCCCAGGATCGTGGTGATGGCGGTCATCAGCACGGGCCGCAGGCGAACCCGGCCCGCCGTCCGCGCCGCCTCCCGGACCGGCATCCCCTGCTGAACCAGTTGATTCGCATAGTCGACCAGGACGATCCCGTTGTTGACGACCACGCCAGTCAGAATCACCATGCCTACCAGGGAGATAATGCTGATGCTGTTGCCGGAGGCAAAAATCGCCCAGAAGGCGCCCACTGCGGCGAGCGGCACCGTCAATATAATGATCAACGGATCCTTCAAGGACTCAAACTCTGCCGCCATGACCATGTAGACCAGAATGACGGCCAGGACCAGGGCCAGCCGCAGATCTGCGAAGGAATCCTGCATGATCTGGCTGACTCCTCCGAGACGGACACTGACCCCCGGCGGCAGGGAGAGACGGTCCAACGCCTGCTGCACCTGCGTCGTGGCCGTTCCGATGTCGCCATTGGCGGGCGTCGCCTTGACCGTCACGATGCGCTGACCATCGAGACGTTCAATACTAGTCGGTGCTGTTTCTTCCCGCACCTGGCTGACCGCCCCGACGCGCGACAAGGTGGCTGGACTGCCCGGCAGCGCCAGACCTCCTACCTTCAGCCCAGCGACCGCATCCAGCGTCGGCTGGGGAACGTCCGCCTGGACCACGATGGGCACATCTTCCCCGTCCAGTCGCATGGTGCCGGCAGAAGTGCCCAGTAAAGCTTCCCGTACGCCCAGGCCAACTTGTGCCGCAGTCAAACCGCCGAGCAAGGCGCGGGTGCGGTCCACCGTCACGTCGAGCAGTGGGCGGACCTGCTCCAGTGAACTCTGCACGTCGACCAGCCCAGGTATGGTTGCCAGGGCTTTTTGCACCCGCTGGGCCACCTGCACCATGCGAGTCTGGTCCTGGCCCAGAATCTCGACCGTCACCTGACGCCCCAAGAAGTCGGAGGCTGCCCCTGCCAGGGCCGCCTGGTCCGACAGGTTCAGACGGGCCTGGTACCGCTCCGCCATCTTGGTGGCCAGCGGACGGATCGCCCGCAGGATCTGGGCAGTACTGCGGGTGCGTTGAGATCGCGGCTTTAATTCCACCATGATGTTAGCCTGGTTACCCGCAGTACCGCTCAGCTGGCTGATCACGTCTGAACCGCTGCGAGCACCCACCTGCAGCGAGGTGACCTTCACCTCCGGCTGACGCAACAGCAGCTGTTCCACCTCGGAGGCCAACTGGTTGGTCGTCTCCGGGGGCGTACCGACCGGCATGGTAATGTCGACTGAAAACTCCCCCAGGTCGATGGGGGGCAGGAGCTCGACGGGCGCCTGGGAAAAGGCGACGGCCGTGGCGCCTACCAAAACCAGCACAACCACTACGATGGCAAGCTTATGACCCAAGGCCCAGTCCAACTGACGCCCGTACCAGGCCTGAAAATGAGAAAACCAGCCGACGCGCCGGGACCGTTCCGGCGTGGCCGCCTGGGGAGACAGAAAGCGGGCGGCGAGTAATGGTACGACGGTCAGGGCCACCAGCAAGGAAGCGGCCAAAGCGAAGGAGACCGTGAGGGAGAGCTCGCGGAAGATCTCCCCGGCCAGCCCACCAATGAAGACCACCGGTAAGAAGACGGCCAGCGTGGTGAGAGTGGAGGCGGTCACCGCCATAGCAACCTCCCCTGTGCCTCGCACTGCCGCCGTGACCCGGTCCTCGCCGGTTTGCAGATGGCGAAAGATGCTTTCCAGTACGACGATGGAGTTGTCCACCAGCATGCCAATACCTAATGCCAATCCGCCCAGCGACATCAGGTTGAGAGTGAGGCCGCCAAAGTACATGGCCACCCCGGTGACCAGTATCGAAAAGGGGATCGAGATTCCAATGATCAGAGGGCTGAGCCAGTCCCCCAGGAAGACCAAGAGGATCAATACCGCCAGCAGCCCCCCGACCCAGGCGCTCTGGGCCACACTGTCGATGGACAACTGGATGAACTGCGACTGGTCCAGCACCGGCGTGATCTGCAACTGTGGCACTTCTGCCTGCAGGCGCGTCAACGTCTGATGCACAGCTCGAGCCGCCACCATCGTGTTGACGCCCGATTCTTTCGTGATGGACAACAAGATGGCCGGCCGCCCTTTCACCCGGGTGTAGCCGGGGGCAGGCGTGTACGTATCTTCGACGGTGGCCACGTCGCCCAGGGTAACAAACTGAGGAACAAGGAATCCCAACGCACCCAGTCCGCCCCCCACACCGTCGGCATGGTTGGCAGCCGGGGGCGGGCGACGTCCCACCACCAGCGATCGGAGATCATCCAGGGTGTGAAAACCGGCACCGACTCGTGCCGGGTACTCCTTCCCATCCTTGCGAATCGTGCCGATGGGCACCGTCATGTTTTGGTACTGCACAGCCTGGGTCAATAAGGACGGAGAGATCTGGTACCGCTGCAACTCGTCCGGGCGATACCGCACGAGCACCTGCCGCGTGGGAGCGCCGGAGACCACCACCCGGGCCACGCCGGGGGTCTGCTCGAGCAAAGGCTTGACGGCACGGTTCACAGCGGCAACAAGCTGTTGGGGAGTCCCATTTCCGCCCACCCCCAGGACCATCAGGGGCAATTGCGCCGGGTCGAGCTTCAGGATCATAGGGTCCTGGGCTTCCTCCGGAAGCTGGAGGCGCAGCAGGCGCAGGCGGTCGCTAAGCTCTTGGGATGCACTATCCAGATTCGTGCCCCACCGGAAGGTAGCGATGGTGAGAGCAACGTTTTCCCACGTGATGGTATGCACCTCGTCCACGTTGCTGACCGTCCGGGCCACTCCCTCGACGGGGACGCCTACCCGTTGTTCCACCGCCTCGGGATCGGCGCGCGGATAGACAGTGACTACTGCGAGGACGGGTAGCTCCAGGTTGGGTAGCAGGTCCATGCCAAGGCGAGGTACTGCCAAAGCACTGAAGACCACTACCGCCAATACCATCATCAAGACCAGGACGGGCCGCCTGACCGCCAGCTTCGCCAGATTCATCCGTTCTCCTCCGCCCGCTTGCCTGCTCACCCGCTAGCGATGACGGGTTCGCGTGGTTATTGCGCCAATGTCGCTCCGGCCGGCCACTTCAGAAGGCGAGAGGAGTCCAGGCCGCTGTTGACCTTCCACTGGCTGAGGGAGACCCGGCTGGTCAGGCGGTTACGGGCGTCATAGGTCTCGATTTGTAACACCTGATAGCTCTGAGTAGCCACCCAGAACCGCTGCAGGATCAATGCCTGGGTGTTGACCACATCCACGACGTATGCGGATACTCCATTCACGGTAGCCGTCCGGATCAAAGTTGCAGGATACTGCTGGGGATCCGGCAGCTGGAGCAGGGAACGCAAGTCGCTACTCTGACCGGAGGACCGGCCTGTAGCCCCGCCCTTGCCAAGAGTCGAGAACTTGCCCATGTCGCCGAAGGCAGGGCCGAACTGGCTGCCAAACTGCTCCAGCGACTCCGCCGTCACTTGCTCGGTAACTGGAGAGTACACGTACGCTTCTTGCTTGACGCCGTCAATCATGATGACCTGGCCAGCCAGCGCCTGCGGGGCAGTCAACGTCAGGCGTACGGCAGCAGGGTCCACCACAGCCTGCAACTGGGCCGCCATGGTCCCCACCTTCTTGCCCGAAGCTGGATCGAACTGCTCCACCTGTACGACGAGGCTGACATCGCGCACCCCTTCCAGCTGCGCCACAGCTCGCTCCAGCACCTGGTTGCCGGTGGGGGTGGCGGCGTGAGCCAGATTCGCCAGCGCCCCACCCAGGACTACCGCCCCGACGGCCATCCCCCACGCCGAACGCCTCACTCGCGTCCATGCCGGCCAGCACGTTCTGGAATCTCTGCACCACCGATTTGCTTGTGTCACGTTACCCCTCCTGACCCCGTCGAGGTACAGCCTGCCCGGCGCCATCCATTCTTCGTGCTGCCTCGGCGACAGCCCTGACGCATCAACCTCATGTTACCCACGCTGTTCAGACCAAGTCAAGAACTCCATGTTCTACCAGCCCCGGGGGATCTGTGAACTGGCTGCAGTCACTTGCGTTCTTGTCTATATTTCTCGAAAGGATTCGTGCATGAATCCACGAAAAGATGGGGATGTAGGGGGGACCAAACCCGTGAACAACCTGCTTGCCATCCTTCTCGCCCTGTTCCTCATGGCCGGGGTACCCGGTGGCAGCGCGCCCAATCCCAGCGCTTCGCTCCCCTGGGATGGCTCCGGTAGCTCTCTAACCTCCTCCGAGATCGTCAACAGCTTGCCTGCCCTCTCGGAGCTGGCCCCGCGCAACCTGCGAACTCTATCTGGCCGCACGATCGTGGTCGATCCAGGACACGGGGGCGATAACCCGGGTGCCCACGGTCCTCATGGCAGCCGGGAAGCCGACAACAATCTGGCCATTGCCCGCTACTTGCAGCAGGATCTGGAGCAGGCAGGCGCACGGGTGATTCTCACGCGCACGGGCAATACCACCCCTGGTTTTGGCCTCGTCGACCAGTTGCGGGCCCGGGTAGATCTGGCCAACGGGGCTGGGGCACAGGTGTTCGTCAGCATTCATAATGACAGTAACCCCGACCTCAGCCTGTCTGGCCCCACGACGTACTATTGGGGTTCACCTGCGCTGGCACGGGTCATTCAGCAGGAGTTGGTCGATTCGCTGGGGGCGGTGGACAACGGGGTCGTGCGGCGTCCCCTGTACGTTTTGGAGCACACTCGCATGCCGGCTGTACTGGTTGAGGCCGGGTTTATCACCAGCCCTGCCGACGAAGCCCGGCTGGCCAACCCCACCTATCAACGCCGGATTGCCCTGGCGATCGCCCGCGGTCTGGCCCGCTATTTTGGTGGCTAATCTTCCCGTTGCTCTCCGGGTGGCTTGGGGCCGCTCTTCTTGAGGAGCAAGCTCCAGAGCGGACGAGGCCGGGGCATCTTCTTTTGCACGATGAGTCTGCCTTGAGTGTCCAGGCTGGCAAAGAAGACGTCTTGTACCGAGGCAACTCCTTGCGCCGCCAAAGCGCTTTTGAGCCATCCCACGTCCAGCCCTGCCCGCTCCAGTGGCTCGTAAAGGATCTGGCCGTCGACGATGAGCGGCAGCGGCACTCCTTCGTACTGGGTGGCCACCCCCACGTCGGCCGGCTGCAACGGGCGTTTTTGCGAAGTGGGAATGACCGACAGATCGCCCGTCGTCTCCAGAATGGCAAACTCTACATCACCCAGGTTGGCGTATCCTTTCTGGCGTAGCTGTGCCATAAGATCGTGGACGTTGTAATTGAGTTTCCGCAGTTCGTCCTGGATGATCTCTCCGTTACGCACCACGATGCTGGGGTTCCCGGCAATCCAGGTCCGTAGCTTCGTACTCTTGATCGACGCCCACGACAAGAGGATTTCAAGGCCAATGAGGACAACGATGAGGGCCAGGCCATCCCAGATCGGGATGGACAAGTTGGCAATGGTCATGGTCGACCCTTCGGCGATCATGATGGCCACCACCAGGTCCATTGGAGACAGCTTCCCTACCTCCCGTTTCCCGCTGACACGGATGCCAAAAAGGAGAACGAAATAGAAAAAAGCGGTTCGCCATATGACCGTCAGCAACCGGGGCCAGACTGCATCCACTCGTTGTCTCACTCCCTGCGTATCCTTGCCGCTCAACCTGCTAGACGTACACCACATGCGTGCCTGTGCTCTAGCATGCGCTCCCGTCAGCGGCTCTAGCCAGCGGTCCTGCTGCATAGGCATGAGCAGGAGGATGGCCATGGACATGGGGCTCTTGATTCTTGCCCTCGTGCTGATCAGTGCGACCATTATTCGCAACGATTCGTTAGCCCTGGCGGCTGCGCTCCTGCTCTTGCTGCAGGCTGCCGGGAACGGTGGCCAGAACCTCGTTGCCCTGCTCGAGCAGCACAGCGTTCAGTGGGGGATCTTCTTGCTGTTATTGGCCGTCCTCGCCCCCCTGGGGCAGGCACCGCTATCCACTGCCGAGGTGTACACCACCCTCTTCTCCCTGCACGGCCTGGTGGCAGTGGCGGTCGGAGCACTCTCCGCGTACCTGGCCGCGCAAGGTCTCGACTTGTTGCATCTGCAGCCCTCTACCATGCTGGGGCTGGTCGTCGGTTCGATTCTGGGGGTGGCGTTCTTGGGGGGAATACCCGCCGGACCTCTGGTAGCAGCCGGGTTGACCGCTGTGGCTTCCCGCTGGTTGACTGGAAATCGGTAGCAACCCGCAGCCGCCGTCAACCCGAACCCCCCGCTCCCGCCGGTGCCGCCCCGCTGTCGAGCAGCGTTTCCTCTTGAACCACCAGCGCCGATAGCAACGCAACCGCTCCTAGCGCGGCCGCTGCTCCGACAAAGGCAGGCCAGGGTCGCGACGCTGGAACCGCTCCGAACAGGGGCGGCCCCGCTGCTACCCCGAAGAACCGCAGCGTACCATAGACGGACGTCACCACTCCCCGGCCGCGGCGTGGCGCCGCACTCGTCACCAGCGTGTTGACCGCCGGCAACGTCAAGCCGGTACCTAGGCCCACACCTCCGGCCACCACGGCGATCTGGGCGGCTGGCTGCGAAACCAGCAGATAGAGCAGGCAGCCGGCCGCCACGAGCACGAGCCCGACCGGCACCAGCCAGTGAACCCAGGCCTGTAACCGCTTCTGCAGGACTGTGCCGATGATATACGACGCGAGCGCCATCACGGCTACCGGTATGGCCAGGATCAAACCGCGGGAAAAGAGCGTCCAGCGGGTCGTCGCCCCCAGGCGATCCGACACGAAGCTCAAGACTCCAAACAACGTGCCCAATACCAGAAATCCGGCCGCGTAGTTGATGGCCAGCGCCAAACCCTTCTGCCGGAACAGGCCGGTCAGGTTGTGGAAGTATTCCCCCAAACCGGGGGGCTGGCCCGCAGGGGGGCGCTCCTGGGCGACCCACCAGAGCAGGGCAGCTGCCGGCAAAGCCAGGACCCCGTACACGAAAAAGGGAAGGAACCAGATGATCAGACCCGTGGCGGCACCCACCAGCGGCGCCACCACCTTTCCCAAGCCGTTGGCGGCCTCCAACAACCCGAGGGCCCATGGCCTTCGCGAGCCAGTGTATGTGTCCCCCACCATAGCCATGGCCAGCTGGTAAGTACCACCAGCCCCCACCCCCTGCAAGACCCGGCCGGTAAGTACCCAACCCCAGGCCTTTTCTCCCAGCAACCAACCGGCGATGCCCGCCACCAGCCCGCCCAATCCGTACATGACAAGGGCTGGTGCCATCACTACCCGTCTGCCCCACTGATCCGATAAGAAACCGGAAAAGGGGATGATCAACCCGGCCGGAAAGGAGAAGACCGTTATCAACAACCCCGCCCGGGCCGGTGAGATATGGAGCGCCCGTTGCAGTTCCGGCAGAATGGGAATCAACAATGAATTTCCCAGCACCATGATGAACGGCACAAGACACAGGATGGCCAACGTCCATCCTTGCCGGCTCTCAACGGCCCGGCTGCCCCCAACCGGTGTCGACGCCGCTTGCGTGCCACTGGCTGCTTCATCCGTTCGTCCAGGCGGCGACCCGGCCTCGTCGTTCTTCGCCACAGCGTCACCCTGGCCTGGCGTCGTCCCGGCCTGTGTCTCCAGCTGAGCCACTCGCCCACCCTCTTCTCACCCGTGATCTGACAAATCTTCCACACCGTATCGCAGGAACTCACGCCTTCTAGCCTGCCTCAGCAAGCCAGGCTTCTATCCGCATTCCGCCCCTCATATAACGAATCGAAACCGAGGGAGGGAAAAGCATGTGGGTGGTGCGCGCGCGCTCGCTCTTGATCGGGGTCGCCGTAGCCCTGTTACTGGCCATCACGGCCGTGGCCCGCTGGCAAGGATGGCACTGGGAAACCCCCATCATCGAATACGACAACATCATTCCTGCAGTGGCCCATACCCAGTGGCCAGTCTTTTACGTGAAGACGCCGCAGAAGCAGGTAGCGCTCACCTTCGACATCAGTTGGGGACACGATACTGCCCCCAAGGTGCTCGACATTCTGAAACAGGAGAACGTGAGAGCCACGTTCTTCCTGTCAGGTCCGTGGGCCCGTCGTCACCCGGAACTGGTCAGCCGGATCGTCGCCGATGGGCATGAGATAGCGAGTCACGGGGATCAGCATGTAAACCTTAGCCAATACAGCCATGAACAGGTGGCCGAGAACATCCGGAAAGCCGAAGCCGACCTAGTGCAGGTTTCTGGCAAAACGCCCAGACTCTTTCGTCCTCCCAACGGGGATTACGATGACATGGTCATCGAGACGGCACGGGAATTGGGTTATGAAACGGTGATCTGGGCGATCGACACTCTCGATTGGAAAAACCCTGGGCCCGATTACATGATTCGGCGCGTCTTAAGCCAGGTGTTTAACGGGGCGATCATCTTGATGCATGCCAGCGACTCTTCCCGGCAGATCCACCTGGCACTGCCCGAGATCATCCGCCAGCTGCGTGCCCAGGGGTACTCATTCCTTCCTGTCGGTGAACTCCTGCTGGCTGGCACCCCGGGTCGTAACGACCCCCGTCGCTAGGAGAGATCCAGGAGCTCCGCCCATTGCCGGGCATTGCGAATGGCATAATCCCCAAAGTCGTTGTTCGTCAGCAAATGGACCTCGTCGGCCTCCTGGGCCAGCTGGCGGACCTGCTCTGCCATCTGTCCAGGCACAGGTACCAACCCGGATATCTCCCATACCGTCCTTCTCTCTCCAAATTGCTCTTGTCCCAGGTATAATATCAAGACGGTGTGACCACAACCAGTCCAGCACAAGGAGCTTGCACCATGCAGATTGGGATCGTCGGCTTGCCACAGGTAGGAAAGAGCACCGTGTTCACGCTACTGGTAGGCGGCGGAGCAGCCGCGGCCGGCAGCGGGGCAAGCACCCACCGCACCGGGTCGCAGGTGGGGGTGGCGCGGGTCGATGATCCCCGGGTCGATCGGCTGGCGGAGATATTCCACCCACGCAAGACCACCTACGCCCAACTCGAAGTCGTCGACCTGCCGGGGTATGCGCAAGTGGGAACGGCCCGGCCTGAGCAAGCCCGTATGGTTCTGGCAGCGTTGCGGGACGTGGACGCGCTGATCCAGGTGGTGCGGGCCTTTCGCAATCCGACGGTCCCCCCCGCTCTCGAGGAGATTGACCCGGCCCGAGAGCTCACCAGCCTCCAGGATGAGCTTCAAGTGTCCGATTACCAGGTGCTGCAAAGCCGCCTGGAACGGATTCATAAAGGCGGTAAACGGGGAGCAGGGGCAGCCACCGCTCGGGCCGGTGAAACCGAACTCCTCGAGCGCTGCAGTACCTGCCTGGAGGAGGGTCGTCCCCTGCGCACCCTGCGTCTGACAGAGGCCGAGGAACGGTTTTTGCGAGGCTTTGATTTCCTGACCTTCCGTCCCACCCTCGTCGTGGTCAATCTGGACGAACGGCAGTGGCGAGAGCAAAAGTACCCCGGACAGGCCGAACTATTGGCCAGGGCGGCAGCCTCCGGCTTTCCGGTGGTACCGGTCTGCGGGGAATTGGAGCAGGAACTGACGCAGCTTGCCCCCGAGGAGCAGGCGGAGTTTGCCGCAGCCTGGGGCATCCAGGAAAGCGGCAGTGCTCGCATCGCCAGAGCCACCTATGCTCATCTAGGGCTGATTTCCTTCTTCACGGCCGGCGAAGATGAGGTGAAGGCGTGGACCATTCGTGCGGGTACACGGGCCCAGGAGGCGGCCGGCAAGATCCACAGTGACATTGCCCGCGGGTTCATTCGAGCGGAAGTAATCTCCTACGCCGATCTGGTCCGTTTGAACGGCTCCTGGGCAGCAGCCCGGGAGCAGGGGTTGCTCCGCTCGGAAGGCAAAGAGTACGTGATGCAGGATGGGGATGTGGTCAACTTCCGGTTCAACGTATGACCGGAACCGGAGTCGATGACTTGGCCTTCGGGTTGATCAGGTTGAGAAGGCGCAGGGTCTGGCGATTCGGATCCAGCACCAGGCGCTGATCGTTGCTCCAAACCACAGCCCAGCCCCGCTCGTCCAACCCCTCCAGCTGAGCCAGGAGCGGCCCCAGGGGTGAAATAGCTGCTGTTGACGACAGGGGAACCTCTGCCCCGCGCGACAAATCCACCCGTTTCGCCGGTGTGCCCCCCCAGGGTTCTGCCAATGTAGCCGACCGATGAGGCTCCGGCACTTTGGGCAGCACCAGGACAGGCTGCCCGGGCACAAACCAGCGGTCCATCAGCAGGTGACGCAGCTGCGACCGTTCTCCGCCCCGCCACAATTCGTAGAGAGGCCACCAGGCTTGCTCGAGATGGCTCAGCCACAGATCTAGGGGCCACGGCCGCCCTGTCTGGGCCTGCACCGACGTCACCAGCGGCCGTAACTCCACCGGCAACGTGGCCAAATCGACATTCACATTGACGCCGACGCCAATCACCACGTGTTGGAGACGCCCGGCCACCATTTGGGCACTGGCCAGAACGCCTGCCAACTTACGGCCACGCACCATGACATCGTTGGGCCACTTCAGACTGGCCGGCAGCCCGCACAGAGTCTGGGCCGTCGCGGCTACGGCAGCCGCCATCAACAGGGGAAGCCAGTCCAGCCCCCACTGCGGTGTGATCGGTGCCACGCTGGTCCTTGACCCCCGGTTAGCATCCGGCGGGTCGGTGGCGGGCGACATCGCCGTTGAACCGGCAATGTCTACCCCCGGCAGCAGCAGTGAGCACCAGAGCCCACCCGCGGGCGATTCCCACCGGCTTCCCCGTCGTCCCACCCCGGCCGTCTGGTGGCGGGCGATCACCCAGAGCCGCTGGCGCCAGCCGACCTCGGCCAACCACGTGGCTACCGTATTGGTGGATGAAACACGATCCAACCACAGACGCCCCGCGTCCACTATTCCTCGCCCCTGGGCTTGAACGCCCCAGCTTGTAGCGGCTTACGCCAGCGTTCCATCTCGACCTCGGCTGCGTGCACCAGGCCTCCTACCGGCGGTTGCACCTTGCGTACTTTTACCCTCACCCCTGCTACCGGGAACCTCTCCAGCACGGACTCAACGATTTTCCCTGCCAACCGTTCGGCCAGGTGGAAACGGTGCTCCATCATGATTTGATGGACCTGGCCGTAGACCGCGGCATAGTCGACGGCGTCGGCCAGCTCGTCGCTAGTCGACGCCGCCTGGGCATCCAGGTACAAGTCGAGATCAATCTCCCACTTTTGACCCAGCGCCTGTTCGGCGGGGTCTACGCCGTGATGACCATAGAAGACCATCCCAACGAGGGAAAGCCGATCCCATCCCGCTTGCTCTTCTTCGTGACACCCTTCCCGTGGCGTTCGGTCGCCAGGCATTTTGGCCCACTCCTTTGCCTGCCTTCCGGCTGCCGTCCGTGCTTTTCCTCTCGCGGCCATCGGTGTACCGTTCAACCTACTCCAAGCTGACCGCCGGCTTCGGCTGCTTGCTTTTGTCCAGCGGAATCCCCGGATCTGGACTACGGTCGGCCGCCTTCTCCGGCACTGGAGAGTCCGTTGCCGGACTGGGTTGGGCTTGCGGCTGGGGGGCTGGGGTGCGGGCAGGCAACTCCTCCCCCCTCATCAGCGCTTCGAACTCCGCCCGGCCCAATGTCTCCCGATCCAGCAGCGCCTCTGCCACCCGCTGCAGTTCGGTGCGATGTTCACTCAGAATTCGCTTCGCCTGCTCGTGAGCCTCGTCGATGATCCTCCGCACTTCCCGATCGATCGCGGCCGCCACCCGCTCGCTGTAATTGCGATCGCGGGCGATGTCCCGCCCCAGGAAGATGAGGTCTTCGTCCTGGCGGCCAAACGTCAGCGGGCCCAGGTCATCGCTCATCCCGTACTCCATCACCATACGCCGTGCGGTCTTGGTCGCCTGCTCCAGGTCGTTGTGAGCGCCCGTGCTCACCTCTCCCATGACCAGCTCTTCGGCGGCACGCCCGCCCAGCATGTGGGAGAGTCGCTCCTGCAGTTCACTGCGGGTCGCATACCAGCGGTCTTCCTCCGGCAGGGTGAGCGTGTAGCCGCCCGCCATGCCCCGCCCGACGATGGTCACTTTGTGAACAGGATCTGCGTGAGGCAAGAAGTAGGCAACGACCGCATGTCCGGCCTCGTGGTAGGCAGTAAGCTTGCGGTCCGCCTCTGTCATTACCCGACGCCGGCGCTCCGGGCCCATCATGACCCGGTCGATCGCCTCCTCGATCTCCGCCATGGAGATTCGCTTCTTGTTGCGGCGAGCAGCCAGAATGGCCGACTCGTTCATCAAGTTCTCCAGGTCGGCCCCGACGAAACCGGGAGTCATACGTGCAATCGTCTTGAAGCTCACGTCTGGGGCTAGTGGCTTATTGCGGGAGTGAATCCGCAGGATCTCCTCGCGGCCCACAACGTCTGGCCGGTCCACGACCACGCGCCGGTCGAACCTGCCGGGTCGGAGCAAAGCAGGGTCCAACACGTCCGGACGGTTGGTGGCCGCCATCACGATCACGCCCTGGTTGGTTTCGAAACCATCCATCTCCACCAGCAGCTGGTTGAGGGTTTGCTCCCGCTCATCATGGCCGCCGCCCAATCCTGCTCCCCGGTGCCGACCCACGGCATCCAGCTCATCGATGAATACGATACACGGAGCGTTTTTCTTTGCCGTTTCGAACAGGTCACGCACCCGGGCCGCCCCGACTCCCACGAACATCTCGACGAAGTCCGAGCCACTGATACTGAAGAAGGGTACGCCGGCCTCCCCGGCCACCGCTCGCGCGAGCAACGTCTTGCCCGTGCCCGGCGAGCCGACCAACAGCACCCCTTTTGGAATCTTGGCTCCCAGCTCTACGAACTTCTTCGGATGCTTGAGAAACTCGACGATCTCTTGCAGTTCCTGCTTGGCCTCGTCGGCCCCGGCGACATCGTCAAAGGTTACCCGGGTTTTCTCTTCGGAATGCAGGTGTGCCCGGGCTTTCCCGAACGAAAGCGCCCGGTTGTTGCCCCCCTGCATCTGGTTGATCAGGAAAAAGAAAAAGCCGATGAACAACACCATCAGGATAATCTGGGGCAGAAGGCTCATCCACAGTGACGGACGTGCTGGGGGTTGCACCTCGATAACAACCCCCCGAGCCGCCAGCTCATTGGTGATTTGGGCCGCCGCTCCCGGAGGAACAATGGTCTCGAAAGCCCGACCGTCCTTGAGCGTACCAATGATGCGTTGCTCCCCGTCAATCCGGACTTCTCGGACCAGGTCGCGTTCGACATCCGCCAAAAACGCGGAGTAGTTTAGCGAGACAGGGCGTCGCGACCCCTGTTGGCTCACCATATTGGTCGCAATGGAAACCGCAATGACGGCCAGCAACACCCAGAGGGTCACGTTGCGTAGCAGCTTATTCAACCATGGACCTCCCCTCAAGGGGCGCTCTTCGCTTCATTATAACATGCTGTTCGAAGGTGGCGGCTGCGATGGCACCCGCCAGTCCAGCTGCAGCCAGTGCTGGGAAGCAGGAGTGATCCGTACCCGCTCGTCCAGCGCCAGGCCAGGGATCCAGATGATGCCCCCCTCATCACAGACGATGGGCCATTGAGAACGTTGTTCGGACGGCACCTTTTTGTCCACGAAGACGTCTTGCACTTTCTTGGTTCCAGCCAACCCCAACGGTCGTAGCCGATCCCCCGGTTGCCAACCGCGCACCCAGACCTTGCCCTGCAACGCCTCCGCATCAATGTGGGGGTGGTTGAGATCACAGCTCCACAACCGCCCAGGCGGAGGTGCGACCAACACGTGGGCGCTCAAGCAAGTGGGTAGCCCCATCCACTGCCAGGTAACCTTCCCCGGGATCGGTAAAGTCATACAAGGCTGGGTAGTCGACGGTTCTGAAAGCTTCAGAATGTAGCGCTCTTGCCCCGCGACGGCTGACGACCGGCTCCATGACCACCCCCGGGGAAGCTGTACCCGCGCCGGCAACGGTACAGCCGCCATCCGTTCAATCAGGCGATAGCTGGCACCCCGCACCGTGACGATCTCGCCCGTCCTGGCAGTTGTTGTCGGATTGCCCTCCCCCGGTGAACCCTCTGGGGTCTCCCGCTCCCCTCTCATCACCCAGCTGAGCAAACGCCGGGCAGCCCTCCGACGCAGGGCCTTCGGTAACTGGTCCCACTCTCGTGCCTGCACCGACCATCCAGCAGGCAACGGCTGCACGTCCAGCCTGGCCCAGGCCTGATCCAAAAGCTCCTCGATCAGCTCATCTTCTGCACGGACCACCTCCGCCAACTGGGCCAGACGGTGCCGCAGCCCGGGGGCATACTCTTTTTCCAGCAGCGGTAACAACTGATGCCGGAGCCGGTTGCGCAAGAAGGTAGGGTCTTGATTGGAGAGATCTTGCGCCGGCTGCCAGCCCCACTCTCGTACATACTGTTCGATTTCCGCCCGCGAAACAGAAAGAAGCGGGCGAATGTAGTACCGCCCGCGTTGCCAGGCCATTCCCGCCAACCCGTGGAGGCCGCTTCCCTGGAGAAGATGCAGGAGCACCGTCTCCGCCTGATCATCCTGGTGGTGACCTAAGGCGACCCGGTCGAAGCCGGGCCTCTGGATCAGGTCCGAAAAAAAGCGGTAACGGGCCCGTCGTCCTGCCGCTTCGATGGAAAGTGACTCTTTTTGAGCCAGGGC
Source organism: Limnochordaceae bacterium (assembly GCA_014896305.1). Taxonomy (GTDB): domain Bacteria; phylum Bacillota; class Limnochordia; order Limnochordales; family DUMU01; genus Bu26. The sequence goes on from JADBKQ010000010.1 coordinate 55,384, forward strand.
ACGCACGTCCACGCGTCGGACAAAAATAGGAACTCCCAGCTCCCGGGCGAGGTCTTCAGCCCTCTGACAATCGGCGTCCGCTGCCGGGCCACGCAACGCGTGGTGCAAATGGGCGGCCGCCACCTGCCAGCCTGTCGTCGGGGCCAGGCGAACCAGCAAATGCAGCAAAACCGAAGAGTCCGGGCCGCCGGACAACGCCACCAGCACCCGCTGCCCAAGGGCGATCAAATGCCGCCGTTGGATCTCCTGACCTACCCGGCGTAGGAGCTGATCCATCATGGACTCCGCCCGATCTTTCCCCCGCTGCGCCACGCCCATCCCCCCAAGAAAAACCTCCCCGCGCAGCCACGGGGAGGCCGAGACATCCGGCACACCGGTCAGGCGTTCCCATCACTTCGCTTGGAACCCGGGTCCTAGGAGCGATTCGCCGGCATTTGCGAATTCTGCAAGTAGGAAAGAACGGCGACGATAACACCGACAATGATACCGTTCCACAAAGCTGCGGGAACATCTCTGTAGCCGAGAATGAAAGGAGAGACTATGAGCCAGACGCCCAATAGCACATTGATCCAGCCCTGCCACATACGCCTCGACTCCTTTCCCGCCCGAACGGAAAGTCTGCCGGTTGCCTCCGACCGACTAGTACGCCGGTCTCTAATGAATATTACACTCTCGTAGGATTTTCGTCCAGACTTGGTAAAAGTGATCCTATCAATCGCAGGTATTCTGCCAACGGTGGCGTCTCCTCCGTTTCTTCCACCGGAACCTTTCGTTCAGCCGGCGTCAGACGGATCGTAACCACGGTGGCATCGTCGGCAGGACGATCGCCACTGCCCACCAGCGCAGCCTGCAGCAGGCGTCGAGCTCCCTCGGAGGGGTCGCCCGCCACCAACTGAGGAAGCTCTGTCACCAGCGACTCCCTGGAGCGACGCGTCCCCTCCACCCCGTCCGCGACCCCGTCAGTCATCAACACCAGGACGTCTCCCGCTCCGAGCGGTACAACCTGGGGGTCGATCTGAATGCCTGCCAGTATGCCTGCCGGCAAGGAGGACGTGCTCAGCCACCGTACCTTGCCCTTACTATACAGCGCGCTGGGAGGAGATCCGATTTTGATCAACTCGGCCTGGCCGACCTGCAAGTCCACCGTGAGTAAGTCGAGCGTCGCAAACTTCTCCTGGTCCGAAGAGCGCAGCAGCAACGCGGCATTGACGGTCCGTACCGCAAAATCCGTGCGAAACCCAGCTTCCAGTAGCCGTCGCAGCATGAGAACGGCCGCCTGGCTTTCATCGGCGGCGGGCCAGCCAGCTCCCATTCCATCGCTCAGGATGAGGACCTCCCGTCCCGAACCGAGAGGAAAGCGGAGCACCGAATCGCCGGAGATCACAGATCCTGGCTTGGTCTGGCTGCTCACGCCGACTTCCAATTGCCAGGCCGGAGCCGGCTCCAAATGGTATAGGATCCGACGATGGGACGACCCACGGCGAAGGCGCGGGCGCGAGTACGGCGCAACCTGGACACCGGATTGAACAGTGTCGCCGGCAACCTCCCGCCACTGTACCGCCTGGGGTACTTGTACAGCCGACATGACGACGCGAGCGAGTCGTTCCCCCCAGCCGGAAGGATCCGCGGCCGCCGGCAACTTCAACTCCACCTCGATCTCCCGCTGGCGCTCCCCCGCCTCCAGCACGGTGACCTGAGCGGGCGGGAACTGCCTGGCCACCAGCTCTGCCTCGAGGCGGGCCGCCAGCCCTGTATTCAGACGAACATCCAGCATCATCTCCCGAGCCAGAACCTCCATCAGCTGAGAGAGCCCTCTCAACTCGCCACCCACCAGCTGCCGGCTCTCGACGACGCGTTGCCTCCAGGCGGCCTCCACCCGAGCGAGTTCACGTGCGCGAGTCACGCTCAATGCCAGCCGGTGCAGGCGCACGCATCGCTCGCGCAGAGGGATAGGCACATCTTCTGGGCGCAAGGAGGCCGACGAAGAAGGGTGTTCCCGGGCCAAAAGCTCCATAAAGGACCAGTAGGTAGAAGGAAACAGTTGTTGCCAGCATTTCTTCTCCAAGGTGCAGCCCTGGCAGGCTTGACCCCGAACATCGGCCAGGAACGCCTCCGCCGGCCCCAGCTCCTGGTCAGGATATCGGGGTGAGCCGTAGCTGCCGGCGGCGGCTACCGGAAGACGGTCGAACGCCTGGGCCACTTGCCCGAGCACGCTGGCTACCCCGGCCAGCCGCGCCGTGATCTGTTGCCGCAGGTACGAGAGGGTCATGTGGTTCCAATCTGGCTCGGAGACCCCGCAGACCAGCCGTCGCAACCATTCCAGCCACCCCGGGGGTACCAAGATGAAAAGCAAGCTTCCCAGCGAGAAGGAGAGCAGCTGCCGTACCCCCACCCCCCACGCCTGCGTAGCTTGCGCCACTGGCTGAACGTCCCCCGGCGGCAAGCCGTTACCGCTCGGCCAGGCCGCCATGATCAGGACTCCCAGCCACCAACCGATGAGGGCCCCTGGCTTGCCGGGCAAGGGAAAGAGGCCGGCAAGAAGGCCAGCAACGCCAGCGCAGGTCAGCAGCGGCCAGTTTCCCGAAATGGCCGCTAGTGGAAGTGCCAGAGCCACAGAGACCGTCGTTGAACTCCCCACCCCGCTACTGGCAGCCAGAGCCAGCACGACAAACGCCAAGGCTACCAGTGCCGGCTCGATGAACGGCACTCGCGGTGACGGCAGGAGGCCAGCCAGGCCGGCTAAAACCAGGACCAACACCAGCAAGGCGCTGGCAGTTTGCCATCGCTCCAGGTGGGCCGGGTAGTGGTGCTCCCGCATCGATGCGATGAGGCCCAGGAAAGGCGTTACAGCCAGAGCCAGACTGCCGGCCATCAGAGCATCCAGCACCAGAATGCTTCCTTCGAACCAGAGGGCATGGAGCGGGTGGGTGATCACAAGGCGAGCGGCAAAGTATACCCAAGCTCCTGTTCCTGCCAGCACAAGCGGGACCAGGCGCCCGGCTCGCCGCTGCAAACGCCCCGCCACAGCCCAGGCGCCTCCTGCTGCCACCAGCAAGGCGCCCGCCTCGCCGGTGCTGGCCTGCGCCAGAAGACCCAAAAGCCCCCCCAGCAGGGACCATGTCAAGACGGCGTGGTCCTGCCGGGAGGGCCGACTCTGCGCTGTGCCTACTTCCGCCCAGTCCTGGCAGGTCGTGGCCGCGTTCCCAAACCCACTTCCCCCGTCGTACTGGGTGAGAAGGACCGCCAAAAACCATGCATATGGAACTGCGAAGAAATCCCCCCAATGAACCCAAGAGAGGAGAAAAGCAACCAGTCCTATCCCAACAGCTCCTCCCAGCCATTGGCTGCGACCAGAACCCTCCCACCAGCTTCTGGCGAACGACCTCCACCAGCGGGGAGGAATACGAGGGACTGAGTTGGGTATCCGGGTCCAGTTTGTAAGGCGGTGGTATGCTTCGAGCTCGTGGTGAAGGGCATCCATGTCGCCACTCCCTTGCCTCTGTCCTCAACGCAGGCCAGCCTCTTGATGGCCTCTTGACGTTCCTCGAGTATAGCAAGGAAGACTTGGGCCGTCTGTCGATCCATGGCAAGAGGGTCTCGACACATTCGGGCAGGGCTCAACCTCGGTTTGGGATGGAACCGAGGGCCTCGAACGCCGGCGGCACAGGCTCGGCGATGTTCGTGGCAATCCACCCACCGGCCGTACGCCTCGCTGGGCCTGTAGGGAGGGCTTGGCCGTTTCTCGGTGAAAGGGCTGGATCAATCGGCGTCCTGGGCCTGTGGCTGTATGTTTGCGTAGCGGAGGCGGCACAATAGGCGACGGAAGCGGGCGCGGATGCAACTGGGTCCCTGGCAAGCAACCGCCCAGTGCACCGGTGACCGCTGAATTGACACCACCAGTGCCGACGGGAGATGGTGAACGTGCCGCAGGTAAAGTGTACGGTCAGTAACTGCTACTTTTGGAAGAATGATTTCTGCAACGCCTCGGAAATCGAAGTCGCGGTGAACGATGGTTCGTCCAAGTACGCAGCGGATGAGCGGTCGGATATGGAGATCGGGCAGATGGGAGTTACGAACACCCAAACCCGTCGCCAGGCCAAGAACACTCACGACACCTGCTGCGTCACTTTCCGACCCAAAGATCAGACGGGTGACTCATACCAGGCCAACGCCTCGACTACCACAGCGAAAAACCTCAAAGGCTGATCCGCCCATTTGCGACAGGACAGGACAGGACGGCTCGGGGAGTTGCGCCCATCAGGGCCACTCCTCGCCGTCCTGCGAGGACGACTCTGCCTGTACCCTACCTTGCCTGGTCGTGCGGCGGGCATAGGAATCGAGAAAGTGGGTCAATACCGACCAAATGATCCATGTCACCGCAACATCGTCAGCCCAACCCAGGACTGGAATCACATCCGGCAAGAGATCAAAAGGAAACAAAAGATAGCCAATCGCAATTAATGGTAGATACCGAAGCCAGCGCGGAGCAGCCGGGTCGCGGTACAGCCGGTACCACCGCTTGAGTCGTTGCCAGAAGCCCAGAACTGACCTCGCACTCACAGCCCGCTCCGGTCGAAAACGGCTGTGTTTTCCCCTCGTCGCCGTTTCGCTCGCCGGAGCTCCCTGCGCTTCGCCCATTTTGTAGACGCGATAGACAGTCTGCTCACCAGGATTGGCCGACTCAGCACCACGCTTGGCCTTTTCCTGGTGAACCGCGCCCGCCCCGCCAGCCCGGGCGCCGCAGTATGGGCAGCGCGTAGCCAGCAGTATTTCCTCTCCGCACCGTGGGCACTGCACCGCTTCCAACACCGTTCCTTCCCAGGCGAATCCAGCCTCTGCCCCTACCCTGCGCCGCAGGCGACATGAACCGGAACCAAACGACACGCTGACCTCTTCGGGCAGGATATTCGTCAAAAGAGCCGAAGCTCCTATTGTTTTGGGCTCCATTGGCTCAGCCGGCGGGGGAGCCGGTTCAGCCTGATGGCGCTGGCCGATCCCTGCGAGCACCAGTAATGGGGGAAAAGAGGATGGATACTTTTGGCTGACGGCAAAATCTTACCCTTGCGCGCACAGGTACATCCCACCGCTCTGGTAAGCCCCCAAGCGCAGCTGGGGGTGGGGGTGGAGGTCGGCCCTTATGCGGTCATCGGCCCCGATGTGGCCATTGGTGACCAGACCGTGATCGGACCGCACGTGGTGATAACCGGTGCCACCCGCCTGGGGCAGCGAAACCGGATCTATGCCGGAGCGCTGATTGGCGTCGAATCTGCCGACCGACCCGAGGTCCCGGGCGACATCCCTGGTGGGGTACGCATCGGGGACGACAACGTGATTCGAGAATATGCGTGTATCCAGGTGGATCGCGTGCCACCGCCGGCATTCGGCGGAACCTCCTCTCCTGCCCAAGCAGGCCAGGATGCTCCTCTAACGAGGATCGGCAATGGGAATTTCATCATGGCTTACGTGCAGGTCGGGCCCGGCTGCCGCATCGGCAACGGCGTGGTGATCACCCATGCGACAGCTTTGGGGGCAGGGGTCTGGGTGGAAGACAATGTCGTGATCAGCGGCTTGAGCAGCATAGCGCCGGGAGTCCGTATCGGCCAACTGGCCATGGTGGGCGCAGTCACCCTGATTCAAGCCGACGTGCCTCCGTTCCTGATGGTCGCCGGCAATCCCCCACAAGTCCACGGCATCAACGTGGTGGGGCTTCGCCGTCATGGTGTTTCGCCCGAGGAACGGACCAAGTTGAAACGGGCCTTCCGCCTTCTCTACCGTGCCAGCCGTCCCCTGCCCGATAGCATCCAGGAGTTGCAGCAGGAGTTCGCTGAGTCTGCTCTGGTTCGCCACCTCATTCAGTTTCTGCAAGAATCGGAACACGGCATTTTCCAGCCGCCCACCCCCATGCTGGAGTTTCCCGAAGGACACGAGCAGTGAGTCGTCAAAGGAGTGTCAGTCGTGTGAGCGCACCTGGATCCATCTATCTCCACAGGACAAACACCGCCACCTTTCCTCTTGCTGACCACGTTGAAGACGAACCTGCCGGCTCGATGGCGCAGCTTCGTTTTCCGGCTACGCGGACGCACGTTCCCATGCTGGACCTGCAGCGCGAATACCGCTCGATCCAAGCCGAGATCGACGAAGCGTGTCATGGCGTGCTGGATTCAGGTCAGTACGTGTTGGGGGCCGAAGTGGAGGCTTTCGAACAGGAAGCTGCCAATTACCTGCATGTGGAGCAGGCGGTCGGCTGCGCCAGCGGCACGGACGCCCTCTTGTTGGCCTTGCTGGCTCTGGGTATCGGGCCGGGAGACGAGGTCATCACCAGCCCTTTCACTTTTTTTGCCACCGCCGCGGCCATCACCCGGGTAGGAGCAACTCCGGTCTTCGCCGACATCGAGCCGGACACGTATGGACTTGCTCCTCAATCCGTGACCGAACTCATGGGGCCTCGTACCCGGGCGGTGCTGGCGGTGCACCTGTTTGGACAGATGGCAGACGTATCGCAGCTGTCCCGCCTCTGCCGCCAAGCAGGAATCTGGCTCGTGGAAGACGCGGCCCAGGCCTTTGGAGCCAGCTGGCAGGGGCGTCCAGCCGGGGCATGGGGCGACGTGGCCGCCTTCAGCTTTTACCCGACCAAGAATCTGGGAGCAGCAGGTGACGGGGGGTTAGTCACTACTAACCAGCCCGAGTTGGCGCAGCGGATCCGGGTTCTCCGCCAGCAGGGAGTACGGGACAGCCGGTATTGCCATGAAGTTCTGGGGATCAACAGCCGGCTCGATGCCTTACAGGCGGCCATTCTGCGGGTGAAGCTGCGCCATCTGGACGACTGGAATCAGCAGCGTCAGGCGATCGCAGCCCGCTATATCGAGTCGTGGGCTGCCTTCGTTGCTCATGGGCAAGAGGACATCCACTCGCACACATCCGCCCGATTGGCCGATAACCCGCCAGAGCCACGGGCACTCCTCCACTTGCCGCAGCCGGCCCCGCAGGCAGTGCATATCTACCATCAGTTCACCCTGAGGACGGCCCAACGAACGGCGTTTCGCGAGCATCTGGCTAAGGACGGAGTGGCCAGCGAGATCTACTACCCGCTCCTCTTGCCCGACCAGCCGGTTTTCCAGAGCGGCCGCTACCCCTGGCGTTCCGGCCCGTTACCGGTGGCCCAGCGCATCTGCCGGGAGGTGGTCTCCGTTCCGATCTTTCCCCAGCTAACCGTAGCCGAAGTCGAGCAAGTGATCTGCTCCGTCCAGAGCTTTTTCGCGGCCAACGTTCCGTCGTAGTTAGGCTCGAACTCCGCGAGGTTCGCCCAGTTTTCCGCTAGTAGTGCGCTGGGCAGGCAGTCCAGGGTGTGAGTAAAGTATTTGTGGGTTCCAGTTGATCCCTCCGACGGGAGGGGGAGGCCAGGGAAGCAGTCGTGGGTGGAAGGTTTGTTTGTGCCGTGGTAATATGAGTAGGTAACAAACGGGGGTCACTGCCGGGTCGCCGAGGGTAAACGCAGGGCTGCCGGGCAGGACGGGCCTGGGGCTCTTCTTGGTCGGCCTGGCGTAGACCATATGGGTAAAGCGCAAGTAGACAAGAGGTCTGGGCCTGTTCTTAAGAGTGCTCTGTTGTCAATGGACTCCCGTCAGCGCCAACAAGGCGGCATTTCACTGAGGACGTGGGAGAAAGCCGAGGGTACACAGGGTGAGCGACACAACCTGGCTTTTCATCGTCAACCCGGTGGCTGGAGGCCGGCGTTCAGCCCGCATCTGGCCCGAATTGGCCGCGGCTATGGATCGGGCGCACGTTTCTTATGAGACGATCTTTACGCAAGGGCCTGGACATGCGGTGGAGCTGGCCCGCGATCATCGTTTCCGTTTTGACCGCATTGTGGCGGTCGGCGGAGATGGGACCTGCCAGGAGGTAGTACGAGGGCTTACCGCTCCTCTTGACGCCGTCAGCTTACCGTCCTACGCCCGACCCATGGCCTCTGGCGATCAGCCAGTTGGCAACGCTGAGGCGCAGTCCAGCAGCCAGCCCGAGGGGGAGGCGGGCAACGCGGCTTCGGATGTCCGCAGTTCACCGGCTGGAGGAAAACGTGTTGCAGCGCTGGGCGTGCTCCCGCTCGGAACCGGTAACGACTTCGCACGCGGGCTGGGCCTGCCCATCGCTCCGGCGGCTGCTCTCGAGTCGTTATTGACTGCGCCGGTGCAAGCAGTGGATCTGGCCAAGGTCAACGGGCGGCCGTTCATCAATGTGGCCGGCATCGGCTTCGACGCCGAGGTGGCAGCCATGATCAACCGGCTTCCTTGGCGACTTCCCGGGCCCATCCTCTATCTTGCCGGCATCCTCGTGGAGCTGATCTCTTATCGGAACGTCCCTGTCCACCTGGTTTGGGAGACCGGCGAAATGACCCGCACCAGCTTGCTGGTGGCCGTAGGTAACGGCCCTTGCTACGCAGGGGGCATGAAAATGTGCCCGCAGGCCAGCCTGGAGGACGGTCTTTTCGACGTAGTGGTCGCAGGAGACCTGAGCCGGCCTGCGGTCATGCGGTTGCTCCCCAGGGTGTTTAAGGGTACGCACATCCAGGATCCCAGAGTTGAGGTGTTTCGCTGCCGTCACCTTCGGGTGGAAGGCCCTGGTTATCTCAACGTTCACGCCGATGGCGAAGTGGTGGGTCACCTACCCGCCGAGTTTGCCAACGAACCCGGACAGCTGTCCGTACTCAAGCCGGTAAACTGGGCTGCTCGAGAGGCCGTAGCGGAGGGCGTCTCGATTCGGGTGGCCTCGCAGGAACGAGACTCCCCTTCGCGGGCAGCGGCCACGCCGGCAGGGCAAACATCCCCCCGCTCTTCAGCTCTTACTCGCTCCTGATCGCAGGTACGCGAATCCCCTGGGTACGAAGGTTTGAGGTGACCCCGCCCACCGGCAGCAGCGGAGTCGGTGGGTTGCGATGAATGCTGGTCAAAGCCGGATCGGCTCAATATAATGGACAGGCAGCGAAACTATGTCGACTAGGTGGGGATCAGGGTGATCTCGGTTCGCCGGTATCTGGCCCGACATCTGCGGGAAGCCGCCACTCAGCTATTGAACGAAGCCGGACAGGGCTGGCCGGAGGATCTTCAAATCGTCGTAGAGCAGCCCGCCCGCCTCGAGCACGGGGATTATGCTACCAACTTGGCCATGCGTCTTGCCCCCGTGTTGCACCGGGCGCCGGTCCAGATTGCAGAGGCACTCCAGCCGTTCATGAACCAGCTACCGTTGGTGGCCCGCACGGAAGTTGTGCGCCCTGGCTTCCTTAACTTCTTCCTGAACTGGCAGGCCTGGACGGATGTCACCACCCCTGATCCCATACCAGCTGAGCGCGTACAGACCAAGGTGGTCATCGAGCATACATCTATCAACCCCAACAAGGCGGCTCATATCGGCCATTTACGGAACTCGTGTATTGGCGACACGCTTGGCCGGTTGCTACGGCGAGCGGGCTACCCAGTCGAAGTTCACAACTACATCGATGATTTGGGAAACCAGGTGGCCGATACTGTCGTGGGCCTGCTCCATGTGCCAGTACACGGGCAGTACGCCCGCTTTGGCGATTTCTGCTGGGATCTGTATGCGCAGGTCAACCAGGCCTACAAGACGGACGAGGCGCTCAAGGCTCGACGCGTCGAAGTGCAAAAGGCTCTCGAGGACGGCGGAAACAATGTCAGCTGGATTGCCACGCTGGTAGCCGACCGCATCGTACGGGATCACCTAGAAGACATGGCCCAGTTCGGGATCCATTACGACCTTTTGGTGCACGAATACGACATTGTCCACATGGGCTTTTGGGCGGCGGCCTTCGAGAAGCTCAAGCAGTCTCCCCTCTTTGTAAAGGAGACGGAAGGCAAGTATGCGGGTTGCTGGGTACTCAAGCAACCCCCCGCTGCCGCCGAACAGACCGTTCTGTCAAAACCATTAGAACCATTAGAAGCGACAGCGCCGAACGTCTCCGCCCCGGAGCGGGAACGCGGCCTCGCCACAGCGGATGGCGAGGGTGCACGTGGTGCATGTAAGGAACGACAAGAAGGCGAACCAGATGGCGGCGGCGAGGATAGTGAATATAACCCGGACAAAGTGCTGGTTCGTTCCAATGGCGTCCTAACCTATACCGCGAAGGACATCGCCTACCATCTCTGGAAGTTTGGCTTGCTGGGCCAGGATTTCCTGTACCGCCCCTTCGAAGATGGGATCTGGACCACCGCCGAGCAGGGAGAGCCCGGTTCGTTTGGCCGGGCCAAACGGGTGCTCAATGTCATTGATAAACGACAGGAGTACCCGCAGGCCATGGTGCGGCTAGCCTTGCAGGCGCTGGGCTTTGCCGAAGAGGCCTCGCAGCTGCACCACGTCAGCTATGGGGTGGTCTCCCTCAGCCCTGCCACTGCCGCTCGGCTCGGCATTGACATATCCGAGGGCAAGAGCTCGTATCCGATGTCGGGACGCCAGGGGATCGGCATCAAGGTGAGTGATCTGCTGGCACAGATGGAAGCCACGGTGGAGGCGGTTCGCCCCCGCAAAGAAGGGATTTCCAGCAGGCAGGTGGCCGCCGCAGCGATCCGTTATTTCTTACTGCGGTTCAACCTGCTGACCGAGATCGTCTTTGACTTCGATCAGGCAGCCGACCTCCACGGAAACTCGGGCGTCTATTTGATGTACCAGCACGCACGGGCGGCGAAGATCCTGCGGGATGGCGGCTGGGCTGCTGCAGCCGCGTTGACACCGACCGCCCTGGCATCACCACTCTCGGGCGATGGGACATCTGCCCTTCCCACGCCGCAGGTCCCCTCCGACTTGCTGCCTGAAGAACGGGCGCTCCTGCGCCACTTGGCAGACTGGCCCGATACCCTAGAACAGGCCGCGGCCGAGCTCAACGTCACTCTACTGACGACGTACGCCTTTGAGCTGGCCTCGTTATTCAGCACCTTCTACGATGCGGCCCCTGTCCTCAAAGCCCCCGAGCCTTTGCGGACCTTCCGGATGTGGGTAGTCGCCCGGACACGGTTGACCCTCGCGGACGTGCTAAACGTCCTGGGCCTGCCCGCCCCGGACCAGATGTAGACATGCAGGCATTGCCATTGCCATTGCCGCATCCTTCCACGCGCGCCCTGCCCCTTCCGGACGCTGAGGCGGGTACGGGGGCGCAAGGCCTCGCGGGCCAGCCTGAGCCGTCGCACCGCTTCGACCCCCGGTTGCGGCTGCACTGCTCCCCACCCTCGACTATGACGACGGCGATATCTCCGTCGCACTACTTCCCCTGTACCCCCGGCTGCGGCTGTAACTGTCCACCAGCGTTGCAATCGAGCGGCCAAACTGAAGGAATGAACCGATCCGGGAAGAATACTCCCGACGCGGTGAATTTATAGGAATGATGATTCCACTCGTTGGAGATCTATTCCTGCCACCGTAATCAGCCTCTCCAGGCATCAGTACCATCAAGGGGGTTCGGGATAGTGCTGGAGGAAAGCTCGAAGGGACGTCTCCTCAACCGGAAGTGGGCAGTGTGGGCACTGGCGGGAGCCGTGACGGTCACGACAGCCGCAGTGGGTGGAACTCTGGGAGCGGCCACAGCCGCGGCGAAGACCACTTTGACCCTAGCGACCTACGGTGACCAAACCAAAGACATGGCGGTCTGGAAGCAAGTCAAGGCAGCATTTGAAAAGCAGTATCCTCAGTATGAGCTCAAGGTTCAGATTTCTACGTACATCGATTATATCGGGAAGGTCACGACCCAAATGGCCGCCGGTCAACCGCCCGATGTCTTGCAAACCTGGGCCCAGTACAAGCCAGTCTGGACAACCAAGGGGATCCTCCTGGACCTGACGAGTCGGGTGAAGAACAGCAAAATCGCTTCGTTGGACGATTTCCCGCCGGCCATTCGCGACACCACAGAGTATAATGGTAAAATCTGGGGCGTCCCGTTCGATTTCGGCAGCATGCTCTGGTTTGCTAACGTTGACTTGCTCGAAGAGGCGGGTCTACCCAGACCGAGCGACCAGTGGACCGTCAATGACTTCGCGGAGTTGGCCCGCAAAGTGACCCGCCCGGACAAAGGGATCTGGGGCACCATCAACCCGGTGGGCTGGGCGGGACTGCCCAACTTGCAGTGGACCTATAACTTTACGGGCCACTACTGGTTGACCAACGACGGGAAGGACGTTGCGGTAGACGATGCCGGAACGATCGCCATGCACAAGTTTTGGTATGACCTGGTCTACCAGGACAAGGCCGCTCCGCCTCCCAATCTTTCGCTAGCCGAAGGGCGCAACGAGTGGGCAGGATACGTCGGCGTCTGGGGTAGCTGGCTGAGCTCGTTTGGTCACTTCAGCCAGATCATGAACGCCCGGCAGGCGGCCCACCAGCAGATGTACCGCTGGACCGTGTTACCTATTCCGGCTGGGCCGAAGGCCCAAAACGATTTCGCCCAGGGACACATGTGGAGCATCCCGGCCGGCGTTCGGCGTCCCGACGATGCCTGGAAGTTGGTCGAATGGCTGGGTAGCCGTGAGGCTGAAGAGATCTTCGTTCGCAACAATTTCATCCAGCCCATGCGGCAAGAGGAGCAGCTCTGGAACGAGTGGCTGAGTGCAAACTTCCTGCCCGCCAATCAGGCCAACCAGCTGAAGGCCTGGATTATCGGAGTACTCTATGGCAAGGGAATCGCCAAGAACTTCAACTATTGGCCCACTTACAATGAAATGGCATCCAATGCCATGAATGAAGCTCTCTACAACATCTTTACCGGCCACAAGGCCATCGAAAACGAGCTGGCCACGGCTGCGGCGAAAATGCGGGTCATCCTGGCGAAGCAGAAGTAGCCGACAGCTGGCGCGCGGTTGGCTGTCGGTCCAACGGCTATGTCCACTCCGTCGGGTGTCGACTCGGCCAATCTGCCCGTCTCAAGGTCAAGCGGAGGGGGGCGAAACCCCCCTCTTTTGTTGTGCTCCGTCCGTCCTCGACGCCAGCCCGGGTCAGCGGCTACGCCTACTCGCCCCTTGGACTGGGTCAGCCGCGGTTACAGCTACCTGGATCTAAGGGCCCCCCTACTTCACTCTGCCAACCTGATGCACCGGTGCACCACTTTGACCCCAAAACCTCGCTTTCCCCCCGGTCTTGGCTATCGCCCGCCACCCTCGCCACAACCTGGGGCACCGCTGCACCACTTTCGCTTCTCTACCGGGTACAGCGGTACCCCACTTTGCTTTCGCAACCTGGGGCACCGGCGCCCCACTTTGACCCTCGACGCGCCGGCGCTCAACTTTCGGCCCTCCACTGGCCTGACCTGGGGTACCGGTGCCCCGCATTCCCGATCGAACCTGGGGCACCGGTGCACCACTTTGACCCCAAAACCTCGCTTTCCCGCCGGTCTTGGTCATCACCCGCCACCCTCGCCACATCCTGGCGCACCGCTGCACCACTTTGGATTCTCTACGTGGTACATCGGTACCCCACTTTGCTCTCGCAACCTGGGGCACTGGCGGCCCACTTTGACCCCTATCCCTATACACAAGCTCAGGTCGCTTGCGATCTCCAACAACTCAGCAATCTCTCGGAACGCTGCGGCCACCGCGCCCCCGCCCGCACGGCCACCTCGGGACCCGTTGACCATTCGCAGGCATCGCCACCTCGTTCACCGTCCCCCCACCGGCCATGACCAGCGCAGTCCCATCCGCCAGAGCCCCTGCCCTGACCACCACTCCCGCTCGTAGGTTACCTCGACCGCCCAGGCGGCAGATAAAGATCGGCTCAGCCCCAGCGACGTTATGACCTGCGTCGACCCCTCCGGCTGCCCTGGCTTCCACACCTGAGCTTGCCCCTCTGCCCACCAGGGGCCGTAGGCTGCGCCCAGGTTCAGCTCACCGTACCAGGGAAGGCGGCGGCCGCTCGGGAGTTCATAGGCGATGGGATGGAAGCTCACCTCACTCCAGACTGCGGCGGCGGGTGGCGTGGCATGCCACTGCACCCGATCCGTCAGCCCTGCGCTCACCACCCCCATGCCGTGCCCCCGCCACAGCAGCTTGACACTGGCGCCCAGCCCCAGCGGCTGCAGCAGTCGTTCACCCCAGACAGACCAGACTGCATCCCGGGTCGGCGCAGCTTCGGCATCCGCTGACGAGAGCACTCGGCTGAGGGATAGACCCCCCTGCCACACCCAGCCCGCCCGCTCCTCCTCTGACCCAGAGCCGGGGGCAGGCGACACCGTTTCCGGCCAGAGCAGCCGCTCGAAGGCCGCCCCACCACCGCCACTGGGCTGTACAACGGTTGACGAGAGCTCGGAGGCGGGTTCCGCCACCAATGCCAGCAAGAAATACCGATCGCCGGACGTGGCCGTCCCACCGATGGATGTCCCACTGAGGCTGGCTTGCCGCGCCTTGTGCGGTTGAACCACCAGCGCGACCACCATCCTCCGCCCTGCGGGCAATTGCACCTCGGTGTCCAGGCGGCTGGCCTGCCCAGCGGCTACCCCAGACAGTTCCACGGCGGCGCGGGAGAGCAGGTAATTCCCGTCTGCGCCCAACACCCACTGCAGCGGCGTCAGTACAAGACGGATGCCACTTGTCTCCCACTGCAAGGGGGCCGGATAAGCGGGCCCTGGTCCAGCGCCGGGCGTCCCCGCGTTCTGCACACTTTGAACGAGCCGCTGGTGCACGACTTCCAGCGAGCACGGCGTGCCGATCTGGGTGAATAGCCTGGCCACCGCTGTCCGACTGCTCACCTGCGTCGTGGTGGTGCCCCCTGCCTGTCCCAGCGGCAACACGAACCCGCCGGGAGTCGCCAGCAGCGTCCAGCCGTCGCCGCCGTCGTTCGCCGACACCTGGTAAGTGTGAAGCGACGGGGCAACGCCCAGTTCAAGGGCTTGCTCCCGGGTCAGCTCGGTTAGTTCGACACGGTATGAGACGAAAAGTGCCATGGCCGCCTGGCCAGGGGCGACGCCAGCGGCTGGAGTCAACGCCGTCGCAGCCAGGGTAACCGCGGGACTGAGGACCCCGATGCATACCCAGACCCAGGTGAAGGCCCAAGCCCACGCGCCAGCCACAGGCCAGGCACAGTCCTGCACCCCCAGCATGCCGCGCGACAGCACTCTTCGCACTCTTCCGTGCCAACCAGACACCGGCTATTGCCCCCCGCCAACGCCGTGACTCACTCGATCTTCACCGTGACAAATATCACCAACTCTCGCTGACTCTGCTGGTTCGTGTTGCTGCGGAAAAGCCAGCGAAGGAGGGGGATGTCGCCCAAGATGGGTACGTGCTGTTCACTGGCGGAGGTTTGCCCGACCGTCATTCCGGCCAGCGCCAGTGTCTGTCCATTTTGAGCCACCACCGTCGTCTCCAGGCTGTTCCTGCTGATCAGCGGGGTCTTGTACTCCTGTGCACCGCCCCCGCCAACGCCACCTGTGGTAGAGGCATCGATCGCATAGCTCACCTCGGGCGCAAGGGTCACCTGCACTCGATCCGGTCCAAGAATCCGCGGGGTCACTTTCAGGGTGACACCCGCGTCGATCTGCTGAATCTGGGCGGTGGTTTGACTGGTCGGAACGACCAGTACCTGGCTCTGGCCTACAAAAAGGTTGGCTGTGCTCCCATCTGCCACCACCAACCGAGGATTGGCTTTGATCTTCGCCTGGTTTTCTGCCTCCAATGCCTGCAACTTGGTCAAGAGCAAGCCGTACACGTCGGTCTGCAGGTCGATGCTTCCCCCTTGCAGGCCCAATATCGCCTTCCAGTTTGGGTTTACGGTCTGGCCGGCATTACTTGTCCACTGGAACAGATCCGAGCCCCATTGTTTCAAGACATCGGTGGAGATCTCTGTGACGATCGCTTCGATCTGAACCTGGCGCACGGGGGAGGGCTGGTCGATCTGCTTGACGTCTTGCTCGAAGCGGGTCACCACGTCAGGCGGTGCCGTGATCGTCATCGTGCGACCATCGTTATCGCCCTTGATGTACGGATCATAAAAAGACGGGAGCAAGGCGCGGGCCTGACTGACTTTGAGATTCTGAAGCTGTACCGTGCGGGTTTCCGAGAGCGTGGCAAATAGCGGACTGCGACTATCCGGCAGGCCAACCACGTAGAAATCATCCACCTTGCGCCAAACATATCCCCCCGCCATCAGCATCATGCGCAAGGCTTTCTCCAGCGGCACGTTCGACAGGGAGAGCGTGACCGTTCCTTGCACGGTGTCGCTCACCACAATGTTTACCCCGGTCTGGGTTGCCACCTCGTTCAATGCTTCCCGCAGATCCGTCTCGTAAAAGACCACCGACACCAAAGGCCCCCCCGGCTCCGTTGGCTGACCCTGGGCGGCCTCGCCGCTTGCGCTGGCCGCCGCCGGCGCGGCTGGCGCGCTGGCGGAGCTTGTCCCAGACGACGAGGATGGCGGGGCGGCTGTGGGCGGAGCGACGGACGGTTCACCGGCAGCAAAGGCAACGCCGGCGGCATCCCGATAGCTAAGCGCTACCACGGTCGCCAGCAGCACCCCCCATACAAATGGGGCAAGTGCCCCCCGCCCTCCCGTGCGCAAAGCGCTTATAGGTCCTTCATTCGTGGTCTTTGTTTTCATTGTCTTCGCTTTCATGGGTCGCTGACACTTCCTGTCTGGGGTTCGATGTCGAGGGCTTTTTCCGCGGTAGCGACCTGCTGCCCCCCAACCTGCAGCGTGATCTGGGCCTTATATGTGCCTGTCTTGAGTGAGGGTGCGGTGGCCAACAACAATGCCGTCTTCCCCGGCAGAATGCTGGTCGTGCCTTCAGGAAGACCCAGGTTGAACCGCCCGGCGACCGAACCGTCCGCCGCCACCAGGGTGATCGTACCCGTCGGAGCGATCTCCACCGGTGTGTCGTTGCGTACACTCACGCTCAGCAGCTCTCCGTCCGCTCCAGCAGCATGCTCCAAGTCGAGAATTTCAGCTTGGACAGGCCAATCGCCGGGGATCACCACACTGATAGGCAAAGAATACGTCTTGGCCAAATCTTGCCCGATGAACACTCCCAGGTCGAGCCAACCGTAGTAACCCCCGATCGTAAGGTCACGGGGTGCCTGAATGCTCACAATCACCCGTCCCTGCCGCTGCGGTTGCAGATCAAAGCCACTTGCTCCTCGCAACTCCACCTGCAGCTGGCGCAAGACTGACCGTTCGTAGTTGGGAGCGATCTCCCTCAGCCTGGCTTCAATGTGGACGGGCTGATCGCTTCCGTTTTTGACGTTCACCACCTGCACGCTCAACCCGCCCGGCCGCAAAACGGCGGATAGCTGAGCCGGGCTTGCCTGCACGAGGTCCGCCGGCCGGGCAGTGACTGCCGTCCCTGCAGCAAACTGGCCTTCCTTGACCGTCACGGTGGCGGTACGAATCAGCTGCAGGCCGTCAGCATAGCTCAAAAAGGCCCTGACCTCGTAGTCACCTGGCGGCAGGGGTTTGTCGATAGTGCCGTTCAACAAAAGCTGCGCGCCGGGATAGATGGGCGTCTGGTCGAGGCCGGCCTGGCGAGCCGCGGGGGTCGAAAGCGGGACTCGCTGCACCAGGCGACGCTGCGCATCCCGAATGGTCGCCTCGCCGGTTACCGGGTACTTCAGGCCAGACGCGTTTTTCACCGAGATCTGTACATAGGGTCGCTTTTCCTCATCCGCTTGGAGAGTGGGCAGATCTGCTTGGAGTTGGGGACGCAGGCCAGGCCGGTCTACATTGATGGTCACCCGCACGGCGTACACCATACGAACGGTGATCTGGCCGGCAACCGCCGGGCGCTCGGGTTCAACCATGATCACAACGGTGTGAGAGCCCCCCGGGGCGTTAAGGGGGACGACCACGTGACCCCGCACCTGCACCTCGGCTCCCGGTTCTACGTCGACTTGGTTTTTCTCCAGCCTCACCCAGCCCAGGGCGGGGTCGCTCGCGGGATCGCCGGGCAGGTACGAAAGCTCGCCGGTGGGCAGCTGTGCCGCCCGATACAGGCTCAGGTGAACTCTTTCCGTGCCCTGCCCGGGGGAGAGGATCAGTTCAAACTCTTTGCTATCACCCGGTTGGGCCGCAATGTCGATCGTCAACGGGCGTACTCCCACAGCCCCCACCCTGGGCGCTATCAGCAGGACTCCAACCAACACCACGATCCCCGCTGCCGCAGTCCGCCATGCAGACCGCCCGCCCCGCGCTACCTGCAACACCTGTCATCCCTCCGCTCCCGTCTGCCCGACGGCGATCAGATTCGCCAGCGTCTGCCCGCCCCCTCTTATCGTCGTCCAATGGCTTCGTCACCCTAGTCGGCCTGTTCGATCACCACGCTAAATTCGCCTGCGTAGGTGCCTGCCGTCTGGCTGCTGACCTCCGGCCCAAAGCCGGCCCAAATGAGCAAGAAATACCGAACGAACGGGCCGTGATCCCATTCCCCAGCCTCTGCTCTCACACCGGCGCTGGGCTGGGCGACTTCTGCCGGCACTGGCCGTGAGACAGAGGCAGAGAGCTGCTCCCCCCCGTCAGAACGGTCTGAGGGAGTCCAGACGAGGCGAGCCCCAGCCGGCACCAGCGGCTGCGTGTCGCCGTACCAAATCTCCACCCCGGTTGGCAGTTGGGTTCTCTCGTCACTGAGGGAGGTAAACGGCTTCTTGATAATGGCGCGCAGGGCCACGTTACAATTGCGGTCGACCCGGAAAGAGAGCCACGTGTACCGCGTCAAGCCCGCCGGGCCAACGCCGGGAAGATTCGAAATCAGGTCCGCCGGATTGCCCGAGTACGTAATGAACGGCCCGCTGTGCGGGTTCCATTGCGTGGCTTCGACCTGTGCATACGGACTCACCCTCACGGTTACCGTGATCTGTCTCGCTGCAGCCGTGGCAACCGCCGGGATGAGCGCCGGCGTCGCAGCCTGACCCCGTGCACTGGTAGTTGGAATGACCCCCCCAGCGACGAGGACGAGGATCAGGGCTGGCAGTAGGACGTGCGCTGGAATCGGCACAGGGCAGTGGTTCCGCACCGCTCTCGTTGAGGGCAAAAGAGGTCGCAGCCCGCCCGCGGTCCAATGGTCGCCGATGCGTGTCACCCCCTCGTACTCTCCGCATCAGCTCTCTGGAGCAGATACGATCACGGTGATTTCGCCCTGGTATGTCCCGGCTGGTTGGTCAGCGACCCCTCTGATCGAAAGCCGCGCGTGGATCGCCAGAATGGCAAACTGGAGATTATTCAACGTCAAATCCTTGGCGGTCTGGTGGGGCCCAGCGGGCCAAAACTCGCCCAACGAGCCGCCTTGCCCCAACGGCGAGGCGACTCCTCCCGCCGTTGCACCGCCCCGGCTCTGCACCAAGGCCCTGAGAACCTCCTCTGAACCCCCTGGGTAGGCCGTGTTTGGGCCGGGCTCAGAGTATCCTGGCCAGGTGAGGAGTCTCACTACCCGGTACCGGATATCCAGCGAGGGAGGGGTTGCACTCTGGATCGAGTAACGGGCCTGTCCTCCAACCTCAGCCACTGGCGTGGCCGAAAACTGCAACTGGGTCTGCGGGCCAGCCAAGACCAGCAAAATCGCAGGCTGCCCCAGCGTTGTCCCCTCTGTGTCGTACTCTCCCGGTGCCCCGCCCGTCGCCAGCCAAAGAGGCTGGAGGAAGAAAACCAAACCGTTCGCGGAGGGGGCGGAAGATCCGCCGCTGGCACTGACCGTCCTCCCGGCACACACCAGGACGCTCATAAGAAAAAGCAAGGAGTGAAGCCAGACCCCTTTGCGCACGCTTCACTCCCTCCCTCTACACTTTCGATTCGGATGGTTACTCCCGCCGCCCCCCCATCGTCCCGGCGGGTGGGCGGCCCCAAAGCAGCTGGTTGCTGGCGACACTAGCTCAAGCTGGCCGCCACGGTGATGGTGAACGTGGTGGTGTAGTCACCAGCTGGCTGGCTGTCAACCTGATCCCCGAATCCAGCGGCTACATAAAGGCGATAGGAGTCCACCGTAGCGGCGGCACTCTGTTTGGAATAAGAAACCGATAAATTTTGTCCATTTGTCTTCCAGTACACGTACGGGTTGGGGTTATCCAGGCCTTGCGGCTCACCCGACTTAGGGTTGTCAGTAATGGCGGCGCCCGTTGCCAGCTTGACTTCCCCCGACTGGAAGGGGTCCTGGAAAGAGAGCGTCAGCGTGATGGCCGCATTACGGGCAACCGTAAAGGGAATCCAGGTAAACCGGTAGTTGGTTCCGAGCGGCCCCTCTAGCTGGCTCAAAACCTTTGGTAGCGTAGGATGCAACTCATGCGGATTGCCCGAATATTGGATCGTTGCCGTCGAGGCGATGTCGATTTCGGCATAGGGGGCGATGCTGACCGTGACAGTGGTTGAGCTGGACGGAGCGGCGGCCCACGCCCTCGCGCCAGACCATGCCCCAACAACCGCCAGAATGACCCCGACCTTCCATACCTGTTTCAACTGCTTCATCATGATGTCGAAGCCCTCCTTCAGGGTCTGGCCGGGAGGCCGCACCACATTGGCTGCGGGCCCCAGCTCGTTCGTCTCATCGCCTCCCAGTCTACTGACGATTGTTGCAAGATTGTTTTACTTGGAGAGATTGGCAGGAGAATCATCAGGGGCGGCGAACCCTTGCACCGAAAAGTCAGGAGGTCTCGAAGGAGTCCATGGAAATGTGAGCCGATGAAGTCGCGTTTCCGGCTGGCTGCACCAAAAAGACTCTCCCGAACCGGTAAACCTGCCGAAAGGCAGGGGCACAAAGCTACGGGCCTACGGTTCTGCTGCTGGGAACTATGGCCGCCGGGCTGCCGAAGGAGTGATCTGAATGGTCTGTTCAGCTACCCGCTCGTCCGTCCGGCCGGTTTTTCTCCGTTGTGCCTGTCCGTCCACATGGCTCCCCGCCACCCTCGCGGCGGGACTGGGCGGCCTGGTGACGGTGGCAGCGGCCGCTTCCCCCAACCAGAGGATGACCCCACCTCTTTCGTCGGCTGCCCCCGTTCTCGACGAGCTCACCGTCAATGTTCAGGCTCGCGTCCTTCCCTTCGAACAGCTCGAAATCCTCGAACCCGTGGAGGTCGATTTCGTTTATCCCTGGCCCGGTGCAGACGCAGGCCGACCTTTGGTACTGCCAGCAGTCGGGTTGGTGCAGCTGCAAAGCAATGCGCCCTGGCAGTTGGGGCTCTGGTCGACGCTGGTGCCCGGGTTTACAGTGGAAGTTCGACTCGCTGGCCAGCCTGGCCGCCGTTGGGTACCGGTCGCTCCTGCACTCGCCCCCATGACCATTGGGCGCTCCGGCGAGCACCAACTGCGGTGGGACATTCGCATCACTCCCCGCGCCCAGGCCCGGCCGGGCCGGTACCACCTGCAAATGACACCTATCGCCAGCGTTCTCTAATCTTGCGGCTGTGCAATTCCCGCCGCGGTCCTATGGCCCCTGGGCTCCGCAAACCGTACAGTATAGCGAAGTCAAACGGGGTCCGGATTCCTCCCCGCTCTGTGAAGGAGGGAAAGCCAATGCCGGATGGAGTCTTCAACGAACAGTGGGCCTTTGTGCTTTTCCTGATCCTCATCCTCCTAGTACTCAGCAACTAAGCTCTCTCGTGAGGAGATCGCGGTCCGACCTGATCCCCAGTGTCGCACGCCAGCACCGCGGCGACTAGCGCTCCAACGTCGATGCCCACACCCCCGGCCGAGATATCGGCCGGGGCAGGCAACAAAAAGGCAGGCCCTCGCAAACGAAGGCCTGCCTCCAATCTTGGTTGCGGGGGCCGGACTCGAACCGACAACCTCCGGGTTATGAGCCCGACGAGCTACCAATTGCTCCACCCCGCGACGCAAACCCTTACCAGAATACAATTCCCGGCAGTGGCCTACGCTCCCACCCCGTTGCCAGGGCAGTACCATCGGCGCTG
>JADBKQ010000011.1 GCA_014896305.1 Limnochordaceae bacterium
TCTGCGCTGTTCCGTTTTCAAGGATCGAGTCCGCCGGCCTCGGGCCGGTAACGCCTCTGCCGGGGCTTGCCCCACGGCGTCAGCAGGAAGGATATTAACACTCCGTTCACCTGGTGTCAACATCCGATTGCCCTTCGCGTCACCAAGTGGGTTGAACCTCATCCGTCTCCCCGCCCGGCGGCGGTGGCGGCCTGAGCCTGGCGTGGGGACGTCAGCAGCCGGGATTCAGATCCCACTGGTGTTTACGGTTGTGATCTGGTCTCCAACGGCACCGTGGTCACGACTGCTGGACCGGCGAGAGCGGCATACACTTCCGGGACCTTGCCCACCACCAGCGTCTCGCCGAGCGGTTGCACGAACGTCCATTGCACTTGTCGTTCCGCCCGGGGGAGCACCAGACGTAAGGTAGCCTTCACCACAAGGGAAAGACGATGTAGGGTCTGATTGATCCCAGCGTCCTCAAAGGCACTGTCGAGCCGAACCACGATATTGCCTACAGGCAACAGTTGTACCGCCAGGCTGGGGCCACGGGCCCCTAGGAGCCGTATGCCGGTGAGCTCCCCCAGCGGCACCCGTACCTGCGTGCCTCGCAGGTTGTTCAAGCTCTGTTGAACCCGAATGGCCGCTTCCATCTCCAGACGACCCGCTGCCATCGCGTCCAGGGCTAAATAGGAAACGGTGCCGTCCTGGGTGGTGGCGACCCGCATGACGGACTGGTAACCTCGTCCTGACAGCGCTTCGAGCAGGCCGCGGCTGACAGTTTCAGTGGCTACTGCCTGCAAGCGAGACTCTGCCAGCTGCAGCACTTCAGGATAAAGATGCCGGTCTACCCAGGATGATACGCCTGCCCACCCCAATATCAGGACGAACCCGGTCACCGCCGCAATGAACGCCAGCCGTGTCCATCCGCTCGGCCCCCCGGTCCGCGGCGGCCCCCACCGGCCGTCGCCCCGTCGTCGTTTCGCCGACCAAGGGGGTGTGCGTGCCCCCCACCCGGCTCGTGGCCATAGGTGGGAGTGAGAGTACGGGCCAGCCAACCTCGCCCTGCCCCAGCTCATACCCACCTCAGCTCCGCCATGGTGGCACCACTCCATAGTCCTTCATACCTATAGCCTATGCGCAAAGACGGTACCTGTTTAGAGAGGCTACAGGTTCCGGGTCATGATCATTGAATCAAGAAGGACCTGGCGTCAGGCGGGGTGGTGCGTCCGCCTCTCCTGCCTCTAACACAGGCTCTGCCAGGCGTTCTCTGCCTCTGTGCTATAATGACACCAACCACTCCAGCGCCACATTGGGTTGGGAATCACCCCCGCTGCCCAGACGGTCATTCACGTTTCGTTGCTGACGTCCGCCGTTGGCCTGCAAGAACTGTCGACCCACCGCCATCATAGGGAGGTCACTGAGTGTCGGATCGTAGCAGTAACAGTACCCACCGCCCTCCCACTGCCCGGGAAGCAAGGGGGTCATCTCGACGGCGGGGCCGGCGTGCGAGATTCACGCTCCTGCGCCTACTGCTCTGGGTGGTCCTGGCCGTCCTGGGACTGGGTATCGGAGTAACCGCCGGGATAGCCGTCAGTTTGTGGCACTCTGTGCCGCCTCTCGATCAGATCGTCTTCAACCCTGACCTGAGCACGATCCTGTACGATCGCAATGGGCAAGAGATCACCCGGCTGTACCGGGAGAACCGGGTCTGGTTACCCATTCGCGAAATGCCTGCCTCGATTCAGCACGCCATCGTCGCCGTGGAGGACGCTCGCTTCTACCAGCATCATGGCTTCGATCCCATCGCCATTGCCCGCGCACTCGTGGCCAACGTCCGCTCCCGTGGCATCGTTCAGGGCGGTGGCACGATCACCCAGCAGCTCGCCCGGAATGCGTTCCTTACTCATGAGCGCACCCTCAGCCGAAAGCTGCGGGAGGTGATCTGGGCCGTCCAGATCGAGCGACGATACTCCAAATCGGAGATCCTGGAACGTTACCTTAATGAGATCTACTTTGGCAACGGCGCTTACGGCGTCGAGGCCGCTTCCCAGCTGTACTTCGGTCACTCCGCCCGCACCCTTTCGTTGCCGGAAGCCGCCTTGCTGGCTGCCATTCCCCGCGGCCCGGCGATCTACGACCCCTACAATCACCCGGATGCAGCTCTGGAGCGGCGAAACTTCGTCTTACGCCGAATGGCGGAGACAGGGTTCATTACCCCCCAGCAGATGGAGGCCGCTCAGTCGGTCCCGCTGGAACTGACGGCTCGCCGTACGCGGCCACAGACGCAAGCTCCCGCCTTCGTGGATTACGTCATCTCTACTCTACTGGACCAAGGTTTCACCGAGGCCGATCTTTGGGCGTCGGGGCTCAAGATCTACACGACGCTGGACCTGTCCTATCAACGGGCCGCACAACAGGCACTGGATGCCTCCCTGCCGGACGGCGGGGTGGATAGCCAAGGCGTTCTGCAACCGCAAGGCGCGGTGGTCACCCTAGACGCTCGCACGGGCGCCATTTTGGCCATGGTGGGCGGACGCAGCCAGCCCCCCGGCAGCAGTACGGTAGCCAACCAGTTCAACCGAGCGGTCTATGCTTACCGCCAGCCGGGGTCGGCCATGAAGCCTTTTGTGTACCTGGCCGCCCTGGACCACGGCTTTACTCCCGCCTCCATCGTGGTCGATGCGCCGGTCCGTTATCCCATGGGGGACGGAACGTACTGGGAACCCCAAAATGACGATCACCGCTTCCGTGGCCCGATCACCTTGCGGGATGCGCTGGCCGGCTCTGTCAATGTCGTTGCCGTCAAGCTTTTGGACCAGGTCGGCGTCGGCACCGCCATGGAATACGCCCGCCGCATGGGCATCACAACGCTGGTGGACCGGGGTCATCCCAACGACATGAACCTCTCTTTCACCCTCGGTGGGCTGACCAAAGGCGTTAGCCCCTTGGAGATGGCCAGCGCCTACAACACCCTGGCCAACCGTGGTACCTACATGCGGCCCTACGCGGTGGTCGCGGTGGTGGACCGGCGCGGCAATACCCTCTACGAAGGTCGTCCCCAGCCACGGGTGGTCCTCAAAGAGGAAACCGCCTACCTCATGACCAGTATGATGGAGGACGTGATCTCTCGCGGCACCGGACGAGCCGCAGCCATCGGGCGTCCGGCTGCAGGCAAGACGGGCACGACCAGTGACAATACCAACGCCTGGTTTGTTGGGTTCACCCCCGATGTCACCACCGCCGTGTGGGTCGGCAACGACCAGCAAGCCAAGCCCCTCGTCTTCCACGGTCGGGCCTATGGCAGTCCCCTGGCGGCAGCCATATGGGGCGCGTACATGAAACAAGCGCTAGCCGGCCAGCCGGTATCAGACTTTCGCAAACCGCCTCGCCTTGTGGAAGGCGTCTTGATCGATACCCGCAACGGGCTTCTGGGCGGCCCCGGAACTCCCCCTGCCTTCCGCCGCTATGAGGTCTTCGTCGCTGGCACAGAGCCCACTCGTTACGCTGGTGATGCGTTCCAAACACCGCAGCAGCCACAGGTGACGCCTTCTGTCCCCCAGTCCCCCTCACCGGGAATGCCGACTCCGGCTTCTTCCGACGGCCCCACTCCGGAATCACCCGCCGATGCCTCGCCCCCGCAAGCCGTTACTTCCCCACCATCCTCGGCCTCGGGTGAGACCTTCGACGGGGCGACCATCCCCACGGCATCGTCCTCGAGGCCCAGTGCCACGGCTTCCACGGCAGCCGGATCCGTGTACCTATGACAGAAACAGAGCTGCTGCAACTCCTGTAGCTGCCACAGCTGCCGTCACTATTATGGCTACTGCAGCCAGGCCACCGTCACCCCGCTGCCGCCTTCTTGCGGCTCGCCCAGCCGGAATCGTTGCACCCGCCGATCCTGGCTCAGCCTCTCTGTAACCACGGCCCGCAGCGCGCCCGTACCCTTGCCGTGAATGATGCGAACCCAGGGTAAATCTGCCAGCACAGCCTGGTCCAGGTATTTATCCAGCCGTTCAATGGCCTCTTCCGCGCGCACGCCTCGCAAGTCCAGTTGAAGCGGCACGTCATGACCCACCGGCGACGCCACGCCCAGACCCGTACCTGCTCGTGCCGGCGTCGCTGCCGACACCATCGGCCGGGAGCCACCCTGACCTCCAGCGGAAGCAGCCTTGGTGGCAGGCCAGGGCTGGATCTCTTCCAACGGCAGGCGTAACCGCATCACCCCGGCCTGTACCTCCACCCGGCCATCGGCCGCCGGCTCGCTTCGCACGACCGCCTCCACCCCGCTGCCTCGCAGCCGCACCCGTGTGCCGGCGGGCGGCGGCCACGGCTGCCCCGCCGCGTCCTCCCCGGTATCGCCGCCCGCTCCTACGGCGGCCTCGGCCACCGTCACATCGCCCCCCGGCATGAGCCGGGGCGCCTGGTCTAATTGTTGCCGGGCCTTCTGCAACACGGGGGCGTACGCCTCCACCTGCCGCTTGCCCCCCTCGCCACGCCAGCTCCGCACCAGCTCCCGCACCTGATCCACCTGGTGAACTACGTTCTCCCAGGCCGCCGCCGCTCCCGGCGCTGACTCTCCCTGAGCTGGACAGCGCTGTGCTTCCTGCCGGAGGCGCTGCCGCTCCTGCTCAACCTGATGCCGGGCCTGTCCCACCAATTGATCCAACTCCGCCAGAGCACGACTCACCGCACTCTCCACCTGCCGGGTCGCTTTCTGCTGCAGCTCCCGTCGCAACTGCTGCACCTGCTCCAGCTCCTGAACGTACTGCTGGCGCAGGGCCGCCAGTTCTTCCCGGGCCGCCTGCCAGCGCTGCCGTTCAGCGGCTGCTTGCTGGCGCTCGGCGCTCAGCCCCCGCACCACGTCCTCCAGGTGAACCTGCTCGTGCCCGAGCAACTCCGACGCCCGCTGCGTGATGCTCTCCGGCAGCCCCAGGCGGTGCGCAATGGACAGCGCGTTGCTGCTGCCCGGCACTCCCAGCACGAGATGGTAGGTCGGTTGCAGCGTCTTTTCATCGAAGGTCACCGAGGCGTTCTGGGCCCGGGGATGTACGTAAGCAAACTCTTTGAGCGCCCCCAGGTGGGTGGTGGCAATCACCCGGCACGAACGGTCAAGCAGCTGCTCCAGGATCGCCTGGGCGAGGGCGGCCCCTTCCACCGGATCGGTGCCGGCTCCCAGTTCATCCAGAAGAACCAGACTCTTGTCGTCCGCCTCCGATACAATCTGGCGGATGACCCGTAAATGGGCGGAGAAAGTGGACAGATTCTGTTCGATTGATTGCTCATCCCCAATGTCCGCAAAGACCCGGGAGAAAACGGATAGACGCGCCACGCGGGCAGGCGGGTAGAGGCCGGCCTGCACCATCAGTACCAGCAGACCGGCCGTTTTGAGCGTCACCGTTTTGCCACCCGTGTTTGGCCCGGTGATCACCAGGCCAAAATAGCGGTCCCCCAGCACGAGGTCGATGGGCACGACGTCGCCGGTGAGCAGGGGGTGGCGTGCCCCTTCCAACTCCAGCCGCCCTTCCGCCCCCGTCTCGATTTGCGGAGCGACGGCCTGCATGTCCAGGGCAAGCAATCCTTTGGCCTGGGCCAGGTCGAGAACGGCCAGCGCCTCCAGGCCTACCTCCAACCGATCCGCCTGCGCCCGCACCATCTGCGACAGCTCCGCCAGGATGCGCTCCTCTTCTTCCCGCGCTTGACTGCGTAGCTGGCGCAGGTCGTTATTCATCTCCACCACGGCAAGCGGTTCAACGAACAGCGTCGCACCACTCCCCGACTGGTCGTGAACGATGCCCGGCACCTGCGAGCGCTGCTCGGCCTTGACCGGCACCACGAAGCGCCCATCCCGGATGGTCACTAACGCTTCCTGGAGGAAGCTCGCACCGCTCGCGATCAGACTGTCCAGATGCTGGCGAATCCGCGCCTCTTGCCGGCGGATCTGTGCGCGCAATTGGGATAGCTTCGCCGATGCGGTGTCCCGGATCCCCACTTCCCGGTCGATGGCCCGCTCGATCGCCTCTTCCAGCTGGCGCAGGTCGCTCAAAGCCTGGGCCACCCCGGCCAATGCCGGCGCCTGCTCCCTCCGCTCTTCCATGAACTGCCGGCAGCGCCGGCAAGCACGGGCAGCATCGGCAACCGCTATGAGCTCCTCCGGTTGCAGGCTCGCTCCTCGCCGGACCCGGCCCAGCAAAGGGGAGATGTCACTCGCCCCGCCCAGGGGCAGTGCCAGGGAAAGGCGCAGCCACGTGAGGGCCTCGGCCGTCTCCTGGAGCCGGCTCTCGACCTCTTGCGGATCGGAGCTGGGCATCAGCGCCAAAGCAGCCGCCCGGCTGCGGGACCAGCTCGTCCTGGCCGCCAGGCGGGCCTGGATCTTGGGCCACTCCAACATGCGGACCGTACCCGGATCGACCGTGACTGTCCCCCCCATTTCAGCACTCCCTTACGACGCGATGAGCAACCCGACGACCTGATCTGTGAGGAGTGAAGACGACAAAAGGATTCCTGGCTCCTAGATCTAATTGTACATTGTACACGTAAGGACGCTACCACCGTGGGCAAGAGCCGGTCTCCGGCTTCTCGCCCACCGCTGGCAGCACAGGAACTGTCTTGGAATTACATCCTGGAAATGCATAAGGAAGCGTTACCGGCATGACAGCATCTTCGGGCTCGCCTATCCCGGTTTCCCACCCGTCATCTGCAACCAGCACGAGCACGAGTGCAGATAGTACCAGTGCATTCACTCGTGTACAGCTACACCTTCTAGGAGAAGAGCTGACGGTTCGAGGCACCGCTCCTGCCGCCGAAATCCAGCAGCTGGCCCAGGAGGTGGACCGCCGCCTGCGGGAAGCGCTGGCACGGTATCCGGGTGAGCCCCGTCTCCGGGTTTTGCTTTTGGTCTGCCTCAACCTGGCGCAGAAACTCGCTGAGGCCAGGGAGGAGGTTCAGCAATACAAGCAGATGCTGGACGAGTTGACCCGTCCCCGTCCTCTCTGAGCTGCGTTCCACCCCCGCAGGCAGCTCGCCGGGGAGCCCGCGGGGGGCCACAATAGATCACGGCCTGCCCGGATTACTTGCCGCTCGGGTTACTTGCGCACCTGCACATTCTTTGCCTGCAGCGCCGCCTCCACCTCCGCGATCCGCCCGTCCACCTCTTCGTCCCGCAACGTCCGCTCGTCTGCCCGGAACTCCAGCGCATAGGCCATACTGCGGTGGCCAGCCGGAACCTGTGGACCTTCGTAGACGTCGAACAGCCGCACCGACCGTAGCAGGAGGCCAGCTGCCTGGCGAATGGTCTCAACCACTTGCGCAGCAGGTAGGCCGGTCGGCACCA
This sequence comes from Limnochordaceae bacterium, assembly GCA_014896305.1. Classification (GTDB taxonomy): domain Bacteria; phylum Bacillota; class Limnochordia; order Limnochordales; family DUMU01; genus Bu26. The sequence goes on from JADBKQ010000011.1 coordinate 7,313, forward strand.
GCAACGCCAAATCCCGGCGGATGGAAGGAAAGCGCGGCAACGGTTGACTGCGCCGGGTTTCATGGGTAACGGCGAAAAGCTGTTCGAGGTCCAGCTCAGCTACCACTGTACGCCCGGGCAACTCCCAGGCGTCCAACACGTCAGGATGGAGTTCGCCTGCGATCCCCAGCTCTTTCCCCTCCGCCACCAGGCGCATCGTACGCCCCGGGTGAAACGGCATGGAGCCGTCGACCGGTTCAAACGACGCCTGCGCCCCCAGCCGCTCGAATAGCTGCTCCAGGTCGCCCTTCAGGTCAAACAAGTCGGCCGCTGGCCAGCGTCGACTCCAATCCTGAGCTTCGCTCGCCTGGTCCGCCGGACCCACCAGCAGGATTCCCAAATGAGGCCGCTCCTGGGGCTGTCGCACCAGCGGCAGTTCATACGGAATAAAGATCGTACCGATCTCGAAGATCCACGACGCTTCCTGCTGCCGGTTGCTGTTTCTCACCGCCACTTCCAGCAACCCCGGCAACAAGCAGGTGCGGAGAATGCTGCGTTCATCACTGAGGGGGTTCTGGATAGGAATCGCCCGGCGCCAGGGATGATCCGGCGGCAAGTAGAGCTGGTCCCAGCAACGGGGGGAAATGAAGCTGTAGGTAATGACCTCACTGAGCCCCTGGCTGACGAGCAGCGCTCGAATCCGATCGGCCAGCGTCGCACCGGCGGACTGCCCACCCGGCTGCGTCGGTCCGGCGGGCATCGTCTCCGGCAACCGGTCATAGCCCCAGAAGCGGGCAATCTCCTCCGCGAGATCTGCCTCACGAGTGACATCGGCGCGAAAGGTGGGCACGACCACCACCCCCGCCGCGGCCGCTGCCGAGCTGGCACCCGCGCCCCTAACCGCAGACGCTTCCGCCGCAGCAGCCGGGGCCTGCGGCGTTGCTCCTGGACCCATTTTTACGGTGAACGACAGACGCTGCAGAATGGCAACCATCTCGGCCGGCGGGATGTCACTCCCCAACAGCCGGTTAATCCGCTCTGGCCGGAAGGGGATCATCCAGGGGCGAAGGGGGTGCGGGTAGCGATCCACCCATCCTTCTGGTATGCTCGCCCCCGCGACCTGCGCCAATAGCTCCAGAGCACGGGCGGCTGCCACCGCCGGCAGGTTGGGATCCAGTCCCTTTTCGAAACGGGCGGAGGCCTCCGTTCGCAGTCCCAGGGAGAGCGCCCCTCGCCGGATAATGGCCGCCTGAAACGTCGCCGCCTCCAGCAAGACTTCGGTCGTATCCGCCTCGATCTCCGAGTTGAGCCCGCCCATCACTCCCGCTAACGCCAGGGCCTTTTCCGGGTCGGCGATGACCAGCATATCTGGGGTGAGCTCCCGCTCCTGTCCATCTAACGTGGTGAGCTTCTCAGCGGCCCACGCCCGCCGGACGATGATAGTCTGCTGTGCAATGCGGCGCAGGTCAAAAGCGTGCAACGGTTGGCCAGTTTCACACATGACAAAGTTGGTCACATCGACCACATTGTTGATGGGACGTACCCCTACCGCCCGCAGCCGGCTGGCCAGCCAGGCCGGGGAGGGACCGACGCGGACGTTCAGGGCCAGCGTGGCAAGATACCGCGGGCACAGGTCTGGATCTTGTACCTGCACATCCACCGCTACCGGCAACGGCGCTGGTCTAGCGGCAGACGACGTCCCCGCCCCGGCTACGGTCAGATGCAGCGGAGGTCGGCGCAGCGGGTTGCCCGTGAGGGCAGAAACCTCGCGGGCGACGCCGATGACGCTGGTCAGATCCGCCCGGTTGGCGTATATCTCCAAGTCCAGAATGGTGTCTTCCAGGGCCAGGGCCTCCGCCAAAGGCTGGCCAATCGCCACATCTGAAGGCAGGATCATGATGCCACCCGCATCCTCCCCCACCTGCAGTTCCGCCTCTGAGCAGAGCATCCCTTCCGAGCGAACGCCGACGAACTCATGAGGGCCAATGGTTACGCACTCTTCGCCGGTCGCCCCCCCCCACAGCTGGGCGCCGGGCAACGCGACGGGGACCTTGTCCCCCACCGAGAGGTTGGTCGCTCCGGTGACCAGCGTCACCGTCTTCGCCGCAGCACCCGGTTCACCCACGAGCACTCGGGCAATCCAAAGATGATCCGCCTGCGGGTGCCGGTACAGTTCTTGCACCTGCCCCACCACGACCCCGCTGAACCGTGGCTTCAGCTCGCGCATTTCTTTGACTTCCAACCCAATCGAGGTAAGCCGCTCTGCCAGCTCAGCCGGCGTCCAGGGCACATCCACGTAGTCCCTCAACCAGCGCAGTGAGACCAACATGCTGCGTCACTCCTTTAGAACTCGGCCAGGAACCGCCGGTCGTTCTCAAACAGCAGGCGGATATCCTCGATGCCGTACCGCAACATCGCCACCCGTTCCACGCCCATGCCGAAGGCCCAGCCGGTCAGCCGCTCCGGATCGTAGCCGGCCATCTCCAATACCTGCGGATGAACCATGCCCGACCCCAGGATCTCCAGCCACCCCTCACCTTTGCACACACGACATCCTTTGCCCCCGCAAACCGTGCAGGAGATATCCATTTCCGCGCTGGGCTCGGTGAACGGGAAATAGGAGGGGCGGAACCGCACTCGCCGGTCTTGTCCAAACAAGGCTTTTGCAAAAGCAATGAGGGTGCCCTTCAGGTCGCTGAAGCGGATACCCTCGTCAACCACCAGGCCTTCCACCTGGTGAAACATGGGAGAATGGGTGATATCCGCGTCGTTGCGGTATACCTTTCCGGGTGCAATGATGCGGATCGGCGGCTTCTGCCGCTCCATGGTCCGTACCTGCACCGGGCTGGTCTGCGTGCGCAAGACCAGATCGGGGGCGAGGTAGAAGGTGGCCTGCATATCCCGGGCTGGATGGTCTTTGGGCACGTTGAGCGCTTGGAAATTGTAGTAGTCCGTCTCCACTTCCGGGCCTTCCACCACCTGGTAGCCCATGCCGATGAAGAACGCCTTGATCTCTCCCAGCGCCTGTGTCAGGGGATGCAGATGTCCCAGAGGTGCACGGCGGCCTGGTAAGGTGAGGTCCAACCGTTCCCTTTCCAACCGTTCGGCTTTCTCCTGAGCGATGATGCTGCTTTCCCGCTGGGCAAAGCTGGCCTCCAGTTGCTGGCGCAGCTGGTTGAGCACCTGCCCCGCCCTGGGGCGCTCGGTGGCTGGCAAATCTCCCAGACCCCGCAAGAGCTGGGTCACCACGCCCTTGCGCCCCAGCCAGCGGACCTTGACCTCCTGCAACGCCGCGCCGTTCGCCGCTTGTTCGATCTCCCGCTGGCACTCCTGCGTTAGCTGCGTCACCCGCTCTTGCAGCTCGTTCCAGCTGCTCGGCCCGTTCTCCATCGCGCTCCCTCCCTATGAAGTGGACCGCCCGGCAGGTTACATCCAGGCATAGACAAAAACCGTCCTCCCCTGAGGGACGGACGGTTGGTCCACGGTACCACACCGCACCGCCGGCGACTCATTTCGCCGCATCACTGCGTTTATCTGGTTTATCTTGTACAATCCGCCTCATCGAGGCAACCTTATCGATAAACCACGAAAGCTGTTCTTATCCAGCCATCGGATCCATGTCCTTGCTACATAATGGACTGGCTGGTAGATCGGTAAAGCAAATAAGCTCGAATGGAACCGGTCAACTCGAACAAGCGCCAGAAAAAGTCTTGTAGACTCATGCTTGTGCCCATCCTTTGCCCTGCAGCGGCGAATGTGCTGTTGCTCACCTCATTATAACAAGGGCTTTCAAAGAGCGACAAGCAAGAGCCCCAGCCAGTCATACCAGCGACTGGCAGCCCCGGCGCTGCCGCGCCGCTTCGAACAAGATCACAGCTGCCGCAATGGCAGCGTTGAGCGATTCCACACCCCCCGCCAGGGGAATGGCCAGCGAGCCGGTGGCGATCACCTGCGTCGCAGCCGTGGGGCCATGCCCTTCGTTCGCCACTACCAGAGCTGCGGGGCGGCAGAGGTTCACCCGATCGTACCATTGCTGCCCATCCGCCTTCGCCACCCATACAGCCATCCCCCGCCGGCCCGCCCCCTGACCCAGCTCGTCCGCGGTCAACCGGGCCCAGGGAAAGCGAAACAGCAAGCCGGCGCTGGCCCGTAGTACTTTGGGATTCCCCGGCTGAACCGTGCCGGGCAGCAACACCAACCCGTGGGCACCGGCCCCCACTGCCGTCCGGATCATCGTTCCCAGGTTGCCGGGATCCTGGATGGCATCCGCCACCAGCAGGAGCAGCGGCTGCCCAGCCTGGCGGGCCCGTTTGTCTGCCTCCTCCCAAAAGCGGGTCGCCGGCTGCGCCTGCCAACTCACCAGGGCGACAATGCCTGCCGGAGTCACCGTCTCGCCCAACTCCGCCAGGAGCTCCGGTGTCAACTGGACCAGCGTCGAGCTAGCCTGTGAAGGATTCTCCGGCGTCCCCCGCGGCAATGGCCCTTCCAGCTGCGAAGCCTGCCGGCACCGTTCCAAAAGCTCCTGGCCCGCAGGGCGAGCGGCAAAGTCGGGGGTATACGCTACCCGCTGAATCGGCAGCCCGGCAGCCAGGGCTTCCTCTACCAGATGCGCCCCGTCCAGGAGAACGAGTCCCTGCCGCCCCGCCTCCCGCCGCACCGCCAGCAGTTGGCGGAAAAGCGGGTTATGGCGACTGGTGATCAGGGGGGTGGGGTGGGTCATGCGTTCTCCGCCCCCGCTTGCTCCAACCGCTCCAAATCTTCGTCGCGGCCAAGGGCCACCAGTACGTCCGCCGCTTCCAACTGAAACTCCGGACCAGGGGCGGGGTTGATCACTTCACCCCGGCGAACCGCGACGATGATGGCGCCGTAACGACCACGCAGGTCCAGCTCCCGCAGGGAGTGGCCGGCGAAACGATCGGGACTCTTGATCTCCAGAAGGCTGTAACCCGGAGCGAGTGGGAAGTAGTCCAGTACGTTACCAGGAACAAGGTAATGGGCTACACGTACACCCATATCCCGCTCGGGGTAGACGACGTGATTGGCCCCAACCTTTTCCAGCACCCGCCCATGCAATTCGGAGACGGCCTTGGCGATAACGGTACGGACCCCCAGCTCCTGCAGGATGACTACGGCCAGCACCGACGCCTCGAGATCCCCAATCGCCACCACACCTACATCGAAATTGCGCACGCCCAGCGCCGACAGGGCTTCCTCGTCCGTACAGTCCGCCTGCACCGCATGGGTGATCTGGTCAGACACCTCTTGCACCTTTTGCTCATCCATGTCGATGCCCAGTACGTCGAAGCCCAGCTGATACAGGGTGCGAGCTACACTCGTCCCGAAGCGTCCCAGCCCCAGCACGACAAACTGCCGGTCGCCCCGGGAACGTCTGCGTACAGCCACCGCCGCTTCCCCCCTACCCCGCCGCTGCCTACCACCGGGTCAGCTCACCCGCGTGCCGTCGCCGCCACCTGGCCCGCTTCCTCTTTTTTCACGCCCAGTGCCGCACTGGCCACCTGTGCCAGGTTTTGGAACGCCACCGTATCCCGAACCGCCAGCTCGGCCAGCATCTTCCGGTTCACCAGCACCCCCGCCTTGTGCAGGCCCCCCATCAGCCGGCTATAGCTCAGACCATTCTGCCGGGCGGCTGCATTGATGCGCACAATCCACAGTTTACGGAAGTCCCGCTTACGGTTGCGCCGGTCACGACGAGCATAAACCCCGCTCTTGAGAACCTGGTTCCTGGCGGGTCGGAAACGGCGGCTCTTGCTGCCGAAGTACCCTCGCGCAAAACTGAGAACCTTCTTGTGACGGCGGCGGGTAACCGTCCCGCCCTTCACTCGTGCCATCGCGGCTCCTCCTTCATACCTCGCGGCTCAACGGGAACAGTTGTCGTTCCCGTGCAAAGTCTTCTACAGACAGGATCAGGCGTACGGAAAGAGCTTGCGTACCCGCTGCTGATCGCGGGGACTAAGCACTTCCGCTCGCCCCGGATGCTTTTTGCGCTGGGTGGTTTTGCCCAACAGCATGTGTCGCCGCATGGAATGGTAGTGCATCAGCTTCCCGCTGCCGCTAAAGTGGAATCGCTTCGCGGCCCCGCGGTGTGTCTTCATTTTTGGCATACGCAATGTCCTCCTGATCCGGTACCGACTAGGGTCTTGTGCCCGAATGCTCAGGACTCCTGGGACTGCTGCGAAACGGCCATATCCCCCTCATCTTCGGCAGGTGCGCCCGTGGTGGAACTGGCCTCTTCAGCCTCGGCTGCGGCGTTGCGGACCGCTGCCGCTCGATCCCCCCGCGGCGCCAAGACCATGATTAGCAAGCGTCCTTCCACCATCGGCGGGCGCTCCACCTGCCCGACAGCCGATAGCTGTTGAGCCATATCCAGCAGCATCTGGCGGGCCAAATCGGCATGGATGATCTCCCGCCCGCGGAAGCGCACCGAAACCTTGACCTTGTTGCCCTCCGTTAGAAAGCGCTGTGCGTTGCGCATCTTCACGTTGAAATCATGATCGCCGATCTTGGGAGTCATCCGCACTTCCTTGATGTCGACCACTTTCTGCCGCCGGCGAGCCTCCCGGTCTTTCTTGCTCTGCTCGTAACGGTACTTGCCGTAGTTCATGATCCGGCAAACCGGCGGATAAGCGTTGGGGGCGATCTCGACCAGGTCCAGATCGCGTTCCTGAGCCAGGCGCAATGCTTCGCGCGCGCTCATGACTCCCAACTGGTTGCCGTCGGCATCCACCACCCGCACCTCACGGCTACGGATTTCGCCGTTCACTCGCAGCTCTTTGTTAATTGCCCATCACTCCTTCTCATAGTTGAACGCCACGCTGCTCGCTTGTCGCCGCCCCGCCCACAGATAGCAGAAAAGGAGCGGACCACCGACGGGGCCGCTCCTCCATCGCACGCGCACCACGGCACGAACGAAAGCTCTCACGTGCCCTCCTTTTGAACGATCAAGGGACACGGCTAGCTATCGGAGAAACCCAGGCAACCGAAGGCGCCGGGTGAGAAGCGGGCCGCTTCTACTTATTCACCAGCCAGGGTTGAGACACCCCGACCAAACACTGGTAGTGTAGCATCGCCTCCGCCTGCCGTCAAACGCGATCCAAATCCAAATCCAGTCGACGGCTGCGAACCAGTCGAGCCAGTCTCTCGACGAATGTCGCCGCCGGTATGCTGCCGATGTCGCCCTTGCCCCGCTGGCGAACAGCCACCTGGCCGTTTTCCACCTCACGGTCTCCAATCACCAGCATGAAGGGGACCTTTTGTACCTCGGCGTCCCGGATCTTGCGGTTGAGCTTCTCGTCGCGCCCGTCGACCTCGGCCCGCAAGTCTTCGGCCTGCAGTCGAGCCAGCACCTGTTGGGCCCAGGTCTGGTGACGATCGGCCACCGGCAAAACCACCGCCTGAACCGGCGCCAACCAGGCGGGGAACGCGCCGCCGTACAGTTCGATCAAAAAGGCGGTCATGCGCTCCATTGTGCTGATGACGCCCCGATGGATCATCACCGGCCGGTGCGGCTGGTTGTCCGCCCCGATGTACTCGAGTTGGAAGCGCTCCGGCAGGTAAAAGTCTACCTGCACCGTGCTGATGGTCTCGTACTTACCCGCCACGCTCTTGACGTCCACGTCCAGTTTCGGCCCGTAGAAGGCCGCACCGCCGACGTCCGTGCGGTAAGTAACGCCCAGTTCGTCCAGGGCTTCCCGCACGACACGCTCAGCCGTCTCCCACATCAGCGGATTATCCACGAACTTGTGCGTATCGGCTGGATCCCGCAGCGACAGGGTGTAGACGTAATCATGGAAGCCCAGGTCCTGGTAGACTTGCTGGATCAGCCGAACCACACGCAGGAACTCGTCCTTGATCTGGTCCGGGCGGCAAAAGATGTGAGCATCGTTGAGCGTCATCCCTCGCACCCGTGCCAGCCCTGTCAACACCCCGCTCCGCTCGTAGCGGTGCATCAACCCCAGCTCCGCGATGCGGACCGGCAGCTCCTTATAGCTGTGCTGCGCCTGCTTGTACACCATAATGTGGTGCGGGCAATTCATGGGCCGCAAGACCAGCTCCTCATCGTCCACCTTCATGGGCGGGTACATGTTTTCCCGGTAGTGGTCCCAGTGGCCGCTGATCTTGTACAGCTCGGTCCGGGCCAGAGGTGGCGTATAGACGTGTTCATACCCGGCCCGCAACTCGAGATCGACGATGTAGCGCTCCAGCGTACGCCGGATCGCCGCCCCTTTGGGCAGCCAGAGCGGCAGGCCCTGCCCCACTTCGTCGGAGACCGCAAACAGGCCGAGCTCCCGGCCCAGCCGGCGATGGTCGCGGTGCCTGGCCTCCTCTACTCGCCGCAGGTGCTCCTGCAACTCTGCTGCCGTGGGAAAGGCCGTGCCATAGATACGGGTCAACATCGGCCGCTTCTCATCCCCGCGCCAGTACGCCCCCGCTACCGACAACAGCGCAAATGCCTTGATCCGCCCGGTACTGGGAAGGTGGGGGCCACGACACAGATCGACGAACTCGCCCTGGCGATAGATGCTGACTGTGGGGTCCGTGATTTCCTGAAGAATCTCCACCTTATACGGCTGCCGGCGCTCCTGGAAGAAGCGAATCATCTCTTGCCGCGGGTGGACCTCCCGGTGAATCGGCAAGTCCTCCTGGATCACTTTGCGCATCTCTTCTTCCAGGGCGGAAAACTCCTCCTGGCTAAAGGGCTGACCAAAGTCAATGTCATAGTAGAAACCGTCTTCGATGGTAGGCCCAATCGCCAGCTTCGCCTGGGGATACCGCCGCAATACCGCCTGCGCCAAAACGTGGGCGCAACTGTGCCGCAGGATTTGTATCCCCTCCGGACTATCCAGGGTGATCAACTCCACGGTCGTCGCCTGGTCAACGGGTGTGGACAGATCGACCAACTCGCCCCCTACCCGTGCCGCCACAGCCGCTTGTGCCAGCCGCCGCCCGATCCGTTCAGCCACCTGCGCTGCCGTGCTTCCGGCCGGCACTTCGAGGACAGACCCATCCGGAAGTGTCACGGCTACCAGCGTTTTGCTGGACGCTTCACTGCTCATCCATACCCCTCCTAGCTGGAATCGCGTACCAAAAAACCCTTCGTCCCTGAGGGGCGAAGGGTTCGCGGTTCCACCCGAATTTGTTCTCTTACGTGCTATAACGGGCACACCCGTTTCGCTTCGGAGGGTGACGTCCCGGGGCAATCTCCCCTCTGAGGAGGCAGTTGCCTGGGGTTCCACCGCAGCCTTCGCGACCGCTCCGGGGTGGTTTTCCAGAACGCCAGCCTGGCAGGGCTCACAGCCTACGACCCCGCCTCTCTGTAGCCTGGCCGATCCGTACTCGTCCCCATCATCGCCAGAAGAGTCTCGTTGTCTTTTGCTCATCCTACTTCCCAGAGAGTAAAAAAGTCAAGCCGCTCAGCCGATCAGCCGGATGACCCCTGCTTGCAAAATTCCCACCAGCACCCCGAGGACCAGACCCCAGAGCTCGATCGCCCGCAGTTCACGATGGGAGAGCGAACGGACCATATCTTCCAACCGCTGCAAGTCGAAGGCCCGTACCTTCTCCTGCACCAGCGCCGCGATGTCCAGCCGCGCCTGGGCCTCTTTTAGCATCGCCGGGAGCGTCTGTGACAACAGCGAGCCCGCCTCCCGCCCGACCACCTCCTGAACGTAGGCCGTTGCCGCTTGCCTCCACCCCTCCGGCAAAAAGCCTGGAAGAGCGCTGCGCAGCCGGTCGTCCACGTATTCGGAGAGGCGCTGCACCATCTCGGTGCGAAGCTCATTGACGTCGATGCGGTCGAAGATCTCCTGGCTACGTACCAGGTGTTCCGCCACGACCTCCCCCAGGGCACGCGCAAAGTCTTCCTGGTGACGGGGAAGCAGCCCCTGGAGACGCCACCCCAAAAAAGGGACGACCCATGGTCGGCGGGGGTAAAACAGCATGCGGATGGCGATCATGTTCGTCCCCCAGCCGATCAAGCCGCCCACCACAGGCATCATCAGTAATGACCCAATCTCAGCCACCCGTCTCCCCCTTGTTACCACCAGCCGCGCTCAGGCGGCTTCGGGCGGATGCCCTCGAACGCGAAACGAGTGGCCGCCCCTCCGCAGGCTAGCCACTCAAAAATGGTGGGGACGCACGGGCTCGAACCGTGGACCTTCCGCACGTCAAGCGGATGCTCTCCCAGCTGAGCTACATCCCCGAAAACCGTAACACTTGGAGGCGGGAGTGGGACTCGAACCCACGTATAAGGCTTTTGCAGAGCCTTGCCTTGCCCCTTGGCTATCCCGCCGAAAGAGAAACGATGGAGCGGATGACGGGCCTCGAACCCGCGACCTCCACCTTGGCAAGGTGGCGTTCTACCACTGAACTACATCCGCTCGCAAAACTGGTGGCGAGAGGCAGAATCGAACTGCCGACACGGGGATTTTCAGTCCCCTGCTCTACCAACTGAGCTATCTCGCCGAAATGGCGGAGCCGACGGGACTCGAACCCGCGATCTCCTGCGTGACAGGCAGGTGTGTTAAACCGGCTACACCACGGCTCCAAAAACTTGTCAAATGGTGGGCGGAAACGGGCTCGAACCGCCGACCTCCTCCTTGTAAGGGAGGCGCTCTGACCAACTGAGCTATCCGCCCGCTACGCCGCCTCTACGCTGCCTGGCCGCTCATCCGCCCTGCCTGCGACCAACAGCATGCTCATTGTACTGGCTGCCCCAACCCCTGTCAAGGGGGGTTGTGCAGCTTGAGAAGCGCTGGGTTGCACGGGACGCTCGATATAGAACTCGGACGTGGGTCCCGACCCACGCCGCCGGCAGCCAGCAGGGGACAATCCCCCACCAATTGTCGGGTATGGGGCAATGCCGCCACGGCCACAGTACCAGTGTAACCCGAGGAGCGCGGCGATGCCGGCGGGCAAGCTCCTGCGCCTTGGGCGCCACGGCAACCCTGGCCGAGCAGGGCGTCCGGCTACCCGGCCGGATACCGCCGGAGCGGCCCAAAAAGACACGGAGGGAGCGGGCGATGCGGGCGATCTGGAAGGGAACCATCTCGTTTGGGCTGGTCAGCATCCCGGTACGCCTGGCTCCGGCCACCACCGACCGGGACGTCCATTTCCGCACCTTGCATCGGCGCTGCCTGACGCCGATTCAGTACCGCAAATGGTGTCCTACCTGCAACATAGAGGTTCCGCCAGAGGAGCTCGTCTACGGTCACGAGTTCCAGCCCGGCCAGTTCCTGCCCGTGGAAGAGTCGGACCTGCAATCCTTGCGTGCAGCCGGAAACGGTCACACCATCGGCTTGCTGGACTTCGTCTCTCTCGCGGAGATCGATCCGATTTACTTTGAGAAGACCTACTACCTCGAACCCGGCGAAGGTGGCCTCAGACCCTATGTGCTGCTCCATCAGACCTTGCAAGCCACCACTCGCATCGGTATCGGTTCGTTTACGCTGCGAACCAAAGAGAGCCTGGCGGCGCTGCGCGTGTACGGGCCCATCCTGGCGCTCACCACCCTTTTTTATCCCGACGAAATTCGTCCTCTGCAAGAACTGTCCGGGTTGAGCCAGCTCATGGAGGCCAACGCCCCCACTACGAGCCCAGCTGCAGCCGCCAGGGGAGGTGACGGGCACCTCCTACCGTCACCCCGCAGCCAGCGTGGCCAGCCAGTGGCTCTTGACCCGCGGGAGTTAGAAATGGCGCGGAACCTGGTCGACAGCCTGACTGTTCCCTTCGACCCCAACCGCTACACCAGCGCCTACCGGGAGCGACTCGAGGCCTGGCTGCAAGACAAACTGGCCCAAGTCCCCCCCTCCACCGCCCCCGCACCCGCGGCGGCCAAAGGGCAGGTCATCGACCTCATGCAAGCGCTCGAGGCCAGCCTGGCGGCAGCCCGCCGTCGCCAGCAGACCTCCGCTACCCCTGCCACCCCGACCTCCGGCTGAGAGGCGGTGACAGGGATGGACGCCAGCCACCCGTTGCCTCCGCCCTCTCCGGCAGTGGAGGGCCAGTTGCCACCCTTTGGTACGGTCGTTCCCATGCTGGCGACCGCCGGCCCCGCCTTCGACTCGGACCAATTCGCCTACGAGGTCAAGTGGGATGGTTTTCGCGCTCTTGCCTTTCTGCTCGACCCTGGGCATCCAGCCGGCCCTGGGCTCACGCTCTTACCAAGCGCCCGTAGCCTTCCTGCGCCCCTGCGCCTTCAGTCCCGCAACGGCAAGGATCTGACCGGGCTTTTCCCTTCCTTACAGGTCCTGGCGGAGATGATTCCGCCGCGCGAATGGCCCCTGTTACTGGACGGCGAGATCGTCGCCTTCGCAGGCGGTCTCCCGGATTTTGCGGCGCTTCAGCGCCATCTGGGCTGGTCTCACGCCTGGGAAGACCGTTCGTTAGCGGGCTGGCCCGGCCTCGCCGGAATCCCCTCTGCGGGGCAGACCGGGATCTCCACAGGGGAGATTTTCTATGTCGTCTTTGACATCCTGTTCCGCCGCAGCCAAGACCTTCGAACCCACACATGGCAGGCTCGCCATGAGACCCTGCAGGAACTGGTGGCCGGCCTACCGGCGCCGCTCCTCATCTCGAAGGCGGTGTTCACCACCGGACGGGCGTTGTTCGCCGCCTGCCGGGAACAGGGTTTGGAGGGGATCGTTGCCAAGCGACTCAGTTCAACCTATCAGGCGGGCCGCAGTCGCGACTGGATCAAAACCCGGTATCGGCCACAGCTCGAAGCAGTCGTCGGCGGCTGGCTGCCGCCTGGCTATTCTCCTGGCAGCAGCCGGCACTCCGGCCGGTCCGGCTTGACGTTGCTGCTGGGACTGTACGCTGGCAGCAGTGGCGGCAAGCCGGATGGGGCAGATCGGGGCCGAGCTGCGGAAGAGCTCCGGTTCATCGGGGGTGTAGGAACGGGCTGGAAAGTTCATGAAGAGAGCACCATGCTGCAGGCGCTGGAACGGATCGCCATCCCGACCCCGCCCTTCGCCGGCCTGCCGCCCGTCTCGCCGCAGCTTCCCGCTCGCTGGGCTGAACCGGTTCTGGTCGCCTCTGTGGAATACTCCGGCTGGACCGTCGCCGGCCGCCTGCGCCAGCCAGTCTGGAAGGGCTGGCGGCCGGACAAAGCGCCCCAGGAGTGCCGGTGGCCGCCCACGTAGGCAACACAGCCCTGGACGAGCGTAGTGACCCGAGGGAATGGGGGTGACCTTTATGAACGAGATCTTCCCTACCTGCCTCCCCGCCCAATTCGAAGTGATGGTGGGCGGCCGCCAGCTGCGGCTGACCCACTGTGACCGTGTGCTGTGGCCCGATGCAGGTTTTACCAAAGCCGACCTCATCCTGTACTACCTCTCGGTCGCAGAGGAGCTTTTGCCTCATCTGCGAGATCGCCTCGTAACGGTGACCCGCTACCCTGACGGGGTGGATCATCCTGGGTTCTACCAAAAACACCTGCCCGAATATGCTCCCGACTGGCTCGGCCGCATCCGCATCGCCTCCGAAGAGGCCGAACGGGGCTACATCGACTATCCCGACATCCGCGAACCAGCCGCCCTGATCTGGTTCGCCAACCAGGCCGCCATCGAGCTGCACCCATCGTTGAACCGGGTGGATCGGCCGGGTCACCCCGATTACGCCATTTTTGATCTCGACCCCAACCCGCCGGCCAACCTGGCCACTGCCCGGGAAGTGGCCCTGCGCCTTCGGGACTTGCTGGTACGCCTGGGGCTTCGTTCCTACCCCAAATTGACGGGCGCCACCGGCCTGCACATCTACGTTCCGCTCGAGCCCATCTACTCATTCGACATCACCAGCCAGTTCGTGGCCTACCTGGGTGAACTCCTGGTCCACCATCGCCCTGACCAGGTGACCAACGAGCGGCTGGTCGCCCGGCGGGGCGGCCGCGTCTACATCGACCACCTGCAAAACCGCCCCAGCAAGACCATCGTGGCGGTACTGAGCGTACGTCCGCTAACGTCCGCCCCCTTATCCCTCCCTATCACCTGGGATGAACTGGAGGCGGGACTGCCGGGGCCGTTTACGCTCGCGGATCGAGCAGAAGCCCAACGACGAGCTGCTCTGTTCCGGCCTGTGCTGCAGGGCGGCCAGCGGCTGGATGCTCTGTTGCCCGTGTTGCAGGAGCGCCTGGCCTCCTCGCGCGCCTGACTCTGGCGGAATGCCCCCACGTGTACAGCCTCTGTGCAGTGAGGGAACCAGTAACAGGATAAGCCCAGGTCAGAGACATCAGACTATCGGTAGACCACTTGAAAGGGGGGCGAACAAGCATGGCCAAAGGGGCCGACACCACGAACAAGCCGTTGGTTCTGCAGGCATGGAATGCTCTGGACAAGTTCAAGTACGAGGTTGCCAATGAACTGGGGATCGACACCAGCAAGATCCAGGGCGATTACTGGGGCTATCTCTCCTCCCGTGACTGCGGAGCGGTAGGCGGACATATGGTGCGGCGGATGATCGCGGCCGCAGAGCAGTCGCTCATCAACCAGACCGCCGGGGCGGTCAGCAGCGCGTTCCAGCAGGCCATCAACCAGCCTGTTGGTACCGCTGCGACCGGCGCCGCCCAAAACTGGACCGATCGTCCGTAACTAGATGGATAAGATCGGTCAAGCTGGTCCATAACAATAGTGCAGACGGACGCGAGAGCGTCCGGTTGCCAAGCAAGGGACCTTCGGACAGCAAGCCGACCACGGGTCGGTAAGGATGTCCAAAGCGGCGGCCAACCGGCGTTGAGAAGGCGGGACGGATTCTAGATCGAGCCCGAGGCAGACCTTCCACGGAGGGGCAGGACTCTTCGGCTGATCTCTCCGTCAATAACCGGAGGGGGACAGGATGTCCCCTTTTCCCTTTCTCGCGCCCCTACACGCGGCAGTAGCACACATGTGTCAGCTCGCAAAGGCGTGTTATTCACCGCCCTCGAGCCTACCGCAGGTGAAAACTCGCCTGCCCCGCTGCCCCGGTCTATGCGACCTCCGGAGCATTCCGCCCGAGAAACCCCGACAAACGAAATCTCAGCGTGCGCCCCGGTCGAGCTACCCGAGCTGCCGCCCCGCTCTCCTCACCTGCAGCTGTGACAGGGATTTGTCCATGGCCAGGGAATCTTCTCTTCTGGTTTGATCTGTTACCAGCTGCCTGACTTACTAACGGCAAGGGGCTGGTGAATCCTGTTAGAAGGGGGTCACCGCCAATATGGGTTACCTGCCAGTGTCCTTCAGGTCCGCGGCCAACCGGCGTCGCCCGCCCCATGTTCACCAGAGAAAGCTAGCCTGCGGTCCTCTGCTGTTGTTGGGCACAGTAGCCGCAAGCCTTGTTCTTACAGTTGTGGCAGGGGTACATCACCCAGCTCACCTGGGGCTTTCTCTTGCCTCTACCGTTACCGTTAGGGCGGCGGAGACCAGTCCCGGCACGAGCTTACGGTTGGGGATCGACCGGCTCCTGGGGGATCAGTTCTCCCTGATCGCGGGTAAGCGGGTCGGCTTGATCACGAATCAGACGGGGCGGGGGCGTGACGGCCAGCATGATGCAGATCGCCTGGCAGCCGACAAGCGGGTGCAGCTGGTCGCTCTGTTCAGCCCGGAACATGGTTTTCGGGGGGATGAGCCGCCCGGTGCCTATGTAGCCTCTTATGTCGACCCTGTCTTACACCTGCCAGTGTACAGCTTGTACGGGCCAACCCAGCGTCCTACGGCGGCCATGCTGCGGGGAATCGATGTGCTGCTCTTCGACATCCAGGACGTCGGTAGCCGCTACTACACTTACATCTCTACCATGGCCTATGCCTTGCAGGCGGCGGCCCAGTACCAGATCCCTATCATCGTCCTGGACCGCCCCAATCCCATCGGCGGCCAGCAGGTCGAAGGGCCCGTGCTGGAGCCGGCCTACCAATCCTTCGTGGGCTTATACCCGATCCCGGTGCGCCATGGCATGACCATCGGCGAGCTGGCCCGGCTGTTTAACGAGGAGTTCGGGATTCATGCTCCGCTGACCGTGGTTCCCATGGAAGGCTGGACCCGCTCGACCTGGTGGGACCAGACAGGGCTACCCTGGGTCAAGCCCTCCCCAAACATGACCTCCCCGCAGACGGCGCTGGTATATCCGGGCACGTGCCTGCTGGAAGGGACGAACGTGTCGGAGGGGCGCGGCACCGCCCGGCCCTTCGAGACTCTGGGAGCCCCCTGGATCGACGGCACACGGTTGGCCAACGCACTGAATGCGCTCCGTTTGCCGGGGGTTCGGTTTGAACCAGTCCGGTTTGTGCCAACGACATCGAAGTACCAGGGGGAGGCCTGTGAAGGAGTGCAGCTCGAGGTGACCGACCGCCTGGGGTTCGCCTCCGTGCGTACCGGGCTGTGGATCATCGCCACCATAGAGCGGCTCTACCCTCAGCAATTCCGGTTCAACCAGTCCGCAGGCCAGTACTACTTCGACACGCTCATCGGGAACGGTCGGATTCGCCCGGCTCTCCAGCGCGGGGAAAACCCCGACACCATCCTCGCTCCGTTCCAGGCAGCCGTCGACCGGTTTATCGCGGTGCGCAGCCGCTATCTCCTTTATCCCTGAAGGAAAAGCGTTCGCTGCGTGGAAATCCGCGGGTGTCCGGCATGTATCCTAGCCCTGTGGCCGCCGCGAGCGTCCCATTCTGACAGGGGGAAGATCCGTGGTTGAGACGGCCTGGTTGACCGCAGAGCAGGTGATGACCTCGCCAGCGGAAGTGGTAGCGGCGGAAGCGCCGGTGTTGTACGCCGTGGGGGTGCTGGACCGGAGCGGTTTTTCGCAGCTGCCGGTGGTCAATGCCGAAGGGCTGGTAGTCGGTACGTTCCGTGCCCGCGACGTCCGTCGGCTCTACTGGCAACTGGGCCAGATGCTGGCAGCCGACGGAGGCGACGTCGCCACGGAACTGGCCAGGCGTCAGGTGGGCCAAATGTGCAGCGAGCCTCTGCCACAGGTGCGGCCCGATGCAGGTCTGTCCGAAGTGATTGCCCGTGTCGAGAAATGGCATGCGGTGCTGGTCGGCCCCATGGACAAGCGCTGGGGGATCATCACCTCGGGAGATCTTTTACGGGTCAGCAAGCCCTACCTGCTCCTGGCCGAACTGGAGGTCCGGCTGCGGCACTTCATCGAGTTACAATTGAGTCGCCTGACCCCCAAGTGGTGGCAACAACGGATTCCGACGGACGTGCAACACCGTTGCGAACAGCGGCAGGTGGCGGTTCTCGGCCAAACCCCGCCCGCCCTGGCCGACCAGGACGCTTCCTTGCTGGCTTTCTGCGGTTTTCCAGATTATCTGGAGATCATCCTGGAGCGAAATAACTGGTCCGACGTCTTCATGAGCGTGTTTGGTTCCCGGGAGTGGGTGATTCATCGGCTCAAGGACCTGCAGGATCTGCGGAATGCGGTGGCGCACCACCGGCCACTGAGTGCGGAAGAGTTGGATCTGCTCGATGCGTATGTGGAGGCGTTCTTGCGTTGTTTTGGGGGTGGCAGCCGCTAAACACGGGCTGCCACTGCCCTGGCTACTGCTTCCAGTACCCGCTGCGGTTGGAACGGCTTGACAATGAAGTCATAAGCGCCCGCATTGAGGGCCTCCACGACCAGTGCCTTCTGTCCCATGCTGCTACACACGATGACTCTGCATCCTGGGTCCCGCCGGGTAAGCTCCTTGAGGGTGGCAATTCCATCCATGACGGGCATCACCAAGTCTAACGTGACCAGGTCCGGGTGAACCTGGGCGTACCGCTCCAATGCTTCGGCACCATTCTCGGCCTCTGCCACGACCTGATGCCCGGCCTTTTCCAGTAGCTTTCTCAGGGTCAGGCGCATAAAGGCGGTATCGTCCACTACCATGATTCGGGCACCCACACACATCGCCCCTTCCCTCGCCCTGTCGGCCCACCTCGGTCGCCCCGGGCGAGGCGGTTTGGCATCTACATTTCAGATCGGCCGCCCCCCTGGAAACTTGAGTTGTTCACGGGTATGGCCGACCTGCAAACTCCCGCTGAACAGCCGCTGACCCCATGGAACAGACAGAACGATCCGTCCCCAGAAAGCCCCTGTGCCGGCCTTCTGGGGACGGATCCAAGCAAGCCTCCTGGAGTCTGCGATCGGATCCGAGAACGCGTACCCTGCCTTACATCGCAGGTGCAACGCTACCTGCCTCCGGCGCAGGCTGGTCCGGTTGGCCCGCTTCCGGCGTTGATGGCGCTGGCGAGGCCGGAGCCGAGCCGGCAGCAGGCGGCGGGGGCGGAGGCTGGCCGTGTTCAGCGAGGAAGTTCAAAAGCCCCTGGTAGATCCCTTCCGCCGCACGGGCTGCAAAATCTCCCTCACTCATCCACCGCTCGATGTCCGGATTGGAGATATAGTTGCACTCTACCAGAATCGCCGGCATCCCGGTCTGGCGAATGACGGCAAAGCTCTGATAGGCGAAGAATCGGTCGGTCGAAGGTAAGCTCTTGGTGACCGCCCGTTGCACCGCACTGGCCAGGTCGGCACTGAGAGGATTGAAGTAATACGTCTCGGTGCCTTCCACGGTAAAGCGGTTCGCCCCTGCGAGCGCATTGTTATGGATGCTGATAAAGACCTGACTACCGCTGGCTTCAGCGATGTCGACCCGAGCGTTCAGGTCGTTGTTGGGATCTACGTACGTTTCCTGCGTGTGGGTCATGATGACCCGGGCCCCAGCCTGGCGCAACTTCTCCGCCAATAGTTGGGCAATCTGCAGGTTGATGGTAGCCTCACGCAGGCCGGCCGGCCCCACCGCCCCGGAATCCGCACCGTGGCCGGGATCGATGGTGATGGTCAGCCCTGCCGGCGTTCCCGGCAGCGGCGGCCGCACATCCACCATGAGAGTGTTGCCGGCGTAGTGCGCAAAGTATCCGCTCACCCCCGGGTCGGACAGATTGATGCGCAGCTGGCTCGTTTGGGCCGCGGGCTGGCTCAGGCTCATCAGCGAAATCCGCTGCTCGCCGGGACCATACCGCATGTTGTACAGGCCAAAGACACTGTTATACAGGATTACATCCAGCGCCTTGCCCCGCACGTCCGGCAGGATGATGAAGGGCACTGGTTCGGAGAGCGTGATCGCCACCCGGGATCCGCCATCGGCCTGGGGCGTCGTGGCAATCTGGCTGACCACCGCTTGCGGTGGCGGCGTACCGGCAGGCAGTTCACTCACCGCGGAAGTGGAGACCCAGGCCGACTGGGTGGAGCCCAGCTTAACACGGTACCAATCCCCTACCTGCCCCACCACCTCGAGACGGGTGGGGAAGTACGCATTCGTCAGCCGTTCATAGTCCGTTCCCGGGCCGGTCCGCAGAACCGCATAGTCGGAGGCGGACACCTGCACGACCTTGGGTACGGCTGGGTCGAGCACACTCACAGTCTGAATCTGACGTCTGCCCTCGTTGCCCGCCTTATCCACCAAACGGGCGACGATGGGGGCGCCGTCGAATCGATCCTCGGGCTGAATCCGGTAGATGCCGGTGTAGTTACCCGGGTTGCCCTCGGCCGCTGGAATGCCCAGGCGAGTGTCGCCGATGTCGAAGCTGGCATGATCGCCCACCTCGCCCCGGAACCGGACCACCAGGAGATCCCCCGGCAGCAAGCTGACGGGGGCAGACGGTTCCACCGGGAAGATGGAGGGAGCCCGTGTGTCCCGGGTGATGCGTACGGCGACCTTCGCCTGGTTGCCGGCCGCATCGGTCGCCACTACATTGATCGTGCGCGTCCCGTCAGCAGTCAATTGAATGACCGTAGCGAAGCGGCCATCTTCGCCCACTGTCACCGGCTGTCCGTCTACCGTCACCCTCGCCCCCGGCTCGGTCTGCCCAGCCAGTGTCACCTGAGATTCGCGAGTCACCAAACCGGGCTGAGGTTCCGTGATCTCCAACGACGGAGGCTCCCGGTCCTGAATCGCCACCACCTCCACGCGACGTTCGTTGCCCACTTCATCTTTGGCCGTGAACACAAAGTGGTTCTCCCCCGCCACCAGTGGCTGCACCACCGAGAACTTTCCCCCGGCATCCACCGGCACCGGTTGATCACCCAGGAACAGCTGGCTGCCGGGTTCTACCACCCCGGCCAAGGTGATCTTGTCTTGTTGAGTCGCCCACCCGCCCTCAGGGGTCTCCACGACCAAGAGCGGAGGCGTCGTGTCCCGGATTAAGAAAAGCACGCGGGTGGTGGAGCTGCCAGCGGCGTTCACCGCCCGTATTCGCAGCAGGGTGTCTCCCTCATGCGTCAGCGGCACCATCGCGGTGAACTGGCCGTCCTCCTCCACCACCACCGGCTCCCCATTGATGGTCACCGTGACGCCTGGATCGGTCTGCCCTCGCACGTTCACTTGGGACTCGTTGGTCCGATAGATCCAGTCCGAAAAAGAAAAGTCCGGGTACAGGGGGAAACTCACTTCCAAGTTGGGCGCTCGCGCCGGACGGGCAACGGCAGCCCCCTCACTGGGCGTCTGCACCATGGTCTCCGACTGCACGTGAACCTCTGCCTGTACCGGCGTCTGTCCTGGCTGCTGCGTAGAAGCAGTAGCGGAAGTCTGGTTGCTGGCGGCCGTCTCCTGGTCTTGCGCCCATATGCTACCGGTCGCCACCCACAGGCTGGCCGCTACGGTCACCAACCCCAGCATGGCCAGGTGCCATCCGCTGAAGCCGTTGGGCTTTTGCCCACGCACTGGACTCCCTCCCCTGCGTGAGATTCTTCCAGGTAACCATGGTGATTTTACCATGCAGGGGAAGAGAATGGAAGCTACGCCAACCTGTCGTTACCGTTAACCGTTACGCCTTCGCCGGCGGTGGACGCCGGGAGAAGCGGCGACGCCGATGCTCTTCCCGGCGCGCAAACTGTTCGAATCTGTACCGTAGCAGCTCTGCTTCGGGGCGGGCTTTCAGGCAGACCCCCCACCGGGCAGCCCGGTGACGCAGGGGGAAAGACGCTGTGTCCAGGTCGACGATATCCACTTCGGCGCCCAGGATCGTGGCCAGCTGCTCTTCCAACTCCAGGCGATGAGAAGTGCGCTCCCCCGGCGGCAGCGCCTTGCCGGTCTGCGGCTGCCGCCAGAACACCCCTAGCTGCAACCCGGCCTCCTGCGGGCCGGGCAGCCTCCCAGCCCGCGAGAAGGCATAGGCCAATGCCACGGTGGGATCCTGAGCGAGCAACGCCTGTACCGCCTCACGGTCGGCCAGCCCCACCTGCCTCACCCTTTCCCCAATCTTGATAGGCACTGCCTTGCAGGTAGCGTTCCACGTCCATGGCCGCCTGGCAGCCGGAAGCCGCCGCTGTAACCGCCTGGCGATAGTAAGGATCCTGGATGTCGCCCGCCGCAAACACCCCTGGCACACTGGTGGCCGATCCCCGCTGCGTCCGGATATACCCATGCTCATCCAGGTCGATTTGCCCGGCTACCAGTTGGGAATTGGGGGCATGGCCAATCGCCACGAAAACCCCATCGCACTCCACCGTCTGGACCCGACCGGTCTTCACGTCCCGCAGGCGCACTCCGGTCACCTTTCCTTGACTAACATCCAGAATGTCCTCGACGACCGAGTTCCACAGGATGCTGATCTTCGGTTCACGGGCAACCCGCTCTTGCATGATGTGCGAAGCACGTAGCTGGTCCCGCCGGTGAACCAGCTGGACACTGGCGGCCAGCTTGGCCAGGTAGAGTGCGTCTTCCAGGGCAGAATCGCCCCCACCCACCACTACGACCCGCTTCCCCCGGAAGAAGAAACCGTCACAGGTGGCGCAGGTCGAGACGCCGTGCCCGGTCAGCTTTTTCTCGGATTCCAATCCCAAATGCTGGGCGGAAGCCCCCATCGCTAGAATAATACTAGCCGCCCGCACAGTCTCGTCCCCCGCTTGAACGAGAAAAGGCCGCTGCCCCAGATCCACCCGGGTAACAGTTTCACTGCGGATTTCGGCGCCAAACCGGGCGGCCTGCTCCCGCATGCGATCCATGAGTTCCGGGCCGGCCACCCCCTCCGGGAACCCAGGGTAGTTCTCCACGGTGGTCGTGGTGGTCAGCTGACCACCCGGTTGATCCCCCTCGTACACCAGCGGGTTGAGCCCGGCCCGGCCAGTGTACAACGCGGCGGTGTATCCTGCGGGGCCGCTGCCGATGATGACCACCGCCCGGGTTTCCTGCTGCATCGCCTGCACCTGCCATCCCGTCCTTCCTTTGCGTCCGTTTTGACACCTGATGCGCCCTTGTCCGATTCAATCAAGAGTGGGTGTGATCAGGGTTAAGAGTATACCCCCAGGGGTTCTCCCGGCAATAGCCTATCACACCTTCTCCCCCTTCTCCTACCTTCATCAGATCCATCGCCTGTACCTTCAACCCGCCCTGTTCGGATCAGGCAGACCATTTTAGATTAAGTACTATACGAGTTTACACTGCCCCTGCACAGGCCTACAATTACAAGAAACAAGGCTCAAGGTCTGTAGCCCAGCACAAATCAGACGGAAAGGAAAGCGGTGAGGGGCGATGGTGCCGTCTTCGTCCGCGGATAACCAGCCTACCCGGGCGCAATTGCTGCAACTGCTCAAGAGAGAGGGAGAGCTCTCCGTCAAGCAGCTGAGCAGTTTGTTGGGGATTACCCCGATGGGAGTTCGTCAGCATCTAGAGGCGCTACAGCGGGAGGGCAAGGTGGAATTTCGCTGGAACCGGCACGGTTCTGGCCGGCCCAGTCAATTGTTTCGCCTGACTCCTACGGGAGACGAGCTCTTTCACCGTTCGTATGCGGAATTCGCCTCTCAACTCCTGGAGCTTGCCGGTCAACAGGAGCAACTTCCTTCCCTACTGCACCAGTTGCGCGAGGCGCAACGCAGGCGGTACGCCGCTCACATTGACCCGGCGCTGCCCCTGGCCGAGCGTGCGGAAGCTCTGGCCCGGTTGCGGGCACGGGAGGGATATTCGGCCCAAGTGAACGTTGAGCCCGATGGAAGCGTCATCTTTGCTGAGGGGAATTGTTCCATCCGCCGAATCGCTGAGGGCCATCCCGAGCTATGTCGGTCAGAAGAACGCCTTTTGTCGGAGTTGTTGCAAGCGCAGGTCGAGCGGGAAAGCTGTATTGCTAACGGCCAACCCCAGTGCCGGTATCGGTTGCGAGTTCGACCTGCATAAGGCGGCGAATGGCCAGGCATGCTACGGATAGCCGCAGACATGCCCTCCCGCCCCTCTGGGATAGGCTGACCGCTCGGCTGCCTCCCAGCCGTCCGGCGGCAAGAGCCGAGGAGGTAGGCT
Source organism: Limnochordaceae bacterium (assembly GCA_014896305.1). Classification (GTDB taxonomy): domain Bacteria; phylum Bacillota; class Limnochordia; order Limnochordales; family DUMU01; genus Bu26. The sequence goes on from JADBKQ010000011.1 coordinate 30,552, forward strand.
TCATGAAAGAAACTGGAGTCGTCCGACGCATGGACGAGCTAGGCCGGATCGTGATTCCGAAAGAGATCCGCAGAACCCTGCGCATTCGCGAGGGAGACCCCCTGGAGATCTTTATTGATCGCGGTAATGAGGTTATCCTCAAACGGTATGCGCCTCTGACCGCGGTGGAAGACCATGCCCAAGAGTACGCCGATGCCCTGCACGACTCGCTGGGGCATATCGCCGTGATCACCGACACCCAGGAGGTTGTCGGGGTGGCTGGAGCGCCCAAGAAGTCTTTGTTGGGCAAGCAAGTGAACGAAGAGGCGTTGCGAGCCCTGGTCGCGGCAGAGGACATGGTCATCACGAAGGGTAGCGACCAGCCGGTACTGATTGAAGGCTTTGAACCGGAAAGCCAGGTCGTCGTTCCAATTCGCAAGGATGGGGATTTGGAAGGCGTGGTCATCGTTGCCTCGAAGGATCCGAAGCTCCCCGTGGGCGACCTGGAACGCGAAGTCGCCCGGACGGCCGCCGATTTCCTGGCCAAGCAGCTGCGTTGACCGGTCGCCCTCCTCGCACTCGGAGCGCCCAGCCAGCCGCTCCCGATTGCGGTCCCATCCTACCTACCCCGCCCTCCAGGCATTGAGGGCGGGGCTTGCGCGGCTGGGTGTACCACCATCGGTTTCCGTTGCTGAACCCGAAGAGGACCGCTTGCCCGGAAGGTTTTTGCGGACGATGTATTGACAGGGCTCGGCAGGCGGTTATATTAGAACGTTGGTAGCACTCTCCCGGGTTGAGTGCTGACAGCTACCGTCTCCAGTCTTTACGAAATAGACCAGGTGTTAGGGAGGGAACTGTGTTGCTGAAACCATTAGCCGATCGCGTGGTGGTTAAGCCCTTGGAGCAGGAGGAGAAGACCAAGGGCGGCATCGTGCTCCCGGACACGGCCAAAGAGAAGCCGCAGGAAGGCGAGGTCATCGCCGTCGGGCCCGGTCGTTTGCTGGATGACGGCAAACGGGCTGCACCGGAGGTCAAGGTGGGGGACCGCGTCCTTTTTGCCAAATATAGCGGGACAGAGGTCACGCTGGACGGAGAGACCTACCTGGTTTTGCGGGAAAGTGACATCCTGGCCATCAACCAGTAGTAGCCACCAATCATCGCCAGGATCGCCAGCCAGTGGACGCCACGCACCGCCGGAGGCGTCCGACACGATTTGCTAGTTCATTTTAAGGGGAATAGGGAGGTTTCGGAATGGCAGCCAAGCAACTTGCCTATGACGTTGACGCCCGCAAGGCGTTGGAGCGCGGTGTAAACGCCGTAGCGAATGCCGTCAAGGTTACCCTCGGCCCCAAGGGACGTAACGTCGTTCTGGAGCGAAAGTACGGCTCTCCGGTAATTACCAAAGACGGGGTTACCGTTGCCAAGGAGGTAGAGCTGAAGGATCCCTATGAAAACATGGGGGCGCAGCTCTGCAAGGAGGTCGCCTCGAAGACCAATGATGTAGCCGGCGACGGTACGACGACCGCCACCGTCCTGGCGCAAGCGCTGGTCCTTGAAGGACTGAAGAACGTCGCTGCCGGTGCCAATCCCATGCTCCTCAAGAGGGGTATTGACAAAGCCGTCAGCCGGTCTGTCGAAGAGTTGAAGCGCAAGGCCATCAACGTGGAAGGCCGCGAGGACATTGCCCACGTTGCCTCCATTGCCGGCAACGACGAGGAGATCGGCAATCTCATCGCTGAGGCCATGGAGAAAGTGGGCAAAGACGGAGTCATCACCGTCGAAGAGTCCAAAGGCACCGGCACGACGGTCGAAGTGGTCGAAGGAATGGAGTTCGACAAGGGATACATTTCTCCTTACTTTGTCACTAATACGGAGAGCATGGTGGCAGAGCTGGAGAACCCCTACATCCTGATCCACGAGAAAAAGATCTCCAATGTCCGTGACCTGGTGCCGTTGTTGGAAAAGGTAGTGCAGGCGGGTCGGCCGCTCCTGATCATCGCCGAGGACGTGGAGGGAGAAGCGTTGGCCACCCTGGTGGTCAACAAGATCCGTGGAACCCTCAACGTCTGCGCCGTCAAGGCTCCTGGCTTCGGCGATCGGCGTAAGGCGATGATGGAGGATATCGCCATCCTTACCGGCGGTACGTTCCTCTCCGAAGATCTGGGCACGAAGCTCGAGAACGTCACACTGGATATGCTGGGCCAGTGCCGCCGGGTGAAGGTGGAGAAGGAGAAGACCACCATCATCGAGGGGAGCGGCTCGCAGAGCGCCATCAAGGGCCGTATCGACCAGATCCGTCACCAGATTGAGGAGACGGAGTCTGATTACGACCGGGAGAAGTTGCAAGAGCGTTTGGCCAAGTTGGCCGGCGGCGTCGCTGTCATCAAAGTCGGCGCAGCCACCGAGACCGAACTGAAAGAGAAGAAGCACCGCATCGAGGACGCCGTCAATGCGACCCGGGCCGCCGTCGAGGAAGGCGTCATTCCGGGCGGTGGCACTTCCTACATCTCGGTCATTCCGGCCATTGAGAAGCTGGAAGCCGAGCTGTCGGGTGACGAAAAGGTCGGAGCGTCGTTGGTCCGGCGGGCACTGCAAGAGCCCCTGCGCCAGATTGCGAACAACGCCGGTTGGGAAGGCTCCGTGGTCGTGGAGAGGGTCCGCCAGAGCGGCGGCAACATGGGCTTCAACGCTCTCACCGAGAAGTTCGAGGATATGGTGAAGGCGGGGATTGTCGACCCGCTCAAGGTGAGCCGGATCGCGTTGGAGAACGCAGCCAGCATTGCCGGCATGGTGCTCACCACCGAAGCGGTCATCGCGGAGATTCCGAAGGAGGAAAAGCCGGTACCAACCCCCAACCCCGATATGGATTACTGATCCCAATCCACAGATACTGCACGCTCACACGAGCCGTCGCCCTCCGGGCGACGGCTCATCGCGATCTCGACCTGTCCAACATCCTCCGGCCGGCGGGGGTCAGAAGGTACCGCCGCGCCTGGGAGGAGCTGAAAGCCCCCAAAGCCCGCTCCCGGGCCGCACCGGCGCTCAGCGGGCAGCCAGCACATCCTGGCAGAACCCTTGCGTTCGTCCCACCGCCCTCTACCGTTTCTGCCAACCAGCGACGCCGTACGAGATCGGCGAGCATGGCGTCCAGGAGCGGCCGGTCGATCCCCAAGGCCTGGGCCAAGCTGGTTGGGTCACTCATTCCCTCCTGCGCCAATCGTCGTAGCAACTCTAGCAGGAGATTACCGCCCTCTTTCACCATATCCACCGGCCTATCCCGTAGGCGACGGCTCCCGCCCCGATCGCCAGACCCAAACTGGTTGTCACTCCCACCCACAGCCAGCGGCGGTCCACTCCAGGCAATTCCGTCTGCATGACCCGGAAGGTAGCCAGGCATGGGAAATACAGCATGAATACCGTCAAAAAGGCCACCAATTGGGCGGGGTGATACGTGGCCTGAAGGACGGCGGTCCAACTGCCACCGGCTGGCGCTCCCCCCGCCGCCGAGCCTGTGCCCAGCAATATGGCCAGGGTGGACAGAGTGGTCTCTTTGGCCAGGGCCCCCGCGACGAGGGCGGTGCCCAACCGCCAGTCAATGCCGATCCACCCCAGCCCCAAGGCGAAGAAGTGTCCGATCCAGCCAGCGATGGTCCGATCCCCGGGTACCCCCCAGGGAAGGTGGCTGGCAAGCCAGAATAAGGCCGTGGCTACCAGAATCACCGTGGCAGCCTTTTGCACGAACTGTCGCACCTCTTGCCAGGCAGCGATGACCAACGTTCGCAAGGAGGGCCAGTGGTAGTCTGGTAATTCCAGCAAAAAGGGCGTCATTTGCCCCCGCAGCACATATCGGCGCAGGCCAAGCCCGGCCAGTGCCACCAGGCCCACGTCCATCACCAGCAAGCTCCCCAGGATCGCTGTCGCCTGCCAACCCCGGAAGAACGCTCCGACCAGAAAGGTCATAACCCCCAGCCGGGCCGCGCAGGGGACGAGCGGTTCAAGCAGGATCGCCGCCCGCCGGTCATCCGGATTGTCCAGGATGCGAGCGGCCATGACCCCCGGCACGTTGCACCCGTACCCGCTCAACAAGACGAAAAACACCCGCCCGTGCAATCCCAGCCGGTGAAGAAAACGGTCCAACAAGAACGCGGCACGAGCCAGATAGCCAGAGTCTTGCAGGAAAGCGAACAGGAAGAAAAAGATGGCCATAAGTGGAAGGAAGCTCAAGACCGTCCCCACCCCGCCCAGCACCCCGTCCGTGATGAAGCCGATTGCCGGGGCCGGCAGCCTCCCGCCCCCCACGTCCGCCAGCCAGCGGCGGGTACTCTCCGTCAGCAGTCGGACCATTTGGTCCAACGCGTCAATGAGGGGAGCACTGGCCGCAAACGTCAGCCAGAAAAAGGTACCCATGACGACTACCAGGATAAAGTACCCTAACCAGGGATGCAGAGCCCAACGATCAATCTGGTCACTGACCTGAGTAGCGTTCCGTCGCCGTACCGCTGCCGCCAGCACTCGCTGCAACGTGGCATATCGATGACTGGCCGCGGCCAGCGTCTCTTCCACCCCTTCTTGAGGGAGCGGCGCCGCCACGGCCGGGGCGCCGGCACCAGCTTGATCCAGAGCCCTACCCACCACCGACTCCGCCTGCGGGCTCGCCCTGCCCCCCCTGGCTGAATCCGCCCGCTCCAGGACCTGCCGTACCGTCTCCATCAAGCGTTCCAGGGAACGGCGATCGCCCTGTTCTACGAGGCAGACCGGCATTCCCAGGCCGGTAGCCAGTTTGGCCACATCGATGGAGATTCCCTGACTGCAAGCCAGGTCTATCATGGTCAAGGCCAGCACCACCGGCAGCTTCAGTTCACTAACCTGTAACGCCAGATATAGAGTTCTTTCTAGGTGAGTGGCATCTGCCACCACTATGGCGGCGTCCACTTCCCTATCCGCCAACACCTGGCAGGTGACGGCTTCTTCAGGTGAAAGAGGCTCAAGGCTATATGTTCCAGGCAGGTCCAGGACTTCACACTGCCATGAAACTGGGGATCTCTTCGCCAGGTCCGTTCCGTCCATCCCTCTTCCTGTCGGAGCCCCCTTCCCCCCCAGCTGGAACAGCCCGCTGCGGCGAGTCACAGTCTTGCCCGGCCAGTTACCGACCTGCTGATGAGCGCCGGTGAGTCCGTTGAAAAGCGTGCTCTTACCCACGTTCGGATTCCCGACCAGTGCTACCAGCGGTATCCTCGGCTCTATCCTGCTCCCCGGTGAGGAACCGCTGTGAGGATCGTGAAGGCTCTGGCGCACCTGTACGTCATGGCACGTCTGGCTCACCGTCGTAAAACTCACCCCTTCTTAACCAGGACCCGCTCGGCCTCGGCTCGCCGCATCCCCAGGCGGCATCCCTGCACGACCACTTCGACCGGCCCCTGTACTCCAAACCGGCGCACGACCGTTACCGGCGTGCCCGGCAGAAAACCAAGGTCCAGAAGCCGCTGGACAAACCGTCCACCGCCCCGCAGCTCCTGAACCGTGACTACCTCGCCTGCTTGTGCTTGAGCTAACGTGCTCTCCTGCGCTAACCCGGAGGCAGCGCCGTGCGCAGCTGCCCATCGACCCCTATGCCAGCCCCTTCCTCCACGCAGCATACGCCCACGACTCCCATCTATTTGCCAGAACCCTGAGCTGAACCACTGAGAACCATTCTCACTCATACTCTACGGCTCGGCCTCTCAGGGTGTCAAGGATTCGCAGGAGGCGTGCGAACGCGCGCACTGGTACTTTGGCTGACCGGCGCGCCCGCCCGGCCGAAACCTGGGCGACGCCCGGCAGGCTAACACAGCCCGCTATTCCTGTTCAGCCACGAACCGGAAAGCCCGCGGCTGCCAGCGGAATTGCTGGTGCAGCAGGTTTTCCCGCACTGCCTGATAGTGCACAGAGGGGACGTCCTGCCGGACATACTCGCGGGTGGTGGAACGAGTGGAAATGACGCCGGGAAGCAGCTGGCAACGTGTCTCCAGTGTCAGCTTCCGCTGGAAGGGGAGCTCGGGGCTGTAGGTCTCCTGCCACAGGGTGGTCTGCCAGATCATCACAAGCGAGGAGGCGCTCTCGTTCCATTTGAAAAGATGGGCCTGCCGCGTGTACGAGAGAGCCCCCAGCCGGGCGTCATATTCGGTCTCAACCAACAACTCGGGGCTCCGATCGGGCACCGGTTGTACCGCCTGAACCCGAACGATCCGAGCCAACTCCGGGCTGCAGCTCAACCTCAGCCAGCCTCCGGGCGCGTGCGGATCGCGGCTGAGTACCGCCACCCAGCCCCGGTCGGGCGGCAGGCTCCCCCACACCACTTCTTCCATGCCTGGCCGGCCGGGCACCATCTCGAGGGCGAGAAAGCCAAACTCCCCCTCTTCCTCCATTTGCTCGCCCTCTTGCCGGCCGAACGCAGCCGCCAGCCGCGCCGCCACGTCCTGACGAGACTGGGCCCGGCTGAACAGCTGCCTTCCCCCGCTCAACCCGCCAATCACCACCATCAGGACGAAAGCAAAGACTGAAGCCCGACGTCGCCTGGCCAGCGACCGCCCGGGACCGCGCCTATCTTGCCGGATGGACACCGTCCACCACCTGCCTCTCAGACACTCCCCCGCCCCATTGTACGAGCCTGAGAGTGCAGGTAGAACCGGCATTCTTCCCAAGGCGTCTCAGACCAAAGTGATGATCTCCCGGAGGCGCTGGCAGTCAACGGAGGGTTCACGAACCCGAGGGACTGGCTGTGGCAGGCGCTTTTTCCTCCACGACAGGATTGCGGAGCTTACCAATACCGGGAATATCGCACTCGACCACATCACCAGGCCGAATCGGCGCAATCCCCTGGGGGGTACCGGTGGCGATGACGTCGCCCGGTTCCAACGTGATGTGCTGGGAAATCGCCTCGATAATCTGTGCGACAGGGAATAGCATTTCTGAAGTCGACGCATGCTGCCGAACCTCGCCATTCACCCGCAGCGTCAGTTCCAAAGCTTGAGGATCCGGGATCTCGTCGGTCAACACCAGGACCGGCCCCATCGGGCAAAATGTGTCGTAGCTCTTCGACCGGTACCAGGGCTGTTTAGCCTGGATATCCAACTGTTGCTGGTGGCGGTCGGTGATGTCGTTCAAAATGGTGTAACCAGCAACGTACTCCAGAGCCTCTTCCCGGCGGACCTTGCGGCAGCGGCGGCCGATCACCACTGCCAGCTCTACTTCCGGGTCGATCCGTTCCGCACCAGCCGGGTAGATCACGGGCTCCTCCTGGCCAATGACTGCCCGGGGAGACTTGGCAAAATAGATCGGCTCGGTGGGCGGAGCCCCGCTCGTTTCGGCCGCATGTGCTGCGTAGTTGCGAGCCAGGCAAAGGATCTGCCCCGGGCGAGCCACCGGTGGCCGCAGCCGTGGGGATCCCCCGATTTTCAAGCTAACCCAGTAATTATGACGGTCCAGGAAGCTCACCACATCCGCCAGATAACGGTGAAACTCCTTGCCGCCCGGCACCTGCCCGAACAGGTCCTGAATGGAACGCGGGACCGGACCCGCCTCGCCTGCCTTGGTGAGACGATAGATCTGCAGTCCACGCCCGAAGTCTACGAGGTCGTCGCCCCATACCAGCGCCACCGTTTCCTGTGTCCCATAGACGATCGAAGCCAGCTTCAATTCAGCACCCTCCCGTGGCCACTTCCACCCTCTTGGCCTGATTCCGGCAGCCGCCACCGCCCAGCGGTGGATCGTTCGCCAACCGCTGGGCGATTCCTGCCCTGATGGGGCGGCTGAGGCGAGCCGGCATCAGCGAGATCCGCTGGCACCGCCGCCCGCCTGGACGGTACCCGGCTAGGACAGGGACTGATCTGCCTGCCCGGGCTTAGTCTGGGGCCGATCACTGCCAGCAGGTCCTTCTGGTCCACCGTGGGCAGCAGCCCCAGGTACGTGGTACGCCCCTGCAGAAGTACCTTCTACTGGTTCGTGGACCCATTCCCGCCGAGCATCCACCAGCTCTGGGTCGGTCGTATCACGCATGTCCGTGGGCGTCGGATACTGGCGAGTGTTGGCCGTCACCAAAGGAGCTCCACAGTGCTTGCAGAACTTATCGCTACCCTGATTCCAGGCGCCACAATGTGGACAACGCTGCATCCACCAAACACCCCCCCCTGCCGCGGCTTGCGTTCTCAGTATGCCCAGAGCTCCCTGCCGGATCTATCCGTTCGTTTCCTGGGGAGGGGGCGGCGGAGCCAGTTCTTTGCGCATCAACCAGAAAGAGCGTTCCATCCGGGCATTCACCGCCCGCGCGTAGAAAGCGACCGGACCGGTCCACGAGATTTGGGCCTGGGTGTAGCCTGCTTCCCGCAGATCCCGCAGGCAGAGGCGGAGCAAGGTCCGGCCGATCCCCAGGTGTCGCTGATCCGGCTCGGTCCCCATAGGGCCAAACCAGTTCCGGCGGTTCCCGCCGTAGGCAGCGAAACCTACCACCGGCCCCCTAGCCTGGGTGTGATCTACCTGGCGGGCCAGGAAGCAGCCAACCGGCTGATTGCGCAGGGTCGCGGCCACCTCCCAGCGCCAGTTCGGCCCAAATCGCTGCTCGATCCACGCCCCCACCTCCTCCATCTCCTCCGGCCGCAACCGGGATGTCTCGATTCCGTGCTGGCGCAGGCGGACCTCGTCCTCGTCGGTGTCCAGAGGGGCCGTGGCCAGATCGACGGTCATGTTGATCGCGTCACTATAGCGGCTGTATCCCATCTTCTGAAACAGGCAAAAAGCCTCCGTATACCGAACGTCTACACCCGCCCACAAGTAGCAGGGGGCACTTCCGCCTACCCGTACCTCTCTGACACCCCTGGTTTGCAATTCCCTCGCCACCCGCTCCAGGAGCTGACTCCCGATTCCCTGCCGCCGCCATTGCGGGTGAACACCGATCACCTTGATGTAACCCACACGCTCCTGGCGCTCCTGCCGCACCACCGCCGACACGAAGCCCACCAACTGGCCATCGCTGCTTTCGACGCCCCACTGAAGACCGGGCTCGAAGCCTGGGTCTTCCCAGATTTGTCGCTGAATTTCCCCGTCGGTCAAAGGATCCAGCCAGAGCGCCTGGCGCAACAATCTGGCCACCTGAGCATGCTGACCTGGACTTACCTGAATCTCCCCCCGGCGAGAAACCGAAGGACTGCCTTCTGTCATGGAATTCATCCCCTCTTTGTGCCGGTGCACCGCTGATCTGTGCACGCTAGCTCACTGTTCTTCCCCTGTGGGCAATCCCCTGCCGACCGCTGGCCCTCTCACAAGAACGCGTGCGAGAGGGATCGGAAGACTACGAGAGAGGCTGACCGGTTTTCTCCGATGCAGATCGCTACAGACAACCCCAGACAGTCCTAGCTGATTTTCCCGGTTGAAAGAAGGCTTTGCAGATCCTGTCAGTCGGTCTATAATCAGCTTCGGGCCGGCTCCTGATCCCGCGGTCACAAGCCTCGCTTTGTTGAATTGCCGCGGGCTCAGCTGCGTTACAAGCCGTAGAACGCATTCGTCCACTGAGGAGAGGATTTGGCATGCGCATTTCGAAGAAATGGGCAGCGTTGGGGGTTTCCGTTTTGTTGATTTCGTTCGTGGCAGCTGGCTGCGGCAAGAAGAACGACACCACCAGCACCAGTTCGACGGATACGACAACGACGACGGATACCACAGCACCGGCGACCACGGATACCACTAGCACGACCACGACTACCCCGACCACCACGGATACCACGACCACGACGGATACCACTGGCACGACGACCACGACAGATACCACTGGCACGACAACGACCACTGACACCACCACGCCCGCGACCACCGATACCACTAGTACGACGAGCACCACGGATGCGAGCAGCGGCTTCACTTTTTGATCAGTGGCCCGAAGTCAGATCCTAGGATAGCCTACCGAACCAAGAACCAGCACTCAGGTGGAAGAAACGAGTCGGCCCAACGGCTCACACCGGGTGCTGGTTCTTGCACTACTGTGCGTGACAGGTTGTCACACTGACTATTTGTCAGCCTACGTCCCTGGCTGGTTGGGGGGGTCACGGGGGGTAGCTGGCCGGCGCTCCGGGCCGTAACCGTGCCAGCTTCGAAAGAACGTGCTCACCGCCATGACACCGGCAGCCAGCGCGCCTGCCAGCACAAACAGGTTGACGGCACGCGCCAGCCCCTGGCTCAGGTTGTCGCCCAGAAGCGCCATCATAGTGCGATAGGCATCTGCCCCTGGTACCAGAGGGATCAGCCCAGGTACGATGTACAATGTCGCGGGCTGGTGCCGCCGCCGAGCCAGCCATTCCGCCAAAACCGTCACCCCGGCTGCCCCCACGAAACCGGCTGTTACCGGGCGGCCACCTGCTTGCAGGATAACCCCCCAGATCCACCAGCCCAACGCCCCGGCTAGACCAGCCCATGGCAATTCCCGACGGCTGACGCCGAACAGGATCGCCGCTCCCGCCGTGGCCACGCCTGCGGCCAGCGTCTGTATCAGCAGCACGTCCCACCTCATGATGCACCGCCCGCCGCCAGCACTAGAGCCACTCCGGCCGCGATGGCCACCGCCACCATCAGGGCCTCCACCACGCGCGTCACCCCGGAGACCAGTTCCCCAGCCAGCAGGTCCCTCATCCCGTTGGTGATCGCCACGCCAGGTACCAGCACCATCAGTGTGCCTAACAGCAGCGGTTCGAGATGCCAGGCCGGGTGAACCATCACTGCCCCCGCCGACAGCAGTGACGCCAGCACGCCTCCGGCCCAGGAGCGGACATAGAGCCCTCCTTGCACTTGCGGAAGGAAGCGGAGCACGTAAGCGACCAGGTAGCCAAAAAGGCCGGCCAGGGGCCACTCCCAGCCCCGACCCCCAAATAGGTAAGCGAAGCCGGCGGCGGAGATACCGCCCCCCACCTGTACCGCCCACCTGGGGTAAGGGTCAGGCAACCTTTCCAGCCGGTCTATTTCAGCCAGGGCCTCAGCGACGGTCAGTTGGCCGGACGCCAGGCGACGTGAGAGGCTGTTCACGCGGGCCACGCGGTCGAGGTCGTTGCGCGTCTGGCGAACTCGCACGATCCGGGTTTCGCCATCGATGGAGACAAACACCCCTGTGGGGGTGGCATAGGCGGAAACCTGACGACCCCCGCCGCTGCGGCCGATTCGTTCAATCGTATCTTCCACCCGGCTGATCTCCGCTCCGGAACGCAAGAGGAGATCGCCGGCCCGCGCCGCCAGCTCCAGCAGAGAGTCCTGTGCGGAACTACGCCGTGCCGAAACGCCCGCCGTCAGAAGCGGGGACGGCTGTTGTGGCGGTGCCACTCCCATCGCACGCACCTCTCGTTTTCCCATGACAGCCGTCCCAGAGTACGAAGGCTGGCTCAGCTCAGTCCCTGGGTGAACTCGTGCCGAAGAAGTACGACCTTAGTGGCTCGAGACGGCCGCCCGGGTTTTAGGCGACGACAGGAGGGCATTCCACAAGAACGAGGAGATCCCAATAGCCTGCCCCTCCTGTGCGAGGCCTTGGTCGGAATGCAACTGGACAGTAGCGGGAACCCAGCAGGAATCAAGGCAACAGCGGTTCAAAACCCAACAAGGGACTAAGGGCGTCCGACGCGTTACCGGCTACTCTACGAGAAACACCCCGGTATACCAGACCATTAGCTCGGCGGCCACCATCGCCACCACCAGAGGCGGCAGGTGAGTTCGCACCAAGAATTTGATGGAGTCCGGAACCAGCTTCAACCCGTGATGAACCTGCCAGCGCATGTTCAACCGATAGGACGGGGAGATGGCATAGCGAACCGGCAGGACCACCCACTGCGTGTTATCGATGATGGCCATAGCACCACCGGCGGAACCCCCGACGTCCCGCACCCAGCTTCCCCTGGCCCCCCAGCGACGAGACGCTGCCGCCAGCAGCACTCCGCCCACGAAGGTAGCCAGGCCGCCGGCCATGTCGATCCAAGCCCAGCCAGCAGGAGAGAACGCACCAGCGTACAGTGTCCGGGGCGGCCATGCCCAGAGGTCCAGGCGGACCCCCCTGCCCCCTAACAGCCAGGCCGCTGCGGCGTGTCCCAACTCGTGCACGAGCACCCCCACCGTCAACGCCAGGGCCACCCCGGCCAGTAGATGGACCGCCTGCTGCCGACCCAGCTGTCCAGCCCGCTGTTGCTCCAGCACCACCGACATTGCCCACTCGCCTCCTTGTGTTTGGCCCCGCTCCGGCAAGAAGGTCAGCAGCCACCCCAACTGGTGGTGCCAGCGGTGTCCTACCGAATCACTGCACGCCGGGCCGCCCCTGCGATCGCCCGTGGATCCTGAACCACCCCGTCTACACTGCCGTTGGGCGTCTCGATCCCAGTGATCTGACCGTCCATCATGTGGTAGATGCGGGTCGTCCGCTCCGCCACGAGCGGGTCATGGGTAACGATGACAAAGGTGCAGCGTGTCTCCTGGTTGAGCCGGTGCATCAAGCCTATCACGTCGGTGGCCGTCTGGCTATCCAGAGCCCCGGTAGGCTCGTCGGCAAGGACCAATGCAGGCTTGTTCGCCAGTGCCCGCGCTAGGGCTACCCGGGCTTGCTGCCCGCCCGACAACTCGCTGGGAAGGTGCTGTGCCCGGTCCGCCAACCCCACCCAATCCAGCAACTGCTTGGCCCGTTGCAGGGCCTGGGCCCGGGGGAGACGGGCGTATTTCATCGGTAGCATGACGTTCTCCAACGCCGTCAAGGTCGGAATCAGGTTGTGCTCTTGAAACATAAACCCCACCTTGTCCCGGCGCACCCGGGGTAACGCCCGCGCCGGCAGGGCGCTCACCTCTTCTCCATCTATGTAAACGCGCCCGCTGGTAGGGCGATCCAGACAACCGATCAGATGAAGCAGCGTGGACTTGCCGCTCCCCGAGCGCCCCATCACCGAGACGAAGGCCCCTTTCTCGATCTGCAGGTCGACCCCGCGCAACGCGTGAACCTCGTTCTCCCCCATCTTATAGACTTTCACCAGCTGTTCCGTACGAACGCTCCATTCGTTCATCCCTAAGTCCCCTTTCTGTTACACCGCGGCCACATGACGCGGGCTCTCTCCCGCCCGCCACAAATCGGCAACCACCATTCGTATGCTTGCGCAAGCCAGACCTGTGGCTGGCAGCTATTCGTACCGCAGCGCATCGATGGGGTTGAGCTTCGCCGCGTGCCGGGCTGGGAGATAACCGGCGATGAGCCCCAACACCGTAGCAAAAAGAACAGACCCCACCGCCAACCGGGGCGTGATCATGAAAATCGTGCTGCCGGACGAGAGGGTCGCACGGTTGAGAGCCAGGGTTGTCAACCAGCCACCCCCCAATCCCAACAACCCACCGATCAGACCGATGGCCGCCGCTTCGGTCAGGTATTCCCGTAGAATGTCGCGATCCTCCGCACCGACCGCCTTCTTGGTGCCGATCTCCCGGGTACGCTCGCTGATCGCCATGACCATGGTATTGATGACGGAGAGCCCCCCCACCACAATGGCAATCAGGGCACTCCCCATCACCACGAGGTTCATGATGATGGTAACGTTGGCAATCTGCTCCTTAGCCTTGACAGGGTCGATCACCTGCAGATCTGGGAACCGTTCCGCTATACGTTTGGCCACCACCGAGGCGTCCTCGCCCGGTTTGGGCACAGCTGCGAGTGAAGTTACCAGGGCGGAAACGTCGATTCGTTGCAAAATGGGAAAGGCCCGGCGCATCATCTCACGCGCTGTCGACATGGACACAAAGGCCATTTTGTCCGGCGCCGTCAGTGTCGGCTCAAGGACACCAGCGACCGTCAAGTCGACGCCGCGAATGGTGACCTTCTGCCCCACCGTCTTGCCGAGGCGGCGAGCGATGTCCGAACCCAGGACCACTTTGTCCGTTTCGCCACTCTTCCACCACCCGCCAGCCAGAAACGAGAGTTGAACCGTACTGGGCGACAACTCCTCAACCCGTTTGGCAATGTCCACGTCGTAGCCGGAAATGATCTCGGGCATGCCGAAGCTCACCTGGACCGTCTCATCACCCGGATCAGCGAAGGGTAAGTCGATACCAGGACTCACGATCCCGACGCCGGGGACTTTTTCAATCTCCTTTACCAGCGACTCGTCTATGAAGCCAGTCTCCATGAATGCTCCGCCGCGCTGGCTGATCAGGATCCGGTCGGTCAGTGCCGCCGAACCGCCGGCAATCAGCCGGTTCATCTTCTCCGCCATTCCGCCCAAGACCACCAGCGCAAAGATTCCGATCGTGATTCCGAAGACTGTGAGGAAGACCCGCAGCTTACGTCGCTTCAAATTGCGAATGAGTTCCAAGCCAAACTCCTCCTGTCCCGGCGCAGTACGTTGCCTTGCTCCGCGGTTAGTTTAGTAAGGAAGCAATGGCTTTGGGTGCACAACATCCTAAGATATCAGATCGCGCCGTTCCAGGCGATTAAGAAGGGGATTCGACTGAGCCGTACACAGAGCGTCGGTAACGTCGGTAGGCCGCTTCAACGATAGAGACCATGTCTCAACATCCCAACGTACTCCTCCATCTCCCGCATCGCCGCCGTCAACGCAGCCAGCCCCTGGTCGGGCTGGTTGCGGATCACAGCCAGGTATTTCTCGGCCACCCCGTTGCTGACCCACAGCACCAGCTCCACCGCCTTCTCCGGGTCGATCCCCGGGCGCAACGGGGAGAAATCGATCCCCTTCAGAAAGACGGGCATGAGCTGGCTGGTGAGCTTGCTACGCCGGGATTCCAATTCCTCCCGCAAGCCAGCTGATTCTCGGCATATCGCTGATTGGGCTGTTCGTAGAACTCCTGGCCTGGGTAGGGGTGCAGTAATGGGAGGTTCAACGTAGTTGATTACCGCGGCGGGTAGTTTTTTCACCCACGATAGCACGGGGAGTGGGTACAAAATGCACCTCCTGCTCTCACGCTCAAGGGCTCGACGCGAGGGGGGAGATATCCCTCCACTCGCTAGCTGGCTATTTGCATCGGGGCACTCGAGGTCTGGTCATGTCCGGGGGGCAGCCGGTGGCGTGGGAAAGTTCTCGACTCTCCGGTGGGCGCATTTTGTGCCCGCACCGGCCTTCGGGACGGGTAGAAAATGTGCCTGCCCATCCCCATCTCACCGATCACAAACAATACTCACGCACGACCGACGGCGTCGTTGAACCGGCGATACCCCTTCCACCGCCTGGGGGTCACCCGATATGCCTTATTTGCCTTGCTGGGCCAGCCAGCCAACCAAGGACACTGTAAAGGGCATTGACCAGGTGGGACGCTCGTGCCGCTGCCGCCTGGAAGCGGCGTTCGGCCCCTGGTTGCCCGTTCTCCTGCTGCGAACGCGTCAATCTAGGCCCTCCTCAGAGTTTTCCTTCGGCACTCTCTCAGACAGGGTGTGTCGCAGGCGGGCCAGTGTCTTCTCCCGGCCCAGAAGTGCCAGAGTGTCAAACAGCGGCGGGGTGGCCGCCCGCCCGCTCACCGCCACACGGATAGGCTGAAACACTTGGATGTTCTTGACCCCCTGACGCTCCACATACTCATGTAAGAGACCTTCTAGAACACCCGACTGCCACTTCTCGGACGGTACTTTCTCTAACAATTGCAGGGCATCCTGCAGAAACAGTCGGGATTCCGGCTTCAATACCTTTCGTACAGCTTTTTCGTCGTACTCGATCTCATCTTTAAAGAAATACTCTGTAGCTTGCACTATGTCGGCCAGTGTCTTCACTCTTGGCTGTTCGATGGCCAGTACCTGCTGAATCCAGGTCCACCGGCTTGCGCTCGGATGATCTTCCACCAACCCCGCCTTCTGCAGGAAGGGAAGGCAACGCCGGGCGAACTCTTCTACACTCAGCTCGCGGATATAAACCCCGTTGAGCCATTCCAGCTTGGTCAGGTCGAAGATGGAAGGTGCCCTGGTCAGCCGTTCCAAACTGAACTTCTCGATCAGCTGCTCGCGGCTTTGTACCTCTTGTTCATCCTCGGGAGTCCAGCCCAACAAGGCAAGAAAGTTGAACAAGGCCTCAGGCAGGAAGCCTTTCGCCCGATAGTCACCCACATACGCGTCCCCATTGCGCTTGCTGAGCTTCTGCCGGTCCGTCCCCAAGATGTGTCCCAGGTGGCCGATTTGAGGCGCAGGCACTCCCAGGGCCCGGTAAACCAATAACTGCATGGGCGTGTTGCTGATGTGCCCTTCCCCGCGCAGGATGTGAGTGATCTTCATCGTGATGTCATCGATTACCACGGCAAAGTTATAGACAGGGATGCCGTTTCCCCGCCGAATCACGAAGTCGCCGATGGTATTGGACTCCGTTTCGATCCGCCCGCGCACCAGATCATCCCAGGCCAGCGTGATCCCGGCCGGAACATGCAGACGCACAGCGGGACTGCGTCCTTCCGCTTCCAGTTGCGCAGCCAACGCAGCCCGCTCGGCTTCAGACAGGTGCAGACAACGCCCGCTGTACCGATACGTCTGGCCGGCCCGTTCGGCAGCCTGCCTCTCTGCTGCCAGTTCCTCGGGTGAACAATAGCAATAGTAGGCATCGCCTTGCGCCAGCAGCTGGTCCACATACCGTTGGTAGATATCGAGCCGCTCGGTTTGGCGATATGGGCCATATGGGCCTCCGATGTCGGGCCCTTCGTCCCAGTCTAGCCCCAGCCAGCGCATCTCCTCATAGATCACGTCTTCCCATTTTCGCTCGGAGCGTTCGCGATCGGTATCCTCGAAACGAAGCACGAAGGTACCGCCGAACTTGCGAGCAAACAACCAGTTAAATAGCGCCGTGTGGATATTGCCAACATGTACGGGTCCGGTTGGGCTGGGCGCCATCCGTACCCGTACCTTCGAGGGGCCAGGGGTGTCGACCATTCCTGTCTGCTGTCCTCCTTTAATAAATGCACGCCTGCCTGTGCGCGGCTGCCAAGACCGTGCAAGCATTCCATTCCCCGCTCAGTCTACCACGGGCAGCAAACAGACAGCCACACACCAGCAAAAAGGCCTGAGGTTGTGGCCTGGCCAGCGAGAGCAACAAGTTGGGCCGACGGCCAGCAACCTCAGGCGAACGATCCCAGCTATGCGGAACCAGTACGGAACTGCGATACCTTCTGGGTCAGCTCAGGCTGCCTTCTGACCCGCAGGACTCACGGCGCCATTCACATCCAAGCCAGATACCGTAACCGAGCCAATATAGCCTTCGTACCCGTCCTTGACTGCCTCGACCACGAGTACATCCTCGGCCGGAGGCAACACCTGCGCCTCATCAACGGCCTGGCCCTGCTCGGCCGCCGCCTGTGCAGCCTTGGCCGCAGCCTGCGCCGCCGCCAAGACCGGGGCAACATCCAGCTTGAGCTGGCCGTTGCTGTTGGTCAGACCGACCACTTTCCCATCGACCTTCACCTCGGCTCCAGCCACCGGTCGGCCGAAGGAGGTCACTTTGAGGGCCACCTGCACAGGTGCGCCGGGCCGGTCGTCCTGCACAGGAAGGGACTGAACTACCAGAGGCTTCGGGTAACCGGCCAGATCTGCCAGAATCTGGGCGATTTGGGTATTATCCATCACAGCCAGGTTGAACTCTTGCGCTCCGGCGCCCTTGGCCCTGACGGCCACGTTGGCCGCTGTATGATCCTTGCTGCTCCAGCTGTAGCTGCCGTCTTGCTCGTTGTAGGTCAAGCCGCCGGTCTCATGATCGGCCGTTACCACCAGCAGCGTATCTGGGTGAGCTTTCACGAAGTCCAAAGCCACCCGCACCGCGTTGTCAAATTCCACGCCTTCGCCAATCATGCCGTCAAAATTGTTGTTGTGGGACTCCCAGTCGATTTGACCGCCTTCCACCATCAGGAAGAAGCCGTTGGGGTTGGTGGACAGAGCAGCCAATGCTTTCGCTGTCATCTGGCTGAGAGTCGGCTCTGCAGAACCCGCCGGCCGCTTCTTCATCGGCGTCAACCCATTGTCTTTGTGGAAAAGTCCCAGTATCCGAGGGGTCTTCGTCACATCCACCGAACCCAGCTCTGCCGCGGTGCTGGCGTAGGCATAGCCAAGAGCCTTAAACTCGCCGATCAGGTCCCGGCCGTCCGGCCGCTGGTTGGCCTCGAAGTTGTTACGGCCACCCCCCATCAACACGTCGACACCACTGGCCAATTCCTCGAGGGCAATGGTATTGAAGTCATTGCGGTCCTTAATGTGAGAGACAAATGCTGCCGGCGTCGCGTGGGCCACCTGTGTGGTGGTGACCAACCCCGTAGCTTTGCCCATCCGCTCTGCTTGCTCCAACAAGGTCGGCACCACCGTACCGTCTGGCAGAATCGACATCCAGTTGTTGTTGGTCTTGTAACCCGTCGCCATGGCCGCCGCCGCCGAAGACGAATCGGTGATCGCCGCATCCGCCGAGTAGGTGGTCATGAGGGTAAACGCGTCGTTGACCTCGTCCATTGCCAGGGTCTGTCCTGCCGCCTGCCGCGCCGCCCGAATCGCTTGCACGTGTTCCCGGCCCATACCGTCCCCAATCATGAGGATTACGTTTCTCGGCTGAACCGGCTCCGCTGCCCCTGCCACACCCGCCCACGCCGTTACGGCCACAGCCGCTGCCAGCGTAAGTGCGGTAGCCCCGACCGTGCGTCCCGACCCCCGTTGCTCAGAGCGCACCCCGCCTCTACCACCCCGAACCTTCGCACCCAGCATCCCCATGAGTCTTCTCGCCTCTCCTTCCTCAGTATCTGGACCCGCCTGTGCCAAGAGAACGGATTCCAGGCTGTCCACATGATTCCCATCGTACCTGGCCAACGTCAACAGACTATGAATTCCTCCTTTCCTTCTTGTTTCAACCAGGTCCAGTGTGAATCGCGCGCTGTTCTCTCTCGTTCCACCCATATCGGACCTGAACCTGGCCATGTTTGACATTTCCGCGCGCAACGAGCGCCGGACCAGGTCCACCCTGGCTCGACGCTCGCCGCGAGGCGGTTGAGATTCTCGCTCAAGAACAAAACCGGACTAGAACCGGATACCTACGCCACCGCCCATGGTCCAGCCCTGGAGGGATGCGACGGACGGCTGCAGAGCAGGCGCTCCTTCGCCCCGCATCCAGGTGGGTTTCAGGTAGCCCAACGACAGCTGCAACTCCGACCAGGTTCCTACCGGAAGTGAAACCACCACCTCGGGGATGACGAGGCGGAAGTGTGTCCGCCCGGCTGCATTCGCACCCGCTCCCGTCCGTAGCTCGGCCCAGCCATAGCCCAGCGTCAACCCTCCGGCTACCCGCAGCTGCGGTGCGCCCGTCACGCTGGAAAGTGCACCTGCGACATCGTTCAGGTCATACAGGGCCTGCATCCCTCGCAGCTGCACCGTGAGGGAGCTCGCCTCGGCGCCGCTACCCGCACTGACGACGCTCGTACCGTTCAGCAACCCTAGTTGCCACGGACCTACCAGCATCTCACCGTGAACTCCCAGCGCCCAGTTACGCCCCGTCAATGCGGTATAAGGCTGGCCGCTGGTAGCCAGCTGCCCATTGACCGCCCCCAGGTCGACCGGTAACGGCCATAGCAGCAGGCCTGCGCCGAATCGGACTCCCCCGTCGCGCAAGGCCACACCGGATTTGGCCTGGACGGCCACAGAACCCGAGACATCGCCTGCGGCCGAAGCTCCTGGCGCTGCTGTCGTCAGGGAGGCGGACATGACCATGAGACCCATCGCCACCGTTACGCTCACTGTGCGGATGGTGTGCCCCCATCGAACCATGTTTCAGTCCTCCTTGCCGAAAAACAGTTCCACACCCTGTGTGAACCGTTGTGTCGTGTTGTGTCGTAGCCGCTGGCTGCCTCCTGCAGGTGGCTCCTGTCGTGCCGTGCGGGCATCCCCGCCGGGCCGATATCACACTCCCGGACGAACATCCTTGTCCCGGGGAGGGTGGATCATCGGCTACTGGTGTTGACGTCCACCTTTGCCCAGAAGTTCGGCCCTGCCCAGTCGGCCGATGCTTTACCCCTTAGCGAGCAGAGTTTCGAACAACAGGCACTTTCCAGAACGCCGACTGCCTGGCTATGGATCGATCATGCTGTCCGACGCCGAATACGCCCAGATGA
This sequence comes from Limnochordaceae bacterium, assembly GCA_014896305.1. Classification (GTDB taxonomy): domain Bacteria; phylum Bacillota; class Limnochordia; order Limnochordales; family DUMU01; genus Bu26. The sequence continues at coordinate 50,625 of JADBKQ010000011.1, forward strand.
GAGTTGCTGCGGAAAGCATTGTTGTGCTAATGTAACATTCTCGTAAAGGATTCGTTACAGCATCACCGAATACAATGGAACTCGAGGGGGGAGACGGGCATGGGGGCAGGCGGATGGCTGGCCGCCATCGTAGTCGTGGCCATCCTATTTGACCTCACCAGCGGCATGAACGACGCCAGCGGCATGGTCGCCATCGCCACGGCCAGCCGGGCGCTCTCCGCGGTGGCCGGCCTGTGGCTGGCGGTCAGTGGCATCCTGCTAGCCCAGGTCGTCGCCTCTGATCGGGTAGCCCGCACGCTCGCCACAGAGATCGTGCAGCTCACCCCCGGTGACCACCACTTCCTGCCGATCCTCCTGGCGGCCCTGGCCGGCGCCTTGATATGGATCTCCTTGTCCCGGGCGCTGGGTCTGCCCACCAGCGCCACCCATGCGCTCGTGGGTGGGTTGATCGGGACAGCGCTGATCGCTGGCGAGCCGGTTCATTGGAACTGGCCTTCGCTACTGACCCTGCGTCCAACGGGGGTGGGGCGGGTCGTGGTCGCCCTCATTGTCTCCCCCTTGCTGGGAATGGCCGCCGGTTACGGACTCAACGGCCTTTTCCGCTGGGCCTTTCGGTACTCCAGCCGCCAGCTGGTGGGCCTATTCAATATCATTCAAGCCGGCCTCGTGCTTTGCCAGACGTTTTTTTACGGGCGCAACGATGCACAACGTTCAATGGGCATCGTCACCGGAGCGCTGGTGGCCGGCGGGTGGCTGCCCCAATTCACCGTGCCACTGTGGGTCAAAGCCCTGGCGGTGGTCTTCTTGTCGGCAGGAGCACTTTTGGGCAGCCAGCGTGTGCTGCTCACCATCGGTTGGCGGATCACCCGGCTTTCGGTCGTCAACGGGCTGGCTGCTCAGGCCGGCTCGGTGGGCACGGTCGCCCTGGCTACCAGCGTCGGCGTGCCAATCAGCAGTTCACAGGTGGTGGCAGCCAGTGTGGCCGGATCAGGCTTTCGAGAAGAAGGTCACCGGGTGGACATTCGTATTCTGCGAGACATGGCGCTGACCTGGCTCCTCACCCTTCCCGGCGCTGGGCTGGCAGGAGGCCTCGTCTATCTGCTCGTTCACGCCCTGAGCAGGCATGGATAAGGCTGAGGGTGGGATTAGCCAGACAGGACCAGGGCCAGGCAGGGCTGAGGTTCAACTCCTGGCCCAAAGTCTGTTTCGTCGTATTACATGCCGGTTGGAGGCAACATGATCTATGGCTGAATGGGAGCGCGCTGAGTCATTGAAACCCACGTTTTTTACCCGTCTGCGCCACGCCCTCCTGAAGCTCTGGCAACGCTGGTGGCACGGCTTGCTAGGGCTATTCTGGACGCCCCGCCCCGACTTCTACCATTTGTTGGGGGAGCATGCGGCGCGCGTCCACGAAGCAGTCGCAGCTCTGCAAGAGTGGATGGTCGACCGGGATGTGGCTGCCGAAGCCCAGGTCGCCATCTCGGAGCGGGCAGCCGATCAACTGATGGAGGCCATCGACGATCAGCTAGACAAAGCGCTCTCCGCCCCCATGGATCGGGAGGACATCCATGACCTCAGTTCGGAGCTGGACGAAGTGGCCGATTATGCCAAGGCGACATTGCGGGAAATGCAGATTCTGGAGGTCAGCAGCGATCAGTTTACCACCGAAATGGTGGCTTTGCTGGTCAATGGCACAGATCTGCTGCGCAGTTCCATCTATCACCTGGCCCGTGATCCGCGTACCGCTCGCCAGCAGGCTCGCGCCGTGCGGAAGATCGAGAATCAGGTGGAGATGATCTACCGCTCCGGCCTTCATACCCTGTTTCAGAATCCGGATATCATCCAGGTCCTCAAACACCGGGAAGTCTACCGACATCTCAGCAATGCCGCCGACAAGCTGGAACGGGTCGCTTACCTGGTCACCCGCATCGCCACCAAACGAATGTGATCAAACAACGAAAAGAGGGCCCTCCGTGGGGTCCTCTTTTCGCGTTCCGTTTAGGCTTGTTTTCTTATTCAGTCTCAACGGGAGCAGGGAAACCGATCGCTCACTTCTTGGGCTCGGCGCTGCCAGTCGGCTTCTTCTCGGTCGGGGCCTTGTTGCCCTTCTTGTTGGCCTTGGCCATCCGTCGTCGCCTCCCGTTTTCATTGGAGTGCGACCGGTGGCGGCTTGAAGCCCGCTGCCGGTGCAACTCCTTGTCCTGTATTGTAGGCCGAGGACGTTCATTCGCAACGCGAGAACACGCGATTGCAAGAGAATCCGACCGTCATCGGGTGATAACCGGGGAGCTTCTCAAGGTTTTTCTGACCTTCGTCCCCTCAGAGCTTGCCACAAGCGCCGAAATTCCGCCTGAGCCGATTCCGCTTCGCCAGCGCTGACCATGCGCGGGGCATAGCGGGCCGAGTGGTTCAGGTTGGTGGCCGTCATGTCCCTACCAGAAACGCACTGGCCGAGATCACATCTCCCAGCCCCACGGTAAACCGGGGCTGCGCCACCACCCGGGTCGGCACCACCGCCCCTTCCCACCCCTCATAACGAAAGAGCCCTGTGCCCAACCACTCGACCCCGGCCGCCAGGCTCACCGCAGCGGTCTGCCGCCCAACGTCGCTCGAGGCGCCGGCGTGCCCGTAGCCAGCAATGTCGTTCAGCCAGCCCAGAGGCGCCAACGGTATTGCCAGCCCCCCTTCCAGCTGCGCCAGGGAGAAGCGCTCCCCCTGTTCGGCCCGGACCGCCCCCAGCAAGGCAGCGAAAAGCAGTCCTTGTCTCGTTTGGGCGGCACTGGCCAGCTGTGGATCCGCCAAGCAAAGGTAATAACCCAGATTATGCAGGTGAACTCGACGAACCCCCGCCGCTCGCCCCAGACGGTCCAAAGCTGCCAAGAGTAGCTCAAAAGGTATGCGGGCAGTTTGCCCGCCGACTACAGCCCTGGCAGCCTGGGCGTCACTGGCTTCCAGGTCATGGGCGAGGTCTTCTGCTCCGATGTCCCGGAGCAAAGCGAGCAGCTCCACCTCGTTGAGCCCCAGCGAATCGACGAGCGGCAGGATCTCCTCGACGACCCCACGGCGGATGGCTGGACTGGCAATCGAGGCGAATTCGTAGTGCATCCGCAAATGCGGGTGGCGTTGACGTGCGGTTCGCAAGAAGCGGGCGACCGGCCGCAAACAGTCACGATAGCTAGAGCCATCTGAGTACCACTCGGATAGAAGATGGAAACCTGACACGATGAAGTGACTGAACCGATCCCCCAGCGCCAATAGGCCAGATTCGAAGTCCGGATCGATGCGCAAACGGTTGTTTTCTGGATTCCAGGCCGCAATGAACCGGTTCGCCCGGGGAGTTACCGCCTCGACTACAGCCACGGTCTCGTTGCCTTCCCCGGATCTGCCCCCCGCTACGGCGGGCAAGTGAAAAGACTCTCCTGCGCCAAACTCCAGTACCCAGTGCAATGCCCGCATGCCTTGATCTGGGTGACGATGGGCCGCCTGTCGAGGTGGGATCAGTTCATATCCCGTCGCATCTGCCGCCACACCGGTTCGCTCTTCAGTTCGGCCGCCATTGCTTTCTGGCGAACTACGGCGTGCAATCATGGTCAGATGGGGCTGGTCCACGAACAGCTCCGCGAGCTGGCGGCTGAGCGGATGGGCGTAGACTGTCACGTTTCGCAACGGCAGCGACGCCAATGCGTTGGCCATGTTTCCGGAGGTACCGCCCATGCGCAAGCGATCATAGCCAATGTGCTCCAACGCCCAGCGAAAAGTGGACTCCTCCACGATCATCAACTGGCGGGCTTTCCCCCGGCGCATACAATCGAGCAGGGCGGCCAACAGCTCCGCGGGGGTGGTGATCCCCCTTAGCAAGGAAACCGCCGGGGCGGACCTGTGCACCACCGGACTTCCCCCTCCCGCTGGCCAATTCACCTCCTGAAAGAGCGAGGCCACCTGCCTAGCCAGTTCAGGGTCGTCTGCCCACCAATGGTACAGCTTGTCGTCGTGAACTTGCTTGAGCGCGTCGATCGTAGAATGAAAGCCGAGGACCACTCCCGGCAACGCCTGCAAGCGGGTAACTCCCTCCTGCCAGGCCTGGCGGTAGAGCTGATCCCAACTCTCCCCGCCCGCTGGCCGCATCGACTCCGACACTCCTAACTGACCTCCTCTTGTCCAATCACCGCCTGGGTCAACTTCCACAACTGCACCTGACCCCCCACCCGCTCCGCCGCGTCCTGGGCCGCCTCCACCATGTGCGGGTGGCAGGTGAAAAGAAAGACCTGCCGCTGTGCCGCCACGGCCAGAAGCACATCCAACGCCCGCTGCAGGCGAGGCTTGTCGAAGTTCACCAGTGGGTCATCCAGAAGAACCGGCAACGCTCGGCTGCTTTCCTCCCCTTCGATGAAGGCCAGCCGGAAAGCCAGGTAGAGCTGTTCGGCCGTCCCGCGGCTCAACTCCTCTGGCCTCAGGCTCGTTCCGTCCTCCCGCTCGACCTGCAGTTGATCGAAGCCCAAGCCTTCGCTAGCCCCGAAAGGTACGATGAGGCGCCGGTAACGACCTGCCGTCAACCGCTGGAAATATCCCGCCGCCCGCTGAATCACCTCGGGCTGGCGTTCCCGTTCATAATAGCCGCGGGTCCGCCGCAAAAGGCCCAGGGCGAGGGCTCGTACCGCCCACTGCCGGGCAGCCCGATCCACTTCCTGTTCAAGACCGGCGCGGGTAGCAGCCAGTTGTGCTGCGTCATACGCTGCCTCGAGGGCCTGCCTTTCAGCCCTCACCCGGCCCAGCTGTTCCACCGCCGCCCGGGCCTCTTCCTGCGCCTGCTCCAGTGTCTGGCGGGCCTGCTCGGCCTCGCTCTCCCATTCGGTAATCGGTTTACCCGCCACGAGGCGGCCGAACTCGTCTTCGATCTCGTCGGCCTCCACCAACGGACTCCCCCGGCTGTCCTGCCTGGTCATGGCCTCCGGTCGTAACAGAACCCCCAGCCGAACCGCCGCCTGCTGGCGCTGCTCCCGAAGCTGGCGGCGTCTCGCCCAGGATTCGGCTCGCTGCCGAAACGCTTCCGTGTCGGTCACACCGGCTTGCTGCAGTAGTTGTTGCTTTTGCGCCCGAACGGCCTGAAGGCGGCCCTCCACCTGTTTCAGCCGCTCCCGAACCTCCGCCAGGCGGCGCGCCTTCTCGTCCCGGTGACGCTGCTGCTCCCGGCTGCGGTCCAGCGCCTGGCGATAGCGGGGGAGCTCAGCAGCAAGAACCTGCCGGGCCCGTTCCAGCAAGGCCGCCATTTCCGGTTGGTCCGGTCGCCACGACGCCGGCGGTTCACCCGCAGGCAAGAGCTGCTCCAGGCGCTCGTCGCGGCTTAGCTCATGCCAACGGCGCAGCAGTCCTGCCAGCTCCACCAGGCTGGAACGCCAGGCAGCCTCCGCTTCCTGCCTGTCTCGCCAAAGCTGCCGTACCTTGCCGGCCTCCTGAAACCAGGCGCTGATGGCCGGCGACGCCCAGGATGCCAGTGCCTGCAAGCCGTGGCGCTGCAACACCTGTTGCCAGCGTCGTTCGGCTTCCTGCTGCGCCCGTTGCGCCTCTTCCCAGGCCCTGCGGGCAGTCTGCTGCCGCTGGTCCCGCTCCTGCTCAGCTCGCTTTCTCTCTTCGCTCGCCTGCTGCTCTGCTCGTTGCTGGGTGCGTTGGTTGAGCCAGATGAGCACCGTCAGCACCACGACGCCGGTACCGATCATCCACTCACCCCGTTGCGCCAAAGCAACAGCCAACCCCAGGCCGGCGGCCATGACCAGCCAAACCAGCCCAGAACGTCTTCCTGCGCTGGCCGCCCCCAAGCCGGTTCTCCCCTGGCTCTCGGTCGTTTGGGCAACGACCTCCTCCCACTGGCGTCGACGTTCCGTAGCGATGGCTGCGGCCTGGTCGAGCTGGTTACGGGCCGTCTCCAACTCCTGCAGGGTGACTGGCGAATCGTCCAGGCTTTGCACCCTGTCTGGCGTCCAGCCTGCTCCTAGCCGGGCGAGGCCGTCCGTCAGCTGTGCATCGCACCGTGCCCAGGCCAGCCTTTCGCGTTCCAGGCGCGCAAGCAACGGTTCGAGGCGTCCCATGTCCTGCCAGAGCAACTCCCACCTGGGTTCGTCGGCCAACAGCCCCTGTTGCTCGGGTGTAAGGTGCAAACTCTCACACTCTTGCTCAAGGGATGCCTCGTCTTTCAGGAGCTGCCCCCGGTCGAGCTCCAGCTCCGCCTCCTGCCGCTCCCGCTCCTCCAGGCGGGTCAGCCCGTCCGCTGGAAAGCCGGTGGTATCGGGCAGTTCGCGTAGTGCGACGTTCGTTTGCCGCAGAGTCTCCCAATCAGGCCAGCCTCGCAGAATCCGCTGAGCTCGTTCCCATCGCAGCCGCGCCTCTTCAGCGGCTTGCTGCCACTGCCGGCCTTGCGCTTCCCAGTATTGCTCTTTTTCCAGGAGATCAGCATACCGGCCGGCCTGCGCCTCCCATTCCCTCTCCTTTTCCTCGATCTCACGCCGCTGGTGCAAAAGCCCGTTGATCTGGGCCCCCAACGAACGAGGGGCCAGAATCGCCCTCATCTCCTCCTCCAACTGCTTTTCCACCTGAGGGAGGGAGATCGTCCCCAACCCCGCCTGGGCCGCAAACAGGTGAGCGCTGATCTCCGTGCTCTTCAAGGTCTCGACCCGCTCGAGTTCGGACAGGCCGAAGGCATATACACTGCGATACAGTTCGGCAGAGACGCCCCCCCACCAGTGCTGCAGAAACGCGGCAATCTGCTCCGGAGTGAACTCGCGGGCGATGCCATCGGCCGCCAGGTTAAGCTCCACCAACCGCACTTGTCCCCCCCGCGGCCGGCTGGCACCGACTCTCTCCCACCGGTAGGCGAAGGTGGGTTGCCACCCCTCAGACTCCGTCCTCGCCCCGGATTCCGTCACCCCCCCTCCGGCGGGTCGCATCTCCCATTCCAGCCAGCCGCCTGGCGGACCGGAATCCCTGAGGCTGGCGTTTCGTTCAAACCCAAACAAGACCTGCTGGCAGAAGCGGAGCAAGGTGCTCTTGCCGGCCTCGTTCTCCCCCCAGATCACCACCAACCGTCCCGGTTCAAAAACAGGAGAGGTAACGTCGGAGAGGACCCCGAACCGGTCCACATGGAGGCGACGAATTCGCAGACACCACTCCGGTACCCCCGCGTCCATGGCGCTGGCAGCAACGGCAACATTCGTAGAGGTCGTGTCGCTCATGCCTATCGTTCCCCTTCGCCCCGGCGCAGACGGTCCACCGCCAACAACTCCGCCGATTCCATCAACTCCGCCAGCGTATGAGAGTCCCAGCCAGCCACCAGGCGCGCCAACCCCATGTGGGATCGTAAGAGTTGCAGCTGTTGCCATACCCATGCCGCCTCTCCTGCGGGTGAACCTCCTTCGCCGGCCGGGTGTTCCCCAGCAACAGCCGTCTCCGCCTGGGTCACCCCATCGGGCAGAGCGAGCCCTGCCTCCAGCGCCTTCCGTACCTGCTCCGCCAACCGCGCCAGATCTCCTACGAAACTGCCTTCTCGCTGAAGCGCCTGTACATCGAGGGGCGGACGGACCGCGACGTCCAGCCCCTCCGCCCATACCCAGGGCGCAACCGAGCCGCTGTCACCTTCCGTCAGGAGCACGTCCCGAACGGTCTGTAACACCTCTTCGACGAACCCAGGTTGCAGGAGCTCAGAGTACAACGCGGTACGGCCCTGCAAGCAGAAACGAACGATGATGCCCTCCGGCCCCCGGACACCACCGGCTGCGACCTCGGCCCACTGTTGCTGCGTGATCTGGCGCACTCTTTCGGCTGCAGCCTGAACCGCCGCTACGACCTGCTCCCCCTGGCTGCACTGGCTGACCTCTACATCGGCCCGTTCCCACACCACCGCTTGCAGGGGTTGAAAACGGGCCCGCAACTGCCACCCCGAATTGGCTGCTCCCGGGGTCGGCGGCGTAGCCTCCACCAGGTAGACCCCACGCAGCCCGGACTCCTGCACATCGCGCCCCTGGGGGTTGCCTGGGTAGACCACCAGGGGGTGCGGCCAATGCAGCACTTCTCGCTGGTGAACATGCCCCAGTGCCCAATAGTCCACGCCACTTTGCACCAGAGAATCCAGCCGGCTGGGGGCGTACGTCGAGCCTGCTGCTGAACCCGATGCCGAACGCCCAGTCACCCGTGTTGCCACAGCCGCTGCCGACCCCACAGTCGAACCTGCCGGCACGCCTGCTGCTGAACCCGCCGGCGAACCTGTTGCCAGAACTGCGAGTGGATCCTCCGGCGATCCTGCCGCCATTGACGAGCCAGCCGTACCTACCTGGGTGTGTAGCACGGCGATGGTCAGAGGAGGTACAACCGTTGTGGCAACCGTCGAACCCAGCTCGGCCCCGCGGCCAGCCGCCAGCGATCGTGGCACGCTCGTGCGCACCTGGATCAGCCGCTGGGCGTAATCATGCGATACCGCCCGCGTCGGGTAGCTGATGCCCCAAACTTCAGCCACGACCCCTGCCCCAGGCCGCACCAGTTGCACCAGCGCCGGCTTGCCCCGTGGGAAGATCGCCCCCCCAGCGCCAACCCCCTCGGCTCGTGTCGCTGGCCGGAATGAGCTAGGCTGATCGTGATTGCCCCAAACCACGAGAACCGGAATCCCAGCAGCAGCCAGGCGCGCCCACGCCCGCTGCCAATGGACACTGGCCCGCAGGCCGTGATCGGCCTGGTCAAACAGATCGCCGGCCACGATCAGAAAATCTACTGCCTGGTCCAGGCACAACTGCACCAGGCGTTCCAACGTTGTCAGGGTGGCATCTCGTACAGCCGTCTCCAGGTGGGCTGGCATCCCGCGTACCGCCGCCTTCATCGGGCTGTCCAGGTGCAAATCGGCCGCGTGAACAAAACGCAGGCTTTGCTCCACTCCTGGCCCGGCGGCCTCCGAAGTGGCTGATCGGCGGGGCAACTCCAGCGTGGCCCAGGCGATCCCAGCCTTCTCCTGCCAACCGGCCAGCTTGAGCGCCCGCTCTGAGCCTTCCTGGCCAAGCCCCTCTGCCACCATGCCCACTCCCACTCCCCACCTCTTCGAAAGCTTCGTTATTGAACCGTCCAGTCCTCTTCAGCGTCAAGCAGTCTGCCTCTGGTTTGCCACGCCGGGGGGATTCTCCTTTCGGTGGCAGCCGCTCCTTCCGTCGTTGTCCGCACCTTCCGTCTGCAATAAAAAGCAGGAATGGGCTGACCGACCCCGTATACAGTAGCGGCAGCAGGCACGTGGAGCTCGCCCGTACCGGGTTCACCGACGAGAATTCCCCTGCCCTTGCGGTCTGGCCACGCTCAGCCGTAGGGGTGGATGAGGCCTGAGCAGCAAGACATCTAGTTGTTGGAGGGGTTACACCGTGGCCGTGAGAAATGATGGCAAAGTCCGGATTGGCTTGATCGGGGTCGGTAACATCGCACAAAACGCACACATCCCTGCCTACCTGCACCAGCCCGATGTGGAATTGGTGGCTGTCTGCGATCTCAATAAGGGTCGGGCCGAAGAGGTCGCCCGCAAACACAACATCGCCCACGTGTTCACCGACTATAACGAGATGGTGAAGCTGGAGGATCTGGACGCCGTCAGCGTCTGCACCTGGAACAACGCCCACGCCGGCGCCACCATCGCTGCTCTCGAAGCGGGCAAGGATGTCCTGTGCGAGAAGCCGATGGCCATGACCGTGGCCGAAGCCGAAGCGATGCGGGATGCCGCTCGGCGTACCGGCCGCCTCCTGATGCTGGGCTTTGTCAATCGCTTCCGTACCTCCGTGGGCATGATCAAGGAGCTGGAGGCAGCCGGTAAATTTGGAGAGATCTATTACGCCAAGGCTACGATCCTGCGTCGTCGGGGCACTCCGTTGGGCTGGTTCACGGATCCGAAGAAATCAGGCGGTGGACCGGTTATCGATATTGGAGTCCACGTCATCGACATTACCCGCTATCTCATGGGTAACCCTGAGCCGGTACGCGTGAGCGCCGCCGTCTACTCGAAGTTCGGGGACTACAAGACCAAGGCAGTCAGCCGCTGGGAAGCGTTCGACAAGGACAACCTGGTCTTTGGCGTGGAAGACCTGGCCGGCGGCATCATTCACTTTGCCAACGGGGCCAGCATGGTGTTTGACGTAAGCTGGGCTGCCAACACAGCGGAGACACCGCTCGTGAGCGAGATTTTCGGGACCAAGGCCGGCGCCAGCCTCGAACCGTTCGTCATCTACACGGAGGACGAAGGGTATCTGGTGGACGAAAAGCCGGTCGTGCGTGAGGTCAACATCTTCGACCAAGAGATCCGGCACTTCGTCGACTGCGTCAAGACTCGGCAGCAGCCCATCTCCAGTGCAGACGACGGTGTGGCAGTCCAAAAGATCCTCAACGGTATCTACGCCTCCGCCGCTCAGGGCAAAGAAGTAACGTTGTAAGTCAGTAAGTCACGATCCAGCATAGCATGTTCGGAGTCTGGGTTTATACACAGACACAGGCATAACATGAGCACTGAGGGTGGCCGGCTCGGCCGCCCTCAGATTGCTGTACAGGCTGGCCCCCGTCGAGTATACTCGGTTCCATCGATGACGTTCGACTGCCAGATTGCCACTTTTGACGGCGCAAGATTTGGGGCAGTGAGCGGTCAATGCCGCAGGAGGGCATCCATGGGTCTCACGGGACGACGAATGGAGTTTCTCGTATGCCTGGCCCGCCTCTGCCAGCAAAGCGGGCAGCCGGTTCACTATGCCCTCGTCGCCCAGGAGCTGGGGGTTAGCAAGTTCACCGCCTACGACCGACTGCGCGAGCTATTGTCTGACGGCTATCTCACCCAGGCCTACGAGCTGCCGACCGCCGGGCGGCCTGGGCGTTCCCTGGTTTTGTTTGCCCCCACTCTCCTCGGCTGGCAAACAGCTGGGCTCACCCCCCCTGCCTCCTCCACTGCCCTTTCCACAGCCGCACCTTCCCTGGGGCTGGCTAGCCGGGCGGCCCTGTACAAAGAACGATTGCGGCGGGATGTTCTTGCTCAACTCGCTCGCGGGAGTCACCGCGAAAGCCAGCTGCCAGATCGGAATCACGACCCGTCGGCGGCGGGCCAGGCAAGCCAAAAGCCGGCAGTGAGCAGCGGTAATGTGTGGTCGACCGGCGACCCAAATGAGACGGGGCGTTCCGCCAATTCCGCGTTGATCAGTCTGCAGCATCGTCTTCAGCAGGCCCGAGAGCCCCTGGCCATTGCTACCTACACCTTAGGGCTGTGGATTGCACGCCTTGGCACGCAGCGTCCAGACGAGCTCCGGCAGACCCTCCGAGCCCTGTTGCTCACTCCGTTGCCCCGGCCCGATCTCAGTTTGGCCGGGATCATTGGAGCACTGGCCACGGTCTTGCATCGGCCTCAGACGGCCGACGAGGTCCGGCGACTCCAGGGCATCCTGGCCCAGGTGACTCGGGACGAGGCTGCCTGGCTGCTGCAATTTGTGAAGGATGCCCTGACCACGGCGCAGATCGCTCCGGCGTAGCTGCCCGCGATACTGTGGCTCGGCGGTAGTCGGGGAATCGTCGCGGTCGCAAAGCCAACAGCTTCCCACCGTGCGGCGGAGAGCGTACATGGCCGACCCGGCCAGACGATGGGGTCGATGTGTCGTCGGCAGGGGTCGCGGAGATCTGCTAAGAGCTGGGGAATTTGCGATCTGTGTTGCTCATTACAGAAACATAGGGGCTGTCCTTTAAGTAAAACCGCCATGGCAAGCTGGCCCACTCGGGTCCAGCGTAAGCCACATTGATACGGGGAGCCGCCTTGATATCCAAACGTGCAGCGGGAACACCCCCGCTCCCGTCGGCAGATCGCCCAATGGCAGGGGTCTCACTGACACAAAACAGCTCAGACGTGGTCAGGTCCAGGCCATTGTGCTCGCGCGTGATACCCATGGCCTGGCACAGCCGCCCGGGACCACTGGTTAGTAGGCGGCGGGCCCGCAGACCCGCTTTGCTGTCTGATGGCGGCAGAGGCCAGGACAAGCCCCGGCGGGCGGCCATCTCTTCCAGTCCACTCAGAGGCTCGAGAGCCCGGATCAGCACTGCTTGCGGCACGCCGGGCGAAGCAGCCACGATGTTGAAACAATAGTACATACCATAAATAAAATAGACATAGGCGACTCCCGCCGGGCCATACATCACTTCGTTGCGGGCCGTGCGACGTCCCCCGTAGGAGTGAGCCGCACGGTCTTCGGGGCCCATGTAGGCCTCGGTCTCTACGATCCGCCCCCGCAGCTCCACCCGCTCGTCGGACTGGTCCGCTGGCGGGCGGTGCCGTAAAGCTGAAGATCTGCCTTCCTGACTAGCCCCCTGGCCGCTCCTGGGCGCAACGGGAACGACGCGATGGACCAGTACGCAGCCAATCAGGGCCCGGGCCAGTTCCAGCGCGGACCTAGCGTAGAACAAACGGGGAAGAGGAGTCGACGAAGCCGTCATCCGTGTAGAGTTTGCCACTGCTCCGGCGGACTCAACACCTGCACCCGGGTCAACGGCCAGTAGCGCCACAATGCCCTCCCCACGATGAACGAGCGTGGCACGAAACCCACTCGAGGATCCCGGCTGTCGGCAGAGTTATTCCGGTTGTCGCCCAGAACGAAGTAGTGTTGGTCGGGCACCACCGCCGGGCCGAAATCTCCCAGCGTCTGTTCCGTCAGGAAGTCGTCGCTCAATTGGCGACCGTTCACGTAGACATGACCGGCCCGAATTTCCACAACCTCGCCGGGCAGGCCGACTAGTCGTTTTACGAAATACTCACTTGGATCCGCAGGGTAGCGGAAAACGACAATATCGCCACGTGCAGGGTCACGAAAGCGGTAGGTGAGCTCATCAACGATCAACCGCTCTCCCGAGTGCAAGGTGGGATACATCGACGGGCCTTCCACGGTGAACGCCCGGCCGACATACGTGATGATGAAGAATGCCAACAGCAACGACCCGGCCACGATCTGCAGCACTTCGACCCAAAGTGGCCGCGTGGGCGGCGGCGCCGGGGCCGGCGGTAGCCCAGCGTCGGAAGGCAATGGAGGTAGAACCGGACCGGTACTTCCCATGGTTGGAATCTGAGACGGCACGCTGCCCTGTCTCCCTTCAATGAGCTGCTGCTGTCAGGAGTTCTTGTGGAAGGTTGTAAATCCTGCTGGAGGATGTTTTTCGGGAACGACATGCATACGAGGCCGGCGGAGACGCCGACCCCGTGCTCACCTTGGCGTGGTGACCCACGCCAGCGCTTCACAATGTTTGGCTTTATGTTTGGCTTTACAGCTCGATGAGACAGCGCGACCGCAGTTGGTTGTACAGCCGGGCCGAGCGCTGGAACTTCTCCCGATCCCGGCTCGCCAGAGCTTGGTCCACTTCGTGACGCCACAAGATGGCGTACAGTGCCAGGTCAACCTGATCTCGCAGAATCTGGCGAAGCATACCGTCGATACTCTCCTGAGCCTCTACCGGCATGGGCAAGGCAGGGTTCGGCTCCACTACAGCCCGATACCAAGCCGGTATATCTCGGGCAAAAGCGAGCAGCACGTAGAGCCTGCCCTGGAACGTACGCAGCGCCCGCACCGCCTGGGACGGGTCGTGGACGCACAACATGCGACTGCGGTGAACATGGCGGACCAGATGGCCGTTGACCAGGGAGACCTCCTCTTGCTGCACCGCGCCTAATTCGAGTTCAAACGAAGGAGCTGGGCTACCTGCCTCCGCAATCACCATGGTGTTGGGCAGCAGATCACGGTTGAGCACAAACGAAATCCGGGACAGGAACGTATCCTCCTGCAGCAGGCGGAGTACCAGCCGACTAGCGGGATCCTTAAGCGTAAGCGTGCTAAACCTGTTGAGAGCCTCCTTTTTTACGTTCATCGCCCTCACCTCGATGTGCCCCGGGTTGGCCGTATGATGCGGTGATCTCCCCGTTGCTCGCTTCCACTGACGCCTACACTGCAGTCGGTTCGTGCCTCGCTGACGTGCCCGTGCTTGTGAAACGTGGAAGGTGGAACTCTGCCAGAAGTGAGTGCCCGATGTGGGCGGCTGCTACGCTAGCTAACGTTCCAGCGTTCGCTCGCCCCCCAGCATCTAACAAAGGATTCTCGCCAGCTGCGCGTTTTCCTTCCGCTCGCATTCGCTCCAACAAGGTGAATGATTCCCAGCTGTGCCCGATTTATGTTCCCCGTAATCCTGGTTGCCCCCTGAGCAGTTGCAGGTATAACCGGCTTGCGCCGGGGCACGGGCTTGCACCGTGCGGAGTTTCTCCCTGAGCAGTTACAGGTATAACGGAGATGATGCGAACTAACGTTCTGGTGCCAGGAGGCCGGCCTGAATGTCCTCTATCCTGGTGAAGCCCTCCATGGCGAGGAGGCCGGCCTGAATGTTCTCCATCCTGGTGAAGCCCTCCATAGCGAGGAGGCGCGCCTCCTCGGGAGGCCGGCCTGAATGTTCTCCATCCTGTGGTATCCTTCTACCCTATTTCTATGACGCAGCCCCCCAAAAAAAGCGCCGTCTACCAGCCGGGTTGCTTCCGCCCCCCGGGATCAATGGAGAGCGCTGAATTAACCTGCGCTCAGCCGTCGGGGCATCCCAAGAGCCCCCTGACTACGGCATCCAGCGAATACCACTCGGCCCGATGGGCTATTTTTGAGCGCTCTCCAATGGAGCAAGCCGCTATTGAGATTTTGTCTCAATTATACCGCCCGCATTGAACCGATGGGACCCGGCGAGCCTGCGGCCAGTGATCGGCCTGACACCGAAAGAGGCACCCGCATTGAACCGATGGGACCCGGAGAGATCTTTCCTGGACCTGACGCGTTTGGCAGGCACTCAGCACAACCTTCGTTCCGCAACCTGGGGCACCGACCGCCCACTTCACGTCCTGCCACAACCCAACGTGGGGGCACCGGTGCCCCACGTTCCCTCGGCAACCTGGCGCATTCTCGCTCCACCTTGCGTCACCCACCTGGGGCGCCGGTACCCCACCTTCTGCCCCGGGGCGTGGCGATTAAATGAAGCACGACGTTCAGCACGTCGTAACTCAAGACAGGCAGGCACGGCGGTTCAGTAGTCGGCCGACACCCATTACCCCCCACGGTTAGGCAAAGAGACACCGAAGGGCCGTCAGGTAGTTTTTCTACCCGCATTCGAACCGGCTGCGGGTAGAAATGTTACCTGATGACCCCCCCCACACGCTCCATCCAGTCCCACCTGTCGGGCTCGGGCATTAATGACCACCAGCAAAGCCGCTGCTAGTCAGTCTGGAACATCCTGCCAGCCTAGGCGTCAGATATCCCACCGGTTTGCATCGAGGCGAGCAGGCAGCTTTTCTACCTCCCACTTTGTCGAATGCAGGTAGACTATTTACCTCCCCCGTCCTCGATCACCCGACTGTTGGGTACCGCCTGACGTGCTCGGTGCTGTAACACATCCATCACAACTGCGCTCGGCCGTATCGGATCATCCATCCTGGCAGAGCTCGGTGCTGTAACACTTCCATCACACACAACCGTTCGGGCCTGCGGGTTCACACTGTTGGGTACCGCCTGACGCCCCCGGTTTTGTGACGGAGGCAGAACTAAGAAAGGCGAACGGCTCCGCCCACACCTCCCCCCGACGAGCTCGGATCTGTGACGGGGCCAGAACCAGCAAGCCGATCACCGCCAGCAAGCTGCCCGGTGTGCCGACTGCCTCGCACTTTCCACCCCATTACAAGACGCCACGACGCCCCCCCTGCGCTACACCAGGCGTCACGCCCCGCCCGGGTCGCCCGCGCCACATTCGGCCAGGACGGCCGGCCGACACACTCCACCATGTTCACTGTAGCAGGACTGGCTCGACGCCGGTGTTGCGGCAGAAAGCGACCAGTTCGTCCACGTAATCACCGTACACGGCGTGAATGTGGTTGGCCGGGAACTGCTGCAGGAACGTGTCGATATGGCAGCCCAACTGGACAAAGGCGTGCGGCCAGTTGTCCTGGACCTCGGCCACTCGCCGAACTTCTTCCTCTGGATCGAAGCGGATGAATTCGCCCCGCAGGATGTGCATGCGGTACCGTCCTTCCGACCGGGTGAGGCGTGCCAAAGTAACCTGACCGGGCGCCGCAATGTGGAACACCGATGCTCCACCGGCCGGGAAGTAGAAGCCCTGGGGCTTCAGCTCCACCTGTGCAAGGTTTTCCTCCGGCGAAAAGCTGCGGGCAGCAAAGTAGGTCGCATGCTCACCGGAGTTGACCAGATCAAGCACGTTAATGTCAGCGAAATAGTGGCGCACGTCCGCAAAGAGCACCGGCGTACCGGCCAGATGTTTGAAGACCTCCATGGTCAGTGCAGCATCCATGTCGGCTTCAGTAGAGCAAACGACCGGTTCATGCGGCCCATCGAAATCATAGGGGTCATTCAGGAAGGCCTCAGCGATGTCTGCTGTCACGAAATGCTCCGTCAACTCCGGTTGCCCCTTAATCCCTGTGAACTGGAAGTGCCGCTCGGCGACGATCTCCTTGACCGCATAGTAGCTGGCAATCTGCAGGCGCAGTTTCTCTGGCGTCAGCTGTCGGCCGTCGTAATGAACCTTGCGTACCTTGCTCTCCAGCCAGCGTTGGGCCGCAGCCACCTGGGGCGAATCGACCTTTTCGTAGGAGCGCCGGACAATCTCCCACTGGTCGACGTGGTCGACATCGATACCGAACTGGCGCACCCACAGGTCGGTGGGGGCCACGGCCGTATTGATCCCGATCGCCCGCCCCCCGAAGAGACCAAACGTCTCGCCCTTCAGGGCTTTGGCGGCATGGGCCGCCCGGGCAAAGGCGACCACCGGGCGCAGCACCTCCGGCTTTTCAATCTCGCCAAACACCCGGCTGTAGGCCACCCCGATCTGATCAAGCGCGCCGGCCGCAGCCAGCACTGAGACCATGCCTGGCTTGGCCGGATTCACCTGACCAAACAACAGGAACGGACCAGGGGCAAAACGACTGGCCATGACAGAAAACTGGGGGAAAGCCCAGACGGCGTAGTTGAAGATGGTGGCCTCGCAGCCGGCCGCCTGCAATTTGTATCCTTCCGACGCGGCCAGCTCATTGGTCCAGACCAGCTCCCCTGTCACCACCTCGACCCCGGCCGCCTCTAGAGCCCGCCGCAACCTGGCCTCGAACGCCTTATTCTCCTCGATCTGCGGCGTATGCGCATATGCCCGCCCGTCCGAAAACGTCAAAATGCCAATCTTCGGTTTGCTCAGCATTCACCATGCGTCCTTTCCGTTGGCAATCGATTGTACTTTAGAAGGATTCTTTGCCCCGCCACTCCTTCCTGCTTTCCAACAACAAATCCCAAGCCAGTCGTCGTACCCCGCCATACCGGCTCGGATTGTTG
>JADBKQ010000012.1 GCA_014896305.1 Limnochordaceae bacterium
GAGCGGGAGCGGTGGATGAGAGAGGTTGGGGCCGCGGCGGGGACGCAGGCGCAGGTCGATGCAAGCGCTGAGGGGGTCGGTGGCGACGGGGGCGGCAGGGTCAGCAGCGGGGGAAACAGACAAAACAGACGAAACAGGGGAAATGGGAGAAACGGGGGTCAGCAGGGTGAGTAGCGGCACGGTCAGCCATGTGCTGATCACGGGCGGCCGGGGTCAGCTGGGTGGTGAACTGCAGCGGTTGCTGCAGCGGGCCGGCGTGCCGTACGAGGCGCTGGACCTACCCGAGCTGGACGTGACGGATGAACGGGCCGTGCGGGCGGCGGTTCAGCGGGTGGCGGAGCGGGCGGAGAAGCAGCGGGCGGCGGAGACGGCGGTGCAGGTTTCCTGGCGGGCGGCGGAGCGCGCGTCCGGCCGGTCGGCTGGCGGCAGCGGCGGGACGGCGCTGGTGATCCACGCGGCGGCGTTCACGGCGGTGGACCGGGCGGAAGACCCGGCGCAACGGGAGCTGGCGACCCGGGTCAACGCCGAGGGGACGCGCAACGTGGCCCGGGCGTGCGCCGCGGCCGGTTTGCCGCTGGTCTACGTGAGCACGGACTTCGTGTTTGGCGGAGAGAAGCGTGTTCCCTACGAGGTCGATGATGAGCCTGCGCCGCTGAGTGTGTACGGTGCGACGAAGCTGGCAGGGGAGCAGGCCGTGCGGGAGATCTGGCCGCAGCATTACATTGTGCGGACGGCGTGGGTGTACGGGGTCTACGGTCGCAATTTCCCCGGGGCCATACTCGGGGCAGCAGCCGCAGCTGGTGCGGCTCCTGATGATGCGGCGGTGGCCAGGGCGAGCGCAGAGGCTGATGATGCGGTGGCGGCGGCTGGCGCACAGGCCGCAGCCAAGGCAGCCAAGGCCAGTGCGCAGGCCACGTCCAGGTCGCCTCAACCTTTGCGTGTGGTCGATGACCAGGTCGGTTGCCCGACCTACGCCCACGACCTGGCCGAGGCGATTTTGCTTCTGGCCGGGGTGCCGGTGGTTCAACCGGAAGGGGTGCAGCTGCTTCCCCAGGCCGCGCCGGCAGCCGCCTCACCGCGAGCGGGAGCGCCCGAGGGTGCTGTGGTCCTCACCCCCGCCCCCTTTGGCACGTACCACGTGACCAATGGCGGGAGCTGTTCGTGGTACGAGTTTGCGCGGGAGATCGTGGGGCTGGCTGGGTGGCCAGTGGAGGTCGAGCCGATCAGCAGTGCCGAGCTGAACCGCCCGGCTCGCCGCCCCGCCTACTCGGTCTTGTCGCCCGCCAAACTGCGGTCGGTCGGCCTGCAGTTACGCCCGTGGCAGGAGGCGCTGCGGGCGTTCATGGCGGAGTTGCGGGCCGACTCGCCCGACCTGTTCCTTCCCGCTTCCCGCAATGACTGAGCCGGCAGGCTAGCTGCGAGCGAACCGTGGGCTGGTTGCGAGCGAACCCGTGGGCTGGGTGCGAGTGAGCCTGTAGGCTGGTAGGGGCCGCGACGGTGAGTGATCCCGCGGACAACTGGCGAGGAGTGGGTGGCGCAGGAGGTTGTCGGGATTCGGGAGCTCGGCAACCCCTCCGGGTCGTGAGTGATGGACGGAAGGCGGCCGCTCGTGGTTCACAATGTCATGAATATCGGCAACTTCACCGATTCTGAGTGATGAGAGGGCGACGAACATGATTGAAGGCGTCAAGGTCAAGCACCTGGTCCGCCATCCGGACGACCGTGGGTTCTTTCAGGAGATTCTGCGGGATGATGACGGCTTGCTACGGCGATTTGGGCAGGCTTCGATGTCGAAGACGTACCCGGGCGTCATCAAAGCGTTCCACTACCATGAACGCCAGGACGACCTCTGGTTCTTCCCGGTCGGCAACGCTCAGGTGGTGTTGCACGATTTGAGGGAAGGATCACCGACCAAGGGCGAGACCAATGTCTTTTACATGGGTGAGGACAACCCCATCCTTCTGTTGATTCCAGTGGGTGTGGCCCATGGGTATCGCACGTTGGGCGAGAAGCCCGCTATCATCCTTTATTTCACGACCGAGTCGTACAATGCTGCCGATCCGGACGAGAAACGCCTGCCGTTCGATGATCCCCGCATTGGGTTCGACTGGACGACGAAGATGCGGTAGCCGGCCGCTCGTGGCTGGGTTCTTGCGCGGCTGGGACTATGGGCGTGAATGGATACCGGCTGGACATTCACCCACTGAGAGTGTAGTTGAGTGGGCGTTGGCGCAGGCGGGATAGAGACAGGGTCAGGTGGGGTGGCGGGGTCAGAGGATCAGGTGGGGTCAGATGAGATCAGGTGGAATCAGGTGGGATCAGAGGATCAGGCGAGGGCAGAGGGTCAGGTGGGGTCAGGCGGGATCAGGCGGGATCAGGTGGGGCTAGGCGGGAGGTCAGGCTATGAATTGCGATAACCTCAAGGGCATTGTCCTCGCAGGGGGAACTGGCTCGAGGCTCTTTCCTTTAACGAAGGTCACCAACAAGCACTTGCTGCCGGTCGGGCGCTACCCGATGATCTACCACCCCGTGGCCAAGCTGGCCGCTGCCGGCATCCACGACATCCTGATCGTGACCGGCACGGAACACATGGGGTCGGTGGTCGGCGTGCTGGGCAGCGGGCGGGCGCTGGGGCTGGAGTTTACGTACCGGGTTCAGGATGAGGCGGGCGGCATCGCGCAGGCGTTGAGCCTGGCCGAGGGGTTCGTTGGCGATGGGCGCTGCGTGGTCATCTTGGGCGACAACATCTTCAGCACCGACATCACTCCCTACGTTGAACATTTCCGCCGCCAGCCGGCGGGGGCACGGGTGCTGCTCAAGCGTGTGCCCGACCCGCAGCGCTACGGCGTGGCCGTGGTGGAGGACGTGAGAGGTGCTGCACGTCCCCAGCGCATCCTGCGGATAGAGGAGAAACCGGTTCACCCGCAAAGTGATCTGGCCGTGACCGGGATTTACATGTATGACGCCCGGGTCTTCGACATCATCCGCTCGTTGCGCCCGTCGGCTCGCGGCGAACTGGAGATCACCGACGTCAACAACACCTACCTACGGCGAGGTGAACTGGAGTACGACATTCTCGACGGCTGGTGGACGGACGCCGGTACGCACCCCTCCTGGTCACTGGCCAACCGCCTGGCCAAGGACGTCGTGTTACCCATCTTCGAGGAAAGTGCCCGCTACCGGGTGGGCGCCTCCGCCCAGGAGATCGCCGCCACCCGGTTTGAAGACGATTCCGAGACCTCCGAAGCCATTACTTCGCCATCTCGCACCGACCAGGGTTGAGCCTGCCTGCCTTCGCAGGACATCAAGGAGAGCGCTTAAAAACCGGCCCATTCGGCCGAGTGGTATTCGCTGGATGCTGTAGTCATGGGCTTCTTGGGATGTCCCGACGGCTGAGCGCCGGTTAATTCAGCGCTCTCATCAAGGTGCTTGCCGCACTTACCGGCGGGGGCTTGGAGGTGCGGGGGACAGGCGCGGAGAGGGCCAGTGCAACAACCGGGGCCGGCCAGACTCACGACGAGGGGGGTACATTGCCCCAGCGGTATAACGAGTTACTAAGTGATCGGGTAGAATCGCTACCCGAGTTTCACGCGTCCCCGGGTTGAAATACTACCTGCTGAACCCTGCCAGCCAGTCAGACCCCCGCGTGTCGGTCGGCCAGCTGCAAGCCTGAAGCAGTGTAGCTGGCGTTTTGCTGGGCCGGCGTCACTGCTCGCCCTGCTGCCCCCCGCTTGTGCCACCGCTTTGGACGCATCAGGTGTATTTTCTACCCGGAAAAGCTTTGAAGTGAGGAGGAAAAGCCTCCCGATGGCGACTACTTGCCCAGAAGCCGAAACCGCCCGCGCCTCGTCGCCCATCGAGCACCACCCCCTGACCCCTTCTGCTGCGTGCTGCTAATCCGGCCGGGGCGAGACCATCGGTTTGCCGGCCCCTCACCCCTTTTGGCTGCGTACTGCTCATCAACCGTCAGACCAGGGCCGGCATTACCCCGGCGGTCCCGGCCTTGGAAGTCAGTGGAACGGAGGTGACGCTCGCTCCCCCCAAAGAGCGTCAATGCTTGGGCGTCGCGGCAGGAATTGGGTGGTGATACGTCGTAGTAGCTGCCCGAGCGGTCGCAAGGCGGGTAGTCCTCTGAGGCCGGGCTGTTGGGGCTGCTACCCGACTGGCGCAGTTAGTGTGGCTGCGGGATCGGTGGTGCAGCCGCAACTGTCCGGGCTGCGCTGGGTGCTCTGACGGTTTGAAAGCGGAGGTGTGCGCGTGAGTCACATCAGCGGCCCGATGGGTAGGCAGCCCGCAAGGCCTGTCGTGCGGGAGGTGGCTGCGGACGAGATCAACGCCATCAACGTGATGTGCGTGATGCCGGGCGCTGAGCCGGCGGAGGCGCTGCGGGAGGCAGCTGCAGTTCACCGGCGGGTGGCTGCTATGGGCGTGCGAACGTTCGGGGCCTTTGCAGGCGAGCGACCTGTCGGCCGCATCGAGGTGATGCCCATCGAGGCCGCTCCGCTGCCCCTTGAGGAGGAGGACCTCTGGGTCATCCGTTGCCTTTGGGTCCTCGACGAGGCAACGAGGCAGGGCCTGGCCCGAGCCCTGATGGAGAGGGCGCTTGCAGCCGCCACCGGGTCGAACGGGGTGGCCGTGCTCACGTACCCGCGATGGATGCCGGTCGGGCTCTTCGAGCACTTCGGATTCGAGGTGGTTGAACGGCGCGGTCCCGCCCCGCTGCTCCTCAAGCGCCTGAGCCCGGATGCGAGCGTGTCGCTGGCCGCGGCCAGTTCCTCATTACCGTTCTCCCAGGCCCCCCGCTCCGCTACCCCTGCTGTCTCCGCCAGCAACCTGCCTGCGGCGTGTGTGGTCTCTGGTGCATCCAACGCCCCTGCAGCTCCCTCGCACGCTGTGAGTGTCGAAGCAGTTGTCACTGGCCGTTGTCCGTGGATGCTGCAGATGTGCCGGCGCCGGCTGACCGCTGCCCGTACGCTGTCGCCCCGTGTCGCAACCGCGGAACGCTACATCCTGAACCGTACGGATGCCGTGGCGATGGGCGAGGAGAACATTTACATCGACGGTGTGCCGCTCGCCGACCTGGCCATGCCCACCGAGTCATTCCTTCAGCTGGTGCGCCAGCGGCTCGGCGCAGGCGGTTGAGGATGGACGCACAGGGCCGTTCAACGAGCAGGGCCAGGGCCGGGGTTGCGTCACGGGGCGGTGGGGAAGGCAATGGCTGCAGCTGGGCTTTAGGCAACTGCAGGCTTCGGCCAAGCTTAGTCATAGAGCAGTATCTCGACGGACATTGCGTAGCTGAGCTTTAGGCAACCGCAGGGTCGGCCAAGGGGTGCGGGCAACGCCCCGGGACCACGGCTGTTAGGGAGAGCCGGCGAGTTGAGACCATGATCATCAGTGCGAGTCGGCGGACGGATATCCCGAAGTTCTATGCCCTGTGGTTCATGAATCGCATTCGGGCCGGCTTTTGCACGTACCCGAATCCGTTCAACCGCAAGCAAGTAGTTCGGCTGTCGCTGACACCCGCAGACCTGGACGTCATCGTGTTTTGGACGAAGGACCCCCGGCCGCTCATGCGACACCTGGATGAACTGGACCAGCGGGGGTACCGCTACTACTTCCAGTTCACGGTGAACGGCTATCCGAGGGCAATCGAGCCGCACGTTCCGGCGCTGCCGGACAGCCTGGAGACGTTCCAGGAGTTGGCCCGCCGGATCACGCCGAAGCGGGTGATCTGGCGGTACGACCCGATCATTTGGGCTGCTGGGCTGGGTGAGGAGTATCATGCACAGCGGTTTTCGGAGATTGCCACGGCTCTGAAGGGCTACACTGAGCGCGTGGTGGTCAGCCTGGTGGATGACTACCGTGGCGCCGGGAAGCGGATGGCTGCAATCGAGGGGATCAGGCGCTGTACGCCAGAAGATCCGGCGGTCGCTTCACTATTGCGCCGCATGTCGGCCATGGCACAGTCGGTGGGCATGGAGATCGTGGCCTGTGCGGAGCCGTACGATTTGCTACCGTTCGGAATACGGCCGGGCAAGTGCGTGGATGACGAACTCATTCACCGGGTTTTTGGGGTCGACGTGACTGCACGCAAGGATCCCAGTCAGCGTTCCGTTTGCGGCTGTGTACTCAGCCGGGATATCGGGGTCTACGGAACGTGTCACCATGGCTGCGTTTACTGTTACGCCACCGGTTTGCAGGGGCAAAGCCTTGAACCACACGACCCGACCTCGCCGTCGCTGGTGGGGCATTACGAGCCCCCTGAGGCCCAGGGCCAACGGCAGACTCAAGCCCCAGGTCGGCCCAAGCCGCAGGGCCAGGCCCGCTTCGAAATGCCGGCGAACCAGCAGTTGCCACTGTTTGACAACTCGCCGGAGTTGGAGCATTAGTTTGTTTACGTTAGGCTTCGTGTGCACCAGGATCAGTCAATTCTGTACGTGGTGCTGCTCCCCTGGCCTCTCCCCCGCGGTTTTCGGCTGGCGCTCACACCGCGTTTCATGTTCTCTCCATGTACGGGTGCAATTCTAGGGCTGTGGAACTGGGAGACGCAACGTACAAACGGCGGAGATTTCACTGCGGAGGGCGCGAACCAGGATGTGCGGGATTTGCGGCTTGGCATTTGCCGATCCTCGGCCTGTTCCGGACCCTACCATTCTGAACCGAATGTGCCAGGATATGGTACACCGGGGACCGGACGAGCGTCGTCTGCATACGGAACCGGGCCTGGGGCTGGGTTTCCAGCGGCTCAGCATCATCGACCGCCAAGGGGGTCATCAGCCGCTTTCCAATGAAGATGAGACTCTCCAACTCGTCTGCAACGGAGAAATCTACAACTACCGCGAGCTGCGGCAGGAGTTGATAGCATTTCCCGAGCGCAGATCGACCTGCTGTCGATGCAGGGTGATTTTCACGGGGAAAGTGGTTTCGAAGCATCCAATGGCACTGGGTTGGCCTTTGCTTCGGAGATCAAACCATTGCTTGCACTTCCGGGCATTCGGGCTGTCCCCGATCTGGAGGCTCTTCACAGTTATTTGACGTTTCGGTACGTTCCTGCGCCGGCCACTTTGTTTCGGGAGATTCGTAAACTGCCGGCCGGGCACTTTGTCCTTTACCACGACGGTCATTTGGACGACCACGTCTACTGGGAACTGCCCTGGGAGAGTGATCCTGGCACCTACCGGGACGAGGAGGAAGCAGCCAACGAACTGATCAGCTTACTCAGCGATACCGTAGAGCGCCACTTGCAAAGCGAGATGCCGGTCGGCGTATTTCTAAGTGGGGGGGTAGACTCCAGCGCCATTCTGGCCTTGGCCTCCGGCGCACAAGAAAGGTTGGCGTCTCAGAGTCCATTTGCGGAGCCGGGTGAGAACCTGGGCCTTGACTCGCTCTCTCCTCAGATCGCAGGCCAGATCCTGGCTGCGCATGCGAGCCGATCCCACACTTCCCTGGAGAGCTTTACGCTAGGCTTCGCACATGGCGGAGTGCCGCAGACAGGTTTCTGGGAGCTGGACCAGGCGCGAGTGACGGCCAGGCGGTTTGGCACCCACCATCACCAGAGAATCGTGGAAGCCGAGGTGGTTCCGTACGATCTACCCCGCATCCTCTGGCAACTGGAGGAGCCTCTTGGCGATCCGGGCGTTATTCCTATGTTTTACATCAGCCAGATGGCGGCCCAGGCAGGGGTTCCCGTGGTCCTTTCGGGCGAGGGTGCCGATGAACTGTTTGCCGGATACGATGTGTACTTGGCTTCCCGGATTGTAAAAGCGTTTCGGCGTGTTCCCTCGGGGCTGCGGGAACACTTATTGCGACCCTTGGCGGCTTTGATTCCCAGCCATATGCATGGGCACAATCTAGCGCACCGATTGTTGGACCCAGTGGACCAGTGGTATCGCGGAGTGGGCGCAACCTTTACAGAAGAGGAGAAACAGGCGATCTATTCTCCCCGGATGCGCCACATAGCTTCTCAAATAGACATGCAATCCGTCGTCTCGCCCTTTTTCCCAAGGATGAACGCACTGTCAGACAACCGAGGGAAATGCCTGGGCAACGACACCCTCGCGGCCATGCTCTACTTTGACGTTCGTTCCTCGCTGGCCGACGATACTCTGCTGAAGGCTGATCGGCTAACTATGGCCTACTCCGTAGAACTTCGTGTTCCTTTTCTCGATCATCTCATGGTGGAGTTTGCCGCTACTTTACCGCCTGAATTCAAGTTAGCCGGACATACATTGAAGTACATTCTGAAGAAAGCTCTGGGCAACGTCTTACCGGCTGAGATCCTGTACCGCAAGAAGCTTGGGTTTACCGCACCCGTGACCGCCTGGATGAGCCGAGACCTGCATGCCTACGCCGAGACCCTCTTGACCTCGTCCCGTTTTCGCGACCGCGGCTATTTCGACGACCGGTCTATCCGTCACTTGCTGGAGCCAGCCCGCTGCATGAGTGACGTGGGTAGCCGCCAAGTCTTCACGTTGCTGGTGTTGGAACTGTGGCATCGCCTGTTTGTGGATGGCGACCGGGACCTGCTGGCCGCTCCCGCTTTCGAGGAACAAACGGACAACGCTCCCTCCGCCTTGACTGGCGACCTGGCCGATTGCACGCAACAGCCGCAAGAGAGGCAACGGCGGTGGCAGCCCAGGTTGACGCGACTGCATCCGGAGCTGCCTTCAACTCCGTCTCCACGGCCGAGCCCCTTTCCGCCCACGCCGTGCCCATGGACTGTCGAACCCGAGTGCCGTATAATGGCGGCAACTGGTGGATCCCGATGCAAGATGTCTTCGACTAGCCAGGGTTACCAGGGCTGCAGGCGTGCGGGGTTGCGATAATATGGAGAAAGGTACGTGACGCCTTGGTACATACGTTCATCGACGTTGTCCTGCACCTCGACAAATACCTGGGGGGCATTCTCGAGGCGTATGGTACGGCAACATATGCCGTGTTGTTCGTCGTCATTTTCTTGGAAACCGGGTTGGTTGTTACTCCGTTCCTTCCGGGAGATTCTTTGATCTTCGCCGCTGGTACCTTTGCCGCGATTGGGTCGCTGAACCTGGCTGTGCTCCTGGTTGCAATATCCATGGCGGCGATTTTGGGGGACACTGCGAATTACCACATAGGAAAGCAGGTTGGGAATAGGGTTTATAGCTCGGCAAATCTAAGACTCATTAAGAAGAAACATGTCCTCGAGGCGAGAGAGTTCTATTCTCGATACGGGCCAATCGCCATCGTCATTAGCCGATTCATCCCGATAATCAGAACGTTTGTACCGTTCGTTGCTGGGATAGGTGAAATGAGTTATCCTCGCTTTCTGGAGTTCAACGCGGTAGGAGGCATCACGTGGGTTTCGCTATTCTTGCTGCTCGGCTATTTCTTTGGCAGGCTCCCGATAGTAAAGAATCATTTCTCTCTCGTAACACTAGCCATCATTGTTATATCTGTCATCCCGGCGATTGTTACCTTTATCAGGGGTAGGCAATCCCAGCAGTAGAGAACAATCGATATGTGAGTAAGAGAGAGGGCATGAGCTGATGCCTGATGAGCCTTCAACACCATCGTGGAATCGGCCCATTCGGACCATCGTACGAGGCCATGCCTATGCCATGGCTTACTCCACGGGCGGAAGCCCTTGCAGTGCCCGCAGGAGCATGATCTGACCTACGTGGTAGCTGTCATGCCCGATGTAACCCATCACTTGCTCAGCCACGGGACGGGCGTCCGGCTGGCTTCCTGGCGGCGCGTCGAGCCATTCGGGTGGCATGGCCCGTAGCAGGGCAAGTAGCCGGGTCTGGGTAGCGGCGAGGCGCTCTTTCGCAGCTTGCCAGGCCTTTTCGTCTGCGGGTTGTGGGTGGGCTGGCCAGTTGTGCTTCTGGAGTTCAGCCTCGTCCAGGGTGAACGAATGGCCTTCGAGCTTGCTCGCAAAGTACTCTCGCCAGTAGGCCATGTGCATGACCTGCTGCCAGATGGAGTGACGTTCGGGCGCCGGCTTCCAGAACGCCTGGTCCGCTGTCAACCCCTCGATTGCTTGAGGGACGGGCGTATGGTAGGCGTACTTCCATGAACTCTCGAGCCAATCAACCACCGTGGTGGCATTCACGGGTTGCACCGGCATGCGAGACTCCCCCTTCCATGGGCTTGGGATCTTCCTGCACTGTAAATCTTATCCCTTGCAGCCAGGACAGTCAAAGGGCGAGGCCGCTACCGCGGCGACCCCGGCGAGGCGAGCGACTATACTTAACTTGCGTCCGCTGGAATCATGACTAGCTGACCCCTGTCCTTGGCTCTCACCGGCCGGAGGCCGGAGGGCTCGTACGGATCTCTGCATGGGACCAGTACCCGGCTTCATAATACCAGCCATTGGCCTCGTTGAGCAGGCGAATGGTAACCTCCCGCCCCGCCCAGGGGGTGAGATCATAACTCAGGTCGTACCACTTCATCTGGCCCTGCTCCCGCCGGATGACCCGCTCGTCCAACAGCTGATCATCGACGAAAACCTTGAGCACCCAATCACAGTCAGCGATCTGGTCGTAGTTGGTAACGCCTATCTCCAGGACCGTCTGGCCCTGGGACGGGATGCTGACGTGGGCACGCAGTTCGGCAGGGATTTCGGTACTCTTGGGATGGGTCACGAAGACGTTGGGCCGACCAGCATACTCCGTCCGCAGCCCGGGCCCCATGTCGAAACCAAGCCCGTACACCTCCCACAAAGGATTCCAGGAGCGGGCCATGTGCCGCACAACGACTTCCTCGGGTACCGGCGGCTCGTAGGGCGCAACAGGGATGGGCTCAACGGGTATTACCAGTTCACCCGCACCCGCCTCCTCTACCCCACCGTACTTTGTTACCATCTTCAAACCTATCTCAGCCATCCGTTCACTAACGTCATCAATCAAAAGGAATTGGGGGAACCCGCGCAACGTACGGTTGTAATAAGTCCCGCCCAGCGGCTCGACCCAGCGGCGGGGCAGGGCTGAGAAGCCCACCATCGTTCCCACGATCCCGCCGGCGGTGGCCGCATTGCAGTCATTGTCAAACCCTGCTTGAACTGCGATCTGCACCGTCCGGTCGAAATCGCCTCCCCCGTAGAGCAGCGCCAGCGTTACCATCGCTCCGTTGATGTCTGCCAGCACCCAACCGCTGTCCGGCCCCCACCCGGGCTGGTAGAAACGCTACGCGCCTCCTGCTCCACCGGAAACGGAGGGAAGGACCAGCGGCTGGCGAACCACCTTATCGGCCTGGCAAGCGTAGCGGCTCCACTGCTCGGGGCAGGATGCCCGTGAGGTAGGCCAGGATCACGCCGTAGTTGACGACCGGCACTCCGGCCTGCCGGAGCATCTGCAGCCGGCTTTGCATCTCTGTGCGGTTGAGCATGCAGCCGCCGCAGTGGATCACGAGGCGATAGGTCTGCAGTTCAGCGGGGAAATCGTACCCGGTGAACCATGTCCACTCGAGCTTTCCCCCCACTTTGGTCTCCAGCAGCCGGGGAATCTTGACCCGGCCGATGTCCACCTCGGTCGGCGGGCTATGGGTGCAGGCTTCGGCGACCAGCACGCGATCGCCAGGGCGCAGCTGCGACACGGCGTTTGCACCAGCCAACAGTTGTTCCAAGTCGCCCTTGTACCGGGCGAACAGGATCGAGAACGAGGTGAGCGGGACGTTCGGCGGCAGCACCCGTACCACCTGGGCGAAGGCTTGCGAGTCGGTGATCACCAGCGAGGGCGGGCGGCGCAGGCGATCGAGGGCGGCGGCCAGTTCCGTCTCACGTACGACCAGGGTGACCACGCCATGATCGAGGAGAGCGCGCAACACCTGCTGTTGGGGCAGGATCAGCCGACCGGCCGGCGCTTCGCTGTCGATGGGGGTTACCAGGATGACTGTATCACCAGGGGCGACGAGATCCTCTACCAGTGGCACGCGCTCGGTCAGACCACCTTGTTGGGCGATCTCTCGGATCCGCTCCTTGAGCTGGGAGATTCCTTGGCCTGTCCTGGCGCTGACCCCTATGAAAGGCAGCGACAGCTGTGGGCTTCGGTCGCTGCATCGGCCGCGATACGGGTTACGATGTTGGTCTCGGCTTTGCAGGAAGGCTGTAGCCTGGGCCAGGATGCGGTTAAGCTCCTGCGTGCTGCCTTTGCCACGGCCGTCCCCGTGTTGGAGCTGGTTCAGTTTGAGCTGGTCGATCTTGTTCCAGACCATCAGGACGGGGGCGGTCGGATGGCAGCGACGGAACTCGTTCAGAATCGCTAACTCCGGAGCGAGGCACTCTCCGTAACCAGGACCATAGTCCTGCCCATACCGCTCCCCATGGTCTGGCCCGCATCCTAGCTCATGACCATTGTCATGACCCTGCCCATGAGGGTTGCCGCTACCCAGCCCATGACCGTCGTCGTAACCTTTCCCATGGGCACGGCCATAACCCTGCTCCTGCTCCTGCCCACAGCCACCGTCGACGTCGATGGGCTGCCCGTCAGCCATCGCTTGCTGGGCTAACGTCGCGTCAACGACGAGGAGCCCCATGTCCAGCCGGCGCAAAACCTTGCGGGTCCGTTCCACACGCAGCGTGCCGACCTTTCCTTCGTCGTCGAGTCCGGCTGTATCCACGAAGACGACCGGTCCGAGCGGCTGCAGTTCCATCGCTTTGAAGACGGGATCGGTGGTGGTGCCCGGCGTGTCCGAAACCAGGGCCACATCCTGCCCCACGAGAGCGTTGAGCAAGCTCGACTTACCGGCGTTGCGGCGGCCCAGGAGGCCGATGTGGATCCGTTCGGACTGGGGCACGTGGGCCACTCGGGAAACGGGCGCAACCGGCGAGATGGGCTGTCGCGTCTGGTTCGTCTGCCTCTCAGTCTGGTTAGAAGTAGAGATCTCTTTCACCTTGCTCGAGCCTCCGTAGTCTGCGCTGGGTTTCCTCTTTGACTCTTTCTTTGCCGATCTGCTGCAAGTGGGCGGCAATGACCCTTTCACCCAGTTCACGAGTCTCCGGCGAGGCGTAATCCAGCAAGTACTCCTTGAACGTCAGGATGGCGTTGGGCTGGCAGATGTTCTGGATCTGCCCCGTCTTTGCCAGTCGCATGAACCGGTCGCCGGTACGCCCCCGCCGGTAGCAGGCCGTGCAGAAGCTGGGCAGGAAGCCCGAGTGGCACAGGCTCCGGATCATTTCATCCGGGCTGCGGTGGTCTTCTACGGTGAACTGCGGCGCTTCTTCGTCCTCCCCGGCGTCGTTCGTCGCGCCCGTCATGCCGTACTCCTGACGGTAACCGCCCACGCCGGTGCACGAACCGGCGCTCAGCTGTGAAATGCCCAGAGCAAGCACTTCGTCGCGATAGCCGGGCCGTTCACGGGTGGAGAGAATCATGCCGGTGTAGGGGACGGCGAGCCGCAATACCGCGACGACCTTCTTGAACTGTTCGTCGCTCACGAGGTAGGGGAAGGTGTCCAGTGTGACACCCTTGGCTGGGCGCAGCCGGGGGACGGAGATCGTATGCGGACCGACCCCGAATCGCTCTTCAAGGTGCTGAGCATGCAAGAGCAATGCCAGGACTTCGAACCGGTAGTCGTACAGCCCGAAGAGCACGCCCAGCCCCACGTCGTCGATACCGGCCTCCATGGCCCGGTCCATGGCCGTCAGATGCCAGGCATAGTTGGACTTTGGCCCTGCAGGATGCATCCTGCGATAGACCTCTGGATGGTAGGTTTCCTGGAAGAGGACGTACGTACCGATCCTGGCCGCTTTCAGGAGCCGATACTCGTCGACCGTCGTCGCAGCGACGTTTACGTTGACCCGGCGGATCTCGCCATGGTCCTGGGTGGTTTCGTAGATCACCCGAATGACGTCCAGCACGTAGTCGATGGGGCAGTGGACAGGGTCTTCGCCCGCCTCGAGCGCCAGCCGCTTGTGGCCGAGCGATTCCAGGATTTGTACCTCCTCCCGCACGTCATCCAAAGTCAGACGGCGACGGGGGAACTGGTTATGGTGGCGATAGCCGCAGTACACACAGTTGTTCACACAATAGTCGCTGATGTAGAGCGGAGCGAAAAACACCATCCGTTTGCCATAGATCCGTTCCTTCACGAGGCGGGCGGTGGCGTACATCTCGGCGAGCAGTTCGGGATCGTCCAAGAGGAGCAACCGTGCCGCTTCCGACAGGGAAATCCCCCTGGCTTCGCGGGCGTGGGCAAGGATGTCTTCCACCTCGGAGGCGGTGGGCGGTGTCGCTTCCCGCAGCAACTCGTCGATGAGGGCGACGTCGATGAAGTCGGCGGAGTAACGTTCGAGTTCGATCGCATCGATCATGGGGTCGTACTCCTTCCTGTTAATGGCTGGTGACCGGCAGTCTCTTGGAATCGGCAGTCGGAAGGTTGGTGAACGGCAGCTGTTCCTGACCTCGAGCGGGGTCGGGATCGCTTTGTCGACTATCGCCATCTTTCCCGGCGAGAGGTGGCCATTTGGGGCTGTGGCCGGGATCTGTGGCGACGTAGCGCCCCAGGCCGGTGACCATGCGGCTCAAGCAACTGAAACAGGTGCGGGGATCTTCGAACAAGCAGATCTTGTTGGGGTAGATCTCGTAGTAACGGCGGTAACGCATGGGAGTCAAGTCCGGCATTACGACGTTCGCTCCGGCCTGTAGCGCGCGTTGACGTCCCTGCGGATCAGCCGTGCCCAGGGCCGACGTTGCCGGCAGGTGGGTCAATGGCAGCAGCAGCCGGGTTACTGCCACGGTGCGCAGCGTCATCGTTACCGCGTCCGCAGGCAAGCGGGCGCCGTTGCCGCGACTGTCGCCGCCGCTGCCACCGTCACCATCACCCCCACCGCTACCACCACCACTGTCGCCGTCGTCGCTGCCATCGCCACTACCGCGGCCACCCCCAACGCCACCGTCACCTCCAACGCTACTGCCACGGACACCGCCCCAGGCCAACTTCGCCAACGGCGTCTCCGGATGAGCGATGTACGGCCCAATGCCGGCCATCTCTACGTCGAGCTCGGCCAACAAGGTGATGTCTTCGGCCAGAGTGGAAACGGTTTGGCCCGGCAGCCCCACGATGTTTCCGGAGCCGACCTGGTAGCCGAGCTCCCGCAGCCAGCCCAAGCACTGTTTGCGGTTCTCGAAGGACATGTCCGGGTGCAGGCGCCGGTACAGGGCAGGGTCGGCCGTCTCGTGCTTGAGAAGGTAGCGGTCTGCCCCGGCGGCGCGGAAGGCTGCGTATTCTGCCCGCGGCCTCTCGCCCAGGGAGAGGGTGACCGCCACCTGGCCTGGGATCGAGGTCGGAGTCAGAATCGCCTTGATCCGGCGAATGATGGTGCAGATGGTCCTCTCGTCGTACCACGAGTCCTCGCCCGACTGCAAGACCACCGTGCGAAAACCCATGGCGACCGCCGCTTGTGCCGCCTCCACCACTTCGTCTACCGTCATGCGATAACGGGGCAGCTTGTGGTTGAATCGACGCAGCCCACAGTACCAGCAGCCCCGTTCACAGTGGTTGGAGAACTCGATGATCGCCCGCAGGTGAACGGCGTCTCCCACGGCTTTTCGCCGCACCTGATCGGCCGCCGCAAAGAGTATCTGCTCGGCAGTGGCAGTGGGTGGGGTCAAGAGCGTGACCAACTCTTCCCGGTTGAGCGGGACTGTTGTGAGTCGTTCCTCGGGCACGTTGACCCGCACCGGCCCGTCGTTCACCCGCGCCAGGGCGTCCGTCGTCCGGTCTACGATGTCGTGAACAAGTTCACAATACGCAGCTTCGGTCCTCACGTGGCGTCCGCTCCTGCGTGGTGGGAGTAGCGGGTCACGGCCGACTTGACGACAACACCCGGGATCTGGCCCAGCCGACCGGTCAGTGCTCCTACTTCATCGGTCGTGCCATCGACGATCAGGGCGATGACCGAAACGCCCGCTACGCGGTAGGGCACACCCAGGCGTCCCACGATGATCTCGCCGAACTCGGTGAGCAACTGGTTCACCAAAGGAGCAGCGTCCAGCCGCCGTTCGATGACGATTCCCACAACGCCCAGCCGGCGTTCTGGTTGCAGCCTCGGGTGGGGAGCCTCAGCCCCTGCGCTTCGGGTGCTCTCTGTGCTCCTCGTGGTCCTTGGGCCAGACTCCATGATGTTCGGATCTCCCATGATCGGTCGACCTTCCTTCCTGGTGTCGTCTTGTCTGCGGTTGCCGCGCTCCTGGCCGGGCTCATTGCTCGGGCCATTGCCTGGGCTCTTGCAACTCCTTCCGCTCAGCTAGCCATCTCGATCGCCGTTGACGCCGGCCAAACAAAAAAGCCGTTCCGGCGGGAACGGCGAAGATGGCGATACACCTTTGCTGCCCCGCCCTTCGTCGGGTGAACCCTTCGTCAGGCTGCTGGCTTGTTCAGTCGGGCCGTACGGCCTGGTCTCAGCGGGGAGGAAACCCGCCTCGTCCGCAGCCACTGTGGCCACGTGTATGTGAACTTACTCACAAATTACCCTACGCCAGAGACCTTGTCAATACACAAGCGCACCAGGAGACGAGCGGCGTTACGCCCACCGGCCGCCCAAGATGAGGTTCAGGGCGGTTCGGGCGGCTTGAATGCTATTTTTGCGACGCCGATCTGTGCTGCTGGCCCTGTGCGTGTTGCGTGTGGATGTTGACGGAACGCCGGTGGCAGCCCCGGCAAAGGAATAAACCGGGTATAGCAAGAAGAGACTGTCGAACCCGGGCCGGTTCTGAGGCCGAGCTAGGCCGGGTTCAGGTGGTGGCGGTCGAAACGAACATGCGCTGAGCATGGGCCGAGCATGGGTAGAAAGGGTCGGGCGAGATGGCGAGGCCAAAAAGACTCTTGGTGGTCAGCAACGGTCACGGTGAAGACGCAGTGGGGCGGATGGTGGTTCAACGCACCCGTGAGCTGGCTGGTGGACTGCTCCAAATAGAGGCATTTCCACTGGTAGGAATGGGCGAGGCGTACCGGCAGGCGGGAATCCCGGTCGTCGGCCCGCTTGCCGAGCTTCCCAGCGGCGGCTTCATATACCTTAGCCTCGGCAACTTGATACAGGATCTGCGGTCGGGCTGGCTTGGGTTGGTCTTGCGTCAGCTCCGCTTTGCTTGGCGTCACCGGCAGGAGTTCGATGGGATCATCGGGGTGGGCGACCGGGTCAGTCTTGATCTGAACTACTACGTATTCCGCAAGCCTATGATCTGGGTGGAGATCGCATACTCAGCCCGGCCGCTGCCGCCAGGTACGCATCTGGGGAATCCGAGCATGTGGCGGGCGATGCGCCAATACTGCACCGACGTCTTTGTGAGAGATCCCGAAACAGCGGCCTCGTTTCAGACAGTTGGGATTCGGGCCGAGTACGTGGGAAACCCCATGATGGACGCGGTGATGGTTAGCGCTAAGGAGATCGGTGAGGCCAAGGAACTGCTGCGTGCTGCCGGTTGGGACGGCCGCAAGGCGTTGGTGGCGCTGCTGCCAGGCAGCCACCAGGACGCGCTCATCAACCTGGTGGACCAACTGAAGGTTTTGCAGACCCTGCATGCGAGAACTGGGGGGGAAGTGCAGGGGGTTGTGGCCTGGGCGTCTGGGTTGAATATCCAGGCTCAGGCTTTAGGTGACCCCCTCTCCCGAGCAGGCTGGAGACTGAGACCCTTTACTGATTCTGCTCTGTGCGAGAACGACGTTCATGGCGATGGGGGTGACCATGCTGGCAGGGACGCTCGTGGCGATCCTGGGAAAGATGCTGGCGCTGGGCCTGCCTATGTGGCTACGTGCGGGGACGGCAGATGCGAAAACCAAATGAAGGTAGCCATCATCCCTGGTCGGTTTGCTTCGATTCTCCACTTATGCTCGTTAGTCATTGGCCAGGCTGGCACTGCCGTTGAACAGGCCGTGGGCCTGGGCAAGCCGGTGATAACGTTTGAGAGCCGTGGGGTGCAGGTCACCCGCCGGTTTTTGGCTGGTCAGAAAGAGCTCCTGGGAGATGCGGTGGCTGTGGTGGACCCCGATCCGGAAGCTGTAGCAGCTGAGGGGGTAGCTATCCTTGGCGATCCTGAACGCAGACGAGCGATAACACGAGCCTCGTCGCAGCTCATGGGGTCATTCGGCGGAACAGATGCTATTGCTCAACGTATCGTCAAGCGTTTTCTTGAATTGCCGACGGCTCATGCGACGCAGTGACCAATGTATGAACCTATGGACGTGGCTTCGGGGGCGAGATTAGCGGTAACCGGGGCATATCCCGACCTCAAGGCCAACCAGAACTTTTTGGCGTTGCAGACCAGCCTGGACGAGTTCGAAGAGCGGATCCAGATGGCCCGCTGGTACTACAACGGCACGGCCGGGGGCAGCGGCGTTGACCTCCGCCACGCCCCCCGGCCCGTTGACCCCGATTCAGGTTTGACGCCCATGCCGGCGGGTTGAGATGTTCTGCGCTCGGCCTACATTACCTCTGGCCTTTGAGAATCCATGCAGCGACTGTGATGACCCGTTTCGCCTGGTAGCGGGCGGCGGCTAGAGCTTTCTCATCGGGACTACCCGGTGTATCCTGTGGTACGGTGACGCTGGTGCCGTATGGGTTGCCGCCGGCCGCGAAGACCGCCTGATCCGTATAGCCCGGCGGAACGATGATTGCGCCCCAGTGTGCGAGTACTGTCCAGAGGGACAGGATGGTGGCTTCTTGGCCGCCGTGCCCGTTGGAAGCGCTAGTCATCACGGTTGCCACCTTGTTGGCCAGCTTGCCTTTGGCCCAGAGAGGTCCAGTGGAATCCAGGAATTGCTTCATCTGGGATGCCATCACACCGTATCGGGTCGGGGTGCTGAAGATGTAGACGTCCGCCCAATCGAGATCATCGAGGGTGGCCTCTGGAACGTCCTTGGTTGCCGTGTAGTGCGCCTTCCATTGGGGATTGCTACTGATGGCACTTTCGGGCGCCAATTCGCGCACCTTGCGGACGCGCACCTCGGCTCCCATCTCCCGCGCTGCCTCGGCCGCAGTCTGCGCCAATGCATAGTTGGTTCCTGTCGAGCTGTAGTAAATAACTGCAACCTTGACCGGTAGCATTTCCTTCTCCTCCTTGGTGTTTCAACCCCTCCGATAGGATAGAGGTGTCCAATCCGCTGGTGCTTACGCGCGCCGACCCCACCTTGACGAACAGATAGACCAGATAGGCAATCCCTGGCTTTCGGGCTACCGGCGGATGGCTGTTCCAGCTTAGCATATTTGCAACTCATTCGCAAAAAGGTCGATAGACGGCAGGGCAGCTCTCTCGCCAACATGAAGGCCAGATCGCGCCGGAGGCGAGGTGAGACTCTCCCTTCCAGCATGGGTGGAAAGCTCGCCCCGCCTGTGTCCGGGAAGACGTTTTGGCTTCCG
The DNA here is from genome assembly GCA_014896305.1 of Limnochordaceae bacterium. Classification (GTDB taxonomy): domain Bacteria; phylum Bacillota; class Limnochordia; order Limnochordales; family DUMU01; genus Bu26. The sequence continues at coordinate 19,331 of JADBKQ010000012.1, forward strand.
GCCGGTCCCTTCACGAGCGGCAGTACCCACCGCCACGACCGCGAAACCAGGGCTGGCCACGTGAGGGCTGTTTGTCAGCCGGTGATGCCCGGCCCCTCTACACTGCCATCGGTGACACGGGTTACGCCGAGCGTGTCACTGAGTTCTTTAGCCTGTGGGAGTATGGAGACGCCTGCCACAGCCGCTATGGCAGCGCCGGTTACCTTTTGCAACGTTGCGGCTCGACGGTGGGCGCGCTCAACGTCCTCCGGTCCCACGCCCCAGGAAATCTCAACCACTAGGAAGGCGGTCTGGTTGGTGGAACGCAGCTGGCCTCGGGCCACCAAGTCGGACTCAAGAACGTCGTCCCGCTCCTCCCAGGTGATGATCCCCTGGGTCACCGCTGCCTCCAGAAGCCGATCCACCTCGTAATCCGGTAGCACCCTAAGACCTTTGAACAGCCTGCCGAAGTACCCTGCTGCCCGGTCGCGGTAGGTACGTTCGAGGTCGTGCCCCTTGAGCACACTCACGGAGTCCTTGAGGTCCTTGAGGTCGGCATCGATCCGTTGGAAGTGTTCTTCGGTCCGTTGCTCGAATGCGTCTAGCCGTTGCTCTGTCCGCCGTTGGGCGTCTGCCAGCTGTGCCAAGCGTGCTTCGGTGCGGGCTTGGGCCTGTGCCAGTTCTTCAACGCGGGCGGCTAGGGAGTCGAGTCGTGCCTCCGTCCGCTTTTGCGCTTCCGCCAGCTGCCACTTGTGCGTCAATGACTGGGCTTGAGCCCTGTACCAGCTGCGCCACTTGTGCTTCGGTGCAGGCTTAGGCCTGTGCTAGCTCCTCAGCACGGGCGGCTAGGGGAGTCCGAGGTCGTGCCTCCGTCCCTTCCGCCAGCTGCGCCACTTGTGCGTCAGTGTGGGCTTGGGCCTGTGCCAGCTGCGCCACTTGTGCTTCGGTGCGGGCTTGGGCCTGTGCTAGCTCCTCAACGCGGGCGGCTAGGGAGTCGAGTCGTGCCTCCGTCCGCTTTTGCGCTTCCGCCAGCTGCGCCACTTGTGCGTCAGTGTGGGCTTGGGCCTGTGCCAGCTCTTCAATACGAGAGACCAATGTGACGATTCGGGCCTCAGTTTGCTTTTGCGCCTCAGCCAAACGGCGGATGAACTCGGAGTTTTCCCGCACCAGTTGCGGCAGGTCGACCAGGTCTTGGGTGAGAACGAGGCGACGGAGCTCTTCCCGCCAGTCCGGATGCTCCTCCAACAACCGAACGAGATCATGGAAGTCTTGAACAGTGAAAGGCATAGGGAGTCACTCACCTCCTCACGACCGCTTAGGATAAAAATACCATATATTACTGACGCTGGCAACGATATCCCCATCCGATCACAGTCCTATCGTAACATAGCCAGCGGCCATCGTTCTCGATCCGCAGGTAGGAGGCTTCTTGCGGCAGCTTGCTGTCGGGGGAGTCCACGGTATGCGGCCCTGGAGCTCTGCGGTCTGCTGGTGAGTCACGCTGGCAGCACTTCACCGCCCGGGGACGTACGGCAGCGTTGGCGGGGGACGAGCGGCGAGGGATGATCGAACCGTTGGCGCTCGCCGGTGTGAACCGCTCGTACTGGGCCGTGGCGAGCACGGCGGCAGAACTGGTTCGTACCTTCCATGGGGAGGGGGAGTCGGCCGCTTCGACCGGCGTTCTGTTTCTACCGCCTTTGGATGATTTGCTTTGGCAGCGTGAATGGCTGGCTGCAGGTCGGCTCTCAGGCGACGGCCGGGACCTAACCAAGACCGGCCTCTTGGCGTTACAGACCAGCCTGGACGAGTTCGAACAGAAGATCCAGATGGCCCGCTGGTACCACAACGGCACGGCCAGGTGTAGACGTACAATTGATACTGGGATAGCAACAGAAAGAAAGTAGGTCCATGACGAGTATCGATCGCCGCACAGGCCAGCTTTCTACGCCAACGAGTATACTGTGAGGTGCAGGCCGTGGCAGCGCTAGATTTGGGCCGTGGCTCTGGAAGAAGCTCTTCCAGAGCCACTTGGCGTTGCTAGCAAGCCTCTCAGTCTACCTGCCATGAGGGGTATGCCGGACTGCCGGCAGACGCTGGGATACGGGGCTGACGGCAGGTGCTGGGCTGATGCTTTGCCCAACTCACTTCTCTTGGGCCAGAAACCGGTTGACCTCGTCCTCAGCCTGGGCCAAAGCCGCCTCCACGCTTTGCTTACCGGCCACGGCTTCCGATATGCGTGTGCCGAGGGCTGCAGACCACTGGTACCAGGTCGGAGTGAACTGCATGTCGATGACGTAGTCAGCACTGACCTGCAGGACTCTCGCAAAGTTGCGCGGCTTTTGCAGACCTTTGAGATACTCAGCTACAGCCGGCTTATATACCGGCATCCAGGGCCGGGTAGCCGCGACAATCCTGCCGCCCTCGGTGACGGCGAATTTCAGGAACTCCCACGCTGCCTCCTTCACCTTACTCTGGGCCGTGATGCCCAAGCCGACCGTGTTGGTTACCGCTGCCCGGAATTTGCCTTTGGGAGCAGGAGCAACATCCCACGAGAACTTGGCGCTGCGGGTAAGACCGGGAAAGGGTAGGGGCAAGATGGAGAGGTCCATGGCCACTTGCTCTTTGGAGAAATCCCAGCTGTAGACCTGCGGGACCGGTGGCGCTGAATGATCCGTCAACACGAAATCTGCCATGAACTTGATGGCTTCGATACCGGCCGGGTTGTTGAAGGCTGCTTGGGTCTTGGCCTTGTTCAGGGGACGCACGCCGTTTTGAGCGAAAAAGTTCATCCACGATGCCTGACCCCAGTATTGTGGGGCTGCATACATGATGATCCCGTAGTTTAGGACCTTGTCACCGTTTCGGCGGGTTAGTTTGGCAGCGGCTGTTCGCAGGTTCGACCACGTCCAGTTCTCATCGGGGGCACTAAGTCCGGACTGGTCAAACATGTCCTGGTTGTATACCAGGCCAATGACGTCGTATGCAGTGCCTATGCCATAAGTTCTATCATTGTACAGGAACATGTCGCCGGTGGGCAGGAAGTCGTTTAGGTTAACCTTGTCCCTAGCCAGATATGGATCCAGACTCACCAAGGCGCCTGCCCTCGCCAGTTGGCTGACAAACATTCCACCGAGTTCCACTACGTCAGGAGCTACGCCTGCCGCAATCTCCACCTGCAGCTTATCAAGATATGAGCCATAGGCGGGGGATGGTTCGATGCGCACATCGATGTCCGGGTTAACCTTCTCGAACTGGTCAACGATTGGCTTATAGGGTGCAGAGTCCCCCCATACCAGCAGTTTGACCTCGGTCTTGGCCGCCGCTGCCGGCGAAACGGTTGCCCACGCCACAACCGCGATCGCGAGCAGTAGTGCCGCCGAAACAGTGCGGATGGCGCCCCTTTGGGTGTAGCGTGCGCAGGGCATCTTGGGTGCTTGGTGTTGACGATGCGTGTCGGGTGTACAGTGTAGGTAATCCATGCTGGGTGCATAGCACGACGAGGATGCGGGCGCTGGTACAGCAAACGATTGTAGTACCTGACGCAAAAACGCTCCCCACCTTCCTAGCGAGGCTGTCATTGTGAGTCCTCCCTTTTTGTGCTGTCTTGATATGCGGTGATACCGGCCGACCGATGTTTGGCAAATACTTACATGTGACAGCACTGCCTTCCACATCCCAGATACCACAGGGGGTTATCGGTTGTCAAGCGAACCGCTGCAAGCCAAGGTCGGCCAGTACATCGTCCACCACAGCATATCGACGTAAATCTCCCACTCTGGTGTACACAGACCAGTCGATGCAGCGGGGCAGTGCGTACCCCAGAGGGTAGAGGGTAGCAGCGATCATGGTCGAGGTGGAGCTGTTTGTTAGCCGAAGATGCCCGGGCCTTCTACACCTCTCACCGGTGAGTTCGATCGTCGCATCCCCTTCCCAGTGATGCGAGAGCTCCCATGAACAGCCACCCAGAGCCCGAACGACCGTGGAGTCAGGTGGAAGTCATCGACTCGGTGCAGGAACAGCTTCATGGCTGTGGAACTGAGCGGAGTCATCGCCCCATGGCATGCACCCTACGACGGGAGTCAAGCGGAGGCAATCGGCTGTGTTTGAAAAGAACCCTTCCCTTGGTAGGGTAGCGACCCCCTCCGGCAGAAATCGTCGCGGTCGACGCCTCGGTCTGTGGACCATAGCGGGTCTGATCCTCACCATACTGGGTGTGGCCTTCTGGTACACCAACTCCTTGGTGTCGCAGATGGTCTGGGTGCATATTCCGCCATCCAAAGCGACATTGGCGGATTACGGCCTCGCCGCCGAGGAGGTTTATTTTCGGACGGTTGATGGGCTGCGGATCAGCGCCTGGTTCATGCCGGTTCAGACGGACGCCTGAATGGAGCAGGTTTCGCCGGAAAACGCGGTGGCAAGCCTGGGGAACACGCCCCTTTTCATCCTACATGGCGCAAAAGACACGGAAGTCTCCGTGGACCAGGCGGAGAAGCTGTACGGTCGAGCCCAAGGTCCCAAGGAGCTGAGCTGTGGAGATGGATCGTTCCCGGAGCTGGCCATTGCATCATCGATGATCACAAGAACGTAGCGGGGACACAAAACGGGGAGTATGTGCGCCGAATCCTGCGCTTTCAGGATCAACACAGGGCGTCTGTCCGTACCGCTTGACTGAGGGCGGTTTGGCAACATGACACATCACCTCCACCGGAGTGGACTCTCTACATCCGAGGCCGTTCGCCGGCGGCGGGCATCCGGCGCAGGCATGGGCGCGCTCAACGGCGGCATAGGCGTGCCTGGCCGGGGTGCAGAGGGCCCGGCGTTCAGCAGGGTCTTGTGGACTAGGTCCAGGACCTGCCTGGGATCGCATCCCAGGCGCCGGGCTTCAACCACCAAAGCATGGCAGGGGGCTCCCACGCGGGTCTGCCCACGACAATGCGCCGCAGGGGGCCGCGTCGTCGCAGTGATATGATGCATCTGCGATGCGGCCTGACCCACTGCAAACCACTCCGGACAACGGCCGGATGCGGAGCCGCACGTCCAGAACAAGGAAGGAGCTTCTATCATGGAGATCAGATATCTTCGCACGGTTGTCGCAGGCTTGATCGTCGCAGCTACCATCAGTATCGCCGGAGGCAATGCAGGTGCCACCGAGGCCCAGCCCACGGCTCCGACGCATTCGCTCACGTTGCCGTCGTCAATCGCGTTGGGACTGGTAGCGGTGGATTACGAGACTCAGGTTGCGCCCGGCCGTGGCCTTCAGGTCTCTCCCCAGCTGGTCTTGGCTAAGGTGGACGGGCAGTACACAGCCGGGGCAGTGGGCGTTGGCCTGACTTACCGCTTCTATTTCAACGGTCAGACGATTAAGGGATGGTACGCTGGACCAACGGCACGTCTCGTTTACTTGCGGGTGGCTAACGACGATGTTACGGCCCATGGCGTAGGTGGCCAGGCTGGCGCGGTTTTGGGATGGAAGGGCGTTTGGGGCGGGTTCACTTTCGATTGGCGGGCAGGATACGGTGTTTCCTATAACATGCTCACGGCTAGCTCAGGCTCTTTCTCTGCCAGCCAGGGCACGCTTTCTACGGTGCCGATGGGCGACATCAGCCTCGGGTATAGTTGGTAGAGGCAGGGGTAGAGATTGAGGTAGGGTCAAGGTTGGAGGAGTGGCCGGACCGTCACCTTGCTGAAGAGGTGATGGTTTGGCCTGTTCTTTTGCACCACGTTAACCGCCGACCTGGTTCGAGACAAGACGACAAGACATTACGCTGATGGGCCGGGCGAGGGGCTGTACGGGGGGCGGACCGGCCCGTGTCCCGCCCCCCCCTCTATCTGTGGTATCCGCTCAAGGTCAGTGTTGGTAGTCGGGTCAGTGCCTCAGCCAGTGAGCGAGCAGCCTGTTCGCGCCCGGCCATGGTGCGGGTGACCGCCTTCATCTCGGCGGCACTTTTCTTTTGATGAAGCGCCTCGACTACTCCGGAACTGCGTGGTAGTAGTGGGCCAGCTTCATTCGCAGTTGTGCCAGTTGAACTGCGCCCGTGTTGCCAATACCCGCGCCGATGCCGAAGCCAGTTCCCGGGCCGGTTTACGGATCCGTGCCAGGCCCCACGGCTGCTCAGCACGAACCGCCAGCCCAACGCGGTCAATATCCTCACGGTGCCCGTTACCCTCCGGGCTGGCTCGAACACGATTCGCTTCTTCAACCCCTACACCACCGCCGAAATCAGCATTGGCAACTACCGGAAAATGGGGGAGGCGTTGCGGGCCACGGGCGTCCCATCATGTACAGCATTTGCGGCGGACAAGGCAGCCTACCCGCAGCCTGATCCCGTACAAAAAGGTTTGGATCGGCTCACAAGTAGGAAGGAAATTGCGGAGAAGCGGCGAATGGGTATAGCGTTGACATCGATTGCAAAAACCGCAGCCGCCGGCCTTCCTCGTTTCGTTGCTTGCCCCAGGCTGTATTGCCAAAAAGCAGGCTGGCACTGCACGACAGGCCGGAGAAGTACTGCCCTCGGAGTGGGAGGACATAACCAGGTGGTTGACTTCGATTGCAAGAGCTTACGCCGAGACGGCCGCCGATTTTTTCTGCGGGCGGGGGAAATCCACTACTTCCGCATTCCCCGGGCGGAGTGGCGTGATCGCCTGACAAAGGCGAAGCTGGCTGGTCTCAACGCTGTCAGCGTGTATGTGCCTTGGAATTACCACGAGGTAGCCCCGGGGAAGTATGACTTCACCGGTGAGCGAGACCTCGCCGGCTTCTTGAAATTGTGCCAGGGGCTGGCCCTCGGCGTACTGCTTCGCTCAGGGCCCTACATCTGTGCCGAATGGACATTTGGCGGTTTTCCTGAACGACTCGTTGCCATCTCCGACGAGCTGCGCACTTCGTCCCCGCGCTACCTGGCCGAGGTCGAAGGCTGGATCGATGCCGTGACCCCGCTGATCCTCCGATACTCGCAGGACGTGGGAGGGCCGATCATGATGGTTCAGCTGGAGAACGAGTACGGCAGCTTCGGAGACGACTCAGCTTACCTGAATTGGCTGCGGGATGCCTATCGTCGGCGAGGGGTCACCCTGCCCTTGTATACCTGCGATGGTTTGGACCTGGTTGAACGGGGGAGCGTCCCTGGCGGGCTTGCCTGCATCAACTTGGGTGCAGACGTGCGCCGGCACGCCCAGTATATCCGGCAGGTGCGTTCCGAACAGCCGGCGATCGCCTCGGAGTTCTGGGCCGGCTGGTTCGACGCCTGGGGTCATCCCAGCGTGCTGAATGAGGGGGCGACTGCCGTTCACGCTCGCACATTGATGGAGCTACTGGCCTACTTCGACGGCTACAACATCTACATGTGGTCGGGCGGGACGAACTTCGGGAATACGGCTGGGTGCACGGTGGGAAGCACGCCTTACTTTGTCACGACCTCGTACGATTACGGGGCGCCGGTAGGGGAGACGGGAGTTCTGCGGGATGGGTATTTCAGCTATCGCCGGGTGAACCTTTTGGGTATGGCGTTAGAGCCCGTCCTGGCAGCGGCAGGAGCGCCCCGGGAGTTGCCAGCCACGCCTGGGTTGCGGCTTGTGGAGCGTTCCGCTGTGGATGAAGGCAAGGGCCGGGTGATCTTTGTTTTCAACGATTCGGAGCAGGCTGCCTGTGCCTTTGTTGACGGACACACGGTCTTGCTGCAGGCTGGGGAGACGGCTGCTGTCGTCGAAGACCTGCGTCTTCCTGGCCCACTCCGGATAGCTTGGTCTTCCCTTCCTTTGGCAGCTATCGGATTCGATGGTGGTGGCGGCATGAGTCCAGCAATGCCTGCGGACCGGACGGTCATGGTGATTGGTTACCTGTCTCGAGGTATGAACGGTCGCCAGTTGAACCTCCGGTCAGCCCCAGGGCAACCGATCGAGGTTGAAAGAGCTCGGAGGGAACGGGCGGAGTCCGGAAGACTGGTTCACGCCGGTTACGAGCATCGAGAGTTGGCAATGGAGCTTGCCGAGAGTGATGGCGACATGGACGCCGAGGACTCTTGGACCCATTTGGCTTTGGAGTTTACGTATGACGAAGACAAGCATGGCATTCAGATCCAGCTAGGTTTTGCAGCACCGGGCGAGCGGCTGGCAGTCTCGCGCACAACTTCCCGCCCGAGCGGTGGGGTCGGCGCGGTTACCTCCAATGACCATAGCAGGCAAACCCATCATGAGAGCAGGGATGATGAAGGTAACGAACAGTGCGCCGGAGCTGGTTCGAGGGTTGGAGATCGTACCTGTACCGTGCGGGTCAAGGTCGGCGACTGGACCTACATACTTCAGGTGTTGACGGAAGAGCAGTTGGACCAGACTTGGATCTGGCCTTCGACTTGCCGCAAGTACGAAGAATGGCCTGCCTTGCGGATCGTCCCTGCCAATGGAAACGGAGGGGGCAGCCGAGTTCCTTCGCCGATATTGACGGCACCCGCGGGTGAAGCAGGCGGTGCCAGGGGAGCGGGAGTCCCCGTTTCGCCGGGCGGAGAAGTTGGAAGCGGCGGGACGTTAAGATCAGGGCGGGAAAGGGAACTGGACCTGGCATGGGATATGGGGAGTGCCCGTACGCCAGTTGCTGAGCTCCGAAGCCGTCACATCGCACAGCTCGGCCCTTCTTCGTATCTGGACGTTGTTGGCTTTCGAGCGGAGAACACTTCGTACTTTTGGTACGAGACGACCTGGTACTGTCCACCGGACTTCCCGACGGGCAGCAACCTCGCCCTTCCAGTCGTGGGGGACAGGGCTCTTATCTTTCTCGACGGCGCATGGATAGGCAACGTTGGTTGGGACGTCGCACGGTTTGTTGCGACGCATTCTCTCTGCTCCCACCCCGGACCACACCGTTTAGCGATTCTCGTGGAGGCCCTGGGATGGTACAACTTCGGCCACCACCTGGCGAAACCAAACCTGGTGGGGCGCAAGGGCCTTGGGTTTCCTGTGTATGTAGGAGGCATGCAGCAGTCGCTTAGATTGGAGTCGACTGGCATCCTCGGCAGCGAGAGTTTCCGAAATAGCTACCGGTCGTCATGGTCTCTCTCGACCTCCGCCCATGTCTTCCTTTTCGTTAAGGGGATCATGGTCAGCCGCCTGCGCTTACGGATAGACGGCGCGCCGGTGGATACACCCACTTCGGCTCCGTACACGGATCGATATGAGATGTTTGACCTGGGGACCATGGGCAAGGGTGAGCATCGCCTCGTGATCGGGGTCGTAGATACGCCGCTTGTCAATGATCCTGTTGGTGATCCTGCAGCTGACGTCATCGTCTGCCCGCTTGGGAGCGAGATACCAGGACCGTGGCAGGTCTATCCGGAAAGCATTCCGGCTGAATGGAAGCCGGGTGCTGCTCCGGGGGCTGATGACTCGCACGCCACTGCTGGGATCAGGACCCCACCTGTCCCCGCACATCCTGCCCAGCCCGGCACCGATGGCAGGGTGACGCACAGAGGCGAAGAGGCACGGTTTCCCAGGTATTTCCGCACCTTCTTGCCGGCGAAGGACAAAGCGCTCCTGCTGAAGCCAAACGGGCTGAGCAATGGGATCATATGGGTCAATCGCCGTTGGCTTGGCCGCTATCGGCAGGGCGGGCCTCAAAGGGAGTATTACGTTCCCTCCTCCTGGCTGTACTCCGACCGCCCGAACGAACTGGTCATTTTCGATGAAGAAGGGAGGTGGCCTGCCGCGTTTCAGGTGACGCAATTGGTCGGGACGAGCGTGCCAGAACCGTCGGCGGCAATGGGGTAACGGTCCAGACTGGGGTGCCAGCGACTCTATCCGGAGAGCTGGAGGCGGCATGGATCCGTCAGGGGGGATGAGCCTGTACGGAAGCAGTCAAGAGTCGGTATCCGAGGATGAGATTGCAGTGAAGTAGTGGAAAGTCGAGGGAAGGGGCTGCGTCGAAACCGTAGTAAAGGAGACGATGGTGCATGAGCACAGTGAGGAGAATTCTCTCTTGTGTCGCCATGGTCGTTGCGGTTGCACTTCCGTGCGTTGGGTCGACAGCTCTTGCGAAGACGGTGATCACGTTTTGGTCGGTGAGCTATCCAACTGAGTGGCAGAGCGTGATCAATTCCCAACTGATACCCGCTTTCGAGAAGGCGAATCCCGACATTCAGGTCAATCACGTGCCCATTACTTGGGATACACTGGGCGACAAATTGACTGTCGGCATTGCTACTGGCACAGCTCCAGATCTTGTTCACTATGGCGGCAGCGGCATCTTTACGGAGTCGATGCAAAACCGCTGGTATCCGTTGAACGACTTCATGAAGGACTGGAAGGACAAGGACCAGTTCGAACCAGCGGTCTGGTCACTGTACTCGCGCAACGGCCTCTACTATGGCATCCCATTGCAAATATCTCCCCGCGGGATAGCTTACAACAAGCGATTATTGTCTGATATGGGACTGAATCCCGACCAAACACCGAAGAGCTGGAGTAAGATCATAGACATCGCCCGTAAAGGGACGATAGTAAAGGGTAACCTCGTTGTGCAGCTTGGCTATGATACATATTGGGATCCCTTCGCGACTGTACAGAATTATGAGCATCTGCTGGTACAAGCGGGCGGTTCCCCGGTAAGTGAGGACGGTAGGAAGGCGACTTTGAACACAGAGGCCGGTCGGAGCGCTTTTCGCATGTTGAAGGAGCTGTACGACCTTTCTAACCCGACCGGGCTGGCGCATCCGGACAAGTACGATGCGTACTTATTTGCCAACGAACAGGCAGTGATGGTACGGGGGTTGGCCTGGACGCTATCCGTCGTTTACTGGACCAATCGCAAGATGATGAAGGACGTTGGCGTCTTCGCCCCGCAGCAGAGCGAGGCCACCCAGCCTGTCCTTCAGGGAACGGTGGACGGGCTAGCAGTGCCGGCTACGTCGAAGCACCCTCGCGAGGCCTTCTTGTTCGCCACCTTTTTGGCCAACAGGGAGAACTCTTACCGCTACAACGAGTATGCGGGTGGTGTCAGCCCGCGGCGGGATTCGGTAGCCATGGCGGTGCAGGCCGACAGCTACCTGAAGCCGTTCTATCCCTGGTTGCAGTACCTGACGGTGGCGAGCCCGTATCCCTACCAAAGTGAGGGACTGCTGGACCAACTCAAGCAAGGATTGGCCGGTAAGTTGGCGCCGGAGCAGGTCGTTTTGCAAGGCGAGTCAGAGGCGCAGAAGGCTCTCGACAAGTGGTGGAAGGGGTTGCCCACTGCAACGCGGCAATAGTGGGTATAGTGGGTAGATGTGTACACAGGCAGCGGGAGTAGATGACGAGGTAGTGGAGCGCGTGCAGGAAGGCGGTCTCGGGTGCAGGCGCAGGCTGTCGTCTGCACCCGGCCCGAGTCGTACGGAGGGGAAGGAGCGGTATGTCACATGGTGTCCGCGGCGACGAGACGAAAGACCAGGAGCGCCATGCTCTGGCTACCGGGGGTACTGACCGCCATATGGCTGGCCTGGGCAGTAACGGGCGGAGTTTGTACAGCGTCAGCGGCGGATCAACGAGAGAGGGTGGTCATGATTGGCTCTCAGGGGGGAGTTCCAACGTTGATGGTAAATGGTAAGCCCTATGGTCCCATGTTCTATACCGGGGATTACCGCGGGAACATCGACCAAGCCCAAGTGTGGTACCTTTACCAGGGTGGAATGCGCGTATTCTTTGTCTTTGCCAACGCAGAAACCAACGACAGTCCCGATGACCCAGCGTACAGCCCTCCTTACCGTTGGGTTTTGGCTGACGACTGGCGTGGGTACGAGAAGCTGGACCAGCGCATTCATTCGCTCCTGCAAGTGGCTCCCGACGCCAAAGTGATCATCAGGGTGTGGTTTCCGGTCCGCCTTGACTTCGGGTTACAGCACCCCGGCGACGTGATCTGGTTTGAGGACGGGCACAACGGCCCCTGGACCGACCCTTCCACCGCATTCATAAAGGACCCCTCCTGGCCCAGGTATTCCATATATTCGAGCGTGTGGCAGTCCGAGGCCGAGAACGGCCTGCGGGCCTTGATCGCTCATGTGCGGGCAGCCGACTACTCCGACCATGTCGTCGGCTACATGCTCACTGCCGGCGCATACGGAGAGTGGTACCCCTTCGGTGATACCGGGGGTCAAGCGACAGACTTCAGCCCAGCAGCAGTGGACGCCTTCCGCACGTGGCTGCAGCAGAAATACGGAACTGACGAAGCTCTACGACAGGCTTGGAATGATCCCAGCGTGACACTGGGAGGGGTCACCATTCCGACCCGTCAGCAGCGAGACGTCTACGACTATTTTGGGTCGTTTCTGGAACTGCCGCGGCGCCAGTACATTTTCGACTATTACAGCTTCTGCAGCGACTGGAAGGCTCGCGTGATCGGCAGTCTGGCTCGAGTGGTGAAAGAGGAAACGGATGGCAAGGCCCTGGTTGGAGCCTTCTACGGTGACCTCCAGAACGTTCAGTACCTGGAATCGGGGTTCTCGCTCTTTCGGCGCTTGCTCAACGATCCAGCCATCGATTTCTGGTCAGCCCCGCCCACGTATGAGAATCGAGGACCAGGTGGCACGCCGACGATCCGTTTTCCTTTGGAAACTCTGAAACTCCATGGCAAGCTTTGGATAGACGAGACCGACGCCCGCACCGTTGGAGCAGGCCCGGCGGAGGTTCGGTTCGGGGCTCCTGCTTCGTTGCAGGAGTCAGTGGAAGAACTACGCAAATTCTACTCGCTCATCCTGACCAGGGGTGTAACTGGATACTGGTTTGAGCAATCCCCCGGCTGGTACGCGAGTCCTACGATCCGCGAAGCCATGGCACAGATGCAGCAGATTGGGCAGATAGGCGTCCAGCTTCCGAGGCAATCGGCCACCGATGTTGCCGTGATCGTGGACCAGGAGAGTCTCCTAGTCACTAAGAATAAGATCACGACCGAACTGGTCGACAAATTGAAGGTGGACGAGCTCTTCCGTATGGGCACTCCTCCGGATTTCTACGAGATGGATGACCTCCGGCAAGCGGCGAAGAGGGGATACCGGATGTACATCTTCCTCAACGCATTCTTGCTTAACCAGGAGGAGCGCCGAGTGATCGACTCATTGAAGCGAGATGGGAACGTCCTCGTCTTTTTCTTCGCTCCGGGTCTGGGCGATCCCGACACCAGGCCGGTATGGTCAACCAGTAACAGCGAGAGACTCACCGGCATGCACTTGGCTTATCGATCCGGCTGGCATACGCTTCAGATGAACCCTACGGCCGCCTATGTGAGCACGCTGGGTGAGATGCCTGCCGGTATTCCTATCGGCCGTTTTTACAGACCGATAACCACCGGCTTCACTGCCACCCCGGAGAAGCCCCAGTCTCCCCCGCCATCGTATGCCAGCGGGTACTTCTATGTCGACGACCCACAGTCGACAGCACTGGCTACCTACGTCGGAACAGCTGACGCCGGTTTTGCCATCCGGCGTTTTCCCGATTGGACATCGGTCTATTTTGGTGGAACGGCTCTGCCTGCCGTTACGTTGCGACAGCTGGCACATCTAGCGGGGGCTCACCTGTACGTGGAGGACGACGACGTCATTTACGGAAACCAGTCTTTCTTGGCGTTGTACGTCACGAAGACAGGCGTGAAGACCGTTTACTTGGCAAAGCCTGCTGATGTTTACGACATGTTCGACGATCACCTGATAGGCGCGGGCATCGATCATTTCCAATTTGACGCGGAGGCAAACAGTACGCATTTATTCTTCATCGGCAAGATGAGTGACCTGGAGAGTGCCTCCAAGTCGCAGGAAGGGAGTAGTGCGAGTGCTGCGCTCGAGGAGTAATCGGGTCACCATGGCCGACGTGGCCGCGAAGGCGGGTGTTTCGTCCTCCACCGTATCCAGAGCTTTGCGGGGCGTGTACGGTGTTGATGCACGAACCAAAGAGGCAGTGCTTAAGGCCGCGCGAGAGCTGCGCTTCGACGGTCCCGATTGGTTTGCTCAGGGACTCAAGACCGGCCGGTCTCCAGTGATAGGGGTCCACATCGAGAGCTTCCGCAACTCTTACTACGGTGAACTTGCGGAGGCGATTGAGGGTACGGCACGCGAGCATGGCTTCTTGGTGGTCCTCAGCGCTGCTTCCAATGAGGGAGTCGAAGATGAAGAGGTGGTGAGGCACTTCCTGCGGACACGGGTGGCCGGGCTGATCCGTATGCCTCTGCGAACCGACGGAGCTCGCCGGCTGTGCAAGAGCCTGGTGGAACGGGGCTCGGTGGTCGTCGTCGTCGGGGACGACATGACGGAGAGTGATTTCCATCTCGTAGGGGTGGACACCCTTTCTGGGGCACAGGCCGCCGTTAGACACCTTTACGAACTCGGCCACCGCGAGATCGCCTTCCTCAGTCGGCAGCTCAGCTCGGACCGGTACGCCGGCTACCGTGCGGAGATTCACAAGTACGGGCTGCTGGAGCTGCCCTATTTCATTCCAAGTGGCCCGTCGTTTGTTCGCAATGCCTATGAAACTGCACTACGTTTGCTGGACTCACCGACGAGGCCCACTGCTGTCTTGGCTTTTAACGATCTGATAGCGGTACAGGTGCTGCAAGCTGCTCATGAACGGGGGATTTCCGTTCCCGAGGAGCTCTCCATCGTCGGTTTTGACGATACGTCTGAGGCCCAGCTGGTTCAGCCGCCGCTGACCACCGTGGAGATACCCAAGGCCGAGATCGGACGAAAGGCAGTGGAGATCGTGATCAAAGGCATTCATGGCCAGGCCCAGGCCCAGAGACATGGTCGAAACCACGGTCACAGACCAACCATGCCCTTGGGCGAGTCACATTCCTCTGGCTTCGGCCCAGGCCAGGATGAAACCCAGGTTGACATCTGTGCCCACGGTTCGACTGGTGATAGCGGGCTTGTGGAGCCTGAAACTGGGGGCGAAAACGAACGCATCATACTTCCTTGTATTCTCAAGGTGCGGGGATCAACGGCGCCTGTCAATGTGTAGCAGGACAAAGGGGGTGATCGCTGAGAGCTCGGCTGGCCGAAGTAGGGTATCGGTGGGACTGAGGAAAACTCGGGCAAGGAGGAATGCGCATGGTCGCCAAGTCCATGCTGTCGCGCGGGTGGGCGACAGCGATCGTTGCACAGAGATTGCACGCAACGCGACTTTTGGTTGCAGCTATCTTCGTCGTCGCTCTCGTTGCTGCTGCACTTCCGTTGCAGGCAGCGTCGCCTACCATAGTCTTCTCCGGTTGGGGCAGCCCTAATGAGCTTGAAGGGTATGTACGGGAGCTCACGGCATTTGGGAAGGCATACCCGCAAGACCAGGTTCGCTTTCGAACGCAGCTACTCGACTGGAATAGCTATCGTGACAAACTCCTGATTCAAGCGGCATCAGGTACTTTGCCTGACGTTATGAACGTGCCCGGAGGATATTTCGGCGAATTGGCTAAGTCCGGGGCTTTCCTGGATCTTCGTCCACTCATCCAAAGGGACAAACTCGATGTCTCCCAGTTTCGTCCCGGTGCTCTAGAACACTTGACCTTTGACGGGAAGGTCTATGGACTACCGTCGGGGTCTGTTGGAACCTGGCCCGTCACAGCGGGATCGCTGCTAATGTACAATAGGGATATCTTTGATCAGTCCGGGTTATCATACCCACAGTATGACTGGTCCTGGAATGAGTTTTTAACTGTCTCTCGCAAGCTCACTAAAGACACCAATGGAGATGGAAAGCCGGAGATCTGGGGCACGAATATTGGTTCTAGCGTGTGGGACAGTACCTATCCCCAGGTGATCTGGACGTTTGGTGGCCGCTTCTTGAATGACGAAGGCACGGAGTCACTGCTCGACTCGGCAGCTGTGGTAGATGCTGTCCAATTTTTGTACGACCTGACTGCGAGGTACAAGGTTTCACCCCCAATCAACCAGAGTTCCGGTGATATCCAGGTTCCCTTTGAACAAGGGAGTGTTGGAATGGCTGTAGACTGGTATGGGCGCGCGTATTACTTGGCGCAGCACCGGCCTTTCAGTATGGGCTTCAGCATCGTGCCCAAGGGACCTGGGGGCTACGGGATCTTTGCTGGGGTCGCTGGACCGCCTCACGCCTATGCCATTGCTGCCAATACGAGAAATCCGGAGCTTGCCTGGAAGGTCGTAAAGTTTCTGGTTACGTCGCCAGAGGCACTCAGAGCCCGCGGTGTCGGTGCTGTGGATGGAGTGACCTGGAAGTCGTTGGTGCCTGTCTATGCAGAGATGATCCCCGCAAACCAACGGGACGTGTGGGAAGCGCTGGTGCGCACAGGAACCTACGCCGTACCTTCAGCTGGCGATCCCTTTGGCAACGAGTATGACGAAATAGTAAACCGGATTGTCCCCAAGCGGCTAATGGAGATCTACACCGGCAAGTCGGCAGTTCGCCCGGCCATGGAACGTGCGAAGGCAGATGTGGATCAGCATCTGAAGGCAGTGGGGCGCAAGCCTTAGGATCCTTATACGAAAGGAGCTGGAGGAGATGCAACAAACAAAGCGGTTTATCAGCCTCGGTGCAATAATGGCTGGCGTTCTAGGTACTCTCATGTTTGTTATTCCAGTCACTGCTGGAGCTGAGTCGAACCTGATGTTCTCAGACGATTTCTCTCAAGGTCTCACTAAGTGGCAGGTAGTCTGGGATCCAGGCAAGACCGTCCGCATACAAGACGGCTATCTTGTGATGGGAGCGAATCCTGGCCAAGCTGAAATACGGATCCCGGGCAAAAGTTGCGCGCCAAAATATGGTAACGCTTACGGGATGCCCTCCAATCCTTGGGTCAAGGCCTCCAGTAACCGCTCTTGATCCTTGTTGACGATAAACTCCTGTTTACGGCCACGAAACCTCAAATGGCCCAGGATCCCCAATACCCTTCGTCGAATCTCCTCAACTCCAGCTTCCTTCAGTTCACCAAGGCCTTTGCCTAGCCAACGGATCATTTCAGCTACCAATACGGCCACGAGCGTGCAGGCAATATGGCCATGGATCGATCTGAGCGATCGGACATGGAAGGAGTGCAGACCCAACTGACTTTTTGCCTCGCGATGGATTGTCTCAATGTGCCACCGTTGGTGGTACCAATCGATGACCGCTCTTCCATGCATTCGGGGATCATTGGCTGCCAACGCTCGGTAGGGCGTTTCCTTGTCCTTTTCGTCGTGTACAACGACGACAGTGATATCGCCGTACCCTGGCAGGTGAGCCCGGTATGTTCGGTACGTGACCTGGGGGTCTCGGGGATGATGTCGGAGTGCCTTCGGCTGACGGCGGGTCTCTCCGAAGAGGTCTTCGACCGATACAGAGCGCCCCTCCACCTCCACCCGACGGTCCGAATGCAGACGGGTCACCCAGAACGTCGAGCCTTGTTGGTTCAGGAAGGCGGTGGAGTGACCATACCAGCCATCGAACAGCAGGGCGTCTATCCGGATGCCGGCGTCTCGAACCCGTTGAATGATCTCCTGGGCCACGGCATACTTGTTTTCCCTTGGCCGCAGAATCACGAAGTCAACCGGAATCCGGTGACCCCCAGCCACCAAAGCCGCAGTGACCACCGTATACCCCCATACCTTCCGGTTTTGGCTGGAGTCATAGACCCAGCTGCTGCCTTCCATTTTGACCCCGCTCTTTTCGATGGCCGTATCATCGATGACCAACGTGACGGGTGCAGATGGAGGCAGTCGGAGAGCCTTCCAGGTGGCATAGGCCAGGCGGCGGAACAGCTCCTGCCAACGATAGCGCCGTCGATTCAGAATGCGGGTTAGGGTGGTCCGGTCCGCCGGAGCTCCCAGCGTGGTGAGCAACGCATCTGCGTTCACCTTGTCGGCCAACTCCGTGACGGAATCGGCCTGCAGCCAGGCTTGAAGCACCAGGTCGAAAACGATCTTGGCCAGCGCCCAACCTCGACTCATCATGCCCAAGTCAGCCAGAATCTGTCCCAGACCGAGTCGGTCGAGCGCTTTCCAGAGGACAATCCCCCCGCCAGCGGAACTGACGGGGATTTTACTGGCAGCTCGGATCTGGATCTTGGCTTTCCGCGTAAAACGTGCCATACTGGAGCGGGCCATGAACAATTCCCTCCTTTGCTCAAGGGAAAGGTTCCTGGCCTCTTTTCAAATTCCTGCTATCTCGAGGGCATCAGCATCCCAGAAGTCACTGGTAAATAATGGTTCGCGACTCTTGCCCGGGGATCATATCTAACAGTTTCGATCTGACCCTAGATGTGGACCTTTCGACTGGTGCCCCAGACTGGCTGGGAATCCGGTTCGGAACCGCCGAAGAGGGGGACATATGGTCCTATGGACACCTTCTGATGTTGCGACCGGACGGACGAATCGAACTATTCACGCAAAGCAGTGCTCCAGGGACCGCGAAGGATGCCGAAAAGGATCATTACTTTCTGGGGAAGGTCAGTCCGTTCGAAACTACGGAGAGTATCACAGTGGAGGTCCGGCCCGACAGAGTAACGGTTTGGGTCAGAGGAGTTGCCTTTGAATACACGGGGTTAAAAGTGGATCCTGGCTACATCGGACTATACGCTATGAACTCGGGTCCAATCAAACTCTCTTACGTTGAGGTAACATCAGCTGAGTAACTCACCAATAGTGCTGGGGATGGCCGTGTCCCTTGGCAGAGAAGCGTATATTCGGGGGGCAGGGGCAGCGGTTTCGCCCCTGCCTTCTCCAGCGTGCGGCTGATCGAACAGCTTCAACCGGGTTAACCCGAGCCAGGTCTAGTGCAGGGGGGGAGCAGCCACGCGTACGAAGTTGCTCAGGAAACCAGGTAGCGGGACGTCCAGCGTCGTCCTGGCGCTAAGTATTCTCCTGCTTTCTGAGTGGGAAGGGGGTGCACAGTCCGTGCAACCAAGCGTGGTACCAGTTCAGGTGCAAGACTTCATCTGGGGGGACGCACCCTACGAGATGACGGGTGAGCCTATGAAAGTGCCGGCCAGCTTGCCAGTGTTTTCTCAGAGCGTGCGGGAGGCGGCGTCCTCCTCGGTAACGATTCCAAGCGTGCACAGCCTCGTCGGTACTTTCCCTGGTAGAGCCACCGCTACACCGACTGTTGACTTTGAGGACATGACAGGATGGAAGGCCCTCTTCTACGACGGTTCTTCCGGTGAGCTTTGGCAAACCCACGAGCAGTTGCTCCAGGGGGATTGGGTGGCCCAGCTTCGTTACCAAGGGCCGTACCAGGGAACGGGGCGGATCGACATTGTACCGCCTGCCGCCATCACTGTTCCGGCCGGAGCACAGCGGGTGGGCCTGTGGGTATTCGCGACGGAATGGTGGGGCTGGGAACCGCAAACCATACCGCCATCTACGCTTGGCCTGGTCTTCCAAGACGGAGACGGTCAATTCAGGAGCCTTACCCTGCAGACCCTCGACTGGAAGGAGTGGTTTTGGGTCGAGCGACAGATCCCTCAAGACTGGCCCAGGCCGCTGCTATTGACGGCGATTGAACTCAGCGACGTTCGTGCGGCGCAAAGGCGTTCGCTGTACCTGGACGCCTTGTCGTTCTACAGTGAACCTGCCAAGCGGGCATTACCGCAGCCAGCCCCAGGATCTCCGGCTTGGATGCCCTCCGATCCAGGGGCAACGGTACCAGCTGCGGCCGCCGACCCGGTGATCAGCCAAGCTGGTTCCGAGGTTGTCATCGCCACACGGAGCGCAGAAGGGATCACATACCGCTACACTCCTAAGACAGGGACTCTGAGTGATATCCAGGTCGAGATGGCGGATGGTCGTCACTTCCAACCGTTTGTGGGGGGTGGGATCACAGGGCAGGTTGGCAACAGGCTAATTACGCCACAAACCCCAGGGGTGGAACGTCGCCTGCTGCAGATGAATGTTGAGGACAACTCAGTTACGACACGATGGCAATGGTCGTGGCGAGGAGATACTTTCGAGTTCACTTTGCGGCTGCGTCCGGTGCATAAGTCGCTAGTGGCTGAGTTTTATGCTCCAAAAGGTGGAAGGAGTCTTCTCTTTGGGCGAGTAAGTGGTATTAACGGCGCGAGAATGGTGGAAGTTCCGTATTGGAGTTACATTTACGGTCCCTCGAGCGGAAATCCAAAATTGCTGGCTGCCAATGGGTTATTCCTTACATCCTACCTCGACTGGAACGTTTCCAATGCCAGCCGAATCTACGCACCGCGGGGAACAGCGGTGAGCAAAGATGGGGCTGCTATCAACGGTGGAGCGCAGTATCTGCCCCTCTTGGATGGTTCATACAATCCCCTGTTCGAACGCGTGGTGCTAAACATCTCCTCCCACTTGGACGAGGTCCTGCCGGTCATACCGCACCCGTCTTCGACTCGCCAAGAGCTTCTCCGCAAAAACCTTCAGGCGACATATATGGGGTTACCGTCCACGCCGGCGGCCTGGACTCAGGCGTTTGATCATCTGCGGGCTTTATGGGACCTTGGCGTCTCGCACCTCTTTGTTCGGCACCATGAAGAGAGTTGGCGCGACGGTGGCGAGAGCTACACGCTAAGGGACACAGCCGCTCCAGCAAAGGGGGGGGATTCGGCTGTCGTTGCCTATGTCGCTCGGGTACGTAACGAGCTCGGGTTCGATGTCGGCCTCTACACGAACTACGTCGACATCGCTCCGGTGAACGGCAATTTTGCCCTGGACTGGGTGGCGCGTACCGAGGGCGGAGAGTTGATGCGGTCTTGGCCGCGCACCTACCGACTCAACTCTACCGCTGCCCTCGCTTTCGAGAGTGTTTATGCCCCTTTGATTGCAAAGAAATTTGGCACAAATGGATCATACACGGACGTTCATACCGCTTTGCCCCCTTGGGAAGCGGTGGATTACGATCCACGAGCACCGGGGGCAGGAGTGTTCCGTACGGTCTACCAAGACTATGGCTCTTTGCTGCTGCACGACCAGCAGGTCTACGATGGGGAGGTCATGAGTGAAGGTGGTGTTCACTGGCTGTACGCGGGACTAGTCGACAGCAACTACGGCCAAGTGCGACTCGAGAGCGGAGATCCTAATGTGCCGCTTCTTGTGGACTTCCAACTACGACGCATTCATGAGCTGGAAGGCGACGCCGATGTAGTAGTTTATGGCCAGACGGGGCAGGTGGGGTACTACACGCACCTGGCACAAGTGATCGCTTTTGGCAATCGTGGCGCCTTGTGGTTGCCAGCAGATCCGGTCGATTCTGCTAAGACCTACTTCCTGATGCAGCAGTTGCAACAACGGTACGTCATGGAAAAGGTAGCTGCGATTCGGTATGGGGCGGCAGAGGACAAAGCGACCGGCTCCGAGGATCTCCTCAGCAGCGAAGATGCAGTCACGAGCGGCGCCTACCTGCTCAGCCGAGTGTATATTGAGTATCAAAACGGCCTGCAGCTGTGGGTGAACGGCGGGCCAGCCGACTGGACGATTAAAGCGGCCGGCCGAGAGTGGACCTTGCCTTCCGGTGGGTGGTTGGCTCAGCAAGGAGATTTCATCGAGTTCAGTGCCCGAGTCGGTGGGCGACGGTTGGACGTTGTGATCTCGCCGGAGTACATCTACGTAGACCCGCACGAGCGGCCACTAGAGCCAGCAGAGTTCCGAAGCCTTGGATTGCCCCAAGGGCCGCTGGTCGGCACGGATGTTCCGGTCGTGTTGCTTTCGCCCAACGGCAGCCATCGCCGAGGCGACGGGTGGCAGGTGATACCGCTTGTTGCTCCCGGCCAGCAGGGCCATCTTGAGCTTGTTCCGTCGATGCTGAGCAGTACTGGTAAACCCGAGTTGTCCGCCTCGGACAGGATCCCCGGAAGCAACGCTCTCCTGCTGCAGGTTGACGGGGGGAAGCCGTACCCGTTAACCCTTAAGCCCTAAGATTTTCCGACTGCCCGAGCGGGGAGCCCGGCGAAGATGACCCCGAGAGCGTCGCGGCAGGGAGGAAGAAGGGGCGCACCACCGCTGGCGTAGCTGTCACCCTGGGTGGGATGCTCGAGGATAGGACCGATGAACGATGCCTGCCGGGCGCGAGCTCACCTATCGGCTTGGCTTTGGGACTGCCTTGGACGAAGAAGGCCCGGAAGGTTGACCTCTTCCGGGCCATGTCGGAGCATAGACTTCCACTCCGTTTACTTCTGCTTATTTCGCGCCCCAGACTTGGACCTCGGCTACCCACATCAGGCCGGGCCGGGCCACCGGACCCCCGTTGGGAGCCTGTAAGATGCGAACCTTGTCAGTCTCGACGGGAACGAAGGTAAAAGCGGTGGAGTAGACGTTGAAGGTTTCCTGGTCATTCATATACTTGGCGATGTCGACCCACTTCTCGCCATCCCAATACTGGATGACGAAATTGCTGCTGGACCACCACTTGGCGCGATCACGAGCCCAGAAAATAGTGACTCCACCAATCTTCTTCTTGCCGGGCAGTTGGATCTCGATCCAGTGTTCGTCGTTGCCGTTCTCGGCGGAAGCCCAGGCTACCTGGCTCCAGCGCCCATTCTCGTCCTGATCATTCAACTCGCCATCGTTGAGGGGAGTCGCGCTGTAACCGCTGAAGTTGCTATCCGTAACCACGACACCACCATTGTCGACCAGGGCCCAGTTTACTTCGAGCGCCACCGGTGCGACGCCGGTGGTGAGGTCCTCTTCGGCCAGGGCTACACCTGCCCCGAGGGCAAGACCCGACAAGAGCGCAGCTGCTGTCAGGGGTAGCACACCAACCCGGAACTTCATCGGATACACTTCCTTTCAATGGTAGGGTTTGCGCTAAATATTCGCTAGCTTAGAAAAATCTCCTGCTGGAATGGATACCAAAATCAGGGTCGATTCTCGGATCCACTCGCCAGGCGCAATCAGGCTGCCGACAGGCGTGGTGGTCTGCATAGATGCCGCTCGTATAGGCACTGGCTTGATCGTGGCGCTCCGTGCAGTACGGGCCAGCCCAAAGTCAGGACACGGTTCGTCCAGGGGGGACTGGTACTCGACCGGGACGTGACTAGAGGGTTGGTGTGGGGGTCGTCGGCGGCTGCGTCGGGGTGGGGCGTGCCAGAGGCGTCTTGCCGAACCCGAGGAAGCGGCCGCCGACGACCAGCACGTAAGCACCCCAGGCCAACACTTCCAGCAGTGACGGATTGGCGTTATAGCCGACCAGTGCTCGCAGCAGCATGCCGCCAGGGCTCTGGTCGTTCAGTACAGCGCTGGCATCCCATACGTGTTCCACGACGACCGGCAAAAGTCTCGCTTCCTGCAGCTCGTGAACAGCGCCTGCCAACAAGCCGGCTGCCACCACGATCAGGAAAAGGCCGGTGACAAGGAAGAAGCGGCGCAGCGCCAGTCGCAACGTCGCTCGGAACAGGAGATAGGCCAGCACGATGGCGGCAGCTGCCCCCAGGACCGCACCGACGACAGCTTTGGCGTCCGGTTGTAGCACCGACCAGGCGGCCAGCAGCAGGACGCTTTCCACACCCTCCCGCAGCACCGCTGTGAACGCCACACCGGCCAGGGCCAAGAGCTGGCCACGGGTGAACTTTGTCTTGCCGGCGTCATCGGAGGATGCCGGGAACGCCTCTTCCCCGCGTGAAGCATTTTTCGCCCGTACACGTTCCAGCGTGCCTGGTGGCTGCGTACGGCTTAGGACCTGCCCGACCTGTTCCCCGAGACGCTGTGCATATGAGTGGGCTTGTCGCTGCATCCAGAGGATCATGCTGGTGACGACCGCTACGGCTATCAGCATCACTGTACCCTCGAAAACCTGTTCCGCCCGGCCTTCGAACTCCCCCACCAGATACCAGAGGACGATCGCCAACAAGACGCTAACGCCCACCGCACCTCCCGTCCCCAGCCATACATACCGGGCCTGGCGCGACTGTCCGATCTTGTGCAGGTAACCGAGGAGGATGGCCACGATGAGAGCAGCCTCGATTCCCTCTCGGAGCATGATGAAGAATGCAGCACCCACCGGCTCTCCCGCCTTCCAGCGTCTCAGAGGTGGACAGTAGGCATAGGCATGGCACGGATACTACCGTCCACGGCTTTCGAGGGTTGCTTGCTTCCGTCAGAACCCTCAGGCTCAGTATGCTGGGCTCTGGCTGGTTTGTCAACCACGACCTATATAAACCTGGCCGGTGGAGTCCGTCTTGACACAGGCGTGGTGCGGTGATATAACCAGCCTGCAAGAAGTGCCCTCGTTAGGCGAGGTTCCTGCGTGGCACAGAGGCCGCTGCTCTGGAACGTCGAGAGACGCCAAGGGGTAGGATAGGCCAGGTCGGAGTAAGGCCTGGCTCGAAGCGGCTGGGAAAGATCCCTACGACACGCAGTGCTAAAGCTCAACCAGTGGGGGTGCCTCGGCGGCTAGAATGCCGCGAGCCTAGGGTTCGCGGCGAAGGCAGCCGATGGACTATGCCCAGAGTTCTCCCTCCCTGGTTGAACCTGAACCATGGGAGGGTTTCTTTTTGCCCCTGTGCTGCAATAGCGGTCGGTTCGGCAGCAGGCGACCGTTGGGAGTGTGTTCCTGACAGCTGTCGACAGAAGCTATGAATTTCAACCGCACATCGGACCGGCAGGGGGTGAGCGTATGGACGGCGACCCTAGGTGGTGTCACCCACAAGTGACACACGACCAACTACGATGGTTCAGCGTGGGAGGCGCACTGCGGACAGGAGTGAACGCCGCGGGCCAACCCGTGGGAGCACGAATAAGGGGGGCAAGGATAGACGGGGTTGACGTCCAACGCGACCTGCTGGGCAGTGTCTTTGCGTAGCCAACCTGAAACAGCTTTTCCTGCTGCTGGTCGCCCCGTGAGTGGAAGGTTGTCGCCCTTACCGAGGTGGCTTGTGGGCATTCACCTGCCATTTGTCCGTCTCTGGACGCTCGGGGTTCTCCCGATCCCTTGGCTATCTGGCTTTCCCACCTGAACATCGCCAGTTCACGAGTCCCGCTGGACGAACGACACTATCGCTCGTGTGGCCAGGGCACGATCGACCCAGCCTCGTGCCAGTCGGTGCCTGCTGGGCGATCCGTGCAGGTGGTGAAGCATGGTGGCGTAGGGGGAGGCGATCCCGATGTGGGTGCGGTTCAACGTTCTGCCGAGGGTGATGGCCTGGGGGCGGAACGTGAGGGAGGATAGCAAGGCAGAACTGGTCCGAGCCCAGTCGGCACGGTTGCTGGCTGCAGCTCGCATGCCCACGGAGGCGGTGCTCGAGCAGCTGGGCAGCTCATTGGCAGGCCTGACCCAGGAGGCTGTGCAAGAGCGCCAGGAGCAGTATGGGCCGAACGAGGTCGTTCACGAACAACGGCAGACGGTCTGGCAGCGGCTACTGGACAACGCTCGCAACCCGCTGGTGATCCTGTTGGTCGTGCTGGCCATCCTCTCGCTGGCGACGGGCGACCCCAAGGGCGCTGTGATGATGGGGGTCATGGTCGTTCTCGGCGTCGTCCTGCGGTATTTCCAGGAAGCCCGGGCCGATGCGGCCGCCCGTGAACTCCAGGCGATGGTTTCGACGACGGCCACTGTCATCCGGGATGGCCGCAAGCAGGAGATTCCCCTGCGTGAACTGGTGCCGGGCGACGTGGTCTGCCTCGCAGCCGGGGACATGGTGCCGGCCGACATCCGGCTGCTGTCGACGCGCGACCTTTTTGTGAACCAGGCGGCACTAACCGGCGAGTCGTTGCCGGTAGAGAAGGTGGCCGAGGCCGAGCCCGAGATGGCGGCTGGGACACAAGCCGAGGCCGGGGCCGCGGCGCAGGCCGAGGCTCATCCAGGGGCTCAGGCCGGCGGGCCGCCGCTAGCCAGCCCGCTCGAGGCCCGTAACCTGGCCTTCATGGGGACGAACGTGGAAACCGGCACGGCGACGGCCGTGGTCCTGGCTACCGGCAGCCAGACGTACTTGGGTTCACTGGCCAGGAGCGCGGTCGCGCCGGCGGTAGCTACCAGCTTCGACGTGGGGGTCAACCGGTTCACCTGGCTGATGATCAGCCTGATGGCAGTGATGGTGCCAGTCGTTTTCCTGATCAACGGCCTGACCAAGGGGGACTGGCTTCAGGCATTCCTGTTCGCCCTGGCCGTGGCCGTCGGCCTGACGCCCGAGATGCTACCCATGATCGTCACGGTCAACCTGTCGAAAGGCGCTTTGGCTATGTCTCGGCGCAAGGTGATCGTTAAGCGCCTGACTGCCATCCAGAACTTTGGCGCCATGGACGTGCTGTGTACCGACAAGACCGGGACGATCACGGTGGGGCAGGTGGTCCTGGAAAGGCATGTGGACTTCCGCGGCCGAGAGAATGAGGATGTGCTCGACTACGCGTTCCTCAATAGCTTCTACCAGACAGGACTTAAGAGCATGCTGGACGTTGCCGTGCTGGCCCACAAGGAGGTGCAGGACGATCTCGACGTGGAACGCCGCTATCAGAAGGTGGACGAGATCCCGTTTGACTTTGTGCGGCGGCGAATGTCGGTGGTCGTTCACGAGGAGGGCGACGGACAGCTGCTGATCTGCAAGGGCGCCGTCGAGGAGTTGCTCAGCCTGTGTACAACCGTGCTAGATGACGGTGCCGTCCTATCGTTGGACGAGGCGCGCCGGCAGGAGGCGCAGGAGCAGGTTCACCAGCTGAACGAGGCGGGCTTTCGGGTGTTAGCGCTGGGGTTGAAGCGGTTGCCGGCGGAAGAGCGCCTTTATACGGTCAAGGACGAGACCGACCTGACGCTGGTGGGCTTCCTGGCCTTTCTCGATCCACCCAAGCCCACGGCGGCGCAGGCGATTCAGGAGCTGGCCGCACTCGGGGTGCAGGTAAAGATCCTGACTGGCGACAATGACGTCGTGACCCAGCGCATCTGCCAGCAGGTGGGGCTGGGCGGTGAACCAGGGGCGGGCCTGCTCCTGGGCAGCCAGATCGAGGCCATGACGGATACCCAGCTGGCGAAGCAGGTGGACCGGGTTTCCATCTTCGCCAAGCTTGCGCCGGCCCACAAGGAGCGCGTGATCCGAGTGCTCCAGAGCCGGGGGCATGTGGTCGGGTTCATGGGGGACGGTATCAACGATGCACCGGCGCTGCGCGTGGCGGACGTGGGGATCTCCGTGGATAGCGCCGTGGATATCGCCAAGGAATCGTCGTCCATCATTCTGTTGGAGAACAGCTTGCTGGTCCTGCGGGACGGCGTCGTGGAAGGACGCCGGGTGTTCGGCAACATCCTGAAGTACGTCAAGATGGCGGCCAGCTCAAACTTTGGCAACATGCTGAGCGTGGTGGGGGGCAGCCTGTTCCTGCCGTTCCTGCCCATGCTGCCGCTGCAGATCCTGACGAACAACCTGCTCTACGACCTGTCCCAGACCACGATCCCCACCGACGGAGTGGATGCGGAATGGTTGGCCGTGCCGAGAAAGTGGGCTGTAGGGGAAATCCGGCGGTTCATTCTGGTGATCGGGCCGATCAGCTCGATCTTTGACTATGCTACCTTTGCCATCATGCTGTTTCTCTTTGGGGCGTGGCACACGCCGGACCTCTACCACCAGCAGCTTTTCCATACTGGCTGGTTTGTAGAGTCGCTATTCACACAGACGCTCATCATCCATGTCATCCGCACGAACAAGATCCCCTTTCTGCAGAGCCGGGCGAGCTGGCCGGTGACCATCACCTCGCTGGCCATTATCGGGGTCGGCGTGCTGTTGCCCGTTTCGCCGCTGGCGGGGGTGTTGGGCTTGGTCCGTTTGCCGGGACTGTACTGGCCGCTGCTGGCGGCGATGCTGGTGAGCTATGTCGGTTTGACCCAGGTGGTGAAGAGCTGGTTCGTGCGGCGATTCCCGGGGGACGACGTGGGCGCAACTTCTCTGAGCTCCAGATAGCCAGCGCCCGCGGGACCGTCCGATACCTTTAGCTACCGCTCCACAGCACCTGTTCACGCTCAAGTACGGCGGGAATCCACTCATGCAACGGAAAGGAATCTGAGATAGGCCATGTCGAATACCGGCCCATTAGCCGTGTCCGTCGGCGCATTTGCCTGGGGTCAGGAGAGCGGACCAGGGAGTGGGGGGGCTGGGACGAAGGATGGAGACAGTCCGAACGGTGGCGGTCATCATGGCTGGCGGCAGGGGCGAGCGGCTGTGGCCCAGGAGTCGGGTGGCGGCACCCAAGCAGTTCATCCGGTTGGGCGGGGCGGAGCGGACGCTGATCCAGGCGACGGTGGACCGGATTCGCCCTTTGGTGCGGCCGGAGGATGTGTGGATCGTCACCGGCGCGGAGTGGGTCGACACCGTGCTGCAGCAGCTGCCAGAGATTCCATCCCGAAACGTTCTGGTTGAACCGGCTGGCCGCAACACGGCCGCCTGTATTGGGCTGGCGACGGTGGCGGTGCGGCGGCGGTTTGGGGTGGGGGCGGCGACGCCTGGGGGCGTGCCGCCCTCGGACTGCGACCCGGTCATGATCGTGCTGCCGTCCGACCATGTGATCCGGGATGACGTGGCCTTTCGACGAGCGCTCCAGGCAGCTGTGTTGGCGGCCGCAGGGCCTCAGGCAGAGCCGCAACTGCAGGCAAAGTCGCTGCCAGCACGGCCGCGGCTACAGACGTGGGCAGAACTACAGCCGGTGGCCCAGATCGGGGAAGAGGCACAAGCACAGGACCAGCTTTTGTCCCAGGCCGAGGCCGCTGCTTCATCGGAGATCACTCAGGCCATGACGCCGGCCACCAGCAGTGGGCAGCCTGATGGCGAGTTGCCTTTCCTCAGTGGGGCCTCCTCACGCCTCTCTTCAGCATCTAGCTCTGCGGCGACGTCGTCCATGCCCTTGGTGACGTTGGGCATCTGGCCCACCCGCCCCGAGACGGGGTATGGGTACGTGCACTTCTCCCGGCCATTGGCCCATGTGGACGGCTCTCTCATCTACGAGGTGAGAGACTTCACAGAAAAACCCGACGCCGTAACGGCGCAACGCTTCCTGGCGGACGGTCATTACTTGTGGAATAGCGGTATGTTCATCTGGCGCACCAGCCGGATTTGGCAGGCTTTCGGCGAGCATTTGCCGGAGCTGCGGGAGGCACTGGAGCGCATCGAGCGGATCTGGACGCAGGCCTTCGCCAATCAGCCAGGCGACGGCCCTCTGCCGCCCGACCTCATTGTCGACGAGTACGCACAGATTCCGTCCGTGTCGATCGACTATGGCATCATGGAGAAGGCGCATCCCATCGTCACCATTCCGTGCGGCTTCGGCTGGGACGACGTGGGCAGCTGGACGGCGCTGGAGCGAGTATTCCCGGTGAACGATGAGGGGAACGTAGTTCAGATGCAGGCGGGGGAGACAGACGGCGATACCGGTGGCGGCGAGTTTGTCGCCGTGGATACGCACGGCTGCATTGTTGTACAGGACGATGGAGGGCGCGAGGAAGGGGGGCTCGAGCCGGAGGGAGACAAAGGACGAGAAGCGCCGCATCAACGGAAAGGGCGGTTGATTGCTGCCCTGGGTGTGGAGGACCTGGTGATCGTAGATAGCGACGATGTGCTGCTGGTAGCGTCCAAGGAACGGGCGCAGGAGATCAAGGAGTTGCTGGCGGAGATTCGCAGGCGGGGCTTGGAGCGATTCTTGTGACCTTTGCAGAACAGCCAGGGGATACAAACATGGAATGCACACGTTGCTCGGTAAAGATGATCCATCTCAGGCAGATGTATGCATCCTGCTCTGGAGCTCTGCCCGCAAGGCAATGGCCAGTTCCGTCCGCTTTTTTTGCAAGGCGCAGAAGAAAGGCAGGGTGGCTTGTAGATCACCGCCGGTCAATTGATGCGCGTTGGCCGTGCAGCCGCCGCCGCAGTATAGCTTGGCCCAGCACTGGCGGCACTCTGCCTTCGCCAGAGCGTGCGTGCGCCGAAAGCGCTCGGCAAGAGGATTGGCGTTGCTGACCGTACTTGCACCAGTGCCGGAGCAGCCACCAGCGGTACTGGGGCTACGGGGACCAAAGCGTTGCGCCGCATCCGGGTCGAAGATCGAACCCATCCGCATTCCCTCTCGCCCCACAAACTGATGGCAAGGGTACAGGTCACCCTCAGGAGTGACCGCCAAGTATTGGTAGCCAGCTCCGCAGCCACTGATGCGGCGGGCGACACATGGTCCAGTGGGCGGGGCGATACGAAAATGGAAGAATTCGAATGGATCACCCTTTTCAGCCTGCCGCAGATAGAAGTCGGCCAGCCGCTCGTATTCCGCCAGAATCTGCGGCAGATCTTCGTCTCGCAATGACCAGGGGTACTGTGGCCCATCGACGACCGGTTCCAGCGAGATGTGACGAAAGCCTTGTTCGTACAGATACTGCACATCATTGGCGAAATCCAGGTTGCAGTGCGTGAACGTGCCACGAATCCAGTAGTTCTTGTCTTTGAGCGCCTCCACCGCCTGGTGAACATGCTCCAGTACCTGCGCCTGGCTGGGCTGATCGCCCACCCGCCGCCGCAGCCGGTCATGCACCTGTGGGCGGCCGTCCAGGCTGAGAATCAGCTGGAAATGGTACTCGTTTAGCAGGTCGGCGATCTCGTCGTTCCAGATCAGTGCATTCGTGGTGAACGTGAAGTTGACCGCCTTACCGCGTTTCTGGCACTGTTCGTACGCGTATTCCGTGGCGTTCCGCACGACAGCGAAGTTGAGCGAAGGCTCGCCGCCGAAGAAATCAATCTGAAGAAAGCGGGAAGGTCCAGAGGCCTCGATCAGAAAGTCGATGGCACGCCGAGCCGTCTCGGCGGGCATGCGGCGAGCACCGTGCCTCTGCCAGTCCGGTGCCGCAAAGCAGTACCGACACGCCAGGTTGCAGTCCATGGCCACCAGCAGGCACAATGCCTTGAGCGGTGTGCCGATGCGGATCGGCTCGGCCAAGCCACCGGATGTGACCGGAGTGGAGCGAGTGAGCGAGTCGACCGAACCTGTGACCGCGGGCATGGTGGCGGTTGCAGCCATGGTGGTGGTGCTGGCCGCAGCAGTGGCATTGGCGTCAGCTTTGTCCGCGTGAGCCCCGCGCCCACGAGCCAGGACGAGGCTAACCACCTCCTGCCAGGCTTCGGCGGCCAGCTGTGGACCAAAACGAGCGACCAGGTCGCCTGGTACTGAGGAGGCCAGCGATGGCGTATCCGGCGTGGCTGAGCCGCCAGCAGCGGCGGAGAGATACTCCCAGCTCGCCGCCGCTGCTTCGTCCAGAACATGTACCGCGCCGCTACCGCCGTCAACCAGGTAGTGTTTTTTCCGATAATCAAACGCGTGCCAGGGATAGCTTGGTGGGACGGCCACGGTACAGGCTCTCCTTCGAGTTGGAATGACGACTCTGGTCGCCTTTGAGTGGGTCTTGTTCATACTTGACGCAAATGGTGCTGGCTACCGTGCACGAAGTCTTGCAAGCCGACTGGCACGACGTGTTGCACTCGTCGCACTTCCAGTCCGCCGCCTCGTCCCGCAGGACGCTCCAGTCCAACGTGTGAACATGCCGACCTTCCGTCCGTCTCTCTTGCCGTGTCACTTGCTGCATCGTGTACATGGTACCTTTGACTCCTTCTTCCGTGGGTTATCGCAGTGCCCTTCGTCACACTTGCCACTGCCTTGTACAGCTGTTCTCCCGCTTGCCACAGGCCACTCATCCTGTGGAGCGACACCTGGTCTGTTCTGCGGTCTTCCGCCTGCGGACCTCTTGTGTCCTGCTCCGTCCTTGTCCTGTGGCTGGCGGCCTGATGCCTGGATCCGGCCGCTGTCCATCATACACCTTCCGCCTTCAGTTGCCGCCGGTGGTCGCTCGTTGGTCTTCCCTGGTCCTCCCTGCCATCACCGGTCATCACTTGATCGCGCTAGGGGTGACTACATGCGAATACCAGACCTCGGGTAGCCGCCCCGGCCCGACCTCCATGGGCGGCTCCAGCTTGACCGTGAGCTCGGGGATGGCCTCCAGGCGGCCTTCCAGATAGGAAGCCAACCGTTCGGCTACGGTGTCCAACCGCGCCAGCAACCCGCCGTAACGCCCCTCGATCACTTCCCAGCCAAACGGTCTGTACGTCGCCAACCACACTTGACGGTGAACCCGCCACAGCTGCTCCACCGCGGCCCGCAGGGCAGGGATGTCGTGGGCCAGGAGCTCGTGCAACCGCACCCGGTCGCCCGCCGCGTAGGCGTCGGCCAGGCGACGCCGCAGTTCACTCTTGAACGAAAGGGCCTGCGCCAGGTGGGCCGCAAACAACAGCATGTCCCGCCAATGGCTCTCCTTTGGGCTTTCGGCGGCCGCAAACAGGTCGGAGGCGAGCTTCGCATAGTGTTCACGCAATGGCTGACCCTCAACTAGCGGATCCATGATGGCCAGTAGCGGATCCTGCCACAACAGCCACTTGCTGGGGTTGGCGGAGCTTGTGGCCGGTTCAGCCACGCCCGGCGGTGCGTCGAGCATGCTGGCCCGCACCCAGTCGCTGAACTCCGCCTCGCACGAGCCGCGGAAGTTGCGCCGCAGCTGCTCCAGGTCGACGCCGGTCACCCAGTCCGTCGCCGCAGTCCCACGATTTGCAGCCGCATCGCGATCGACACTTGTCTGGTGATCAGAGTCTGTACCGCGCTCGGCAGGCGTGTCGTGCTCCGCAGCCGTGGCGTCAGTCTCATACGCCAACTCGGTGAAGAACTGTATCCCGGGCAGCGCCGTGAAGACGTCGCACTCCATGCCGTCGTCGCCCCAGAGAGTGACGATTGCCTGCTTGAGACCCTTTTGCTTGCACGCCCGCATACAAGCGGCCGTCGTCGTGAACGAGAAGGGGAGTGCCGCCCACAACCGATCCCACGTCCAGACACCGCCGGCCATGATGGGTTCGGAACCGAGCTCACGGTGGCGATCCATCCACTCCGCATAGAAGGCGCTGTCGACGTGGTAGTAATCCCAGTAGACCAGGTCCACGTCTTTGGGAATCGCCTGTTTGACGTCCTCTGGAATCACCGTGGCTTTGTCATAGTAGTCATGGGTCTTGGAACCCAGGCGGAAGTACATGTCACTCCAGATCATGGGACGTAGTCCGTGGCGGTGGCAGATCTCCCGCACTCGGGTCAAGTGAACGTTAAGGATGTCAAACGGCCGCTTCTCGCCGTGGAGTTGCTTGTAGCGCCCACTACCGATGCCAAACGCCTCATCCATGCCGATATGAATCCTCTTGCTGCGCAGTGGCCCACTGACGGCAGTAATCATCTGTTCAAGCAGCTCATACGTTTTGCCGGACTCGGCCAGCAGCACGTCGTTGGTGTCCCGGTAGGACCAGTACGCTGGCCACTGCAAGACCTGCCCCAGGTGTCCCAGCGTTTGAATACATGGGATCAACTCGATTCCCAGGTTGAACGCGTAATCGTCGAGCTCCTTGAGCTCGGCTTGCGTATAGCGTCCACGCAAGTAGCCGAAGAATGGCTGTCCTGGTACTTCGTAGGTGTCTTCGGTGTAGAGCATCAACGTGTTGATCCCCATCAACGCCACGTGCCGCATGAGCTTCTTGACGGCGTCCAGCCGGGGCACGCCGTTACGCGAGGCGTCCACCATGATTCCCAACATCTCAAAACCAGATCTCTCGCTAAACCCCGTGAAGGATTGGCCCGAGGCCACCTCCCCTGCTAGTCGGCCCAGCGCCCGAAAGGCTGCTGCCTTCTGGCCGTAGCGCACCCGCACGCGGCGGCCGTCCGGAGAGACCTCGGTGCTAAGCGCCAGCTGCTCTTGGTCCCCGCCAGCGGCAGCATCGTGTTCAAAGGTAACGACAACGTCTGCGGACTCCGCAGCACCAGCTGCCTTAACCCCGCGCGTTGCCCCCCTGGCGACAAATGTCTCCGGCCGGTGGGCCACAATCTCAGCCAAGCCGGGCTGGAGCTCCGCTGGTGCCGTCGCCAAGTCGATGGCAATTCGATAGCGTCCTGTGTCACTTTCGTGAACATGCCTGGTATCCATTTTCGTCCGCCTCCCTGCGTAGCAGAGTAGTTGGCCGATCCCTGCTCTCACTCAGTGTACCACGCTGCCGGGTTTGCCTGCTGTCCCCGGCGACGGCGGTGGGGAGAGTCGTCGAATCCATTGCCCCCGCCGCCGGTGCTGGGCCAGCACGGCCATCCGCCCGATCTTCGCAGGTTGCCCGAGCAGCAGTCGCCCCGTCGCCATCTCCGCGTCCCACCAGGAGTTTACACGCAGATGTCGAATCTGGCGGGCAAGATGTTTCGGATCCACAGAAGGCTGTGGCACACGAGGCCGCTGTTTAAGAGACGAAGACTGCTGGGGGCTGGTGATCACGGTGCGTATCATGCGAATGAAACAACGGATCAGTCTAGCGAGCATGCTGGTCCTTTTGGTAGGGTCGAGGATGGGCGTGGGTATCGGCCTGAACGCTACTGCCGCGGGAGCGGGGAACACCCAGTCCACTACGCCTACGCCTGCGACTGCGCCTGAGCCTGCGCCGCCCATCGTGCTGGTCTACAGCAAGAAGACAGCGGCCTTGGGAGAAACACCCAACTACGATGCGACCGTAGTAGCGGCTAAGATGTGGTTAAACCGCTACTTTCGCTGCGACATCATCACCGAGCTCGATGTAGAAAAGGGTAAGTTGGAAACTTCCAACTATAAGGTAGCCATCCTGCCGGACAATGCGGTGATGAGTGCTGCCGAGGTGAAAGCCTGGCAGAAGTTTGCAGCCGGTGGTGGGAAGATCCTGGCCGCCGCCCTGACTTCCACGCGTAACGAGAAAAACTCCCCCGTCCCCATGCAGTTGGGCGATCTACTGGGGGTTTGGTATGAACAGTCTCTTGCTTCTGGGACGTACCAGCAGATTCTCGTCACTCAGGATTCTATGCTCTCCCGAGCCGGTGTCGCCCCGGCGATCCAGGTGCAAGGTCCTGCTTACCTCGTCGACCCTCTGGAAAACGGCACTCCGGTAGCAGTGCGAGCCAATGCGGAAGGAACTCGTTCGCTGATTTATCCTTCGGCGGTGGTGGAAAGCCCAGCCGGTCTGTACTTTGGGCTGCCCATCTTCAACCCGCAGGTATTGGCCTGGCCCGACCTGCAGCAGATGCTCTACCAGGTCCTTGCCTACCTCGCACCGGCTGCCGTTAAAGCCGACTTCACACCCGTGAGCCGGCAAGAGCTGTTCCAGGCGTTCTTTCTCATTTCCACCGACGTCGTCAGCAGCAGCACGGCAGACAGCCATACCCAGGCTATGCGGGTGGTGGACCAGATTCCGGGCGAGGTGCCGCCCGCTGCTTCCTATCAGATTTTCCCGGGCGCCTACTATCGGAAAGCGGTCTCTAGCTTCGACGTCTGGACGGGAATCGAGGGCGTCATCACGTTGCCGCAGCTCATCACCGATCCTGACCGCCAGCGGGACCAGGGCCCCCTCGACAACGCTTCAATCTACATGGGCGGGAATGGGAGCGGCCAGGAGATCGACGCCGGCTTGACCTGGGACAACAATGTGGGGGGGTGGCGGCCGTTTTGGCGCAACGAGTCCTGGCACAACGCTCCGCTCGACAAAGACCTCTACGTCTGGTATCCCGGCGAGACCGTTCGCATGTCTGTGGCCGTGGCCGGTCCCGGCCAATTGCGCCTGACGATCGTGGACGCCGGGCCCGAGCCGAAGAAGGCCTTTACCACGGTCTTTCGTGCCTGGGGTTTCGGGCCGGGCGTGCGGCAGCAATTCAAGCGGGTCAATGCCATCGACCAGGTGGGCAACGAAGGACGGCCGGTGCAGCCGACGCACGCTCGGGTTACCCGGGCAGTCTGGTCCGAAGTATGGCTGCTGCGGGGCGACGTTAAGGTCCCGTTCACAGCTCAGCGGTTCACGGACATGCGTGCGCCTACAGCTGAGCACTTCGTGATCACCACGCCGGCGAACGGCGGGCCGGGGGCCGAGTCGATCGAGATCTACGGGACTCCCGCCGATATCCCGCGTGCTCTGGTTCGGGTACTCTACGCTCTACCCCGGCCTGTTGGTTTGCTTGACGGCGGGTGTGTGTCCGCTGCTCAGGGCCTGCCAGATGAGGGGCAAAGAGCGGTCGAACCGGTAGCTGATGTCGAAGTGCCCGTCATCAAAGGTTTCGTATACGTGCGGTACGCCAGCGGCCTCCAGGCGCTGGTGTAGCTGGCGCGCACCGAACGTGAGGTTGAACTCATCCCGGTCGCCACAGTCGAAAAAGAGCAGCTTAAGACGGCGCAGGGCTGCGGCGATCGGCCCTGCCGCGTGCGGGACTCCCTCCAGGTCCGCGGGTGCGGCCACGTTCGCACCCGCGGCTACATCCGTGCCTGCACCTGCACCCACACCCGCACCTACCCTCACGCCCACGCTTCCCACCAGCTGCACCGGGTCGTGGGCCAGCCAGCGCTGCCAGACGTTGGGGCGCAGTTCACCGGTGTATAGATCCACCGGCAGGTCTACTCCACCCTCGGCCTGCGGGTTGGGGGAGTAGGTGCAGGCCATGGCGTAGAGGTTCATGGCAGAGCGGAAGGCCGGCGTCAGCCTGGGCGGTCTGCCCCGCAGTCCCACTTCCAACACCTTGCGCCGGAACGCGGCCAGCCCGCCCGCCTTCTCGACCTCTCGGAGCAGATTGCCTGCATCTGGCAGATAGCACAGCTCAAACGCCATATCACCCGAATGGCAGGCGACCGCATCAAACAGCCCCGGGTGGCGCATGGCGTTCATCAACGCACCGTAGCCGCCCGACGACTTGCCGGCCACCGCCCGCCCCGTCGCCGGGTACTGGGACTCCACGAAAGGCAGCAGTTCATCCCAGAGGTACGCTTCGTACCGACCGACTCCCACCGAGTCGATATGCTGATTGCCCCCCAGCCGGGTGAACGTATCGGGCAGCACGACCACCAGGTCGCCGATCTGCCTGCCCTCGTAGAGTCGATCGAGCCGTTCTCGCAGATCTTCGCCGGTGGGCGAGAAGTTAAGCAGGGTTCGGCCCGTACCGCCGAACGCTGGTAACATCCACAGGTGCGGGCAAGGCGCGGGCCGTTCTGGGTCATACCCGGGCGGCAGCAAGACGAGCAAGCTTCGGTTTGCTGGATCCCCCAGCGGGTTATCCATCAGGGCCTTACTGTGAACTTCATAGGCGACCACGCTATACCGCTGGCCAGCCCCAGCCAGCCGTCCCGGTACGAACCGCCCCACCATGCTCGCCTGCATGCTGCTACTGCCTCCTGCCAACTGTTGCCGCGATGCCCAGAACCCGGTCCACCCGCTCCTGCGCTTCCTCGCCTGCTTGAAAGAGCTGGTACGCTGCCGGCGCTCGCTCCTTCAAGATCGTGCCGATCCGCTCCTCCTCTCGGAGCACTCGACCGTCGGTTGGGTCGATCGCTTCGTACGCGCCGTTCACAACATTCGTCACGACACGGCCGCACGCCTCCGACGCCGGGTTGCCCGCCAGGTGCGGAGCGTCGATCAGCCCCAAGCGGATGGCTTCCGTCAGCACCACTGGATCGGTGAACACATCTCGTCCTTCGCCTGCCGCCTGCCGCATGGCTAGCCCTAGCGCCGCCACGCTCCGCAGCAATACCTGCACCTCCCGCAAGAGGTGCTCCTTGCGCTCTTGCACCAGCGGGTCGGCGGTCAGATCCGGCAGTCCACCCAGCGCGTCGGCGATCACTCCGCGGGCGATCTTGACGCTCTCGATGATCTCGGCCGCCGTCGCCGCATGATCGGCCTCCGTGTAGGCGACCACGTGAACGATATCGGGATTCAACGCCATCTGCAACAACACGGAGGCGGCCAGATGGCCTTTACCCTGTACCAGGTCGACGGGGTGGCTGCGCAGCCCCAGTCGTGTCTGCCGCCAGCTGCGGAATCCGCTGATGGGCCCATTCGCTGTCGACGCTCCCGCTGCCAGCGATCTCGCTGCCGGCGCTCCCGCCCATGACCCCGCTGCCGGCAGCCCTGCTTGCGACACCGTTCCTGGCGCCTTGGCCGCCCTCCCATCCTCATGGAGCGCCTCGATGAGCTCCACTTTGGCCAGCATCTTGGCCAGATCCATGCGGAAACTGGTCAGTGGGGGATTGTTGAACATGTACTGTGCCACATACTGCCGCACTCCTGCCTGTTTGGCGTTGTAGGCGGCGAGAAACGCCATCGTCACCGCCACTACATCATGAGCGTCCCGCAGACTCCAGTGATGGGACTCGTTCATCTCAACTGGCACGCCCTGCCCGGCCAGCCACCGTATGACCTCCTGTGCTTCCCCGATAGTTTGCTGAAGTGGCCGCTGGCTGCGCCCGTCCAGCACGCTGTACCAGGTGAGCGGAATCGCCGCCCAAGCCAGGTGAATCGTCTCCACCAGCATCTTCTGCATCCGCAGCAAGTCCCGCGTTCCGCTGTAGCAGCGCATCAGCGGGTAGTTGCCGCGCCGACTCGCTGCGTATAGCCGCCGAAACTCCTCCGGCGTGTCCACCGGCACACCGCCCGCTCCTCGCTGGGCCGGGTCCTTCTCCTGCGGATGGAAGAAGTGCTCTTGCGTATTCTGGTCGATCCCTAGCGAAATCACATCCACCAGCCCACTATCGGCCAATTCCTCGATCCCCCGAATCGTAGCCTCCAGCGTTGGTTGGCCAAAGTGGTGGCGGATGATCGGCCAGGGTTTAGCTGCAGCGATCCGCCCCTCCAGGGTCTGGGCGAATAACGCTTGGGCCAGCGCGCCTTCCGCCTGCCCATCACTGGACGCCGCACTGCCAGCTGGCGTAGCTCGGAGGGCTCGCCGGCGGTCATCGAAGAGAGCTACCACCTCTTGCGGTGGCTGCGTTCCATCGAAGACTGCCTCGAACTTGCCGACCTCCCGTACGAGCGAACATACCGGCGGCGTTCCTCCAAAGACAAAACGCCGGCCCGGGGTCACGATGCCCGCCGACAGCGCCAGCTGCCAAAACTGTTGCACCACTTGCTTCCCGGCCTCTGGCGTCAGCCGGTAGCTGAGGGCGACCATTTCCGGGTTTTCTGCTTTCACCGCCGCTACCACTCGTTCTGGCGAAACTGCCGGCCCGAGCATGATGCACTGCCAGCCAAACTGGCGGGCAGTCTGCAAGACGGCATGGAGTCCCGCCACGTGCACGCAGTCGCCCAGAGCGGCAGCCACCATCGTTCGGGGCCGTACCATGCCAGTTACCATCTCTGCCATTTCTTCACCTCCCCGACAAGTTTTCCCTGCTCGACCAGCTAACGAAGCAACTCATTCCCTGCCGCCACCTGGCCCACATCGGCAATATTCACAGGGAGCGGGGCAGGGGAGCTGATGCTCACTGGCAGCGCTGCCGTCCGCCCCCTGGCAATCTGCGACGGCGATTCCATTGGTGTTGGGAACCACGGCTTCCGCCCAGGCAGCGACCCCGTCCGTAGCGTCTCCCGCAACTCCGAGACGGACAGGCCGGACAGTCCCAACCGCTCCAGTGTTCGCCCGCTACTCCACCAGTCGTGGCCCAGCGCCGCTCCGGCCAGGTGAACCAGACTATTGGCCACTGGCGTTTCCACCCCGTAGTGCCGTCCCAGCGAGGCCAACGGCACTAACCCGCAAGGAATGTCCTCCCATAGGTAGCGGGTGGCCAGCGACCTGGGCGCCGGAATGCCCCGGTACCCCTGTTGCTTCTGCAATGCCTCATATAGTGAACTACCCGCCGCCCCATACGTCTCCGCCAGCCATAGACGGGCCGGGCGCAGTTTCACCCCCAACCGCCTGGCGACGGCCAGGCGCTCTTTGTCCAGCGCTTCGATGAGGCGGGCGACCGCCGGCGAGATCCCTTCGGTGTAGTGCTCGAACGGCTGGCCGGCCTCCACTCGGGCCAGATTGGCCAGAACCGGCGCGGGGTGAAACAGCATGCCGATATTATCCAACCCTGTTTCGAGCAGGTCGGCGGCGGGGAGGAAGCAGGGATACAGCTGTCGTAGTTGCTGCACCACCATCCCGGTACGTTCGTAGGGTAGGGCCGCGACGCCGACTCTAGCCTTCACGGCGTGAACCATCGACCGGGCCGGCCCCACCGTACGGCTTGCAAACAGAAACGTGTTGCACTCGGCTACCGTGACGTTGCCCTCCTGCCCGTACTGACGCAAGACATCGACCACGTGCCAGGCCCCCAGGGTTCGTCCGGGGCACAGGACGATGGTCTGCCCATCTCGCAGCAGCGGGGCCAGTTGACGAGCGAGCTCTATATGCGCGGTCGCCGGCGTGACGACCAGGATGAGAGAAGTACCAGTGACTGCCTCTTCCAGATCGTGGGTCACTCTGGCCAGCCGGGCCCATCCCCGCCCAGCCGCTCCCTCCAGACGGATCCCCCCTGCCTTCAGCAGGGGCTGAAGACGTTCCGGCGAGCGATTGTACAGGTGAACCGGCCAGCCTTGCAGTGCCAGGTCGGCCGCCAGGGCCTGGCCCCCGTGGCCGGCACCCAGGATGGCGATGGGTTCCCGTCCCTGCAGCCGTGCCATGGCACGGCTGCTCGTCGCTTTGTGAACACGTCGGGTACGATGCATGTGACGCCCCCCTTCCGCTGTTGGACCGCATGTGTCCGTCAGGCTCGACCGCGCTGCCGTGCCTCATGGCACGATGTCCCAATGCCAGCGTCGCGGCGTCACCGCAGCGACCTCGGGCCAGCCAGCCGGATAACCGGCAGCCGCCAAGCAGCCAGACAGACATAGTTACATGAGACCTGTCGAAAGGGCCAATCGAAGGGGATTGATGAGACGTCTGGGCCCGGCCCGAGACCGGGCTGGAGGGAATGGGCTTCGTCCCAACCCATGGGCGAGGGTTGAGCGCCCCTGACGTCATCCACCCCATTCCGACGCTGACGAGGTTAGCTGTCGGGCTAGGGTCGGAACGTGACCCTTCTGGTGGCCGGTGCCGGACCCTCAAACGAGCAGGGCCGGACCAGCCTCGATACCAGATTCGCCCCGGGCAAACTGGGTCCCCCGCTCTTGCTCCCACCGGACTGGAAGTCCTGAGGGCAGGAGCAAGATTGAGCGCCTGAGTGGATTGGCCAACGGAACAGAAATCAGAACCGTGCCATGAGTGTACCATGGCCGAGAACTCAATCACAACTACACGCGAGCGCCTGGGGGTCATGATCGACAAGGATCGGATCCGCAGCCTCGGGTCTTTCCTGCCGGTGAGGCCGGCGCACCAATGAGCGGTCCGAGGGTGGGGAGCCCCACCCTCGGACGGTCACGGCGCTGAGACGGCAGGCATCAGCGAGGTTAAGCCGGCGCTGGTAACGTTGTCGAGATTCCCTGACGGATGTCGCCGTAGGCGACGAGCAAGCCCTGCGGTGCCCGGCTGGACGACTGTTCCGCCCGGATTTCGATGGTGGAGTATGAAGTCAGCGCGGGCGGCAGGATGACATTGACTGCGTACCAGTTCCGCTCGGGTACGAACCGCATGTCGAACGGCAGCCAGGTGTTATCGGTGGTCCGCAGCAACCAGACCCGGTAGACGTCCGCACCCGGCTGTAGCTGATCCGGAGGTGGCACGTTCCTCAGATTGACGACGAACCGACGATCAGGTACATCCACCCGGAACACAGCCTGGGCCTGGGGCACCTGGGGACTGGGCGTCAGCGGCGTTATCGGGCCGTGTGGCGGTGGAGGCGGCGGGGCAACCTGCGGGATGCAGATCACCCGGCCGACCGGCAGGTTGTACGGGTCGAGGCCGGGATTGGCCGCGAGGATGGCCCGCACCGTAGTGGAGTAACGAGCCGCAATCGCTCCCAACGTGTCACCCGGCCGGATCGTGTACAGAATGCCACCGGGACAGGGCGGGACGGGCGGCGGTACCGGAACTGGCACGCAGATGCGCTGCCCAACCGCCAACCGGTTGGGATCGATGCCGGGGTTGACCCGCAGGATGGCGGAGACCGTTGTCCCGTAGCGCTGAGCAATCAGGTAGAGCGTGTCGCCCGGTTGGACCGTATAGACCAGCATACCCTCACAGGGCGGCGGGCCAGGCGGTGCGGCCACCGGCACGCAGATGGTTTGCCCTACCCTCAGGTTGTTGGGGTCGATACCGGGGTTGGCCCGCACGATAGCGGTAACCGTCGTGCCGTAGCGCTGAGCGATCCGGTAGAGCGTATCGCCAGGCTGGATGACGTAGACCACCATTCCCGGGCAAGTTGGCGGACCGGGCGGTGCGATGCTCGGGATACAGATCGGTTGGCCGATCATCAGCCGGTTGGGGTTGATGCCAGGGTTGGCGGCGATGATGGCCTCGACCGTCACTCCGAAGCGCTGGGCCAGACCCCAGAGAGTATCTCCAGACCGAATGTAGTAGATGGTGCCCCCAGGGCAGGCCGGGAGTTGTTGTGCCACCAGGCTGGCGCCGGTATCCACAGCCAACGCTTCCGCTTGCCCATCCCCTTCCGCAGCCGTGCTGGTCGGGTAGGAGGCCGGAGCATCTCCGGCGGCATCGGCGTATGTTTCGACGGCGGGCGCACCCGGCTGGTCAAAGAGGTTATCATCGTCCGGCACACTGTAGGAAGCCATCGGATCGGGATAATCTTGCCCTACACTCACGTATTTGTTCCCTCCTCTTTGCATCGATCCTCGCACGAGGTCGGAACCTCCTCGGACTGAATGCCTGCCTTACTAGGAATATGGGGAGGGCCGAATCGCGGTACTGAACCTGGCGACCTATTTGCGTGAACGTCGTTCACCAATAGGCAGCGTTGCCTGGCGCGCCGGCCAGTCGTCGTTCACTGGCAGGCAGTGTCGACTGGTGCGACGGTTGCCGTCGCTGACGCTACGGAATAGAAATGACGGAAAAGGAGAGGGGGAAGGGGAGGACCTCGATTGAGCCCCGAGGAGTTTGTCACATACCTATATCCAGCTGCTCGGCAGGTAGAGCAAGAAACGGGCATCCCGGCCGCGGCCATACTCGCCCAAGTGGCCCTGGAAACCACCTGGCTGTCTAAACCGGGGGCTGCCATTCCACCCGCTCAGCGCTGGATGTCTCTGCGGCAATACGCGAACGACATCCGCAATGAACCGCGCTACCGGCAGGCGGTGGCCGCTGCCGCGAGGGGTGACCC
Organism: Limnochordaceae bacterium; assembly: GCA_014896305.1. GTDB lineage: Bacteria > Bacillota > Limnochordia > Limnochordales > DUMU01 > Bu26. The sequence goes on from JADBKQ010000012.1 coordinate 62,255, forward strand.
CATTTTGTACCTGGCGGAACTTCTGGCCGCTGGTTACAGCGACGACCCGACGTACTTCTTTCAAGTAGAGTGCATCCTGCGTCGTCACATCCTGCCGTTGCTGAGCCAGCAGGCTCAGGCCTGATCCCGGGACAGGGGCATGGTCATGCAATGCGGACCCCCGCGACCTCGCCCCAACTCGGCCCCTTCGATCTCGATGACCTCGAGGCCGTGCCGGCGCAAGACGCGGTTGGTCGCCTGGTTGCGGTTGTAACAAACGACCCGACCCGAGCCGATGGCCAACGTGTTGGTGCTATCCGCCCACTGTTCACGAGCGGAGGTGATGGGGTCGTCACTGCCCGACGCGATGATCTCGACCTCGGGCAGCCCCAGTACCCGGGCCAGAGCCGCGGCCAGGTCAGGGACTCTCTCTGCCCGTGGCCGCACAGGGGTCAAAGCACCTGGCTCGGATCTTTCCGATGGGTAGAGCGTTTCCCGAGCTGTCACCCCGGGCAGCAGCCGGAAGAGGCGAAGCTCGGCTCGAACCCCCGGGTACAGCAGAAACTTGTCCCAGTCCACCATGGTAAACACGGTGTCGAGGTGCATGAACGCGCGCCGGGCCGGAATCTGAATCACCAGGATCTCCTCATACGGGCCGACCGGTTGCAGGAGTCTTGCACCGACCATTTCAATGGCTTCTTCCGTGGTGCGTTCACTGAGCCCCAACACCAGTCCGCGTGAACCAGCGACCAGCACGTCACCTCCCTCGAGGCTGCCCGGCAGGGGCTGGTTGAACCAGGCGGTGACCTCGCTGTCACGGAACAGGGGGTGATACTCCAAGAGAAACCGCCAAAACACTGTCTCCCGTCGCCGGGCGGCGCTGGCCATCTCCCCGATCAGCAACCGCTCGCCCACCATGGCGGCGGGGTCTCGGGTGAAATACAGGCTGGGTAACGGTGTGAGGCAGAAAGGGAAACTGTGACGCGTGAGGTCGGAGAGGGTGGGCGACGGATAGGGGTGAAAGGTGCGCAGCTCCCTTTTGCGCACCCCAGTAATCAGGGTCTGCACCAATCGTTGCGGCTCGAGGTTGTTCAGGTAGTCACGTAGGACCAGCCACCAGGCGGGGGTGGCCGGGGGCCAGCGCTGAAGGCTGGCATCGATCAGGGAGTTTTTCAGTTCAGGCTGGCTGCGAAGTACCTCGGTCAACAGGTCTTCCAGATAGTAGACCGTGGTGCCTGCGGCCCGCAGAGTCTCTACGAACCGATCGTGTTCTTCCTGAGCCCGTTCCAGCCAGGGGATCTCGTCGAACAGCAGGTCGTTGAGGTAGGCGGGCACGAGCTGCTCGAGCTCTGACCCCGGCCGGTGAACCAGAAGCGCCTGCAACGTCCCTACTTCCGAGTCGACGCGGGGTCGGCGCAGCCTTCGCAGCGCGTGGTACGAGGTGGGGAGAATCAGCGAATTACCCACGGGTGCTTCACCACTTCTAATCAGGCATCACCAGGATGCTCGCTGTTAGCATTCCCCCGAGTGCCAGGTTCGATCGTCGGAAAGATAGATCCTGGGTTGGCAATTCCCCGCTGGTCAGGCCCGACTGCCCCCGCGGTCGTATCCAGACCAGGCTGGCGTCTCTAGCTAGAAGGGTAGGTCCTGCACGGCCTGCTCGATCTCCGCGTCCTGGGCTGCCGCTGCTTGCGGGCTCACCCGGGACTCCAGTGGGCAGATACTCTGAAAATCACAGTACCGGCAGAGCGGGTTGGATACCGGCAGAAACTGCTGGTCGGACTCGATCGCCTGGATCAGCTTACGGACCCGTTCCCGTACGGCCTCGATCTCCGCTTGCCCAAACTGCAGGGTGATGGGTTGGGGCCGGTCCAAATAAAGGTAGGAAATGCGGGAGACTGGCTGCCCAAACGTCGCCTCGGCCATCAACCAGTAGACGGGTAGCTGCAGGTCATGCTGGACGTAGGCCAGGCTGGAAGGGGCTTTGCCGGTCTTGTAGTCGATAAGGTGAAGCGAGCCATCGGGCTCCCGGTCCACGCGGTCGATCTTGCCCAGGAGGGCATTTTTCTCGTCGACGGGGCATTCCACCCATTCTTCCAGCTTGTAGGGGATCACCCGAGTGTCCTGCTGGTTGAAGAACTGTTCGAGCAGTGCCAGCCCTCTCTTCCCGTAGGGGATCTCCGCGGCAGCATCGGCAAAGGTCTCCCGCCGCTTGCCATCGCTGGCCCAGGCCCGCCGGAACAGATGGTGCAAGAGGTCGAGCGTCCGCTCCTGCGGAGCGGTTTCGAAAAAGTGGCGCAGGGCGGCGTGGATCTGGTTCCCGAGGTACAGCTCGGGGCGGGGCTTTTCGAACTGGGGCCCCAGGTTGTCAATGTAGATAAAGCGGTACTTGCGAGGACAGGTCTCATATGTCTTCAAGCGGCTGGGGCTGAACTTTTCCACGTCTATCCCTTCCGTGTACGCGGTACGCGCAAGATGAAGAGCGGTGCCTCGGGTAGGCGCACCCGCTGGAAGTGCTGTTCAAGAAAGGGCCGTCGATCTCCTTCTGCCCCAGGCCGTCGTATCTTCGCGCGTGGTCACGATGGCTGCTGCGTGCGGGATTTCGTCAAGAGTCCCGGCCGCGGGGTCTGGCCCCGGCACCACCCGCAGGCCGTCCGGGCAGCCACCCGTGATCAGCGGTCTGGCAGGCAATCGGGGCTCAGCAGGCGGGCGGGCAATCCGTGCTCCACGAGAAACGTAGCCGCCCGGGCGACGTCCTGGTCACCAGCTGCCCGTACGTCCGCCAGCGGTGAACGGTCGCCCAGCGCTGTCCACTTGGGCTCACCTAGTTTGGTGAACGGCAACAGTTCTACCCTGGTCACATTGGGCAGGCTGGACACATAGGCAGCCAACGGCTCCAGGTTGGCCGGAGTGTCCGTAATGCCCGGGATGATGACGACCCGGATCCAGGCCGGGATAGCGTGCTCGGCCAGGTAGGCGGCGAAGCGGCGGGTCGGCTCCGGCGGCACTCCCGTCAGACGCAGGTGTAAGGCCCGATCCATCGCTTTGAGAGAAAGCAGTACCAGATCGGTTTGTGCCAGCAAGTCAGTGACGGCCTGCTGCCGGAGCGAAGCAAATCCGGACGTGTCGAGCGCCGTGTGAATGCCGGCTTGGTGACACCTGTGAAACAGGGAGGCAACGAAGGGGGCTTGAAGCAGCGGTTCACCACCGGAGACCGTCACCCCGCCCCCCGAGGCCTCCATGTACGGTCGATAGCGAAGAAGTTGGGCCCAGACCTGGTCCACGGTCATGAGTTGCCCGCCCGAGCGAGACCAGGTGTCGCGGTTATGGCAGTAGGCGCAATGCAGAGGACATCCCTGTAGGAAGATCACGAATCGCAGTCCTGGCCCATCCAGAGTCCCCATCGTCTCGACCGAGTGCACTTGACCGCAGGGGACAGTTGACAGTTTCAGGGCTGTCTGTTCCAGCGGACACTGCGTAACCTCGGCCTTGCCCATCGCTACTGCCATAACCTGACTGACCTTCTTTCCTCTACATAACGAGCATGACGACCGTTTACAAGCGTTCGTGGAAGGTGCGATGGATCACCTCGAGCTGCTGCTCCCGGGTGAGCCGGACGAAGTTGACGGCATACCCAGAGACCCGGATGGTCAACTGCGGGTACTTTTCCGGATGGTCCATCGCGTCGAGCAACGTCTCCCGGTTCAACACGTTGACGTTGATGTGATGACCGCCCCTGGTAAAGTACCCGTCCAGCAGGCCCACCAGGTTGGTGACCCGGTCCGGCTCGCTTTTGCCCAGCACGGACGGAATGATGGAGAAGGTGTAGGAGATACCGTCCTGAGCGTCCGCGTAGGGGAGCTTGGCCACAGAGTTGCAGGAGGCGACGGCGCCGTTGCGATCGCGACCGTGCATGGGGTTCGCTCCGGGAGCGAACGGTTCACCAGCCTTACGACCATCCGGCGTAGTACCTGTCTTCTTGCCGTAGACCACGTTGGAGGTGATGGTCAGTACGGAAAGGGTAGGCACGGCGTGGCGGTACGTCGGCTGGCGGCGCAGTTTCTCCGCAAACCGGTGCACCAGGTCTACGGCGATGGCATCGACACGGTCGTCATCGTTCCCGTAGGCCGGCCATTCCCCTTCGACCTGGAAGTCGACGGCAATCCCCTGCTCGTCCCGTATGGGTTTCACCTTGGCATACTTGATCGCCGACAGCGAGTCGGCCGCGACCGACAGGCCAGCGATGCCGCAAGCCATGGTACGATAGACGTCTTCGTCGTGCAACGCCATCTGCAGGCTCTCGTAGCAATACTTATCGTGCATGTAGTGAATGATGTTGAGGGCGTTCATGTACGTTTGAGCCAGCCAATCCAGCATCCGGTCGTAAGCAGCCATGACTTTGTCGTAGTCGAGGACTTCGTCCCGGATGGGCGGCATGGCCGGGCCTACTTGTTGCCGGGTCTTCTCGTCGATGCCCCCGTTGATCGCATACAACAGTGCCTTCGCCAGGTTGGCCCTGGCACCGAAGAACTGCATCTGTTTGCCGATTCGCATGGCCGAGACACAGCAGGCGATGCCGTAATCGTCGCCCCAGTACGGCCGCATCAGGTCATCGTTTTCGTACTGGATCGCTGACGTGTCGGTGGAGACCTGCGCGCAGAAGCGCTTCCAGGCAGCAGGGAGATGGCTGGACCACAAGACGGTCAAGTTGGGCTCTGGAGCGGGCCCCAGGTTGTACAGGGTCTGCAAGAAACGGAAACTGTTGCGGGTTACCAGGGGTCGGCCATCTACGCCCATACCGCCCAAGCTCTCGGTGACCCAGGTGGGGTCGCCGGAGAAGAGCTCGTTGTACTCAGGCGTGCGCAGGAAGCGAACCAGGCGCAGCTTGATGATGAACTGATCTGCCAGCTCCTGGGCCTCTGCTTCGGTGAGCGTTCCTTGCTGGAGGTCATGCTCTACGTAAATGTCCAGGAACGTCGAGACCCGTCCGAGGCTCATGGCCGCACCATTCTGTTGTTTGACAGCAGCCAGGTAGGCGAAGTACAGCCACTGGTAGGCCTCTTTCGCGTTCCGGGCCGGGCCGGAGATATCGAAGCCATAGGAGGCGGCCATCTGCTTGAGCTGTTCGAGGGCGCGGATCTGTTCCGTGATCTCTTCCCGATCGCGGATGGTCTCCTCGTTCAGGTTGGCGGTCTCCAGGCGGGTCAGCGCCTCCTGCTTGCGCCGAATCAGGAAGTCCACGCCGTACAGAGCGACGCGCCGGTAGTCCCCAATGATGCGCCCACGGCCGTACGCATCCGGCAGGCCGGTGATGATACCGGCATGGCGAGCTTTGCGGATCTCCGGCGTGTAAGCGTCGAACACACCCTGGTTATGGGTCTTGCGATAGTCTGTAAAGACCTTTTTCACTTCAGGGTCGAGGGTATACCCATAAGCCGAGCAGGCCTGTTCGACCATACGGATACCACCAAAAGGCATGATCGCCCGGCGCAGAGGGGCATCCGTCTGGAGTCCCACGATCACTTCGTCCTCCCGGTCAATGTACCCGGGCTGGTGGGAGGTGATGGTGGAAGGCGTATGGGTATCGACATCGAGGACGCCCTTTTGCTGTTCAAGGGCAAGCAGCTCCTGGCAGCGTCGCCACAGGCGTTGGGTAGCCGCGGACGGGCCTTCCAGGAACGAGGCATCTCCTACGTAAGGGGTGTAGTTGCGCTGGATGAAATCCCGTACGTCGATGCGGTGCTGCCACGGCCCTGGTACCCAGTCTTGCCAGGCATCAGGGATGGCGTCGGAACGAGAAGACACAACCGTTGCAACGGCCATAGGACCGAGGCTCCTTTCTCTGACTGGTTCCTGGGGGAGGCGTTGGGTTGGGGCAGAGGGAGGTGCTCCCGGAATCCGTGCAAGTTACCACATTCACAAGACTCCTCTTCTGGCACCTCCCTGCCGCACTAACCTTTCCCTGCGAAAACGCCGTGACCGTACGTGACCAGCAGGCAAGGTTTCCTCCCGTGCCGGCCAATCACTGCTGGCTGTCTTCCGCAGCACGCAAAGGTCAACCGTAACTCCAGGAACCTGCAGCTGTCACACCACAGCAATTATACTCCCGCGTATGTGTCACAGGGGACGAGTTTTGTAACAAATCGGTTAACACACTTGATGGATATTGACAGAAGGGGGCACGGTCGATAGGCTATCAGCAAGGGCTGTGATGATGTTCACAATCACAATAAACCATGGTCTGACAGTCCAGGAGAATCGGGCCGGCCGGGGGGCAGCGACCCACCGCCATGGCTGGCCGGACGCCCTCCGGGCTGTCGAAGGGGAGGCAGTCAGTATGGCAGGACGCAGCGCAGGACGTGGTGATGGAGCGACCGTTCCCAACGAGCCGCTGAAACCAGCGAATCGACCCAGCCACCCGGCGGTAATGGGAACGAGCCTTGGCGACGGCACGACAGGTGACGCCATTGCCGAGGAGGAGCGTGGGCCGCGTGCGCAGGACCAAGCCATCGACGAGGTGGTTGCCCGGGCGAGGGCGGCGGCGGCGACGCTGCGGTCGTTCACCCAGGAACAGGTCGATGCGATCGTGAAGGCGATGGCGATCGCGGGTTTGGCCCACCATGAGGAGTTAGCTCGGCTGGCGGTGGAAGAGACGGGCATGGGGGTCTACGAGGACAAGGTCCAAAAGAACCTCTTTGCCACGGAATATGTCTACAACGACATCCGCGAGCAACGGACGGTGGGCGTCCTGCGAGATTGTCCGCAAGAAGGTTACATGGAGGTGGCGGAACCGATCGGGGTCATCGCCGGTATTACACCGGTGACCAACCCCACGGCGACCACTCTGTTCAAGAGTCTGATTAGCCTCAAAACCCGCAACGCCATCGTCTTTTCGTTTCATCCCAAGGCACTTCGCTGTAGCGCCCAGGCCGCCCGGATCATGCGGGAGGCGGCGGTCCGCGCGGGGGCTCCTGCCGACTGCATTCAATGGCTGGAGCCGGTCAGCCTGGAGACCACGCAGGCGCTCATGCGTCACCCGGGGGTAGACATCATTCTTGCTACCGGCGGGGCGGGCATGGTGCAAGCCGCCTACTCCTCCGGCAAGCCGGCGCTGGGCGTTGGGCCAGGCAACGTGCCGGCGTACATCGAGCGGTCGGCTGATCTGCGCCAGGCCGTGGCCGATATTGTGCTCAGCAAGACGTTTGACAACGGGATGATCTGTGCCTCTGAGCAGGCAGTTATCGTCGATGCGGCTGTCGATGCCGAGGTGCGAGGACTCTTCACGGAGCTGGGTTGCTACTTTCTGACCGAGGAAGAGGCGCACCGGCTGGAGCAAGTCATGTTCTCGCCACCAAGTGGTGCGATCAACCCGGCCATCGTCGGACAAAGCGCCGCCAGGATTGCGCAGTTGGCTGGGATTCCTGTTCCTGCGGCCACGAAAGTCCTGCTCGTGTGCGAGGAAGGGGTGGGCCCGGGCCATCCGTTCACTCGGGAGAAGCTGTCGCCGGTGCTGGCCTATCTGGTGGTGCACGACTACCGGGAAGGGGTGGAGCGTTGCCAGCAGATGACGGAGTATTACGGGGTGGGGCACACGGCCGTGCTGCACTCGCAAAACCCTGACGCCATGTGTCTCTTCCGCGAACAGGTGCGGGCCGGGCGCCTGCTGATCAACCAGCCCTCTGCTCTGGGGGCGATCGGCGACCTGTACAACTTTGCCACCCCATCGCTGACGTTGGGCTGTGGCACGATGGGGCACAATTCGACGACCGCCAATGTGAGTGTACAGCAGTTGCTCAACGTCAAGCGGGTGACCACCCGGCGTCCCCGCCTGCAGTGGCTGCGCATCCCTCCCGAGATCTACTTTGAACCGGGCGCTATCCAGTACCTGGCGGAGCTACCGACCCGACGCGCTTTCATCGTGACCGACCCGACCATGGTCAAGCTGGGGTATGTGGAGCGGGCAAAGCACTTTCTGGACCAGGCGGGCATCCAGGTGCAGGTCTTTTCGGATGTCGAGCCGGATCCGTCCGTCGACACCGTGCGGGCCGGCGCCCAGGCGATGACGCATTTCGAACCGGACTGCATCATTGCTCTAGGCGGAGGCTCGGCCATGGATGCAGCCAAAGGCATGTGGATGTTCTATGAGCATCCCGAAGCCCGTTTCGACGAACTGCGGCTCAAGTTTCTGTTCATCCGAAAGCGGACCGTCCGGTTCCCTCACTTGGGCGGGAAAGCGCTGTTTGTGGCCATCCCTACCACCAGCGGCACGGGCTCTGAGGGAACGGCCTTTGCGGTGATCACCGACCGCACGAAGAACGTTAAGTACCCGGTCACCGATTACGAGTTCACCCCGGACGTGGCCATCATCGACCCGGATCTGGTCATGACGGTGCCACCCCGCCTCACGGCGGATACAGGCGTGGATGCTCTCGTTCACGCGATCGAAGCGTACGTGTCGGTGATGGCTTCGGACTTCACGGACGGACTGGCGCTGCATGCGGCGGAGCTGATCTTCACCTACCTGCCGCGGGCCTACCGCAACGGCAACGACCGCCAGGCACGCACCAAGATGCACTACGCCGCTACCATTGCGGGCCTGGCGTTTAGCAACGCCTTCCTGGGGATCAATCACAGCCTGGCCCACGTGGTGGGCGCTCGCTTCCACGTTCCCCACGGGCGCGCCAACGCCGTCTTGCTGCCTTACGTGATCCGGTACAATGCGGCCTTGCCCAGCAAACTGGTGGCCTATCCGCAATATAGCTGGCCCCGGGCGGCCGAGCGCTACGCGGAGCTGGCCCGCCGTCTCGGCCTGCCGGCCGGCACGGCTCAGGAGGGAGTGGCCAGTCTACTGCAAGCGGTCGACCGGCTACTGACCCAGGTGGAGATGCCGCACACGTTTGCCGCCGCCGGGGTGGACGTGCCAGCGTTTCTGGCGCAAGTCGACGAGATGGCGGAGATCGCCTTCAATGACCAGTGCACCGGGGTCAACCCCCGGCTGCCGCTGGTGCACGAGTTGGCTGCGATCTTGCGGGAGGCGTGTGGAACGCCAGAGTCCTCGCCCAATGGGGTTATGGTAACGGATGCCAGGGCGAAACCCCAGAGCTGCTCCCCTGCACCGGTCGTGGGGAAACCGACGGCATAAGGAGCCCAGCCCGAAGACGAGTACGGGAGGCGCCCAAACAAAAGCGAGCGTCCCCCACCCAGGACCACCCTAGAACCTAGAACCGATCGTTCCGTGGAACATACGGCGCGCCGGGCGGGAAGAGCACATCCAGAAGCTCGACCTGCTCGGCCGTGGCCTGCACCGACGGAGCTGCCAGGACTTCGGCGGCCGGACGATAGCCCAAGAAAAGCTGGGTAAAGAGCTCTTGTGGCAGACTCACCGCGCCCACCGCCGGCGTGGCCACGCTGGCCAACCGGAGCGGGCCGCCAGGTTCTTCGTTCCACAGGTGAACCGCCTGCGGCCGGCAGGGGGTGGCGTCGGAGGCAGCGACGAACGGGTTGGGCGAGAGATCCGGCCGCGGGCTGTTGGCATCCCAGATGGCCAACTGCAGGTCAATAGCCCGATCGGGGCTGGCTGCAGGACGGACGCCGGCAGACACGGTGGAGGACGAGCCGCAGGAGGAGGCGGCCAGCCGCTGGTCGAGGACCGGGAGGAGCTTGCGCAGGCTGCGTTCCAGATTGATGACACGAGCCATGGAACCACGGTCGAAGGCGTAAGTGGTCGTGATCTCACAGCCATAGTACCGCAGGCGGCGGGCCAGGTCCGATTCGGGATGCAGGAAAAACGTGATCTGTCCGACCCGCCGTTCCACCGCCAGCCGCCCCAGGTGACCGATGAGGAAATCCAGACCCCGCTCGTCGTCCGCCTCGGCTTCCGAGACGGTCACTTCTTCGTCATTGCGGTCGAGGGTCACGTAGCCAACCACCTTTTCGAAGAGCCCTTCCCCTTCCACCAGGACGAAGACTTCGGTCTGCCGTCCCCAGGTCGATCCCAGGCGGAACCCCCACCAGGTGCTGGGCTGGCGATCGAGGTAGCCAGTACGGTGAGAATTCTTCGCCTTGTACAGCTCCAGAACAGGCCCCAGGTCCCGTTCTGGCTGGTAGGGGCGCAGGTGGCGGGCAGGCGAGGTAGCAGCTGCAGAAGGCGTTCGCGCTGGCTCTTGTCCGACCGCTTCCGCCAGGCGCGTCGGCATCGTCAGCCGGCTATCGATGAGGCTGGTGATGAAACCGTAGCGGTGGTAAAAGTTGTGGATGCCAAACAGGACCGAAACATCGAAGCCGGTCTCGTCCATATGCTGAACGGCCGCCGAGAGCATCAGCCGGGCGTACCCTTTCTTGCGCAGCGCGGGAAGGGTTTGTACGCCGCCTATACCGCCCATTCGCAAGACGGATTCATCGACGTGCATGGGCAAATCGTGAATGATCAGCCGGCTGCTCTCCTCTTCGCCCAGCATGACCTGGACGAGGATCTGCCGGGCCTCGGGCGTAGAGAAGCGAACCGTTGGTTCGGATGTCGCAGAAGGATGTACTGCGTTTTCTTTTTCTTTCATAGCCATGTGCGACCCAACACCTTTCGTGAGCCCGCCGCAACGGCGCAGACTCCAACACGCCGCTCCAATAGGCGAGCGATGTTTTCCCTCAGGAGAACCGAAGTACTCCACGAAAGATACGCCGCTTTCCATTGCATTCCTTCCCTGCCTCCACTCCATAGCCACCCCTGCTTCCAATTCGTGGTTAGCCGTGGGCAGGCTGGAGCACAACGCTTGGGCAGCAGCGTCAAGGGAACGCCGGGCGAATGGAAGGGAAAGCAACGTAGGGGCGCGCCTGTGAACGCCAGAGCAAGAGCCGGGCAAAGAGGGAAACGTTGAGGTACCTAGGAGATACGACTTAGGACTTGCACAGTATCTCCGAAGGCGGTATTACTAAGGGGAAGTACCGAGCTTTGGAGGGATCGACGTGCTACGGAATAAGCTCTTTTTAGGTCTCCTGGTGGGCCTCTTGTTTGTGACGGTGGTCACGGGGTGGGCGGCGGCTGAAAGCGGGCCGGCGTACATCATCATTGCGGATGTGGTGCGGGGTACCCAGAATGCGACCGGTCCGTCCTGCGTGCTCAACAATGTCTTCAAGCTGGGTGAGCAGGTGGTCTTTCGGGCGGATGTGTACGACGCCACCACAGGGCAGCTTCTGGATCAGCAGGATATCGAGCGTTTGGGGCTGAAGGTGGAGGCGCAGGTGGACGGGGTCGGAACCTTCCCCCTGCGTTACGGGCCGCATCCCAAGGAACAGCCGCAAGTCAACTTCTGGTCTGGGGCGTGGCAGATTCCTGGGGTGTTCAAGACCGGCTATTTCGCCTGGTCCATCGTGGTCACCGACAAGCAGGGGCGGAAGGCGGTCTATCAACCGGTAGGGTCACGCCGCCCGCAGATGTCCGGTTCGTGGCTGGTCATTGAGAAGCGGTAGTTGTATGGAAAACACCTGGGCCAGGTTCATATGGCCGGCGGGGGGATCACGCATGCAGACAAAAAGGGTTCTTAGCCTGTCCTTGAGCTTGGCCCTGGCGGTCTCCGGAGTGCTGCTGGGCGGCGCAGGGCTAACGTGGGCGGATGAAGCGGCCGCCCCGGCAGTAGCGATCCTGGACCTCGAGCCGACCCAGGCGGTGGTCGGGCAGATGGTCCAGGTGACCGGTAGCGGCTTTGCGCCGGGCACAACTGTACAGTTGTTGTGGGAGACGTACGACGGACACTGGGAACTCAGCCGGAATGCCCAGGGCGAGTATACCGGCACATCGCTGGGTCCACGGTTCACGCCGTCGGTGAGGCCGCTGGGGGAAGAGGTGGTGGCCGACGCCACGGGGCGTTTCGCCACCCGGTTCGCCGTGCCGGAGGACTACGGTGGGGTTCACAACATCCTGGCCGTGCCGGCGGCAAAAGCCCAGGCGGCGCTGACACAGGCCGGCCTTCCAGGCGAAGCGGTGATTACCCAGGCAGGCTTGCGGGTTTTACCCAGCGTGACGTATGCGCCGACCACAGGGCCGGTGGGAACTCTGATCACCATTACCATCAAGGGACTCAACAGCCCTCATGAGGTCGAAGGCTGGTACCAGCTTCTCTATGACAACAAACTGACCGGCAGCATCAGTGGGGTCACCACGCGGGGCACGGCGATGGTCACCATTCCTGCCACGGGCGACGTCGGGATGCACTACATCGACATTCAAAACGGCCCCTTCGGTTCACCCTACCGGGCGCTGGAGAGCTCCCCTTATGCTTACATGCCCGTGTTTCGCCTCTCGTTCCGGATCACCCCCGGTGAACCGGTGCTGCCACCCCCTCCGTCCCAGCAGGTGCCGGCACCTCGCCGCGGAGTGGAGCCGGCAGGTCAGGGGCCGGCCATCTGGTTTGATCCGCAGGAAGGTGCGGTAGGGACGCCTGCTACCTTGTACGGCAAGGGTTTTGCGCCCGGGGCGAAGGTTTCCCTCGAGATCTACGGGCAGTACGGGAGCCGGGTGACGCCAGAGGGCTTCCGGCCCGTCAGCCAGCCCTTGCTGACGGTGACAGCCGACCGGGAAGGCCGGATCGAGCAGTCGCTCTCCTTACCGGATACGCATGGAGGTTACCATCGGGTTGGGGCGTGGGTGGAAGGCAAGGAACTGGCCACGACCGGGCTGACCATCGATCGGACTCCCTTCTCCTTTGGACCAGCGGGCAGTACGGGTGACCAGGAAACCGGGACCGGGGCCTATCCGCGAGTATCGCAGGGCACGTTGCTCGACCTGCATCTGAAAGGGGTGGGGTGGACCGAAACGGAGAACATCTTCGCCATCGTATACGATAATTCGTTCGTCGGCTACTCCTGCGGGTTCAGCACGTTCGGGGATGTGGTAACGTACTTGACGGCAACCGGAGGACCAGGCTGGCACTTTATCGACCTGTATCCTTCGTTTTATCGCAACGAGAAGTATGCCGAAGCGGTGGAAGCGCCGTTTTTGTACCGTTTCCCGCTACTGAGTTGGAAGGACCATCCACAGCCTTTTGTGCTTCACTACGCGTTCGAGATCGTCGATGAGGCTGGGACCAAGAGCAAGAACTAAACGGGATGAGGTGTGTGAAGTGGGATCGTATTCAGGTTCTGTGGCAAAGCCACGGACCTCTTCTCGCTCCAGTGAGCAGAAGAGCAGCACAGCTGAGAGAGGCCAGGCTACAACTGCTGCTGCGTCTGCGGAGCGCTGGGCCGGCAGTGAGACAGAGGCGGACGTGGCTCAGGTACAAAGCCTTGCCGACTCCTGGGTGGGTCGACTGCTGGTCCTGTTGCGGGTGGCCCAGGGGTTGGTGATGGCCCGGATGGCGTACGTATTGGCGTTCAAAGGCGGATGGGATGCGTTTGGCAATGCCAGCAGTTTGATCCCTTCCGTGGTCCAGGGGCCCCTGGGCAACGTGTTCACGAATCTGTACGGTAACCAGGTCGCGTTGTGGCTGATCATCCTGGGAGCGACAGCGGTGGCGATTTCCCTCGTGAGTGGCTTCCTCGTCCGGTTGGGGTCTGCTGTCGGCGCCCTCATGGCTCTCTCTTTCTACCTGGCCGATCTACCGCCTGCCGACGGGTGGATCAATCTACGCCTGCTGTATCTGGTCGGGCTTGCCCTGATTGCGGCCGGCCGGACCGGGTGCAGGTGGGGAGTGGATCGCTGGTTAGCGGGGGTGGAACGCCGGCAGCCGTGGTTGCGCTGGATCGCAGGCTAGGCTCTGCTGGGCGGTAGGGAGCGCATGGCAGATGGATGTTCACGAGCAGGGCGAGGAGGGCTGGTGTTTTTTAGGGGTAGCTGCTCGTCCTGCTGGGCGTGGTCCACATCGGCCATGCGCTCTGTCGCCCGGGGCTGCGTCCGGTTCTGGTGCGGCTATGGAGCTATTCGCTGGCTGTAATCTTCAAGTATGAGAAACCGGCGACCGTCTGGTTGGTCCGAAAAGCCACGTAATCTCCGGAAACGATGGGTTGAGGGTCGGTCCATTCCTTTACTAACTGGTCGTTGAGGTAGACCTGCATCAGACCTGTGTCGGTATGGAAGACCACTTTGAACCGGTAGGTTTCCCCAACCATGGCGGCGTATTCCGGCATGTCCCACTGCGCCACCAGCTTGTTGTCCACCGACTTGTAGAGCTTCAGGACGGTACTGGCCTGAAACAAAAAATACGAGTTGCCGTGGTTTGGTTCCGTTCCGGAGTCGGCCAGGAAGTGGACGCCGGCCAGGGGCGCCCAGGAGGCGTACGCCTCCACCATCGAAACTTCCCACTCGTACGTGAGCACCTTTCCTTGCTGAGGTACCTTGGCGTAGATGTTCGTGATGTCCGTGTAGGGGTCATAATTCTTCATCTGGCCGTTTTCCACTGCCCAATCGCCCGCCACGGCCACCCAGTCGGCGGGCGGCTGGTCGAATTCCTGGTCGTAGATCACTACGGGCTCTGCAGCCTGGGCCAGGCCCGCGGCGAGCCCACCGGCCACGGCAACGGCGATCAGGGTCAACACCAACCCAACTGCAAGCCGCCTCCACTGCTGGCTGTCGGTCCGGTTCACGGTGACTTCCCTCCTTGTGCATGGTACACGTTGGGCATGGTACGCATGGTACATCCTGCTCCCGGCGCAACCTCGCTCCAAAACGATGAACACCAGCCTCATTGTCGTTCGCCAGCGGTGAGGACATTCCTTCTTGCCGCGGACGAGCCCTCCGCTCCGTCCTCATCTGTGACGACTGGGGGACGGGCGGCAGGATTCGCTAGACATGTGTCGAACGCACGGAGGGGTTGCTCAATCGTTTCTTGTCACATTAGCCATCATGAGGAGGGTTGCCCTGATGAGGCAGGCGCGGAAAGGACTTTTCACCCTGTTCACACTGGTGGTTTTGCTGGCCTGGGCTGGTGGCAACGGCTGGCAAGCCCTGGCTGCCACTGAGCCGGTACGGCTGCGTGTGGCAGTCTGGGGGACACCGGCGGATTACCAGGAGATCGTGGACGCATTCAAAAAGGCGAACCCAGGCGTGGACGTCCGTTTGGAACCGTCAGGGTGGGGCGAGTACTGGAGCCGTCTGCAGACACAGATTGCGGGTGGGGTGGCACCGGATGTGGTCCGCATGAGTGGCGCGTACCTGGGGGACTTCGCGGCGGACGGCGCGCTGGTGCCGCTCGACTCGTGGATTGCTCGCGATAAGGTGGACCTGAGCCAGTACTTCAATACGGGCGACATCTTCCGGTACGCGGGGCACATCTATGGGCTCCCCGAGTATGGCGACATCATGGGGATTTACTACAACATTGACCGCTTCGAACAAAGGGGCGTGCCCGCTCCCAGCGATCGCTGGCAGTGGAGTGATCTGGCTGCAGCTGCGAAGAAACTAACGGTGTACAAGGCTGATGGGACCGTACAACAATGGGGGTTGTTGTTGGACCTGTTCATCGGGGGGAACGGCCAGACGTCCTGGGTGAATTTCCTCCTCCAGAACGGTACAAGAGCGCTGGATGAGACCAAGACCCGCGCGTTGTTCGACCAGCCCGCCGCCATAGAGGCGATCCAGTTCCTGGCCGACCTCTACCAGAAAGATCACTCCATCCCGAGCTATCCGGAAGTCGATTTCACGTTCCAGAGCTTTACGGATGAGAAAGCGGCGATGATGTACGCCATCGTTCCTATCGGTATCCCATATATCGGGCAAAACGCCCGCTTCCGCTGGGACATTGGGCCGATGGCTCGGCAAAAGAGGATGGCTTCCGAGACGAACTTCGTAGGCTTTGCCATCACACGGGGAGCAAAAAACCCGGAGCTGGCCTGGAAGTTCGTACAATTCGTTGCCGGCCCGGTGGGACAAGCTGTGATCGCCCGTAAGCGGGCGGGACTGCCTGCCTTGAAGGCAGCGGCCTTCTCGGCGGAGTTCTTGGTCCCTGAGAAGGCGCCCCGGCGGCTGGCGGAGGTGCTACAGGCAACGACGCCGTACACGTACGACCTGCAGTTCACCCCCGGCTGGAGTGAGTGGACGTTGGCTGCCGACCAACAGGTGACACAGGCGGTGCTGGGCACGGTGTCGGTACAGCAAGCGATGCGGACGGCCACCGAGAAAGTGAACGCCATCCTGGCCCGCGCTCGAGGGGCTAAGAAGTAGCCTTGCAACCCTCCTGTGAGTCAACACCAGTGGCCGCAGTCTCCAGCCCTGGGGAGGGCAACACGGGCCGCACGTCGGGCGAGGTGGCGCAGGCTCTGTTGTCGGCAATGTTGTCAGGAAACAGCGCGGGCCTGGACAAGGTCGAACAGCAGCAAGGCCATCGCCTTGCTGCTGTTTCGTTGTCCAGCTGTTACGGCCAGCATGGTGCGGCCCGCAGCACGTGCCGGGGACCGGACATGACCCGCGCTACTTCTCCGTGGCGGCCCGCAGGTGCTCTTCCACGACCTTGATCTTCTCTTCCATGGCGTGCGGGTGATCGCGCCGGTCGTCGATCTTGATGACCGTGGAGATGCGGGCTGCCCCTGCAGCTGCCACTGCCTCTTCCATCTCCAGGATGGCGTCAAAGATCTCTGCGAGCTCCCCTTCCATATTGGTGAACATAGGATCGAGCCTGACCCGAATGCTGGGATGGCGGGCCAGCACCCTTTCTGCTTCCGCCACGAACCGGCTCACGCTGGTCTCACCTGTCCCGATAGGGGTGATGCTGACGGCTACGATGGCACGAGCCATTCTCACTCCCCCTCACTTCGAGAGATGATGAGATGATGCAACTGGATCCGACGGCCCCTTCAACTGGACCTGCGTGTCTAGCGTAGCTCAGTACAGGGCATGTGTACATCCCAGTTCGCCATGCGGCATCTGGGACGTCCATGCCGCCGCTCTATCGACCGGCCTTAACGCCCCTGCGAGGGCTGGCATGGGGCTGGCCTGGCGCTGGTTCAGTGGCCGCGGCCTCCCGTAGCTTTGCACCCTGACGGACAGGGAGTGCGGCTCCAACCAGGAGCGGAGTCCTGTTTGCGCCCAACTTGGGAAGGGCGGACGACGCCGGTGGGAGGGGCGGCCCGTACCCTGGTCCCTAGTCAGGAAAATCTGGCTCGAAACAGATCGACTGGGAGAGCGGGGTGGGGCAACGCATGGAACCAGAAGAGTTCGTCCGGTTCTTATACCCGTCTGCGAAACAAGTAGAGCAGGAGACAGGGATCAGCGCCGCCGCCATGATCGCACAGGCGGCGCTGGAGACCGGCTGGTTGAAGACAACCGTCAAAGACCGGTACGACGGGCGGGCTAGTTACAATCTGTTTAACCTGACCGGAGAAGGACCTGCCGGTTCGGTGCGAGCGCTCGACAGTGAACACTGGGTAGGGGGACAGCGCACCATCGAGCACCGCTTCCGGGCCTACCACTCCTACGAAGAATCGTTTCGCGACTATGCCAATCTGATCCTCGAGGCGCCCCGTTACGCTCAGGCAGCCGCCGTCCGGAGCGATCCCTTGCGGTATGTTGCTGCCTTGCGGGCGGCAGGATATGCGACCGACCCGTCCTATGTGCAGAAGGTAGAGTCCATCCTGCTCAAGTATGTCTGGCCCGCGATGAACCGTATCGAGGCCGGGGCGCAGCAGTCCTGACCGCACGAATCCCGCCATCACCCAGGGCGGTCCGGTTGCGCCGTGCCGTGACCGCCCTGGCGGCGTTGGATCATACGCGCGTCTCTCCTAGGGTGCGGTTCCCACATAGCCCAAACAGCGGCCGGCGTTCGGGCCTTATGTGGCTTGGGCGGACCGGGCTAGAACTCGATCCGTACTCCGGCAAAGAGCCCCCCGGACCTCTGCGCCCACAGTTCGGCGCTGTCTTTCTTCGCCGTTTGCATCATCTGGCGATACCCGGCTTCCAGATTGATTCCGCTCCAGATCGCATAGGAGACGGCGCCCTGCAAATCCACATAGGTCGAGGTATACTCCGGCGGAGTCTTGCCGCTGTCATCCTTCACGGTGACTCTGGGCCCATACAAAGCCTGGGCCTGAACCGTCAAGCCAGGTGTCAAGGTGACGATGGCTCTTCCGCCCACGAGCAATCCGGACGAACGGACATTGTACTTGACGGCGGACGCACCCGATCCCCAAATGAAGCCATTGTCTGCCGTCAGGTAACCCACCGACGGACCAACCTTGAGCGCTCCCTGGTTAAGGACGAGGTAGGAAGCGTTCACCAGCAATTGGCTGCTGTCGACCGAGAATTTCTGGTTGTCCTGCTGGCCAGCCAACCCTGGCGCGGTAGCATACTGCAGCTCCGTCACGAGGTTGGGCAGGATGGAGACGGAACCACGAACCGTGGCAGCCGCTCCGGCTATGAATTGATCCCCGGGAGTCGTGCCGGGAAACGATACCGTACTTTCCAGTTTCCAATAGTCCGCTCCCAGGCGCACCGACTCCGCCTGGGCGGGCGTCCAGACACCCAAAGCGAGGACCCCTGCCACCGCCGCCATTGCACCAAGCCTCGAGAAACGGGAGGAGAGCAGCTTTTTCATCGGTATGCACCTCCTGATCGTTGTCCGACGGGCACCGTGCAAACAGATGTGAATGACTTTTTTGGCCAGAGCTCAGCCCAGACCGTGACTACGCCCAACCATCAGCGCGACTTACCTGCTACCTGTTTCATGACATGAGGACACCACACCACCTCCTCTTGGGAACGACGGTGCGGGTTCACTCTTCGTTCGACGAGCTTTCTGCTGCTGCGAAAGACTGTGCCGGCCGCCAGCCCCGCTCGGTCTTGGAAATGGCCGGCCTTCCCCGCCTACGGGCGGGGACCCGAATCTTGCTATACCGCCCCCACAGCAAGGGCAGACAGGACCATTCTTCCACCTAGCCTCCACAAGTGCACGTTCGCCATCGAGCCCATTCTACCCTGGAAGGTCAAGCCAGTCAAGGGGATCATTGCAGCCAGGCCTGAGATTGCGAGACGGGTCACCCCCCTGAGGAGAGAGGGGCAGATACAGCACCCGCCCGGATAGACCTTATCGTTGCGCAAAACTCTCCACAAAATCTCGTTCAAAAATTAGGAGGAACTCTTACCGAGACGTCGAAACATAGCTCTTGTTATTGCGCAACATGGACTCCGCAATTTGAGCAGGGGAGACGTCTATGCGCCAGGTCTTAGATTTGTGCAGCGATGCGGTACCCGCTGGAGACGATAGCCGGGCAGCAGAGTGGTGGGTTACGCACTGCCGGCCGGGGCGGGGCGAGACCCTCGGGTGGCCGGCCTGGACGGCACAGCAAGCGCAGGAGCGGCGATGGACCAGGTCTGCTGATGCAGCCGGGGCAGAAGAGGCGGCTTACAGCGGTTGGCAGGAGACACGGGAGAAGTGGATTGCGGCTCGGGTGCCCGGGGATGTTCATCTCGACCTTTTGCGGGTCGGGATCATTCCGGAGCCGATGGAAGGGCGTAATTTCACCGCCTTGGAGTGGGTGGAGCAGGAAGAATGGTGGTACCTGTGCTCCTTCAATCTTGCTGAGGAGCAGGTGAAAGCTGCCCAGGACAGTGGTGCGGAACTGGTATTCGAAGGCATCGATACGGAGGCTCGCATCTGGATAAACGGCCAGTTGCTAGGCGGGGGAGCCAATATGTTCCGTACGTTTCGCTTCCTCGTAACGGACAAGCTGAAGTCCGGCGAGAATACCCTGGCGGTGCAGGTGAGTGCCGGTCTGGAGGGAGTGCATAAAGGATCAATCCGGAGACTGGCCCGTTCTTGGAACCAGGATGACCTGCGGCGGCTGTGGCTGCGCAAAGCGCAGTTCGGGTTCGGCTGGGATTGGGCGCCACGCCTCGCAAGCTGCGGGATTTGGCGTCCCGTCCGGTTGGAACTGCTGGGAACCATCGCGTTGCGCAACGTTCAAGTGAAAGAGGTTTTGCCAGCAGGTCCTCTACCGGCGGACCGTCCCGTACCAGCTACCGTCCACATCGAGGCAGAAGTAGACTCTGCCTTGCCGAGCTTTGTCGACGTGGGGGTAGTTGCAAGCTGGAGTCCACTTTCCAAGCCGGTTGCGCCGGACGATCCTGATAGTTCCACGGCTGGGAGCCGGGATCCTGATGGCCTGATTGCTGGTTGTCGGGATGGTTCGGGGCGCTCGGAGGTGTTTCGCCGGCGGCTCTTCCCGGGCCGCAACCGCCTGGGCATCCGTATGGAGTTGCCCCACGTTTGGCCCTGGTGGCCCCGCCCGCTTGGTACCCCCTTCCTTTATGAACTGGAGTTGACCGTGACGATGCCGGCGGCTGCCAGTGATGGCGAGGCCGCGAGTGGCTCTGCCACCATTCTTGACGAACTGCGTCTCCGTTATGGCTTCCGCCGCATCGAGTTGCGGCAGACGCCCCGGCCCATGGTGATGCCTGACACGGACGAGGAGATTAAGGGTTTACCCTTGGGTGAGGCGACCACGTTCACCTTCTTTATAAATGGTGTGCCGGTCTTCGCTCAGGGAGGCAACTGGGTACCGGCCGACTGCCTGCCGGCCAGGGTCACGGTGGAGAAGTACCGGTTCCTGCTGGCGCGGGCGGCGGAGGCCGGCTGTAACCTGTTGCGAGTCTGGGGCGGCGGTATTTATGAGCACCCCCTCTTCTACGATCTCTGCGATGAACTGGGCATCATGGTCTGGCAGGAGTTCATGTTTGCCTGCGGTTACTACCCCGACTTTGATGCTGAGTTCAGGGCAGAGGTGGAAGCGGAGGCCGAGGAGGTCGTCCGCCGTCTGCGCCACCACCCGTGCCTTGTCATCTGGGCGGGCAACAACGAGATCGCGACCATGGCCTGGGGGCACTGGAAGTACGGTGGGCAAATCGATCCAGAGGCAACCGTTTCTCACGGTAGGCAGGTTGCACACGGTTCACCCGCGGCGGCTGTACGCCAGTACCCCGGCCAGCTGCTGTTTGAGGAAGTCCTCGCCGGAGTTTGTGCCCGGTGCGATCCGAGCCGGCCCTATCTCCCGTCCTCCCCCATCGCGCAACCGGGAGTCGAACCCGACTATCCCTGGCAGGGCGACACCCATACCTGGTATCCGGCGGTAGACTACGAAAACGACTACGGGCGAGATGCGAGCGGGTTCTGCAGCGAGTTCGGCTGTGTCGGACCGGCAGACAGAGAAAGCCTGTGCCAGGCGGTGCCGGCCCTCCGGGAGGTAGCCGGCGGCAGTCCGGGCGGCGGGCAACCCTACGGTGAACTGCTTCGCCGCCTCCCGGAGCTGCGTGACCACGTTCATCCCGCGGAGGAGGCGATGGTACGCTGGCGACTCCAAGCGCACCTTTTGGGGTCGGAAGCCCGAGATCTGTGGGGGAACGGTACGGGGCGTACCGCACAGGAGACAGCGGAGGTACGGGCGGCCGGCGAGGTCCTCGGCGGGCTGCCGCTGACGGAGTGGGTGCGCCTGGGTCAGTTGCTGCAGGCAGAAGTCTTGCGGTACGCTTTCAGCCACTATCGGCGGCGGCTGTGGGACTGCAGCGGTTCACTGCTCTGGATGTGGGACGATGCCTGGCCGGAGACAGGTTGGACGCCGGTTGACTACTACGGCCGCCCGAAAGCACTCTACTTCGTGCTTCGCCGTCTTTTCAAGCCCGTCTTGCTCGTATGGCGCAAGGTTCGCCGCTCCGGTGAACCGAGTACTTTCAGACGGGTAGATTGGTTCGAGCTTTACGGGATCAATATACTGCGCCAGCCGGTGCAAGGCCGGCTGCGGTATGGTTGGTGGCGGTTCACCGATCACCGGCCGGAGTTGACCGAGGAGACCGTGGAGATTCCGCCTCTCAGCAGCCGGCGTTTGACCGGCAAGGTGGCTCCGCCCGCTGATCCGGCGCTGGCGGCGGCTGGGGCGGTCTATGCGGAGCTCGCTACCGACGGGCAAACGCTTTTGCAGGCCAGGGAGTTTGCCGTCCCGTGGGGCGAACTCAATCTGCCCTCCAGGCCCGAAATCCATACCGTGGTTCAAGATGGGCACGTCGGGATGGTGAGCGAGAGCTTTGCCTGGGATGTGAAGGTACACGGTCTGCCGCCATCCTGGCTGGTGGGGGTGGGTACGGACGCCGGCTCACGGGACGGTGGGGGGGTGGCCACAGACCGAGGGGCGGCTACCTGGCCGGTGGCGAACGTTCCGGCGAGGCTGCCCTACGATGACCATTTCGATCTTTTCCCGGGAAAGGTGCACTGGGTAACGGCGACGGATGTCCTCGAGCAGGTTGGGGGACGCGTGCAGGATCTGACGGGGACAGCTGTCAATCAGCTGGTGCGGGCTTTGCAGGAAAGCTTGAAAATGTTGATGTCTGGGAGGAACTAATGGTGGTTGAGAGGGTGGCTGATCGGGTTACGCTGCGGAATATTGCTGCGATTGCGGGAGTTGCCCCTTCCACGGTTTACCGGGCGTTGACCGGCAAGGAAGGGGTGGGTGCGGAGACCCGCGAACGCATTGTGCAACTGGCGCAGCAGATGGGTATCCGGCTGCAGCCGCTGCGGCCAGGCGGGGGCGGGACGAAGCCAGCAGCGGGATTGACCGACTCCCCCTGGTTGCAGTCCGGGCTTGCCCAGCCTACGTTGGCAATCACGCTGATCATCGATTCCCGCAACAACCCGTTTCTGCGGGACCTTGCAGACAATCCCTTCTATCTTGAACTGATTGCGGGCATTTCCGAGGCGAGCCAGGCGCTGGGGTATCGCCTCTCCGTCGAGATCGCGGCATCAGAGGCAGATCTCGTCTCCCTTTTCCAACACATTGTCCCGGAGATCGACTGGAAGCGGACCACTACCGACGAAATCGTTCTACCCGATCGGCGTCGCACGCTTTCTCGCGTCTTCGGCCGGGGAATCGTCTGGCTCGGTTATCAGCCGTATGACGCCTACATGCCTTGGATCCCGGTGTTGGCCCGCCTGGGCGTCCCGACCGTCTTATGCGACCATTACGTCAACAATCTTCCCTGTGACGCAGTGGTCAGCGACAACATCGGTGGCGCGCGGGAATTGGGCGCCCACGTGGCCGGGCTGGGGCACCGGCGGGTCTGTATCTTACGCCAGGCCCTGACCTCGGCCGCATCCTGGGAGCGCACGCTGGGATTTCAAGCGGCGCTTTATGAAGCCGGCCTCAGACTCGATGACGTTCAACTAATCGCTGCCAACCCGACGTTCGAAGGGGGATACGATGCGTTGCCCGAGGCGTTGGAGAGCGGCGCGACCGCCATTCTCTGCGGCAACGACATGATGGCGATGGGGGTTCTTCGGCGGGCGGCGGAGCTCGGGGTCAAAGTACCCGAATCCCTGTCTGTCTGTGGCTTCGACGACATTGCCACCAGCGGGCGACTAACCCCGGCGCTGACAACGGCCAGGGTGGACCAGCGGGCGATCGGCAGAGAAGCGTTGCGCCGTCTCTGGACTCTCAGTCAGCTCGCTCTGGCCGCGGGTGCGGAAGCGACGGAACCGGCCAAAGACGCAGTCAGGGAAGTGCCCGGGGATGGTGTGGCAGTTGCCAGCGGGCAACACGGTGACGGGGAGGTGCTGCGGGGTATCAGGATTGTTGTGCCGACGCGGTTGGTCGTGCGGGAAACGACGGGGCCGGCCCCGGACAAGTTGGTGGCCGTCGCTACCTCGGCACGGGCTACCGAGAGGGAGGAGTGAGTTTGCCGTGGAACGTTTGCCGGGTGTATCGTTGCCCTCTGAGTTCTTGGCTTTGGTTTGGTCATTCGTGACGGTGGTGGCCATCTCTCTAGTTTCCATCGCTTCCTATGTCCAGGCCGCGGAAGCGCTGCCCCCGCAGATCACGGCCGTGACTCCGAACCGCACCTCAGTTCCTCGCTACTCACTGCTGCAACTTCAGGTCGAGCTCGAGGCCGAGTATGACAACCCGTTCGATCCCGACCAGATCGATTTGCAGGCCGTTTTCACCTCACCAACTGGGCGCGTCCTGCGTGTACCAGGATTTTTCATGCTTCCCTACACTCGTGAGAGTGCCCCCGGTGAGGTCGAGTGGCTTTCTTATCCGGGTCCCGGACAGTGGCAGATTCGGTTCACGCCGGATGAGGTAGGCGATTGGACTTTTGTCGTTTTGCTCAAAACGCCGCAAGGAGAGGCGCAGAGCAGCGGCGGCCGGTTTGTTGTGACTCCCAGCGACGCCCCCGGGTTCATCCGGGTGAATAAGGAGAACCCGCGGGGTTTTGCTTTCGATAACGGCCAGCCCTTCTGGGGGATCGGCGAAAACATGGGCTGGTACGGAAGTCGGAAGAGCGGGGATTATGACGTCTGGTTGAACCATCTGGCGGAGAACGGCGGCAATCTGATTCGGGTATGGATGGCGTCGTGGGGGTTCGGGATCGAGTGGGACGGGCCGGATGGACTGGGCAATTATCTCTTCCGTCAGGATCGTGCCTACCAGCTCGACCTGCTGTTTGAGAGGGCACAGGAACTGGGCATCAAGATCATCCTGGTGTTGAACAACCATGGTCAGTTGAGTGCCCGGGTCAACCCCGAATGGGATAGGAATCCTTACAACGTTCGTAACGGAGGTCCCCTGTCGCGGCCGACCGACTTCTTCACTGATCCCAAGGCCAAGGAGCTCTTCCGCCGACGCCTGCGGTACATCGTGGCACGCTGGGGCTATGCGACCAATCTCTTTGCCTGGGAGTTCTGGAACGAGGTAGATCTGACCGACGACTACGATGCAGAAAGTGTAACGGCCTGGCACCGTGAGATGGCCGGTGTGTTGCGGACGCTTGATCCGTTTGACCACATGATCACAACCAGTTTCTCCGATTACCGACAAGAACCGTCTATTTGGATGTTACCTGGCATCGATTTCACCATGACGCACTTCTACGGGCAGCCACCCCGGGGTGACCCGGATCCGGCCAAATCCGTCCTCCAGAGAGACCGGGATAAGCGCAGGTTCGATAAACCAACCTTCACTGCCGAGTATGGGCTGGACTGGTCGGCACCGTCCGCTCAGGATCCGGATGGCACTCACCTGCACGACATCCTTTGGGCCAGTACCGTCAGCGGTGCTGCCGCCAGCGCCATGACGTGGTGGTGGGACAATTACGTTGACCCACGCAATCTTTACCGTCATTTCCGGCCGGTGAGTGAGTTCGTGGCCCGCATCGGGGCTGGTTCGCTGGCAGGAGAACCTTTCTCAGCTCGTGTGAGCGGTGTGCCGTCCGGCCGCAGGATCGAGGCGTACGGTGAAAAGGGGCCAAACGGGGTGACAGTGCTTTGGGTGCGGGACGCCCGGGCCACGTGGGCGGAGATGAAACAGGGATACCAGCCGCAGCCTGTCTCAGGGCTATCGGTCGAGCTCAGCGGGTTGGCTGCCGGACGTTACGCCGTTCTCTGGTGGGACACGGTCGAGGGCAAACCTGTTCGCGAGACGACTGCCATTGTCGGCGCGACCGACCAAACTCTGGTTCTTGACATTCCTGACTTCCAACGGGATATAGCTGCTGCCATCCTACCCGAGAGGCAACCCTAGCGTCTGGGAGAAGTTGGCATAGACGCTGGGCCCATTTGTAAGGAGGTGACAGACGCAAAAGGCGCGTTACTGAAGTTGGTAAGGGACGGTCCTTAAGTGCCAGGGGAGGTCTGCAGGTCCGGGAGGTAAACGGTCAAGGAGGCATGAAAGATGCTGACTTTGCTCCGGGCGAAGACTTTGTTGCAGAAGGCTGAGTTCCTTTTGGGTTTGGTGCTCGCCGCCAGTCTGCTGACTCCCGTTGGCCAGGTGCTGGAAGCCAAGACTACCGTCACCGTCTGGTATCCATGGAATGATTTTGACGGCGAGTTGTTCGTGGCCCGCACCAAAGAGTTTAACCAGCTCCAGAGCGAAGTGGAGATTAAGCCGGTATTCGTGGAAGGAGGCGGAATTCCCAACGGAAAGTTATCTATTGCCGTGGCTACTGGAAAAGTGCCAGATCTAGTTCTCTACTGGGGCTCTGAACAAGCTGGATCTCTGGGAGCAGCCAAGGTTCTTCAGCCAATCGATCGCTGGTTGAAGGAAGC
Source organism: Limnochordaceae bacterium (assembly GCA_014896305.1). Taxonomy (GTDB): domain Bacteria; phylum Bacillota; class Limnochordia; order Limnochordales; family DUMU01; genus Bu26. The sequence goes on from JADBKQ010000012.1 coordinate 88,234, forward strand.
ACAGATCGATTCCACAGACTACTTCCCAGCGGCCTGGATGGCAAATGTGTACCAAGACAAAGTGTATGGCATCCCAGAGATGCTAAACGTTAATCTCCTCTTCTACAATAACCGGAGTTTTGACGAAGCTGGACTCGATTCTACCAAACCTCCTTCTACTATTACGGAAATAGACGAAGTTTCCTACAAGATCACTAAGTTTAGCGCCGATCGCCAGCTCACACGAATGGGATGGGTTCCATGGTCCTGGCAAGGGCATGAATTCTTCTGGAGCTGGGCATTTAGCGCAAACATCTATCAACACAGTAAACTTTCTGTGAATAGTCCTCAGGTCCTGGCAGCTCTACGCTGGCAAGCCAACTACATGAACCGTTACGGGCTGGCAAACGTAGAGAACTTCCTCTCCGGGGACGCCGAAAACGGCGGAAACGTTGACTATTTCGCCGATGGCCGGCTGGTGATGCGGATCGATGGTGAGTGGAAGATCCGGTTCTACCTGCAAGAGACACAAGGCAAGGTTAGTTTTGCAGTTGCTCCTGCACCGACCGCCGACCCGTCGCGTCCTCGCCCGTCATGGGTCTTTGGCAACACGTGGTACGTACCGTCGGGAGCCAAACACCCAGCGGAGGCGCTGAAGTTCGTGGCTTGGTTCAACCAGCCCGAGCTCTCCCGAGACGTTGCCGATAAGGTATGGAATGTTTCGCCAGTAATCAAAGCTGCTCAAAGCCAAAAGCTCCTTAACGATCATCAATTCCGCGTAGCCATCCAGCAGGTGGGTTCGCCGGGTGCCGGCACCAACTTTACCTCCAAGTACTTGACAAGAATCCAGCAAGAAGTCCACGACGCCTTCTGGAACGGAATCCACCAGAAGGACACGCCCGAAAACGTGCTCAACAAGGCACAGCAGGCTCTCGAAGCCTTCATTGCCTCACAGGGTGGTCCAGACTGAGTGAGTCAAAGTCGTAAAGGGTCAGAAGGGTGCTGGGTTTTCCCGGAGTAAACATCTACGATAGAGCGAAAGGAGAAGATTGGGATGTTGAGACTGGTCAAACTGACGTCGTTTGCGGTAACCGCATTGTTGCTCATCGCAGGGCTGGCAGGAATGGCGCAAGCCGAGAAGGTCGTGCTGGCCGATTTCGAGCAGCTGGGTGTAGCGGCAGATGGATCCCTACCGGATTGGGTTTTGAAGGAAGCCGGCACCAAGCTGGTTCTCACGTCCGACCCGCAACTGGTCAGCCAGGGGAACAGGGCACTGCAGGTTTTCATGACTGTTACCAAGGATCAAAACCGAGCCATGTTGCAACTGCTGACCCATGGTGCTAACTGGTCCGACTTGACTGGTCTATATGTTGACGTTTACAACCCGTTGGAAGAGAGCGTCGACCTGATCGTGGCGATTCAGACCGCCAACTGGGACTGGAAAGAATTTGCTTCCATAACGCTCGACCCGGGCTGGAATCGGGACGTATACATTTCGTTTAACCAACCATTCTGGAAGTCGTCTGCCACGGGCTGGGCATATACATCAGTGTTAACGGACAAAGAGGAGGTAAATGGTCTGAACTTCATGTTTGTCGTATACAATGCTGGTGACTGCATGTTTGCCATCGATAACATCCGTGTGGAGAGGTGAGCTCCAGTTTACACGTGTGGGGAGTGAGAGATCGATAGGGGGCGCACGTCTAGTGGTTGGTTGTGCAGGAAGCTATGTATTCGGTCGCAGTGTGATGTATCGTCAGCTTCTGTTATGTGTCCTTGCTTGAGCGAGCCATGGTGGCCAATCTGTTGAGCATTCCGTAGGAAGACGTGGCCGGAATAACGGCAGGAATCAATCATTTCGCTTGGTTCCTCCAGATCGGTGACCGGTGGGGCGGCCTGGACCTGTATCCGGCTGTTCGCGATGCATGTGCTGGCGGTGTCCTCGCAGATTGGCCACTTACCGAAGCCATATCCCAGCGTACGGGATACCTTTTGTCGAAGTCCCTCTCGGCAAAGCCGTGCAGGTACTGCTCTGGCAAAAGCTCCGAAACCTCCTGTGAGCGCCGCGCAACCAAGGGCAGGATTCGGCTCTCGAACCGCTCCTCCAGGTTCCGCATCCGCTGGCGGCGAATGGTGATGGTGCGCGGGCGTGTCGTCACCTTCGGCGGCTTACCGTACCCTTTCCGGTAGCCGGAGGGGGCGTCCACGGTAGCCTGTTAGGCATATAGCGGTATTATAGTAACAGCAAAGAATAGGCTGTGCACAATGCTGGTACTACGAGATTGAGTACCTTCGCAACTCACCGAAAGTGTTCGACGAAAGTTGGGGGGAAAGCCTGCTAGATGACTACCGGAGATCCGTTGGATCCCCTTGGTTTTTCGGTGACGGGACGTCGCCAGCGAGCCAACGATCTGGACGGCAAAACGTGGACCCGCTATTCGCTCAGTATTTGGAGTGATATCCGCAAAACTCGAGAAGAGATCGCTCTGGGTCACCCGGCACTTTTCCCGCAGGAGTTGGTCTTTCGGTTGCTCTCCATATTTCTCTCGGGTACCGGCAAGACCGTGCTGGACCCCTTTGCCGGCAGCGGCTCGACCGTAGTGGCCGCCGCCCGCTCCGGCCACCGGGGGATCGGCTTGGAGCTTTCTGCGGAATTCGTGGCAATGGCCAAACGACGCCTGAGCGAGCTCTACGCCTCCGTCGAGCCGCTTCTCGGGGAAGGGGAGATATGGGAGGCGGATGCCCACCGCTTACTTGAATACGTCCGACCGGACTCCGTGGACCTGGTCATCACCTCTCCCCCGTATTGGGATGTTCTCTCCCAGCGTCGGAGTGCGGACCACAAGCCCATCCGGGATTACCCGCACCCTCTGCCGCCTGCCGGGGATGACCGGGACCTGAGCCAGGTCAAAGAGTATGACCAGTTCCTGGATAAGCTTCAAACGATCTTTGCCGATGTACGTACTGTTCTGCGTCCAGGGGCGTACTGTGTGGTGGTGGTTATGGACTTGCGCAAGGGCGGCCGCTTCTATCCGTTTCATTCGGATCTGGCCCGTCATTTGCAGGAGGCGGGGTTGACGTTCGAAGATCTCGTAATCTGGGATCGACGGCAGGAGTATAACCGCCTCCGGCCTTTGGGCTACCCATCGGTCTTCCGGGTCAATAAGGTACACGAATATATCCTCATCTTCCGCCGACCCTTACAGCCATAACAGGACTCCTCGCTGAAGCCGGTGGATGGCAAGAGCAGTCGCACAGCGTCGGCGGAGATCTTGCCGGGGGGGCAAACCACCCGCCGTCCGCCAGTCAACCTGGACCGCACGGTGTGGAGCGCGTGGATTCCGACGCCTGCCATTGCATAACAGAAAACCGGGCGAGAATGGCCATCTCCCCTCCTTCGAGTCATCTGGCCCATCCGCCCGGTGCTCATCTTCATCTCCGGCCGATCGTGCTGGGGCTGCGCTACTGGCCTTCGCCAACGGTAGCCCTCTGCCGCTGATGTCCCTACAACCTGAACTGGTTGACGGCGGCACTCAGGTCCCGCGCTAGCTTCGCCAGCTGTTCTGCCGTGGTGGTCATCTCCTGAATCGAGGCGTTCATCTGCTCGGTGGAAGCGGAAACCTCCTCGCTGGAAGCGGCGTTCTCCTGTGAGACGGCAGCCAGGCTTTCCATGGATGTTCGAACCTCTTGCGTCCGTTCGGCCATGGCTGTCGCAGCCTCCTGGTTTTGCTGCGAGATGGCCCGGATCGCCTCCGTGCTGGCCCGCACGCTCTTACTGGCCTCCTCGAGGCGACGTGCGAGCTCCACCACCTGGGCGACTTTCTGACCGGTTTCCTCGGCTCCACTCCGGATCAACTCCAGCGCTTCGCCTGTCTCCCGGACCGTCTTGTTGCCGCTATCCACCTCTTGGGAACCCACCTGGATGGCTTCGACAGCCCGCTTGATCCCAGCCCGTACGTCTGCAACAATGTGGCCGATCTGTTGCGTTTCGTGAGATGAACGTTCGGCCAAACGTCGGATCTCCTCGGCCACCACGGCGAACCCCTTGCCTTGCTCGCCCACGCGAGCGGCTTCGATGGCAGCGTTGAGGGCGAGGAGGTTGGTCTGTTCGGCGATGGACTGAATCACCTCTAGAATCTCACCGATGGCCTGGGAATGGCCCTCGAGCTCCCGCACCCGGGTGGCCACCTCCTCCGTGCTTTTCTGAATTCGGTCCATGCTGTTGACCATCCGCCCTACGGCTTCGCTGCCGGCGCTGGCAGTCTCTGCGTTTTGTTCACTGAGGATGCTGACCTCCTCGAGTGCCGACTGGGTCTGTGCCAGCGCCTGGTCCATACGGTTGGCGTCCTGGACGGTCTGCTCCACCGCCGCCCTTTGGCGGGTGGCCCCCTCAGCCAGCTGGGCAATGCGATCGATCAGTTCCTGCACGTTCTGGCTGCTGGTACCTACTACCTTTGTCTGCTCCTGAGCCCCGGCGGCGACCTGGCTCACCGTCTGGGCAATCTGTTGCGTGGCGGCGGCTGCTTGCTGGCTGCCAGTGGCCAGATTCTGGCTCATCGTCTGAACCTGTTGGGCGGTGCCAGTAACCCGCTCCACAACTTGCCGCAGAGAGGCCAACATTCGTTGAACTGCCCCGGTCAGAATGGCTACTTCGTCATTCCCTTTGCGGTCGGCCACAGCGACGTCCAGGCGGCCGGCAGCCACCTCCTGGAGCACGTGGGTCACCTGCTGCAACGGGTGGGCGATGCGACCTGATACGAAAACGGCCAGGAGGAGGCTGAGAATCAAGAGCAAGCCCAGGGCGACGAAAACGTAGAGCTGCATCTGGTGCGCCTCGGCCGACAACTCGGCCGAGGGACGGGCCACGAACAAGGTCCAATGGTTGCCGGTGTACGTTCCGTAACCGGTCAAAGGAGTAAATGCCGCCAGCCAGGGGGCATGGCCGATCTGGATCGTGACAACCCCGTCGTTGCCGGCGTCCGCCTGTTTCAGGGCGGGCTGGATGCCGGCCATGGCATTGCTCTGGAGAGCGCCGAATCCCGGGATCGTGGTGACATGCTGACCGGCCCGGTTGAGAACAAAGGCGTAGCCGTGCAGGTTCTGGTGCTTGTAGCTGTCGGTGACCTGGTCGACCAGCTGTTGTAGAGACTGCTGCGACAATTCCGCGGCGAGAACCCCCTGAATCATGCCATCCACCGACCAAACCGGGACAGCGATGACAAGGGTCGGTTTACCACTGACCGGGCTGCTGGCCAGATCCTGCACGACCTCCTGTCCACCCATGGCCGACTGAAACCAGGTGGCGCTGGCCAGATTGGTGGTGACAGCGGCGCCCTCACTGACGATGGGATTCCCCCCAGCGTCGAGCAGGTAGGCCGCGACAATCCCATTGTCGAGCGCCGAACGGACCGCTTTGGCTTTGATCTCTGGAGCTACATCGGGGCGCTGCATCGTTTCCAGCGTCGTGAGGTTACGGATGTCGCTCAGCCGTTCACTGATGAACTGGTCAAGTCGGTCGCCGAGCTCCTTGGCCTGAACCAGCATACTGGCCTGCATCTGCTGCACCACCGCTCGGTTGGTCAAAGAGCTGGCCAAGAAAGAGAGGGCTGCCGCCGGCCCCAGAGCGAGGACCACAAACCAGAGCAGTAACTGCAATCGCAAGCCGCGAAACTGCTCCCGCAGGCTGATATGCGTGTGGAACTGGGGATGTACTGGGTGCAATCTCACAGGGCATCCTTCCTTGGTTGACGTGATCAGAGTCAAAGGGGGCTCCTTCAGGGTATCGGCGTCTGCCTGCCGAATCTGAAGGAACCCGCTGGCAAATGCCCTGCTACTTTGCTCTTACCCCCACGCTCTTACCCGTTCACAGCTCCCGCCGTCAGCCCCGAGATCAGTTGGCTCTGCAAGAAGAGAAACAAACAGGAGCAAAATGAGCACCTGCCCCACCATGAGCGGGTGCGCCTGGATGGTCCAGCTGGCCGGCGAAGCAGGAAAGAGTCGGCAAGTGGCGAACCCAACGACCGGTCGTGGCCCACTTCATCCAAACCGCCGGGGCCATGACGGCAGCAGACTGGTCGGTGAGGACAGCCGAGGGCGGTGCAACGAGAAAGGAAGAGTCAACGTCCATGCGAATCGGGTTTGTCGACTACAAGCTCAATAACTTTCACACGAACACGTATCTGAAGTTGTTGCGGGGCGAGTTGAAGGGGCTGGGTGCCGTGGCGGCCGCTGCCTGGGGAATGGACGAGGAGTCCTCTCGCCAGTGGGCGGCAGAGAACCAGGTGCCGTGGTATGATTCTGCGCGGGCAGTGGCCGACGCGGTCGATGGCGTCATGATCCTGTCGCCGGACAATCAAGAGTACCATCGGTCTCTGGCAGAGCAAGTGTTCCCGGCCGGCAAGCCTACCTTTATCGACAAGACCTTTGCCACCTCGGTGGCGGATGGCGAGGCGATCTTCGCCATGGCCCACCAGCACCGGGTAAAGATCTTTTCGACCTCTGCCCTTCGCTTCACGCCGGCGTTCACTGACTATTTGGCCAGCCCCGATGCGGCCGGGCTTTTTGATCTGGCCATGGAAGGGCCGGCGACGTGGGAAAAGTATGCGGTGCACCAGGTAGAGCCCTTGGTCGCCGCGTTCGGCCCTCAATTGCGGCGGGTGCGGGCAACCCAGCACGACCCGAAGCTGGTCCGGGTGGATCTGGAGTGGAAGGATGGACGAACGGGCCATATTACAGTGAATGGATACGGCTGGATTCCTTTCCGCCTGGTGGCAACCACCCCCTCCGGAGCAAAAGTCCTGGATATGAACGACGGCACGTTTTACACCCGCCAACTCGAGCACATCATCGCTTTCTTCCGGGATGGGCAGCCGCCGGTGCCCGAAGAGCAAACGCTGGCTGTCGCCTGGGTTCTGGAGAATGTCCCCCGTTCATTGGCACAAGGAGGGGCCTGGGTTGAACGCGGGTAGCCCCGGTGAAGAATATAGACGCCCAATGCCTGAAGAAAAGGCATCGCTAAGCCAGGTGACAGGCTGAGGCAAGCTGAAGCCAATGGAAGGCTCGCACGTCTGGAGTTCTGTAGAACGGTCCAGGTTGGTGCGAGCCTGTTGCTAATGTACTCGTTTACAGCAGGAAAATTCATCACTCGGCGAGGATAGGCTAGCAGACCCAAGCCTTCGTCGAGGCCGGCCGGGACCAAGGAGGACATGGGGTGCGACTAGCAGATGTGTTGGCAGGAGTCGAGGCGCGACCGACAGACGTACGCAGTGGGCAGCCCCAGGGGACCGGCTTGCCTGCGGCCCAGGGTGGGCCAACGGTGCAGGATGTGGCGGACCTGGAGATCCGCGCGGTCACGGCGGACTCCCGTCAGGTACAGCCGGGTACGTTGTTTGTTGCCGTGCGCGGCACCCATCTGGATGGCAATCAATTTCTAGCGGCTGCAGCCCAGGCGGGGGCGGCGGCAGCCCTGACCGACCTGCCGGAACGGACCGGTTGGCTGGAGGTCAACGGTCATCGCTGTCCCGTGCTGCCGGTAGCCGATGCCCGCAGGGCATTGGCATGGGCGGCAGCCAATTTCTATGGCCGCCCCGCCCAGCACCTGCAAGTCGTCGGAGTCACCGGCACGCTAGGCAAGACCAGTGTCTCCCACCTCCTATTTGCCATACTGGCACAGGCAGGCGTTGAATGGCGACCAGGCCTCATCGGCTCCCTCGGGATCCGCTGGGCCGATGTCTACAGGCCTTCCCCGTTGACGACTCCGGATGCGCTCACGTTGCAAAAGACCCTGGACGAGATGGTCCGGGCGAAGGTGCGAGTCCCGATTTTGGAGGTTTCTTCTCACGCGCAGCTGCAGCAGCGGGTGGAAGGCATCTCGTTTGCCGCTGCCGCCCTGTTGTGCCTGGTGCCTGGCGAGCATGCGGATATCCATCCAGACTTTGCGCACTATGTGCAAGTCAAAGCGAAAATCTTGGCAGAACTGCAACAAGGTGCTCCTTTCGTGTACAACCTGGGTGACCCTCGGGTCGCACGATTGTTGCGCTCGTCTGCGAGATCCGGTGTGCTGGGCGACCTGCGCCATCCCGAGCAGTGGCCGTACGTACCGGTAGGGTATCAAGGGTTGGACGCAATTTCGCTGGTGGCGAATCCGTGGCTGACTCCTGAGGCCAAGAGCGCAGGTGCCGCCGGCAAGTCGGCAGAGTGGGACGGCCTGCTGACCGCCCACGGTCTGGTACAATTGCGTGAACCAGAGTTGACTCAAAACGGCAGTCGCTTTCGCATCGTGTCGGCTGCCCCACTCTGGACGGTGAACCGTAACTGGCGTGATCCGGTAGATTTCGTCTGTTCGCTGCCGCTGCTGGGATTGCACAACGTGGCCAATGCCATGGCCGCCGTCGCTACCGCTTTGACCCTGGGGGTGTCGCCCGAGGCGATCCAGGCAGGGCTGGCCCAGGCAAAACCCTTTCGACGCCGGATGGAAGTGATCCATCGTGGGGAATTTACGGTGATCGACGATACGACGGGTCACCCCGCCAGCTTTGCTGCCCTCTTCCATGTGGTACGGCTGTGGCACCCCCGGCGAGTGTTGTTGCTGACCTCGGTGCGGGGGCAGAGGGGGGTGGCCATCAACCGGGCGAATGCCCTGGCAGTGGCTCAGGGGGTAGCAACGCTGCCAGTGGCGCACCTAGTGGTGACGGCAGCCTACGATTGCCCCAGCCCGCAACACCATCCTACCCCGGAGGAGACGGCGGCGTTCATCGACACGTTGCGCGGTCAGAGTGTGAAGTATGAGTTTGCTCCCGATCTGGTGGGGGCCCTCCGAAGGCTACTGGACCGGGTTCGGCCGGGTGATCTGGTGTTGCTGGCCGGCACGCAGAACCTCGACCAGGCCGCCCCCTTATTACAGCAACTCATCCAAGCCTAGCGGCCGGCCGCTGCCGGGCTAAGCTCATCCTCTCGGAGATCGTCGTCGTCGCCCCTGCCAGGGGTCGTCTTGCGGTCGAGTTCTGTGGGATGAGATTCCAGCTGCGGCAGCACCAAATCGCTGGTGTCGGATGTGGAGGAGGGCTGCTCCAAGGTTAGCTGCACCCGGCGAATGGCCCGCTCCCGCACCTCCACGGCGCGCAGTTGTAGAGGGCCAATACGAACCAGATCGCCGGTCCTGGGCAGGCGGCCCAGCCGGTCCACCATGAGACCGGAGACGGTGACGACGCCTTCGTCGGGCAGGTCCAGATCCAGCTCACGGTTGAGGCGGCGGACGGGGAGTTCACCGGAGAACTCATATCGCTGGGGCCCGACTTGCTTAATCTCGTCCACGTTGCCGGTTAACGCCGGGCGGTCGCCCGGGATATCCCCAAGAACTTCGCCAATCAGGTCGTGGAAGGTCACCAGACCAGAGGTTGTGCCATACTCGTCTACGGCCACGGCCATGCTGCAGCCGGTCTGCCGCATCTGTTCGAGCAGACGACGCACCTTCATGGTCTCGGGAACGGTAAGAATGGGCCGAACCAGCGTGGCGATGGAGTCATGATCCCGCCCGGCCAACAGGGCCTGTAGGATATCCTGCCCGTAGACGACGCCGATCAGGTTGTCCGGGTCCTGGTCGTGAACCGGCAGTTTGGACAACTGATGCTGGCTCAGAAGGTTCGCAGCCTGTTCCACGGTGGCGGTGCGAGGCACACGCACGATCCGTTGACGAGGAAGAAGGATCTGGGAGACGGTGGTCTCTTCCAGTTCCACCACGCCGGAGAGCATGTCTTCCTGCTCTTCGTCAAGCGCGCCGGACTCTGCGCCCAGCGAAACCAGGGCTTTAATCTCATCGAGGGTGATTTTAGGCTCGTGTCCCAGGCTGCCGCTATTCGTTCCCCGGGGGAACAGCAGGCGGATGACAAAGCGGCTGAGTGCGGAGTATGTCTGCACCAGGGGGGCAAACACCACCATGACCAGCCTCACGAAGGGCAACACCCTAGGTGCGAACCGGTCAGCTCCATACACTGCCAAGGACTTCGGGAGAACCTCTCCGAAGGTGAGGATGAGCAGGGTCAAGGTGACGGTAGCGATCTCCGGACCGGCGTGTCCGAACCAGGCAATGGCCAGTTCTGTACCGAGCGCCGTCGCCGCGATGTTGACCAGATTGTTGCCAATGAGAATGGCACTGATGAAACGGTCGGGATGGCTCAGGAGCCGTTGCAGCCGAGTCGCAGCCGGATCCCCTTTGTCTGCCCGCTCGTGCAAGCGCAAGCGGTTGACGCTCATCAGCGCAGTTTCCGAAGCGGAGAAGAATCCTGACAGGAAAAGCAAGACCACGAGGAAGAGGAGTGAACGTAACGGAACCCCGTCTAACACGGGATATCCCCTCCTGTCTCTCACCGCAGCCGCCGCCGGTTACCGGCATTCTATGAGAAGGGGCCGCCAGGTAGTCGACACTGAGTGTTTCTGGTTTCTACAAAAATATCATAGCTCCTGTCTAGGGTTGGGGCAAGGCCGAGGGAGGGCCGCCGGCAGGCGACCAAGTCTACCGAAAACCACCGGGGTCTGAAGCTGCCCCTGAATCTGATCCAGACAGCCCAGACCCCGGCTGAGCCAGCGCCATCGGATTGGCTCAGTCAGACGTGGAAGTGGAAGAGGAAGCCGACTGGTGCGATCCGTGATGGACGGGCTTGGCTACATCAGGCGCACCAACCCCCGGAGCGGCGAAGTGGTACCGTCCAAACAGCTCTTTCAAATCGTCTCCGCCGCAATGGGGGCAGCGCGTCTCCTGTTTCTGGCTAAACGGCACTTGTACAGAAAACTCGGTGTGGCAATGCACACACCGAAACTCGTAACTGGGCACGGATCCATGCACCTCCCAGGAACGCAGTATAGCGTTGTCCAGCTTCCGCGGCAAGCCAGGCCGGCCGGCCCGGATCGTTAGTCTGGCAAACCGGGAGGCGGACTCGTACTGGCTGGCCCCCGCTGCCTACGGTGGACCGCCGGAACAGGGCTGGAACGGGTTCGCTGCCACCAATCGTGCAACAGGCGGCGGAGCTGGTCAGGTGTATTCAGGGAGGGGTCGTCTAACACTTGTTCCAGCAGGTACCGTAAAGCCGCACCTACCATTGGGCCTGGTCCGACCCCCAACTCTGCCATCACCTGGCGTCCGTCCAGGCACAAGTCTTGCGTCCGGAAGGCTTTTTGCTCGTGCAAGACCTCATCCAGAAGGTCTTCCAGGCGGTCAATGAACGGATTGGGCTCGTCGGGTGAGACGCCGCTTGCAATGTTGTCGGCTCGCCGCAGGGCCAACAGATCGCGAATCCATCGTTCGCCGTACTGCCCCAACCAGCGTCTGAGGGCTTTTTTGCCAACATCAGTGCCGTCCACCATGTGCATGCGGATCAAAGAAGCAAGGCGATCGGCCTGCGAGCGGGGTAGCCGCAGGCTCGCAGCGATCCTGCTCGCCATCTCGGCGCCCAGCGTGTCATGACAGTAGAAGTGGACCTGGCCGTCAGGGCTCATGGTGGCTGTCGCCGGCTTGGCAATGTCGTGCAGGAGAGCTGCCAGCCTCAGAATCGGGTCAGGAGGCACATTTTGCACGGCACGGATCAAATGGTCCAGCAGCGTAGGGACGCCCGGCTTGTCTTGGGGAAAATGGTGCGTGGCAGCCAGCTCGGGAATGATCCGGAAGAGTAGATCCAGGTCCTGGAGCTCCCACAGCCCCCACTGCGGATCCGGAGCAGCCAGCAGTCGCAAAAACTCGTCGCGAATCCGTTCCCGGCTCAGGTATTCGACCTGGGGCGCGTGCCGGCGAATAGCCGTACGCGTTTTCGACTCCAGGCGGAAGTGGTAAGGACGTAGTTCGGTGGCAAGGCGCACCGCTCGCAACAGGCGCAGCGCGTCTTCGTCGAAGCGCTGGTCGGGGTTGCCCACCGCCCGGATCAGCCGGCGTTCCAGGTCCTGCCGGCCGTGAACGGGGTCGACCAGTACCTCGGCCCACGGGTCGTAGGCAATGGCATTGATCGTAAAGTCGCGCCGGGCAAGATCTTCTTCTACGGAGTCACTGAACACAACCTTTTCCGGGTGACGAAGATCCCGAGAGCCCATTTCTTTGCGGTATGTGGTTACCTGCACGGGCTCATGGCGATCCGGTTCACCGGCGAAGACAGTGACCGTGCCATAGGCGACCCCCGTCGGGACGCAGTGTACAAAGAGTGGCAGAACCTGTTCCGGCCGGGCATTGGTGGCTACATCCCAGTCATGGGGGGGCCGGCCCAGGAGACGGTCGCGTACACAGCCGCCGACGAGATGAGCTTTATAGCCGGCTGCGTGAAGTCGCCGGAGAACATCCTGGACTTGAGGGGGCAAGGGAGCAAGAGCCCCTCCGAATGAGCCATCCGTACTGGAATGAAGCGGTGGAGGTAGCACCCCGGTCTCCTCTCCGGCGATCATCTGGCTGAAAGCCCCCTGCCGCCATTGTAACCAAAGGCTAGTCTGGGCACAAATGGTTGATCGAACGATGAAGGTGCCTGGCGTGCAGCCTGGTAGCTGGCGGACGGGAGCCGGGGACGATCGTGATAAATATCACAATTTCTTTCCTGGCAAAGCCGCCGATGTGCGAAGAGGAGTTGCAAGATCCCGTTTTGGAGGGTATGATATCCACGTCAAGTGATACTGATCACAATAGAAATCTGGGCGATTTACCAAACGGAAGGACGGACTCAAGGACGAAATGCTGGTCCGGACACAAGTCCTGCCGGCCCGGGAGCGGCCTATACGGTACAGCTGTCAGGTACGGAAGATCATGGATCTGTGAAAGTCTTCACGAAGATCAAACAGTAGGAGGGAGATCGAATGGCAATCAGCACAGCTCCGGCCCCAGGGCAGGTAACCACTGCCCGCCCGTCCATCATCGTGCTGCTACAGGAGGTCCAGGAAAAGTACGGCTACCTCCCCAGAGAAGAGGTGGTCCGCTGTGCCCGGGAAGCTGGCATATCGGTGGCTCAGGCGTACGGCGTAGCCAGCTTTTACAACCTGTTCAAGTTGACGAAGCCGGGCAAGTACACCATCCGGATTTGCCAGGGCACTGCCTGCCATGTGCAGGGCGGACAGGGCGTTCTGGAGCGGCTCATGTCCGAGTTGAAGATCCAGCCAGGGGAGACCACCGCCGACGGGCTGTTTAGCCTGGAGATCGTGGCTTGTCTGGGTGCTTGCAGCATGTCACCCACCATGGTCATCGGCGACCAGGTCTATGGGCGGGTTACCACCAAGGAGATTCCGCGCATTCTCAATCGGTACCGCAGGAAGGGGTAAACCATGGCGATTGCACAGCAGTGGGTAGGAACGGCTACCCGGCCTCTGGGTGTCCGTCCTCGCCAGCAGACGACCGAGCCCGTTTTCTACGTGGGAGCAGGGACGTGTGGCCTGGCTGCCGGGGCGGAGCGAGTATTGTCCGTCCTCGAGGAGGAGCTGGCCAGCCGTCATGTTCCTGCCGTCGTCAAGAGGGTTGGTTGTATTGGAATGTGCAAGTGGGAAGTCATGGTGGACATCTGGCTTCCCAACCGTCCTCGCCTTTCTTTTGGGCCGGTGGATGACAAAAGCGTTAAACGGCTTCTCCACGAGTACATCGATAATGGCGTTGTGCCTGGCGATCTGCTCCTGGGGGTTGCCCTGGGGCATGAGCAGCCGTCGGAGGACATTCAGGCCACTGTCAGTCCGCAGGAGTGGCTGATGGCACCGGTGCAGCCGGGGCCGGATGAACCGGCAGCGCGCCAGCGGTTACCGTTGCTGCGGGAGCACCCCATGATGCGCAAGCAGCTGCGCATCGTGCTGCAAAACTGCGGCCTCATCGATCCGGAATCCCTCGACGAGTACATTGAGGCGGGAGGGTACCAGGCCCTGCAGCAGGCGCTTTCCGACATGACCCCGGAGAAGGTCATTGAAGAGGTAAGCTTGTCTGGGCTGCGGGGGCGAGGTGGTGCAGGCTTCCCAACCGGGAAAAAGTGGCAGTTGGCCAGGCAGGCGAGCGGTTCACCCAAGTATATGATCTGCAACGCCGACGAGGGCGATCCTGGCGCCTTTATGGACCGCAGCGTGCTGGAAGGCGATCCGTTCCGGGTACTGGAGGGCATGACCATCGGCGCCTACGCGGTGGGAGCAAGCCAGGGGTTCGTTTATGTGCGGGCGGAGTATCCTCTGGCAGTCACCCGGCTGCGGCAGGCCATCGAGGCAGCCCGACGCGAAGGCTACCTGGGAGAGCACATTCTGGGGACGGACTTTTCCTTTGATATTGACCTGAAGATCGGGGCAGGGGCGTTCGTCTGCGGCGAAGAGACCGCCCTCATCGCCTCGGTGGAAGGACGGCGCGGGATGCCCAGGCCACGGCCGCCCTACCCAGCCCAACGGGGAGTCTTTGGCTGCCCCACCAACATCAATAACGTGGAGACGTATGCGAACGTTCCCGATATCGTGCTGCGGGGGGGACGCTGGTTTGCCAGCATCGGCACGGAGAAGAGCAAAGGGACCAAGGTCTTTGCTCTCAGCGGCAAGGTGAAGTGGAGCGGGTTGATCGAGGTGCCGATGGGGATCCCCGTGCGGGAGATCATCTACGACATTGGCGGCGGCATCGTGGGGGACAAGAAGTTCAAAGCGGTGCAAATGGGCGGACCATCCGGCGGCTGCCTGCCGGAAGAGAAGCTCGACACCCCCGTGGATTACGATTCGCTGGTTCAGGCGGGGGTGATCATGGGGTCGGGCGGCATGGTGGTCATGGATGAGTCCAACTGTATGGTAGACGTTGCCCGGTTCTTCCTGAACTTCTGCAAAGACGAGTCATGTGGGCAGTGCACGCCCTGCCGGGAAGGGATTACCCGGCTATACGGGATGCTCGAGAAAATGGTGCACCGGCCCGAGCCGAACGATGACAGCGCCCCCGAAGAGCGTCGCCAGCAGCTTGCTCAAGTGGAGCGGTTGGCCCGGGCGATTCGCGATACCTCGCTGTGTGGTTTGGGGCAAACCGCCCCCAACCCGGTGCTAAGCACGTTACGGTACTTTGGCGACGAGTACGTGGCTCACGTGGTCGAACATCGTTGCCCGGCCGGGGTCTGCAGCGATCTTCTGGTCTACAGCATCGATGCAGGGCTGTGCACGGGCTGCGGTCTGTGTGCCCGCAACTGCCCGTCAGGGGCAATCGGCGGTGAAAAGGGGCAACCGTACCACATCAACCCGGACATCTGTCAGCGCTGCGTCCTCTGCCTGCGGATCTGCAATTTCGGCGCAGTCAAGGCCGCCTGAGGGCTATGGAGAGGGGATGAAAGAATATGCAAAATGGCGCGATGGGTGGAACTGGGGTCAACGGTGCGACCCCCGGTGCGAATGCAGGCAAGCAGCTACCGGTCCAGGAGCAAACGGTGACCATTCGCGTCAACGGCCAGCCGGTGCAGGCTCGGGCGGGAGCGAATCTGCTGGAAGTGCTAAAGAACAATGGCTTTGGTGTACCGAGCCTGTGTTATCTCGAGAAGTTGCCGGCGATTGGCGCTTGCCGGCTTTGTTTGGTGGAAATCAAGGGAGTGCCGAAACTGCAAACCTCTTGCACCACGACGGTGAACGAGGGGATGGAGATCCTGACCCACTCCCCGCGGGTGCGGGAGGCTCGCCGGACCGTCTTGCAACTCTTGTTGGCCGACCACCCCAATGACTGCCTGTTTTGTGTGCGTTCCGGCGATTGTGAACTGCAGGCGTTGGCTCAGGAGTATGGCGTGCAGGACCGGCTGTTTGGCGAACCGCTGCGCCACTACGAGAAAGACCTGAGCACGCCGTCGCTGCAGTATGACCCGAACAAGTGTGTCTTGTGCGAACGGTGCGTGCGGACCTGCACCGAAGTTCAGACGGTGAACGCGATCGGACTTGTGCGCCGCGGCATCAAGATGCGGGTGGCGCCGCCGTTCGAGACAGACTGGGCAGAATGTGGCTGCACGTACTGCGGGCAGTGCGCCAAGGCCTGCCCAACGGGCGCTCTGACTGAGAAAGATGATACCGATAGGCTCTGGGCGGCGCTGGCGGATCCGGACAAGGTGGTCGTCGCTCAGATTGCACCGGCGGTCCGGGTAACCGTGGGAGAACGCTGGGCCACTCAACGTCGGCTAGGCCCCGCCGACATTCCAGCTGATTTCTCCGAGCGGATCGTTGCCGCCCTGAAGGCTGCCGGCGTACGGGCGGTGTTCGACACACAGTTCTCCGCGGACTTGACGATCATGGAGGAGACCCACGAGTTCGTAGAGCGGCTGAAGCAGGGGAAACGGCTGCCGATCTTCACCTCTTGCTGCCCGGCCTGGGTTCGTTTTGTAGAGCTGTACTTCCCCCAATTGACGGAGCACTTGTCCAGCTGCAAGTCGCCCCAGGGAATGATGGGGGCACTGCTCAAGAGCTACTATGCCCGGAAGGTCGGAGTGGATCCGGCCGCGATCACGGTGGTGTCCATCATGCCCTGCACGGCCAAGAAGTTCGAGGCGACCCGGCCGGAGTTGGGGCAGAACGGGCGGCCAGACGTGGATATTGTCCTGACTACGCGTGAGTTGATCCGCTTCATGGAGCAAGCGGGGATCGACCCCGGCAGACTGGCGCCACAACCGTTCGATGACCCGCTAGGTGAGTCGACAGGGGCGGCAGCCATTTTCGGGGCGAGTGGCGGAGTGGCTGAGGCAGCGCTGCGGACGGCCCACTACCTGGTTACAGGGGAGGACCCGAAGTACATGGAGTTCAAGCAGGTGCGGGGTTGGGACAACCTGCGCAGTGCTGAACTGCAGCTAAACGGTACGACGGTGAAGTGCGCGGTCGTCAGTAGTCTTGGTGGGGCGCGCCGATTGCTGGAGTCGGGGCAATTCCAGGAGTACGATTTCGTGGAAGTCATGGCTTGCCCGGGTGGATGCGTCAACGGCGGTGGGCAGCTGCGGCAGGCAGGTAGTGATCGGGTCGCGCTGCGGGCGGCCGGCCTCTATGTGATCGATGAGAAAAAGCGAGAGCGGGCCTCCCATCATAATCCGGCCATAGCCGCGGTATACTCGGAGTTTCTGGGTGAACCTGGCTCCCCCGTGGCCCATCGCCTGCTGCACACACACTATTCTCCGCAGGATGTGGACACGATCCTGGCGGGGACGGGGGCAGCAGCTACTCGCGAGGAGTAGAGAGTGGAGGTCAGCTTACAAGAAAGGGGAGCGGCTCAAGTGGCGGTGGAAAAGCGAACGTTGGGCAAGGATGCCGCTTCACCGGAACCGGTGCGCATGCATGCCTTGTTCGTAGCCAGGAGCGCGGTGTTGCTGGCTCTGGCGATGGCGGTGCAGATGCTGGGGTTGCCGCAACTGGTGACCGGGAGTGTCGTAAATACGGTCTTATATCTGACAGCGTTGGCGGCGCCGCCTCTTTACGGGGTGGCGGTGGGTTGCTTGACACCGGTCATTGCGTTGCTGCGGGGAATCCTGGCGGCACCGGCCGCACCGCTCGTGCCGTTCATCGCGGTGGGCAACGGGGTGTTGGTCTTGATCTTTTGGCTGTTTTGCCGCCGCATGCACTGGCAGGGCCGACACGTGGCCGGGGTGGTGGTGGCATCGGTGGTGAAGGCCGGTTGGTTGGCCGTGGCGGCCGGTTACCTGGTCCATGTGCCGGCCAAGCTGGTGGCGACGATGCAATGGCCGCAGCTGGTGACGGCGTTGATCGGCGGCGCGATCACGCTGGCCCTGCTCCCCGTGCTCCGTCCCTGGCTGAACAGGCAGGCCAGCTGAGGCCAAGCGGTACGCTGAGGTCGAGCGGAGATGTGGGTCGCGTTCAGGCGGCCCACTTTTTTGTATGCGTGCGTGCGCGTGGTGTGTGCATATGGGTTCGGTGCCGCTCTCAAAAGGCTTTGTGCGTTCATGTGACCCTCGACAAAAGGAATCTCCCAGGCCATGGCGAAATTGCCGGCGTGCGTCCGGCGAGTCGAAGCCCAGGTGACGGGCGGGATGGACCAGCGCAACACGGCTTTAGACCCAAGGTGGTCTGGGGGAGGCAGAAGCGGATGCAATTCTCCCGCAAGCTAGCGTACAGCGGTGGGTCGCTGGGGTCGGGGTTACTGTCTCAGGCATTCAACACGTACATATTGTTTTTCTACTTGGACTACCTGAAGGCACCGGCTCTGGCGATCGGAAGCGTGATGACCGCATATGGGATCTGGAATGCGATCAACGACCCTCTCTTCGGGCTAATCTCTGATCGCACCCAAACCCGTTGGGGACGGCGCATCCCGTACATTGCCTTCGGAACCTTGCCTTTGATGATTGCATTCGCTCTCCTGTGGATGCCTCCGTTTACGAGCCAGCAGCCACATCTGCTGGTTGCATACTTTGCTTTGATGACATTTCTGTGGGATGGCCTTTATACCCTCGTGATCCTCAATTGGACGGCTCTTTTTCCCGAGATGTTTCCGTCGCTGGCGGAGCGAAGTCAAGTGTCTGCCTTGAGGCAGATGTTTTCGATCATCGGCATGATTGGTGGCATTGCGTTGGTGCCCATGATTCGAGGAGCTATAGGTTGGGCCAATATGGGGATCTTGTTTGCGGTGATCTCGGGCATTTCGCTGTATGTCGCACTGGCAGGTTCAAGGGAGGATCCAGACAAGCTGAGCAAAGAGAAGCCAATAGGCTTGGTGGAATCCGTGACAAGGACTTTTACCACGCCTTCTTTTCCCTATTATGTGATAGCCAACTTTTTGATTCAGCTTGCTTTTACGATTCTTACCGCCGTGTTGCCGTTCTACATCAAGTACGTCCTGCACCTCAACGACAACCAGAGTACCGCGCTGCTCGGTACGGTGCTGGTCGTTGCCTTCCTGGCGATGCCGGCCTGGAGTGTGATCACGGCCCGCAAGGGCGGACGGACGGCCATGTTGATCGGCCTGGTCACCTTTGGCGTGCTCTTGTGGGGCTTCTGGTTTGCCCACAGCTTTGCCAGCGGCATGATGGCCGGTGCGCTGGCCGGGTTGGGGTTGGCCTCCTTGATGATGCTGCTCGACGTGTTGTTGGCTGACATCATCGATGAAGACGAGGTGCGGACGGGACAGCGGCGAGAGGGGGCGTTCTTCGGTATCCAGGCGTTCGTCATTCGCCTGGGCATCTCGGTGGAGTCCTTGCTGGTCACTTCCTTGCTCCACTCGGCGGGCTACGTAAGCAGGGCAGCCCACGCAACCAGCGGCTGTCATCCTGGTTCTGAGGCTATTGTTGTCGGGCATCCCCGCCCTCTTGCTCGC
This sequence comes from Limnochordaceae bacterium, assembly GCA_014896305.1. GTDB lineage: Bacteria > Bacillota > Limnochordia > Limnochordales > DUMU01 > Bu26. Next base: position 107,456 of record JADBKQ010000012.1, read on the forward strand.
CATCGCCTGGGTCTGTGTCTGGTTTTACCCGCTGCATGGGGAGAAGCTGGCCCAGGTGCGGGCCGCTCTGATGGCCAAGCGCCCGGAGGGGAGTCAGGCTCGCAGCTGAGAGGTCGCGCAGCCCGCTGGCTGAGGGCGATTGTGCCGGCAGCCAGCGAATCAGCCGGCGACGAGTACGCTAGCGTCGCCTTACCTGTTGTTCTTTACTACTCAACGTTGTGTTGGCGCAGGAAGTCCGAGACTTCGTCGGCGGTGGGCAGGGAGGGCTGTGCACCAGCCCGGGTGACAGAAAGAGCGGCCACGGCGCAGGCGTAACGGGCAGCGGCAGCCAGCGACTCGCCCCGGGTCAGGGCAACGGCTAGCCCACCGCAGAACGCATCACCGGCAGCGGTGGTGTCCACCACGCGCACAGGGAAGGCCGGTACCCATGTGGAGAAGGAACGATCGGCGACCAGAGCGCCCTGTTCACCGGCGGTAATGACGAGCTGATGGACCCCCTGCTGCAGGAGGGAGGTGGCAGCTGCGGCAGCCACCTCCCCCTTGACTCCGGCAGATTCGAGGCCGGGGACGGCTGCGGAAGCCAGAGCCAGGGCCTCGGGCTCATTGGGCACGAGAAGATCGACCAGGGGCCACCAGTCGTGGACGTACCGGGCGAGTAGTTCTCCGGAGGGAGCTGGGGCTGGATTGAGCAGCACACGGCAATGGTGCTGGGCAGCAACTCGCAGCGCGGTCGTGACGGTAGGCAAGGGGATTTCCAATTGGATCAGCACGATCTGGGCCCAGGCGAACCATTCTGCAGCCGCCTCCACCTGGGCGGGGGAGAGAGCATGGTTTGCGCCGGGCACGACGATGATCCGGTTTTGGCCGTTGTCCTCCACCACGATCCATGCCGTCCCGGTGGGCGCGTCTGGGCAACGGCCGATGGCGGTGGTACAGATTCCTTCCTCGTTCAAATGCTGAACGAGCTGATCGCCAGCGGCGTCCTGCCCGACGTTGCCGAGGAAAGTGACGGATGCGCCCAGGCGGGCAGCCGCCACCGCCTGGTTCGCCCCTTTGCCGCCGGGGAAGCGTTGCAGGGAGCTGCCCAGTACGGTTTCACCCGCTTCCGGGGCATGCTGGACGCGAACCACCACGTCCTGGTTGATGCTGCCAACCACCAGAATACGGGGAGGCGCAGCTGTTTGCACGGACTCAGGCATGGGGCAGGCTCCTTTCGTTTGGCGACGCCACCGGTTTCGACGCCAGCAGGTGCTTTCCTGCCGGTCAGAGAAGTCAACCTCCTGGCGGGGGATGGGGCGCGGAGCGCTGTTCAAGAGGGGACAGGGGTCGGGAGTGGAAGTATAGCAGGGATAGCCGCCGTGAAGGCCAAGGAGGGAATGGGGTTGACGCGGTCAGTAGCGCACTGGGACGAGAAGTATCAGGAGTTGCAGCATCGGGTGGAAGAGGTGGTCAACCTGGGCCGAGCGGAGGGGGTGCTGAGCTGGGACCAGCAGACGTACATGCCTCCGGGTGGGGCGCAGGCGCGAGCAGAGTCGGCGGCGGCGCTGGCCCGGATCGTGCACGAGCGCATCACCGACCCGCACACGGGCGAGTTGCTGAACGATCTTTCCACCACCTTGCCCGAACTCCATCCGGATTCGGTGGAAGCGGCCTTTTTGCGGGTGGTCAAGCGGGAGTACGACCGGCTGGTCAAGCTGCCTGCCCGCTGGGTAGAGGAGAACGCCCGGGTTTCGTCGTTGGCGCAGGTCGTGTGGGTTAAAGCGAAGCAGGAGAGCGATTTCTCCAGTTTTGCTCCGTATTTGGAACGGCTGTTTGCGCTGGCACGCGAGGCCGCGGACTACCTGGGGTACGAAGAGCGGCCCTACGATGCCCTGCTTGCACAATACGAACCCGGGGTGCGGGCGAGTCAGTTAGAGCGCTGGTTTGCGGAACTGAAACCCGTTCTGACCCGCCTGGTGCAGGAGATTGCCAGCAAGCAGCCGGGTGGCCTGCCAGCTACAGCGGACGACGAGCCGTTCGGCCCGGCAGCGGAGTTTCCCGATGCGCAGCAGTGGGAGTTGGGCCAGCGCGTACTGCGGGCCATGGGCTTCGACTTTCAGCGGGGGCGGCAGGACCGGTCCATCCATCCGTTTACCACGTCGTTCTCACCGGGCGACGTACGGATCACAACGTGGATCGTGCCCCGTAATTTCCTCTCGGCTTTGTACTCGACGGTTCACGAGGGAGGGCATGCTCTCTACGAACAAGGAATACCGCCCGAGTTGAGCCGAATTGGCCTGGGGCAGCCGTCACTGGGGGTGCACGAGTCGCAAAGCCGCCTGTGGGAAAACATTGTCGGACGATCACGGGAGTTTTGGCAGTATTGGCTGCCCCAGGCGCAAGAGCTGTTTCCGGGCCAGCTGTCAGGGTTTACCGTCGAGAGTATGTACCACTTGGTCAATCAGGTGCGACCGTCGTTCATTCGTACGGAGGCGGATGAGGTCACGTACAATCTTCACATCTTCGTCCGTTTTGAACTGGAGCTGGCGCTGCTGGAACGCCGTCTGGAGGTGGCGGAGTTGCCGGAGGCCTGGAATCGGAAAATGGAACAGTACCTGGGCATCTGTCCCCCGGACGCGGCGCGGGGGGTGCTTCAGGATGTGCACTGGTCCGATGGGCTGATCGGCTACTTCCCCACCTATGCGCTGGGCAACATCCTCTCGGCCCAGTTCTACGAGCAGGCGCTGGCAGAAGTCCCGTCCATTCCAGCGGAAATTGCCCGCGGCCATCTATTGCCTCTGAAGGAGTGGCTCAACCAGCGAATTCATGTGCATGGGGGCAAGTATGAGTCGCAGGTCCTCGTTCAGAAGGTGACGGGGCAGCCGCTCGTGACCCAACCCTATCTGCAGTACATTCAGGCGAAGTATAGCGAGTTGTATGGGCTGTAAGTGTAAGCGGTGGGGGAGGGGTAGGGAGGCAGTGGACTCGAAAAGGGGCACAGCGCCCCGCCCCTTCCTGCCGGCCCGGTTCGACCAGGGGCTGAAGCTGTACTGCAATCGGGCTTATCTGCCCAAGGGCAGGATGGTGCTGCCCAACAGGACCAGGGTCAACAGCACGAGAAAGAGTACGGTCACCCAGACGATCACGTTGTAGACAGGGCCGTTCGTATGGGTGCCCATCAGCCGTCGGTTGTTGACCAGCCGCAACATGAAGATGAGGATGACCGGCAGCAGAAAGCCGTTGACGTCCTGAGCAAACAGCATCATGCGGACCAGGGAGAGGCCGGGGATGAGGGGCAGCAAGGCGCCGATCCCTAAGATCGAGGTAAAAAGCCAGAAGAAGACGGGGGCTTCCTTCCAGGAACGGTTGACGCTCCGTTCGAAGCCGAACGCTTCGCTCAGCGCGTAGGCTGTCGACAGGGGCAGGATGGCGGCGGCCAGAAAGCCTGCGGCAAAGAGGCCCACGGCAAAAAGGATCGTAGCATACGCGCCCGCGAACGGCTCGAGCGCGCGGGCGGCATCCTCCGCCGTCTGGATGTGGATACCATGAGGGAAGAGTGTGGCGGCTGTCGTCACGATGATGAAGAATGAAACAAGGTCCGACCAGAGCGACCCGATGGTCACGTCCCACCGGACATAATGCAGATCCTGCACGGTTAATCCTTTGTCAACCACGGAAGCTTGCAGGTAGAACTGCATCCAGGGCGTGATCGTGGTTCCCACCATGCCCACGAAAAGGAGCATGAATGAGGGAGTCCAATGGAAGCGGGGCACGACCGCTTGCCGCAAGACCATGCCCCAGTCGGGCCGGATCAACAGGCCTGACAAAATGTACGTGATGAACGCTCCAGCCAGGATCAGGAAGATCCGTTCGAGGCGGCGGTACGAGCCAGCGGTCACCGACCACCAGACCACGACCGCCGTGATCGGGATGGTGACCCAGCGGGGCACTCCGAAGATCTCCAGGCTGGCGGCCATCCCGGCGAATTCGGAGGCCGTGGTGGCAAGATTGGCCAGGAGCAGGGTGAGCATGGCGAGAAAAGCCATTTTCACCCCGAATTCCTCCCGGATGAGGTCTGCCAATCCCCGTCCAGTGACTGTTCCCAGTCGCGCGGCCATCTCCTGGATCACCACTAGGCTGATCGTGACCAGAATCAGCCCCCACAACATGTCATACCCGAAGGTAGCCCCCACGGTGGAGTAGGTGGTAATGCCCCCAGGATCGTTGTCGGCGTTCGCCGTGACCAGTCCGGGGCCGATCACGGACAGGGAGAGCATCAGCCGGACCCAGGCCGGGTGGGTGTGGAGACGTTCCCTGACATTCCTCAGCCACGTCATGACTACCACAATCCTCCGCGCCGGCGCTCCGCACTGAAGATCTCATCCGCGTGCTCCGGCAGCGATACCACACCCACCAGGCGTTCGTCTTCATCGAGCACGGGCAGTGCCAGGAGGTCATACTTCGCCAGCATCTCACCAACGGTTTGGCGGTCGTCGTCGACATGGACGGCGATCACCTTCGTTCGCATGATCTCCTCGAGGCGGCAGGATGGGGCCGCCACGACCAGATCTCGCAAGGAGACGGTCCCTAGCAAGTGGCCAGCTTGATCCACAACGTACAGGTAATAGGTGCTGTTGGCTGGCGGCTTGAGCTGGCGGAGGGCGGCAATCGTCTCATCGGCGGTTTGCGTTTGGGGGAAGAAAATGAACTCCCGGCTCATCAATCGACCCGCCGTGTCCTCTTCATACTCGAGAAAGCTGCGCACTTGCTCTCCCTGCTCGGGCTTCATCGCTCCCAGCAGAGCCGCCGCCCGGTCGGCGCGCAGCTGGCTAAGGATGTCGGCCGCCTCATCGGCCGGCAGCGACTCCAACAGACTTAGCACCCGTTCGGGCGTAAGGCGGGCGAGAATCTGTTCCCGGGCTTCCGGCTCCACCTCGGTCAGCGTTTCGGCTGCGATCGCTGGGGTCAGAGCGCCGAGAACCGCGGTGCGTTCACGGGTATGCAAGGCTTCCAGGATGTCGGCTAGATCGGCTGGGCGCAGGCGGGCGAGCCGCTCGTAGGGGACGCCCAGATGGAGGCGACCATCGCCCTCCAATTCGATTCGCTGGACATCCTGCCAGCGGATGAGAGTGTCCGGCAGACTGAGATGAAGCCGGGCCTCCGCCCAGTGAACCAGCGGGCGCAACCCCAGTCGCCGCAACAACCCGCGCAATCCCACGTCGACGGCGACGAGACGCAACCCCCCTCCGACTTCGTTGAACTTCAGATCGTTCACCCGGACGACCCGCAAGCCGTTGAGGTCGACGATCTGTTTGTCAAACAGAGTACGACGAATAGGCAGCCAGCTGGCTTCGGGGGCAACTGGGGCTGCCTTCGACAGGGCTTCGGCGGGCACGGTCAGCGACAGATACTGACGCACCAGTACCTGAACCGTCCGCCAGGGAATGTACAGGGGAGAGGGCAGATCGGGGTGTCGTCGCGACCGGACTTCCAGCGCTACCACCGGCGGTAGCTCATCCTTATCCAGTTGAACGTAAATCTCGACGACTCGCCCCAGCTTACGTCCCTTGGCATCAATGACAGTCTTGGCCAGGAGGCGGCTGGCATGAATCTCCGGCACTACACTCATGCAGCATCGCCCTCTCTCCTTTCCCTGGTTCAGTAGTTTTCTCGAGCTCTCAAGCCGCAGAAGCTATCTGGGCCGTCGTACTCTATTATTCCGCTGCGCCGCTCCCGGCGCGGCTTGCCAGGCTAAGCCCGGGCGGCGGCAGCTACCTGGTCTAGCGCCTCGACCCCCTGTTGGGTCCAGATCCCCAGGAAGTCGATCAGCTGATCCAAACTGGGGCTATGGCCGAAACGGACGTAGAAGCCGGAAGTAGCGGTGCCGACCAGCAAAGCCTCGGCCAGCGGCAGCCCCAGCAGCAGGCCGGTGCACAGGCCAGCGTTGAAGTTGTCGCCCGCCCCTGTCGTCAACTTGGGATTGGGTGTGTAGGGGCCGCTGATGCGGACGGTTTTGCCTTGCGCGTACGCCGCTGCTTCCTCAGTCGGGTGCACTACGGTCGCCCACAAATCGAGAGCCCGTCCAATGCGCTCCGTCAGTTCATCGAGCGGCAGGCGAACGCCGCTGTGAGGCGTGACCCCCAGGGCGGCAGCCACCTGGTCGGCTTCGTTACGGTTAAACCCGGCAATCACCCGGCCGAAGGGCCGAAACGCCTGGATGAGGTGGAGTGCTTCCTGAAGTTCTTCCACCGTCCGTTTGCGTGGATCCGCCAGATCGATGAAGAAAAACAGATCGCGCGGTAGCGAGAGGGTGGGCAGAAACTCCTGCGTCAGATGCTGCCAGATCTCGGTCATGCGCGGCAGAATGGACCAGTCCACTAGAGCGACCAACGCCGACTGCTGAAAGAGACGGCTCAACTCTTCCCGAGGAACATGTTGCATCAGGTTATCCCAGGAGACATGCTTGATGGGCTCGAGCTTTCCCATCATCAATTTGCCATCGCTGAACTCCAGAGCGTCCGTATGTCCTGGATCGGCGATGCCAATCACCTTCGCCCGCTGGGCCAGCTCTTGAAAGACAGGGTGCGGTGACGGCACGCCTACGCTACCGATGTAGGTGAGCGAGAACCCGTAAGAGACAAGGCTGTTGGCCATAATGGGGCCATTGCCGCCCAGCTTGATGGTACGCGGCACCAGTTCGATGTTGGCGGAGAGCCCGGCCGCCTGGGCTACTCGCTCCGCGTAGGCAGCAATCGTCTCAAACCGGACGTAATGATCGACATCCAGCCGTTTGTCCACCACGTCGCAAATCTCATCGACGAAGCCGTCGAATCCCGCCAGGACGTGCAGCTGCGCAGGCTGCACCGACCGGTTTTGCAAATGCTGGCGAGCTTGCGCTGCCAAAACCTGTGAATCAATCACCGGAACTCTCCTCCTTGCTCGATCCTCCCCCAGAACCGGGACCATACTGGTCGCATGCAGGAAATCTAAGCCGATCCCTTACGCAACCACCTTAACATACCACAAATAGCCGGGCCATAGCAGGGGCTCGAACCCATCTTGCGACTGCAGGTACATGGGAGGAGAGGCGTCGGGCTATGAATGAACAGGGACGACGGCAGGCCAGGGCAGCCCTGCTCGGAAAGATCGAGCCCTTCTTGGGTGTGGTATCATATCTATCGATAAGCTTTGAACTCCGAACAATTCGGGGCGGAAAGCAACACAGAGTCTGGAGTTTTCTGAGAATCGGGTGGCGGTACATACCGTCAGTCGACATCCTTTGCTCGGCCCGGATGAGCCGGTGAGGGACGCTCGGGAAGGAGGACGGGCAAGGATATGGGGCAAGGGGATAGCCAGGGGGCCAGAACGACGCGCTCATTGCCTGGCAAGGCAGACAGTGGTCAGAAGGCGACTCCACCAGCCGAATCTGCACAGCCAGCCGAGGGTAGCAGTGCGCTGGAACGTCTCGATTATTTGTTGCGGGCGGTGAACCGGCGCCTGAACGGAGTGACCCGGTCCCGCCTGGGAGAGTTCGGATTGACGCTGCCTCGTTTTCACGTGCTGCTGACCCTGGGACGCTGCGGTCCGATGAGCATGGGCCAGCTTCAGGAGCAGCTCAACCAGTCGCCTTCGAGCATTACGGAGCTCGTGGATGGACTGGTGAACGGTGGCTTGGCGGAGAGAGAGCGGACCAGCGAGGACCGGCGGGTGGTGGTGGTGCGTCTGACGCCCGCCGGGCAAACCACCTTGGCCCGGCTCAAGAGCTTTCGTTTGGAGGCCCTGGAGGAAGCCCTGAAGCAGGTCTTGCCGTCTGCTTGCCAGACCACCGTTGAGGTGCTAGAGCAATTGGAAAAGGCGTTGGGCGACGCGGGTACACCCACTGCGGCTGCACCGTCCGAATAAGTAGTTCGGAAGAGCCGGAAGGTGGGTTGACAGAGAGTACCGGCGGGGGTATGATCCGGGCAAAGGTCAGATTTGGTCAGATGACCCCGGCCCGGCGGCGACGGTGGTTGCCGGCGGAAGGGCTGGCGGACACATCTGACAACGGATAGGGGGGCTTCCAGTGAGTGACGGAAAGGCAGCGTTTCGTGATCCGTTTTCACCCCTCATCGAGGCCGCCGCGGATGAGGTAGGACGGTCCCTGGTTCATATTCGGGTTCAAGTGATGACCCCGACTTATGCAGGCCTGCAGCCAGCCACCGGAGTAGGGTCAGGAATCGTTTGGGATGGGACAGGGCATGTCGTCACTAACGCGCACGTGGTAGACCAGGCCGGCATCGTCCAGGTTCGCCTGGCCGACGGGCGGCATTTTCCAGCGGAAGTCATCGGGCTCGATCCCGTCTATGACGTGGCGGTTTTGCTCTTGCCGTCGGAGGCTCGGCCCTTCCTGCAACCCGCCCGCATTGGGGATTCAGATGCAGTTCGACCAGGCCAACTCGTCGTCGCGCTGGGCAGTCCCCTTGGATTGGAGAAGACGGTCACGTTTGGGGTGATCAGCGCGAAAGACCGCTCTCTACTCTCTCCGAGTGGCCATCCGCTGGATGGGCTGCTGCAGACGGATGCAGCGATCAACCCGGGCAATTCCGGCGGCCCGCTGGCTACGTTGTCCGGCGAGGTAATCGGTCTCAACACGGCTATTCTAGCTACGGGGCAAGGGCTGGGATTCGCCATCCCGTCCAACCTCGTGCGCCGGGTGGTAGAGCAGCTAGTCTCCGGAGGGAGAGCGGCTCACCCCTGGCTGGGCGTGGTGGGCGAGCCGGAGGTGATCGATCCGGTCTGGGTATCCGTCTTTGAATTGCCCACCGACCGGGGGGTGCTGGTGACGCAGGTGGTCGAAGGTAGCCCGGCCTGGCAAGCCGGCCTGCAGCCCGGAGACCTGATCGTGGCGGTGGAAGGAAAGCCGGTGGAGCAGGCGGGTGAGCTGCGGCGGGAGTTGGCCGGCCGGCGGGTGGGAGAGACCCTTTCGCTGACGTTGATTCGGGATGGTCGGGCCATGGAGCGACAAGTCCGGCTGGCGGAGCTACCGCGGGCCTTGGCCTCTTGAGCCAGTGGCCACCTGAGAAGACGGCGGCAGGAGTATGGACTGGCTCTCGGGCCGCCCGCACAGGGGCACGATGAGGAGCACGAGTACAGGCCCACCAGTGGCAGGGATATAGTAGGCGCAGGCCGAAATCCTGGCCAGTTCGGGAGTGATGGGTTGCGATCGGACCGACAGATCGTCTACCCGGTTCAATAGGCGGGTGGGGTGGATCATCGTTGGGCAGCAGGCGGAGGAAGGGGAGAGGCGAGGCATGCGGCTCGGTCTGATCACGGACGAAGTGGGCCAGGACCTGGAGGAGGCCATCGCTCTAGCCCAGGAGTTCGGCATCCGGGATCTGGAGTTACGCACGGTCTGGGGGAGAAACGTTGTCGACCTTACCCTGGCGCAGGTCGATCAGGTGCGACGCCGGTTGGAGCAGGTCGGCATGCGGGTGGCGAGCGTGGCCGGCCCTGTGCTCAAATGCCCGTGGCCCTCGCCCCACCCAAGAGGGGCGCAAACCGGTGAGGGTGAGAATACCGGTGGAGGGACGGCGGTGCCGGTCGACTTGCATGGGGGTCCAGCTGAGGCATCGGTAGAGGAACATACCGGCCGGCTGTTTCAACGGGAACTGGAACTGGCGCAGGCGTGGGACGCTCCGTTCATCCGCATTTTCAGTTTCTGGCGACAGGTGGGACCCACCGTGCTCACCGACGATGAGGAGTTGGACGAGATCGCACGCTGGGTTGCACCCCTGCTGCCCGCGGCAGCGGCTGCAGGACGCCAGGTTCTCCTGGAAAACGAATATGCCTGTTCCATCGGCAGCGGTCAGGATAGCCGCCGGTTGCTAGAGCGGCCGGAACTGACTGGTTTGGGCCTCATCTGGGATCCGGGCAACGCGTTTTGGGTGGGAGAGCGACCGTACCCCGACGGGTATGAGCAAGTGAGGCGAGTCGACGAAGGCCGGCGGGTTCGCCATGTTCACGTGAAGGATGCCCGGCGGACCGATCGTCCGGAGCAGCCGTACGAATGGGTGGCGGTGGGCGAGGGGGAAATCGACTATCCCGGCCAATTTGCTGCCCTGGCACGAGACGGCTTCGACGGCGTGCTCTCTCTGGAGACCCATTGGGACGAGCCGAGGCTGTCGGGTGTCGAACGGAGCCGTCGTTGCCTGCAGGGCATGGAGCAGGCGTTGCGCCAGGCAGGTCTGCGGCGCGACGGCGACGGAGAGTGGAGCTGGTAGCCGGTGGGGCTATAATGAGTACAGGAAACCTGGCCACGGGTTCTTCCGGCGGTTCCGGAGCACACTAGCCGGTGGGGATGCGGGGTGGCAACGGCAAGAGCGCGCTCCCAGCTGTGCAAGGGCCTGCTACCAGGACCGGCATCAAGGAGGTGTTGGCTGGATGGCTAAGGTCATCGATCCTGTCTGCAAGATGGAGGTTGACCCGGGGACTGCTCCCGCCAAGTCCGAGTATGGCGGCACCACGTATTACTTCTGCGCGCCTGGCTGCAAGCGGGCATTTGACAAGGACCCGGAAAAGTATATCCGCGGGGACGGCGTCGGCCACGCTCATGAAGCGGGGCAGACCGCTCATGGCCACGGCAGCCACGGCGGTCATTGCTGCTGAACTCTGTCGAACCCGCGAACGTCACAGGGCGATGGGAAGCGTGGGGGCTCCCATCGCTCTTTTCGTATCGCTCTTTGTGATTTGCTTGAGACCATCGGGCCATCGTTCACTCCCGCGTCCGGGTTTCACACGGCCCATTTGGGCCTTGCCGGGCAGGAATGAGATGAGCTTTCCCGTATACATGTGGGGTGAGATGTTCGGGTCACAAGCCCACCATTGGGAGTATCCTTGCAGCCAGGCTAGCGGTCGTGGCCTCCTTGTGACCGACGAGTAGATTCAGGGGGGAGTTGCCATAGACGGGGCTCCAGACCACTTATGGACGATTCTTGTAATTGCCGTCCTGGTAGCGACGAATGCGTTCTTTGTCATGGCTTCGTTTGCCCTGGTCCGCGTGGGGGGAAGTCGCCGGGCCGAAGAGGGCGATGAGCCGGCGGGGGCGGAACGACTGGCCCGGAGGATCACCTCCCGGCTCGATGTGTACCTGCCCGCCGCACAGGTCGGAATATCCCTGGCCTCGTTGGGATTGGGGTGGCTGGGAACACCCGCCCTGGCCGCGGCAATTCGTTCGTTGCTAGCCTCAGGGTGGCAGCTTTCTGCTCGTTGGCTGAGCGTAGTGGCGGCAGGCATCGCCTTTGCGGTCGTCGCTTTCCTGCATGTGACCTTGGGTGAACTGGTGCCGCGCTCGGTGGCGACGCATCGCCCCGAGAGAACAGTGCGGAACACCGCCCGCCTGTTGCACACTTTCTACTGCATCGCCTTTCCTATCATTTGGCTGTTCCGTGCCGCCGCGGGGGCGGTCCTGCGACTCCTTCACCTGCAAGCCGCTCCCAGCGCTCACGTCCCCGCCTCCGACGAAGAGCTGCGCCTTCTGGTATCGACCAGCCATGAACAGGGCATGTTGGATGCGACCGAACGAGACCTTCTCGTCAACGTGTTCGATTTTAGCGAGCGGATTGCCAAGGAAGTGATGATCCCTCGCCAGGACATTGTCTGCATCTTTGTGGGCGATACCGTCCGTTCCATCGCTGAGACGGTGGCGCGGGTAGGACACACTCGTTATCCTCTTTGTGCCTCGGACAAAGACCACATTTTAGGGATCGTTCATGTGCGAGATCTGGTTCCCATCATCGGAGAAGCCGCTCGGACTCAGACGCTGGATCAGACTCCGGACCTGCGCCCCGTGTTACGAGAGGCGCTGCTGGTACCGGAAACCATGTCCGTCACCCAGGTACTGCGGGAATTGCAGCGTCGCCGCAGCCACATGGCCATCGTGGTCGACGAATACGGAGGAACTTCCGGCTTGCTCACCACGGAAGACATTGTGGAGGAGATTGTCGGGGAGATCTATGACGAGTTCGACACGGAGCCGCCCAAGATCCAGGACCTCGGAAAAGGTTCCTACGAGCTAGACGGCGGTCTGTTGATCGAGGACGTGGAGCAGCTTTTGCATGTGCCGTTGCGCGACCCCGATGTAGAGACGGTAGCCGGCCTCGTGTTCAACCGGTTGGGGCGAAAGCCCAAGCGAGGAGATTCCGTCTTGCTACAAGGGTTCCGCTTTCACGTGTTGGAGGTCCGCGGGCCTCGCATCGTGCGGTTGCGGGTCGATCCACTAGCGGTGAACTCGCCGACGTCATCGGTCGCCACGCCCTCCTCCGCCTCGTCGACGGTAGCCAGAGGAGTTCAGGCGGATCAAAGCGGATCGGATGGGACGCAGCGTCCGGAGCATTCTTGAACGCCTGGAGGAAGGTGGAAGATCCGCGTGTCCATGGCGGCCATGACCGGGGAGGTGGCCGGGACTGCGAACGGCCTCTTCGACCGCAGCAGGAAGCCATTCCCGTTCGTCGAATCCAATAGCGGGTTGTCCCGATCTCCTGTGAAAAGGAGTTTATGCTGATCAAAGAGGAGGATGCGGATGATCAACGTGGGGGTGATTGGCGCAGGAACCATGGGTTCGACCCATGCCTACGCCTATGCCCAGCTACCCAACGCCAGGGTCGTGGGCGTTGCGGATATTGACGTGGAAAAAGCCCGGCGGGTCGTGGCACAATCGGGGGGCACGGCCTGGGCGACCGCTGAAGAGGCGATCGACAACCCTCAGGTGGATGTAGTGGACGTCTGCGTGCCGACGTTTCTGCACCGCCGGTACGTAGAGCAGGCGCTGGCTGCAGGCAAACATGTCTATTGTGAAAAGCCTCTGGCCCGCACTCTGGCGGACGGCTGGGCCATGGTACAGGCGGCCGAAAAGGCTGGACGGCAGCTGGGCGTGGGCCATGTGGTCCGTTTCTTTTCCAATTACAGGCAGGCCCGCGAGATGGTCCGGGAGGGCAAATTGGGGCAGATCGGCATCATTCGTACCTCCCGGGGCGGCGGGGGGTTTCCCTATGCGTGGCAGGACTGGTACGCCAACTTCGAGTGGAGCGGCGGGATGATCCTGGACCTGCTCATTCACGATTTTGACTGGCTGCGCTGGACGTTGGGGGAAGTGGAGCGGGTCTTTGCCCGCAGTACCCATGGCCGGGATTTCAACCGTGAGGAGTACGCGCTGGTGACCTTGCGGTTTGCGAATGGGGCCATGGCCCACGTCGAGGGTACCTGGCTTCAAGCCGGTGGGTTTACTACCAGCTTCGAGATTTGTGGCAGCCAGGGAATGCTCAGCTCGGACGCGGCCGAAACCCGGCCGCTGGTGCTGGTCACTCCTCCTTCACCGGCTGCACCGGGCGTGGCTGTGCCGGAAGTTCCCGGCGAGAGTCCCTACCTGGTAGAATTGCGGGCGTTCGTCGACGCCCTGGACGCCGGGCAGCCGGTGCCTGTGAATGGACGAGAGGGATACGAAGCGCTCAAAATTGCATTGGCAGCGCTTCGCTCCGTGGAGACGGGGTTACCGGTCAATCCGGCGGAGCTGGAAGCAGAAGCCGGGTTGGCAGGGAAGGGGGAGTGAGGAGAATGCAAACCGACCGTTCGGTGGCCAAGCCGGCCCTGCGGCTGGGACTGCTGAGTCTCGCCCATGTGCACGCGCCGAGTTACGCGGCTTGCCTGGCCAGTCTGCCCGCTCAGGAGGCGCGGCTGGTGGGGATTTGGGACGACCAGGCGCAGCGGGGGCAGGCGGGAGCCCAACAGTATCATGCTGAGTATTTTTCCGACCTGGACCAGTTGCTCCAACAGGTGGACGCGGTCGTGATCGCCTCCACCAACCGGCAACACGAAGAGCTTGTGTTGGCTGCCATCCAGCACAAGGTAGCCGTGCTTTGCGAGAAACCGCTCTCCATTGACCAGACCTCGGCGGCCCGGATGGTGCAAGCGGCCCGCCAGGCGGGCGTCCCGCTGTTTACTGCCTTCCCGGTGCGCTTCATGCCGGCGGTGGAACGGGCACGGGAGATCATCCGCAGTGGTAGGATTGGACGAGTCCTGGCCATCAATGGGACGAACCACGGGCAGATGCCGGGCGGGTGGTTCACCGACCCCAAGGAGTCAGGGGGCGGTTCGCTGATCGACCACACGGTGCATGTGGCTGATTTGATCCGTTGGTTTCTGGGGCGGGAGTTTACGCAGGTGTACGCGGAGTACGATCGCCGCCTGTATGACATTCCTACCGAGGACTGCGCTCTCCTGACGATGGAGATCGAGGGTGGTGTCTTTGCCACGCTGGACTCCAGCTGGAGCCGGCCGCGCTCCTTCCCCTTCTGGGGCGATGTCACCATGCAGATCCAGGGTACGGCGGGGGTAGTGCGCCTCAACGCCTTCGACGAGACGATGACCTTCTACAATGATCAACAGATGCGTTCGGAATGGGTGTACACGGGGAGCAACGCAGACTTGCGCATGATTCAGGAGTTCGTGCGGGTCGTGCGGGATGGGGGTCCGACCCAGCTGGCCACCGGGGAGGACGGACTGCGGGCGGCGGAGGTCGCCTTCTTCGCCTATGAGGCTGGGCGTAGACACCGGCCGGTGGCTATCGCTCGGGTTGAAGTCTGAGCGGCGTACGAAAACCCAAATGACATCTGCCGGCTCCAGCTGGAGCCGGCTTTTTCACACCCTGGACAGGAAGGGTTCTTATAGTATACTAAATACGAGGTTTACAAACTCACCGTACCCCGGTTTCCCGGCGGGCGCGCCCGAGTCGACCACGGGTCGGGTGGCCTGGGATGGCCCCGACGCCCCGCCAAAACAGGGGGAGGAGGAAGCGACTGTGAGCAATTCTGATCTCACCTTCCTGCTCGGGGGCGAGGCCGGCCAAGGGGTGGAATCCAGCGGAGCCGGTTTTGCCAAGGCATTGGCTCGGGGCGGCCTATCCGTATTGGGCACCCCGGACTACATGTCGCGGATCCGTGGAGGGCACAACTTCTTTTTGATCCGCGCCGGCACGCAGCCGATCCATTCACCGGCAGAGAAGGTACACCTGCTTCTCGCGTTCGACGAAGAGACCTTGCAGCAGCATGCCGCGCAAGTGGTACCGGGCGGCGGCATGATCTATGATGCCCGTTGGAAAGTGGACGAAGCCAAGTTACTGGACACTGGCGCTCAGCTGTTTCCAGTGCCGTTGGAGGAGATCGCGGAGACAGTGGGCGGCAACAAGCTGATGGCCAACACTGCCGCACTGGGAGCGGCGGCCGGCGTGGTGGGCTATGGCATCGAGTACCTGCACTCCGTGATTGCGGACAACTTCCGCAGGAAGGGAGAGGCGGTGGTCGATGCCAACCGCCGGGTAGTGGAGGTGGCCTACGAGTATTCCGCTCAGCACTATGCTGACCGGTTTGAGTGGAAGCTGCCCGCCGTTTCCCCGCTGGGGCAGAGCCCCTGGGTACTGGCCAACGGCAACCAAGCGTTGGCCCTGGGGGCATTGGCGGCCGGCTGCCGGTTCATCTCAGCATATCCCATGACCCCGGCCTCCTCGATCTTTGAGTGGATGGTGGCCCACGGGGAGCAGTTCGGGGTGGTGACCAAGCAGACGGAGGACGAGATTGCGGCCATTGCCATGGCGATCGGAGCGGCCCACACCGGCGCCCGCGCCATGACGGCTACCTCTGGCGGCGGCTTTTCGCTCATGGTGGAATCGCTGGGGTTGGCCGGCATGCTGGAAGAGCCGGTCGTGATCGTGGATGCCCAGCGCCCCGGCCCCTCCACGGGTATGCCGACCCGCACGGATCAGGCGGACCTGCTCTTTGTCATCCACGCCTCGCAGGGCGAGTTCCCTCGGATCGTCTTGGCTCCGGGAACGGTAGAGCAGGCTTTCGACATCGGGGCGCGCGCATTCAACCTGGCCGAGAAATACCAGCTCCCGGTCATCATCCTGACCGATGCGTACCTGGCCAACACGGTGCAGACGGTGCCCAGGGCTGCTCTGAATCCATCTCAGGTCCAGGTCGACCGGGGCGAGCTGCTGGACGAGGAGCAGTTAGACAAGCTACAAGGACCCTACCTGCGCTACCGGTTGACCGACTCCGGGATCTCGCCCCGGGCGCTTCCGGGACATCCCCAGGCGGTCTATGTGTCCTCGTCGGATGAGCATACTCCGTCGGGGGCGTTCGAGGACGAGGATGCGCAAAACCGCATTCAGATGAACGAGAAGCGACAGCGCAAGTTGGAGTCGGCTCGCCGGGCGATGCGGGCGCCGCAGCGCTATGGGGTTGAGCAGCCCGACTTCACGTTCCTGTGCTGGGGTTCCAGCGTGGGGGCGGTGCGCGAGGCGGTCGATGCGATCAACCGCGCGGGCGGTCGCGCGGCTCTGGTTCACCTGACGGATATGTGGCCCTTCCCTCAGCAGGCGGTGGCCGCGGCGCTGGCCAGGCCGGGGCGTCTCGTTCTGGTCGAGGGCAACCTTACTGGACAGTTGGGCCGGCTGTTGCGGGCCGAGACCGGCATCGTGCCCGACTATCAGATCCTGCGGGACGATGGTCGCCCCCTGTCCGCGGGTTACATCCTGCAAGCGTTGCGCCAGCTGACTGGACAGTCGCAGACGCCCCGCACGGACGGGAGGGATGGGGCGGTAGCGACCGACGGGACGGGCAGGAAGGAGGAGGAGTTCATTGTTGGACGCCAAGCTGTATAAGAGCGACACCAAACCGACCTGGTGTCCAGGGTGCGGTGACTATGGAATCCTGAACGCCGTTCGGCAGGCCTTGGTGGAGCTGGAGATCTATCCTCATGAAGTGATGTTCGTGTCGGGGATCGGCTGCGGTAGCAAGCTGCCGGATTACATTCACGCCAACGGCATGACCACGCTGCACGGGCGGGCGTTGCCCATTGCCCAGGGGGTGAAGCTGGCCAATCCTCGCCTCCATGTCATTGCCGTTACGGGCGATGGGGATGGGTACGGCATCGGCGGCAACCACTTCCTTCATGCCGTGCGCCGGAACATTGGCATCACGCATATCGTGGAAAACAACATGGTCTACGGTCTTACGAAGGGTCAGTACTCTCCCACGAGCGCCCGCGGAACCGTTACCAAGACGACGCCTGAGGGCGCGCCGGAGATTCCGGTGAACCCCCTCGCCTTGGCGTTGACCGGCGGGGCGACCTTCGTGGCCCGCGGCTTTGCCGGCGACCCGAAGTATCTGGCGCAGATCATTGCCGCCGCGCTACAGCACCCCGGCTATGCGCTGGTCGACGTGCTCCAGCCCTGCGTGATCTTCAACCGGGTCAACACAGCCGCCTGGTACCGGGAGCGAGTCTACCACCTCGACGATGAACCAGGCTACGACCGGGCGGATTTGGCAGCTGCCCTGAAGAAGGCGTACGAGTGGGGCGACCGGATTCCCACCGGGATCCTGTACGAGGTGCGAGAGCCGGCCTATGAGGAAACCCTCAGTGCATTGCGAAAGTTCGGCCCAGTCGCCACTCGCAAGCTGACGCCGCTGTCGCCCGAACAAAGCGGCCAACTGCTGGCCGAGCTAGCTTGATAGGGGGAGAGCAGGATAGTGTAGCGAGACCGGGGGACGTAGAGGGGCTGTAACGTCCCCCGTTTTGTTGCCAGCCAGGCCAGATTCCCATAGAATGGGAGACAACGAGGCCGGGAGGCAGAACCCTGCCTGCGGGCTACCGCAGGCAGGTAGAGCTGGGGGCGTCGCAGCCGTGCAAAACGAGGAGCGACGACAACGATTGGTTCACCGGCTGCAGCTGGCCGGTAAACCGTTGACTGGCGGTGAACTGGCTGCCGCCTTCGGGGTGACGCGGCAGGTCATCGTACAGGACGTCGCCGTGTTGCGGGCGGGTGGACTGCCGGTGGTGGCCACTCCCCGGGGCTACCTCTGGATTGGTGGCCAGATTGCCGCGCACCGCTTTCGGGACGTGCTGGCCGTACGGCACGGGCCGGATCTGACGCGTGCCGAACTGATGGCGTTGGTTCACAGTGGCTGCCGGGTGGTGGACGTGCTGGTGGAGCACCCGCTCTACGGGGAACTCCGGGGCGAGCTCCAGCTAGCCACGCCAGCCGACGTGGAGGACTTTTTGCAGCGCACGCAGGAAGGAAAGCAAGGTCTCCTGTCGTCGTTGACCGGGGGAGTCCACTATCACACCGTGGAGGCAGCGCAGGCTGAAGCGATCGGGCGAGCCCGAGAGTGCCTGCGGGAGCTGGGGATTTTGCTCGAAAACCCATGAGCCATGAGCCAGTGAGATGAGAATAATGGGAACGGCAGGCAAAGGGAGTGGGCAGATGCGGGTCATGCCGGTGGTGCCCCGGGGCTACTGTTACGGCGTGGTTGACGCAATTGGGCTGGCCAAGAAGGTGGCGGCAGACCCGCGATATCCGCGGCCGGTGCGGGTGTTGGGCCAGATCGTTCACAATCGACACATAGTGGAAGAGTTGTCCCGGCTGGGTGTAGAGACGCTCGATGGGGCCAACCGCTTGCAGCTCCTGGCTGACGTACACGACGGCACAGTGATCTTTACGGCGCACGGGGTTTCCCCGCAAGTACGGGAGGCAGCGAAGGAGCGGGGGTTGACCGTCGTCGATGCAACCTGCCCGGATGTGGAGAAAACCCATGCGCTGGTGCGCAAATTGGGGGCTGAAGGCTTCGCGATCTTGTACATCGGCAAGCGGGGACATCCGGAACCGGAGGGAGTGCTGGGGGAAGCGCCCGACCGAATTTACCTGGTGGAATCGGCTGCCGAGGTGGGGGAGGTAGCGGCGCGGCTGCGAGCCGACTGGCCCACGGCGCCGGTCGCGGTAACCACTCAGACGACGCTCAGTCGCTGGGATACGGAAACGATCATCTCGGCGATTCGGGAGCAGTTCCCCGATGTGGACGTGTATAACGAGATCTGCCTGGCAACCCAGACGCGGCAGGAGGCCGTGGTGGTGGCTGCAGCCGAGGCCGATATCGTGTTGGTCGTTGGTGATGCGCGTAGCAACAACTCCAATCGCTTGGTGCAGGTAGTGCGGGAGAAGACCGGCAAATCCGCGTATTTGATCGATAACGTGCAAGAGATCCAGGCCGAATGGTTGGCGGGAAAGCAAACGGTGGCGGTGACCGCGGGCTCGTCCACTCCGAGTCAACTTACCCGCCAGGTAATCCAGTGGCTCGAGCACTACCCGGCCGGAGTGGGCGCAAACCATGCCGTAAGACAGCAGGACGCCGCAGATGACCGCAGATGAACGAGCAGACTGAGCCGATCGGGTTGATGCAGCCCCGGCGGCTGCACATAGTGGGCGGCTTGTTGGTCGCCGAGCCGGAGTTGTGGCAACCCCGGGCAGAATTGTGGCTGCGGGCGCTGGTGGCACGCGTCCATCGTTCCTGGCACGTGCGTGACGTCGACGGGGGAGAGCGCCTGGCGGGACAGGTGGACACAGTAGAGCCGACCACCCTGCGGGGATGGGTGGGAAGCGCAGGGGCGCTGGAACCGCTGGTTGGGCAGTTGCTGGTGGGGACGTTGGAGGCGGCCAAACTGCCCTTTCGTGGGTATCTGGGGATCGCCTGGGAAGCGGCGGAAGATCGAGATGCGACTGAGCTTGCCGAACAGGCCGCCGAGCGAGCCAGGCGCGGGCAGACAGGGCTTTTCGTACGAGTGCCGGCCGCTGCGGCGAAAGGCGCAATCCCGCCCAGACTGGCTAGGTGGGAAGAAACAGGCGAACCGCCGCAAGCAAGTCACCGGTACGAAGGGGGGCGATCCGCGGGACGGGCGTGGGAATGGGAGTTCATACTAAACTCCCTCTGGGCCTCGCTCTGGACGATCCCACGGGGTTGGACCCGCCGCCAGTGGCAGTTGTACCAGCAGTTTTTGCAGGTGGGCCCGGTGTGGACACAGGTGGCGGAGGCGGCTCACATGAGCCTGTCCGCGGTGAGTCACATGGCCGACCGGATGCATGTTCAAGAGTGGGAGGCAGGGCGACAGGCCTGGTTGCGTTGCCTGGAATCGGTGGGACGGGGGCGACTCGAGCCGGATGGTGATAGGGCTGCCAACTCTGGGAGGAAAACAACCCTTTGAGTAGAAATGTTCCTGAAGGAAGGTTTTTCTACTGTTCAAAAAGGGGGAATCTCGTATGAGCAGGCGGTGGGCAGTGGGTCTGTTAGCAGCAGGGCTTGTGCTCACGTTGGTGGCGCCCGTCGGTTCGGCCGCCGGAGTGGTGGAGCAGCTGGTCCGTCCAGACGGGGCGAGCCTGATGATCACGGCTCGTAACCAGCTTCAGACCCAGGCGATCGAAGGGTTTTATCACTTGATGATGGTCTACACGCCCGATTTTGGTCGACCTGTCACGGTGCTGGGCGGGCCCACGACAGTGATCGCCGTTTCAGGAGATAAGGTCGTCAACAAGGCGAAGGTCGGCCCAGGGCAGGTAGGTTTGGCGATTCCCCAGGATGGGTATCTGGTGGTTGGTGTCGGACGGGGTTCCATTTTCCTGGACGCGCTCAATGTAGGCGATCCAGTCAAGATCATCGAGAAGCCAGCGGTAACCCCCGACCCGTTGCCGACGATGGTGGTGGCGGAAAACGGCGAGACGTATGCGATCACCGGTTGGAACCAGGGCCGCGGAACCAACGAGATGGTGGTCTACACGTCCGACTGGGGCAATTACACATACACGAACTACTGGGGCGCCGAAGCGTTGATCCAGGACGGCAAGGTGGTCTACGTGCGGGCCATCAAGGAAGAGACGCCCCTGGAGATCCCGGAGGGAGGTATTGTGGTCTCTGGACATGATGCCGCTGGTTCGTGGATCGAGGCCAATCTGCAGGTGGGGACGGCAGTAAGCTTCCAGTAACCCAGTGATCGGAAGCAACCAAGCTTCCCAGTGGCAGGGGGCTGGTAGCATGTATTAACGGCAATCGAACGAGGCAATGGCCTGCTTCCGTCGGTAGGCGCAGACGGAAGCAGG
>JADBKQ010000013.1 GCA_014896305.1 Limnochordaceae bacterium
GGATCGAGTCCGCCGGCCTCGGGCCGGTAACGCCGCATCACAGCGGCGACAGTTCCTTATTATAGGCGGCAGCCCACCGGGCGTCAACAGGAAGTTTCCTACCGGGTTGGATTATGCTGCGCAGAGTTCGCCTCTCAGCCAAGCTCGTCATTGGAATACCCAACAACGTCGCCCTTGCACCTGCTTACTCATTCATGCTCCCCCCTTGGCCGGTCGCATCCGGAGGGACATGGACGCGCCAGACCCGCCGGTCTGCACCGGCGGGCCCAGCTGCGAGCGTGACGAATCAGGGGGGGTGAGTTCCGAGAAGGAGAGTAACGCCGTGCTATGTCCGGAACGTTATCTCAGGGTCACCAATCGGTAAAACTGTAGGACCCGTCTCACCTCTGCCAGCAGACCAGCCAGCAATCACGCACTCACCTGGCGCTAGCCGCAACCCTGTCGATAGCGAAGGTCCTTGCCTTTCCCGGCGCAGCCAGAACAACTCACCAAACGCTCCAGGAGATCGGCCGGATTTCGGCGAACATGCCTGCAGCGAATGATCATCGGTCGGCTGCCGCTCGCTGGTGCCGTGTTCCACCGATGTCGGATACGTGTACTCAACCACCCGATCTAACCGATCCAACGAAGATTTCGAGGTGTTCGCTGGTGAGATCGACCGGATCCCTTCCCCATCGTCGCCGCAGCCGCGGGTCTACCACAGCCAGCTTTGGCGTGCCTGCCCGGGAGAACCACGACTCATCCCGTTTCTACAACCGCCAGCTCTACCGCCCATCGCCGAACGCCGAGTGTGCGGCAGCGCTGGATGCTACGCCTGTGACGGCAATTACCGATGCGACTTCTGCGACTTCGCCCGGGGCTCGTACATCAGCGATGACCACCCCCAGCAGTTCGAGTAGTCCGGATGCTCCGAACCGCCCAGACAGGTCAGGTAGTTCACCTGCGGTCCCTGGGCCAGGCTGGTGGGATCGCCTCTACTGCGCTGACAGCCGCCACATGGAGGCGGTTCCGGATGAGAGCGTTCACCTCATGGTGACCTCGCCCCCTTACAACGTGGGCAAAGAGTATGATGAGGATCTGTCCCTGGACGAGTACCGGCAGCTTCTACGGGATGTGTTCCGGGACGTCTACCGAGTGCTCGTCGACGGGGGCAGGGCCTGTGTCAACGTTGCCAACCTCGGCCGCAAGCCCTACCTCCCCCTTCACAGCTTCATTATTGCTGACATGCTCGACCTGGGCTACGCCATGAGGGGTGAGATCATCTGGGACAAGTCGGCCAGCGCGGGGGTCTCCTGTGCCTGGGGCAGCTGGTGTTCGGCTTCCAACCCGACCTTGCGCGATGTTCACGAATACATTCTGATCTTCACCAAAGGGAGTTGGGGGCGTCCCAAAGCCGGCCGCCACAGCACCATCACGCGGGATGAGTTTGTAGAGTTCACCAAGAGCATATGGCGTTTCCCCACCGAGTCCGCCAGCCGCGTAGGTCATCCTGCCCCCTTCCCACTCGAGCTGCCCCGGCGGCTCATTCAGCTGTACACCTTTGCCGGCGACGCCGTCCTTGACCCATTCTGCGGTAGCGGTACCACCTGTGTCGCCGCTGCTCTAGCCGGCCGGCATTATATCGGCTACGATATCGATGCGTCCTACATTGAACTAGCTGAGCGCCGCCTGCGGTCTGCTCGCGCTTAACGTCTGGGTGAGGAGATGGGCCTCCCCACCTGGATTTCCCCTAGGGCATGGGTGCGGTGGAAACCGGGAAACGAACGAAATCTCCCGCTGGCCGGGCCCACTTTTGAACTCCAGGGAGGAGATTGCCTTGTGACCCGAGAACACAGTAGTTGGGTCGCCAATCAAAGGGAGGGCGTGCAAAATGCGTTGGGGACTTACATTGGGGATCGTCGCCTTGGTGGTCGCTGCCACAAGCTTGGGAGCGGCAGCACAAAGCAGTGTAGGACTGGGCTTGAGCGTGGAGACTCCTCAGATAGTGGGCGTCTACGTCGATCTCGAGCCAATGCCTGGCCTGCTGGTGCAGGGCAACTTCGGGTTGAACGTGAAGCAGCAGTTCAACCTGACCGGCTTTGGGATCAAGGGTAGTTACGAATTGATCCCGGCCGTCGCCGCTGTTGCCGGATATACCCGTTACGGCGACAACAATGTCATCGCCGTCGGCGCCCGCTATGTCGACCGGTTGCAGAGCCTGTGGGGATACGCCGGGATCAACTATCAGTACGTGCTAGAAACCAAGAAGGGCAACCTGGGGATCGAGGCCGGCGGCAAGGTCGGTATCTGGCAAAACTACTTCCTGGGCTTTGAGGGCGGCTACCGGCTAATGGAGGATGGGACGCCAAACCTGGCGGTGTATGCCGGTTACTCCTTCTAAAGAAGTCACGAACTCAAGCGACCGATCCTGCTTGCAGGGTCGGTCGCTTTTCGTTTGGTTCCCGCCACCACCGGCCTCCATTGCGCTACCAGGTAGGTCGGCAACCCGCCGCCACCAACAGGGCACACCCGACAGGCCGCCAGCCAATCGATCTCAACGGGCTCACTAGATGAACCGGCCGGCCCAGCCCATCAGGGCTGCCAATACCAGCCCGTAGCCCAGGATCCATGGGGAAGCGGCCTCGGTGCGGTCCACGAGGCGCGCCCAACTGAAGCCTTGTTCCACCTCCATAGCGGGGTGAGTCATTGGCGCTGGACCTCGACGCTCCTGACGCCCTGTTCCGGCTATCGCCGCCGTATCCCGGGCGTCTCCGGCTGCCGCCCCAGCGGACCGGCCAGCGCCACCTGCGAAGACCATCGCCAGACCATGGTGACGCCACCCCTGTACCAACGCCAGTGCACCAACCACCACCTCCAGACCGGCCAGATACCAGCCAGCTTGAAAGAGGCGGTCGTCGAATAAGTCCGCTCCCGACTGCAGCCCCATGCTGATGAACCAGGGCGCCGCTACCACGATGTTGACAACGGCGAGCGCTTTCTCCAGGGTAAACAGGCGCTCCCTGTCCCACAGCAGAATTGCTGCCAGCAGAGCGATCGGAACCATAATCCACAGGCCCATGCCTCCCACCCCTCCTTAGTTATTAGGTGCGTCCGGTGGCTGGCCTGCGTTCCGCGTTCATCAACTGCACTGGCCGCGAGCAAGGGGTCTACAGCGGGTCTATAGCCAGGGACGGGGGTGGGCTTGCTCATACTGTTCGATCTGCGCCGCGTACTGCAGTGTGCGATCGATGTCGTCCTGTCCCAACAGCAGCGCCTGCCGCCGGAACGGATCCACATCGAAATGAACCTGCCACCCCGATTCGTCCCGAACCTCTTGCCGCTCCAGGTCCACCGTCAGCCAATAGCCCGCCTTACCGGCATCCCGCACCTTTCCAAACAGTTCATCGACCTGTGCCTCGGTCAACACGACAGGCAAGAGGCCGTTTTGAAAACAGTTGTTGTAGAAAATGTCGGCGAAAGAGGGGGCGATGATGGCGCGGAACCCGAAATCGGCCAACGCCCAGGGCGCATGTTCCCGGGACGACCCACAACCAAAGTTATTCCGCGCCAACAGAATGCTTGCCTGCTTCCACGGTTCCTGGTTCAGGACGAAATCTGGCCTGGGTCTCCCGTCCGGCTCGTAGCGCCAGTCGTAAAACAAGACCTCGCCAAACCCCGTGCGCTGAATCCGCTTGAGAAACTGCTTGGGGATGATCTGATCGGTATCGATATTAGCTCGGTCCAGCGGAGCAACCAGGCCCGTCTCCACTCGAAAAGGTCTCATGCTGAACGCACCTCCTGCTCGCTGCCGGCCAGAAATTGGCGGATGTCCACCAGATGCCCGGCCACCGCCGCCGCAGCCGCCATGGCTGGACTCACGAGATGGGTTCGGCCACCCCGTCCCTGCCGCCCCTCGAAGTTGCGGTTGGAGGTGGAAGCCGCCCGTTCACCGGGACGCAGGATGTCCGCATTCATGCCCAGACACATGCTACAGCCCGCCTGTCGCCACTCACAGCCGGCTTCCAGAAACACCCGATCCAGTCCTTCGGCCTCTGCCTGGCGTTTCACTGCTTGTGAACCAGGTACCACCAGCACTTTGACGTGTGGATGCACCTTGCGCCCCCGCAGTATGGCGGCCGCCTGGCGCAGGTCCTCGATCCGCCCATTCGTGCAGGAGCCGATGAACACCCGGTCAATGGCGATCTCCTGCAGCGGCGTTCCCGGAGTCAAGCCCATATAGGCCAGAGCCGCCGCAGCAGCCTGGCGGGCCTGCTCCGTCGGAAAAAGCGTCCGATCCTCAGGGTCAGGGACGCGCGCGGTGATCGGTAGCACCTGGCCAGGGCTGGTGCCCCAGGTGACCTGTGGGGCTATC
Organism: Limnochordaceae bacterium; assembly: GCA_014896305.1. Lineage (GTDB taxonomy): Bacteria > Bacillota > Limnochordia > Limnochordales > DUMU01 > Bu26. The sequence continues at coordinate 4,352 of JADBKQ010000013.1, forward strand.
TGGCTGGCGTCAACGACCACGCTACGATCGAACCGTGCCCCCTCATCGGTCGCCAGGGTTCGCCAGTAGGCAACGGCTCGTTCCCAGTCCTGCCCCTGGGGGGCATACCGGCGTCCAGCCAGGTAGGTGAAGGTGGTCTCGTCAGGGGAGATCATCCCGGCCCGAGCCCCCGCCTCGATGGTCATGTTGCAGACCGTCATCCGTTCTTCCATGCTCAGAGCCCGGATCGCTTCACCCCGGTACTCCACCACGTGGCCGGTCGCGCCGTCCGTCCCGATCTGGCCAATGATCGCCAAAATGAGGTCCTTCGCCGTCACCCCGGCCGGCAGCCGTCCGTCCACCCGGATCTCCATGGTCCTGGGCCGTCGTTGCCACAGGCACTGGGTGGCCAAAACGTGCTCCACTTCCGACGTACCGATCCCGAAGGCCAGCGCCCCGAAGGCCCCATGGGTCGCCGTGTGCGAGTCGCCGCAAACGATGGTCATGCCTGGCTGCGTCAGGCCCTGCTCCGGACCGATCACATGGACGATTCCTTGATCCGGAGAATGCAAATCATACAACGTGACCCCGAAGTCCCGGGCGTTCTCCGACAGCGTCTCCATCTGCAGGCGGGCAATCGGGTCCTCCACCGGCCTCGAGCGGTCCGTCGTGGGCACATTGTGGTCCATGGTTGCAAACGTGCGATCGGGCCGCCGCACCTTCCGCCCTGCTAAGCGCAGCCCTTCGAACGCCTGGGGCGACGTCACTTCGTGAACCAGATGCAGATCGACGTACAACAGACTGGGTTGGCCAGGCGGCTCGACGACGACGTGCCGCTCCCACACCTTCTCGAACAACGTCCGGGGATGATGGAGGGCCTGCGGTCCGCCAGCTCCGCCCCTCGTCCCTGTCGTGGTATTCGTCACGATGTCCCCTCCGTTCCACCCATCCAAACGAGCTGGATGCCAGCCAACACGGCTACACCTTGTGCCGCGAACCCCTGTTTGTGGTCGCACCTGGGTTCACCAAGACTGGTGGGCCACTCTGCCATGCGTAACACAACAGGGGAACGCTCCCGGCCAAGCCCAGCGTCAGCTGGACCGCCTGGTTAGCCGCGTTGTTTTCCCGATCATAGCACAACTGGCGGGCGTACGGGCGCTGGGACTTCGCTGCCTCATGCGGTCGTCAAGCCAGACGGTAGTCTCCGGATAACAAAAGTCGCAACCCGGGGAATGACTCTCCTCACCCCCTGGCTGCGACCCGACAGGCCCTCGCTCGCCTCCAACCGGTTACTGCACGCGGGCGCGCCCTCGCCGTACATTGGGCCGGAAATTAACCTGCATTTCCTCGAGCATCTTCATGACTTCATCTGCCGCTTCAAATGCGTCCCGGTTTTCCCGCTTCGCTGCTTCTATTACGTTGGCAATTGCAGTCCGTACAATTGCTGCCGGGTCTTTGATGCTCGCTCGCATGGTGCCGGTCACTCTCCTCGCAAACACAATTCTAGTGGTATTCTAGAAGCTAAGCCAAGAAGTGTCAAGCAGAATATGCCTATCCGTCAACGGATTCGGCACTCTGCGCTTGAGATATACCAGCATGCATGCAATACATACCAAGGAGGTCTTCACGAATGTCGAAAGAAAACGAACCTGCCAGCTCTAGCGACAGTCCTCTTTAGTCCCCGTTGCTGTCCCTACATTGTGGGATGCAGTCAGGATTCGCTCCCTGCAATTGCGCAATCGTATTTGCCGATCCACGCATCAGCGAGTTGGACGGATGAACCGGCAGGCTATGCACCGTCCCCTTCGCCCAGGGGCGACAGCACTACTGTCCGGCCTTCCCGCGCCGCCTGGTAAAACGCCAGGCTCGTGCGGAGATTGGCCACCCCATCGTCCACACTGACTGGCAGCGGCTCATCCGCCAAGAGATGGGTCAGGAAGACATCGACCACGTTCGGGCCGCCAGCGGGTGGCGAGTACAGCGTCCATCCGGAGAACGGCGTGGCAGGTCCGGCCACGGCGGCACGCCCGGCAAACGTATCGCGGAGAACCAGCGCCCCCTGGCTACCCCTCAGCTGAAACGTCCCCAGGGGCGCCCCGGGCGTGCCCGACCAGGTCACTTCGACGATGGCCATCGCGCCGTTACTGAACCGGATGGTGGCCGCGCCCCAGTCTTCCAACTCCAGCTCGGGGTGGAGCAGCTTGGCCGTCTGCCCACTCACCGCCACCGGCTCTGCCTGCCAGAGCCAGCGAAGCAGGTCGATGTCGTAAATGGCATGATCGATCCAACCGCCGCCCGGCACCTTGTCGGGTTGCGTCCACCAGGTGACTCCCGGTTCACCTGGCCAGACGTGCGTCGGTACGCCCCCCTGCATGACCGCGAGGGCACTCACGGCCGTCCCCAATTTCCCCTGGTGTACCCAGGTGGCAGCCTGCTGGTTGGCTGGCGAAAACCGGGTCTGCGTCTCCAACGGGAAGAAGGGCAAGTCCTTTCGCCGAAAGGCGGCGGCTACGGCCTGAGCGCTTTGCAGATCCATAGCCATGGGCTTGACACTAATCACCGGCTTGCCCAGACGGGCTGCTTCCAGGCACAGCGCCGGGTTCTCCGCCGCGGTGCAGGCCGTGATCACCACCTCGACCTGCGGGTCCTGCACTACCTCCATGTATTCGTCGTACACTTTGACCGAATCCGGGGTCTCGCCATATCGTTCAGCTACTTCCACCGCGTGCTTCCGGTCTCGGTGGGCCACCGCCACCAGATGCGCTCGGCTATCCCGTTTCACCTGTTCGGCATGGGCCAGCGCTGCATACCAGTGATCGCATCCGGCAATCCCAAAGCCAACGGAACTTGCATTTTTGAACATCCCTGCCTGCCTCCTGACTACCTGGACTACTGCCCTGCAGAAGCATCCCTGCCTGTGGGCACGTCGCTGGCCACCCGTATTCGCCAGCAGGACAGGCGTTCCTGCCAGCGACTGCCACTGTCACTGCCGCCACGACTGCCATTATGCCGTTGGAGCCTGTGCCGGTGAAACCGCCGTACCAGGCCGTAAGCGGGGCAGTGAGTACCGCACCATCACGTCTGCCCACCGAAATGGGCCTCCTCTGACGAGAAGGCCCATTCCTCAGATCCTATGCTGACTCGAGTGGAGACGAACTTACCCGTTGTTGGTTATCTTTGACTCAGACCCGGATGCGGCCGAAACCATCGGCTCCGGTCCCGACTTCAGCCATGGCCGGTTGCGCCTGTTGTGCCATGCTGGCCACTTTTTGAACTTCGTCTGCACTCGCCTGCTTCGGGACTTGATACCAGTTGTTGTTGCGAGCCAGCTCGAACAGTTGCCATTGGGTCTGCTCGCACTGATTCCGCAGGTTGATCAGCGCTTGCCGCAGCTGCGGGGTGCTGGCTTCCTGGGCTGCCTTCGTGAACATATCGACGTGCATCTTGACGCTGCCCAAGATATCCGAGGCGAAATCCTTGTCTTGCATCAACGTCTCCCCCTTATTGCACGAACGTAGCCAGTTGCTGCACGGCCTGGTTTGACCGGGTGGCGACCTGTTGCAGCAGCTCCTTCAGCTGCGGGTTGGTGGCCGACTGGGCATACTGTTGCGCCTTCTTGGCGGACAGTTGCTCAGCCGAAATGAGCTCCCGCAAGAAGTTGAGTTCGAAATCGGTGATCGCTACGTTTGGCACCGCTCTTCCCCCCTCGATGTGTGATGCGTCGTCCGTTGCCTGACATAGTCTGCCCCGCCGGTCCCTCGTGAAAAGTCCTGGGACGCACGCTGGAGCGACCATTATGTGGCAGCCGGTGAGGGGAACGCCAAGGATGGAGGCCTCCAACTGCGTCTGTTTGCATGTCGCCACGAGGCCCAAAGGGCTGTGCCGCCAAAGAGACGAATTGGGATATAGTAAGTCCGGTGCTTCTGGCAACAAGGAGGCCTGGGCGGGAAGTGGCACATGCTGGCAGCGTCTCGGATTGGGAGCAACGACTCGCAAAGCGTACGGCCGCCGTTCGCTCCGTCGCCCGTCCCCTCTCTCACGTCATTCCCCACACTGGGCTTGGGCTGGAGATCCGTCTGTTGACTGTCATTTTGCCGTTGGCCAAACAAATGTTGGCCGGCTGGCGACAGGAGGCGCAACGGATTCCCGATCCCGAACTGCGCCGACAAGCGTTGGCCAGCATTGACCGGAAGGCATTTCACGCCTGGGGAGGCTGCTCGTACGCTCTTTTGACCCCCGGCCGGGAAACCTCGTTGATCCGGGCCATCGTCGCTTTTCAAACCATCAGTGACTATCTGGATAACCTGTGTGATCGAAGTACCTCGCACTCAGGGGTGGACTTTCGTTGCTTACACCAGGCAATGCTGGATGCCGCCGCACCTGGCGCTCCCCTGCACGACTATTACGCGCATCACCCGGAGCAGCAAGATGGGGGCTACCTGGCCCATCTGGTTCGAACGGTCCAGGGAGAGCTGAGTCGCTGGCCCGCTTACTCCCTGGCTTTGCCGTATGTAACCAGCTATGTCACTCGTTACAACGATCTGCAGGAATACAAACACATCGAGGTGAGCCAGCGACTCCCCGCCCTCACCCGCTGGTTCGCAGGGTGGCAGTCTCGTTACCCGGACCTGAACTGGTGGGAGTTTGCAGCAGCCTGCGGTTCCACATTGGCGGTTTTTGCTGCCTGGGCCGCGGCAGTCGTAGCCGACCGCCTCGACCCGAACGCGCCCAGGCTGCCACAGCTTTTGCGGCTACTGGACGCAGCCTATTTTCCATGGATCAACGGGCTGCACATCCTGCTCGATTACTACATCGACCAGCAGGAAGACCGGGAAGGGGAAGATCTGAACCTCGTCTCGTTCTATGCCAGCGCGCCCGCGCGGCTGTCCCGCCTGGCCCTGTTTGCTCGGCACGCGCAACAGGCAGCCCAACGACTGCCCTACGGGTGGGTACACCGGCTCATTGTCGACGGGCTGCCCGCCCTGTACTTGTCGGATCCAAAGGTGGGCGAGCAACAGCTGCAAGCAGAGCGCCGTCACCTGCTGCGGGCGGCGGGATGGAACAGCCAGTGGTTATACGCCCACTTTGCTTTGTTCCGTCGACCGCTGCTGCGCCCTCGAGCGCTCCTTTAAGACGGCCACGATCCGCCGGCTGGCCTGGCCATCCCCAAAGGGGTTGCTTTCGCCACCAGCCGATGCCATGGCGGCGTACGCCCCAGGATCCGTCAAGAGTCGAATCGCCTCGCGAGCGATGCGGTCTCGCTGTGTACCTACCAGCCGGGCTGTCCCCGCTTCCACGGCTTCGATCCTTTCGGTTTCGTCCCGCAGGACGAGGACAGGCTTGCGCAACGCCGGTGCCTCTTCCTGCACCCCGCCCGAATCCGAAAGGACAAGGGTCGACGCCTCCAGCGCATGGATGAAGTCTACATAATCCAGCGGCTCGATGATCTCTACCCGCGGATGCCCTCCCAGGACGGCTTGCGCCCTCTTCCGTACCAGTGGATTTCGGTGGCACGGAAAGAGTACCCAAGCGTCCGGGACACTCTCCAATACATCGAGGATCGCCCCATAGATTCGACTAAGTGGTTCGCCCCAGTTCTCGCGGCGGTGGGTCGTCACCAGAATCATCCGCCCCGGGTGTGCCGTCCAAGGCTCGTGCCCAGCTGATGGAGAGGTGGCGGACTGTTCGGGCCGAACATCCGGTGATTCAGTGGGTTGCCATGAGGGACTCGACCCGTGCCCCCTCACCACCCAAAGCAACGCGTCGACCACGGTGTTCCCAGTGATGAACACATCGGCTCTGGGAGTCCCCTCCCGCCACAAGTTCTCCGCCGCCCGCCGCGTGGGAGCAAAGTGCAGCGCGGCCAGGCGCGCCACCAGCCTGCGATTCCCCTCTTCCGGGTATGGCACCCACAGGTCGCCGGTGCGTAGCCCTGCTTCGACGTGAGCTACCGGCTTGTGCGCATAAAAGGCTGCCAGCGCACCGGCAAATGCGGTCGTGGTATCGCCCTGCACCAGAACCCAATCGGGTTGCACCTGGTCTATCACAGGGGCAAGACCGGTCAATATCCGGCTGGTCAGCTCCGTCAAGCTTTGGCCCGGTTTCATGAGGTTGAGATCGAAGTCTGGCTCAATCCCGAACAGGCGCAACACCTGGTCCAGCATCTCCCGGTGCTGGGCCGTTACCGCTACCACCGCCTCGCTCGTGGGATCATCCTGCAAAGCCTGAACCAGCGGCGCCATCTTGATCGCTTCCGGTCGCGTCCCAAACACTAGCAGACAGCGCAACTCGGACCTCCTCCTCGCTGGCCGGCGCTTCTGAGCTGCCGGCCTACCGTTGTACTTCTCGTCGCGCCTGCCCAACACCTGGCAGGCTCAACAGAAACCCTCAAGCCAGGCATGGTGACCAATTCCCAGCAGGAAGAGCCAGGGTAGACGGCCAATTGCGCGATCAGACCCCCACTCCAGTTGCAGCAATCGGTGGTATCAGGACCATGTCCCGGTCTCGACCATGTCAATTGCCTGGAGGTCGAGACGATCCGAAAGGAGAGCCAGGGGCTGGATCGCCCTTTTTGGACAAGGATGTCCGGAAACGGAACCAACCGGTCCAGAAAGGGGTCAAGAATGAGTAAGCTCAGTACCGAGTTGCGTAGTTGTGGGGTCGAGCACCCTCGTCGCCGCTATGCCAGATTGATCGTTCCAACAGCCATCGCTTCATTAACCCTGGCACTTTCTTCGCCCACTTTTGCGTTCACCTACACCGTTCGCAGCGGCGACACGTTGTTTAAGTTAAGTCAGCGCTACGGTGTATCACTGGCGGATATCCAGGCCGCCAATGGCAACTGGAGTGGGTACATCGAGGTAGGGCAACAGATCGTCATTCCCGATCGACCGGGCGTCTCTCAGCCGGGTGCCGGCAATGGCAGCTGGAACGGCAGCCAGCGGTACACGGTTCAACCGGGGGATACGCTCTACCTCATCGCTCGGCGCTACGGAGTCTCATTGGACGAGCTGCAGCGGCTGAACGGCTGGAACGATCAGATCTATCCCGGCCAAGTGATCTTGCTGCCGGCGTCGAGCGGGAACGGTGGTGGGGGGGGCAGCTGGAGTGGGTCAGGGAGTGGCTGGCGCTACACCGTTCAGACCGGCGACACGCTCTTCCTCGTAGCTCAACGCTACGGGGTGACGGTGGCCCAACTCCGTCAGGCCAACGGCATCTGGAGTGACATACTCTACCCCGGGCAGGTTCTGGTGATCCCCAATAACGGCGGTACCGGCACGACCCCGGGCGGAAGTAACGGAACTCCGGCGCCCAACCTGCCTTCGCCTGGGCCCAGCGACCCGCAGTCCCCTCCCAAACTGCAGTTGAGCTGGGACGATCAGATGCTGCTGGCCCGCCTGGTACGGGCCGAGGCCGAAGGAGAGCCTCTGGAAGGGCAAGTGGCGGTGGCGGCCACGGTTCTCAACCGGTTGAACGACCCCCGATTCCCCCACTCGGTGCCGGGGATCATCTACCAGGTCGTAGACGGGTATTATCAGTACTCGCCCGTGCAAAATGGCCGGATCAACCTGCCTCCGACTCCCACCGCACAACAGGCAGTATCCCTCGCTCTTCAGGGATGGGATCCGAGCCATGGCGCCAATGGTTTCTATCGGCCAGATGGAGTGAGCGCGAACAACTGGGTGCGTCAGCAGCCGGTTACAGCGGTGATCGGGAACCACATCTTCTTCCGGTCGTGAGCGTTGGGCGGCTGGTGGCCATACCTCCACGTCCTGCGGAGAGAGGCTACCGGCTGACGACAACAGGCGAGGCCTGGTGCAACGGGTCACCCCTTTGCACCAGGCCTTAATCTATACGGCACAGACTTTACGACTGCCCCCGGCTACAGCCCCGGCCGCCTCCGTACGCATAGCATCGACTCGTAGTCCCCGTCGCAGCCGTGGGCACCTTCAGTTCACGGGAGAGGGCTGGCTATGGCTCCCTCCGGGCTGTTGTGCCTTTTCACTCGTGAGGTACTCAAACAGAGCTTTGGCTGCCGACTCCGGCCCTTTCAAAGCGTATCCTGGCAGCCCCAATTGCGTGCGCAGCTGCCCCACCTTGATCCCATGCTCCATCATGTAGGTGAGGTAGCGGCGAGCCAGCACATGGTGCTTCTCCCGCTTCTGCGGCGCACCGAACGGGTTGGCAAAGTACGTGCGGCTCAACCCCTCTTCATCGGTGGTCCCCTTGGAGAGGCGAGCACCTTCGCTGAACACCCGGAGCGCCTTCTCCACGTCCGTAAAGAACTCCAGGTAGGGGTGATCCTCGTCCACCGTCTCATAGTTGTTGGCATACAGATACAGGTGAACGGGCCAGCCCTGCACCACCTGCTGGTACCGGGTCAAGGGAATGACCAGGCGGGCGTTGGTCTTGTGCGGGTTCATAAAAATACTACGATCGATCTCGGAATAGGCGAAGCCGGGCTCCAGGTCATCGAGCCGCACGAAAGCGCCGATCTCCGTACCAAGGGCTTTTAGCTGGAGATGATCGTCAGCTGGCAGCAGCCGGAGCGAACCCATGTCATCGAAGATGACAGTCAACTGCCGCAAATACTCGCCGGCCAGGACGCGGAAGGCCTCCAGCGATTCGGACTTACCCGCCCCGCTATCGCCCACCAGCACCACGTTGGCCTGCGCCCCGGACCGTAGCAAGATCCGGGCCATCGCCCCGTGCACGGGCAACCATCCCCGCTCGATGCACAGTACGTTGTGCAGGGTAAGGGTGGTCTTCTTGAAATAGCCGAAGTAGTCCACATCGTCGGTAAGGGCCACCAGGCCGACCACCAGGCCGGAGTCGGGATCCTCATAGTAGACGGTGGGGTTGTCGGGCAAAACGGCCGGATCGACCCCAAACAGCAACACCCCATCCGGTTGGCGACCAGCCAGTTCCGCCGGGGCAGCCAGCTCGAACAGGTTACACAAGCTCGCTCCTAGCGCCAGGAACTGCTTGTGGAAAAAGATCAGGATGATCATATCGCCCACTTTGGCCGGGTAGCAGAGCCACTGGGAGGGGTCTACCTGGACATTTCCCAGCACGTTTTCGTTCAGAGGTTCGATGCTGCCTCGCCGGAAGTTGCGCTTGGGATAGTAGACCAGAGGCGGTTCGATCACCGCGGTCTGAACCAGTGGCACGGCGTGCAGTTGCCGATTGAGACTATCCGGGAACAGGGCCGGGGGCGCCACCCAGTCCACCGGTCCCACGAGGAAGCCGACGCCTGCACCGCCAGGCAGCTGACGGTACACCTGGGGCAAGGTACCGGTCAGGTTGGCTGCAATCCGGCGGTACGTTTCCAGCACGACACTCTTGAGCTCTTCGTTCAACCGGATGAACTGCTGATGCTGTTGGGCCACCTCCGTGCGGGGGTTGGCCTCCAGGATCAGAAAGCGTTCGTGCTTGCGCCAGAAGTTGTACAGCTCCTCGATGAAGTCCTGGAAGAGATGGGGCTCTGCCAGCAGCCGAGCGAAGGCCGGCACCGTTCGCCGGATATCCACCGCGGTCTTGTGGGCGAGGAGCTGTAACAATTCAATGAACCGATCGATGTTGTAGGGAAGTCCATAGCCGACCCCTTCGGCCACTGTCTCCTGATCTTTATCTGAGAACGAGAATGGGATGATGACGTCCAGAAGGGGCGATTGCTGGCTTTGCAGCTGGCCAATGAAGCGGAGCAGTACCCGACGAAACGGGGGGCTCTGCAGCAGCTCGTCGGCGCTGCGACAGATCAAATGCTCGACGATCTCCGTCCTCTGCTCAGGCATGCAGCCATTCCCACCATTCTTTGGCTCAGGTTCGCCGGATCAGCCCAGGAAGTCATCGCACACTGACGATAACATGGGTTACCTGCAGCTGAAACCAGGTTAGATACTTTATACACCTGATCCCGGCCCCCGGCAACCTATCCAGTTTGCAGCCGTACTGGCAGCCTGCAACACCAGGGCCGTGGGACCGGACCAGCTGATCTCTACGCCCCGAGCCCCTGAAACATAGCGGTGGCAACGCAAGAGGTCCACATACCCGCCAGGCTGCTCCGGCAGCGGCAGGAAGAAATGAACCGGTTCCAAGCGCGCCCCGGTGACCACGACCAGGTCCAGCTCCGGGTGGCCTGGGACAGGACGGCGATAGGCGAGCACCCCGTTGGTGTTGTTGGCGTAAACCAGCTCGAGGCGGGCGCCGCGCAAGGCCGGATGATTGCGCCTCAGCCAGACCAATTTCTTGTACCAATCAAAGATCTGGTCGTCCAGCTCATCCCAGGGGACCGGAGCCCGCTGCGCATCCCAATCGTCGAGCTTCTCGCCCAGCATTCCACGTTCGTCGCCGTAGTAGATCACAGGCACTCCTGGCAAGGTGAACTGGACCGTCACCAAGGCCCGCATTCTGTTCACCGCTGCCGCTCGCGGCTTCTCCCCGAGATTGCCGCCCCCCAACGCCGTTAGCATGCGCTCGGTGTCGTGGGAGTCCACTACGTTGAACGCCATCGCCACCCCCTGGGGCGGGTAGGAGAGCAAGACATGACGAAGATGGTCCCACACTCGTTCCGGTGACCAGCTGCGGTCCCCGCCGAAGAAAGGAAGCAAGGTGTCTTTACCCCACGGGTAGTTCATGAGACCGTCGAATTTGTCGCCTTGCAGCCACTCCCGCTCTACCCGCCAGATCTCGCCAACGATGTACGCGAGGGGGTTAACAGACTTCACTACTTGGCGAAACTCCTCCCAGAAACCGGACGCCTGCACCTCGTTGGGAACATCCAGCCGCCAGCCATCGATTCCCAGCTCGGTCCAATAGCGAACCACTTCCAGCAGGTGGCGACGGACCGGCAGGTGAGCCACGTTCAGCTTGGGTAGCTCGGCCAGTCCCCACCAGCCTTCGTAGTTCCCCAGATCGGGCCGGACCGGAAAGGAGTGAATGAAAAACCAGTCGACGTAGGGTGAAGCAGTGCCCCGGCGGCAGACGTCCTGAAAGGCCCAAAAGCCGCGCCCTACATGGTTGAACACACCGTCCAGGATGATACGAATGCCCCGGTGGTGCGCCTCGCTCAGCAACTGCCGGAAATCTGCCAATGTCCCCAGCCGTGGATCGACGCGCCGAAAATCGATCGTGTCGTAGCCGTGGGAGCTCCCTGAGGCAAAGATGGGGTTGAGGTAGATGGCGTTGATCCCCAGCTCTTCGAGGTAGGGCAGGCGACGCCGAATGCCTGCAAAATCCCCCCCGTAATACTGCGACGATGTCCCGTGCCGGATCGGGGTGTCCCAGGAGCAAACGGTGGGCGGGTCATTGGAGGGGTCGCCATTGTCGAACCGATCTGGAAAGATCTGATAGAAGACCGTCGTTTGAGTCCAGGGGATGACCGGAAACAAGGGCTGGGCCTCTTCCTCCTGAGAGAACCAGCCAACCTGCGGCAACTCCTGGCTGCCACCGGATCCGGCGGGCAAAGTAGCGTGGCCCTCAGGGCCTACCCACCATGGTTCATCCCCGATGAGCACATAGAATTGGTATTCCCAGCGGCTGGTAGCCGGCGTGGCGGCCGTCGCCTCCCACAGCTGCACACCGCTGCTGCCCCCTTGGCCGGCCGGTTCGAGCGGCAGGGCAGACATGGGGACCAGACGGGGTGGGGAATCTGGTTGCTCAGGATCCCGCAATGCCACCCAGGCTCCCTTGACCGCCTTTCCTGGCGTGACGCCAATCTGCAGGCGAAACATCCAGCGGCCTGCCGACCGACGGTTGACAAACGCTCGGTCCTGCTGGTCGAAGGTAAAGACGGGCACCGCGCATCCCCTCTTCTGCCGTTTGGCCAGAAACTTGCCGGCTGTACCGGCCGACTGGCCCACTCCGATATCTTTCCCGCCCGTTCGCCGCCCTCCCCAGCCAAGCCCCTGCTCCCACACAGACCGGCAAAGAACCCGTCAGGATTGCAGAGACGCTGAAGAGAGTGGGCTTGAAGCTAGACCCCGGCATAAACGGCAGGTACGATGATGAGGAGAAGCGCAATCTACCCGCTTCCTCATAACTCACGGTCCCTGGCTAGTCTAAGTCCTGTGACGATAAAGAAGCAAACACGCTGGTAGACCTGGTAGAAAGGATGCCTCCCATGACAACCATTACTGGAATTCCGCCGCTGCCTGATCTGCCCCTGCCGCCGCCCGCGGCCCGTCGCCCGTACGTGGCCATCAACATGGTAACCAGCGCGGACGGAAAGACCACCTGGGGACCGGAGAACATCCCGCCGCCCGGTGCCGGGCCGACCATCGGTTCCGCGGTGGACCGGGCCTGGATGAAAACCCTCCGGTCGGGATTCGACGCCATCGCCCGGGGCGCAGGTACGGTCCGGCGACACCCCTACTACCCCGGCCTACCGTCCACGCCCAGCCCCGCGGGTACCCTCGCCACCCCGCCTCAGTTCGTGGTGTTCACCCGCACGGGTGAACTACCCCTGGACAGCCGTGCTTTCCGGGAGTCCCCCCGGCCGGTTCTGGTGGTAGCCGGTTCCCTACCCTATCAACAGCGGCAGCGACTGGAGAAGGCAGGAGCAATAGTATGGGAGTTCGGCCAGGGAGCGGACGACGATCGCCTCCTGGCAGCGCTATCCCGACTCTATCAGGAGGCCGGCGTCCGCCGGCTTCTGCTCGAAGGCGGGCCACACCTCAACCACCAATTCCTCCGGCTGGGGGCGGTCGATGAGCTCTTTTTCACGGTCGCCGCCCGGCTCATCGGGCGTTCAGGGTCCCTTTCGCTGGTCGAAGGTCCGGACTGGTTGGCTCACCTGCGCCTGGAACTGGTATCGGTCTACCAGCATCAAAGTGAACTATTCCTGCGCTACAAGATCCATGGCTAGCTGGTCCCCGCTCCCGGCGCGTTTACTTCCACCCGTCTCAGACTGGATTGGCGCACGACCAGCTGCGGGCGGACGACTTCCACCAGCGAAGGCTCTTCCCCGGAGGGGGGCGCACCATCCGCCGGCAGGCTTTCGTAGGCGTGTGAGAGCAAGTAGAGCAGCTTGCGTAGTGCCATCCTGCCAGCCTCCTGCCACCGCTGGTCCACGCTGCTGATCTGCGGGTAGTGGTGCGAAGCCACGGAAGTGTTGTCGTTTCCGACCACAGACACATCCTGCGGTACGCGGATTCCCGCTTGCAGCAACGCGCCGATGACACCGGCGGCCACGAAGTCGTTGATGGCGTACACCCCGTCCGGCTGCTGCTCTGGCGGCAGACTTCGGAACTTTTCTACCGCCTCCACTCCCTCTCTCCAGCCCACCCCTGTCCTCTCACGGGGGGCAAAATACACCAGGCGCATATCGACAGAATACCCTGCCTGCTGCACCGCCTGCCGGTACCCTTCCCACCGCTGGCGAACCGCTTCCGACCTGCCGAGCCCCTCGAGGTCCATGCCGGCAAAGGCCACCCGCTGGCATCCTTGGGCCAGCAGGTGTTCGACCGCCAGGCGCGCCCCCTCCCGGTAATCCGTGATCACCCGCGGGAAGGGCGCATCTTCGGGGCCCAGCGTCCGGTTGATGAGGACCAGCGGACCCTGAGTCCAGGCAGCCAGGGCCTGGTTATCGGAGGGGGTGGACGTCGACACGACCACCAGGCCGTCCACTTGGAGGTCCGCCAGAAAGTCCAGCGCTTGTCGCTCCAGCGTCGCCGACTGGTGCGTGTTGCACAAGATCACGTGGTAGCCGCTTTCCCAGGCAGCCTCCTGCAACCCACTGATCGCCTGGGCTACCACTGTCTCCATGGTGCTGCTCAAAAGTCCGATGGCGCTGGTGCGGCGAGTACGCAGGCTGCGGGCCAACCGATTGGGCCGGTAGCCCAGCCGCGTGGCCGCCTCCAAAACCCGTTTCCGGGTCTGTTCGGAGATCTTCTCCGGATGAACTCCCGTCAACACGAACGAGACCGCCGTCTGGGAGACCCCTGCGGCATGGGCTACATCCCGCCCGGTAGGTCGCCGGCTCCGCTGCCGTTCTTCCTCCTTGGCCCGACTGGGCCGGTCCAGTTTCGATGTCGCCGAGGAGCGTACTGGCGCGTTGCCCCCCGCCGCCTCGGGCGCGCCAGCACTCCCTGGAGCTGGATGTGATTCCGGAGTAGCCGGAGGGTCAACAGAGCGAAGATGATGCTTCCCCATGCCTGTACCTCCCTTTGCGAGCCCTACCTAGGCAGGTGCCGGTTGCCAGCGCCGCTGCCACTGCTCCTGCCACCGCTGCCCCCACTCCTTGAGCGCTTCCCGGTGAAGTCGATAGTCTGGATCGGCACGGGCCACCAACTCCCAGAACCGGGGCGAATGGTTGAATTCCACCAGGTGCGCCAGCTCGTGAATGCAGACATAATCCAGCAGCTCGTCCGGGGCAGTCAGCAGGCGATACGACAGACTGATGTTCCCGCGGGATGAACAGGAACCCCACCGCCGGTTTTGCTGGCGAAAGTGAATCTCCCCTACGGGCAGCTGCTGACCGGCAAAGCGTTCCTGGGCCAGCCGCCAGATGCGTTGACGTAGAGCAGGCAACCGCCGGCTGGCCAACAGCCGCAAAGCCAAACTCTCGACGTGCCGGCGCCGCTCCTGCGGGCTCAGGTGGCTGGCCAGTTCGATCACCATCTGGTTGCCTTCCCACCGGCCGGCGGAGGTGCGACGCCTCCCCCGCGCTTCCCGCGTCTGAATGGGGTAGCCCAGAAACCACCCTTGCCGGTCCGTCGGGTTGTCGTCGGGTTGTAACTCCGTCAGGGCAACGTCCGTGTCGCGACGAGCCTCCTCGACCCCCGTACCGGTACTGCCCAATCCTCCCTGGCGGGTCGGCAGCACCTTCTCTTCGATCCGGCGGAATGGCTGGAAGATGGCCTGGGCAAAACGTTCTCCCTTTTCGAGGATGACCGTCTCCCGTCCCAGGTTGATCAGCCCCACCATGATGTGCCCGTCATTCTCCGGGTTTTCGAAGTAATCCGAATCAATGATCCCCACATTATTGACCAGCATGAGCTGATGGCGAAAGGCGAGGCTGCTGCGGATGTAGACGCCCAGAAACTCGTCGGGTGGCATCCACGCCTTGATCCCGGTCGGCACCCGGACCATCTGCCCGGGGCCGATCTCTACCCGCTCCGCTGCTTCCAGATCGTATCCGGCTGAACCCGCGGTCTGCCGCCGTGGCAGTCGAATTCCCTGGTTCTCCCAGCCACGGGCGACCGCAAAACCCCGCGGCCCACCGCCGCTTGCTCGCTGTCCACCCGCCGGTCCGTTTTTTTGCGTACCCAACGCGTGACCCCCACTGCTCTCCGGGGGCTGAACCCCCGCTGTTTTCTCGCCTGGCTGTTGTTGCTAGGCCCAGCGGCCCACCAGCCTTGCCGAGCCTTCCTTTCGGCGTCGTGCCGCTGTGTTCCTACTAGCCGCTGGAACGCCTCAAAAGGTCTTGACGCCGGCGGCCGACCGGGCCTCCCACCCTTTCCGGAAAATGGGTGGCTCATGGTATACTGCCAAAGTAACAGAAAGCGAAGGCCGGCGGGATGACTTGCACACGGTGTCGAAGCAGCCAGGCAGGGCCGGCTGGGATGACTATTGGTGTAACCCATGGGAGAGGGTTTGAGACCAACAGGGAGTGGGGCTGCAAATGGACGGAACTCAAGACAACCGACAGGCGGCAACAGGGCCTAGAGAGGCAACGAAGGTTGTAACCGGAAAAGAGGCCGGAGCTGACAAGGGCAAGTCGGGCAAGGGCAAAGAGGGTAAAGAATCCAAGGAAGCGGTCCAGGCGATCACCCCGCAGGCCGTTGACTTCTCCCGCTGGTATCTGGACGTGATCCAGAAGGCGGATTTGATGGACTATGCTCCGGTGCGGGGCTGCATCGTGTTCAAGCCGGAAGGGTACGCCCTCTGGGAGGCGTGCCAGGCGGGGCTGGACCGGCGGTTCAAGGAGACTGGCCACCGCAACGCCTACTTCCCCACGCTGATTCCCGCCAGCTTCCTGGAGAAGGAGAAGGAGCATGTCGAGGGGTTCAACCCGGAACTGCCCTGGGTGACCGAAGCCGGCGGAGAGAAACTCGAAGAGCCACTCGCCCTGCGACCCACGTCGGAAACGATCATTGGCTCGATGTACGCCCAGTGGATTCACTCCTACCGGGACCTGCCGGTCTTGATCAACCAGTGGGCCAATGTCTTCCGCTGGGAGAAACGCACTCTGCCATTCTTGCGGACGACCGAGTTTCTGTGGCAAGAGGGACACACTGCCCACGCCACGGAGGAAGAAGCTCGGGCCGAGACCATGCGCATGCTCGGCGTGTACACCGACTTCGTGCAAAATGATCTGGCGATTCCTGTCTTCCGGGGTCAGAAGACGCCCAGCGAAAAGTTTGCCGGTGCCGTGGAGACATATTCCATCGAAGCCATGATGAAGGACGGTAAGGCCGTTCAGGCCGGTACCTCCCACTACTTAGGTACAAACTTTGCTGAGAGCTTCGGTATTCGTTTCCTGGATCAGGACAATCAACTGAGGCCTGTACATACCACCTCCTGGGGCGCGTCCACCCGCTTGCTCGGCTGCATTGTGATGGTCCACGGCGATGACCGCGGCCTGGTGCTTCCACCCAAGATCGCCCCTACGCAAGTTGTGATCATTCCCATCCTCGGTGCCCAGGAGCGGGAGGCGGTCCTCAACGCCGCCCATCAACTCTACGATCAGCTACGAGCGGCCGGCGTCCGTGTGAAGCTGGACGATCGGGAGGGCTTCCGGCCGGGCTGGAAGTTCAATGAATACGAGATGCGGGGAGTGCCGCTGCGCATCGAGGTAGGGCCGAGGGATCTGGCAGCTGGAGTGGTGACCGTCGGGCGGCGGGACACCCTTGAAAAAGGCCAGTTAGCGCTGAACGCAGTGACCACCGGTGTAAAGGCTATGCTGGAGGAAGTACAGGCCAACCTCTTCCGCAAGGCACAGCAGTTCCAGGCGGAACACACGAGCGATGCAGAAACGCTGGCCGACCTCGAGCAGCTGCTGGAGACAAAAGGCGGTTTCGTGCTGGCCGGCTGGTGCGGAGAGGCGGCCTGTGAAGCGAAGGTCAAAGAACAGACGAAGGCGACCTCCCGCAACATGCCGCTGGAGATTCCCGGACACTTGTCGGTTCACCCGCACGCACATTGCCTCGTGTGCGGGCGGCCCGCCATCCACCAGGTCTGGTTCGCCCGCGCGTACTAAAGGCGGCTACTCCACGTCGTGGGGCCGGGTGTCCTGTCCCTGCGGAGGGAGCGCGGGGGCCGGCGGAGATGCCAACGGTCAAGTGGTCAGGAGGGAGCCGGGGCCAGCCGTTGCTCGGTGACCGGGTCAAAAAGGAGTACCCGCTCGGGAGAGATTGTGATCTGGCAGGTAGAGCCTGTGAGGAGCTGGATGTCCCTGGAGGTCAGCACCCACAAGCGGCGAGTGCTGGGTGAAGGTGCCGCCGCAGCCGGCGCCAGGTTGGCGGGCGGAGCAGGTGCGAGCGCAGGGCTGCCCTCCCGTTCAGCTGCAGGCGGGGGGGAGGTTGCGGGCGGCGTGGCAGCAGGCGACGCGGGTGCGGTGGGAACGACGCCAAGTAAGGTAGTCCAGCCCCACTGTTCCAGCTGTACGACCCGGGTCGCCCAGACAGAGGGGGCAGAAGAGCCATCCGTGGAGACGGCCAAGTCCTCTGCCCGCAGTCCGACCAGGACGGAGCGCTGTTTTTGACCGGTCGCCTCCCACCAGGCTGCGATGGCCTTTTGCCCTGCGGGCGACAGGGGTAGCTCCCACCCCCCATCCTCCAGCCGCAAGTGGGTGGGCTGAGGGGACAACTCCTCAGACACCGTCGCCGGCCAGACGTTGAGCGGCCAGGGGCTCAGGTATTGGGCTACCCAGATGGAAGAGGGCTCGAAATAAAGCTCCTGCGGTGAGCCGCATTGATGTCCACGGCCACTTCCCACAACGAGGATGCGTTGCCCCAACCGGACCGCTTCCTGGGCATTTGTCGTGGCGATCACCACAGGAATCTCTATGGACGCCAGCCATCCCTGCAGCCGGTCCACCATCTGCCACCAGACGCGGGGAGGTTCCTGTCGCCAACGTGCCAGAGGGTCATCCAAGAGTAAGGCTACAGGCTGAGCCAGCATCGCCCGGGCCAGTGCGACTCGCAGGCGCTCGTCGGGCTGTAGCTCGGATGGGTAGCGGTTCAAGAGTGGCTCGAGATCGAGTTGCAGTAGCCAGCGCTGCCAAAGAGCGGCCGCTTCCCCGCTCCGTTCGGCGAGGGAGGGTTCGCCGGTGGGCCGCGGCAAGGGCCGGGCTAATCCGAACCGGATCTGCTCCTGGACTGATCGATGCGGCCAAAGCGCGTAGTCGGCCGGGATCAGAGCGATCCGCCGCTGCCAGGCGGGACGGCCGTCCACTCGCTGCCCCCCGACTCGCACCTCGCCAGTCCCCCAAGCGGATGGCAGCCCGGCAATGAGGGCGAGCAAGGCCGTTTTCCCCGCTCCCGCCGGTCCCAGGAGGACCAGTCGTCCGCCAGCAGGCACTTGAAACGAGGCGTTTTCGATCCGTCGGCCCTCATACTCCCCGGAGAGGTGAGCCACCCGCAGTTCCTGCAATTCTGCCATAGTCTATGCTTCTCCCTGAGATGACGTAGTGGAAACAAGGCGGTGAGCCGGTGGCTGCCCCAGCGCCCCTGCGGCGGACATGCTGGGCTCTTTGACCCCCAGCCAGAAGTCGAGCCAGGGCCGGCCCAGAAAAAGCAGCGCACACAGTGGGGGGAGGGCTAGGAGAGTAGCCGCCGCCCCCAGCTGGGCCAGAGCAGCTCCGGGCGGAATCAGCACCGGCGGCGTCATTCCCGGCGGACCTCCGGCGCCTGCTTCCAGCATGACCAGGCGAGTCAGTCGCACCAGCAAGGCACTGAGAGTGGGCCGGTACTGCGTGAGGATAAGGGCGATGGCCGCTTCATTCCAAATGCCCAGCATGACGAGGACAGCCAGCCGTGCCAGGCGTGGCCGCAGCCAGTCCCACGTCCATGCGTTCCACACCCGCCAGGGGGACCAGCCCAGCGTGAGCAGGCTCTCTCCCCAGTGAGCAGGAAGGTCGTCCAGCAGACGGCGGGTCACCCAGGCCACAAGGATGGTGGCAGGAGCGCTGTAAACCAGGACAAGACCTTCCGGCCGATCATACAGGCCAATGCTCATTAACGGCAGCGCCAGCCCCAGCGCCCAAAACAAGCCAGGTAAGAGGCGGCCGGCTGCCAGAGGAACTTCCAGGCGGGCGCTGGGCTTACGGCTCAACGCATAGCCAGCCAGCGCGCCCAGCAGCAGGGCGAGCGCGGCCACCACCAGGGCGACGAAAAGGGTGCGGGCGAGACCGGCGACCAGCTCGGGATGGATCAAAAACAGCTGCCGCCAGGCGGCTACGACATGCCAGCGGGTGAGCGGCGAGGGTGGCCACTCTTGTATCAGCGGGAGGCTGCCGACAAACGCAAACCAGACGACAGCCAGCACAGGCCCTCCCACCCCGAGGCCCAGCAGGGCCAGACCCCACCACCACAGGACTGACCCAGCAACATGGCCATGGTAACGCTGTTGCTGCTTACCTGCCCGGTTCCGCGTCCTTGTGCCGGATGCTGCCCCGCGCGGCCCGGCGTTCACCCTCCCTCACCTCGCCTTGCTGCCGTGGATGGCGGGCTAGATCCCGCCCCCGCTTCGATGGGCCGGCAGTATCACCCAGCTGCCGCCCGGATCCGACGCCCCCTGCATGAGCAAAAGCCAAGCCGCCGGCACGCTCATCATGATCAGGAGCATCAACGTCCAAATGGCTGCCAGGCCTACAGTGTCCAAGGTACGGGCATACGTACCGATCCGCTCTGCCCACGTGGGGAATAATCCTGGCCCTAACCACATGATGGATACGGTAAAAAGCTGGAGGGTCTCCGCCAACCGCAGCGCCAGACCGGCCATCAGCGCCCGTCTCCAGCTGGGATCACTCCAGCGCGAGAGGCGAACGGGCCGCTCGGTACCGGCGGTCACCGGCGTCAGCGTCTGTTGAACTTCTTCCGTCTGTCGCCACCAGCCCTGCTGGTGGGAGGCTCGCACCCAGAGAAGCCAGAAAACAGGCCAGCCGCGCCAGGCATCCGCCAATGCCAGGAGGATCAGATACCAGCGGGTTGGCGATAGCCAGGGCCAGGGGGGCGTGACGTGGGAAGGCGGCGCGGCGGTGTGGCCGGATAATGGATCTATCCCCAGCAGGGAACCCAGCCAGGCCAGGCCAATGTTGAACCACCCCTGGGGCGTCACGGCCGTTACCAGAAGAATGGCCACCACGACATCGGAAAGAACGGCTGGGGTGAGCGCCAGGATGGCTACGACCCGGCGTTGCCAACCCCGAGCGGCGGTTTGATGAAGCCAGACGGCCCCGCCGGCCACCACCAGTTGAACCAGAAGGGCCACAGCATACACGCCGAAAACATCCACCCCGGCGCGAGGTAACCAGATGAGGCTGTGCTGCAGCTGGTGCCAGGAGACCGTGGCAGCCAGCCGCAGCAGCCCGATCAAGGCAACGCCCACCATGATACCGACCCAAAAGAGGGCGGGACCTGCCAAAGACAAAGATTCCCACGGCCTGCCCTTATCCACGTTGCATCTGCCCCCCAACAGCAGTCTGCGTGGGAAGAACCCTTCGCATACAGGGGTTGGGGGTCCGTGGTTCGAGCCTGGCGGCCTGGGGATGGGCGGCTATCGGTACGTGGCTACCAATGTGTAGCTATCGCTGGAGCCACCGTTCGAACCAGGCAGGGAACTGGGTGAGCGAAGCCAGACGGTGCAGACCTGGTTCATCTTCGCCGATAGGGTGACGATCGTAGCTCCAGCTGTCGCCTTGCACCCAGACGGCCGTCACGCCAAGCTCCAAAGCGGGGCGCACGTCGGCCCGTGGGCTGTTGCCGATCACGAGACACCGTTCTGGCCAGGTTAAACGGGGTCCCAGCGCTTGCCGGAGCATCGCCGTGTCTTTGTCGGGAACGATGACGGTCTGGTCGACCCACTGCCAGACAGGTTGGCCAGATAGGAATGCATGCTCCAGTTTGTGCTGTTGCACTTCCACTTCTCCCGCCGTCCAGATGGAGATTTCTGCTCCTGCCTGCCGCAACACCCTCAGAGCTTCCTGCGCTCCAGGCAGCCACTCCTGGGGCGCCCAAGCCACCTGTTCGGCCCGCTCACGCACGCGTTTTACTACTGCCGGTTCGAGCGGCCTTCCCCACTTCTCTGCCAACTGTTGGTATGCTTCCGCCCAGGCTTCGGGGTAGCGGGAGTGCGACAAGCCTATCGTACGCACCTTGGCCAGGTCGATCTCGTCGGCCAAGGTCAGGATCTCCTCTTCGCTGACGACAGCGGGTTCCCCCAACGCTGCCAGCACGTCCCGCGCGTTCTCCCGGTTGGCGAGGCTATAGAGCACGTTGGTGGCGACCAGCGTATCGTCCCAATCCACGAAAGCGAAGGCCCGGTAGCGTTCGAGGGGGACCTCCCCCTGGCCAGAGTTCGGCCGCCCTGACAAAATGAACAAGGCCTGATTCGTCCTCTCTCTAGGATTTCTTCCTTGTCCTACCGCTCCTCAATCCGCTTCGATATGGCGCAGCTGGTCGATGGCCGCCTGAAAGGCAGCCGGCAGCGGAGAAACAAACTGCATCCAACGCCCGGTGGCCGGGTGCTCGAAGCCCAACTCGGCCGCATGTAACGCCTGGCCGGCGAAAGCAAAACGCTCCCGATCGCCGGCCAAAAGCTTGGGGGGACAGTATACAGGGTCACTGACCAGCGGGTGGCCGAACGCGGCCATGTGAACACGGATCTGGTGGGTCCGCCCAGTCTCCAGCCGCACCTGCACAAGGCTGTACCCCTCGCCGGCTTGTTGGCTGGCGTCCTGCCCACCCCTGGCTTTTGCCGCCGGTCGCGCCGCCGCTGGCCAGCTTTCCACCACTTCATAATGGGTGATCGCCGGCTTCCCCTTTTCATCCGCCACGATGGTCAGCCGCTGCCGATGCACCGGGTCACGGCCAATGGCACCCTGCAACGTCCCGCGGGGCGGATCAGGGACTCCATGGATCAGCGCCAGATACCGTCGATGAATGGTGTGACGCCGGAACTGGCGGGCCAGCCCGGCATACGCCAGCTCGCTCTTGGCGACCACCAGCAGCCCCGACGTGTCCTTATCGATCCGGTGAACCACCCCCGGGCGAAAGGCTGCCGTTCCCTCCGTCGCCAGCGGTACCCCCCGCCCTAACAAGGCGTTTACCAGCGTCCCCTGCGGGTGGCCCGGAGCCGGGTGCACCGTCAGGCCGGCCGGTTTGTCCACCACGAGCAGGTCGTCATCTTCGTAGACCACACAGACGGGTATCTTCTCGGGCACCGCCCGTAGCGCCGGCCGTTCCCGCCGGATGGCCGTAACCCGGTCGCCCGCGCGTACCTTCTCACCGGATTTGCGTGCCACCGTCCCATTGATGGTCACTACACCCGCCGCAATCCACTGTTGAACCAGCGCCCGGCTCTCCCCGCTGACCCGCGCCAGCAGCCGGTCCAGGCGATCGGTTCGGTCCGCTGTAAACTCCAGCCGCTCGTCAGGGAAGCCGTACCACCTGTCGTCCTCTGCCAGCTCCGTCACGGCTTATCCTTCCCTCCGCCTGCCGCCGGCCGGCCGTCCCAACGCATCAGCCCCCACAAAACCAATCCCATCCCTGCCACAATACTAGCATCTGCTATGTTGAACACTGGCCAGTGGGGGAGTTCCAGAAAATCCACGACGTACCCCCAGCGCAGGCGGTCCAACAGGTTCCCGGCCGTACCGCCCAGGACGAAAGCGACGCCCCACCCGGCCGGCTGGGCCGCAGCCGAGAACAATACGCGGCGAAAGGCCCAGGCGGCTGCCACCATTCCCACGGCCATCGCCACAAAGAGCCAGTACGCTCCGGGAAGGAGGCTAAACGCCGCACCCTGGTTTTCCACCCGCGTCAAACGGAGAAGCGGCGGCAAAAGCGGGCGGGATTGCCACAGGGGGAGCGCTCGGATGGCCCAGAGTTTCGTTCCCTGATCCATCATGAGAACGACAAGCCCAGCCAGTGCCAGAAGCACTCCGTTAGCCGTTTTGTGCTGCCCTGGGTTCAACCGTCCTGCACCTTCCTACCAGCGAACCTGCTACCGCCCCCACCTCCGCAACCCAG
Source organism: Limnochordaceae bacterium (assembly GCA_014896305.1). Classification (GTDB taxonomy): domain Bacteria; phylum Bacillota; class Limnochordia; order Limnochordales; family DUMU01; genus Bu26. The sequence continues at coordinate 27,523 of JADBKQ010000013.1, forward strand.
GCTCCGAGGGATGCGGCCGCCGGCTGTGGTTACTCACCAGCTCGGGGTAGATGAGATCCGGGTTGGCGACTCCGCGGCCCTCCAGATCGACCAGTGTGTCCATGCGCTCCACCGCCCCGGTATCCTCGTCGGCGTCGACGAAAATGTCTTGGTAGCTGATGGAATCCGGCTCGTCCTGGGGCGAGTTCGCATTTCCATAACGGGCCACGTCCTGCCATGCGTCTTCGCCGTCGTAACCGTTGTACCCTTCTTCGTTCCGGAACGAGCGGCCGAAAGGAGGCGGCGCCTCCTCCAGACTGCGGGCCTGCTCATACTCTTTCTCCTCCCGTACCTGGCACTCATAGCACAAGGTGGCGTACGGTCTGGCCTGCAGACGCGCCGGTTCGATAGGACGCCCGCAGCGGTCGCACAGCCCGTAGCTGCCCGCCTCCAACTTCTCGAGTGCCCGATCGATTTGCCGCACCATCCAGCGGGCCTGTCCCCGCAAGGTAACGTCTTTCTCCCGCTCGAATGTCTCTGTCCCCAGATCGGCGGTATGATTGTCATAGGAGGACAGTTCGCCCACCGATTGACTGAGGGGTTCACCCAGTTGACCGTTGGTAAAGCCGTGAATCCTTCCCATGAGACGATCTCGTTCTGTAAGCAGAAGATTTCGAATGTTTTCTCCAGCGATACCTTCGCTCCATCCCGGCTGAGGAATTTCTTGATCTGCAGACATGGTTGTCCCCCCTACCCCTCAAACCGTCCCCGTGCGCAGCCTGGCAGGTCTGGGTGTCCGGCACTGCCCCGGTCCGCCGCGTACCCCTCAAGGACCAGGGTGGAACTGGAGCTCCCTCTCCACGATCCGAGTGATGTCGGCGATGAACTCCCCGATCAGCGGCAGGTTGAGCGCTGCCAGACGGCTGAGCAGGTAGAGCACCACCGCGCCCACCGCCGTGAAGCCTATCGCCATCCCCGCTCCCCGGACGATGCCGCTCGCAAAGCTGACCCACATCATCCGCCGGGGATGGCGATAAAACTCCACCAATTCGACGATGCCGGAGCGGTCCAGGGTTTCAGCCAGGTGTCGCACCTGCCGGGCGAGACGGCCTTCCTCTTCCTGTTCCTGGGTCTGCCGGTCCTGCTGGTCGCCGGTAGGCTGTCTCACACCCGCCACGCCCTTTCCCTCATAGACTGCCCGGCCGCGCCCCCGAGTTACTGGTAGGTCCCATCCTGCCGGAGCGCGTCCACGCAGCGTGAGCACAGTTCGGGATGGTGCGGGTCACCGGCCCAGATCCCGCGTTTCCAGCAACGGGCACACCGTTGTCCGGGATGGGCTGAGACCGTTACCGTTACTCCCGCGCCACTACCAGCGCCTGCGGCGGCTGTTGGGTTCACCGGCTGCACTTCGACCCCCGAGACAATGAAGAGATCGGCCAGCTCCGTCGGACTCCAGGACGCCAGCCACACTGCCATCTCCTCGCTGGTCGGCGTCAGCGTCACCAGGGCTTCCAGTGAACCACCGATCTGCCCCGCCGCCCGGGCCTCCTCCAGCCCTCGGGTGACCTCCCGGCGTACCGCCAACAAGCGCTCCCACCGTTGCTCCTGGGCCGGGGTCAAGTAGTGCAGCACCGGTTCGGGCCAGCGAGAAAGGTGAACGCTCGGAACCCGTAGTGGCTCGCCGCCCAGCACCCCTACCTCGGTCGTCCCTGGCAGCCGGCGCAGCGCCTCCCAGATCTCGTCGGCCGTAAATACCAGCACTGGTGCCATCATCTGGTCCAGGATCTGCAGCAGCCGGAACAAGGCCGTTTGGGCCGAACGACGCCGGGGGGAGTTGCGGGCATCGGTGTACAGGCGGTCTTTCAGGACGTCCAGGTAAAACGCTCCCATGTCCACCGCACAGAAGTCGTGCAGTCCGTGAAACACCATGTGAAATTCGTATTCGTCGTACGCTTTCCGCAGACGCTGGGCAAAGCGGTTCACCCGCTGCAACGCCCAGCGATCCAGCTCCTCCAGATGCGACGAATCGACAGCGTTGTGTCGCGGATCGAAATCGGCCAGATTGCCCAGGATGAACCGGGCGGTGTTGCGCACCCGCCGGTACACCTCCGCCATCTGGCCCAAAATCGGTTCGGAGACCCGGATATCGCCGCGGTAATCCGCCGACGAGGCCCAAAGCCGCAAGATGTCGGCGCCGTATTTCTTGGTCACGGCGTCAGGCGAGACCACGTTCCCCAGGGACTTCGACATTTTGCGGCCTTCGCCGTCCACGATGAACCCATGCGTGAGCACGCTCCGGTACGGCGCTTGGCCGCGGGTAGCCACTGCGGTGAGCAGGGAAGACTGGAACCAGCCGCGGTGCTGGTCGCTGCCTTCCAAATAGAGATCGGCTGGCCAGGCCAGTTCCGGGCGCTGAGCCAACACGCCCGCATGGGAACTGCCGCTGTCGAACCAGACATCCATGATGTCCCGCTCTTTGCGAAACTCGTGACCGCCGCACTGAGGGCAGACGGTGCCGGGCGGCAGGATTTCGGCGGCCGAATGAGCCCACCAGGCGTCCGATCCCTCTTTTTGGAAGAGCCGCGCCACCGCCTCGATGGTCTCTTCGGTGATGAGTGCGTGTCCACAGGAGGTGCAGTAGAACGCCGGGATAGGCACTCCCCACACCCGTTGCCGGGAGATGCACCAGTCGTGCCGCTCTTCGATCATGTTGTGAATCCGGTCTTCACCCCAGGCCGGGATCCAGCGGACCTTCCGAATCGCGTCGAGAGCCGCCTGGCGAAAACCGTCCACGGAGGCAAACCACTGCTCCGTCGCCCGGAAGATGACCGGGTTCTTGCAACGCCAGCAGAGCGGATACTGGTGTGTCAGCTGTCCTTCGTGCAGCAAGATGCCGCTCGCTTGCAGGTCCCGGATGATCACTTCGTTCGCCTCGCCCAGTTCGAGGCCGGAATACGGACCAGCGGCCGCGGTGAATCGCCCGTGGTCGTCCACCGGGGCAAAGACGGGCAGGTCGTAGCGGGTGCCCACTTCATAATCCTCGAGGCCGTGCCCTGGGGCGGTGTGAACGACTCCCGTACCCTGTTCCAGGGTAACGTGTTCACCCAGGATGAAGGGCGACTGCTCCTCCGACAGAGGCCGCCGGGCCACCAGCGGTTCGAGCTCTCGCCCCAGCCAATGGCCCAGCTCCTGGTACGAAGGCCACCCCAGCGTGCTGGCAACGGAAGAGAGCAGCCCCCGGGCCAGCAGGTAGCGGTCGGCCGTCTCGGCCGCACCGTCCTGCGCCATCGACACCTCGACGAGCACATATTCCAACTCGGGGTGGAGCGCCACCGCCTCATCGGCCGGCAAGGTCCAGGGAGTGGTCGTCCAGACCAACACGTAAGTATGTCCAGGGCGATACAACTGAGCCCAGTTTGACGGGATACGGCCCGCCGCAGCAGAACCTGGCACCCGCTCCCCGCCGTTCAAAAGGGGAGCCTGGCGGGAAGTCGTCGGCGGCAGGATCGGGAAACGCAGGTATATGGAGGGGGAAGCCAACTCAGTGTACTCGATTTCCGCCTCCGCCAGTGCCGTCTCGCAGTGGGCGCACCAGTAGACCGGTTTGAGACCCTTGTAAATGTACCCTTTGCGGGCCATCTCGCCAAAGACCCGGATCTGGGCCGCCTCATACTCCGGCCGCAGGGTGAGGTACGGGTTCTGCCAATCCCCCCAAACCCCCAGACGCCGAAACTCCTGGCGCTGGGTGTCGACGAAGCCCAGGGCGTACTCCCGGCAACGCCGTCGAAACTCCAATTCCGACACGGCATGCCGGTCCAAGCCCAGGTCCTGAATGACCCGTTGCTCGATGGGAAGGCCATGGGTATCCCACCCCGGCACGTACGGGGCGCGGTAACCCGCCATGCTGCGGGAACGGACTACCACATCTTTGAGGACTTTGTTGAGGGCCGTACCAATGTGGATGTGACCATTGGCGTACGGCGGGCCGTCATGCAACACGAAGAGCGGACGACCTTCCTCCGCCCCTTGCTTTTGCAGCTGCTGGTAGTACCCGGCCTTGTCCCAAGCTTCGAGCATGCCCGGTTCGCGCTGAGCCAGGTTTGCCTTCATGGGGAAGTCGGTCTTGGGTAAGTGGACCGTAGCCTGGTAGTCAAAGCCCTTTTGTTCCTTCGTCGTTGTGCGTTGCTCGGTATCCATCGTCTCCGCCTCTCTATGTGGAACTAGCTGGTCGTCCCGTCCCGTCGTGCCGGCCGGATGACCCCTATGGGCCGTACTTGCCTTGCTTTCGCTTTGCCTGTGGCCATCGCCGATGCTGGGCGTACCAAAACAAAAACCCGTCCCTCCAGGGACGGGTTGACCGCGGTACCACCCGGCTTGCCTGGACCTCGGCCCAGGCCACTCATTTGGATAACGGCGCTGCCGTTACCGGCTACTGCACTTGCTGGACGTATCCACTGGGTCGAACCTCCTGCAGGTTGAACCTCCTGGCCAGCACGCGGTTCGCCGGTACCACTCCGGGATGATTTTCACGAGGTCATCGCCGCCGCGCTCGCACCCACCCGCGGCTCGCTGCCGGCCTAGCCCTCGCTACTCTTCCCTTCCTCGTGTTTGCCTATTGCTGATGCCTATTGCTGATCTAAAGAAGATCCGGCTTGCACTCTGTCCTTATCGTACCAGCCATCCGGCCGGTGCAGGCAGCAGCCTGGCTGGACGCTGGTCATTCACCTTGTCGATTAGTCTAACCGATCCGCCGCCGAACGTCTATCCCCCGCCACTGCAGGCCCCGCCTGCATGCCAGCGCCAGTCGCAGTACTGGCACCGGTTATCGTATCCGTGCCATCGGTCCCGTTCCCATCGCCGGCAGGCCCAGCCGTCTCCGCGCTTTCTGCAGCCTCTGTAATCTCGGCACCAGACCCATGGGGTACTGCTTCCAGCGCCTCTCCTACACCCGCTTGGCGGTCCGCCACCGCCGCCGTCTCAGGCTGGGACACTGGCAGGCGATTGGGGATCAGGTCCTCCAGCCGCAGAGATTCCAGATCTCGCCGCACGGTTTGCTCTTGTGTGCGCATTGTCTCCACCAGGTCTTGAATACTGCGGGTGATCTGGCCCATGTACTGGCGATAGGTCGCTCCCTGGTCAATGAGAAGCAGGAGCTGGCTTTGCCAGGTTTGGAACAACAGGGCCAACTGGCGCTGGGCTTCGGCCACCTGCGCCCGAGCTTGGGCCAGAATGGTCTCGGCCTGCTGGTCGGTGGCTCGCCGACGCGCGACGGCCTGTTCTTCCGCCTCTTTGACCATGTTCTCCGCCCGTTGCCGGGCCGATTCCAATAACAGGCGGGCGTGGCGTTCCACACCGGCTTTCAAATCTTCGGCCAGCGCCTGGGTCTGCTGCAACATGGCCGCCACTTGTGCCTCGTTTTGCTGGTAGGTGGCTAGCCGCTGACGCAGGTCGGCCACTTCGTCCTTGAGAGCCCGGTTCTCCTGGAAGAGCGCTTCGTAATCGACGACCACGCGGCTGAGGAAATCGTCCACTTCCTGTTCGTTATAGCCACGAAAGCCTGTGTGAAACTCCGCTTCGTGGATATCCCGCGGCGTCAGCATGCTGGCTCACCGACCTCCGTAAGAGTTTGGCCCTTGGCGGCTCGAGTCCCCCTCACTGCGGCGATCTGGCTGCAGCCAATAACAGTAGCGAGTACATGGGATGCTCTATCCAAAGCGCTGCAGCACCAGGAGCAAGCGGCCTTTTTTCGACTGACCTGCCGTCTCCCCGACCACGAGCCGACCACGCCCCCGGATGGAAATGACATCTCCCGCTTTCACATTTCGAGCCGGATCGACAACTCCCTGCCAGTTTAGTTTCACCCGGGCCGCCCGGATCTCCCGGGCCATATGAGTGCGGGAGGTCCGAAAGCCGGCGCTCGCTACGACATCCAAACGCAGGGATGAAACGAAGACCCGCAACTCGCGGCTGCGCTGCCCTGGCGGTTGCAGCGCCTCCACATCGATGGGTTCCACTTGCACCGGCCAGGGACCCACCCGTTGCCAATGAGTCCTGAGAAAATCGACCAATTCCGGTACGATCACGCCCTGGCAGGAATGTCCATCGGGCTGAAGCAAAAGGTCTCCCACCTTGGACCGGCGGATCCCCGTGGCCAATAGGCTGCCCAACCAGTCGGCATGGCGCACGGCCGGCGCATCTTGTCCTACCTCCGCCCGGGCCACAAAGGCAGCCAGTACGGGGGGCAGCTCCTCTTCCGCAACGTAATCCGGATATACCAAAAGGCGACAACGCTCGGCCCCACCATAGCCCCCTTCCCAGCGGAAGAGTAGAGACGGTTCATCCCGCACCAATCCCTCCACCAATGGCCGGAAGGCCGGCTCCACGAAATCGCTCACCTGCGGCTCCTGCCGCTCCAGGCAGCGGGCGATGGCATTGCGGGCGTCTTGCGCCACTTGCTGTTGCTCTTCCGGTAGCTGCTTGATCCAGTCCGGCACTTCCATATTTTGCATGTTACAGTCCCAGCAGCACCTGCCGCAGGAGCGCCCAGCCTCCCTCCAGGACGAACAGTGCGATCATCGGAGAGAAGTCGATCATGGCGATGGGGGGCAACAGGCTTCGGAACAGGTCCAGGTACGGGTCGGTGAGTTGGCCCAGAGCCCGGGTGATAGGGTGATATGGATCAGGGATGATCCAGGAAATCAAAACCCGGGCAAGGATCAGAAGTGAGTACAGGTGCACCAGCCAGTCGCCGGTACTAACGATCGCATAGACCAGTGCGCTCAGCCTAATCCCCTCCCGGACCGGGCTGAGGGTGGGGCGTCACTGACGCATGATGGCCCGCCGCCCCCAGCTGCTGGGATCGTTCTGCTGCGGCCAGTACCGCATCGATCAAGGCGGCTCGCACCGCCCGTTGCTCCAGCACTCGCAGGCCGGCCGCGGTAGTGCCCGCCGGCGACATCACCTGGGTCCGCAACACCGCCGGTGAGAGCTTTGTCTCAAGGACCGCCTGGGCTGCCCCCAACACCGTCTGGGCTGCCAACAACTCTGAGACCTCCCGGCTCAGGCCGGCGCTGACGCCCCCATCGGCAAGGGCCTCGATCATCAAGAAAACATACGCCGGCCCCGATCCGCTCAAGCCAGTGACAGCATCCAGAGCGCTCTCGGAAAGCTGAACCACTCGCCCCACTGCACCAAAGATCTCCTTGGCCACAGCCAGTGCCTCGGTTTCCGCCTCACCAGCCTCAGCCCCCGTCGTACCACAAATGGCGGTGGCACCCGCCCCCACCAGCGCCGGCATATTGGGCATCGCCCGCACGACGGTGGCCCCAGCTGGCAAACGGGCGGCTAACTGCTGGGTCCGGACGCCCGCCACAATCGACAACACCCGCACCTTGGGGGCGAAAAACGGACGCGCTTGCTCCAGCGCTTCCTCCCACACCTGCGGCTTGACGGCAACGAGAATCGTCTGGCACTGCCCGAGTTCAGGTCCCGCCTTCGCCAGCACCGAAACCCCCAGCTCGGTCTGGACCTGCTGACGGCGGCTCGAGTCCGGCTCCACGACCCAGACGTGCTGAGGAGGGACGAGTCCGGCTCGTAGCACCCCCCGGAGCAGCGCTCCCCCCATCGCCCCGGCGCCCAATACTCCGAGCGTCCCGACCTTAACCCGGCGCTCCTCACCTGGCATTTGAGCTGCACTCATAGGGAACGCTCCTGGTTGGTCCCGCTACGGGCACCACTCCGATGACTGCTGGGTGCAGGGGTGATGAGGTCATGCAGGCTGACCCGCTCTGCCTCTGCCTGCCCCCCTCGGACGCCGCCTGCGGTCGCCCCGGGTACACCTGCGCCCCCGCCGACTGACGCCGGTGAACCCGTTGCCGCCGTCTGCGCCCGCGCCTGCCGCAGTTCCAGGCGAGCATCCGCTTCAATGGAGACATTGCTGGGTACGATCACGAAAATGCCGTCGCCCACCCGTTGCATCTTCCCGTCCAGGGCATAGGCCGTCCCGCTGAGGAAGTCCACGGTTCGTTGCGCCTGCTCCCGATCCACCCGGTCCAGCCGTACCACCGCGGGCCGCCTTGCCTTGACGTGATCGGCCACTGATTGGACCTCATCGAAACTCAGGGGCTCCAGCACCATCAGCTTCATCTGCGGCTGCCCCGGCACACTGACCAGCTGCCCGCGACGCCCCGTCCCCCAGCGTCCCGCCGCCTCCGTGGCGGCGCGAACCTTGGCAGGATCGAGAGTGGCCGGAGCTTCCTCGTAATCGGGGCCGTCTTGTCCTCCCTCTTCCGGCTCCTCTTCCTCATACTCCGGCTCGTCGCCCCGCACTCCCAATAACCCCAACACTTTGTCCCACAGCCCCATATGTTCCACCGTCCTCTTCCAGCTCGCCGAGGATGCCATCTCCCCTCGTTTCGCTCCGGCCACGGCGAATCCTGCCTAGCCCACGCTCCTGGCCACGAAGTTGACGGACAACTCCTTGCTACAGGTAGAGCTTCCAGGAGGCCACCCAACCGGGGTTGGTGACCACCCGGGCCGTGGACGGAACGCCCGCCACCGCCACCTGCACGCGGTCCGGTCGCTCCGTCAACGCCGTCCAGTGGTAGGGACCGTCGTGGGTTTCCTTTGGAGGGGGTAAGCCTGGGCCGAGCCACTCTCCCAGCCCGCTCCCTAAACCGCCGGCGTACAGCCGGCCCTCCCAGACAGTTACTCCCACCTGATCCTCCGGCGACCAGACCCCCTGGATGTCGACGGGAATCCAGACCGGCCGGCGCCCGCCATGCGCCGGCAACGCGAAGACTCCCAACTGCCCTTGTTGCACCCAAAGTGCGCTCCAGGGGATCAGACTGGTGTCTCGGCTAAGCAACCGGCGCAACGTAACGGGCGAAAACCGCCGCAAGGCCAGCTCCTGCGGCCACCCGTCCAGTGCCACCACCACGCCGATCCGATCCGCCTCTCCCTCGACAGGTACCACCTCCGCCACCTGGCCGTTCTCTCGCCCCCCTCCCCATTCCACCTCTATTGAACCGCGCCCGGGTCGGGGTAACCAGTGTTTCGCTGCTGCCGGCAACCAAACGACCACCTGCAGCTGAAAGGGGTCGATCAGGACGCCGATCTCCTGCCCACCCCGTACAGTTTGTCCCGCGTGAATCGGACGGCGAGTGAAGGTACTGCGTTCATGGGCTGCTTGTGCAGCCGCCTTCTCCGCCTGGGCATCTGCCGCCCAGACAGCGGCGGTACCTTCCCGTTCCCAACCGTCTACGGAAAACCATACCTGGCCGGCGCGCCGGGCGATCACAAGCTGACCGCCAACGCGAGCCACCGGTTGTTCACCCTGAACGAAGGTTCCGTCGGCCACCAGTAGCTCTACCGGGCCAGTCAACGAGGCTCGCAAGACGTCCTCTTGCCGCCAGATCAGGCCAGGACCACTGGCACTGGCATAGAGCGATCCTGATTGGACGGGAGCGGAGCGGATCAACCAGGCAGCGAAGTACCGGTGCCAGCTTGTAACCAGACCCCAGAGCAGCACGAGCCCGACGGCGATCCCTACGATGGACACGCCGGGTTGCCAACCGTCCCACCAGCACCGTCGACGATGTTCCCCTCGGGGGCGCCGTGCCCGCCGCCGACGCTCGGCCGGCGTGGGGAAGCGGATCACCTGCGGCGGCCCAGGAGAGGCGGCCAACGGTGAACCGGGGACGGGCGTGGACGCTGGCGGGGGCAGGTCCCTGCGGTTCAGGCAACGTCACCCCCCAGGTACGCCCGGCGAACTTCCGGATCCTGGGCGACCTCGGCGGCCGGACCTTCTCGCACGATCTCGCCGCTTTGCAGCACATAGGCTCGGTGGGCCACCCGGAGCGCCTGGTTCGCGTTCTGTTCAACCAGAAGAATGGTTGTGCCGCCGTGATTGATCTCTTTGATGATCCGGAAGATCTCCATGACCAGCAAAGGTGCAAGGCCCATCGAAGGTTCGTCCAGCAGCAGCAGGCGTGGACGGGCCATCAGCGCCCGGCCGATGGCCAGCATCTGTTGCTCGCCACCGGACAGGGTGCCGGCCGATTGGTTCTGGCGTTCCCCAAGTCGGGGAAAGAGTTCGTACACGCGGTGCAGGTCGGCGGTAATCTCCCCCCGGTCGCGTCGACTATACGCTCCGAGCTGCAGGTTCTCCCGGACAGACAGGGAAGCAAAGACCCGGCGGCCCTCCGGAACGTGCGTGATTCCCAGGCGGACAATTCGGTCGGCTGGTAGGGTGTGCAGCGGCTGCTGCTCGAAGAGAATCCGGCCGCTGCGGGGCCGCACCAGTCCGGAGATCGCCCGCAGAGTCGTGCTCTTGCCCGCCCCATTCGCCCCGATCAGGGTGACGATCTCGCCTTCTTCGACCATGAGACTGATTCCCTTCAGGGCATGAATTCCGCCATAGTACACGTGTAATCCTTCCAGCGTCAGCATAGGCCGTTCCCCCAACCGCAGCTTGGCTTCGTTTCCTCGTCACTCGTGTGATCGCTCCCCGTCCAGGCCCGGGGTCAAGTCTTCCTGGCCGAGGTAGGCTTGAATCACCCTGGGGTTGGATTGAATCTCCGCCGGCGTACCCTGGGCGATAGTCTGACCATAGTCCAAGACCAGAATTCTGGGCGCTACCCGCATCACCACTCGCATGTCGTGCTCGATCAGCAGGATCGCCAACTCTAACTCCTCCTGCAGACGCCGGATCATCTGGGTCAGCTCGTCGCTCTCCTGGGGGTTCATGCCGGCCGCCGGCTCATCCAGCAGCAAGAGGCGGGGCCGGGTAGCTAGCGCCCGCGCGATCTCCAGGCGACGCTGCAACCCATAAGGGAGTCCGTGAGCCACTTGATCCGCGGCGTCCGCCAGCCCCAGCAGCTCCAGGTAATGGAAACTTTCGTCCACGATCGCCCGCTCGCCTCGCCAGTATCCGGGCAAGCGGCAGATAGCCGCCAGGGTGCCGTTGTGCGCCCGATGGCGAAGGTAGGCGGCGATACGGACGTTGTCGAGCACCGTGAGCTCCCGAAAGAGGCGGATATTCTGGAACGTTCGAGCCAGCCCCGCCTCGGCCAGGCGATGGGGAGGCCAGCCGGTCACATCCTGCCCCGATATCCGAATCCGCCCGGAGGTCGGCGTATACAAGCCGGTAAGGCAGTTAAACACTGTCGTCTTCCCCGCTCCGTTGGGTCCAATCAAGGCCACCAGTTCGCCTTCGGCCAACGTCAACGAGAAGCCGGTCACCGCCACCAACCCGCCGAACACCATGGTCAGGGAGTCCACTTCCAGCAATGGCGAAGTGGCGGCCGAGCTAGCCGCCCCCGGCTTGGACCCTGAGATGGGCACGATTGCCGCACTCATTTGGACGCCCCCCTCAAGCGGTCGGTGGTGGTCAGGTCAGCCTGCACGGCGGCAAACGCGTCGCTGCCGCTCCCCGCGCCGGTCGTACGCCATTGTGGGCGAGGACGCCTGCGCCAGCCGAGGATGTCTACCGCTTCCAACTGTCCCAACAAGCCAGCCGGACGAATCAGCATGACCAGCACGAGCAAAGCTGAATAAACGATCATCCGGTACTCGGCAAAGCCGCGCAACAGTTCGGGCAAGGCCGTTAACAAGCCGGCGGCCAGAACTGACCCGGTCAGGCTCCCCAACCCGCCCAAAACAACGGCAATCAGGATCTCGATCGACTTGAAGAAGCCGAACACCGAGGGGTCAATATACATGATCTGGTGGGCGTAGAGGGAACCGGCCACGCCCGCACTGGCTGCCCCTATGGTGAAAGCCAACACTTTGTAGAAGGTGGTATCGACCCCCAGCGCCGTCGCCGCCACCTCGTCTTCCCGGATCGCCAGAAGGCAGCGCCCCACGCCGGAGCGGATGAGGTTTGAAATCAACACGAGGATCAGGATCAGCCACCCCTCGACCCAATAGAAGGTGGTGTATCCGGGGATGGCCACCAATCCCTGAGCCCCGCCGGTGATGGGAATATTGTTGATCACGACGCGAATGATCTCGCCGAACCCAAGGGTGACGATGGCCAAGTAGTCGCCGCGCAGGCGCAGTGCAGGGATACCGACCACCAGACCCATCATACCGGCTGCCAGGGCCCCCAACACGGTAGCCGGCAAGAACGGGAAGTTGCGATAGGTCGTTAGCAACGCAGCCGTGTACGCTCCTACCGCCATGAAACCGGCGTGACCGATGGAGAACTGCCCCGTGAACCCGTTGATGAGGTTGAGTCCGGCCGCCAGAATCATGTTGATCCCCGTCAGACAAAGCACGCCCAGAATGTACGGGTCCACGTCGGGACGACGTATGTACAGGTTCAGCGCCACGAGCAGGACGACTGCAATGACGATCACGGTCGGCTGTATCGCTTTTTGCCAACGGGTTCGCCGCGTACTGGTGCCCCCGACCGGATTCTTATTCTCATCCATGTTCGCCCCCTTGTTCGCACTCATGCTCACACCTTCTCCCGGACGGCCCGACCCAGGAGACCAGAGGGTCGAACCAGCAAGATCACGATCAAAATGGCAAATGCCACCGCGTCTTTCCAGGTGGAACTCAGGAAGGCCACCACCATCACCTCGGCAACCCCCATCACCAGGCCCCCCACCATGGCGCCTGGAATCAACCCAATACCTCCCAGCACTGCTGCGACGAACGCTTTGAGGCCGGGCATGATGCCCATCAAAGGATCGATGCGACCGTAGTACAGCCCCACCAGCACCCCCGCGGCAGCGGCCAACGCCGAGCCCAGGGCAAAGGTGAACGAGATTACTCGGTCCACGTTGATTCCCATTAACCTGGCCGTATCCTGGTCCTCGGCCACCGCCCGCATCGCCTGACCGATGCGGGTGCGGTTGACTACCCACTGCAGGGCAATCATGAGGATGGTGGCCACCAGCACAATCACTAACTGGCGGTTATTGATGTAGAGCGCTCCCAACCGCACCATCCGTAACTGCACCAGGTCAGGAAAGGCGCGGGGTTCAGGATGAAGCACCACGATGCCGAGGTTCTCCAGGAGCAGCGAAACGCCAATCGCCGTGATCAATGTTGCAATCCGGGTCGCGTTCCGTAGAGGGCGGTAGGCGATGCGCTCGATCGCCACCCCCAGCACGGCCGCTCCCGCCATTGCAAATAGAAGAGCTGGCACAAACGACCAATGAAACACTGCAGCAGCGTAGTAGCCCGCAAAGGCGCCGACCATGTACACATCGCCGTGGGCGAAATTGATCAGTTTCAAAATACCGTAGACCATCGTGTAACCCAATGCGATGAGGGCATAAATGCTTCCAAGCGACAATCCGTTGATTATCTGTTGTAAGAACTCAACCATACGGTCACCCCATGTTCAGGTGAAAAAGGAGACGGCGCCGGCTGCCCGCCCCGCCGTCTCCCTCCCCTTAGCAGCCACGGACGCGCTGGTTGTACCGGCTCTCTACGGTTGCACGCGCGTGACGATCCGATGTCCGCCGTCCGCCGTCACCTGCAGGATCAGAGCGTTCTTGATGGGATTGCGGTGAGCGTCCATGGTGATGGTGCCGGTCACCCCGTGGAAGCTTTTGATGGAAGCGAGCGCGTCCCGCAACGCCTTCCGATCCGTCCCCGCCTTCTCCAGCCCATAGGCCATCATGGCTGCGCCATCCCAGGCTAGAGCGGCCAATGCGTCCGGGTGTGCCCCATACCGGGCCGTGTACTTCTTGTCGAAGTCGACGGCAACTGGATCGTTATCTTTGGAGGAGTAGTGGTTCGTGAAGTACGAACCGACCACCGCCTGCCCCCCGATTTCGATCAACTTGGGCGAATCAAAGCCGTCTGGGCCCAGCAAGGGCACGTTGATGCCGAGCTGACGCGCTTGTTTGGCGATGAGGCCGGCGTCGGTGTAGTACACCGGAGTGTAAATGGCCTCCGGATTCGCCTGTTTGATCCGGGTCAACTGAGCGGTGAAGTCCTGATCGTTCTGGCCGAAAGTCTGTACGAGCACGACGGTGCCGCCGGCCTGTTTGAAAGCGTTCTGGAACGAGGCTGCCAGCCCGGCGCTGTATGCATCAGTCACCTTGTAGAGCACAGCCACCCGGCTGAACTTCAGATTGTGGCGGGCAAAAGAGGCCATCACCTCGCCCTGGAAATCATCCACGAAACAGGCCCGAAAAACGTACGGGCCGATGTCGGTGATCCCCGCCGCCGTGGCGGTCGGGCTCAAAATGGGCACGCCCGCCCGGTTGGCAATAGGAGCGGCCGCCTTCATTGGCCCTGAAGTCACCGCACCGATGATGGCGGTTACCTTGTCCCGAGTGATGAGCCGCTGCACCGCGTTGGCTGCTTCGGCCGGATCCCCCCGGTCATCCAGAGCGATGATCTCTACCTTTTGCCCGTGGATACCCCCCTTCGCGTTCACCTCATCGAAATACAGCTTCACAGCGTTAACCACAGAGTTGCCAAAGGTAGCCGCATCCCCTGACAGCGGCCCAACCAGGCCCAACTTGATCGGTTCAGCAGCCCAAGCAACCCCGCCCGCCCTGACAGTTCCCGCTCCTGCCGCCAGGACGGACAGGCTGAGGAATGCTGCCCGTAGGCGATCCTGCCACTTTCTTTTGCCGCTGCCTTCCGCATTCATTCGCACACCCACCAGACCCCTTTCCCCACAAGCGAAAGATTTGCATTATTATACGTTCACTGCCGCATTGCGTCAATCAAGCTACTTGAGCCAGCCCAGCAGGATCAAAGCGCCCAGCGCGAACAGGTACGCCGAGAAGACTGTCAGACGCGCCCGCCGGATCAAGGACAGCAAGAGCCGGATTGCCGCATAGCCCGCAAGGGCCGCCATGCCAAATCCCGCCAGGTAGGTCCCCCAGGGAGTTGCGCCGCCTGTTCCGCTGCGGATAAGGTCAGGAATGCTCAAAACTCCAGCTCCTGCAATGACCGGGATCGACAAAAGGAACGAGAAGTCAGCGGCCTGCTCCCGTGGCAGCCCGGCCAGCAAGGCAAAGAACACGGTCGTGCCCGACCGTGAAATCCCCGGGGGAAGCGCCAACGCCTGACCTATGCCTACGACAAGGGCCTGTCCGGGGGTGGGAACTCGCTCGGGTTCGTCCACGGCCGCATGGCGGGCTTTCAGGTCCGCCATGATCAGAAACAGTGCAGTCACCCAAAAGAGAATCCCTACCACCCGCAATTCGGTAAACAGGCCTTCGACCTGCTTTTCGAGGAACAGGCCGGCCAGGGCGGCAGGAACGGAGCCGATGATCAGTCCGGCCAGCAGCCGCAGGTTGCGCTGGCGCCCAGCCCGATCCTCTGCGGGCCAGGACGCGGGCCAAACCAGCGATACCGCCGCCTGTACGAGGCGCACCACCTGCGACCAGTACACTACTAGGACGGCTACCAGCGTTCCCAAATGCAAAAGGATGTCAAATGCCAGCCCAGGCTGAACCCCCAGCAATGCTTGCACCACCGCTAGATGACCGGAGGACGAGACGGGGAGAAACTCGGTCAGCCCTTGCACTAGCCCCAGCCACAACGCCTGGATCAACGACACAACTATTCCTCCTCCAGGAAAAACCGTCTGGGCCTCCTGGGCTTCGGCGTGGCCACGTAACGCCTTTCATTCGATCTGTTCGCCCGCTTTCCCTCTTTCGCAGGCCGGACAACTCCTGGAACTGGTACGCGGATCAGGACCTTGTCCCCATTCCTGTCCACCGTAGCCATTTCGACCCCTGATCCCAACCCGGTCCATCCAGGGTCGCTACCAGCCGGTCCGCCAGACGAAGGATCTGCGGAATCCAGGGGAACGCCGCCATCGCCGTACCCACGTTAAAGAGAGTGTGCGCGTTGGCCACCCGGCGAGCCGGAGTTACCGACAGATATTCCAGCACATGAGCGAAAGCAGGAAGAAACGGAAGAAAGAGTACCACGCCGACAGCATTGAATAGCAAGTCCGCCACCGCGGTCTTTCGGGCTGCCACATCCGTCCCCAGACTGGCCAGCAACCCTTGAACGGAGGTTCCTACGTTCGCCCCCAGGACGATCGCCACAGCCGTGGGCAGCGAGAACAGGCCGTGGGCATGGGCGACGATGGCCAGACCCACGGTAACGGTACTGCTTTGCAGCAGGGCGGCCACGATCGCTCCCAGCAAGGCGGCGCTCCATACGGACCCGCTGTGGGACACCAACCAGGCGATCACATGAGGGTCGCCTGCCCACTGGTGAGCGGCCGCAGCCATCAGTTCAATGCCGAAGAAAAGTGAACCCAGTCCGAAGACGGCAGCGCCGCCGGCGACCGGTAGCCGTTGCCTCGCCACCGGCATCCAGCTCAATCGTCCCAGTACGGCAACGAGGATGAGGATGAGGCCAGCGGCCAGGAGGGGTTCCACCCACGCCTGGGTGGAGAATGTCACGAGCTGTGCTGTGATCGTTGTGCCAATGTTCGCCCCCAGAATCAAGGCGAACCCCTGGGCTTCCGTCAGCAGCCCGGCATGGACCAGGGCGATGCTACTGGCTGCGGTAACGCCGCTGGAGTGGAGAGCTGCGGCTACTACCGCTCCCATCACGAATGCCCGCCCGGGTGAACCAGCCACAGCTCGCAGACTCCTCGCCAGTCGAGGCCCGGCCAGTTGTTGCAGCGAAACGGCCAGGATTCGGACTCCTGCCAGGAATACCCCCAGTCCCGCAATCAGCGTGACCCATGAGATCGCCACACGGGCTCCTCCCTCGGGCTGCCCCCGGCTCTGCTTGGGGAGGCGAGCCACTGGTCGGTGTACACCGTATCCTACGGGCGAGCCCCTGACGAAAAGAACGCCCAGTGCGTCCCGGCCTGATGCTCATTGGCGCGGTTGAGTACTCGGGTGGCATCCTGTTCACCAGCACCCGATGTCTCGCTGGGGATGCCGGGGCGTCCAGCCGGGTAACGACCGGCTGCGGCTGCCTCTGAGGTGTCGAACTCGGACAAATCGTCTGGCTGTTCCGGGTCTTCCAGGTAGACCGCCAGATCGGCCCAAGGACAGACCGGTTCGTCGCCGAGCAGGGCGACGACTTCCCACGGCACGATGCTGTAGAGCACGGATTTCTCCCCCCTTTCGGCGGCCTCGACGGGCGCTCGCCCATGGTCCGTGTGGCCCGACGTCTCTCCCTGTGCGGTTGTTGGTCAAAATCGACACCAAACTCAGCTATAGCGGCCGGGCCTCAATGTCCCCCTGTGTGCATGGATTGGCACGCCCCATCACCCATCCTCGCAGGAAACAACGCCCACCTCTACACGCGAGCATGCCTATCTCTACACGTAAGGATCAAACGTCCAGGGCTGAAATGGCTGCACCGCCAGGGGAGGCCCTTCGCGCGGGGGCAAAGCAGGAATCCGGCTGGGGGTCGGGGTTGGAGTCAACCCAGGGGCTGGGGTAGCGGGGTGCCGGTCGCCACCGGGGGAAGTGACCCCGCTCGCCGCAGGCAGGGCTGGTTCCCTAGCCCGAATCAGCTCGCGTAGTTTAGCCAACGCTTCCGCCACTCCCCCCTCCTCATCGATCAGCCCAACCTCCACTGCCTCACGCCCCACGACTACTGAACCAACGTCCCGGACAAGGTCCCCCGTACGGAACATCAGATCGCGCAGCTTCTCTTCGGTAATGTGGGAGTTAGCCGTGATGAACCGGATAATCCGGTCCTGCACCTTGTCAAGGTAGTCCAGCATCTGCGGTACCCCCACCACCAGGCCGGTCAGCCGTACAGGGTGAATGGTCATGCTGGCAGAAGGAACAATGAAGGAATAGTCGGCGGCCACGGCAATGGGAACACCAATAGAATGGCCACCCCCCAGGATCAACGACACCTTGGGCTTGGAGAGAGTGTGGATCATCTCGGCAATGGCCAGCCCAGCCTCGATGTCTCCGCCGACGGTGTTGAGCAGGACCAGCACACCTTTTACTCTGGGGTTTTGTTCGATGGCTACCAACTGCGGCAGCACGTGTTCATACTTGGTGGTCTTGTTTTTCGGAGGCAATACGAAATGCCCCTCGATCTGGCCAACAATGGAAAGAAAATGAACGTCCGACTCCATCTCGGTGGGCGGCTGCAACTGCCCCAGCTGCTGCAAGAGTTGCAGACGCAGCTGAGCAGCATAAGCTCCTGGTTCGTCGCTCGGAGGCGGTGGCGGAATCAGCGCTGGCGGGAGCTGGTCCGCTCCGTCCTCGCTTCGATCGTTGTTCACGGTCATTCTCATCCAGTCGTTCCTCCACTCCGTGTCCCGTGGCTGGGGACTGCCCCCGATTGGCATCCAAATCCGATGTCCGGGGATTGTTCTCACCTGATCCCGGGCCCTTGACTGGTAACTCGCCAGTGCCGCACCCCTGTCCTATACATGTATATGGGGAGCCCGGGGACCGCTTCTTCCACCCATCCCTACCCTCACGCTGTTAGCGTTCTCGGATCGCAGCTGGATTACTCGGCCTAAGCCAGAAGAGCCGCGGAGGCAGTCAGAGGCAAAAGCTCCGCCGCCCACACTCTCGCCCCCTGCAACGGAATAGGCTGGCCTCGACAGTGTGCGACATGAACCCGAGATGGCAGAAGAGCGGTCACCTCCAACATGACCCAGACCGTCCGACAATTGCTATCAAGGTTTTCCGAAACATTAACCCCCCGGAACCAGGAGAAAACCCAGCTCTCGAAGAACTTCGTCGCTCATGGGCCCCGACCCCGCGCCCCATAGCGCCCCCCGGAAGAATCTCGTCGCCCGTGGGCCCGTCCTCGCACCCCGTCACTTGCATTCCAAGGAGGGAGCCGCCGAATGCCAGCTGTCCCATCCTCGTGTGGGTGCATGAACTCTATTGGGATTAGGTCAAGGTTTAGGTTTGCTCTAATTCTAGCGCTTGCGCTACCACTCTTCGTCTGCACTCTGGCTGGCCGGGTCGCGGCTCAGTCTGAAGGCGTCGCAGTGCCGCCGACCCTGCCACCTCCCACCCTTTCGCCGGGGACCCCTCTCATCCGGGTCGCCATCAGCCGGTCACTTGGGCTGTACCCCCGCTTTGACCACGATGAGATCAGATTGACCGCTCCTGGCGGGTTGACGGTCTGGGACGCGGCTCACGGCACCCTGGTGTATACCAGCGCCCCTGGTGAACCGCTCACGTTCCGCACTACGCAAATACCGGGCGACTCGTCTGACCTGTGGCTATGGGGGGAATCTTCGGCCCGCCCCGCCGACGTCACCCCAGTACCATCCTCCGTTGCTGGAGCCGGCGCAGGGATGGTCACCGGCGGCGGAAGCACGGCGGGCACTCCTGGCCGTCTTCTAGCAGGACCCTTTTCGTCTGCCGGGGTCTATGTGGCATCTGTACGCCCGGATGAACCTGTGACCGTGCTCTCTCTGCAACGGCCAGCGTCTCAGCCGTATCCCCGTTACCGCGGGGTCATGCAGCTTCTGCCTGTGCCGGCGCAGCCCTCCAAACAGCAGTCCTCCCAGCAGCCTAACCTCCGTGCCAACGCCCCCCTGCCGGCAGCACAGGTGGAACAAGGTTCACTATGGCTCATTAACTGGCTCTCCCTCGACGAGTACCTCTACAGCGTTGTGCCCATCGAAATGCCTTCTGACTTTGCTCCAGCTGCATTACAGGCGCAAGCCATCGCAGCCCGCACCTACGCTCTTTACCAGGCGCAGCAGGCCGCCGCCTACCAGTCCAATGCCTCGGCCCGAAGCCCGACGACCCCCATCCCCGCCTGGGCCGATCTCGGGGACAGCGAAGCCTGGCAGAGCTATTACGGCGTCAGTGTCGAGAAGGCCTCAACCACCGCCGCCGTCCAGGCGACTAGCCGGCAGGTAGTCACTTACAACGGCCAGGTGATCCCTGCGTTCTACTCGTCCACCGCTGGCGGCCACACAGAGTCAGCGGGCAACGTTTGGGGGCAGCCCAACCGGCCTGGCCCTACTCCGCCGTATCTGGTAGGCGTCCCTGACGACCCCTCCTGGGGTGATTTCACCTCAGAGGAACGTTTCCGCCAGTTTCTTGACCAGTCCATGGGCGGCTCCACTTCTTTTGACGCTCGTTCCCCGTACTATCGCTGGCGATATGAATGGCCCCGGCAGGCGCTGGAAGCCCAGCTTTTCCAGGTATTGCGTAGTCTATCCACCGGAAACAGCGGCTGGGTCAAGGGGCCCCCGGTCCCAGCAGATCCTGCGGCGCTTGGCACATTGATCGGGCTCAACGTCTTGCAACGCGGGGTGTCCGGGCGGGTGCTACAACTCGAGGTAGTCACCACGGCGGGCCGCTGGCAAGTGTGGGGTGACATGAACATCCGTGCCCTGCTGACGCCGGCCGGCCGCTCACTTCTGCCCAGTTCCGCTCTGGTGATCGATTTTCTGCCTCCCCCCACCGACACCATGCCCCCCTCCGCAGGCACCACCCCTCCGTCTTCGCCAAACTTGCTGAACACCCCGCCGCCCCCTATCTCTTCTACGCCCCCCGCTGTGCCGCCACCAACCACCACCCATGCCACTACGCCCACATCCGCTGCCACCACAACGTCAGCGTCCCCAGCCACCCCCCCACCAGCTTCGTCTGCCTCCATGCCTGCGCCACCTGCCCCCACGCCCGCGTCACCTGGCGTCAACAATGGAGCCACCCCGCCCTCCGTCCCGGACGCGGCGGCGTCATCGGGTGTGAGCCATGCTTCGTCTCCAGGCCCAAATACCCCCGCGTCGCCGGCACCGCCTACCACCGTAATCATCCGGGGCACCGGCTATGGCCATGGCGTGGGCCTGTCGCAGTGGGGCGCCGACGGCATGGCCCGCTCCGGGTACTCCGCTCCGCAGATCATCGCCCACTATTACCCGCAGACTACGCTCGCCCTGGTGCAGCCACCTGCGCCGGGCAGCAATTCGCCCGCTTCCTATCGCTATGAACCACTGCCTACCCCTCCGGTCACCGCTAACGCCCTCGCCAGCCCACCAACGCCAGCACAGGCATCGACGTGACAGACGCTGACACTTCGTGCAGGGGGAGTGTGAGTCAGAAGGGAATCACCGGCTTGATGCGAAACAGGGGCATAGGCACGCAAGCCACCGCCAGGACAAAACGGAAAGGAGCAAGACATTATGACGTCAGGCTTTCCATTCCCCGGTTCTGTCACCATCCAGCCACCCGCTGCTGCTGCGGGCTCCACGATCCGGGCGGAGGTAACCTTCGCTGATCCAACCATAGCCGCCAGGATCCGGCGGGTCGAAGCCGAGGTTCCGGAATATGGCTACCGCTTTCCCCTCCAGCCTTCGGACAACCGATTCTCCCTTGAGACCCAGGTGCCCTGGGAGGCACCGGCAGGCCGGTATCGTGTCTTCTTCTACGCCTACAACACCGATGGCGAAGCCTCAGCAGCGCAAGAAGTGCAGTTTACTGTAGTGTGAACATCGAACGCCTGGCAGCTGGACGCCGAGGTTGCTGGCAAGACTCTGTGTTCGCCTAATCGCTGGCTCGCTTATTTGAGTCGGGCTTGACGGGGGTACATAGGAAGGCCGCCCCCTGCCCGTCGGCTGGGAACAGACCGGCGAGGCGAAGGGCGGCCCTCGCGGAGGAGCGGACTCCCCCGTGTCAGAGCCCAAAAGAAGGCTGACTGTTCGAATCAGGAGGCGGCTCTCCTGCCGACTCAGTCGGGGGTGTGCCAGGCTCTTGCGGTTTGGGTTCTGTCGCCGGGGAGGGTTGCGACGGTTCCATCCCGTTTCCAGGGGTTGGCGTCGCAGGCCCGGTTCCCGCAGCCTGGATGAACCCGGTCTGAGTGGCCAAATCGTCCAGGTAGGAAGGGACGTTCGCCATCGACGTGTAGTCGAAATAGACAACCCCTTTGGCCCCTGCGTCCAGCGACTGCCTGGTCTGATCCAGCAGGGTCGGCAGGTCGTACAGGAGTTTGTACGCGCCCAGGCCCGCCCAAATCTGGCCGTAGTTCGGGTTTTGCTGGGTAACCAGCGTAGCCCGTTTGATCTGGCTGACGACCACCCTGGTGTCCGTGTTGTAGGCCATGGGCACGGCAACATCGATCAACCCTTGCTTGAGCCAGTCGAGCCAGGCCTGACTCTTGTCCGAGAAGGCAGAGCCATAGTCTGCGAAGACAGCAGCGGAAATAACAATGTTTGGGCGAATTGCTTTGACCTGGTCGTGAATTTCCTTTACTGTAGCCGTGATGTTGTCGCGTCGGAAGTTTTCCCACGCCTGGTCCAGTTGTCCCAGCTTCGCAATCCCCTGTTCCTTGCGGATTTCCGCTCTCTTTGTCGCGTCCCGCAGGTCAAGAGGGTCAATTCCGTATTGCTCCCGGAAGATTTCACGCGCACGCGGGTTATAGCCATAATTACGGCCGGGATAGCGTACGAAATCATGGTGAATGCCGTCGATGTCATACTTCTTCACTACTTCCACAAAGCGCGAAGTCACCCAATCCCGAACCTCCGGCAAGGCAGGATCGACATACACTCCCTCGATGTCCGAAGGGCGTGCTCCGCTGAAGCCGACGTCGATCAGGTTGTTACCCTGTGCGTCGTACATGGCCCACTCGGGGTGAACGTTGACCACATGTTGGGGCCAGGCAGGACGATCACCGAAGTTATCGACAAAGAAATCATTGAGCCATGCGTGCACCTGCAAGCCGCGAGCATGGGCTAACTCGATGACGGTAGCCAGTGGATCAAAATCTGGCGGGGCGAGCGCCAAGGATTCAGCCGGCGGCAGAATGTCCGACTTATAAAAAGCGTCTCCCCGTCCCGACACTTGGACAATCAGCACATTGAAGCCCAGGCGTGCGGCATCATCCACGAATCGCTCGATCGAGTCGCGGCTGTTTAGTTCATTGCGAACCACCCATAGCGCCCGTACTGCCGGGAGCGAAGTTGGCGCTTCCACCACAGCTGCTCCCCCTTCGGCGGACTGGGCCTGGCAAGTCGGCAGGTTGAGCCCACTTGCCCAGGCTCCGAACCCAATTGTCACCGCCGTAACCACCGCCCATCTCCGGAGTGTTCTCATCTGCCCGTCGCGCAACGTGATCTCTCCTTCCGCACCTTCCATGATTGCAATGTATCCCTTGGCTGAGGGCCACGCCTGGGCGCACCTAGCCCAAGCGAGGGGGCAGAAAGAGGGTCGCTGGGCCGGCGCCCCCCTTCGCCCACACCGACGTCTTTATTTGTTCAACAGGTACTGGATGATGTTAATGCAGAGCTTCTGAAGTTCAGGTTGGTCGGCGCCACCCGGTATGAAGAGCATATCACCGACATAGATGGTGTTGCCGGCAGGGCCTTCGATGATCGCACCGTTTTGGGCCGGATCGGGCTCCGACGGCGTGCTCTGGTCGTCGTCATACCATTCGGCCAGAATCTTTCCACCATTGTAGACCTGAACGACCATAGCCTCATTGCGAGGGAAGCGGATCTGGTCTGGCAACCCGGCAAAAATGGGGTGATCTGCAACGACCACCTTCGCATACCCATGCAATGGTGCGTTGCCAGACCACGTTACCCACGAAATGCCCAGCTCGTCTGCGAGCTGATAGGACTCCGGACGGGTCTTGGCGTTGTTCTCATCCCGGAAAGAGGCCTGACCCAGGGCAAACAGACGTCCTCCCTGGGCCAGAAAATCCTTGACGGCCTGCACTTCCGCCGCGGACATCCGCCGGGTATGGGGAAGAATGAGCAGCTTCGCGTCGCCCAGGTTACCCGCTTCGAGGTCTGCCACTGTAATATCCTGGTACGAAATCCCGGCCTTGTCTAACACTCCGTGCAAGACCGCCATATCGGCCTGGTAATCCCAGCCTAAGTCGGAATACCATTGCGCTGTCCGCTCGCTGTCCAGGACGGCGACATCAGCAGCCTGGGCACAACTCGCCAGCCCTAACCCAGCCGCTAGCACCAAGGTGAATGCCACAGCCCATCCCTGTTTTCCCACGATCCGTCCCCTCCTACTGTGGGTGTATTCAGAGCCTGTTCGACTCCGGTTCCTCGCCGGGTATTCGATGCAGGCTTTGTAGATCCTTCCTTATGCGGTGGACATGTCCAACCTGAAGTTGCTACAGCTGATGGTCGAAGAGGTCTCCGAGCAAAAAGGGGACCAGACTGGGTGTGCCGGTTCCGCCTGCGGGCACCTGCCAGCGCTCATGGTTGACCCAGCGAAGGCAGGAATCTGGCTCTGAGGGCTCGTGTGACAACGTCCGAGCCACCAGAACCTGCCAAACAAACTGGGACTGCCTGCCAGGACGTTTGGGCGTGGTTTCCCCGCACCGACAAACTGGGTTAAACTGGGTATGTCGCCATTGTCGCCCACAGCGGACGAGACGAAACGTCGGATTGCCCTGAAGCGGTGGAGCCTTGCGGACTCCACCCGGCCCACCCACAGGAAGGGGGATCTCTCATGGAAGCCAGTCCGAAGAAGAGTTACCGAATCCGGCAATCCAGCTTTCGCTCCGTAACGATCGGCTTTGTTGTGGGAGCTGCCGTCCTGCTGGCGGCAGCTGGTCCTGGCGCAGACGCAGCTGCTTCGCCTTTACCGGTTGTGGCCGCATGGAGTACACCGCTCCTACCTGGACGCGAGCGGCCAGCCCCGCCATTACCAGAATGCCAGCTGCCATCCCGCCGACTGCCTATTCGTCCCGGTCCGATCGTTCACCTAATCCCGCTGGCAGACGCCGAGCCGCGACCCGTTGCACCCACCCTCGTTGATTGGACAGTCGCCCAAGCTGAACGATCCGTCCCTTGGGTGAGATACGGTCGACCTCTCGACTCCGAAGAGCTGGCCCAATACGAAGGGGGAATGGGGCCGATGGGGGTCGGGATGCTGGTCGGAGCCGTGGGCGGAGCGGCCTCGTACGGAGTGGAAGCATGCCTGTCGGGCGAATGGCGCTGGAGCGACTTCGGTTCGTCCGTTTTTTCGGGGGCAGCAGCCGGACTCACGATGGGAGCGGCAGCAGGGGGAGGGAAATGGCTGGATCTCGCCAGAGGTGTAGCCGGCGCTGTCGTGAAGAAAGTCGCCGACTGGGCCTGGCCATTCTAACCAGTCTCAGGTCTCACCCCCTTTGACGGAGACCGTGCACGCCCCACTAGCCCGTTGGACAGATTCATGCGCAAGCATACGCAAGGAAGGAGGGAAGGTCGTCAGATGGATGGACCCCGCATGTGGGGGCTGCTGGCCGGGATCATCGTCACAGGTGGGCTTTGGGCCATATATCAGCGCCGCAGTCGCCGCCTGCCCTGGCGTGGCGCCCTGTTGCAGGCCGCCCTGGTAGCTGGGATATGGGCCGCCATCATGGTGCTGGTTGAGTACGCATTACCAATGAGCCAATGACGAAGGCGGAGTCCCCAGGGGCGTGACCGCCCAGCGAGGGACTCCGCTTTTCCAGCCGGCAGGGTTCGAAATACATCACAGGGGGTCGAGCCCGGTCCTCCTAGCCAGTGGGCCGCCTGTTGCATCTGCCTGCCTTGCACTGCCGGCAACCCGTCAAGAGAGCTCGCCCAACTTGTCAATGATGGCTGTAGCCATCTCCTGGGTACCCACCGCCGTGGGATCGTCCCGCCGTTCCTTGAGATCGTAGGTAACAAACCGGCCCTCCCGGATGACAGCGGCCACCGCCTTTTCCAAACGATCCGCTTCGGTGTAGTAACGGAGATGACGGAGCATGAGGACAGCTGACAAGATCAGGGCAGTTGGATTGGCCTTATTGAGTCCCTTGTACTTGGGCGCCGAGCCATGGGTGGGTTCGAAGACCGCCATTTCGTCTCCGATATTGGCACCGGCCGCTACTCCGAGCCCCCCCACCAGACCTGCCGCCAGATCCGACAGGATATCACCGTACAGGTTGGGCAAAACGAGCACATCATACTGCTCAGGCTTTTGCACCAATTGCATGCACATGTTGTCTACCAGGCGCTCCTCGTACTCTACCCGTCCCTCGTATTCCCGGGCCACCTCCTCTCCGACTCGGAAAAAGAGACCATCCGTGTACTTCATGATGTTGGCTTTTGCTACCGCCGTCACCTTGTGGCGGCCATGGGCCAGCGCATACTCGAACGCAAAGCGGATGATCCGGCGGGAAGCTGCCGCCGAAATCGGCTTAATGGAGATCGCTGCCCCAGGGTGGATCTTGTCCGGAGCCCAGCTTCGAATCTGCTCCGCCTGAGGGGAACCGGCCTCAAACTCCACACCCGCGTAGAGATCTTCCGTGTTTTCTCGAATGAGGACCAGGTCTACCTGGTCGTACCGGGAACGCACCCCCGGGTACAACTTACAAGGACGGACGCAAGCGTACAGATCCAACTCCTGGCGCAAAGCCACGTTGACACTGCGAAAGCCAGTGCCAATGGGGGTGGTAATTGGTCCCTTGAGGGCGACCCGGTTTCGCCGGATCGATTCCAGCACCGAAGCAGGCAGAGGAGTCCCATACTTCTCCATGACCTCGGCACCGGCTTCCTGCACGTCCCATTCGATGGGGGCTCCCGTAGCCTCCACCACGCGCCGGGCGGCGATCGCCAGCTCCGGCCCAATTCCGTCACCCGGTATCAGTGTCACTCGCTGCTTCATTTTCCCAGCATCGCTCCTTGACTCTACACAAAAAGAGTTCTCTTTGTATTCGCCGGTTTGACTCTTCGTCCTGCCAGCAGTTCCGACGACTCACTATGGCGGTGGCTCTGGTAAAATGGGGGCAGATTGCTAGTCCGCATCCTGACCCGTCAGAAAGGAGTCTTTTTGTGTATTCCTCCTCCCCATTATTCCGCCGTGCTATCAACCTTGGCCAGCGGGTCATCACCCTCGTGGCAGGAGTGCTGCTGGTGGGCACTGTAGGCCCCGTGACCCTGGCTGCAGACAAACCCACCCCTTCACCCAGCGCCACTCAGCCGGCCGCCTCGGCTACCACCGCCACCACTACGCCGGCTGTGGCGACGCAGGAAGGCCAGGCATTTGCCCAAGACCCGGGAGTCACTCCGGTCGCTATTGTCAACGGACATGTGATCACTGAACGGGACCTGTACGAGGCGCTCCTGGACGTGGCCGGTCGCAATGTCCTGGACCAATTGATCCTGGTGCAACTCATCGACGACGCCGCCCAAAAGGCCGGCGTGTCCATGAGCCCGGCCGAGGTGGACCAACAGTACAACCAAATCCGTTCCCAGTTCGCCACCGCGGACCAGTTCGATCAAGCTCTGCAGCAGGCGGGCTTGACCCCCACCTTGCTGCGCCAGCAGATACGCATCAATGGGCTCATCACCCAACTTGTCTCTCCTCTTATCACGGTAACAGAGAAGGACATTCAAAGCTACTATGACCAGAACAAGGCGCAACTGGGTGAGCCAGCTCAGGTGCGCGCCCGCCACATCCTGGTGAGCACCCAGGCGGAAGCTGAAGAACTGGTCAAAGAGTTGCGGGCTGGCGCCGACTTTGCGAAGCTGGCCCAGACCCACTCCATCGACACGGGCAGTGCCAAACAGGGCGGTGAGCTTGGCTTCTTTACCCAGGACCAGATGGTACCCGAGTTCGCCCAGGTGGCTTTCTCACTGCCGGTCGGCCAGATCAGCGACCCGGTCAAAACTCAGTATGGCTACCACATCATCCAGGTAGAGGAAAAGAAGGAGGCCACGATCCCCTCGCTTGACCAGGTCCGCAGCAGAATCCAGGATACGCTGCGTTCACAAAGGCTAGACCAGCTGGTACCGCTATGGATTCAGCAGTTGGAAGCCACCGCCAACATTCAGCGTTTTTGGCCGCCGGCCGAGGCAACTTCAGCCACTGCTGAACCCGCTCCTGGGTCGTCCTCTCCAGCAGCCCAAGGCGCGACCTCCACTACACCCCCTGCAGAGTCAAAGCAGCCTTAGTCTTGCTCTCTGGCGACGTGGATAGTGTTGTGTTGCGGACCGTACTTCGTAAGCGTAACTAGCTACCCGGCCTGACGAGCGCAGCCACTCTTGAGGGTGACTGCGCTCGTTGACGGTTTGCTGGCTGCTCCCTGCTTCCAATCGGTCGACGTCTGGCTTTCAACCCCTGTCTGCCACCAGCACCGCCACGGCTTCGACGTGGGCGGTCAGGGGAAACATGTCCACCGGCTGAACCTTCTCCAGGCGGTACCGGACCCTCGTACCCCCCTCCCCTGTGTCGCCCATCAGCAGAAGCTGCAAGTCCCGGGCAAGGGTGGCCGGGTTGCAGGACACATACACCACCCGGGGTGGCGCAAGACGTGCCAAGGCCTTCACCGCTTCCCGGTCCATGCCAGCCCGAGGCGGATCAACCAGCGCTGCAGCCACCGTTAGCCGGCTCGACGGCAATATCCGTTCCACCCGCCCCGCCCAGAAATCTACATTGCTCACCTGATTGAGCCTGGCGTTTCGCCAGGCGTCCTGCACTGCCGCCACAACTTCCTCCATGCCAATGACAAAGGCAAAGCGCGCTGCGAGAAAGAGTGTGAAGGCCCCGGCGCCACAGTACAGATCCAGCGCCTGCCCTTGCGGCTGGGGAGGTAGAGCCGCTAACGCCACCTCGATCAGCCGCTCGGCTTGCGCACTGTTCACCTGGAAAAAGCTGTGGGCTGAAATCTGAAACCGCCGCTCCACCCACTGGCCGGATGCTACCTGCACCCGCAAGATCTCATGCAGATAAGGTCGCCCCCACAACAGCCGATCCTGCTCCCCCAGAACGACATTGCCCGGGGACGGTTGAATGTTCTGGATCACTCCGACCAGCTCGGGAAACTCTTGCGCCAGCCGCTCTGCCAGCGCGCGGCCAGCGTCAAACTGTTCCGTACGGGTCACCAGCACCACCAGCACCTCACCGGTACGCCGGCTCACCCGCACGAGAATGTGGCGCAGATCGCCGCGGCGGTTGTGTTCATCGTAAGGTTGGATATGAAGCTCCAGCACCCACCGGCGCAAGCAGGCCACCAGGCGGTTGGTCAGATCCGGTTGCACCAGACACCCGTCCACGTCTACCACATCGTGACTGGCACGCCGGTAAAAGCCGAGGCGAACCGTGCGTTCAGCCGCCGCCACCGGCATCTGCACCTTGTTGCGATATCCCGAAGGATTCTCGGCGGGCAGGCAGGCCTCCACCGGCGGGTTGTCGATCCGGCCGATGTGGCGCAAAGCATCCACCACCAGCTGGCGCTTCCACGCCAGCTGGGCTTCGTAGCTCAGGTGTTGGAGCTGGCAACCGCCACATTGGGCGTAGACCGGGCAGGGAGGACGTACACGGTCCGGAGAAACCCGTAGCAGGTCGACGAGGTCTGCGCGCAGATAGCGCGGGTGTACCTCTTGAACCCGGCCCGTGACCTCTTCGCCTGGCAGCGCGCCCGGCAGAAAACAGGCCCGGCCCACCCACTCCTGCGGCCCGGCGACAACCCGCCCGACGCCTTCGCCGGCCGTTCCCAGACCTGTAATGGTAACCTGCACTGTTGCCGGTGCTTGCCCGTTTGTTCCTGCGCCTTCCACTGGTTGCTCACTCTCCCATAGCGCAGACTCTCCACCACGTCCGGGTCATAGCAGAGCCGGCCCGGACAAGTCGCCTACCGACCGACCAGACCACGCCTCGCGGCAGCTCGCTCCCGTAGGGACGCTCACGGGTAGGTGCGAAAAGTCTACCCGCCGCACCCCAGCATATCCTATCGGATCAGACCCAGCTACCCGGCAGGATCAGCACCAAAAGCAGCAATGGTAATCTGCGCTCTGGCAAGAAGAGGCAGGCAGCGTCAAAAAGTGTTCACAGACTCGACATCGGCTGGACCCAGGTCGGAGATACTGTAAGGGTGGTCGGGTTGGGGGCTGCGGCCACGGCTCCCAACCCGGCGATAGCCCCATCCACGGCCAGGTGGGATACGTAAGGGAGGAATCGGTATGAATTGCAACCTCACTCCACAGTCTCTCCGTTGGCAGCACAGTTGGGCAACGGGCACCGTCGGCTCCTTGCTGGTCGTGGGCGTGTTGGCCGTCTCTGCTGCAGCAGCCGGTCCAACCCCCCCAGCCAAGGCAGGCAATCCCGTCATGCAGCAGCACCTTGTCTGGAAACACCCGGGTGTAGTCCCGTCGGCCTCCGCTGGGCCACTACGCCGTCAGCAGCCCATGGCCGCAGATTTCCTGGCCCAATGGCGGGCCATAGTAGGCCCAGGAATGGGCGAGGAGGCGGGAATCGTACGCTTTGTTTCCCAGCTGGCCGCTCAGCTCAAACTGACCGATGAACAGTACAAGACGATCCAATCGGACCTGAACTCTCTGCGCAGCGATGTGCAGCCCATCGTCCAGCAGTTGCAGCAGGAGCGGGCAAATCTGGCGAAACTGTGGAACGCCAACCCGCTGGACGAGTCCAAGATCTTGGCGACCTCCCAAAAGATCACCCAGCTCCAGATCGAGATGCACAAGAAGATCCAGGCCACGACCGATGCTTTGGTAGCCACCCTCACCCCGGAGCAGCAAAAGCAGTGGCAGGCCTGGCAGAAGACGGCAAAAGAACGTCTGCAGCAACGCCAGAAGCAGCTACAGCGCATTCAGACTCTCCGGCGCGGGCCGGCCGGGCGCGGCAAGGCGGCACCCCCCGCAGCCAACAGCGCTCCGGCGGCACAGCCCAACACACCGGCGGCATAGCACTGGCGCTGGGGCCCAATAGATGTCTGCTCGTCCGGTAACTTCCAGGTGTGACCCGGTATGAGGGGGCAGGGCCAGAGCCATATTAGGATCGCAGGGTTGTGGAAGAGCTGATCGGACAGAGAACCGGTTGCTGAGGAGGGTTGCAGTAGGGAGTGCTTCTCTGAGACGTCTTCTTCCTTGCCCAGTGCGGCAAGGCAAGTTCCGGACCAGAGATGCTCCCGAACCAACCTCCTCCGACACCGGGTAATGTCCAGACCGGAACGTGATTGCTCACGACCTCTTCCCGACCCTGCCTCGTTGTGAGGGAGTACGTAAACGGCCGGAGCTCCGTGAACGCCGGCCGTTCGTCGTTTCGTCTAGCCCTTGTAGCGGGTCTGGCTCTTCGGTGTTACTTCAACGCAGCCGCCAAATCCGTGGAGAATTGCTCGAGGGCCTGATCGAGCGACTTGGATCCGTTGAAGAAAGAGCTTCCCGCCCGGATCAACGCGGTGCGCACCTTGCTCCAGTTGCGAACCTTCGGGTTGCCCATGGTGTATTCGAGGATCTCACCAAACACCATCTTGTTCTTCGGCGGATCTGGGATACCAAATGCGATCGAAGCTGCCGAGCGGCGCAGCGGCATGGCGCCCGGCTGCTTCACCATGTCTTTTTGCACCTCCTGGGAGTGCAGGAAGGCGATCAACCGCCAGGCGGCGTCCGGGTGCTTTGCACCAGCGGGAATCATGACCCCAGAGCCGTCGGCCACCGCCGCCCGCTTTCCCGCCGGGCTCAGCGGCATTCCCGTCACGTCATAGTTGATCTTGCGGTCCATGTTGTTCAGCTGCAACGAGAGCCAGTAGCCGGCCGGCTGCAGACCTACATAGCCCTGCCGGAAGGAGGCATCGCCCTGCTCCTGGGCCGTTACCCAGCCACGAACCGCCTTATTATCATAAAACTTCTTCCAGTACTCCCAAGCTTGCCGGGCCGCCGGGGTGTTCATCGCATTCTTGAAATCCCGAGTAAGGATTTGCCCCCCATTGGCCAAAACCAACTGGTACCAGTTGAAGTAGTAGTCACTGATGCCCCACCGCTCCATCTTCCCATCGCCATTGATATCCTTTGTCATCTTGATGGATTCGGTGAGCATATCATCCCAGTTCCAGGTCTTGTCGTTGGGGTAGCGAAGTCCGTACTGATCGTAAACATCTGTATTGTAGAAAACGCCCTGGATATCGAGGCTGTCCGGGAAGGCAAACTGCTCACCATCCACCGTCTGCCACATCTGCATGGCACCAGGGAAAATGTCGCCGACGTCCCAGGCAGGGTTCTGCTTCATCTCCGCCTGAATGAACGGCCGCAGATCCATGAAAACTTTGCCATCTGCCAGGTCATAACCCCAGTAGGAACTTACGGTCACCAAATCTGGAGCAACTCCACCGGCCACTGCTACAGGCAACTTAGTCGCAATGTCGGTCCAGGCTACATTCACAATCTGTACGTCGATGTCCGGATTAGCCGCCTCAAACTGCTGGATATGCTTCTTGAGGGTGTCTAGTTCCTCATTCTGGGCCCACGACCAAAATTGTACCGTCGTCTTGGCAGCTGCCGGAAACGCCACCGCAGCTACCAGCACTGCTGCCACTACTAGCGCCCCGATACCCCGGCTCCTCATATCATTACCCTCCTTCGTGCTTTCCTGCGCCTGGGCATTCCAAGGGGGCATTTCGCCGTCCGGCAGCAAACTCCTGCTAATGTAATAACGTTATGATCATATTCCTGTGCTTCGCTTGAGCTGCCATCCTTCCGCTCCACCAGTGCCAGGGAATCCGCGAATGGGCCAACACCATCACATGGAGCTGGTCTTCACGGCAACCCAGGCCTCCTGGATGAACCGCATCGAGTGCCATTTTGCTCCTTTGCGGAAGTCCGCCCGGGCGATCTTTCCCGGACACCCACCCTCCAATACCAAGTTCGTCGGTATCTGCGGTTGGCGGAACGCTGAGCCAGGAAGAAATATGCCTTACCGCTTAGCTCAGAGATTCCTTGCCTGGCCGGGTCTTCCAAGGTAGAATGATTGTGATGGCGAACATACATGCGTGGAGGCTGGGCCGATGAATCCTGCTAACGGACGAACCGCCGCCCGGCCCAGGCAACTCCTCTTCCGGCTACTGGCGGCACGCCTGCGAACAGAGGCTGTAACCAGGCAGCAGTTGGTAGCGAATGGCAGAACAAAGCATACCAAGAAATGCTTCTTTCAGTATGTTGGCTACGATATCAGGCATCGTCAGCGGCTATTCGATCCAATCAGCAGTAGTCTTGGGCCGAAGAAGATCAATGCCTGGACGGTCTCCTGGTTTAAGGAATATCGATGGCGAATTGCCGGGATGGTGATACAGTGTCCAGGGAGGCGACGACATTGTCAGCCACAGAAGTTTCCGAGGCAAGACGGCATTGGTGTACGTTCGTTGCTGCAGCGCTAATATCCATTCTG
>JADBKQ010000014.1 GCA_014896305.1 Limnochordaceae bacterium
CTTCGTCCTCGTCGCCGTCCAGTTCGTCCTCTTCGTCCTCGTCGTCATCCTCGTCCTCGGACTCTTGCGCCTTGAGGGCATCGAGAACCCGCTCGAATTCCGCGTCGTCTTCAATCTCAGAGAGGACTTGATCCCCGTCTTCATCCTCATCGACGCGCATGATGACGGCCTGTGTCCCTTCTTCGTCCTCATCCTCCTCATCCGAGCCTTTGCCGGCTTCGTCTGCCCCCTGCGCCCTATCCTGCGGCACGAGAACGAAATAGGTCTGCTCGTCTACTTCCACGATGTCAGCCACTTCAAACGAATGCTCCAACTCATCTTCGTCCACCAAGGTAATGGTATCTCCCGGCTCCACCATTTCCTCTGTCGCCTCCTCTTGGTCCCCATCCCCTGCCGTCCGGCCTATCCCGGCTTGATCCTGGTCCTGCGAACCATCCCTGCTACTCCGGCTTTGGTCCCCGTGGCTGCGGCCATGCTGGCCCTCATGCCCGTCATGGTGGCTACCCTGACCATTGTGATGCAGGCACTCATCCTTTGGGCTCATCCTGTTGCTCCTTTTCCGGGTGGCGCTCTTGCTCCTGCTGCGGCGGGTCGGAGGAATGGTCCCTGCCCGAGCGACCCCGGCCCGACCGTAACGAGTCCAGATAAGCTTGAAGAAAAACTGCTGCGGCCAGC
This sequence comes from Limnochordaceae bacterium, assembly GCA_014896305.1. GTDB lineage: Bacteria > Bacillota > Limnochordia > Limnochordales > DUMU01 > Bu26. The sequence continues at coordinate 676 of JADBKQ010000014.1, forward strand.
GAATCAATGGCCTGCTTCTGCCGTGCCCCCCATACCTCCGTCTCCTCCAGCATCTGGCGGGCGGTCACCGTCGAGAATCTCTCGTCCCACAACACGATTGGCAGTCCAAACGCGCGCCCGATCCGTTTGGCTGCTGCCTCTGCCCGTTCCACTGCTCCGCCGCCGGGGCGTCCGTCCGTCCGCAGGGGCAGCCCGATGACAATCTCCACCGGCTGGTAGCGAGCCACCCAGCTGCGCAACTTCTCGACCAACTCCGTCCCACCCTGATGAACGATCCGCCCAGCAGGTTGGGCCGTCCACCCCAACGGGTCCGAGACTGCCACCCCGGTCCGCCGTTCGCCCACATCCAGTGCCAGCCGCCTACCTGGGCTCAGCCGCGCCGCCCCCGTTCTTCTTACCACCAGCGCTACCCTGCACATGCATGAAGGTATGCAACAACTCCTCCAGCAACTCATCCCGTTCCACAGACCGCACCAGCGACCGAGCTCCGGCATAGCTGGTAATATAGGTCGGGTCACCAGACAGCAGATAGCCCACCAGCTGGCTGACGGGGTCGTATCCTTTCTCCTCCAGCGCCCGGTATACCTGCCGCAACACCGCGCCGGCGCGGCTGCGCTTCGTCTCCGCCCCTACGCGAAAGACCACCGTCTCCTCTTGCCAGGGCCCGTTGCCTGTTCGCGCCGCCTTCCCCTCGCCTCCACCTGGCTCGGCCTGCGCCCCTGAGCCTACTTGCATACTCTCACCCCCCAGCATCTGCACCAGTCTGGTCGCCCCGCCGCCTGGCCTACTCTTTCCTCTTGCTCGTCACCCCTGCGGCCGCTGGCGCTCCGGTTCCGGCAGCCTCCAATTCCTGCACCACCCGGTCCGCCGTTTCCCGCAAGACTTCCGGCAATCTGGCGACCTGGGAAGCCGCCCCTCTTCCCAACTCGCGCCGGCCACCCCCACGCCCGCCGGCCCGCCCGGCGACCTCTCGTACCAACCGCCCGGCATCCAACCCCAGCTGAACCAGGCGGGGCGAGACCATCGTCACCAGCTGGGCCTGGTCACCTTCGACGCCCGCCAAAACGATGACCGAGTCGCCCAGCCGTTCTTGCAGACGATCTCCCAACGTCAGCAGGGCTGCACCGTCAACCCCTTTGACCACCGTAGCCAGCACCCGTACCCCGCCCACGGTGCGGGCCTGGGCGGCCAATTCTTGCGCCGCGGCCGAGGCCAAACGAGCCGTCAACTCCTGGATCTGACGGGCCTGTTCACGCTCGCTGGCTTGCAGCCGTTCGACCCTCTCCACCACGCTGGCCCGGTCGGTTCCGAGGGCCACCGCCAACCGTCCGATCGTCTCCCAGTCCCGGCGGGCCAAGGTGTAGGCCACATGTCCCGTTACCGCTTCAATCCGCCGCACCCCAGCGGAGATCCCGCTCTCGGAAAGGATCCGGAAAGGACCAATCTCTCCCGTTCGGCGCACATGCGTACCGCCACACAACTCCCGGGAGAAATCGCCCACTTCCACGACCCGCACGGTCTGTCCATACTTTTCCCCGAACAGGGCCATCGCTCCGCTGGCCAGCGCCTCGGACAAAGGCATCTCGCGCGTGGTCACCGGCGTATTGGCCAGGATTTGATCGACCACCAGCTCCTCGACCCTGGCAACCTGTTCAGCCGAGAGCGGTTCCGGATAAGTGAAGTCAAACCGCAAGCGGTCTGACGCCACCAGCGAACCCGCCTGGTGGACCTGTTTACCCAGGACAGTCCGCAACGCCTGGTGCAGCAGGTGCGTGGCCGTGTGGTTGCGGGCCGTGTCGTGACGGGCATGTGGTTCGACGGAGGCTAACACCTCGTCCTCCAGGCGGATCCGCCCGGCCACCACCTTCCCCCGGTGAACCACCAGCTGCCCGGCGGGACGCTGTACGTCCTGCACCTGAAACTGCCCGGTCGCTCCTGTCAAGGTACCGGTATCCGCCACCTGCCCGCCTGCCTCCGCGTAGAACGGAGTCACGTCCAACACGACCTCTCCCTCTTCACCGAGCTCCAACGCGTCGACCATAGCTCCTTCCCGAGCCAGGGCGACCACGCGGCCGCGAGAGGCCAGCGTCTCGTAGCCCACAAACTTGCTGGGATACCGCTCGGCCAGCCGGGCCCAGGCGTCCTGCGCCCCACCGAGGTAACTGGTCTGGCCACGGGCCGCCCGCGCCCGCTCACGCTGGCGCTCCATCGCCCGCTGAAAACCGGCTTCGTCGATCTCCACTCCCCGCTCGGCAGCGATTTCCCGGGTCAGCTCGAGCGGAAAGCCATACGTATCGTACAGACGAAACACGTCCTCGCCGGCCAACACTCGCGGCTTTCCGGGCGCTGGGTGCAGTAGATCCATCAGCTGTGTCAACAGTTGCGTCCCCTCGTCCAGCACGGTCTGGAACCGTTCTTCTTCCGCCCGTAAGACCTGGCTGATCCGAGGCCAATCCTCCTTGAGCTGCGGGTAGGCGGAGCCCATCGTCTGCACCACCACGGCCGCCACATCCGCCAGGAATGGGCGGGTGAGCCCCAGCAACCGCCCATGTCGCACCGCCCGCCGGATCAACCGGCGCATCACGTAGCCCCGCCCTTCGTTGCTGGGCAGGACCCCATCCATGGCCAGGAACGTACCGCCCCGCACGTGATCGGCAATCACCCGCAAGGAAACGTCCGCGCTGGCGGAAGACTTGTAGCGGTGGCCAGAGAGCTCCCCTACCTTATCTACGATGGGCCGGACGGCATCGATATCGAAAATGCTGTCGACCCCCTGCAGCAGCGCCGCCATGCGATCGAGGCCCATGCCGGTGTCGATCCCTTTCCGTTCGAGGGGAAGGTACTGGCCCTCTTCGTTCTTGAAAAACTGGATGAAGACCAGGTTCCAGAACTCCATGAACCGGTCGCAATCGCACCCCGGTCCGCAGGTGGGCTTGCCACAGCCAAACTCGGGGCCACGGTCCAAATAGATCTCAGAGCAGGGGCCGCACGGACCCACCCCGATCTCCCAGAAGTTGTCCGCTTTGCCCAGGCGTCGGATCCGCTCCGCAGGCAGACTGGCGATCTCCTGCCAGAGGGCCGCCGCCTCGTCATCGTTCTCGTACACGGTAGTCCAGAGACGGTCGGTAGGCAACTGCAGTTCCTGGGTAACGAACTCCCACGCCCAGGTGATGGCCTCCCGCTTGAAATAGTCGCCAAACGAAAAATTCCCCAACATTTCAAAAAACGTGGCGTGGCGAGCCGTATGTCCGACGTGATCGATATCGGGCGTCCGCAGGCACCGCTGGCAGGTCGTCAGCCGTGTCCGGGGCGGCGTCGCCCGCCCCAAAAAGTATGGTTTGAAAGGTACCATGCCTGCTCCGGTGAAGAGGAGAGTGGGGTCGCCATGGGGAACCACGGATGCACTGGGAAGACGCAAGTGCCCCTTGCCCTCGAAGAAGTGCAGATATTTCTCTCGCAGTTCATCTGTGCTGAGCGCCCGCATGCCGATTGCGCCTCTCCCTATATTCTCGTTCAACCCAAATCGAGTCCAGGTTATCATAACCAAGGGGTAGGGGCTTGTCAAACGCCGCAACTCTCGCCATCTTTCGCCATATCGGGGGTCGTTTGTTCGTTACCGGCGTCCCTCCTCCTCGGGCCGGGAGTTCGAATTGGGCCGGAGTAGCCAAAACTCCAGCAGCACCCGGGCCATCGCCGTGACCGGCACGGCCAGCAGCATTCCCACCACTCCCAACAGCTCTTCGCCCACCAGTACCGCCCCCAATACCACCAGGGGATGCAGGCCCGTAACCTCCCCCATGATGCGGGGTTCTATGATGGTGCTTTCCACCTGATGAATGATGACGAAGGCAATCACCACCCCGATGGTGGTCCAGGGCGAGATGACGGAGGCAGCGAGCACCGCCGGGATACCGGCGATCACGGGCCCTACGTATGGCACCATCTCGAAAAGCCCACCCAACAGCCCAATCGTAAAGGCGTAGGGGACTCGGAGCGCCAGCATGGCGCCGGCCGTGGCTGCCCCCACCAGGGCCGAGATCAGCAGTTGACCCCGGACGAATCCGGTCAGCACCTGCCCCAGACGCCCGCCCGCCTGGCGTGCGGCCGGCCGCCAGGCCGGGGGCAACCAGCGCTGAAGACGGCCGGGAAGGGTTCGCCAGTCCCGAACCAGGTAGTACGCGATGAACGGAGCAAAGACCAGCGTATAGCTGGTGGTCATCGCGCTGATGCCAGCCCGTAGCGCCCGCCGGAGCAGCTGTTCGAACCAGCGTTGCAGCTCCCCGTCGATCTGGCGAGCGTATGCCAGCCAGGGCTCAGGAATTCGGTGGGCCTGCAAATAACCGGTGAGCAGTCCTACGCCAGGCGTAGTTACCCTGGCTTCTCCGCCCACGCCTGCCCCCAGGCCGGGAGTGGGAGTCGGGCCAAAGCGAGACTGCTGGCCTAGCCGTTCCACCACCTGGCCCAGTTCATGGCTGAGCACGGGCAAAAGCAACCAGGCGGCCAGGCCAGCCCCCATGACCACGGTGCCAAACACCAGCCAGATCGCCGCCGTGTGATGAAGTCCCTGGGATTCGACCCGTTCCACCAGGGGGGAAAGCAGGTACGCCAGGAATATGCCCGCCACGAACGGCAAAAGAATTAGGCGCAAGAAATAAAGGCCAGCCAGGACGGCCGCTGCCCCTGCCAGGATGGCCAATGCCCGTCCGCTGCCTGACATCGGTATCCCTGCCCGCCCCGCTCGCCCGCCTTCCTGCTCGTTCAGGAGCGGCTCTCCTCTCGCTTACCGGTGACTACTCCGCCCGACTCTGGGGGTTCATTTGACCTGTGCGCAGGCCAGAGCTGGCGGCGCCCGGGCGGCGAGCAGCAAAGACCTGGTCGGGCGGCCGGGTGACAATGGGCGTGGTGGAAGCCGTCAGCACCTCCCGCCGACGCCAGGCCCTCAGAACCCGGCGTCTGGGCTGGCCATAGCCCAGGGCCGAAGGGCCCGCCGCCCACGAGGGACTTTCGCTCGCCGCCTTGTTGAACCCTGCCGCGCCGGGCCCTGCCGCTCTGCCGGACACCGCCGCCTGGGTTCGACGGGTCCGCCTCCACCACCCCCATCGCCCGGGGCGACGAGCCAGCGTCCCTCCTGGATTCAGCTGCTCCATGGCACGCGTGCCATATTCAGTCAAAACCCACCCCATCAGCGCTCCCACGGCCAGACCGCGCCAAAACCTCATGTCCATCCGGATACACCCCCACCTTTCGGGCGTAGTATGCCCTCCTGGCACGCGTTCCTGCATTCGTGGGATTGATGACAAGCCGCTGGCAGGATCAGGCGTGAGCCGGCAGGATGGTCCCCCCGCCGACGACTTCGTCCCTGTCGTACCAGACCACCGTCTGGCCGGGCGTGATGGCAAACTGGGGTCGATCGAAGACCGTCCGAACCACGTCGGGTCGCTCCCCCGGGTAGACCCAGGCCGGGGCCGGCTCGACCCGGTAGCGCACCCGCGCCTGGACGCGCATGCCCTCTGGCGGCAGCCCCGCAATCGCCACCCAGTTCACGTCGCCCGCCGTAAGCTCCATACACTCGGCCTGCGATCGCTCCCCCACGACCAGGCGATTGTGAGCCACGTCGATCTCGAGAACGTAGAGTGGCCGGGGTGACGCCACGTTGAGCCCCTTGCGCTGGCCGATGGTGTAGAAAGGCAGGCCGCGGTGCTCGCCCAGCACCTGCCCCTGCCGGTTCACGACGGGACCGGGCGACGGCTGCGCCCCGGTATACTCCCGGATGAACCGGCGGTAGTCGTTGTCCGGGACGAAACAGATCTCTTGGCTTTCCGGCTTGCGGGCGGTGACCAGCCCCAATGCCGCCGCCACCTTCCGGGTTACCGGCTTCGTCAGGATTCCCAGAGGAGTCACCGTATGGGCCAATTGCTCTTGGCCCAATAAGCTGAGGGCGTAACTCTGGTCCTTGGCCCTGTCCACTCCTTGCCGCAGAGTGTACCGGCCGCGCTCCGCATTCCAGGCAATACGGGCATAGTGGCCAGTGGCCACATACCCGGCACCTAACTCCAGCGCTTTGTCGAGCAGCGCCCCCAGCTTGATGCGCTTATTACACAGCAAACAAGGGTTGGGGGTTTGGCCTGCCAGGTAAGTCCGGGCGAACGGCCGGATCACCTCATCCTCAAAGGCTTCTTGCATATTAAACACGTAATACGGGATCCCCAGCCGGCGCGCCACCCGCCGGGCATCTTCCACCGCGGCCAACGAGCAGCAACCGCCCTCATGGTCGGCCGGCAGCCACTCCGGCCACAGCTGCAGCGTTACGCCGATCACGTTGAACCCGGCCCGCACCAGGAACGCGGCCGCCACCGAGGAATCGACACCGCCGCTGAGCGCGCAGACGACGGTGGTGTTTGCCACCGACCCCAGCCCGCTGCCAGCCGGGGCATGCGGCCCCTGCCCGATCAGCCGGGCCATCTCCTGCTCCACCTGTTGCTGCACCTGGTCCAGGTCTATGTCCACGTCCCTGCCTGCGTCCACGGCTATGTCGGGTCGCCTGGCCGAGTCTGGATACGCTCCCCTGGACTCGGGCACAGACCCAATGTCGGCGCCGAGCGAAGACGCACTCCCGGGGGCTGTATCTGGCCGCCCCACCGAGTTCAGGTTCAGGCCGGCGGTTTCGCTGGCCGTAGGGGTTCCACTAGAGATTCCCTCACGATCGCTCGATCTCTTCGCCATCCTCGAATCCTCTAATCTCCCCGCCGCTGCCGCTCGCGGAGCCGTTCCACGGTTTCTATCACTCGACGGGCCGCCTCGTCCACTTCTTCCCTGGTAGTCTCTCGCCCCAAGGAGAACCGGACCCCTCCGGCCGCTTCCTGCGCCTCCAATCCCAGCGCTTTGAGCACGTGCGAGGGGGCGAGCGAACCAGCGCTGCAAGCGGCGCCACTGGAGACCTCCACTCCGGCCAGGTCCAAAGCGACCACCATGGTCTCCCCGGTAATCCCAGGCCAGCCCACACAGAGAATGCTGGGGGAAGTGTCGGAGGGCGCGCCCTCGCTCGTCTCAGGCGGCGAAGCTGCATCTGCCTGGGCCAGCGGCCCGTACACCCGGGTATCCGGCAGGGCCTGGCGCAAGTGTGCCAGCAGTCGATCCCGCAAGCTGGCCACGCGGGCTGCGGCCAGCTCCCGCTCCTCGGCCGCTAACTCCAGGGCCGTTGCCATGCCTACCATGCCAGCGACGTTCTCCGTCCCAGGCCGGCGCTCCCGCTCCTGCCCACCGCCATGCAGCAGGGGCACAATCTCCACATCACGGCGGATTCTGAGCAATCCGGCTCCTTTGGGTCCTCCAAACTTGTGGGCAGACAGGCTCAGCAGGTCACAGGGCAAGTCCGCCAGCGGAAAGTACTCGGCCGCCTGCACCGCGTCTACATGGAACAAGATGCCCCGCTCCCGCAACGCTTGCCCTAGGACTCGGATCGGCTCCACCGTACCGATCTCGTTGTTGACGTACATAACGGAGACCAGCGCCGTGTCCGGAGTCACGTGATCGAGAACCCACTCTACCTGGACCCTCCCCTGATGGTCCACCGGGATCTCGTGCACCGGTACCCCCCGCCGGTCTCTCAAATAGGCCGCCGCATCGAGCACGGCGCGATGCTCCACCGCCGAGATCCACAACGGTTGGTGCGGGTGAGCTTCACTCACCCCAATCAACGCCAGGTTGTCTGCCTCTGTCCCACCAGAGGTAAAAATGATCTCCCCTGCCCGGCACCCCAGGATCTGCGCCAGCCGGTCGCGAGCATCGTCCAACCCCGCCCGGGCCGCCCGCCCCCGGGCATGCAGGGACGAGGGGTTGCCATAGTGGGCCACTTCATACGGCTCCATGGCCTGCCGTACCTCGGGGCGGAGCGGCGTCGTAGCTGCGTGATCCAGATAAATCCTGTTCAATGACTCACCCGCCAGTCCAGTTACTCGCCCTGAATCTGGCCAAAGCCCCAGCGAGAAAGTGATGCTATCCCGATTGAGTCGCGCCCCGCTCTGCCGGGAGGCCCGTGCCTGGTCCCATGATCAGATCTCGTACATGAGTGCCCCGCTCCGCACCTGCAGCCGGCGCTGTTCATCCGCAAGATCAGCCAGGGTGATCGCATCCACGACACTATCGATGGCTTCCTGTAGTTTTCTCCACAGCAAGCGGGTGGCGCACTCTTCCATCTGCACGCAGACGAACTCGCCATCTTCCGTCAAGCATTCCGAAGGGATGATCGGCCCTTCCAGCGCTCGCAGCACCTGCCCGACGGTCACCTTGGCCGCCGGCCGCGACAGCTCATAGCCTCCCTGCGCCCCCCGGACACTATTGACCAGGCCCGCCTTGCGCAGTGTACCCATCAGTTGCTCCAGGTAGGGTTCGGAAATCCCTTGACGCTGGGCGATCACATTGAGGGCAAGAGGGCCTTGCCCCTGGTAGAGCGCCAGCTCCACCATCGCCCGCAGCCCGTACTCCCCTCGGGTCGAGATTCGCACGCATACCACCTTCTCCAGGAAATCGTCAGGGCAGGAATCCCTACAGGAATGGTCGGATTTGTTATTAGTATACCATGGCGATCGCCCCGGGGCACCAGCACCACAAAACCGGTTACGATGGCCCGTCGCCACCGACGAAGGCCGGTGCAGTCGTGCCTTTCCGCGCGCAAACGCCCAGTGGCCACCCTATCTGGGCAGCCACTGGGCATGCCAGCGATGTTCCAGGCCCATGCTTCAGGTCCGTTTCGTCATGGGCCAGCATCGGACGGCACCTGGCCGGCGCTCACTCAGGGCCGCCCTCCCTGGGACTACTGCACCGCGCCTACCTGCACCCCGTTGAGAACCTTCACCTGCTGCTCCAGCAGCCGTACAGCGGCCGGGATATCTGCCGCTTTGTACAGCTTGTACCAGTTGTCGAAGGTGAACGTGTCGCCCGGCTGGGCATGCAGTGGCCAATCGCCCTTTTCCATGTCGGGCTCGAACTCCTCCACCTTCTGCCCATTGTCCAACCGCCGCTGCAAAATCTCCGTGGCCACCCAGCGGAAGTAGCCGGTACGCCACTCGCTCTCCAGCTGCCAGCCCTCGCCCTTCAGCTTGTCCACCAGGCTGTCGCCCACCGCAGGGGGATTGGGGATGATCTCCGCGACCCCCACTCCCTGGGACGGGGAGAAGTTGGTGCGCCAGCGCTCCACACTGGCGAAGATGTAAGAGGCTCCCCAGAACGGCGGCTGCGGCCCATGGTTGTCAGTGAAAGCGAGGTAGGTCTGGCCGTCCACTTCCACGGTGCTGTTCCTGGCGGCGTAGTACTCTGCCGACGTCTTGCCTTCCTCCGCGGCGAAGTCGAGCCACCGGAAGGGTACGAGAATGTGGCGGGCGTCCGGGGCGTCACCCATCACGTTGTTGACGACCACGAGCAACTTGGTCAGGTCCGTGTATGCCCGGATCGGAACCACGGTCCGCACGTGGATATCGCCCGTGGGGTAGATGGAGATCGCCACGTTCACCCGCAATCCGGCAAACAGGTCGCTGGCATATTGATCCACCACCGTCAGCCGGACGGGCGAGGCCTTCAGAACCTGAGATTTTACTACCCGCAACGGCTCTTCATAGGTGGTCTTCTCCTCGTGCTGGCCCAGCCCGCCCTTCGACCAGTACCGGCTGAGCGGGAAGCCGGCGTACCGGACCAGCCCTAGATCCTTCACGTAGGTCTGGTCCACGCCGCCGAACCGGGTGATGTTGACGGTCCGGAACGGGGTCACTACCGCCCCCAACTGCCCATCCCTAGTGGCAATCTTCACTTCGCCTTTATCCGTGGTCTCAGCGGTAAACAGGTCCTCATACGCAGGCAGGTCCGCGAACTCATCATCGCTGACCTTGATGGTGACTGGACCCGTCGCCAGGAAGGCCAGTTCGTCGTCGCGGGAGAGCTGGCCGGACAGGTCGATATCATCGATCTGGTAGGGGATCTCCTGTCCTCGGGCGTCGATGACCCGCAGGGTATCCCAGTTCACCAGGAAGTCCTTGGGAAGCTGATCCCGCAGGAGTCCCATGTTAATGGATACCGGAACGGGCGTCCCGTCTGGACTATTTACCGTCACCGGATAGCTGTGCTCTTCGGCCGCCACCGTACCTGCTCCCACCGCCACCACCGCCGCCAGGGCGACCGTCCCTAAGGCAACCAGCAGACCATTCTGGTATTTTGCGACCGTCATGATAAACCCACCTTTCCTGCGAGGAGTGGATTAGAACAGAAGCTTATCTACCCGCTCGACTGCCGACTGCAACGCAGAGCTGACGGACTTCTTGCCTGTCACCGACGCCACGAATTCTTCGCTGATCGCCCGAAAGACCTCCTGGGTGTTTGGAATGAGGTCCAGCCCCCGCGTATGCGCCATGTTCATGGCAAAGGGGATGGCCAGCGGATTCTGCCGGAACCAGTTGGTGAACGTCTTGTTCCCCACGAGGTCCTCCCGCACCGGGAAGCGTCCGGTTTGCAGCAGTACGAGGTCACCCTCTTCCTGGATCATGTACTTGAGGAACTCCCAGGCCTGCTGTGGATGAGCCGCCGTCCTGGGGATCGACAATCCTTTCATATTGAAGTAGGTGTAGGGCGGGTCAGGCCCTTTGTAATCATCCGGGACGAGAATGGGCGATACCTGCCAGTGGAACTTGGCCTGCGTGTACTGGGGCAACGCCCCCTGCCCAAACCGTTGCGTCAGGATCTTGCCCTGCAGGAACCCGTCGCCGGTAATCGGCGTCTGCGGCGTGAACTTGCGCTGCACCGCAGTGGTAAAGAACTGGAACACCGCCCGGGCGTAATCGTTGTCGAACGCCGCCCGTCCGTTCCGGATCAGCGTGCGCCCACCCGAGGCAGCCAGGTAAAAGACGTAGAAGTCCCCAATGCGGGCGTCCCACGCCTCGTTCATCCACACGTCGATGCTGGCGATCTTGCGCGGCACCAGCTTCTCGCTGAGATCGAAGAATTGCGAGTAGGTCGCCGGGAACGTCCCCCAGCCGATCTCATCGAGCAGATCTCGGTTGTACTCGATCATCGTGATCTCGGCCTGCCAAGGGACGAGGTAGTAATGACCATCCCGCATGCGGTAGGTCCGGGCAATGTTGTCACTGCTGCGCTGCTGCAGGACGGTCCAGTAATCCTTGAACTGGTCGAGTGCGAGCAGCGCGCCATCCTGGCTAAAGCCCACCATAGGCCCGGCCGCCATGGCGGTATACAGATCCGGAGGTGTGCCGCCGGCCAACCGTACCAGGAAGATCTGCTCGGCCACACTGCCTTCCGGGATCATCTCCACTTTGACGTGGAACTGGTCATGCGTGGTGTTCCAGCGTTCAGCAATCGTCTCCACCACGTCGTATTCGGACCGGCTGGGCCCGGTCAGGACGGTGATGGTAGGCGTCGACGAGGCCGCCCGCACCTGGCTGCCCGTCCCGCTCAAGGCGACCCCCGCCAACAGTGCGACGGCGAGCAAAACGCCGGTCGTCACCCCCAGTCTCCCCTTGCCCGACCCCTGGCCTGCCACTTCTGTGCGATCACCCGTTCGGCTTGCCGAAACCGTCTGCATCGTCCTCAGCACCCTCATTTCCTGCTCCTTTCTGGCCCAGGGCCTGAACCGAACGCAGCTGCACGCCCTCGCCCGCACCCACATGCAGGACCACCAGGCGCACTCGCTGCCAGCCCACTCCCAGTACTGAGCGCAGGTCGTACCGAAACAGGCCTGTCATTCGTGTATCGCCCTGCAGGTAGACTCCGTTCACATCCCCCCCTTCTCTTACCAGCTTGAGCGCCCAGGCCCCGTCTACCGCGGCGACGTCCACCACCAGCCAGGGCGTCTGGTTCGGGTCGATCAGTACCGGCTGACTCCATACGCCCCCCCAGCCCCCACTGGAGTGCCAAATCCGCAGGCCCGTGGTGACGCTCTGAGGCCGCGCATTCCCGCCCACCGCCTCCGCCGGTGCGACCAGTCGCGCCGCCCCACCCCCGGCTGGCGGGTAAGACTCCCACTGCAGCCGCAGCCACTCCCGCCCCGCCGCCACCGGCTGTCCGCTGGTGAACTCGGCAGCCGCCGCGACCAGTGTCCACCCATCCGCCTCCCCTGCCGCTGTCGGGCCGGCCACCACCCCCACGGGGCGTTGCCGGAGCACCATGTAAAACGGTACAACCCTGCCCGTAGCTGAGGTTGTGCGATCCGTGGCGGCGGTGGTTACGGTGAAGAGAACCGGACGTCCCTCTCCAGGGCGCAATTGTACGTGCGCTGGCTCGACCTGCCATCCGGACGGCAGAACCTCGGCAGCGACCTGCAGGTCCAGCGGTTCATCCCCCCGATTCTCGAGGTAAACAGGGATCGAGAAGCTGCCCGAGGCCGGTACCACCATGCGCCCCTGGGGAGCAACCCCGACCACCGCTGCCCGCACTGTTTCCGTCACCCTGTCGTTCCCAACCCTTGCCTGAACCACTGCGCCGGTGGAAGGGAGGAGGCCTGCTGCGCCCGCAGTGGAGCGGGGTACGGCCAGCTCCAGCACCACCCCCGCGCCATACAGCTCCTGACCTATCCGGCCAGCCTGCCGCCACCCCGGAGGCAAATCTTCCAGCGGCACCGGGGCGTCCGGCACGATCTCCCCCAGCTCGGAACGGGATGCGACCGCCACCCTCGGCAGCTGCGCTGGCAGGCTGAAGCGAAGGTTGTCCCGGTTATGCGCCAGGTAGACGTCGAGAAACTGGTTGACCAGAGCTGGCAGCGCATCTCCCGCCCGTTCACGAAACTCTGTGAGATATCGCCAGACCAACCCGGACTCAAACGCAGCGATCAACTCGTTGCCCGGAGTCGGCTGGACACTCAAGAAGGTCGGGTAGAAGCGGCTGTACCCGTAATCGCTCTCCCACCACCAGCTGTTCACCAGCAGATTGGCCAGCGGAACGTAGGAAAGATCCAGGTATGTGCGATCTCCTGTCAGCTGGTACAGCCAGGCCAGCCCGGCCGCACCGATGGCGGTCATGTGCGCCTCGTATTCGTACTCAAACCCTTTGCCCCGAATCTGGTCGGCGGCGGCCCGGGCGACAGCCAGGAATTGTGGCTCCCCGGTAAGCTGGTAATGTTGAAGCATCAAGTAGACAAAAGCACCGGTGGCATCCCATTCGTACGTCCCGTCGCCAGGACTCCCGGGTGTCGTGACATCCATTCCCCGCGGAAATCGGTACCCATATCCTTTCCCTAATGCCAGCAATGTCGGTTCCACCCGTTTGGCCAGGGCCACAGCCTGCGGGTCCCCTTGTAGTGCGAGCGCGGCCAACTGAATGTTGGGGTAGAAGTAGTACCAGGTATCCCAGGTGCGGGCTGCCGGCGCCAGGTTATTGGTTACACTCCCGCCCACTCCCAGGGCTGGGTCGTAAAAGTCCTCGAGATGATCTGTCAGTCGCTGGTACAGCGCCTGGGCTAACGGGTCACGGAGCTGAGCCTGCTGCAACAGCGCCCCCAGCGGAACGGCCACCCCCAGCTGGGTGATCAACTCCGCGTCATTGCGCCGGTCGCCCACATACGCCTGCAGAAAGCGGCCGTCTGCGGTCCAGTTACGCGGGTCGTTCACCAGAAAAGGAATCAGCCGGGATAGTGCTTCTTGCCACCACGGGCTCTCCGCCCCTGGGCTGCCTGGACCGACCTCGTTGTGGACGCCTGGCTCGATCCTGGCTGCATCTGGCCGGTGCAACAGCGGGTAGAGAGCGGCTAGTTCCATCACCATCTGCTGGGCCGCGTCATCATCCCCCTGTTGCCGGGCGACGCTATCCTGTCCTTCGCTTCCGGCCGGCCGCCATTGCAGCCAGGCGTCCAACAGGACGAAAGACTCCCCCTCTGCTGCCACCAGCGTGCCGCCCGGTATATGAAACTGCAGTCCTTCCTGGGTGACAGAGACCCCGTTGACCGGGTCGGCCTCCACCCGCTGAAGGTACGAATTTAGAGGGGTTAGGTCGGCGAAAGCAAGAAGGGAGCCGTGCAGGTGACGGCCTTCCGAAACGTAGGCAACGGGAGCACTCCAGCCCCGGCCCACGTAGTGAACCACCGGATACCCTGCCTGGGCCTGCCCGGCCGCGTCCACAAACTCCAACCGGGCCTCGAGCTGGTCGACGGTCACTCCTTGCCGCGGGGTGATTACCAATCGCCAATGATAGCGACCGGGCTGGGCCGGATCGGCCGTAAACGAGCTGTCCAGAGTCCCCCAGGCGGCCTGCCACTGATCGGAGGGCAGCCGGGGCTGCCAACCTGCCTGGGCGAAGCAGCTATCCGGTCTCACCTCAGCCGTTGGGGCGAAAGCTGGGGTCAAGCTGCCCGTCAACCGGAGACGAACCCCGGGAAGAGTAGCTGGTGCGCTCTCCGGTGCCGCCCCGGCAGCCGTCACTGCCAGTACCACTGACACCGTCGTCTCCGTCAACACAACCCACCCCCTCCGCCAACCGCCCCGCATCAGTGAACGCTCCTCCCCTGCCAGCCTCCGCTCCTCGCCCCTGCCGGCGTGCCCACCGTCTCCCGCTGAGCCACTGAACAGCCGCACGAGGCCCGCACCACCAGCTCCACCGGCACCAGCACCAGAGTGAACGTCGACTCCACCCGCCCGCTCTCCAGCTGCCGCAAGAGCTGCTCCGCCGCCAGACTGCCGATTCTCTCCGTGTCAATGTGAACCGTCGTCAGCGCCGGCCGCGCCTCGGCTGCCATGGGCACATCGTCGAAGCCGACCACCGCCAGTTCCTCGGGAAGGTGCAGACCTTTCTCCCGGGCCGCCCGGCTGGCGCCGAGCGCCATGGCGTCGTTCACGCAAAAGAGCGCCTGCGGCAGCCCGGCCCGCCCTCCCGACGCCCGCCACAACCGCTGGAACGCCTCATACCCGCTGGCCGCGGTGGTCTCGCCCACCGAAACCACCCGGTCGCCCCCCCGGGCCTGGTGCGCCTGCACGGCCACCGCGTAGCCCGAGTAGCGGTCGCGGCTGCTCGGCCAGGAAAGTGGCCCGGTGAAGCAGGCGAGATCGGTATAACCGTGCGCCAACAGATGTTCCACCACGAGCCGGGCCCCAGCCTGGTCGTCGCTGCTGACGGCTGGCGGTCCACTACCGGCGTCCGGGCGGTTGTCGACCAGCACCAGCGGGGTGGAGCGATTCCGGATCGTCTCAAGCAGGCTGTCCGGCACCTCCGGGCCGGCAGCCAGAAAGCCAGCAAACCGGCCGGCACTGATCTCACGCTGCAACTGCTCCAAAGGAGACTCACCGACCAGCAAGGGAACGACGTGGAAGCCATGACGGCAGGCCACCGCTTCGGCAGCGTAGAGGATGGAGGAATAGAAGGGGTCCTGGGCGTGCAGTACCCGGTGGTAGCGCACCAAAAAGCCAAGCGAGTCACTCCGGCCCTCCGCCAGGCGACGGGCAGACGGGCTCGGCTGGTAACCCATCTCGTCGGCCAGTGCCAGCACCCGCCGGCGCACGTCACCCCCCACTCCTTCTTTGTTGTTGAACACCCGGGAGACGGTGGCCACCGACACTCCGGCCCGTGCCGCCACGTCCCGAATGGTGGGTTTTGCTCCCACCCCGATCACCCTTTCACATCTCTGGTCCTGGCTGCCGATTTGCCTGTCGTCCGCCGCCCGTACGCAACCGCTTACTTATGTGTTACGTTCTTGTTACGCGGCCAAATTCCTGCTGCCATTTTGCTGAAGTGACGCCGGAAACTCACGGTACGAAGGTGCGACCCAAGCTGGTGATGTCGCCGTATCCGCAAGGCTGACGATGGTCCCGACGGGGCTCTAGCAGTGGACGGTGCAGCGCAGGAAAGGCCTTTCGTTTGCCGAAGTGAGGCGGTGTAGCGTGGCAGGATGGGAGGCAGATACCATGCACAAACCCATGAGACCAATAGGATGGGTTCTTCTGGCAACCATCGTCACGGCCGTCCCTCTGGCGGGGGGTGCTCCAGGTTTATGGTCGGCCCCGGTGGTGGTGCAGGCCGCTACGGATTCATCGCCTTTGATGGCAGCAGCAGAACCAGCGGCCGTCGCTCCCACTCCAGAAAAGCTGGCCTGGCTGCATCAGAGTCTCGACCGGTATCTTCAAAACGACGATCCGACGTTCTCGTGGACGCTGTCCGATAAGATGATGCTCCCTTCAGTGGGCACGATCTACCGGCTCTCGCTCACCTCCCAAACATGGCATGACATCGTGTGGCAACATCGCTTGCTGGTCTTTGTACCGCAATCCGGGGTGAACGGAAATACCGGCCTGTTGTATATCACGGGCAGCGAAGGCGAAAACCAGAGCGTTGAACTAATGGGGCTCATCGCGAACCAGATTCACGCGCCCGTCGCCGTCTTGTACGACGTCCCCAACCAGCCCTTGCTCGGAGGCTTGACGGAAGATGCCCTCATTGCCGAGACATTTGTGCGATTTCTCCAGTCTGGTGATCCCACCTGGGCGGCGCTGCTCCCCATGACCAAAGCGGCCGTACGAGCCATGGACGCCGTACAGGCCTTTGCGTCGCAGCAGCTCCAGCTGAATCTGACCTCGTTTGTCGTCACTGGTGCGTCCAAGCGAGGATGGACTACGTGGCTGACCGGAGCGGCCGATCGCCGTGTAAAGGGAATCGCTCCCATGGTGTACAACAACCTCAACTTGCCGGCCCAAATGCAGCTGCAAAAAGAGGAGTTTGGGGATTACAGCCTATCGATCGGGGATTACACCGCCCACGGACTGACAGACCTGGCCAACAGTGCGGCCGGAGAAGCGCTGGCGCAGGTGGTCGATCCGTATTCATTCGTCGATCGCCTTACTATGCCCAAACTCATCATCGAGGGAACCAACGACCCCTATTGGCCCGTGGATGCCCTCAACATATACCGGCCCAACCTGAAAGGGGAGACCTATCAACTCTTTATCCCCAACGCCGGGCACGGGCTGGCGGAGTTCGACACCATTGCAAGCACCCTATCCGCTTTTTACCTCCATGTCGTCGGGCGGCTGGCTCTGCCGCAGGTGGAGGCCACCTTCTCCCCAGCGGCGGACGAGGAGGGCGTCGACCGCTTGCAGATTCAGGTGAAGCCTGCGGACAAGGTGCAGGAAGTGCAGATCTGGGCAGCCGTCTCCTCCACCAAGGACTTCCGCAGCGCCAGCTGGATGCAGGTTCGTTCTTTACAGACCCCGCCGTTCGAGGGAAGCATACGGCACATCGGGGACATGCACGGGGCCATCCTGGCTCAAATCATTCTCGACCTGGATGGGCATAAGGTCACGCTGTCGACCCCGGTGTTCATGCAGTAGTGGGAGGCAAGGTTTCGTCTGCAAGCGGCAGGGGGCCCGGGCCAGGCAGCCGCTGGGTCCGGGCCTCTAATCGCAAGCGTGCGAGACGTGCATAAGTTGGCCTGTCAGCATAGGCTGCGTTTCCTCAGGCAGCGTCGCACAAAGATCAAGGATGAATAGAACGATGAAAGGAGTCGGAACCGTGGCAACAGAGACCTCGTCTGAGCGTCGCCTGATCATTCATTGTGACGACATGGGGATGTGCCAGGCCTCTAACCTGGCCGTGCAGCGCCTGTTCACGGAGACCCCCATTCGAACCGGTAGTGTTATGGTGCCCTGCCCCTGGGCCAGGGAGATCATTCATTGGCTGACGACAGGAGCGCAGCAGCCGTCAGCGCAGGACCCGGCTCAGTCAACTCAGGAGTCAGCGAATCCAGGAGTCATGCTGGCCGACGCCAGTCCACGCGTTCCTGCGTGGGACGTGGGCGTCCACCTTACCCTCACCAGCGAGTGGGACACGTACCGCTGGCGGCCTATCTCCGGACCTCCCTACCCTCCCCAGACCGGTGTCGCGCGATCTTCGGCGGCAGAAGGGGGCCAGGAGAGGTCGGAGACGGACGATCCCACGACGCGGTGGCAAGGACTGATTGACCCAGAGGGCTTTCTGTGGCGCTCGGCGGCGGATGTGGCTCGCCATGCGGCCCCGGTGGCGGTCCGGGCCGAACTCCTGGCACAGGTCGAGACAGCCCGGCGTTGGGGGCTGGTCCCTACCCACGTTGACACCCATATGGGCACGGTGTTTGCCACGATTCCATTCCTGCAGGCTTACCTGGAAAGCGCCGCTGCCGCTCGAGTACCGGCCATGTTGCCGCTCGCCACCCCCGCGGTGAAGGCCCAGTATGCTAAGGCGGGACTACCCGTGGACGAGATCGAGGCCATCGTCGAAAAAGTCCGCGGCCCCAAGTTGCAGGGCCTGTTCCAGGTGCCGGCCACAGACAGCCTGGCCGCCAAAAAGCGGGTCGTCGAACGCTTTCTCGAAGGGTTACCGGCAGGACTCACCCAGCTGATCATCCACCCGGCCGCCGATACGCCCGAGTTGCGGGCCATCTACCCCGGCTGGCAGCAACGAGTCTGGGATATGGAGGCGTTTCTGGACCTCTCGGTCTACCGTCGCCTCGACGAATTGGGCATCCGCCTCACCACCTGGGCCGAGGAATCCCTGGCGAAGGATTCTCCTCTCCGAGCCATTACACCTCTACAGCCATCCTAAGAGGTGGCCCAGGGTCAGCCCAAGCACCCCTGCCCCCAACAAGGCGGGGGTGATGACCACTCCCAACTGGAGGTACTGCTTGCCACTGACGGCCACCGCTTGCTGGCGGGCCAGGGAGAGCACCAGGATCGTGGCGAGACTCCCGATGATGGTCAGGTTCGGGCCCAGGTTCACGCCGAGCAACAGGCCGTAGAGAGCAGGGCCGGGCGTGGCAGCAGGCAGCAGCAGGAGTTCAGCCGGGAGATTGTTGAGAAGGTTGGCGGTTCCTGCCCCCAGCAACGCCCAGCGGCCGGCTAGCTGGGCAACACGCGTCGTCGTCCAGCCCCCCAGAGCTGAGGCAGCCTGGTCCACCGGGCCTGGCACCGGTAGCACCCCGGCGGACTGCACGGCCCGGATCACCAGGAACAGGCCGAAGACGAAGGGGATCACATTCCAGGAGACTCGCCTCGCCAGGTCGGCCGGGCGGACCAGCCGCCCCGCCACCGCCACTCCGGCCATCAGCGCCGCGCCTGCGTCGGCCACCCACCACAGCGGCCACCCCAGGTATGGGGCGAGCCCCAACCCGGCCAAAAGCGCCGCCACCAGCAACCACACAGCCCGCCACGGCCACGCTGGGCCGCTCTGCTGTTGTCTTGACGCCGAACCCAGCAGGGACGCCGCTGCGACCTGGGCTGAAGCTACCGCCTCGCTTCTCACGCCAGCCAGCTGGCGATGGAATAGAAGCAGAAAGAGCCCCAGGTTAAGACTGGTCGCCAACAGCGCCGGCAGAACCATGACTCGAGCAAATGTCCAAAGGGAGAGATGATACCGCTCTGCCGCGATCAGGTTGGTCAAGTTGCTCACCGGCAGCAGCAACGAGCCGGTGTTCGCAGTGTAGACCGCCAGCCATACGAAGGGCAAAGGCGGCAGGCCCAACTGCTGGGCGACCGCCAGTACGATGGGCGTCATCGTCACGGCCGTGGTGTCGAGCGAGAAGAACGTGGTCACCAGGCAACCGAGGATGAACAAAAACGCGTACAGCCGTACGGCCGAACTGCCGGCCCACCGCCGGCAGGCGGCCGCTGCAGCCCGAAAGACCCCCGCCTGGTCCGCCACGAAGGCCGCCACCAGCATGCCGGCAAGAAAGGCGAGCGTGGGGGCGGTCTCCCGCCACACCGCCAGGCCATCGTCGGGGTGGAGGAATCCCAGGGCGGCCAGGAGTGCCGCCCCTCCCATGGTAAACCAGCCTTCTGCCAACCGCCGCGGCCGCCACAGTACCAGAATCAAGACGACAGCCAGAACCGCCAGCGACACCCAGCGCATGTCCGTCCCCATCGTGAACGTATGACTTGCCCGCCTTCCACCTGACGACAGCCCTGGATCTGCCGGCCCGATCTACTCGCCCCCCAGCTTACAGACCTGCCGGCAAGGACGGGTTGAGGGCGGCGGGACGGCCCTGATCGGCAAAGGCCGTAGCCAGGTTTTGAAGCTCTAACGCGTTACGATACAGCACCGGCCAGGCGCCAGCAAGCAGCTCCGCCGTCGTGCCGTCGGGTGAGGACGTAGTGACCTGCGACTCTTTCATCCAACCGCCAGGATTCGCTGCCTCCCCGGGCATCCCGCGCGAGGATCCGGCAGCCAGAAACCCGGCAGCGAAGGCCGGGACCTGGACGACCGGATCAGAAATCACAGGAGTGCCCACGGTATGGGACTATTCACGATTGCGCCATCGAATCCACCGCGCATTCCACTCGCGTCCGGTAGATCTCGGGGCCGGTGGGCCGGTCGTAACAACGTTCGTCTTCCGCCGTTACCAGGACGACATCGCCGTTTTCCACATCGGTGTCGGCGTGGCCAATCCAGAAGCCGCGCCCAGCCGGGAGCAACTCTACCATCGTTTTGACATGTCCGAGCCGATCCAGCAGCCAACCCCGGTAGACATCACACGAACCATCAAAGCGGGATGGATCCGGCATGTCATGCAGAGCGATCAGCACGTGCCCTTGCCGGCCCATGTGCAGCAAGCTCACGGCTGGAACCCTTGCCAGCGGGTGAACCTGCCTCAGGATCTGACAGCACCAGCCCGGCACAGCCGGTGGCGGGGGTGGCGGAGGGGGCGGCGGCACACATGGCCTTGGCACACAGAGCACGTCACCCACCACAAGCTGGTTAGGGTTGGGGATGTGCGGGTTCATCTGCGCCAACTGCGCCACCGACACTCCCACGCACTGAGCGATCTTCCACATGGAGTCCCCAGGTCGAACCACATAAGTGTGGGTGCAGGGATGGGGGGGATAACGTGGTTCGCTCGGCCCGCTCCACGGCGGCGTGGGGTGTTCAGGGTGTCTGGGGTATTCCGGCGGCGGAGGAGGTGGCGATGGCGGCATAGGTGGAGGGGGAGGAGGAGGGGTCGGCCGCCACCATTCGCGACGCCGACGCCATCCTTCCGGCTCTGCTCCGGCCTGCCCGGTTCCACCCTGATTCTGGACATCCTCGCTGCTCATCCAACTTTCCCTCCTTTCCGCTTTCTCGCTCACTGTATGCAAGGGGCAAAGAGGCGGTGTCGGGAATGCTGGCCTAGCTGCGGACGCCTACCTGACGAGGGGATGGGTGCAAGCCGAGCCATCCAGTCACGGTGAGGATCAAAGGACATGTACACGCTGTGGAATGGGGGGATAAAACCGGCAAAACTGGGCAGGTTAACGTCGAAAGGAGGCCGGACCATGGCGAAACCAGCCACACCCCGCCCCAACGACCCGTGCCCCTGTGGGTCAGGAAAGCGGTACGCCGACTGCTGCGGCAAGAAGCAGAAGTAAAGGAAGGAAAGAAGGAAACGAAAGGCAAGCCCACCGGGAGAAGTCGAAGCCTTTCTCTTTAGTCCGGGTCAGGCGGCGGCGCGGCGGAACCACGAATCACGAGCTCGTTCGGGAAAAGGAACCCTCTTTTTCCCTCCCGCAGTGGATGAGGATCCGTGGCACGAATCAGTCGGTCCACCGCCGATTCAGGCGCAGCCCGTGGTCGCGCCCGACCGTCAGCCTGACCCACTCCCGCCGTCAACTCTCGCTCCAGCTCGTCTCGCAGGCGCAGCAACCGCCCGGCAAAGTGGCCCATGGCAGGCAAGGGCTGGCGAACCGTGGTCAAGGGCGGGTCAAATACCTCCAGCCAGTGAAGGCTGACCGCATCGTCAAACCCCACTAGCGACAGTTGTTCAGGAATAGAGATGCCCAGCTGGCGCACGGCCCGCAACACGCCGATGGCCAACCCCTGGCCACCGGCGAAAATGGCCGTCGGCCGCTGGCCGGCAGGCAAACTGAGCCACCGTAACGCTACCTCCTGAGCGAAATTGTCCGGCCACACAGACTCACCCGGCCGATACTGCAGCCACTGCCCCCCACCGGCCGACCGTCCCAGCGGGTCGACCCCCGCGGCTGCCAGCGTCTCTCGAAAACCGTCCGCCCGATCCCTGGAGTTCGTCTCCACTTCCAATCCAAATACTCCTGCCACTCGCCGATGGCCCAACTCCAGCAGGTAGCGAGCGATCTCCCGACCGGAGGTGCGATTATCCGAGTCTACCCAGACGACCGGCATATCACTCCAATGCGCCCCCACCACGATCGTGAACGGCTCCCGCCGCCTGGCCAGTTCCGCCACCGCCGCCCCTTGGTCAGCCGGCGGAGCGAACAGGACCAGGTCAGCCAGATCCGGGTGGTGTTCGAGCAGTTGGCGGTAGGCCCGCACACAATCCTCCTGCACTTGGGCCTCGGGCAAAGACAAAAGCAGCAGGTTAGCTCCTGTCTCGTCGGTCGCCAGGCGCAGACCGCGCAGCAACTGGCCGAAGTAAAAGTCGTCGAGGAGCCGCTCGTTCACTGAAGGCGTGGGAAACACCACTCCGGTCAGAGCGGCCAGGACCTGTCCCTGCGCCTGACCCGCTAGCGCGTTCACGGGCTGTACCTGTGACTCCGGCAACGGCTCGGCAGCCGCCCCCTCCCTGTCTGGCTGGGAGGTCTTCTGCAGCTGCGAAGGGTCCGCTACGAACGAGCCTTTCCCCTGAATCCGGGTGAGCCAACCCTCGCGGGTCAGATCATAGAGGGCCCGGCGCGCCGTAGTGGAGCTTACCTGGTAAGCAGCGATCACCTCATTCTCTGATAGGAAGCGATCCCCCGGATGCCACTCGCCCTTGCGAATCCTGGCGAGAAGCTCATCGTGAAGCCGCCGGTGGACTGGTGCCTCTCGCACTCTGCGCCATGTCGTGGCCAAGCGTACACCCCATTTCCTTGCGCCCGTGAATCGAGGCAAGTTGCTTAGTACAAGTGTTAGTACAGGCAGGACTCTTTCCTCAGCATAGCATGATGACGAGAGCGTGGAAAGGATGGGGGCTCACACTCATACAAGCGATCTCGCCTCCTCTACCAGCCCCGCCGGCACTCCCGCCAGGAGCAGTTCGGCATCGTCCACCACGTGCTCCAAGCGCTTGGAACCGAGCAGGATCGAAGAGACGGCCGGATTCTGCCGCAGGAAGGCCAGTGCGAGGGCCGTCAATTGCCGCCCATCCCCGTGGACCAGCTCCAGGAGGGGCTCCAGGCGCTCCCTCAGGGCGGGGTCCGTTTCCAACAGGGGCAAGACCCGTGGCGTCAACCGGCCCATGGCCAGCCCGCCCCGTACCAGAATGCCGATGCCCCGTTCCGCCGCTTTCTCCAGCAACGGTTCTACGGTGCGATGCAACAGGCTGTAGTCGACCTGCAGAACCTGGAAAACCCCCATATCGATGCAACGCTCTACCAGGTGGTCTGGCGGGGAAGCGCCCAACAGACGCACCTTGCCGGCATCCTGGGCCTCCCGCATGGCTCGCAACGTTTGACCTTCGTCCAGCACCTTCTCGGGCTCTGGCCCGAAGTGGATCTGTAGGATGTCGATGACGTCCGTACGCAACCGAATCAGGCTCTGCTGAATGGAGTCCCGGACCGCTTCATAGCTGAAGTCGTAATAGGTGCCAGGTTCCGCACTATGTTCCCCACACTTGGTCGCCAACACGAATTCGTGACGGCGCCCGGCCAGGGCCCGTCCAATCCGTTCCTCACTGCGATGGTAGGCAGCCGCCGTATCGATGAGGTTGATCCCTATATCGAGAACTCCGTTGAGCACTTCTGCCGCCTGGGCCTCGTCCGGGCGCTGGCGCAGGGGCGCATCGCCCAAACCCCAGTCCCGGCCGATCTCCAGAGCGCCAAAACCCAGGAGCGTCACGTCGAGCCCGGTCTTCCCCAACGGCCGGCGTGGCAAAGGAAGCTTTTCCATGTTGGCCATCTGTCGCCCACTCCTTATCCTTCCGCACCGACTGCCGCACACTATCGCTGCCCTCGTCGCCCCGCTTGAACTGCTTGCAGCCGGTGCCCCGCCGGGGCGCATGTTTCTCCCGCCGGTGGCTCACGCTGGCTGCTGAGGGGCTGCTGGCCGTTCTTGGAGCCGCCTGATGTTGACGAAAGCGACCGGGGGGCGCGAGGATGACAGCAGTTTCCTTCGTTCCCGTCGGTAACCGAACACCTTGACCACGGAAGGTGAGCAGCCCGTGTCATACGCACTTGCATCATCGACCTGCCTGCACCCGGATGCCGAGCTCTCTGCCCCGGCGTCGACCCCAGAGACCCTGCCAGATCGATCCCAAATCCCCGCCGAAGACAAATGGCGACTGGAGGATATCTACCCCTCCATCGATGCCTGGGAGAAGGATTTCGCACAAGTTCAGCAAACCCTGCCTCGTTTTCGCACCTTTCAAGGACACTTGGCGGAAGCAGATGGGGCGACGCTCCTGTCCTGCCTAACGTTACGAGATCAAGTCGAGGAAACTTTCGAGCGTTTGTTCACGTTTGCCCGCATGCGCCGGGACGAGGACAACACCAACCCGACCTACCAGGCCCTGGCCGAGCGGGCCGAGGGACTGGGAGTGCAGCTGGGCGAGGCAACTTCTTTCATCGTACCCGAGATCCTGACCATCCCCGAGGATGAGCTGCGCCGCTTCGGACAGACACAGCCCGGCCTGGCCGTGTATACCCACTTCCTGGATGAACTCCTGCGGCAAAAAGCCCACACGCTCTCGACCCCCGAAGAACGGCTCCTGGCGTTGGCCGGCGAGCTGATCCAAGCGCCCGACCAGATCTTTACAATGCTCAACGACGCCGACCTGCGCTTCCCCTCGATCGTGGACGAGCAGGGACGTTCCGTCGAGCTGACCAAAGGACGGTACATCCGCTTTCTCGAAAGCCAGGAACGCCGTGTGCGCAAGGACGCGTTCCAGGCGCTATACGCTACCTACGGGGCACTCAAGAACTCCTGGGCCGCTGTTTTGGGTGCGCAGGTGAAGAGGGACATCTTCATTGCTCGTGCCCGTCGTTACCCCAACGCGCTCACGGCCTCCCTCGATGACGACAACGTCCCTGTCGAAGTCTATGACAACCTGATCGAAACGGTCCACCAGAAGTTGCCCCTCCTGCACCAGTACGTGCAGCTTCGGAAAGAGGTATTACGCCTGGATGAGCTTCACATGTACGACCTCTATACGCCCCTGGTACCGGCCGTTCAAATGAAGGTACCGTACGAAAAAGCGAAGGAGATCGCATTGGAAGCCTTGCAGCCGTTGGGGCAGGAGTATCTGAAGACGTTCCGGGAGGGGCTGCACTCTGGCTGGATCGATGTGTGGGAAAACCGGGGCAAGACAGCTGGTGCCTACTCGTGGGGTGCTTACCGCGTTCACCCATTCGTGCTGCTCAACTACCAGTCGACGCTGGACGACCTGTTTACGCTGGTCCATGAGATGGGCCACTCGCTTCATACCTACTACACCCAGACCACGCAACCGTTCATCTACAGCCACTACCGGATCTTCGTGGCGGAGGTCGCCTCCACCCTCAACGAAGCTCTCCTGGTTCACTACCTGCTGACGACCCTCACGGATCGAGACGAACGGTTGTACGTCCTCAACCACTACCTCGAGGAGTTCCGGGGAACGCTCTACCGCCAGACGATGTTTGCCGAGTTTGAAAAGCTGATCCACGAACATGCGGAACGGGGGGGAGCGCTCACCGCAGACTGGCTGAACCAGACCTACTACGCCCTCAACCAGCGCTATTTCGGCTCGCAGATCGTGATCGATCCGGAGATCGCCTGGGAGTGGGCGCGAATCCCTCACTTCTACATGAATTTCTATGTGTACAAGTACGCCACTGGCTTTTCGGCGGCCATCGCCCTTTCCCAGCAGATCTTGAAGGAAGGCGAACCGGCCGTGCAACGGTACCTGAAGTTCCTGAGGAGTGGTTCCTCCGATTACCCGCTGAATTTGCTGGCTGCTGCCGGTGTCGACATGCGCTCGCCGGAGCCGGTCCGCCAGGCCCTCGACCTGTTTGGCCAGCTCCTGGACGAAATGCGGACCGCCATGGTAGGCCGGGGCTAAGCCCCGGCCGATCCTCCCCCAGGGGGATTGCCGTGTCCGGCCTGCCGGCGTAGCCTAGCCCTGAACCCCTGCCCTGCGAGCTGCCAGCGGTGGTTCCTCGTAGCGCGGCAAGGAAGTCTTGTCCGCAGCCCTGGTGGTGAAAAAGGAAGAGGGCAGACTATGAAAGCCGTGGCCCTGCCACAGCTCCGGCTGGCGAGCGGGCCACCGGCGGCCCGGTGAGGTGACAGTCCGTGAACTTCAACTTCTTTGACCTATTCTGGATCTACCTCTTGGTTACTTCCCTCAGTCCCCTGTGGCGGCAGCGTCGGATTGCCCAGCAGCGGCTGGCTATGATCCGACGCCTGGAACAACGCCGTCACAGCCGGGTGATCACCTTGATCCACCGCCAGGAGTCCATCGCACTGCTGGGAATCCCGGTCAGCCGCTACATCGACGTGGATGACTCCGAACAGATCCTGCGCGCCATCAAGCTGACACCCCCTGACATGCCCATCGACCTGGTCCTACATACCCCTGGTGGCCTGGTACTGGCTGCGGAGCAGATCGCGCACGCGCTCATCCGGCACAAAGGGCCAGTTACAGTGTTCGTTCCCCACTATGCCATGTCGGGTGGGACGATCCTGGCACTGGCCGCCGACCAGATCGTGATGGATGAAAACGCCGTGCTCGGTCCGGTGGATCCCCAAGTCGGGAACTATGCCGCGGCCGACCTCGTCCGGGTCGCCGAGATGAAGCCTATCCAGGAGACAGACGATCGCACCTTGCTGCTGGCCGAGATGGGGCGGAAAGCGCTTCGCCAGGTGCATGACCTGGTCGTCCGCATCACCACGGCCAATGGAATGCCGCTGGACAAAGCGAATGAACTGGCCGAGCAACTGAGCACCGGGCGGTTCACCCATGACTACCCCATCACTTACGAAGAGGCGGTCAGGATGGGGATGAACGTCAGCACGGACATGCCCGAAGAGATCTACCGGTTGATGGACTTGTATCCGCAACCGGCAGCGCGCCGGCCTTCCGTCGGATACGTTCCCTTGCCGTACGATGGCTCGCCCACCGACCGTCGGCCGCCTTCCCGTGATCACAGGCCGTGATCCAACGGGGCAGACGAGGCACCCCCGCGCCACGTGCAAACCGGAAGGCAGAACCGGGTACACTACGGACGCCAGCCCCCTGGCACACCCTGACCACGGCAAGGAATGAGTGATATGCGTGAACCCTCGTCCACTTCTGCACCCCGGGGCTCACCCGCCCCATTTGCACCCAGGCTGGGGCAGAGGGGTTACGTATGCTGGCAAGGAGAACGGCTGCCCTGCCGTGTTCACAACGGCCAGGTCTGGGTCTCTTTGCCCTTTCGCATCGATCGCGCCAAGCTGAGGCAGATCCTGCGCGACAGCCTGTACGCCGTGGGTTGGGACCGCGAACGCCTCGACTCCGAAGCCTGGGGGCTCGAGTACGACATCGAAGGCTACTACCCTTACTGGGTCTTCCCCGACCCTCAGCAGCCGGGCCATACCATCTTCGCCTTTCCGCCCCGGGACTACCTGGACTCGGCGGACGAGTACCAGACCTCGGGGGCGGACCAGGACCAGGCCTACCTCATGCCCGAAGGAAACGTGGGGGTGGAGGCGGCCACCGGATTACATGCCAACCCCGGCACCCCCGGCAGGCTGTCGGCGGATGTAGACGGATCTGATGTATTTCTAGAGATCAGCGAACCGCTCGCCCCTGAGCTACCTGCCAGCCAGCCATCTACCAGGCCAGCGCTGCTTCCCAGGACTCCTGCGATCGGCCCGGGAGCCCAGGAAGAGGTGACCCACTGGCTACCCTTCCTGTGGCAGGCCCGGGAAGAACCCCGTGACGCCCACCCGTGAATGAAAGCCTGGACCCCGGCCAGTAAGTGGATCGCGGCCGCGGTGCGTGACACCCGGGAGTCTAAGCTGTCAGCCGGAAGATCGGAGTCAGGCCCTTCGCCCGCTGCCGCAGCTCCTCTTCTTCCTCCGGCGTGATCGGCGTGAACTTCTCGGCGATGTCCAGCGCCAGCCGGAACAGCGACGGTTCTCCCGGTGGGATGGCGGCCGTCACCGGCTGCGACAGGGTGAACCGCAAAGCCAAGGCCGCCAGATCCGGCTCATCGACCGGTTCATACCATGGCTTCTGGTAACGCCTGGGCTTGCCTTCCTGCCACGTCGTCTTGGCCATGGCTTTCAGCGCCAACCGGCCAAGCCCCTTCTCTACGGCCCGGGCCAGCACCTGGGGGCCGAAGTTCTCGTTGAAGAAGTTCACCCAGTTGACGGGAAAGAGAATGGTGTCGAAATCGAACGCGTCCATCAGCTTGAGAGCCGTCGAGACAGAATGGGCGGAGAAGCCCAGGTAACGGACGAGCCCTTCCTGCCTGGCCGCCACCAGCGCGGACAATGCCCCGTCCGGGCCGGTGGCCCGGTCGAAATCTTCTTGCGAGGTCATCGCGTGAAGCTGGTACAGGTCGAAATGATCGGTCCGCAACTGGCGCAGGGACTCCTCCAGTTCTCGCCTCGCCCCGGCCGCGGTACGCTCCGCTGTCTTGCAGGCCAGAAAGACCTGGTCGCGATAGGGTTGCAGGGCCGGGCCGAGACGTTCCTGCGCGTTACCGTAGCTGGGCGCCACGTCGAAGTAATTGACGCCCCGGTCTACCGCCTCCGCTACGGTGCGATTCGCCTCTTCCTGCGAGACATTCATGACCACGATGCCGCCCATACCGACGATGGACAGCGTCTCGCCCGTTTTTCCCAGGGGACGCCGAGCCAGCATAGGATCACCCTCCTATGGCAAGTGAGTGCACATTTTGCAAAGACAAATGCAAACCTCTCTCATTTTACTGCTCTCCCGCCCGTCCGGAAATAGTCACGTCCTTCGCCCCTAGACATTGCCGGGCCTCGACCGCTCTTCACCCGCAGGAAACGGCTAGCTGCTGCGGAATAGGTAACCCATATGGCATCTGGCTCCCGCTGAGCTTGGTTTTTGGAAAGGACGATGTCAATCATGCGGGGGATACTCCCACCACACGCGTCTCACACGAAAGGTGAAAGAAGACGGTGTCCACGGCTTGCCAGCACTGGCCTGGCGCTGCTAGCGGCCATCGGCTGCCTGGGGACGCCCCTGATGATGACCAGCCAGGCGGTGTGGGCCGCAGCATCCGCCCCGGTGCGCCTGCCCTTCCCAGGGGCGATAATCACGCTGCCCGAGCCGCCGTCGCTCTACGCGGCCACGGACTTTACCTTTCGACCGGGAGGCCCACCCCTGCTGTTCAGCGATCAACCTGAATACGTAGAGGGCGAGGGTATCCTGAGCAAGGCGCGGTTCGCCGGCGACTGGCGGCTATTCCTCTACCATGTCAACAAAGAGCCGAGCGGGGGCAAGTACTTCCCGGCGGTGATCCGCAATCTTTCGGCGGACAAGCCAGTGACCGTGAGTGTGCGCAGAGCGGGCTGGCGTGGGCCAAGCCAGAACTATACCTGGGTCGGGCAAGAGGCCTTGCGAGATTTCTTCCAGGATCGTCCAGTGCGCCAGCTCACCGTCCCGGCCGGCGGTTTTGTCCTGCTCGATCCCCTGATGGTGAGCCGCGGCGCCTACAGCCAGCAGCTCGTAGAAGGGTTGTATGAAGGAACGACGGATGGCCCCATCGAGATCTTCGTTCTGGCCACCGACGACCCGGAACGGTTCGATCCCACCCTCTTTGAACCCATCACTGTGCCGGCGGGTGAAAACATGCGGGGTACTTTCCTCAATGCCGACCGGACGCTGGACCTTACGAGCGACGGCACCGAGACAGTCTGGCTGCTGGCAGGAAACCAATGGTACGATCCCTACCTCGAGGGCAGCGACGAGCTGGACGGCAACCAGCGGGTCAACTACGGCAACTACGGTGTCGTCTACCATGTCAATGTCCACCTCAAGTCCGATGTGGCTCGAACGGCCCGGATCGTGTTTGGGGCCGGTTCAGCCAGCTTTGCTGGGGTGATCAAGGTCACCGCCGGTCCCAACGCCGGACAGGTGGTGCGGATTCCGGAAACGCCGCGCCGTGTCTTCACCAGCTACGGTAGCGAGGTTTCGTTCCTGGCCCAGTACGACCTGAAGCCAGGCGAAGAGGTGATCTACAGCTTCGATTTCATGCCCCCGGGAGCATCCAATCTGCCCGCCTTGCTGGCGGTGGAACCGTTGGAGACGGGGGAGCAATAGATTGGTCCGTCTTCGTGTGGCAGACGCTAAACACCGTCGCGGCTCAAGGCCGGGGTTCGTAAGTGTCCGACCCCTTGGGGGGCAGGTGAACCAGCCAGATATTGCGGTACTGGACGGGATCGCCATGGTCTTGTAGGAGCAACGGTCCGGGTCTACCGACGTCGTGGTCCAGTGCTCCACCGGTGGGGCCGAGCAGGACCACGTTATTGTGAATGACCTGTCCATTTTGCAGGACGGTGACCCGGGCGTTCTCCAGCACCTTACCGGAAGCCTCATCCACCCGGGCTGCCCGGAAGATGATGTCGTACGCCTGCCATTCTCGCGCTGGCTTACAGGCGTTGACCAGCGGTGCGAACTGATCGTAGATCGCGCCGCAGTCTCCTTTGCCGGGGATGCCCACTCCATATGAATCAAGCACCTGGATCTCATAGCGCCCCTGCAGGTAGACCCCGCTATTTCCTTTCGCCTGGCCGCGAGCCTGCGGCATGTCGGGCTCGCAAAACTCCAGGTGGATGAAAGCATCTGCAAACGTCACGTTGCTCAGAATGTCTCCCTTGCCTGGGCTGACCGTCACCACTCCATTTTCCACAGACCAGCTGGCCGGGCGTCCATTGCGGTGGTGCCATTGACTAAGGTCGCAGCCGTCAAACAGAACCACTTTCTCCACTTGCGCTCCACTCCTCTTGGCCGAAGGGCAGGTCGTACCTCGTGTCTGTTTCCTCTGGCCGGGTTCGGCAATCTTGGAAGCACTCCTGCCGCCGAACAATTCACCCCACACCACAGTCGGTACCGGCAGATAGTCGGACGCAACACACTTCCCAAACCCCACCGTGCGCTCCAGACCCTTAAGCACTCACTTTGGAGGCTCTCAAGACATGTCGAACACCCGTATCTTCACCATAGTGGCGGCCTTGCTCCTGGTGATCGCCGCTGCCGGTGCTGTTGCCCGTCTCTCCGACAGCGGGGGGGTCCAGGCTGCCAGCCACTCTTCTCTGTCCCTCTCCGTACAGCTGACGGCGGACGAAGTGCGCCGGGCGGACCAGCTCTTTCAGAATGCCCTGGTAGCGTATGTCGGTGAACCGGTGGTCGCGGCAGCAGCGCCCGCCATGATCACCGTACAGCCCGCCTCTGACTACCCTCCGATCGAAACCCTGACCGTGTATTATATCGCCAGGCTGAGCCGTACCCCGGCCACCGTCATCATCCAGGAACGCCAGCGGGGACGTTCCTGGGTCGCTATCGCACGCACCCACGACGTGCCGGAGTCGTATTACGGCCGCTGGGTCGAGGTGAGCACCAGCTACAAGGGGCACGACAAGAACCATGGTCACGGCCACGCCAAAGTCGGGGCGACCATGCGACGCTTCGTCCCATACTCCGACGCAGAGTTTGAACGGCAGGCGTTCGTCGTCTTCACCCGTGACTACTATGGTGTCAACGGCGACCAGGTACAGCTCTGGCTCAGCCAGGGCTTCTCGTACCCCGAAGTCGTCCTCCTTCTAAACTACTCCCGCCGTGCCCGCGTCGAACCGGCCACCCTGGTCGCCTTACGCCAGGACGGCCTGGGGTGGGCGGTAATCACCCGCCGCTACGGCGTGTCGTTTGCGCAGGCGGTCGTCCCGGTGGAACCCAAGATCGAGCTCAACCTCCACTTTGAATGGCACAACTAAATGTCCTGGCCCGCCACTACCTCCAAACCGTACCCCAAGGGCGTCATACGGCTTCAGAACATCCCCTTGGCTGGAATCGGAAGGATCTGGCGGGCCCTGTTCCCCAGGCTTTACAGTCCGACCGCGCCGCCACCAGACGCCAGGCGCACGCGGGTCTGGGCTGAGCCCTCCTCATCATGGACGGTGTCGGCGGCGAGCGACTGCTCTTGCCCCCACCCCTCCTGATACTGCAGCCGGTACAGGTCGTAATACAACCCACCTCGAGCCAGCAGTTCCTGGTGCGTCCCCACCTCTCGCACCCGACCCTTGTGCAATACCACGATCTGGTCGGCATGCTGAATGGTGGACAAGCGGTGGGCGATCACGATAGTGGTACGCCCCTGCGACAGCCGCTGCAGGGCCGCCTGGATCAGCTGCTCGGTTTCGGTGTCGATATTGGCGGTCGCCTCGTCCAGCACCAGGATGCGAGGATCGAAGGCAAGAGCTCGGGCGAAGGCCAAAAGCTGGCGCTGGCCGGCAGAGAAGGTGGAGCCACGCTCCGTCACCGTCGCCTCCAGGCCGCCCGGCAGCTGTGCCACAAAAGCCTTCGCCCCTACCTCCTCGAGAGCACGCCAGATTTGCTCGTCATCGATGTCGCGGCGGCCCAGGCGGATGTTGTCCCGCACGTTTCCGGTGAACAGGAAGACATCCTGCAACACAACGGCAATCTGCCGTCGCAACTCGGCCGGATCGACCTGACGGATATCGGTCCCGTCCACCCGTATGGACCCTTTCTGAATGTCGTAAAAACGGCTCAGCAGACTGATGATGGAGCTCTTGCCAGCCCCTGTGTGACCCACGAGGGCCACGGTCTGGCCTGGCTGGATCTCTAGACTGACGTCTCGCAAGACCCAGTCCTCGTCATGGTACGCAAACCAGACGTGGTCGAATTCGACGTGTCCCTGCAAACGAGGCAGGGGCAGGGCTTTGGCCGGCTTGCTGATCATCTCGTGCGTGTCCAGGAGCTGGAAGATCCGCTCCGCCGAGGCCATGGCCGTTTGCAGGGTGTTGTACTGCTCAGTCAAGTCACTGATGGGCCGGAAGAACTGCTGAATGTAGTTGATGAAGGCAAAGAGGACGCCGATGGTGACGGTGCCGGCGATAGCACGCACCCCACCAAACCACAGGAGCAACGCTACCGCGGCAGACGATAGCAGATCGATGGCGGGCCGGAAGGTAGCAAAGATCAGGAGCTGGGCCATGTTCGCGTCATAATACTCCCGGTTGATCCTGGCGAACTCCCGCAGCTTGGCCGCTTCTCGGTGAAAGATCTGGATCACCCGCATCCCGGCGATGTTCTCGGCCATGGCAGCATTGATGCGGGCCAGCTTGATCCGGACCTGCCGGTAGGCGTTCCGCACTCGCATGCGAAAGAGCACGGTCACTCCGCCGATCAAGGGCATGGTAGCCAGAGCGAGCAGCGCCAGATAGGGGCTGAGCCCAAACATGGCGATCACGATTCCCGCTAGCAGGAACGCGTCCCGAAACAGACTGACGAAGAGACCAGTATACATGTCATTGAGTGCTTCTACGTCGTTGGTAACCCGGGTCACCAGTCGGCCGGTAGGGTTACGATCGAAGAAGGCCAAGGCCAGATCTTGCAAATGCTGGTAGATCTCCTGTCGCAGGTCATACATGATGTGTTGCCCGGTCCACTGCAAGATGTAGGTCTGTGTATAGTTCGCGGCGAAGGAGATGGTCAGCAGGCCCAGCAAAATGAAGGCCAGCCGGCGTACGTCGGCCACAAAGGGGGTCCGGAAAAGGGCGACGTCGGCAGCGGTCAGCCTTTGGGCGGCCAGTTCCCGCCCATCCGGGAGTCGAATGGTCGCCATGTCCCGCTGTCCAGCCCGCCGCGACGCCGACTCCGCGGCTGTTGATGTCCCAGTCGGGCCGGCCGGGGACGACCGGGGCAGAGGATTCACCGTATAGGAGGGGGGCAGCGACTCCAGACCGGGTGGCAATTGCACCAGGTAGCCACCGAACTGACCGGTCTTTGACCCCAGGATGAGCTGGTAACGAGTGAGGCTCAATGCCTGGCGCTGCTGGTCAGAGGGGAGTTGCTTCACCGGCACATAACGAGCTCCCTGCCAGATCACCCCGGGGCGGCGCGCCGCCTGAGGCTCTCCCGGCGCAGGTAATTCGGAGCGGATCAACGGCTGGTGGAACGCGACGATATCGTTATCGATGGCCCGCTGCACGATCAGGGGCTGCACCAGCCCCGCCCCGGCCACGATGACCAGCAAGGCGATGCTGATCGCCATCCTGCCCCAATAGGGTCGCGTATAACGCAGGAGCCGCCGCATGAGGCGAGCGTCATACGCTTTACCCAAAACCTCTTCTTCGCGAAAATCTGCGGCCACTACGCCTTAGGCCTCCTCTGCAAGCTTCTCCTCCAGCAGCTGCCGCTGGTAGGTTTCCCAGTACAAACCATGTCGCTGCAGCAGTTGTGCGTGCGTGCCACATTCGACCAGGCGTCCCTGATCGAGCACGACAATTCGGTCCGCCCGCCGCAACGTGGAGATGCGGTGGGAGATCAGGATGCTCGTCCGCTGGTGCATCACTTCCACTAGCCGCCCAAGGATCTGCTCTTCGGTCCGGGTGTCGACTGCCGACAGGCAATCGTCCAGCACCAGGATTCGAGGGTTTTTCAGGATAGCCCGGGCGATGGCCACTCGCTGCTTCTGGCCGCCCGACAACGTGATCCCCCGTTCACCCACCATCGTCTGGTAGCCGGCAGGAAACTCTTCAACGTCTTCGGCTATCGCGGCCACCTGGGCAGCTTGCTCGACCTCTTCCTGGTGTACCTCGTCCTTCGCGAACGCGATGTTCTCCGCTACTGTCGCCGAAAACAGGAAGTTTTCCTGCGGAACGTAACCGATCTCTTCCCGCAGGGTGGCTAGCGGGATGTGCCGCACATCCACGCCGTCGATCCATACGGTCCCTGCCGGCGGATCGTAGACGCGCAAGAGCAGGTTGACCAGGGTGGACTTGCCGCTGCCGGTCCTGCCCAATATGCCCACCGTCTCCCCGGGTTCGATCCGCAGGTCGATATCTTTCAGCACGTCGGGCAGGTCGGGGCGGTAGCGAAAGGTCAAATGCCGGAACTCAATGGCGCCCTGCAGCTTCACGTCGGGCCGCAACTCCCCGGCGGGGGCATCCTGAATCTCTGGCACTTCCCGCAGGATCGCATTGATACGAGCCATGGAAGCGACACCGCGCTGCACGTTGTTGACCACCCAACCGAAGCCCATGATGGGCCCCGTGATCAATCCCAGGTAACTGTTGAACGCCACGAAGTCGCCCAGGCTGATCGATCCGTTGAGAGTCAAGTATCCTCCGTATCCGATCACGATGACCAGGCTGATGCCGGACAGCCACTGCATCAGGGGATCAAACAGGCCCCAAATGCGAACCAAGTACATATTGCGGGCAATGTACTCCTGATTTCGCTGCGAAAACTTGGCCATCTCCGCTTCTTCCTGGACGAAGGCCTTTACCACCCGCACCCCGTTGAGGTTCTCTTCGGCGGTGGACGTCAGGTCCGCGAAACTCTCCTGCACCCGCCGGAAGCGCCGGTTGATCTCCCGCCCGAAGTAGACGATGGCCACCACGAGAAGGGGCATTGGCAACAGCGCAAGGCCCGTCAGCTTTAAGTCAATCGTATAAACCATAGTGGCTAGGCCGGAAACACTCAAAAAGATGGAGTCCACGGACATGACGATGCCGGGGCCGGCCGCCACGCGGACCGCCCCGATATCGTTGGTCGCATGGGCCATCAAATCCCCCACCGTACGCTGGTTGAAGAAGTTGGCGGACAGCTTCTCCAGGTGGGCAAAAAACCGGTCTCGCAGCTCTCGTTCCAATTGCCGGGCCGCACCATTGATCAGGATTCTCCAGCCAAAGCGGCCAGCTGCGATACCGATCGCTACCAGTACCAGCAACCCGACATAGTGTAGCAACAAGGCGTGGGTGAGAGTCCCCCGTTGCAACTCATTCGCAGCCGCCTTCAGCAGCTGGGGCATGACCAGTTGTAGCGTGTCCACGGCTAGAAGAGCCAGAATCCCACCAATATACCGCCACTTGTTACGAAGAAAAAACTCTTTCAGTGTTGCGAACTCGTGCAAGCCCCGAACGCTCCCTTCCTCGCCGCTCGCACCCCCGTTCCGCTACTAGCCTCTCAACCTGGCTCACCCATCGCCCCCAGGAGCGCCATGAGCAAACGTTCAAGCCCGTCGGCATCGCGCTGGTCTACCATCTCTGCCATACCCGTGCGCATTCGCACAGGCAGGCCGAGCCCCAGCGTGCGCACTCCGCCTCGCACCCACAACCCCTCGCCCAGGTCGTTGCTACCTCTCGTGGATGCCGCCCGCCACTGCACTGGAATTCCGTTGGCCTGGGCGAGCTTGTGCGCCAGCGCCAGCAGCTGCCGATCCGATACACCGTCGCCTTCTTCCACGATCAGTACCGGCCCTTGGCCCAGGCGAATCTCGCCGTCCCGGGCCGACACCGGCCAGTCTTCGGCCGGGATTGGCAGGAGCGGGATATAATACTGCGGTCGCAGGTCCGCCAGCGCCCCCTCCACCCCTCTACCGTGGAGCAGGCTTTGGGCCGCAAACAACAGCCAGGGCTCGCCCGCTATCTGTGGCCGGGCGAACACGTGCAGCAGCACCTCCACCAGCAGCCGGCGCCCCACCGTCCGGCCCAGCCACCGGTTCAGCCCGGGGAACGTCTCCCCCAGGTTGCGTACGTCGCTGGTCTCGATGACGCCCACGCTGCCCAGCGGCACCCGGGAGGCCGCCTGCTGTGCGCTGATTGCGCCAATATCGACGAACAGATCCTCCGCCCCCCACTCCTCGTCATGGATCTCGTGTCCGTCCGCAGCCCTCCGCTGGCGGCGGTCGATGCCGATGAGGCCGGCCACCGGGCGCCGCTCCGACTCCCGGGTTTCAAACAAGACCACCCGGCCTTCCAACCGTGCCGCCGGCAATTCGCCTACCACGTCCACTCGCAGCCAACCGGCTGCGTCGATGTGCGTGACGACCAGCCCCGGTTCATCCAGAGGGGCACTTAGCACCAGCCGAGGACGGGACGCCCCCTGGGTCTTTGACGGCCCAGCGGCAACCGGAACCACGATGTTGCCCAGCGCATCCACCCACGCCCATTGCGACCGTTCACCCAACCGCCTCATGACCACCTGCCGTACCGGCTCTTCCGCCCCGCTCACGCCTGCGGCAGCTGCCAGTTCCAGCCAATCCTTTGTGGTGTCCACCCTTCACGACCCCTTCCTCATCCAGCTCATGACCCCGTTCATAGCCCATTTCATAATCCCGTCATGCGTCCCTTGCCTCCGCTTCGCACAAAACTCGGCCCTCGCTCGCTTCGTTGGCTGCTCGTGGTACTCAGCCGTCTTTTATCCGTCGTCGCTCTCAAGTCGGCCGCTTACATCCAGCGTTCCGGGACGCGCTCCAGCAAGGCCCGGGCCAACCGGTAAGTCCATCCGAGGTCCGCGGCCGACAGAACACAGACCGGGGTATGCAGATAGCGACAGGGCACTGACAGGCTGAGCACAGGCCGGCTGCCGGCGCGCCGTTGCAGGGCCCCGGCGTCGTTGCCCCCGCGTGTGGTCCGCTTCCACTGGAACGGCACCTGCCCCTCCCCGGCCACCCGGGCCGCCCACTCATACCAATCCGGCTGAACCACCGTCGTCCCGTCCCGGAACGACAGCACGGGTCCATCCCCGAGGCGAGTTGCCTCCCCGCCGGGTGGGACATCCGGTATATCCGCACAGGTCGTCGCTTCCAGCACCAGCGCCCAGTCTGGCTCTACCTCTGCCACCGCCACCTGGGCTCCTCGCAGGCCCACTTCCTCCTGCACCGTAAACGCGGCAAAGAACGGGAACGGCCAATCCTGCCGCAGCAGCTGCAACAGGAGGGCGACGCCGGCCCGATCATCCAGCGCCTTCCCTTTCAGCAACCCGTCGCCCATTGGGCCGAACTCCGTGGCAAAGCTGACGAACTCCCCGGGTTTCACCAGGCGGGCCGCCGCTTCACGGTCAGCCGCACCGATGTCAATGTACAGATCCTCCATGGCGGGAGCATTGCGCCGTTCGTCCCGTTTTTTCAGGTGAATCGGCTTCACCCCGATCACCCCCGGCAGCTGCCCATCTCCAACCCATACCCGCTGGGCTGGCAGGACGCGGGCATCGATCCCCCCCAGAGGCCGAAAGCGTAGCAACCCATCGTCATCCACGCCCAGAACCAGCAGGCCCACCTCGTCCATGTGAGCATCGACCAACACCCGTGGGCCGGTCTTGCTCACGCCTTTGGCGACAATGAGATTGCCGACGCTGTCGACGAAGGCAGAGTCCACGTCCCCGCCCAGATGGGCCTGTACCCAGTCGCGCACCAGCTCCTCGTGCCCGCTGGGACCCCGCAGCTGCGAGAGCTCTCCCAACTCCCGTGTCAGGTCCGCCGGTACGCCTTCTGGCAAACGAGCCACCAGCGCAGCCGACGAGGCAGGCGAAGGGTTCAGGGGGTTCAAGGTCGGCCCCGCCACACCGGCACGCGGTTCACCTGGGGTGGAGGGAGCACCCGCAGCCAGCGAAAGAAGCGAGTCAGCAGGGAAAACGGAAACCGCCGCTTTCGGCCAGGGCGGCTCAGCCCGACGCCAGCGGTCGTCCACCCCCACGATGAACTCCGCCAGCAGCCGGGCGCTCTCCTCGAGATCTCCCACGTCTACCAGCTCTGCTGCGCTATGCATGTAGCGTAGCGGCAGCGATAGCAGGGCGACGGGCACTCCTTGCCCAGCCACCTGGATGGTCCACGCATCTGTCCCGGTTGAACCGGCTGCTACCTCGCTTTGCACGGCCACGTGAATGCGCTCGGCCAGATCGCTTAGCTCTTTCCTCAGCCGGGGGTGAATGTTGGGGCCGGTGGTCAGTCCCGGACCTTTGCCCAGCTTCAGGCTGACCCAACGGTCCACCCCGGGTTGGTCGCCGAAACCCACGTCCAGGGCGATGGCCAGGTCCGGTTGCAGCGAAAAGGCGGCTGTGCGAGCGCCGACCATGCCCAGCTCCTCCTGTACCGTGGCCACCGCCACCACCTCGGCTGCATGCAGTCGCTCCGTCAGCAGGCGCAACGTCCACAGCATGGTCGCCACACTCGCCCGGTTATCCAGCGCCTTGCTGGTCAACCGGTGCTCCCCCAACAAAGTGGGCTCAACGGCCGGGTAAATGATGTCGCCCGGTCGCACCTGGCGGCGGACCGCTTCCGCCCCCAGCCCGATGTCGACAAACAGGTCATCGACCTCAGGAAGGCGCTCCCGTTCTTGCGGCTGAGTCAAGTGCGGAGGCTTTACCCCCACCACTCCCACCCATTCGCGACCGTCGGCCGTGACCAGCCGCACTTCGTGGCC
This sequence comes from Limnochordaceae bacterium, assembly GCA_014896305.1. GTDB lineage: Bacteria > Bacillota > Limnochordia > Limnochordales > DUMU01 > Bu26. The sequence continues at coordinate 39,991 of JADBKQ010000014.1, forward strand.
AAGGTAGGTGGATACGTCCGGGCCGCCCAGGGCGGTGACGCGCAAAAAGCCCCGTTCATCGATGTGGCGCACGAGCCAGCCGATCTCGTCCATATGGGCCGAGAGCATCACCCGGACCGGTCGCGCCTCTGCCGGCTGGCTCTGGTCAGTTTGCGCCGGTGGCCTGACGCGGCCGCGACGAATCAGCCACAAGTTGCCGAGCGGGTCGGTGCGAACCTCATCCACCCACGGGGCCGCAATCTGCTGCACCCGCCTGGCCACCGCCTGTTCTGCCCCGGCCCCCGCCCGTACGGCTGCCAAAGCAAGCAACACTCGAGCCAGTGAACTACGCGCCTGCCCCGCCTGGGCCTCGGTCTCCTCCATGCTGCACCCTCCTACGTGCACATTAGTACATCCGCATATCCGTCACATCCGGCCCGGTAACGTGGGCCGGGGCGGCCGCCGCAAGGCAGCCCGAATGCGGTTCACTACCTGATCCGGGCTGACCCGCACCTCTTCGTTTTGCACCCGGATAACGGTATAGCCGAGTCGTCCCAGCACCTCTTCCTTGGCCTGATCCCTCTCTTGGGCCGACCGGGCGTAATGGAAGAATCCGTCGACTTCCACGATCAACCGCTGCCGGCGTGCCACCAGATCCACCTCGTAGCCGCCGATGAGGGCGTTCCGTTCAAACAGGCCATCCAACCTGGCCCGCTGCAACGCCTGCCACAGCTGGTCCTCCCGTGGATGTCTTTCTCCATTGCTGCCATACGCTTGCGTCGCTCGAAAAGGCCGCTCCGCCGACCGGGGCGTCTCGCCCCAGAACGGAGCATCCCCCCACGCCGAACGCGCTGGCTGCACCGGCCGATTCCGTCTGGGCATCTGTTCGACACTCCTATCCCTGTGCGAATCCGTGTACCATATCAATCAAAATCAAACATCGGAGCCGAACGCGTCGAGCGCCGCATACTATCCACCCGGCGCGATACTGAAGGTGATACGGAAGGCAGCGGAGAGCCCCAGCAGATGGCAGCGCTGCGGGTATGCTGTTCCTCTTGTCATTATAGCCCGGTCGTGGACCAGCGCCGGACCTTTCTTCGGATCTCGAATAGTTTCCATTCCGAGGAGAACGTGATGAACCGAGAAGAATATGCCCCTCAACCGGCAGCCCAACGCTCCGACATCTGGTTTGAGTGGACTGTACCCCCTGCTCACCCCGCGGTAGGGCGAACGTTGGGGGATGTGCTGCGCCGCCAGGGGATTTCGCTCCGGCTGCTGCGCCGCCTCAAGCGCACCGGCGGCATCCTGGTGAACGGCGAGCCCCACCAGACCGACTATCTCTGCCAGGCCGGAGACCATCTGCAGCTGGTCGGAGGGCCGAGCCTGGAGTCCGAGGCGGCCACTGGGGCCGGAGGCCGCCCCCGGGTGAGACCTGAACTGGCCACATCAGTGGCCACACCTGCTCCACCCGTCGAGCCCGAACCATTGCCCCTGCGGATTCTGTACGAAGATGCCTGGCTTCTGGCGGTGGACAAGCCGGCAGGCCAGCTTACACACCCGGTTCGTCACGAACGGCACGGGACGGTGGCCAACGCCGTCGCTTACCACTGGCTGCACCAAGCCGCTGGAAATGCAGCTGGAGCCGGGCCCGTCCCCGGCTACATTCCCATTCATCCGGTCCAGCGCCTTGACCGGCAGACTTCAGGAGTGTTGCTGTTTGCACGCAACCCTCTGGTTCACCAGAGGATGCAACAGGTACAAGCTGAGGGCAAGCTCCACAAAGAGTACCTGGCCATCGTCGAGCTGCCCCTGTATGCTGCGACCTCTGCCGCCCCCTCGGCCGGCATCATCGACTGGCCGCTCGCGCCTGTCCCTGGCCAGAACCAGAACCGCCGCCGACAGGTGGTCAACGGCAAGGGGGGCTTGCCACCCGGCCGGCCCGCCCTCACCCGCTATCGTTGCCTGCAGCGGATCGCCGCTCCCACCAGGCTGCCCCGTGCCCTTCTGCAGGTTGAACCAGAGACGGGTCGCACGCACCAGATCCGCCTCCATCTGGCCGCCTGCGGCTGGCCCATCGTGGGCGACCCGCTCTACGGCACGGGCCAGCCAGCCCCGCGCATGGCGCTGCACGCCTGGCGGTTGGTCTTCCGTCACCCGTTCACTGGCCAGTGGGTAGAGCTGGAGGCATCTCTACCGGCTGACCTTCAGGCGTTGCTAGCCCCTCAGGGCCTTCCCATCGTTCCGCCAATTCACTAGCCCCCCGCCGGCATTCCCACTACTGCCTGCCTACCGTTCACCCCCTTACTCCAACTGGCGATACAACTCAACTTCCCAGATGGAGTATCCCCAGCGAGGATCTGCCCGGCGTTGGAAGAGAAGGCGTAAGTAACGGGCGTCCTGAGCCGGGAACGTGACAGTTTCCAGACCCCCGTGGCCGTCGGTGACAGTGGCGACGGTCTGCCAGTTCTGGCCGTCTGAGGATAGCTGCACCTCATACTGCGTCGCATATGCGGCCTCCCAGCGCAGGGTGACCTTGCCCAGGTGAGTCGGGAAGCCGAAGTCGAATTGTAACCACTGCGGGTCGATGTCCGCCCCCATTCTCGACGACCAGCGGGTATTGGGGTTGTTGTCCACAGTGCGACTGGCTTCGTAGCCGGCAAGTTCGCTGGAGGCCTCTTGCCCGATGGGGAAGACCTGGTCATAGTCGCCTGCCACCGGGCGGCGGGTGGCATTGACGACCACAGCCGAGTAGGGTGGCAGGGTCACGGTTCCGTCCTCACTGACGGGCCACGAGTCCAAGCGATGGTCTTTATCCAGCAGGAGGGCAGTAAACTGGCCGGTAGCGAAGCTCCCCAAATCCAGCTTTACCTTTTGCGAGAAACCGGCATTCAGGTTCAGCAGAATGACGGATAGACGCGGTAGATACCCCGTGTTCGAGATCGACGCATACACCTTTAGATCGGTGCGGGGCGATTTTGACTGGACCACCACGTCACCAAAGTGCTTGCGGAACATTTGAAACACATAGTACGGATAGGTCGGTTCATGACTGATCGACTTTAGATACCCATATTCGCCACCCCGCTTGCCCGGTGGATTGTAGATAGCCCAGTAGTTGGCTCCGTCTACATCCAGGGTCAGCATGTTGCCCAATACTTGGGCCACGAAAAGCGCGTTGGGTATGGACTCGATCAACGGCGAAGGGTTGCTGGTAACCGTGTTCCAGCCGCCAATCATCACTTTGATCTGATCGGCCCGGGCTGGCTGCTCTTCCCTGAGAATCTGGTGGATGTAGTCCAGCTGGTCCTGCAGGCGATCGGCCGCACGGATGAAGGCCGCTGGACTCTCCTGACCAGGCTCGAGCGGATAAAACGAGAACGTAACCATGTCCATGACATCGCCGGCCAAGCGGATGACTTGACGGGTCCAGTCGTCATAGCCCGGCACTCCTACCACCGACGCCGCGATCTGGATCGACGGGTCCTTGGCCTTCATAGCCGTGACAAAGGCCCGGAAACGCTGGGCATAGACCTCCGGCGAACTGTGGCCCAATGCCCAGTAGCCGTACTCCTCGTCGCCAATCTCCCAATACTTAACATTATAATGATGTAAGTTATTGGTGTAATCGACCCAGGCTGCTGCCAACTCGGGGCCTGCTGGTACGTTGACCTGAATCCAGGGCTCCGCTCCAACCGCCCTGGCGAACGCCACCAATTCGTCCGTGTCCATATCCGCAGCTGGATTGGAAGGGTTGTTCCAAATGTAGCCATCTGCCTCGAGGCCACCCGGATACTTGAGAATGGTCACCCCGGAGTCCTTCACCTTTTGGATAATGTCCCGGTTCGAGCTGAGGAGCATGTCCGACGCCGGCCCCGGGAAGATCGTCTGATCCCAGCGGGCTGTGTTGATCCCAAAGAGCAGCGGGTTGATTGGTCCGAGCTCTTGTTCAGGCCGGACCTGCACAACGCTCTCGATGGCCGCCGGCTCTGCCACCGCCCGGTGACTCGCCATCAACCCGGCTGCAACGACCACCAACCCGCTGGTGGCAGCAGCTGCCAGCCCAAGGGCTACTGCCCAGCCGGAATGCCGCCCCCCGTGCCATCGATGCTGCGAATGCCAGGTTGTTGCTTGCCCCTCGACCCCTGTACCCATGAACCTTCCCTCCCCCGGCTGAACCCCCGGCAGCTTTCTCTTGCTCGCCCCAGCGCTGCTCGCAAAGGACCGACGAAGCGCCTGTGCCAGAGGACTCGCGCAATGCCAGTGGCAAAGAACTCGCGAAACTCCAGTGCCAAAAGGCCGGCAAACCGGTTGTGGCAAAAGGCTTACCAATGGCCACTAGGGGTCAACAGCCCGCACCTCGCCACTGGCAAATCGCTTGCGAATCGCACCAGTGGCAGAAGGCCACAGGACAGGCCATGGCCAAATAACCCGGGCTCGCACATCTCCAGTGGCAGAAGGCTCGCAAATTGCCAGCATTGCCGCATGGTTCAGCCATAATCTAGTGACGAGGAAGGAGGTTCGGCTAGGCCAGCAAAAATCCCTGCCGCCGCCGCCAGGGCAGTTGCAGGGAAATACTTGAGATAGGGATCGCCCGGGCCGCTTTCACATGCCATGCGCCAGGTGGATGACCAGGGCTCCGCTCCTCCGCCGGAGTACCGTGGCGCTGCTGGCCCTTCGTTGAGCACCTCCGAGGAAAGCACTGGGAAAATAGCCCGTCGGGCCGAGTGGTAACCTCAGAGGAGAGCACT
>JADBKQ010000015.1 GCA_014896305.1 Limnochordaceae bacterium
ACCGGTCAAACGGTGCCCGGTTGGTCAGGCGGAAGCAGCCAAACGGTGCCTGGGTGTCGGGTGACGGTATGGTGGTTGGACTACCGGGTGTGGTGGTCATCGCAAGAGGCTGCCGGGCACTTAGTTTAGGCGCCGGGAAGTTCACGAAAAAGACCCCATTGACGGATGAGCTCGACGGCCTCCCCATCGAGCTGACGCCAGTGTCCCAGCTCCTCCCGGTGACCCGTACGGCACAAGAAGATGATCCTGCACGCCTGGCGACTCTTGGCGTCGATATGTTCCTGACGCAGGCAGGCATCGATCAGGTCCCAGGGATGTTTCCACCTGCCCTGGCGCTGCTCGGCGGCTACAGTAGCGAAGTGGCGCATCACCCGCTCTCGTTGCTCCGGCCCTAGGGTATCGTCCAGCACCCAGGCAGCCTGGCCAAACAGGCGGGCGCGTTCAAAGATGTTCAACAGGCATCATGACCCTTCGCCATTCCAACCTCCGGTCTCCACAACTCGAAGGCATCTTAGCGCCCAACAACACATGCATCGCAGGAGATCGCACCCCTACAACCTCCGTCACAATCCGCGCAGCTGGTCGTACCGGCCAGCTGCGTTCCACAACAGCCAGCTGGTGATGCCATTCTCTTGAACTGCCCGCAGCTGGTCGAGCAGCTGGGCGGGACCGTACGGGTGCTTCAGGCTGAAGCTTTGCAGCCACGGCCGCTGTTTGCGAGCTCCCACCCGCTCGCTGGCCCGCTGCATCGCGTAGCGGACCACGCCGTACGGGTGCAGGTCGGGATCGTCGAAGCCGTACGAGCCCGCCGGATAGTGCGATGGGTAGACCATCAGGGACACATAGTCCACCGGCTGGGACATCTCCTCCAAATGCTGGCCGATGCCCAGATCGCTCTCCGCAGTCGCCACGAACCCAAACGCATCAGCGGAGATGGGTCGACCATAGGGCGCCAAACGCTGGCGGGCGTATGTCAGAAAGGCGGAAATCGCCTGAACGCGCTGGTCGGCCGGGACTACGCTCATGATATTCGTGACGTCTCCGTCCGTAGGAAAGCGGACGTAATCGAACTGCACTTCGTCAAAGCCGAGTTGCAGCGCTTCCTCGGCCACATCTACCTCATATTTCCACACTTCGCCCAACCCTGGGTCGACCCAGGCCAACCCGACGCGGTTGCGCCACAAGCCACCCTTGCGGCTGTGAATCGCTAGCTCCGGATGGGCCTCCGCCAGCTTGCCATCCTGGAACGTCACCATACGGGCAATCACATAAAGGCCCTCCCGGTGCAACTCCTCAAGGAGACCTCGCACGTCAGCAATCTTGCTGCTGCTAGCGCCGATCTGCCTGGCCAGCGGAATGCCACTGTCGTAGGAGATTCGACCGTATTCATCTTTGATCTCGATCACTACAGCATCCAGCCCCGCCTGATGAACCGTCCGGATCAGTTCCGGCATCCGCTCGGATCCGGCCAAATACCCGGTGGCATATACGCCGCGGATCGACTGAGGCGGGAGGGGCGAATAGCTGTCGGCGGGCCGTATCATGCCACTGAGCGGCAGAAGCGAAACTTGAGGGATCTGCCAGCGGCCCCGCGGTGTCTCGCTACTACCGCTACCACTGCCATTTCCGTTGTCGCTCCCGTTTTCGTCCCCCGGTGTGGGAGCTGGGGGTGTTTCGGCGGTCGACGGATTGAGCGGAGCGGGAGTCAGGTTGGTGGACGTGGGCGGTGATGCCAGGGCCCAAATGGCCGCATTGGCATCCGTTACACCGGGGGCTGCGGGCTGTGAGCCCGAACTCTGCTCGTTGCCGGGGCCGCTTCCGGTCACCGCCTGGCTCTGTCCTGCAGCGGCTTCACTGGTCTCGCCAGCAGGTTTAGCTGCAGGCAAAGACGGCCGCCAGGAACCTTCGCGTACCGCCCAGGCGGTGAACTCGCCGGAGATCGCCAGGGAAGGTCTGGAACCGCCACCCGCTTCAGCGGCGTTCGTCACGTTATCCGTAACGTACAACCGACTGATGAGGGAAGCCAAAGACCAGGCGGACGGACTCAAGCGCGGGAAGGTGACCAACAGCGGTACCACCGGTCGTAACCACGGGCGGTATTGGCGCCGCGCCTGGGCCAGTGGCAGAGTGGTCAACGCGGGAGACAGGACCACCGGGTGGTTCTCCGCGGGTGGCAAAACGGCCGGCGTCTGGTCCGCCCAGTTCTCGTCTCCAGATAGCAATACCCAGCTGAACGGATAGGCTCGCTGGATCCCTTCACTGGTACGGGGACGCAGGCTCAAACCACTGGGCCAGAGTAAATGCTGACGGTATGAGACCATTGTCTGTACCTGCCCGTGAGCCGGACGAGACGTAATGACTCTCCACCCGCCCCCAGCCAGCCACGTCGTGCCCGCGGTGAGGCTGAACGCGCCGACCGTCGCCAACGCCCACCAAAGCCAGCTCAATGGCCTGGGCTTGGGAGCCAGATTTGCCTCTGTGCCCATACTCTTTCTCCTTCTGTCCTCCCCGCTGGCAATCGTCCCCCATCCGCCATTTTGAACGTAAGCCGCTCTATGGCGTCTCGCCAGCAGAGCTATGGGCTATAGCGAAGCGCCAAGAGCTTCTTTGCCCAGCTCTGTGCCGGTATTCGGCACTCCTCGGAGCTATGGCCCATAATTCGAGAGAATCCGACCGACTCCTTTCGCCGAATCCTGCTACGCCGACAAATCCCTATGAACGAAGGCTGCGATTGGATGAAATGGGAACCGTCGCTGCACCTGAGGTATCTACCGCTGTCTCGGGCTGCTGCGAAAGCCAGCCCCTGCTCTCCCCCGGTTTTCCGCTCTTGCGCGCTGCGCTGGCAGCAAACTGGTGTCCAATCGTGGTCGACATTGTGACCAACAGAAACTCCTTGCGTGCTGCGCTGGCAGCAGATTGTGTGGATCAACCCGGGTGGAGCACTCTCCACTGTACCGGGCCCCTGACATCTGCTGGCGGTAGACCGGTGGTGTCGACACCACAAAGCAGCGGCGACAGAGCGGCAGCCGGCGATAGACGCGAAAGGGGCCGGCTGCGCTCTGACGCTTGCCGGCCCATATACGCAACACGCGTGAACCTCCGTCAACAGCAGCTAAACACACCCAACCTCAACGTCCCCGATGGGGAGCTCAAGGTACCGCCTAAGAGCTCAGGGTACCGCTATCTCTCAGAGCTCAGGATACTGCCATTTCTCAGAGCTCGGATACTGCCATCTCTCGCTAGAACTCAGGGTACTACCACCAACAGAATCGCCAGGATGCCCATAATGATGCCCAGGATGGCAGTCAAACGATCCAGGAGAGCCTCTCGGCCCAATCGCTGAACACCGGTGAACAGGCGCGCTCCGCCGCCAATCGATCCCAAGCCCTCACCTTTGCTCTCCTGAACTGCCACCACAGTGATCAAGGCGATCCCGATCAGGAACAGCAGGACCATCAACAGCGTCCGCAACAAGGCCGCTACCCCCTTAACCGGCTCTCGCACCTTGGGTCAGCTTATCATACGTCCCCCCTGCGGACAAGACGGAACAGGGGCCGCTGCTCAGCGGGGGTTGAGCGCCTTGCGCCCCAGATACTGTGCGTTGTCTGCCAGCTCACCGGAGATACGCAGCAGTTCGTTGTACTTGGCCACCCGGTCCGTCCGGGATGGAGCGCCCGTCTTGATCAACCCTGCGTTGACCCCTACCACCAAGTCGGCGATGGTGGCGTCCTCCGTCTCACCCGAGCGGTGGGAGACGATGGCTGTGAACCCAGCCTTGTGCGCCATCTCCACAGCGTCCAGCGTCTCTGTGAGGGTGCCAATCTGGTTCACCTTGATCAGAATGGAGTTGCTTGCCTTCAAGGCGATCCCTTTGGCCAGCCGCTCCGTGTTGGTCACATACAGATCGTCCCCCACCAGCTGAACCCGCCGTCCCAGCGCTTGGGTCAGCTTGACCCATCCGTCCCATTCGTCCTCGGCCAGCGGGTCCTCGATGGAAACGATGGGGTAGTGGTCGAGCAGCTTCCCGTAAAACTCGATCATCTGGTCGGTATCCCGCACGACGCCTTCGCCTTCGAAGTGGTAGCGACCATCGTCCCGCAAAAGCTCGCTGGAGGCCACATCCACTGCCAAAGCGACGTCCTCGCCGGGCTTATAGCCAGCCGCCTCGATCGCTTTCACGATCACCTGCAGTGCCTCTTCGTTGCTCTTCAGGTTGGGGGCAAATCCGCCCTCGTCGCCCACGGCGGTGTTGAGCCCTTGTTTCTTCAAGACCGCCTTGAGGCTATGGAAGACCTCCGTCCCCATCCGCAGTGCTTCCGGAAAGCTCGGTGCCCCGACGGGCAGGATCATGAACTCCTGGATGTCTACGTTATTGTCTGCATGCTTGCCGCCGTTGAGGATGTTCATCATGGGCACCGGCAAGACCTTGGCATTGACGCCGCCCAGATACTGATACAAGGGCAAGCCCACCGACGCAGCCGCCGCCTTGGCCGTGGCCAGGGAAACCCCCAGGATCGCATTGGCTCCCAGCTTGGCCTTGTTGGGCGTCCCATCCAGTTCCAGCAGGAATCGATCCAGGCTGACCTGGTCGGTTGCATCCATGCCCACCAGGCGGGGACCGATCACCTCGTTGACATTCTCCACCGCCTTCAGTACGCCCTTACCCTGGTAGCGGGCTTTGTCACCATCCCGTAGCTCCACCGCCTCGAACTGCCCTGTGGAAGCACCCGACGGTACCGCCGCCCGCCCCATTGTATCGTCGGCAAGATAGACATCCACCTCTACCGTGGGGTTCCCCCGGGAATCCAGAATCTCACGTGCACGAACTTCTTCAATCGTCGTCATATCTGCGGTCTGCGAACAGGACGCTGCTCCCTGGCAAGGTCTCTCGTCCCGTTCCGGCCCGAATGGCCTGCGACCAATTCCCTCCCTCATCGGCGATCGGCAAACCGACCGCTCATTGCTCAGGTAATCTCCACTCTCCGCCCTCGTGAACCGGTTGGCTGTGCCACGTTCCACGCCCAATCGATAGTCGGATCAGCCAGCCTTCTGCGCCGGCCGTCCCCTCCGTCCTACTGCCCACTGCGCGCTCGGTCAGCCGCCGCCTCCGCCGCCAGCTGACACAACGTGGCAAACCCTTGCGGATCCAGGCTTGCTCCGCCCACCAGCGCGCCGTCGACCTCAGGCTGACCCAGGAATTCCGCGGCGTTGTTCGGCTTGACGCTGCCGCCATACTGAATCCGTACAGATTGCGCCACCTGTGGTTGCCCCGGGTACAGCTCACCCACCACCTGGCGAATGATCCCGATGACCCGGTTGGCCTCCTCCCCCGTGGCATTGCGGCCCGTACCGATCGCCCAGATCGGTTCGTACGCGATGACCAGCCCGGCGGCCTGATCTGGCGTCAGCCCAGCCAGGGCTGCCCGGGTTTGCCGGCGGACCACCTCATCGCTTTGGCCGGCCTCCCGCTGCGCCAAACTCTCGCCCACACAGATGATAGGCCGCAAGCCGTGTGACAAAGCTGCCTTCACCTTGCGGTTGACCTGCTCGTCGGTCTCACCAAAATACTGGCGGCGTTCGGAATGGCCAATGATGACATACTGGCAACCCGCATCCACCAGCATGCCCGGTGCGACCTCGCCGGTGAACGCCCCCTCATCCTCCCAGAAGACATCCTGCGCCCCCAGAGCCACAGACACTTCTGTGCCGCGCTCCCCCCTACCCCTGCGAAGAGCCGCTGCCACCGTGGTCAGATCCACGAACGGCGGACAGAGGGCGACCTCTACCCCCGTCAGCGTTCGAATCAAGGGCAAGAACGCGGACACATACTGAGCCGCCTGACTGGGCGTCTTGTACATCTTCCAGTTACCTGCCAAAAGTGGCACTCGCAAGCGCCTGACTCCCTTCTCCTCTTGACGGATCGCCTTCGCCGGCACCGTCAACAACGTTGCCACTCACTCCCCCGGAGCATCTGCCAACGCTGCGACGCCGGGCAACTCCTTCCCTTCCAGGAACTCGAGCGAAGCGCCACCGCCCGTGGAAACGTGAGTCATCTTATCCGCCACTCCGGCCTTTTCTATGGCCGCCGCACTGTCGCCACCACCGATGATGGAGATCGCTGAGCTTTCGGCCAAGGCCCGGGCGACAGCGTTGGTGCCTTCCGCAAACGCCGGCATCTCGAAGACTCCCAGTGGGCCATTCCAGATGACCGTCTTTGCCCGACGAATCCGGTCGGCAAACAGCTCCCGTGTCTTCGGCCCGATGTCGAGCCCTTCCCAATCGGCAGGAATCTGGTTGACCGGTACGACCCTATGGGTTGCGTCCGCAGCAAAGTGGTCGGCCACCACCACGTCCACTGGCAGAAGCACTTCCACTCCCCGGGATTTCGCCTCTTGCAGGAGCTCCCCCGCCAACTTCAGGTTCTTTTCATCCAACAAAGAACGGCCGATCTCCAGCCCCTGGGACTTGAGGAACGTATAGGCCATCCCACCACCAATCAAGAGCGTGTCGACCCGCGGGATGAGGTTACGGATCACACCGATCTTGTCTTTCACCTTGGCGCCGCCCAGAATAGCGGCGAAGGGCCGTTCCGGATTCTCCAGCGCTTTGCCCATGATCTCGATTTCTTTTTGCATCAGCAGCCCGGCCGCCCCGGGCAAGTACTTGCCCACTCCGGCGGTACTGGCATGAGCACGATGGGCGGCTCCGAACGCATCGTTGACCCATATATCAGCCAATTGGGCCAACTGGCGGGCAAAGCCGGGATCGTTCGCTTCTTCCTCTGGATGAAACCGCAGGTTCTCCAGCAAAAGAACGTCTCCTGGTTGCATTCGGGCGACCATCGCTTCCACTTCCGGCCCGACGCAATCCGGAGCCATTTCTACTTTCCGCCCCAACAGCTGTGCAAGGCGCTCCTGCACTGGACGAAGGCGCAGTTCCTCGACGACTTTGCCATCGGGACGACCCAGGTGCGAGCAGAGGATCACTTTCGCCCCCTGGTCCAGCAATAACTGAATCGTGGGAAGTGCGGCTCGAATCCGTGTATCATCCGTAATGTTGCCATTCTCCAGGGGAACATTGAAGTCCACCCGCACCAATACTCGCTTGCCCCGGGCCTCAATATCCCGTACACTGAGCTTCTTCATTTTCTTCTCGTCCCTCCTTGGTCAGGCCGGACGGCAGGCGCAGGAGCGAGGGAACATCCCGCCCTCCACGCCCCCGTCCGCTTGCACCCAAAGACCAGGATTCCACAGGCCGGGCTCTTCGTAGCCATCCGTATGCTCTGCTTAGTCCCGGGCTGCGATGTACCGCAACAGGTCGACGACACGGACCGAGTAACCCCATTCGTTGTCGTACCAGGAGACGGCCTTGATGAACGTTCCTTCGATCACCGAAGTGAGCTCCAGGTCCACGATGGACGACCGGCTGTCGCCGCGGTAGTCGATGGAGACCAGCGGCACGTCGGAGACACCCAGAATACCCTTCAGCTCTCCCTCAGCAGCCCGGCGGAACGCCTCGTTGACCTCATCCTTGGAGGTCGGCTTCTCCACCTGGCAGGCAAAGTCCGCAATGGACACGTCCGGCGTCGGCACCCGCAACGCATAGCCGTCCAGTTTCCCTTTCAGTTCGGGCAGTACCAGGGCCACAGCCTTCGCAGCTCCCGTGGTGGTGGGGATGATGCTCACTTGCGCCGCCCGTGCCCGCCGCAGATCCTCATGCGGCAAATCCAGGATGCGCTGATCGTTGGTGTAAGAGTGAACCGTCGTCATCGAGCCCCGTATCACGTGGAAGTTGTCGTGCAACACCTTCACCAGCGGGGCCAGGCAGTTGGTAGTGCAGGAAGCGTTGGAAATGATGAAGTGCTTCGACGGATCATAGTTCTTCTCGTTGACGCCCATCACGATGGTGATGTCTTCATTCTTGGCCGGTGCGGTGATAATCACTCGCCTGGCACCGCCTACGGTCAAGTGTACGGACGCCTTCTCCCGTGAACGGAACAACCCGGTCGACTCGATCACGTAATCGACCTGCAGGTCCTTCCAGGGCAGTTTGGCCGGATCGCGCTCGGCCAGCACCTTGATTTCCTTGCCGTTGACCCGGATCGCCCCATCTGCCGCCTCAACCTCGCCGGGAAAGGTGCCGTGCACCGAGTCATACTTGAGCAAATGGGCCAACGTCTTGGAGTCCGTCAAATCGTTGACCGCTACGAACTCGATATTGGGATCGGTATACGCCGCCCGGAACACGTTGCGGCCGATCCGTCCAAACCCGTTAATGCCTACCCGAATCGTCATCATCGTAGACCTCCCTTGTCGTATCGCCCGTCTCCGGAGTAGACTGCCCCCGCCGGTGGCGCAAGAGCTCCAGCATGCGCCGGGCTGCCCCTTCATCGGTGATGCAGACCTTCTGGTAGTGGGGAGAAAGAACGGCCAGAGCCGCTTCTGCTTTACTGGTACCTCCCCCCACCGCTACCACGTTAGGAACCCGTTCCAGGTCCTCTAGCCGCAAGCCTACGCTCCCTGTACTGTAGACGATCTCTCCTTCCCGATTGAAATAGTATCCGAAGGCCTCTCCCACAGCGCGCCGCTGCCGCAGCACTTCCATCTGGTCGGGGCGAAGCCCACGGCGGCGAGCCATCTCCTCTGCGCTACCCACCCCGTGCAGAACCACGTCGGCCTGCCGGATCAATTCTAGCAGCGATCCGATTTTGGGGTTCGCAGCCAAGGTTGTCAGAGCCTCCTCGCCCACCTCATCCGGCAAGTGCAACAGGCGGTAGGTTGCCCCCAGAGCCCGAGCCAAACTGGCAGCTACGGTGTTGGCCTGCAACTCCACCTCTTCACCGAGCCCGCCGCGAGCCGGTACCACGACGACATCCCGGCGGACCACACTGTCCGGCAGACTACGAGCTACCTCTGCCATCGTAGAGCCACCCGTTACCGCCAGAATGTCCCCATCCTGCAAGATCTCTGCCAGGTAGCGAGCGGTGGCCCGAGCCATCTCCTTTTTGACCGTCTCGTCCGTGTCGGAATCCCCCGGAACGACGATGACCCGCTCCAACCCCAGGCTGCGGGCAAGACGCCGCTCCACGTCAGACAAGCCATGGAACTGACGGACCAGGTCTTTGAGCTCTGTCAGGAGCTGCTCGCCCAGATCCGTCACTACCATGCCCGCCGGCTCAGCCCGTAACAGCCCTTGCTCCCGTAGAATCTCCATCTCATTGCGGATGGTCCGCTCCGGCAACTGTAACCGGCTGGACAGGGAGCGGCGGCCCACCGGTTGATGGAAATAAACCTGGCGCAAAACGGTGTACCTCTGGTCGACCAGGTCCGCCAATTCCGGCACAATCCGCTGCAAGATGGCCACTTTGTCTTGCGTCTTGCTCAACCCCTAGCCCCTACTACGGTTCCGAGCGGCAGCCGCATCCAGCGTCCGAAACGCCAGATCTCGTCGGGACTAGTTTCGTCCCGCGTAGCAGCCAGTGTCCCACTATTTCGCCGCGCCCCCTCCGATTCCTGCTACCCTCCTTCCTGTTCCATGAACATTTTGCACCTACTCGCCCGGCTGTACCATAACATCCCGCTGCGACCGGCTCTCCGCGTCCTCCACGTAGCCCTGCTCCGCCGCCAGCTGAGCCAGGCGGCGTAACCGATGGTTGATCGCCGACTTACTGAGGGGCGGGGACGTCATCCGTCCCAGCTCGGCCAGGGTAAGTTCGGGGTAGGCCAGGCGCAACCGGGCTGCCTCTGCCAAGCTGGGGGAGAGCCGTTCCCACCCAACGTGGTTCACCAGCCAGTCAATCTGGCGTTGCAGACGCCACGAGGCCTGGACGGTCTTGCGGACATTGGCCGTTTCAGAGTTGACCAGGCGGTTGACATTGCCCCGGATCTCCCGCATCACCCGCTGGTTTTCCAGCTCCATCATGCTGCCGGTGGCCCCGATCAGTCCCAGGAAGGCGACCACCTGGGCCGCGTCCTGCACGTAAACGACCCAGCCCCCCGGCCGTTGTCGCAGCTTGGGCCGCAGCTCGTTGCGGCGCAATTGGCTTACACACAGGCTGGCGCTATGAGCATCAGGCAGGGTAAGTTCTACCTGGTAGAGGCGGGACGGATCAGCCAGGGTTCCCCGGCTTAGAAAAAGACCGCGGATGAAGCTACGGCTGCAACACAAGGAAGCCAGTGTCATCCGGGCCGGGTATAGCCGGGTCTGGCTACGCCCACCCGAAAGTCGACGCGGCTCCAGGCCCAGGTGGGCCAGAAACGAGGCGCAGGAATCATCCTGCGACGAGTTGTGGCGATCTAGTCCAGGCCGGACCCGCCGAGGAAGCCAGAGCGAGTACAGATACCCGCCCGGGCGACGCCGGTCCCGCCGGATCTGCAAGCGGACCGGCGACCCCTCCAGCGCCCGCCAGACACGGGTCAACCGGCGGGCTACCACTGCCCGCTGCGCCCGCACCCGCAAGCCTACCGTCTGGGCCGGCCCCGCCACGCAGCGGCCACTGGCGAGCAACAAGCCTGCCAGCTCTGCCCGCAGGCAGTTGAGGCAGCCGTGCCCCCTCCCGGAACTCTTGCCTTGGGCGATGTCCGCATCAGAGTTCTTGGCCGACCTCCTGAGGGTGTCCCCAGCAATGCCGGGGGCTGTGCCCTTGTAGCCATGTGTCGCTGTACTCTTGTAGCCAGGCGTACCCGTACCCTGGGTGTCATGCGTCGCTGTGCCCCTGGTGTCATGCGTAGCCGTGCCCTTGGCGAGGCCGATGGCGGTGGCCGTAGGCTGGGTGATACCCCTGGCAGTGGCTGCTGAGGTACCTGACTCACAGCTGGGCACGGCCGCAGGAAGAGGCAGGCGGCCCAGTTCCTCTCGGACTTCGTCGACGAAGGCCAGACTACATCCCCCCTGGCCCGGCGAAGGATCGTCGGATTCCGAACGAACTCGCTTCGCCCCGTAGCTTGCCGGTGCTACACCTGGCTCCCGGCTGACCGCCCGTCACAAATCGCAGTCCCGGTGGCTGACCCGTACCTGGTAGCCGTCGGCCTCCAGCCGTTCGCCCAGTCTCTGAGCCACAGCAACCGAGCGGTGACGTCCCCCAGTACAGCCGATCCCAATGACCAATTGTGACTTCCCTTCGCTGACGTAATGCGGTAGCACAAAGCTTATAAAGTCGTACAGCTTCTCCATGAATTGGCAACTGAGAGGCCAGCGGAAAATGTACTCCACCACCGCCGGGTCAAGCCCTGTGAGCGGACGCAAGGACTCCACCCAGTGCGGATTGGGCAAAAACCGGACATCAAACACGAGATCGCAGTCGAGAGGGACGCCGTGCTTGAAGCCGAACGACAGAATACTGATCAACAGCGCCCGCCGTTCCCCACCTTCGCCCAGAAACGCCGTGGCGATGCGCTCCTTGAGCTCCCGAGGAGCCAAATGGCTGGTATCGATGATCCGGGAAGCTCGTCCGCGAATCCCTTCGAGACGCTTGCGCTCCTCCCGGACTCCGTCCAGAATGCTCCCCCCCTCTGGTGCCAAGGGGTGGCGGCGACGGGTCTCCTTGAAGCGCCGCACGAGGACTTCGTCTGAGGCCTCCAAAAAGAGGACCTGGTAGTGCGAACCGTGCCGTTCCAGATCCTCCAGGGCTTGATAGAGGTGGTCGAAGAAGAGGCCGCCCCGGATATCGCAGACAACGGCGACCCGTGTAATCGAGCCCGTCCGCGCCACCAACTCGGTAAAGGGCGGCAACAAGGCGGGGGGCAGGTTGTCCACGCAAAAAAAGCCCAGGTCCTCGAAGGAACGGATCGCTTCGGTCTTACCCGCCCCAGACAGCCCGGTAATCAACACAAACTGGATATCCGCCACCTGCCCCCCACCCTCCCCCTAGCTCGCTTTTTGGAGTCGTGCTGCAGCCGCCCGGTCTACCAGCACGATCACATCCGGGTGACGCTGGAGAACAGAGGCAGGCACCTCTTCGCTTACCGGCCCGTGCACCGCCGCCCCGATCGCCGCCGCCTTGTTGGACCCATTGGCTAACAACAGAATGCGCCGGGCTTCCATGATCGTGGCGATCCCCATGGAAACAGCTTCCCGAGGGACCTGGTCCATGCTGGCAAAAAAGCGGGCATTCGCCGTCCGGGTGTCCGTCGTCAGCACACACCGGTGCGTCCGGCTGCTAAACGGCGTCCCGGGCTCGTTGAACCCAATGTGCCCGTTGTGTCCGATCCCGAGTACCTGCAGATCGATGCCACCCGCCCGGCGAATCTGTTCCTCGTAGCGTGCACACTCCGCATCGAGATCGGCCGCCACCCCGGACGGAATATGGACCGCTTCCGGCCTGATATTGATCTTGCTAAAGAGATTGTCCCACATGAAACGGTGGTAGCTGGCAGGGTGGTCATCCGCCAGACCCCAGTACTCATCGAGGTTGAACGTCGTGACCCGGGAGAAATCCAGCCCTTCCTGCTGATGAAGCCGGACCAACTCCGCGTACAACCCCAGGGGGGTGCTCCCGGTGGCAAGCCCCAGTACCGCGGTGGGCTTTTTACGGATGAGATCCGCGATCAACTGGGCCGCTTGCCGGCTCATTTCGTCGTAATCATTGGCAACCCAGACCTGCATCACCGTCAGCCCTTTCTTTGCGGGGTTGGGAAAGCCGTTGTCCCTGCCCGCTGCCCCACGCCCGCCACATCCCCACTGCCGTATACCGATGCCTGGCCAAGACCGCCAGCATCCGGCCAGGACAGTGGCGTGCCTACTCGTCCCACACCAGCCACTGGCCCCGCACCATGCTCCGCTCTACCGTCAGGTCGGAAGAAAGTAATAGCAGGTCGGCATCCTTGCCGACGGCCAAACTACCCTTCCGATCCTGTACCCCCACACTCTCCGCCGGCGTCAGGGTGGCCATCCGGATGGCCTCCGGCAGCGGCACTCCGACCCGCGAAACCATGTTGGCCACGGCTTTTTCCATGCTCAGCGCACTGCCTGCCAGCGTCCCGTCCGCCAGGCGAACCGCCCCGTCCCGCAAAAAGACTTGCTTACCTGCCAGCTGGTACTCGCCCTCCGGCATGCCCATACCGGCCACTGCATCCGTTACCAGCGCCAACCGCCGCGCTCCCTTCAGCTCGTAGAGCACCCGCATCGCCCCTGGGTGAACGTGAATGCCGTCAGCGATGAGTTCACAGACCACGCCCGGCGAGGTGGTGACGGCGCCTACCGTGCCGGGATCCCGGTGGTGCAGGCCGGTCATGGCGTTGTAGGTGTGCGTGGCATGCTGCGCCCCCAGTGCCACTGCGGCCTTGGCCTGTTCATAGGTGGCCTGGGTGTGCCCGATGGACGCAACCACCCCATGCTCGACCAACCAGCGGATGGCTTCCAAACCGTGCGGTCGCTCCGGGGCGACGGTCATCATCCGGAAGGCTGGCCCCAAAACCTCCAGGAGTCGCTCGAGTTCAGCCGGGTCCATGTCCCGCAGAAAGGCTTCATTCTGTGCCCCTTTGCGGGCGCCCGAAAGGTATGGGCCCTCCAGGTGCATTCCGATTACGTCGGCTTCCTGTCGGGACTCTTGCGCCGTGGCCTCGGTTTGCTGCCGCATGACTGCCACCGTCGCCCGGGCTGCCTCCAGGAGGTTATCGGGAGAAGAAGTCGCCGTCGTCACCAGGAAGGAGGTCGTGCCATGCCGCCCATGGGTTCGGGCAACAGTCCGAATCGCCTCGGGGGTAGCGTCAAGGGCATCCTTCCCTCCTCCGCCGTGGATGTGTACATCAACATAACCAGGAACGACGTAACGGCCCTTCGCATCGACCCGGGTCAAGCTGGCGGCCTGCTCCTGCAGCCATGCTGCCTCCAGGACTTCGAAATCGGAGCGGCGGCCAACGAAGCCGATCCGTTCACCTACTATCGCCACCACTCCGTCCGGGATCACCTCATCCGGGGTGATCACCACTCCGCCCTCCACCAGGCAAGCAGCCGTCGCACGGCTGGCGGCACTGGACATACCGTCTTTGTTCATTTACGCTGTATAACCTCCCTGCTGGTTTGTGTACGGGTTGGGAGGAAAACTCCCTTTTTGCTGATCAATCTGATCCCATCATACCTCTTCCTCCCCCGTTTGGTCTCGCTCTTCCCGCGCCTGGCACGATCTCCCCCAGGATCACCGGATGACGAGCCCCTGTCACCTGCGGCAGATTGCCCGGCATCCCCAACCAGGTCGCGGCGGCAAGAATCGCAAACCCGACCGCCTCTTTGGCACTGGCTGGCCATTTGCCGGCCAGTGGCTGGCCGCCCTCGCCGTCATCTCCCCTATGGTGAACGTCTCCGCCGCCGCCACCATTCCGGGCGTCCCTGCCTTCCTCGCAGTTTCCATCTGCTGGGTTTCCATGTCCCTCCACCAATACCCGCCCCACCGCCGGGTGAACTGCGCCCCCCAGCTCCGCCAGCGCCTCCCGGATCATGCGCAGCAGCGTAGGGTTTTGGCTGCCCCCGCCGCTGATCCAGACCTCGTCCACCCGGCCACCGGTCCGGGGCAAGATCCAGTGGGCATACTGGTGGGCCAGGCTCGCCGCGGTCAGCCAGGTGGCCGTCGCCACGGCATCAGCGGGCAGACCGCCCCGCTGCCGTACCCGTTCGATCAACTGCTTCGCGTACGGTCGCCCGTAACGTTCCCGCCCCGTCGTTTTGGGCGGTGGCTGGGCAAAATAGCGATCCTCTTCCAACAAGCTGGCGACCAGCTCCTTGTCAGGCCGTCCCTCGGCTGCCCACCGTCCCCCTTCGTCATATCGCAACGCTTCCTGGGACAACTCCGCCACGACACCGTCGATGACCATGTTGCCAGGGCCGGTGTCGAACGCGAAAACCCGCTCCGGCCCACCCCCTGCTGGCAGGCAGGTAGCATTGCCGATACCCCCCAGATTCTGCAGCACCCGGGTAAGATGCGGGTCGGTGTATAAGAGAGCATCGACGTAGGCGATCAGCGGCGCTCCCTGCCCCCCCGCCGCCATGTCGCGGACCCGGAAATTGGCCACCGTGGTGATGCCCGTCCGCTCGGCGATCACCGCGGGCTCACCAATCTGCAGCGTGGAACGGACCTGCCAGTCTCCCACAGTCTCCGGTGTGGGAATGTGATAGACCGTCTGTCCATGGGAACCGATGACCGTCACCTGCTGCGGCGATACTCCCGCCTGCTGCAACAGGTCTTTTACTGCCTGGGCGAAATACTCCCCCAGGGCGAAGTTCCAGCGGCACAGGTCATCGACCCGTGCCTTTTGGGGATCGGCCAGCTCCAGCAGTTTGTGCTGAACCGCCGGCGGGTATGGTACCTGCCGGTAGGCTCGGAGCCGGACTGTGGGCCGCCCCGACGCCCGCCACTGCCGCTCGTCGATCTCGACCAGGGCAGCCTCTACGGCGTCCGCGGATGTGCCCGACATCAGCCCGATTGTGAGCACCGTTGCACCTCCACTGCCCCTCCGCC
This sequence comes from Limnochordaceae bacterium, assembly GCA_014896305.1. Taxonomy (GTDB): domain Bacteria; phylum Bacillota; class Limnochordia; order Limnochordales; family DUMU01; genus Bu26. Next base: position 15,452 of record JADBKQ010000015.1, read on the forward strand.
AGCTACCTGTGCAACAACTGCAGAGCTTCCCGTACCCGCCCCTGCGCCTGCTCCAGGGCCCGCCGGGCCACGGCGGCATCGACCGCCGCCAACAATGTCACAATGGCCACTTTGGTCTCCCCTCCGGCGGCTGCCAACGCTTGATGGCACTCTTCCTCACTGGCTCCAGTAGCCAGCTCGATCATGCGGACCGACCGTCGCCGCAGCTTCTCGTTGGTGCTCCGCATGTCTACCATCAAGTTCGAGTACACCTTGCCGAGACGGATCATGGTGACGGTGGAGAGCATATTGAGCACCATCTTTTGTGCCGTGCCTGCCTTCATCCGGGTCGACCCCATGATCACTTCCGGACCGGTCACAGGAACGATCGCCACCTGTGCGTAGGCAGCGATGGGCGGGTTAGGGTTACAGGCCAGCCCGATCGTGACTGCCCCGACGCGGCCCGCATATTTGAGCGCTCCGATCACGTAGGGAGTGCGGCCGCTGGCCGTGATCCCCACCACGACATCTCGGGACGTCAGCCCGCGGGCTCGCAGGTCGGTTTCCCCCGCGGCTTCGTCATCCTCTGCTCCCTCGTTCGCCTGCGACCAAGCCCGTTCGCCGCCGGCCATCACCGCCTGCACCAGCTGAGGATCGGTACCAAACGTCGGTGGGCATTCCGCTGCATCCAGCACACCCAGGCGGCCACTCGTCCCCGCCCCCACGTAGAAAAGCCGTCCCCCGGCCAGCAGGGAAGCCACGATCCGATCCACGGCTTGGGCAATCGCGTCCAACTGCGTTGCCACCGCCGCCGCCACCGTTTGGTCTTCCTCGTTGATCTTGCGCACGATCTCCCGGGTGGACCACCGATCGATCTCGAGCGTCGCCGGGTTGCGCGCCTCGGTCAGCAGCCGATCCAGCGCTTCCTTTACCTCTCGTGCCTCTTGCACCTCTACCGCCCTTTCTCACCGTTCACCGTTGGTATGCCCGTTCGACACCGCTGCCGGACATTCCTTTCCGCCCCTGAGGCAGGAACCACTCGTACCCACTCGCGGCTCGCGTCGTGGCTGGGCCTGGCCTGCGAACACCCCGGCTTGGGTACCACTTCGTATCCACCGTACCCCAGCGCAGGGGTGGAAACGCCTTCGCCTGCACACACTAGCGACGCCTGGACCGAATACTGGTCGTGGCGAAAGCCCATAATAGTGCGGAACGCCCTCATTCCATCCCGCGCCCTTGGCAACCAAGGAGGGGAAATCAGTTGTCCCAGGACTTCCTGGATGCGGCCGGGTCCGGTGAGACCCAGCCCTCGCCGCCTGGCACGGCCCACGCGCTGCACATTGCTGGTAAACCCCAGACCGAGAGTGCTATGTCGCAACTCAGTGCCGGAGCGCAATCAGCGTCGCCGACCCTGGCGCCCGCAGTTACCCTTCCCGCGCCCACCCCCCCTGCCAACGGCAGCTCGTTCTCGTCGGGTGGAGGGCCAACGTCGACCCGCGCGCCAGCACCGGCAGCTGTCGTCGCCCCAGGACCCGCCCCCATGTTACCGACCCGCTACGGGGTGGATCGACTGGTGCTCCTGGTCCGTGATCCATCCTGGCTTTACGCCTACTGGGAGGTTTCGGACGCCACCTGGGCGCACGCCCGGCGCTTGGCCGAGCCAGTTCCAAACCCAGTCCCAAACGGAGTGGCAGCTGGCGCTGGCAGCGTGTGGGAGAAGAGTCGAACCATCTTACGGCTCATTTCTTTGGGTGAACCAGCGGCCGGCTGTGCTGCCGTCTGGGAGGCAGACGTAGGGACAGCCAACAACTGGTATATTCACCTGCCAGATCGAGGCCGGCCTTTGCAGGCCGAGCTGGTACAACGACTGCCTGACGGCCGTGAGATCTCCCTGCTCCGGTCAAACATTGCGTTTCTGCCGCCTGCGGAACCCAGCAGCCTGGTGGACGAAGAATGGCTCACGATCGAAGAAGTGTGGGAACGGTTCCTTGGTCTGCAGCCGGGAGCCGGGTCGGAACAGATTCTACGGGCCATGCAGACTCGTTGGCAACGCCACCTGGCTTCGCCGGGAGCTCCCGCTTTGGCCTTGATGAGCCCGGGGTTCAGCCCTGGCTTTTCCTGGGGCAAACAGCCTCCGTCGGCCCAGGTCTCCCAGCTCCTATGGCTCCAGGTGGGCACGGATTTGGTCCTGTACGGAGCCACCGACCCCAGCGCCGAGGTCCGGGTGGGAGGAACACCGGTCACACTGCAGCCGGACGGGAGTTTCCACTTGCGATTCACGCTGGAGGATGGAGAACTGGTGCTGCCGGTTACCGCCCACCAACCGCAGACGGGGCAGCGCCAGCAGGTCACGATCAGCGTGCAACGGGCCAGCCGCCATGATTAGCCGCAGATCGGCGGCGGCGCACCGGCATGACCGCTGGAGAGCCCGGGCGCTCACAGCCAGGTGGCGCCCCATTGCATTCATGAAGCATGAGGAAAGGTTAAGATAAACAGCCGAATTGTTCTATAAGTTGGCTTCAGGTAAGAGGTAGTAGTTGGAGGTTAGCAACGTGGCACAGGCCATCCCTGTTATGGCAGAACGTGGGCGTCCAGTTCATTTGAAAGCCGGAGAACCGGTAGGATATGTAGCTTTACTGTTACATGCCCACCTGCCGTTTTTGCGACATGTGGATTTGGAAACACAGTTAGAAGAAGATTGGCTGTACGAAGCCATTACAGAGACCTACATCCCCTTACTCAATCTCTTTTTACGCTTGCGGGATGAAAACGTCCCCTTTCAACTGGCGATGTCGCTGACTCCCCCTCTCATGAGCATGTTGGCCGACCCTCTGCTCATGGAACGGTACGAGCGACGCCTGCACCTCTTGATCGAGCTGGCCGAAAAGGAAGTGGAGCGCACCCGCTGGCAACCCCAGGTGCAACCATTGGCGCAGATGTATCTGGACTGGTTCAGGGACACACTTCATACGTTCACCCACCGTTACCAGCGCCGCCTGCTGCCCTGGTTCGCGTCGCTCCACCAGAGCGGGCATGTGGAGATCGTGGCCTCCGCCGCCACGCACGGCTACTTACCCTTGATGGATATCCATCCGGAAGCGGTTCGGGCGCAGGTGCTGGTGGGTGTCGAGACCTTCCGGCGGCTGCTGGGGCAAGAACCCGGCAGTCTCTGGCTGCCCGAGTCAGGGTATACGCCGGTCGTCGAGCCATTTCTGGTGGAAGCGGGGATACGGTCCATCTTTCTGGACAGCCACGGACTGCTGTACGCCCAACCCCGCCCCCGTTACGCCGTCTACGCCCCTATCTATACTCCTAACGGAGTTGCCTGTTTCGGCCGGGACTGGGAGACATCCAAGCAGGTATGGAGCGCTGACGAAGGCTATCCGGGGGATCCGGTCTATCGTGAATTCTACCGTGACATCGGCTGGGATCTGGATTTCGACTACCTCCGCCCCTACTTGCGGGGGTCTTTCCGGCATGCGCTGGGAATCAAGTATCACCGCATCACGGGGCGGGGACAAGACCACAAGGAGTATTACCAGCCGGCCGCCGCCCGGCAGCAGGCAGCGGTTCACGCCGGCAACTTCCTGTTTAATCGCGAGCACCAGGCGGAGTTCCTGCGGACTCGCATGGACCGGCCGCCCATCATTTTCGCTCCCTACGACGCGGAGCTGTTCGGGCACTGGTGGTTCGAAGGGCCGGCATTCCTGGAGTACTTCCTGCGCAAGGCTGCCTATGACCAGATGACCATCGCCACCATCAGCCCTTCTGCCTATCTGGCCGCGTATCCCCGCCAGCAGGTGGCCATTCCTTCCGTCTCCAGCTGGGGTTACAAAGGCTACCACGAAGTCTGGCTGGAGGGGGCGAACGATTGGCTGTACCGGCATCTGCATCACGCGACCGAGCGGCTGGTCCAGTGGGCCAACCGGGCCACCCTGGCCCCGGCGCACTACGCCGATGCGGACCCGGGAACGGGCATCATGCGGTCATCCCGGTTGGGACCGGCCCGCGCGGAGAGGCCAAACGATTGGACGCAGCGGGCGCTCGACCAGGCGGCACGGGAACTGCTGCTGGCTCAATCCAGCGACTGGGCGTTCATTTTGAAGACGGGGACGGTCGTGGAGTATGCTCGGCGTCGCTTTGCTCAGCATATTGAACGGTGCACCCGGCTGCTAGACATGGTGGACCGCGGCCAGGTCGATCCCGCAGTCGTCGCCCAGATCGAGCGCCAGGACGAGATCTTCCCCTGGCTCGACTACCGCGTGTACAGCACTCGGGCGCTTCCGGCGGTCATGCAACACTGGCAGTTCACCGAGAGGACCACGGGAGGGCCTTACGTTAAGGTCCCAGTGGAACGCGTCGGCACACCGGCGGCAGGGTAAGTCGACGGGGAAAGGTAAGTCGGCGGGCAAAGGTGCGTGGTAGGATAGCCTCCAGCCGGGAACAGAGCCGGCGGCCGACTGCCAGGCTGGTAACAGGGTCTGTAGCGAGATTCACCGAGGATGTCGACCAGCAACAAGCTGAGCGGTCCTCATCCGGGTGTTCGGTGAGGGCGTGAGCCGGCGACCGGATGACGGCGATCTGGGGTTGAAGAGCCGACGGACGGGTCACTGGCTCCGACACGTGCATCACCCAGTGGAAAACCAGCATCTGACCGCAGGGTCGTCATACAGCTGGGTAAGTTATACAGCGAACTACCCGGCTGAACTGTCGCTGACGGTGACGTGGGTGCCGGTGGACGTATAACGGCCCAGTGAGCCCAGCGTACCGTCGGTCGCCAGGGGCAATGGCTTCAAGCCGGCCGCGGAACGAGCGGCGGCAATCCCTGCACCAGCCTCTGCCGACGCCTGCCGGGCCCACTCGCTCGCCTGGTACTCCGCCCAGACTGCCTGGTACAGGTTGTTGACCCGCTGGGCGATGTTGGCCCAACGGAACCGGGTCTGCACGTCCATCGACGCTTGGCGGACGAGGCGACCCCGCAGTTCAGCGGAAGAAAGCACGGCGAGGATCTGGTGGGCCAGGGAAACCGGGTTGCCCGGAATCGCCTTCAGCCCATTACGGCCATGGTCCACGATTTCCCCCAGGCCGCCGGTATCGCCCACCACGACAGGAACACCCGCAGCCATCGCCTCCAGCGCCACGATGCCGAACGGTTCATAGGTGCTGGGGAAGGTGGCCACGTCTGCAATGGCCAGCAGCCCGTTACGGGTTTGGTCGTCGATGAAGCCAGTGAAGTAGATGCGATCAAAGATGCCCAGATCCCGGGCTCTCGCTTTCAGCTCGGCTTCTTGCGGTCCACCCCCGGAAATGACGAACTTCGTCTGTGCATGGTAGGCCAGGACCTCTGGAATGGCTTGTAGCAACACACCGACGCCCTTTTCGGGCACCAGCCGTCCCATGAAAAACACGATCTTTTCGTCCGGGGCGGCATAGCGGCGGCGAAACTCTGCCAGGTCCTCCGGCAGACGATCCCGGCAGCGCTCGGGCACGACTCCGTTAGGGATCACCGTGATCTTGTCCATAGGGAGTTGGAAAATGCCGCGTAGCTCAGCTTTCATCGCTTCGCTGCAGACAATGACCCGCCACGCCTCATAGGTGAGCCACCACTCCACGTTGCTGATATAGCGCTGGAGATCATTGTGGATGCCGTGGTTTCGCCCATGTTCGGTGGCATGAATGGTGGCGATCAAAGGACGACACAGGCTGTGTTTGAGCGCCTTCGCCGCATGTGCCACCAGCCAGTCGTGCGCATGCACTACCTGGACAGTGTGGGCTAGGCCCGACTGCCAAACCGTTTCCACCAGGTTCAGGTTGAGCTGCAACACCGAGCTGAGGAAATCGGGCGGCGAGGGATGGCCTGAAGGTGTCCGCAAGACCACCACCCCTTTGTCCACCTCCCGGGCCGGCAGCCGCCCATCTCCCGCCGTGACCACGGTCACTTCGTGGCCAGCCTGTGCCAGTTGTTCGGACAGCTCCGCCACATGACGAGCCAACCCGCCCACCATCCGCGGCGGGTACTCCCAAGTCAACATCAGCACATGCATGGATGGTCTCTCCCTCCGTGGACACCCTGCGGCTCCCTAGGACTACTCTCCATCGACTCCTGGGAACTCCTACGATCCGACCCCGCCTTTCGCCTGTAGTCTGCGATTCGCCCCTCGCCTCTCACCTTCAGTCTGCGACTCAACCCCGCCTTTCGTTATAGTCTGCGACCCGACCTCGCCTTTTGTCCGTAGTCTGCTGTAGTCTGCGATTCGCCCTCGCTTTTGTCTGCAGTCTGCAATTCGCCTCTCGCGCGTAGTCTGCGACCCAACCCCGGCTTTCGCCTGTAGTCTGCGACCCGACCTCGCCTTTTGTCCGTAGTCTGCAATTCACCTCTCGCCTGTAGTCTGCGATCCGCCCACGCCTTCGTCTGTAGTCTGCCCCAACGCGGTGCTGAACGCGCAGCGAATGGACCGTGGGCGTGGTGGCAATAAGATTGCCACCTGTTTTGCTCGTGAGCAGGAAACAAAATTGCCACATCATTTGGGGGAAACATTCGTGAGTGCGAAAAGGCCAGCTATGGGACGGTTGATGCGTAGCTGGGCAGATCTTATGCCCTGCTAGACCCTGCTCGCTGCGTAGCTGCAGATACCTAAGTCCCAGGTAAACCCGGTGCGCTGCGTAGCTGCGGATATATAAAGTCCAGCTAGGCCCGCCATCCCCTCAAGCTGCACAGATATCGCCGCAGCTAGACCTCTAACTTTCGCCCCGGCCATACCAGATTTTAGCATCAGAGTCTTGCCAAGCATCTCGAGTGGCTTTATACCCGCAAGATGGGAAAGATAATTTCCATCTTTGGTCTTTTTTGTGCGGTCAAAATTTTGCCACCCTACCACCAATCTCTGCGGGCCGAACGAGGCGGCCCGTCCTTGCGCCAGGTCGGCAGGTTTTGGGCGTAGGACCTAGTCCGGTGTCCTCAGTTCGGGCGAAGAATTGCCTGGCCCGGCCCGGATCCCGGCGCCAGCCATAGTTTCGGCCTGTAAACTCCTGCGCCGGTAGAAAAACCTCGAGCCCGGCGATGAAGAAGCTCGCCGTTAGCCTCTGGGCCAACTCCTGCGCCGGTAGAAAAACCTCGAGCCCAGATACCCGCTCCCGCCGCGGTGGCAGTGGCAGACTGCGCACCCGCTCCGGGGGGCCGGCCGACTGGTTCATCAGAAGTGGGATGAAGTGGGATGGGGAGATGCTGCTGCTGCACCGTGCACGTAAACTCGGGGTACACGGGGGCTGATGCCGGTGAGCACCTCGTAGGGGATGGTGCGCAGCCATTCGGCCCAGCGGTCGGCATCCAGCCCGTCGCCCAGCAGAATGACGGGGTCGCCGATAGCGACCGGCAGGTCGCCCACATCGACCATCAGCTGGTCCATGCAGACCCGCCCCACTACTGAACAGCGCCGGCGCTGGCAGATGACCTGTCCGCGATTGCTCAGCTCCCGGCGATATCCATCGGCGTACCCGACGGGGATTGTCGCGATGGTGGTGGCTTTCCGGGTAACGTACGTCCACCCGTAACTAATGGGCGTACCCGGTCCGACCCGCTTGACAAAGACTACCCGGGCGAGCCAGCGTAAAGCCGGTCGAAGCGGCACTGTCCGCTCCATGGTGGGTGAAGGGTAGTAGCCATAGATTCCGATCCCTGCTCGCACCATATCAAACGCAGCCTCGGGAAAGCGCAGTAAGGCAGCGGTGTTGGCCAAGTGCCGGATGAGGCCGGTCAGTCCCGCCTGTTTCAGCCCGGTACAAACGCGAGCAAAGCGTTCGATCTGCTGGTGGGTACCGGTTGTGTCCCCCTCGTCCGCGGTAGCCAAGTGGGAAAAGACCCCCTCTATCTCTACCTGCGGCAGCCGGGCCACCTCCTGGGCAAACGCCACGGCCCGCTGAGGCGAAACACCGATGCGCCCCATGCCGGTATCCACCTTGATGTGCACACGGGCACGAGCCTGGGGACCTAGCCGGACTGCGGCCTCGCTCAAGGCTTGCGCCTCTGACAGATCGGTGACCGTAGCACGCAAATCGGAAGTGATGTACGTTTGCGCCTCCTCAGGCCAGCAAGCCCCCAAAACCAGAATGGGCGCGCTGATCCCTGCCTGGCGCAAGGCCACCCCTTCGGCGGGGATGGCTACCCCCAGCCAGCTCGCCCCATGCTCCAGAACGGTCCGCGCGACCTCCACCGCACCATGGCCATACGCATCTGCCTTCACAATGGCCATCAGCTGGGGCGTGACACTCCCCGAGCCTGAACCCGCCCCCCCGGCAGCAGTGGGCGTTGCCTGTGCAGCCACTGACACCGCCCCTGTGGACGTGGACGTTGCCGTCCCAGACGCTGTCGCTGCAGATGCTCCTCCTCTGGCTGAACTCAGCGCTCGCCGCAAGGCGGCTACATTGGCACCGATGCGATCCAGATCCACCTCAATCCAGGTGGGGCGCTGCCCAGCCACTCTCTGCAAGTCCATACAAAGTGTCCTTTCCCAAATGTCACGTGCAAGCCTTGTGAAAGCCTACGCTCCAGCCTTTTTCACCGCCGAGGTCGCACCGTTTCCAAAGCGGATGTCCAAATACCACCGGGCCAGCGGTCGCTGCCGCCACACCGAGCCAAACTCCCCCTGCACCGCCCGGTTCAAAAGGCTCCAGGCAAGACCCAGGGCATCCGGCAGATCCGAGGCCATCAACGCGGTCTCACCCCGTTCATGGGCTAGCACATCACCGGCCAGGCCATGCAAGTATACCCCCATTACGGCGGCCTGTGTCGCACTGACCCCGGGGTTCAGCAATAACGCGCCAATCACACCTGCCAGCACATCCCCCATGCCGCCCACCGCCATGCCAGGGTTACCCGTGGGGTTCACCCAGAAAGACCCGTCGGGCGCCGCTATAACTGTATGCGCCCCCTTGAGTACAACCACTGCACCGAAACGAGAGGCAGCCTGCCGTGCCGCCTCCCAGCGGTTCTCCTGAACCCGCTGCGAGCTCCAGCCCAATAGGCGAGCCATCTCACCAGGGTGTGGTGTCAACACCCAATCCAGCTGGCCCGGCAGCGGAACAGGCAGAACGCCTTGGGCCAGCCAGTTGAGTCCATCTGCGTCCAAAACAACCCTCAGCGGTGGCGTACGCCCAGCCTGCCCCGCCGCCGCAGACTCGCCCTGGGAAGGACCGACTTCGTGGGAACGAGCGGTTTCAGCTGAGCCGCCAGCGTCGACAGGATGTTGGGAGAGAGGCAGCGTTGGCAGGACGTTGAGAGATTCAGCTGAGCCACCTGCGTCGATAGGACGTTGGGAGAGAGATTCAGCTGAGCCGCTGGCGTCGGCAGGCGATCGGGGGAGATGTAAGGCGGAGCGTTGTATGGCCGGTATCAGTCGCTCAACGAACTCCCGTAACTGTCTGCCGGTCTGCTCTGCCTGGCCCAGGCCAGGGCCGATCACCACTGCCCGGCAAGTGGCGGCCCGCTCAATCAGCAACGAAACGGCCGCATCGACTTTGGCATAGCCATCTCTTGCTACCGCCACCGCGGCCTCCCCTTCTGGCAAGAGTAGCGTCAGCGCGTCCGGAAGCTGATCATTGAGTCCGTGAACCACGGCAGCTGGCCCAGCTACCGTCACCAGCCCTGCCCCGCTGCGTAACGCGGCCCTGGCCACTAGCCTTGGGGCGCCCACCATCCCTGGGCTTCCGCCCCAAACCAGCAGGTGACCGTATGTCCCTTTGTGAGTATCCGCCGGGCGTGGTGTCAAGAACGGACGCAAGAGTTCGGGAGTGATCAGTTGCGCTGCTGACCCCGGGTCTACCTCGAGCCACTGAGGAGGAAAGGCGATCGGCTCCACCCACACCTCCCCCGCCCGCTCCGCCGCAGGGTATAGCACAAGTCCAGGCTTGAGCCAGCCAAAGGTGACCGTGCATGTGGCCTGCACGCAGACCTCGTCCATCTGTCCATTGTCTGTGGCCACGCCCGTAGGCAGATCGACCGCCACCACGGGCTTGCCAGCCTGATTGATAAGACGGATGACCTGGTGGTAAGTTGGGGAAAGAGGAAGACGCGCGCCCGTTCCCAACAACGCGTCAATAATGACGTCGCTGGCGCCGACGACGAAACGCAAGCGATCGGTGTTCACCGGCTGCTCGAGTGCGTTAGGTTCCACCGGGCACAAGTCGACTCCGAAGGCGCTGGCCGCCTGGTAATTCGCCAGGGCCGCGTCGCGCAGCTGCTGAGGAGTCCCGATAAGGCACAGGTGAACGGTGGCCCCTGCCGCCGCCAGCAGCCGGGCGGCAACGCTACCGTCTCCGCCGTTATTACCTGGCCCGCAAAAGACGGCAATCCGGGTGCCGCCCAAGCCGTCGGGCTCGTCGAGTGAACGGCGCAAGAGCGCAGCCACCCGCCGTGCCACCGCCAACCCCGCATGCTCCATCAAAACGGCGACCGGGACGGCCGCCTCTGTAGTCGTTCGCCGGTCCAGCTCCCGCAGCTGCTGCGCCGTGGCAATCCACACCTCTCGTTCCCCCTTGCGTCCAACAAGCATTCTCTGAGCGTCCTGCCAACCCCCACTAAGCAGCAAGCATTCCGAGCAGATCTTACCGCGCACGCCTTCATCCGATTGCCCGGATGCCCCCAAGTGATTGTTACAGCATCGTTACAGCCATCGGGCGCTAACTAGGCGGATTCCCTCGGACTGGATCCTGCGCTGCTTTCCGCTATGGCAACCGCCATCGCCCACTCCCGTTCATGAGTGATACTGACCCAGACTCTTCCCACCCCCAACTGCCTGGCTCGCTGGGCAGCCAGGCCATGGAGACGGACCTGCGGAGCCTGCCCGGGTTCGCGAATCACCTCCACCTGCCGCCACGGCGCCCGTCCTGGCCCTACACCCAGGCTCTTCATCGTCGCTTCCTTGGCTGCAAAGCGGCCAGCCAGGCGCTGGGCCTGCACCTCGGGGCTGCGCCCTCTCAGGCAATAGCTGAGTTCAGCAGGGGTGTACACGCGTTCTAAGAAGCGGCGGTTGAACCGCCGCCAGGCTGCCGCCACTCGGGGAACGGATATCAGGTCTGTTCCTACCCCTACGATCGTGGACCTCTCCCCCTTCCCCTGCTCTTTGGCATCACTCCGGGGCAAGTTGCCGCGATGACCCGCACCGGCCCTACTCCCCGATCACATTCGCAGCCGGTTGCCAGCACCGTTTGCGCCCGCTACCCTGCGGCCGCATTCTTATTCAACGGTCACGCTCTTGGCAAGGTTGCGGGGGCGGTCCACATCGCTTCCCCGCAGACGGGCGACGTGATAGGCCAGCAGTTGGAGCGGCGTCGCCGCCAGCATGGGCCGCAGATCGCGGGGAAGCTCCGGCAACCCAAACCAGGTGTCCACCCCGGCGGCCCTGGCCTGGGACTGGTACTCCTCCATCCCAATGGCTGCCACCCAAGCCCCCCTGGCCTTCACTTCCTGAACATTGCCAAGAGTCTTGACCACCAGGTTGGGTTCGGTCAGCACAGCGATCACAGGAGTGCCCCGGCCGATGAGAGCGAGCGGACCGTGCTTCAGTTCGCCGGCTGCGTAGGCCTCGGCGTGGATGTAAGAGATCTCTTTCAGCTTGAGAGCCCCCTCCGCCGCCAGCGCCTGGTCCACTCCCCGTCCAATATAGAACACATGCTCCACTTCGGCCAACTGCTGGGCTACCCGTTCGAGCTCTTGCTCACGGGCCAGCACGTCCGCCAGTTGCTCCGGCAGGCGGGGCAAGGCCGCCAAACCCTCCGTTGACACCTGCCCACGCCCCCGTACCTTCGCCACATACGAGGCGAGCAGGTAGAGGACAACGAGCTGAGCCGTGTACGCCTTGGTCGAGGCGACGGCGATCTCCGGCCCTGCGTCCGTGTAGACGACCTGGTCGGTCTCACGAGCGATGCTGCTGCCCACCACGTTCACCAGAGCCAGCGTGGGTACGCCGTGCTGGCGGCAGTAGCGCAGGCCTGCCAGGGTGTCTGCCGTCTCTCCGGACTGGCTGATGACTAGCGCCCAATCCTCCGGGCGAAACAGAGGGTCACGGTAGCGAAACTCCGAGGCCACATCGGCTTCCAGGGGCAGACCGGCGATCCGTTCCAGCCAGCGTTTGGCCACCCAGCCGGCGTGGGCTGCCGTCCCCGAAGCAATCAGCCAGCCCTGCCGCCGCTGCTCCCACCAGGAAGGTGGCCACATCAGGGGGAGCTCAACCTGCCCTGCCGGTGCATATCGTTCGCTCAGCCGTTCAACGATCGCGGGCTCTTCGTGGATCTCTTTGATCATGAAGTCGGTGTACCCGCGCTTTTCTGCCTGCTCAGCTCGCCATCCGATCTGGTGAACCACTTTTTGGATCGGTTCACCCCGAAACGTAAAAAAGTTTGCCTCGCGCCGCTGCAGACAGACGGCCTCCCGGTCCCCGCAGATGAACACCTTGCGGGTATACGGCAGCAGCGCCGGGATGTCGGAAGCTGCCAACCAGCCGTCCGCCCCCGGCGCGACGATGAGGGGGCTGGAGTAGCGGGCAAGCCAAATCCGGCCGGGGTGGCGGGCATCGACCGCAGCCATGGCGAACGAACCTTCCAGTTTCTGTAACATCGCCAGCCAGGCTTTCTTCGTGACCTGCCCCCCAGAGGCCGCCAGCTCTTCCTCGAGCAGGTGAGCCACCACTTCCGTGTCGGTCTCGGAAAGAAAGCGGTGACCGCGTGCCGCCAACTCCTCCCGCAACCGAACTGCATTCTCCAGAATGCCGTTATGAACCACGGCAATCTGGCCAGTGCAATCCGTATGAGGATGGGCGTTCGCATCGGTAGGGGGGCCATGGGTCGCCCAGCGGGTGTGGCCGATGCCGGTCCCGTACCGAACTCCCGGGGTTTGCGTCACCGTCTGCTCCACCAACTCCCGCAGTCCCCGCAGCCGGCCGGCCCGCTTGCGAACCAGCAGCCGGTGTTCTCCCTCTGCCGGGGCAGCTCGCCCGCCGGTCGATTCCGGCACGAGGGCGATCCCAGCGCTGTCGTAGCCCCGGTACTCCAGCCGCTGTAAGCCAGCCAACAGAATCGGCAGAGCCTCCCGCTCCCCCACGTAGGCCACGATTCCACACATGCTGCCTCGTCCCACCCTACCCTGGCGGCACCCGCGTTTACTTAGCTTGCCCCGAACCCGGTTCCAAGCCCCAAGACAACGTGGTTCACTGCAACCCCAACTCGGCCTGGAGCACGGAGACGACGTGGCTGACCGCCTCTTCCACCGCCGCCTGATCAGGCCCTTGCGCCATGACCCGGATCATTGGCTCCGTACCCGATGGGCGAACCAGGAGTTCCCCTTCATCGCCCAGCAAGCTCCGGGCCGTGGCCAGGGCTTCCTGCACAGCCGGTCGTTCGTCCCAACCCTGCTTCGATCGCACCCGGACGTTGGCCAGCTTTTGCGGAAAGACCGGCATCTGGGCGGCCAGCTCCGAGAGAGGACGGCCGGTGCGCTGCATCACGCCCAACAATTGCAGAGCCGTCAGGATACCATCCCCCGTGGTGTGATGATCCAAAAAGATAATGTGGCCCGACTGCTCTCCCCCCAACACCAACTTCTCCGCTTGGAGGGTCTCCAGCACTTGCCGGTCGCCCGTGCCGCTGATGACGAGGTCGCCGCCTTCCCGCTGCAATGCCTGGCGCAGGCCCAGGTTAGAGTAGACGGTGGCGACGACCTTCCGGCCCGGCAACGCCTGGCGACGCAAACGATCCAGCCCACAGATGGCGAGAATGTGGTCACCGTCCACCACATTCCCTCGCTCGTCAACGGCAATCAGCCGATCGGCGTCGCCGTCAAAGGCAAGCCCTGCGGCAGCCTTTTCCCGCAGCACGGCCTGGGCACACGCTTCGGGATGCGTCGAGCCGCAGCCGACATTGATGTTCGTCCCGTTGGGGCTGAGGTGAAGCGCGACCACCTGCGCTCCCAGGCGACTGAACACGCGGGGCGCCACCTGAAGGCTTGCTCCAAAGGCTGTGTCCACCACCACTCGCAGTCCATCCAACCGGGTCGGCGCGGTCGAGATCAAAAAGTCCGCGTAATCGCGCAGCGCCGGCCGATCTTCGAACCAGTGGCCGACCGCACCTTCGATCGGCCGCGGAAGGTGGTCCTGGCCTGCCTCCATCTCTGTGACCAGCCGCTCGATCTCCTCTTCCAGCGGATCCGGCAATTTGTATCCGTCCGCGGAAAAAAACTTGATGCCGTTATCGGCCACGGGGTTGTGGCTGGCGGAAACGACCACCCCGGCCTGGGCCCCACGCAAACGAGTCAGGTATGCCACGCCCGGGGTAGGGACGATCCCCGCATCCAGACAATCCACGCCTCCGGACATCAGGCCGGCCATCAACGCAGACTGCAACATGGGTCCGGAAACCCGCGTATCCCGGCCGACCAGTACGCGCGGCCGCCGGCCGTTGACCAGAGTCCCCATGTGTTCGGATGCCCCTGCCAGGACCGCGGCCGCAGCCCGGCCGACACGAAACGCCAACTCGGGGGTGAGTTCTTGATTAGCCACCCCCCGTACCCCGTCCGTTCCAAACAACCGGCCCATGACTCCCACTCCTTGCTATCTAGCTTTCCCTATCCCCCGGGGAACGACGACCGAGGTGCGGATCCTGCCCCGGTGGATACAAGGGAAGATTCCTTGCGGCAGAGACCCCCGTCGTGAATGGCGGCAGCCTATAGAAGCCATCCCATCGTGAACGGCAGTGGTGGAGGCTACACGTAAGCAGCAGCGGTGATCCTCAGTTCGTCGCTGAGTGAGACCAGAGATCGCTCCAGACGTCTCCCACGGACCCTGCGCCTGGACCGGGAGCGCTACGGCTACCGCCCGGCCTTCCCCCTCCCGTCGCGATCAGCCAAAGTACCAGCGCCAAGAGCAGGGCCAACAAACGGTACGAAAGGTCCGCCGCCCGCCAGAAATCTCTCACCCGTCGCCAGAGTGCGGCGAACGGGGAACCCGGCGTCGCCGGTTTCTGGCCTGAATCGGCCTCGTCCGACCCGCTTCTGACAGCCATTGTCGCAACGCCTCCTCGCTAATGTCCCAGGTCATCCGCCCGTTGCGTGCGACCGAAATCTGGCCAGTCTCCTCGGACACCACCACGACCAGAGCGTCCGATTGTTCGGAGAGTCCTAGAGCCGCCCGGTGGCGGGATCCCATCTTGCGGGTGAGATACTCCGGTTGAGCCAACGGCAGAAAGCAGGCAGCGGCCCACACTCTCCCCGACCGCAAGATCACCGCCCCATCGTGCAATGGCGTGCTGGGGGTAAAGAGGGTGACCAGCAACTCCACCGACGGCTCCGCCTCCAAATCCACCCCGGTTTCAATGTACTCCCCCAGACCCACATCTTGCTCGATCGCAATCAGCGCTCCGATCCGCCGGCGGGACAGCTCCGCCGTCGCTCGGACCAGCACATCGACCAGCGCCTGCCAGCCAGCGCTACGGGGGTTGCGCCAGGACAGCCAGCCGGCAAAAGGGCCGCCCTCGGCCGAACCAAACAGCTCTCCTCGCCCCAGGTGCTCGAGCGCCCGGCGCAGTTCAGGATAGAAAATGACCGGCAACGCCACCAGCAGCGCGGTCAAAACGCGGTCGAGCACCCAGTTTACCGTGCGCAGGCCCAGCCAGCCGCTGGCCGCCGTCACCACGAGCAGCAAGGCCACGCCCCGTAATAAGGAAACGGCCCGGGTGCCCCTGATCAAGACCAGGATTCGATACAGCCCCCAGGCCACAAGCAGAATATCGATGGTATCGATCAGCCAGATGGGTATGGGAGGCAAGCGGACACCCCCTCAGGCCTCTGAAGCCATCCCTCCTGGTGGTTTGTCCTCCCGGGAGGCGACTGTCGACTTCATTAGCCCATACTCGATGCTGTCGACCAGGGCCTGCCAGCTGGCTTCAATGACGTTGCTAGAAACGCCGACCGTCCCCCAGTGATGACCATCGTCGGAGGATTCGATCAACACCCGTACGCGCGCCGCCGTCCCCGCCTTCTCATCGAGGACCCGGACCTTATAGTCGGTCAGCTTCATCTGTCGCAGCTGCGGATACACTTCCTCCAACGCCTTGCGCAAGGCGTTGTCGAGCGCGTTAACCGGCCCGTCCCCGTCCGCCGCCGTGTGCAGGATCCGGTCGCCGACCCGCACCTTGATCGTCGCCTCAGCGAGAGCCTCTTCGTGAGCCGACCGCTTCTCTGAGACGAGGCGAAAGCCGATCAGTTCAAAAAAGGGCTGGTAGCGCCCGAGCGTACGCTGCAACAGCAGTTCGAAGGAGCCCTCCGCCCCCTCGAACTGGTAGCCGGCATGCTCGAGCTCCTTGACTTTGGCAACGACTTGCCGTAGCCACTCGCCGCCCAGGACCTCAGTGCTGTCGCTAGCGGCCCCACCCTTGCTGCTGCCAGCGGTGGCCCCATCCTTGTTGCTGACAGAGCTAAGGTTCTCTGCCGGTAGTAGAATTCCTAGTTCCCGGGCTTTGAAAAGCACATTGCTGACCCCGGCCAGTTCAGAGACCACCACTTTGCGACGGTTGCCGACCATCTCTGGCGGAACGTGCTCGTAGGTCTGGGGGTTGCGCAGAACGGCACTCACATGGATGCCGCCCTTGTGGGAGAAGGCGCTCGAACCGACCCAGGGCTGATGTGGGTCGGGGTTGAGGTTGGCGATCTCCCGGACGAAGCGGGAGACCTCCGTCAACGTGGCCAGCGCACCGGCCGGCAGGCACTGGTAACCCATCTTGAGCTCCAGGTTGGGCAACACCTGGCACAGGTCGGCGTTGCCGCACCGTTCACCCAGGCCATTGATGGTGCCCTGCACATGCCGGCAGCCTGCTTCTACAGCGACCAGGGTATTGGCCACTCCCAGCCCGCCGTCGTTGTGCGCATGGATCCCTAACACCCCGCCCACGGTCTGTCGGGCAGCTTGCACCGCCTCGGTCACCTGCCAGGGAAGTGAACCGCCGTTGGTGTCGCACAGGACAAAAGTGTCCGCTCCGCCGCTTTCAGCTGCCCGGAGGGTCTGCAGCGCATAGGACGGATTGCGCCGGTAGCCGTCGAAAAAGTGCTCGGCGTCGAAGATCACCCGCAACCCATGACGCCGCAAGAAGGCGACCGACTCTTCGATCATGCGCAGGTTCTCTTCCAGCGTCGTGCGGAGTGCCTCGGTCACATGAAGATCCCATGACTTTCCAAACAGCGTAACGACGGGGGTTTGTGCCTGCAGCAACCGCTGCAGATTTGGGTCCTCCGATACGGGGCGTTCGGGGCGGCGGGTGCTGCCAAACGCTACCAGCTTTGCCTGGCGCAAACCGAGGGATCGAGCGGCCGCGAAGAACTCTTCATCCTTCGGGTTAGACCCCGGCCAGCCGCCTTCGATCAAAGCGACGCCCAGCTGGTCGAGGCGGGAGGCGATGCGTCGTTTGTCCTCGACCGAAAAGGAGATCCCCTCCCGCTGCGATCCGTCCCGCAACGTGGTGTCGAGGATCTCCACTTGCCCGTTACTGACCTGCCGTTCCTCACCCATTGCCATTCGCCTACCCCCCCTGCTCAGCCTGCGACCTCCTGCGCCAGCGCGGCCAACACCCGATCTCCCATCTCCTCGGTTGAACACATCTGGATCTCCGTTGGGGGGCGGCTGCCCGGCTGACCTCCCGCCTCCTCCGACTCCGCCTCGACGAAAGAGGGTAAAACCAGATCGGCGGTGCGCGCCCCTTCGTCCAGCACCCGGGCCACGGCTGACTCGACGGCCGTGGCGGCGGCGGGCGCCTTGAGACTGTAGCGCAGCAGGAGTGCCACCGTGAGAATGGTCGCCAGCGGGTTGGCCTTGCCGGTCCCAGCGATGTCTGGCGCCGAACCATGGACCGGCTCGTACAGGCCGGGTCGCCCCGGCTCCCCCAGGCTGGCCGAGGGCAACATTCCCAGTGAACCGCCCAGCTGGGCGGCTTCGTCGCTCAAGATGTCGCCGAACATGTTTTCCGTCACGATGACGTCGAACTGGCGGGGCGCCCGAATCAACTGCATGGAGGCGTTGTCGACGTAGAGGTGCTGCACTTCCACGTCGGGGTACTCCTGCGCCAGCTTCTCCACCACATCCCGCCACATTTGCGAGGTAGCAAGAATGTTGGCTTTGTCCACCGAGGTGAGACGGCGGCGACGGCTACGGGCCAGTTCAAAACCGAGCCGAACCAGTCGCTCCACCTCCGCCCGGCTGTAGGCCAGCGTGTCGACGGCCCGCTCCCCGCCTTCGCCGGCCGTAGCTGCAAAACGGCCCTGAGGCTTGCCAAAGTAGAGGCCACCTGTCAACTCCCGGACCACCACCAGATCCACCCCCGCCACGACCTCCGGGCGGAGCGTGGAGGCGCCCACTAGGGCGGGAAAGACCCGCACTGGTCGCAGGTTGGCGTACACCTGCATGCCCTTGCGGATCCGCAACAGCCCTGCTTCCGGACGCTGGGCAGGAGGAAGTCGATCCCACTTGGGGCCACCCACCGCCCCCATCAGTACGGCGTCGGACGACAGGGCAGCTTCCAGGGTCTCCTGCGGCAAAGGGTCGCCGGTGGCGTCGAACGCGACGCCGCCGATGAGCCCTTCCTGAAACTCGATATCCAAACCGAACAGCGCTGCGGCTTTCTCCAGGACTCGCCGGCCCTGGGCCACGACCTCCGGCCCGATCCCGTCGCCCGGCAACAGAAGTATCTTCATTCTGCCTGTGCCACCTCGTTCTGAGTTTGCGCTCCGCTGTGGGCCGCGCCCATGGCCCGGGCCGCCACCAGCTTGTTGAACGCATGCAAGTACGCCTGCACGCTCGCTTCAATTACATCGGTGCTCAGGCCCCGTCCCAGGAAGGTCTGGCCGTTCTCCTTCAGCCGCACTACAACCTCCCCAGCCGCGTCCTTGCCCCCGGTCACCGCCTGCAACTGATAGCTATCCAGCTCTACGTGGCCACCGGTGATACGGTCGATCGCCTGGTAGCACGCCTCCACCGGCCCGTCCGCCACCGCCGCCTCCGTGCTGATCACCCCGGCATGCTGCAGGGAGACGGTCGCGGTAGCGAACCCAGGCGTTCCAGACGTGACCAAAAGCCGCACCAGACGGTATTCCTCTGGAACTTCCAGCTGGCCGCCGAGCCCGGAGACCAGCGCCACCAGTTCTGCCTCGGAGACCGTCTTCTTGCGGTCCGCCAGCTGGATGAACCGCTCGTACGCCTGCTGCAGCTGAGCATCGTCCAGCGTATAGCCCATCTCCTGCAACCGCTGCCGGAAGGCGTGCCGCCCGGAATGCTTGCCCAGCACCAGCCGGCTTTGCTTGAGCCCGATGGACTCGGGGGTCATGATCTCGTACGTGGCCCGGGCCTTCAGGACGCCATCCTGATGGATCCCAGCTTCGTGCGCAAAGGCATTCTCCCCCACGATCGCTTTGTTCGGCTGCACGCTGACTCCGGTCAAGGCGCTCACCAGCCGGCTGGTGCGGTAGATCTCCTGGGTGACGATGCCCGTCTCGACGCCGAAGACGTCGGCCCGGGTGCGTAGCGCCATGACAACCTCTTCCAGGGCGGCGTTGCCCGCCCGCTCCCCCAGGCCGTTGATGGTGCACTCGATTTGATCGACTCCCGCCGCCACTGCGACCAGGGAATTGGCCACCGCCAGCCCCAGGTCATTGTGGCAGTGCACGCTCAGTTTCACCCGGTCGATCCCGGGAACGTGTTCACGCAGATACCCCAGCAGCTGGCGAAACTCCTCCGGCAAGATGTAGCCGACGGTATCCGGCACGTTGAGGACGGTTGCACCGGCCTCCACCACCGCACCGAAGACACGGGCCAGAAAGTCCGGGTCGCTCCGGGTGGCGTCCTCCGCCGAGAACTCCACCTCGTCCGCATACTGCCGGGCCAGTTGCACCGAGGTCACCGCCGCCGCCAGTACCTCGTCGGGCTTCTTGCGCAGCTTATACTCCATGTGAATCGGAGACGTGGCGATAAACACATGAATCCGCCGGCGCACCGCTGGCTTGAGCGCAGTGCCTGCCTGTTCAATATCATTCGGAACGCAGCGGGCCAGCGCCGTGATCACTGGCCCGTGTACTTCTCTGGCGATGGTCTCCACAGCGGCGAAGTCTCCCGGCGAGGCGACTGGAAAGCCAGCCTCGATCACATCCACCCCCAAACGGGCCAGCTGCTTTGCGATCTCTAACTTTTCCTGGGGGTTGAGGGAGATACCCGGAGACTGTTCGCCATCCCGCAGGGTAGTGTCAAAGATCTCCACTCGCCGTCCCATCCGCCTCATCCTTTCCTTACTTTCCCTCGATAACAACAGCCAGCAGCTATGGCCCAGCTACAGCGAGCTACCTGGGCCCCGGCGGCCTCCCTTCCACTCGCTTGCTACCTGCTCTCCTCGCCTGAGGATGCCGCCCCTTGCTGCCGGCTGTTGTACTTGTCCTACCACTCCGTCACTACGGTCCGCTCGAGACCCTCCACCTGGCCCAGCTCTTCCAGAACCTGCGGGGGAATAGGATCGTCCACGCCCATGGCCATCACCGCCCGGCCACGGATCTCTTTCCGCCCCACCTGCATGAAGGCGATGTTGATCCCGTGATTCCCCAATATCGTCCCAACTCGACCGATGATGCCAGGTTGGTCGATATGGTAGGAGAGCAAGAGATAGCCAGAAGAGATGATGTCGACCCGGTAGCCATCGATCCCGATCAGCCGGGGCTTGCCGTCTGCCGTGACCGTACCCGCCACCGTTCGCACCCCCTCGGGCGTCTCCGCCCGCAGGGCGATGGTGGCCGTGACCTCGCCGTTGCCGCTGGGCAGTCCCTCTACCCCTGCCACTGTCGCCGCCGTTGTGGGAGTCCCCGTGGCCGCTGCGCCACCCGCTGCGCCGCCTCCCACTGGTGAACGGGATGCTGCTGTCCCCGTAACCCCTGCACCCATGACGGCAGCGCCCATGGCCCCTTCCTTCACCTCTGCCAGGCGGATCCCCCGCTCTTCCGCCAGGATCGGCGCATTGACCGCATTCACTTCCTCATGCAGCATGGGCTGCAGCATGCCGTTGAGCAGGGCGATGGTCAACGGGCGCAGGTCGTATCGGACGATGGAACCTTTGTAGACCACTTCCATGCGGGGATAGGCCCGCCCCACCAGCGTCGTGTACAGGCGTCCCAGCCGTTCCGCCAGCTGCCGATAGGGCTCGAGCACAGCCGCCACCTCCGGGCGCAGGGCGGGAGCGTTGACGGGATTGCGTACCGGTTCGCCGGCAACGAACCGCAGGAAGTCTTCAGCAACATCCACTGCTACATTGATTTGCGCCTCTCGAGTGGAAGCACCCAGGTGCGGCGTGCCCACCACTTGCGGCAACTGCAGCAAGGGATTATCCACCGCCGGTTCTTTGGTCCATACATCCAGCCCTGCCCCAGCCACCCGGCCGGCCTGAATCGCCTCGGCCAGCGCCTGTTCGTCGATGATGCCGCCCCGGGCGCAGTTGATCAGCCGCACCCCCGGCTTCATCATGGCAAACTGCTCCTTGCCGATCAGGTGCTCGGTCTGGCGGCTCAGGGGGGTATGCACCGTGATGAAGTCTGCCTGCCGGCAGATGGCCTCGATGCTGGCCGGCTCCACGCCCAGCTCGGCAGCGCGTTCAGCCGAAACGAAGGGATCGTACGCCAGCACCCGCATCTCGAAGGCTTGCGCCCGGCGGGCGACCGCCGCGCCGATCCGTCCCAGCCCGATGATCCCCAGCACTTTGCCTTGCAGCTGCACCCCGGTGAACGAATGCCGGTCCCACCTGTGCTCGTGCGCCAAGCTATGGTGGGCCTGCGGAACATGGCGTGCCACCGCCAGCATCAGGGCCATCGTCATCTCCGCCGCCGCGATCGTGTTGCCCTCGGGGGCGTTGACCACGACGACGCCCCGCCGGGTCGCCGCCGCCACGTCGATGTTGTCGACCCCGACGCCGGCCCGGCCCACGATTTTGAGCCGCCCCGCTCCTGCCGCGAACACGTCCTCCGTCACCTTGGTGGCGCTGCGCACGATCAGCCCGTCATACTGGCCGATGATCCGCACCAGCTCATCATGGGGCAGCCCGGGCCGAGCGTCCACCCGCACCTGCGGATTGCGGCGCAGGACACTGAGGCCCTCCTCGGAGAGTTCATCGCTGATCAATACGGCAAACTCCATCACGGACCCCCTCCTTGTACCTACCGTCACAAAGCGTTAACGCTGGGATTCGCCGCCCGAGGGGGTCTCCTCCTGCGAGCCCAAGCCCTGGCGCTTGATCCACGGCATCATCCTGCGCAGTTCCGCCCCGACTTTCTCGATGGGATGGGCGGCGTCTTCCTGCAGGCGAGCGTGGAAGACCGGCCGGCCCGCCTGGTTCTCCAGGATCCACTCCCGGGCAAACTCGCCGCTCTGGATCTCCCGCAGGATCTCTTTCATGGCGGCACGGCTCTTCTCGTTGATCACCCGCGGCCCACGCGTGACATCTCCATATTTGGCCGTGTCGCTGATGGAGTACCGCATCCAGCTGATGCCGCCCTCGAAGATCAGGTCGACGATGAGCTTCATCTCGTGGAGGCATTCGAAGTAGGCGCTTTCGGGCTGATAGCCGGCGGCCACCAGCGTGTCGAAGCCAGCCCGGATCAGCTCAGTGAGGCCGCCGCACAGGACCGCCTGTTCACCGAAGAGGTCCGTCTCCGTCTCTTCCTTGAACGTGGTCTCCAGCACACCGGCCCGGGTCGACCCGATGCCCTTGGCGTACGCCAGCGCCCGGGCGAAAGCCTTGCCGGTCGCATCCTGGTGCACAGCGATGAGCGAGGGCACGCCCTTGCCGTCCTGATACATACGGCGGACCAGATGACCCGGGCTCTTAGGTGCGATCATGAAGACGTCCACGTCCTTGGGCGGCACGATCTGGCCATAGTGAATGTTGAACCCATGCGCAAAGGCCAGGGCTTTGCCGGCTGTCAGGTGCGGAGCGATATCCTGCTTGTAGATGGCCGGCTGCGCCACGTCCGGCGCCAGCATCATGATCACGTCGGCCTGGGCGGCCGCCTCCGCGGCGCTCACCGGCTCAAACCCGTCCGCCACCGCCGCCCGGTAGTTGGCGCTGCCGGGGCGGTTGGAGACGATCACCTTGACGCCGCTATCCCGCAGGTTGAGGGCGTGCGCATGCCCCTGGCTGCCATATCCGATGACCGCTACCGTCATGTCTTTCAACGCTGACAGGTCTGCATCTTTGTCGTAGTAGATCTTTGCCAATCGAAACACCCCTTTGACTTGAGTGGACTTCGTTGGTCTCCTCAATCCGGCCTCATTCACGCAATGGACTTTGAGCCCCGAACCATCGCCACCTTCCCTGTCCTCACCAGCTCCTTGATGCCGTAGGGGCGCAGGAGCTGGATCATGGCCTCCACCTTGTCGGTCGCACCGGTCACCTCGGCGATGAGCGAGCGATCGCCCACGTCCACGATCTTGCCACGGAAGATATCCACGACCTGGAGCACCTCGGTCCGGTTGCCAGGCTCGGCATTGATCTTGATCAGCGCCAGCTCCCGGTCGACCGATTCGTCCTGGGTGATGTCGCTGATCTTGAGGACATCGATCAACTTGTGAAGCTGCTTGGTGAGCTGCTCCAGCTCGTCTTCGTCGGCTTGTGCCACCAGCGTCATCCGGGAGACGCCCGGCATCTCCGTGGTACCGACAGAAATGCTCTCAATGTTGAACCCCCGGCGGCTGAAGAGGCCGGCCACCCGGGCCAGGACGCCCGGCTGGTTTTGGACAAGTACCGCCAATGTGTGCCGCATCCTCATTCCCCTCCCGCCGTCCTCTTCGCCTTCGCCCCCGCCTCGGCCGGCACTCCGGCCTGGCTGTGCCTCCCGCCGGCGGCCCGGGCCTCGCCAGGGCCAGGCATCTGGTCAAGGCCCATGATCTGGTCCACGCTCGCGCCAGCCGGGATCATGGGCCACACGTTCGCCTCTGGGGAGACCTGGAAGTCGATCACCACCGGGCCGGGCGTGGCCAGGGCCGTGCGCAGCGCCGGCACGACGTCGGCCGCCTTCTGCACCCGCAGGCCAGTCGCCCCGTACGCCTCCGCGACCTTGGCGAAATCAGGAGTGCTCATGCGGGAGGCAGAGTAGCGGGTGCGGTAGAAGAGCTGCTGCCACTGGCGAACCATGCCGAGGAAGGCATTGTTTAGCACGCAAACCTTGACGGGCAGGTCGTTTTCGACGGCGGTTGCCAGCTCCTGGATGTTCATCTGAAAACTGCCGTCGCCGCTGATGCAGAAGACCGGCTGATCGGGATTGGCGATCTGGGCGCCAATGGCGGCCGGGAAACCGAAGCCCATGGTGCCCAGGCCACCGGAAGAGATGAACTGGCGCGGCCGTTCACAACGGTAATATTGGGCAGCCCACATCTGGTGCTGGCCCACGTCGGTGGTGAGGATGGCTTTCCCCTCGGTTACTTCGTAAACCTTCTCCACTACGAACTGCGGCATGAGGCTGTCGCCGTCGGAGTAGTAGCCCAGGGGGTGCTCCGCCCGCCATTGCGCGATCTGCTCCATCCAGGCCGGGTGCAGGGCAGGTTCGACTTTGTCCAACAAGGCACGGAGAACCAGGCGGGCGTCCCCCACGATGGGGATGTCGACCTTCACGTTCTTGCCGATCTCGGCCGGATCGATGTCGATATGGATCTTGGTTGAGTGCGGCGAGAACTTGCGTACGTCGCCCGTGACCCGGTCGTCGAAACGCACCCCCACCGCGATGAGCAGGTCGCATTCGTGCAAGGCCAGGTTGGCTTCGACGGTGCCATGCATGCCGGGCATGCCGAGGAAAAGCGGGTGATGGGCGGGGAACGCCCCCAGAGCCATCAAGGTGGTGGTCGTCGGGATGTGGGCCTTCTCGGCCAGTGCCTGCACCTCGGCAGACGCCCCGGCAGCGATGACACCGCCGCCCACGTAGAGGACGGGGCGCTCAGCCTGTGCCAGGGCACGAGCCGCCTCCTCGATCTGCTTGGGGTGGCCGTACAGGGTCGGCTTGTAACCGGGCAGGTCTACGGTGTCGGGGTAGCTAAACTCGATGGTGGCGGCGGCCACGTCCTTGGGTAAATCGATCAGAACAGGGCCGGGGCGTCCGGTGGTGGCGATGTGAAAGGCCTCTTTGACGATACGGGGAATGTCCTCGGCCTGCTTCACCAAGTAGTTGTGTTTGGTGATGGGCATCGTGATCCCCGTCACATCCGCCTCCTGGAAGGCGTCCCGGCCGATGGAGTCCCGGGCAACTTGGCCCGTGATGGCCACGATCGGGATCGAATCCATATGGGCCGTCGCCAGGCCGGTGACCAGGTTGGTTGCACCTGGCCCCGAGGTGGCCATGCACACCCCAGGCCGCCCGCTCGCCCGGGCATAGCCGTCGGCGGCGTGAGCCGCGCCTTGTTCATGGCGGGTGAGGACGTGGCGGATACGGGAGTCGTACAAGGCGTCATATACCGACAGGATCGCCCCCCCCGGATAGCCGAAAATGACCTCGACGTTCTCCTTTTCCAATGAAGCGATCAATGCTTGTGCTCCGGTCATTCTCACAGCCGTCCCCTCCTCGTCGCCTCATATGCCGTGGTTGCCGCCTCGCTGGTCGTCACAGCCAACGTTGCTGCCACCGCCAACGCAGCAGTCACGCCTGCCACCAGCGCCAGGCAGGCCAACCCTTCCGGGTATGAAAAAAGCCCTTCATCCCGGCACACGACTCCTGTGCACCGGAGACGAAGGGCTAGCCCCCCGCGGTACCACTCCGCTTGCCGTTCACCTCCCGGTGAACGACCGCTCGAGCCTTTCTGAGCCTGTGCCTGCACTAGCTTGAACTGTGCCCGCGTCAGCTGGCACCGCTGGTGCAACCACCCCTGCTCACAGGAAAGGCCTGGTGCTGTAACGGGCACCTCCACACGGCGCAACCTGCGCCCCGCCAAGCGGCCGACCTCGAGTACGTACAGTACGACCTGGCGTGCCGTGCCGGCATGCCGTGCGGATTTCCCGGCATCGCCTACTGGTCCGCGCCCCAAGTGTGACAAAGTGGCAAACGGACTTTCGGTATGCTGCTCCGGGGCGAGTTCGTCATCGGTGACGGTACCGGCTCGCACCGCCCGCCGGCTCTCTTGAACCGCTTTCCGATCCTACTACTCCCCATCATCGCCTAAAACTTATTCAGTCTAACTGTCCCTGGGGGAAAGTGTTTCTCCCACTATACGCAGGGTGCTGCTGCCTGTCAACCCATTTCCGACCCCACCCGGAGGCAGGAATGTAAACATTATGTTACCGGGTGTGCATACCGGTACAGCCCCCACGGTGATGGCAGGGAGATGCAAGCCGGTGGCGAACTCGGCCTCCTGAGGGATCAGACTGTTTCAATGAGTTTGAACCTGCTCGAGCGGGGAAGGCCTCCCCGACCAGTCTGTGTCACAAGCCAGTAGCCAGTGCCAAGGAAAGGAGTTCATGAGATGAGAACCGCCCGGGTCGTCCATGTAGGGGCGTGCAGCCTGTCGTTCGGGGTTGGGGCTCTCGTTGATGCGATCCACACACCGGAGTTGCGGGGGAGCACGCTGGTACTAGTGGATACCAACGAGGAGCATTTGGAGCTCCAGTACCGGCTCGCTCAAAGGTTGAACGAGGAGTCGGGGGCAGGCCTCGTTATCCAATGCACCACGGACCGGCGGGAGGCGCTGCCCGGTGCCGACTTCGTAATCTGTTCAATAGCGATCCGGCGCAACGAACTCTGGAAGCGGGACTGGGAGATTCCACTCAAACACGGGCTCGAGCAGGTGCTGGGGGAGAACGGCGGCCCTGGCGGGTTGTCCCATACCCTGCGAAACGTGCCACTCATCCTCGATCTTTGCCGAGACATGGAGGAGCTGTGCCCCGCCGCACTGCTGCTCAACTTCACCAATCCCGAGAGCAGGCTTTGCCTGGCCATCAAGCGGTATACCCGCATCCAGGCGGTGGGGCTTTGCCACGGCGTGTTCATGGGACGCGACCTCGTCGCCGAAGTGACCGGCTTACCCCCTGAGGACGTGAACGTGAAGGCGGCAGGGTTGAACCATTTCCTGTGGATACTCGACATGAGGAACAAGCAGACCGGAGAGGATCTCTATCCCGCCTTTCGCCAGAGGATGGCCGCCAAGAGCCCTTCCTTCATGCCTCTCACCCGGCATATGCTGGAAACCTTCGGCTATCTGGTGGCGCCCTCGGACGACCACATCGGAGAATACCTGCCCGCCGCGTGGGAGTTGTGCCAGCACAGCGGGTATGACTTCGATGCCGCCGACCGTGAGTATGAACAGCATTGGAGGAGAATGGCCGAATATGCGAGCGGTGAAGCATCGGTGGATCACTTGCTGCAGGCCAGATCAGGGGAAATCGCCTTCGATATCATCGCGGCTGTCCTGGCCGATAAGAACATGCTGGCCCTGGCGGTCAACGTCCCCAACAACGGTTGCATCGCGAACCTGCCGTCCGATTGTGTGGTGGAAGTGCCGGCGCTGGTTTCCGCAGCAGGCGTTCAGCCGGTGTGCATGGGTGAACTGCCCCGGGGTGCTGCAGCCCTGTGCGCGCAACAGGTAGCAGTTCAGGATCTGGCCGTAGAAGCGGCGGCCAAGGGGGACCGTTCATTGGCGCTCCAGGCGCTCCTGGCCGATCCCGTGGTCAAAGGGAACTACCGAGCGGCCCGGGCCACTCTTGACGAGTTGCTGGAGGTTCATGCCCCCTACCTGCCCCAGTTTGCCAGTTCGGACGGTCCTACCCACCCTACCACCGTCGATTGAGTGGACCGCTTGCCACCCCAGAACCATGGCGACACCATGCATCAGCATCCGCCAGGCTTCCCGCAACCAGCATCGCTCCGGCCCAGCAGCCGGCCGCCGTACCAGTCCCGTCAGGGGACACCCTCTGTGCAGCCCTTGTCGCTGCCCAACCAGACGCTCTTTCCCTCGAACTTCGGCTGTCCCTGGCTTCGTCGTCATCTTGTCGAACTTCCCCTCGGCTCAGCGTCTGCAATGGGGGTTCGGTTCTGCGATGGGTGTCCCTTCCCTTGTCTCCTCGTCCTGTCCCTTCGTTCGTCACTTTTGGCTGGCCCAGTACTTGTCCAGCAACGCCTGAACCTGATCGTTGAG
>JADBKQ010000016.1 GCA_014896305.1 Limnochordaceae bacterium
ATCCTCGGCGAGGGCTGGTTCGTATGGACGATATCCTCAGGCTGGCTTGCATCGATGAGATTTTCTTTCGGCAAGAGATGGTTTGTACGAACTGACTAGCTAGGCAGGAGAATGTGCCGGCTGGCGGAATATTTCAGCACGGACAGCACGGGCGATACAAAGTGCCAACGCCGAGCGGCTGTTGTGAGCTGCCAGCATGGTTCGCAGGTCGCCATCCGTGTGGTTCGTACATGTCCAAAGGAGGGTTCAGGATATGGTCAGCTTGCCAGGCTCACGCAACAGTTACCTCAGATTGCGCCCAAGGCGCCACAGCTTGCCCCCGGATCGCCACAGCTCGCACCCAGGTCGGTCCAGCAGGTCGGGTCGGCCGTCAGTGAAGATCGGGACAGCGATATCAATTCTAGTGCTGGCGGCCACCGCATGGTGGGGTACTGCGTGGGCAGCCCCCGCCACAGCAGCCACCTCCGCCCCGAAAACCGGCAGTAGAACCGTTATCACCATCGCCACCTACGGTGATATCACCGTAGCCAAGGACGCCTGGGACGATATCAAGGCGACGTTCGAGGCCCAGCATCCGGAGTATGAACTGCGTTATACGATCATCCCGTACAGTGACTATATTACCAAGCTGACCACCCTGCTTGCCACCGATCAAGCCCCGGACGTGTTTCAAACCTGGGCTCAATACAAGCCTCGCTGGGTGAGCGACGGAATTTTGCTGGATGTGACTGATTTCGTTGCGAAGAGCAAAGTTCTGCGGCCAACTGAGTTTTTCCCGGTGGCTCTCGAATGTGCGAAGTTCAATGGAAGGTTCTATGGCACACCGCATGACTTCAACTCAGAAGTATATTACTTCAACGTAGACCTGGCGGATGAGGCCGGTGTACCCGTCCCCGACAACGACTGGACCATCCGCGATCTGGAGACGGTGGCAACGAAGATCTCCCGCCCAGACAAAGGTGTCTTTGGGACTTCGAACCCCATTTATTGGGGTGGCGGGTTGCAATGGGTGTATAACTTCAGCGGCCACTACTGGCTCACCGACAACAACCAGCGTGCGACCGTCGCAGACCCTAAGGTCATTGACATGGTGAAGTACTGGGAACGGCTTACGTACGATCTGCGCGTCACCCCCTCTTCGCTCCTACCCATGCAGCCAGGGAAGGACGAGTTCGCTGGCTATGTTGGTGCGTGGCTGGGATGGGTAGCCTACATGGACCAGCTATCCCAGTTTGAACAGAAAGCGCAGGCAGCCGGCCACAAGTTCTGGAACTGGACGATGCTCCCGTACCCTGCTGGCCCAGCCGCCCAGCGCAACTTCGCCCAAGGACACATGTGGAGCATATCTGCGCGCAATCCCCATCCTGAACGCGCCTTTGTGCTAGCAGAGTGGCTCTCGGGGTACGAGGGGCAGAAGGTGTGGGCCAAACACCACGCCTTCCAGCCGCTTGGGCCAAACCAGGAGCTCTGGTCCATCTACCTCGGATTCTTGCCGCAGTCGAAGCGACAGCAAGTGGCGGCGTTCTTGTTGGGCAGTCTATACGCCAAATATGCGCTCAACTTCACCTATTGGCCCACCTACCCCGAGATGCAGGACATCTGGACGAGAGCGATGAGCGATGTCTTCGCCAGCCGCAAGTCCCCTGACACAGTGCTGGCCAACGCCAATCGTCTGATGGATGCTGTGCTCGCCCGCCAGCAGCAGCAGAAAGCTTCCCCGGAGAAGAATGGGTAACCCGGCCCCTAGCATCCAGCACCTTGAACAGCGCCAACCTGCGGATGGCCAACCCCAGTGTCAGCTTCGTGAACAGCGCTCCCTTTGCGCCAGTGTCAGATCCGCCGTCGCCCCCGAATCCCAGTCACCAGCGTGCGCCAGTGTCAGATTCGTCAGCTCCCTGCGCAGCGCTCACCCCGCTGGGTTCTGTCTGCAAATGTGAAGGCCGCCGGTGGAGACCGGCGGCCTTCCTTACTCACTGCTCATTCACCCGGT
Organism: Limnochordaceae bacterium; assembly: GCA_014896305.1. GTDB lineage: Bacteria > Bacillota > Limnochordia > Limnochordales > DUMU01 > Bu26. The sequence continues at coordinate 1,991 of JADBKQ010000016.1, forward strand.
TCAGCGGTGTTACCCGGCACCATTTGACCGGTTCACCTGGCGTGATCCGGCACCGTTTGAGCGGTCCGGACAGCGCTACCAGGCATCGTTTGACCGGATCGTTTGGCGTAACCAGGCACCGTTTGATTGGTTCACCCGATGTAACCCGGCACCATTTGACCGGTTCACCCGACGTGACCAGGCACCGTTTGACCGGTCCGGACAGCGCTACCAGGCATCGTTTGACCGGATCGTTTGGCGTAACCAGGCACCGTTTGATTGGTTCACCCGATGTAACCCGGCACCATTTGACCGGTTCACCCGACGTGACCAGGCACCGTTTGACCGGTCCGGACAGCGCTACCAGGCATCGTTTGACTGGATCGTTTGGCGTAACCAGGCACCGTTTGAGCGGTTCACCCGATGTAACCCGCCACCATTTGACCGGTTCACCTGGCGTGATCCGGCACCGTTTGAGCGGTCCGGACAGCGCTACCAGGCACCGTTTGACTGGATCGTTTGGCGTAACCCGGCACCATTTGACCGGTTCACCCGACGTAACCCGGCACCGTTTGAGCGGTCCGGACAGCGCTACCAGGCATCGTTTGACTGGATCGTTTGGCGTAACCAGGCACCGTTTGATTGGTTCACTCGATGTAACCCGGCACCATTTGACCGGTTCACCCGACGTGACCGGGCACCGTTTGAGCGGTCCGGACAGCGCTACCAGGCATCGTTTGACTGGATCGTTTGGCGTAACCAGGCACCGTTTGAGCGGTTCACCCGATGTAACCCGCCACCATTTGACCGGTTCACCTGGCGTGATCCGGCACCGTTTGAGCGGTCCGGACAGCGCTACCAGGCACCGTTTGACTGGATCGTTTGGCGTAACCCGGCACCATTTGACCGGTTCACCCGACGTAACCCGGCACCGTTTGAGCGGTCCGGACAGCGCTACCAGGCATCGTTTGACTGGATCGTTTGGCGTAACCAGGCACCGTTTGAGCGGTTCACCCGATGTAACCCGCCACCATTTGACCGGTTCACCTGGCGTGATCCGGCACCGTTTGAGCGGTCCGGACAGCGCTACCAGGCACCGTTTGACTGGATCGTTTGGCGTAACCCGGCACCATTTGACCGGTTCACCCGACGTAACCCGGCACCGTTTGAGCGGTCCGGACAGCGCTACCAGGCATCGTTTGACTGGATCGTTTGGCGTAACCAGGCACCGTTTGATTGGTTCACTCGATGTAACCCGGCACCATATGACCGGTTCACCCGACGTGACCGGGCACCGTTTGACCGGTCCCGACGGCGCTACCCCGCACTGTGTGACTGGATCGGTCGGCGTGACCAGGTACCGTTTGGCTAGTTTCCAACAGCGAGGTCATTTCAGTCTTGACCAATCTACCGATCTGCCGTAAACTGGTATTGCTGGGTGGCGGTGGGCTTGCGTTCACTAGGTTGGGCACTCGCCTCGCTACCAGACCCTAGCGGAACGAGCGACTCCCAAAATAAGGGCGACCAATTCACGGAGGGATGGTATGCCAACGCAGGTTGCACCGCCGACCCAGCCAACGAAGGGTGCTAACGGACTGGTCTATGCGCAGGTGTCTCCACACACGCAGCCGCGCTCACCCGTCCGAACACGCTCACGCCCGCAGGCAGACACACTGGTACACCCACAGAGAGACGTCCAAGCACAGGCGGACACACTGGTACACCCACAGGGAGACGTCCAAGCACCGGCGGAGGCACTTGCACACTCACAAGGGGACGTACAAGTGCAGGCGGGCACACTGGTGCACCTACAGGGGAATGTACAAGCACAGGTGGACGTACTGGCACATCCACCCGCACACGCACAAACCGATGCACGCGCACATGTGCAGACACATCCACAGACGCATCTGCAGGCGCAAGCGCATCCTCTTGCGCAGGTCCACGCACGCACACAAGCACGGCGTCCGTCGTGGCCGGCGCCACCGCCCTTCGGCCCCAGGGAGATGGTGTGCATTCCCACACGTTTGATCAGGTCCAACCTTCCCCCGCTGGCCAAACTCCTCTACATACACCTACTCATCTCCTGCCTCGAGCAACACGACCAGGAATATGGGCGGATGATGTCGGATCAATACAACCCCGAGTACGGTCAGGCTGTGTCAGACCACCGCAGCCATAAGCAGAGGATGTCGGGCCAGCTTAGCCGTGAGCATGAACAGGGGATGCTGGCCCAGCCCTACCATGAGAATGACCAGAGGATGCCAGGCCAACCTGGCCATGAGTGTGAACAGGGGATGCTGGCCCAGCCCTACCATGAGAATGACCAGAGGATGCCAGGCCAACCTGGCCATGAGTGTGAACAGGGGATGCCGGCCCAGGCTTACCATGAGAATGGCCAGAGGATGGCAGGCCAACCTGGCCATGAGTGTGAACAGGGGATACTGGCCCAGCGCGGCCATGACCATCAGCAGAAGATGCTGGCCCAACCCAGCCACGAGTATGGACACTCGATGTTGGCTCAGACCAGCCATGACCACAGGGAGACAACGTTTGGCCAACGGGTGACTGCCTCAGGCTGGCCTATGCCAGTTGTTCTCCATCCGTACACCTTCTACCGCTTCGCCCTCCCCGGGCTGGGACTCCCACCCGCAGACAAACTCCCACTATCTCAATGTGCCCGGCCGGTGTGGCTCGGAAACCTGGCCACCCTGGCACGTGACTGCGGAATCAGCATAGGTACCGCCCGCCACTGCATCCGAGCGCTTGTCGACGCCAAGTGGATTGTTGAGACGAAGGTCGCTCCGAAGATCACAGCGTTCACGTTGCGCAGTGACTGGCTCGAGCAGCGATTCACGGAACTCCAGCGAGTCGTGCAACGCATCGAGCAAGCGCCTTACAGGGGCGAGGCCTTGGCCAAGGAATGGTCCACTCTGCTGGCAGACATCGACCCGGGTAGTGGTGAGGTGGTAGATAACGCTCGCCCCGAGTTTCTCGTGAACCCCGACACGAACCAACCCCTGGAGTACGATCGCTGGTTCAAGCAGTACGGAGTCGCCATCGAGTTCAACGGTAAACAGCACTACGGTGCAACGGAGCGATATCCGGACGTGCGAGCCGCGGCCCGCACACGCGTGCATGATTATGTAAAATACGGGCTCAGCCGAGACCACGGAGTCACTCTGATCACACTTACCCCGTCTGAACTCAACTACCCCACCATCTGGCGCCACCTCGCCGGCGTGCTCCCACTGCGAAGTGTGAGCCTGGACGACCCCGTCCTGCAGTACCTGACCGAGCGCAGCCACTCCTACGCTCGCTACGCTGAACGTGCGGAGCGGACGGGCTAAACCGCCGCCCCTCCCCGTTCCAGCACCTCGGGCAGCGTCACCTCCGCCCCCAGCGCTGCGGATTGGTTGCACGCAATCGTTGCGGCCAGACTCCTCAGCCCATCCGCCGGCGTGGAACGCACCAGCCCCGGTTCATGCCGCCACACCGCCTCGATGAACCTCCTCGTCGCCTCCTCGTCCACGTTGACCTCGTTCTGGTATGTTTCGTGTTGGTATGGTAGAGCCTGCCCGCCGGCTGCAGCTGTAACCGCTGTCGCCCTGGCTCGGGGCTGGTTGCCGCCTGCGCCCGCCGTCGCAGCCACCGAGGTGGAGGCTGGGGTCCTCCGAAACACCTCCAGCCGGTTCAACGTCAGCCGTAGTAGCAGGTCCCTCGCCACCACATCCACCGTCGGAATCTCCGGGATCGTCGGGAAGAGCGCATAGCTGGTGCTGATCGTGCCCACTGCACCCGAATCGAAGTCCATCGTCACCGCATATCCATCCCAGTTCACATACCCGTCGAAGTCCTCCCGGCTACGCGCATTGAGCGTGTATTTGGCGTATATGTGCACCGGGTCACCTGCGAACAACCGGGCCAGATCGATCAGGTGCGTCGCCTGGTCGAAGATCTGCCCACCTCCCACCGCCGCGTTGCGGATCGTCTCCACCAGGGGTACAGTCCAGTAATACTGCATGCGCACCAGCGCCACCGGTGCGCCCCCCAGCAATTCCAGCGCCTTGTCCACCACTGAACCGTACCGCCACTGATAGCCCCAGGGCCGCGGGCTTATGTGCACGCTCCCCTGCTTCCCCTCCCTCCGTCTGGCCAGCTTGCACCACCGCCACCGCGCACTCCGCGTGCACCGGCGCCGGGGTAGCCACATACACCGCATCCAGCGGCACTGAGTCCAGCATCTCCCTATAGTTCGTGAACCACCTGGCCCCCGTCTCCTGTGCCGCCCGCTGCGCCCGCTCAGCAATGATGTCGCAGACCGCGCTCACCTCGACCCCCAGCTCATCCCGCATCCTTTGTAACCGTTGAACATGCTCCGACCCTCTCCGCCCCACACCGATCACGCCCACCCGCACAGTCTCCACCGCCACACTCACTCCCCACTTTTTCCTACTGGCCTTTCCATTACCGCACACTAGCTTTGGGCTGCCCAGATCGCCGTCGCTCCACAGCCTGGTTACCACCGTACCCGGTTTAACCGCAACTCGTGTGAACCGTCCGCCCGCACATACTCGTAGTAGTAGATCTCATCACGGAAGGGGAGTGCGTCGATGTAGCGCAACGTGCCGGGAGCGTTCGCCGAGACTAGGATCGGTCCGTCGACCGTCACCCGCTCCAGATGCCGCAGATCTGTTCCCATGGCCAGCCCCGTGCGCTCCTCGTAGTTTTGCGCCACGCTCGCTGATCCATCGTAGAACGCCGTGAAGAAGGGCGGAACATACAGCACGCTGGCAATACGGGCAGCGTAGCAGTCCCATCCCTGCTCACTCGGGGAGAGAATGTCTCCTTTCCACTGGAAGTGAACCCCGTCCGTGCTCACCGCCAGCCCGGTGTGTACCGACATCAGCCCTGGCCCATTTTCATGTTGCATAACGCAGGCCTAGCTGCGTCAACTGCCCATAGGGCCGGGACTCACATTCGTCCAATGCACCCAGGGGCGCATTCGGCTCAACTTGATTACGGCGGCTGCGCACTCACTGGCGACCTGCTAACCTACCCGTGTGGTTGGCCACCCACAACTCTGGCTCGAAGGGAAGGGGGGATGACGCCAGTGTACAGTGCAGCCACGGTCGTCATCCCTGAAAAGCTCTAAGCTGGACAGGGATGCGGACAGGGGGGCCGGCGTGTGAGGATTGAGTTGGGAAGGGGATAGCCGCCGCTCGCTCAGTTACACGCCTGCCCCCTTTATCTTTGGTTTGTTGGGGAACTGCTGCAGCCCTCTCGCCCACCTGGTCTGCGCAACTCGGTCAGCACAGCCATCGGGGTCGTGCAGTAATCTGAGTCCTAAAGACCTACCGGTTACCAGTCTTGAGTTTGCAAACCAGTTCAATAAGGCTGCAGCTACTCCTCGTCCCACACCGCCCACTTCACGCTGACTCCACTGATCCGTTGGAGGCGCTCGACCAGCTCGTCCACCCTGGCCTTCGCACCATCCACCGCCACCGTGATCAACGAAACGCCCGCCTCACGGTGTGGAACTCCGAGTCGCCCCACGATGATCTGCCCGAACGCTGTCAGCACGTCGTTCACGGCAGGGGCACACTCCATCCGGTTCTCCACTCGGATGGCGACCACTCCCAAGAGGGGAATCTCGCCCTGTGTTCGTTCAGCTGGCTCTGCTCGCTTTGCCTGGTCTACACGCTCCGCCATGTGTCACCGCCTCCTTGCTGACTTTGCCCTCATTCACCACCAGTTTCCCGCCAGCGCTCTGATTAGTCCGCACCGGACCATCACGATCCATCATCCCTCAACCGTGCTCAGTCGCTCTGAAACGCCAGCAATCAACCGACATCCGTCCCACCCGTTCTCCACTGCCATCAGTCGCCCTCAACCGCCATCAGTCGCCCTCGCCACTGACCTGGACCTGGACCGTCACTGTTAGCACATCCACCCCCTCATCGCGGTCAGCCCATGCCAGACCGTAGGGTACCGGCTCCACGTCCTTATAGACAAGGTAGTTTGGGTTCGGCTGCAGTGGCTGGGGCTGACCTTGCTGTGGTAGCTGTGGCTGATCCTCCTGCAGCGGCCGTGGCTGACCCTGCTGGGGGGGCTGGGGCTGGTTCTGCTGGGACGGCTGAGAGGGCTGCACCTGTTTCCGCCGGCCAAAAATCGCGCTCTGTCCCCAGAATCCGACTCCCAACAACTGGCCGTTCATCATGGGGTTGAGAGCGTAGGCAAACTCCCCCTGCGCCACCGCCTGCCAGGCACTGCCCAGCCAGTCCCTTTGCTGTGCCGCCGACCACGGCCCAGGGTTAGCCGACGGCTGCACCAGGATCTGCGCCCCCTGCTCCCGCAACCGCTCCCGCACGTCGCTGCGGAACGCGTCCAGGCAGATGGCAACCCCGATGCGCCCCGCCGGAGTGGACACCGTGCGGAGTTCACTCACATCCCCTGGCGTCAAGTCGAGCAGCGCCGGCCCCTCCAGCTCAATCAGGTGAACTTTTTTCTGCTTCCCATAGACCCGCCCGTCCGGCCCGAACACATAGCTCACGTTGTAGACCTCAGCACTCCTCGGCACCAAGTCCTTCACCCGCACCACTGAGCCTGGTCCCGCTTGCACGCCCGCACTTACTACGCCCGGGCCCGCTGCTGGGCCGGCGCTTGCGTCCGCACCAGAGCCTGGCCTCGCACTCCCCCCTTCACCCAAGCCATCAGCCTGGCCTGATCTCACGTTCACGCTAACGACACTGACGGCCTTACCTGCTTCTGCACCTGCGGTCCTGCCTCCGCCCACTCCCTCAGCAGCGCCTGATCCCACGTCCACGGTCACCGCCCCTGCGCTGGCCAGCGCCTGGTCCAGCGCCGCATAGTCCGGCAGCGGAATCGAACCGGCTACGACCCATGCTTGCCAGCGACGAGCCAGCCTTGAAAACACATCGAAATATGTCCTGGCCATCTCCTGATTTCTTGCGAGCAGCACCGCCCGAACCGGACTGACCCCCTGCGCCAGCCAGCTGGCCGCCTCGCTCTGGTGTCGCTCCAGCATGCGGGCAACCGCCCCTTCGACCGAGGTGACGCCTTGCAGCGCATCCAGTTCACCCGTGAACACGGTGGGCAGCCCCACATCTTCCGGGAACGCGATGAGTCGCTGCCTCGACGCCGACGACAATGTGCCATTCGCTGGCTGCAGCCGGGTCACCAGTATCCCATCCAAATAGTTGAACAGCGTGTCGGCATCCTGATACGCTTCCACTCGAAACGGCATCTGGACAGCCACGAGCTCCGCTGTCACAATTGCCTGCCCCGCCCGTGGGCTCGCCTCCGCCGACGCCTGAGCTTCGGCCGCTCCCGTCCTCGCCAGAACTGTATGCGCAGGCTGCGCCAGCCCCACGGTCACCATCACCGCCGAAATAAAAAGTACGAGGGCGGCTTTCCTGGCCAGGGCCCTTGTGAACGCCCCTATGGCCCGGGCGACTCCCCTTGGGGTTGCAACCATGTCCGCTCCCGTTACAACCTCGCCCCCGTCAGTTCGCCACTGACTCACGTTGGCTCTCCCCTCGAGCTGACTCACGCCAGCTTCCCTCTCCAGCCGACCCACCCCCACCCTACTCGAGCTCCCAGCTGTATCCAGTTGTCTGCCCCTGCAACTCAATTCAACCACTCCTTCCAAGTATATCCTACCCCCCAGGTGGTACGTGCTACAATGCGGTGCGCACATATCTGCCCGATCCACCCCGTGCGACTATCCTCGCCGAAACGATGATAGCCATTCCGGGGGCGGCAGCTGTGTGAGCAACTGGGTGAGTAAAGTGTTTGTGGGTTCCAGTTGATCCCTCCCGCGGGAAGGGGAGGCGCCTGGGGAACTGGGCGTGCTGGCTGGGCGTCCGTTGATCCCTCCCGCGGGAAGGGAAGGCGCCTGGGGAACTGGGCGTGCTGGCTGGGCGTCCGTTGATCCATCCCGCGGGAGGGGGAGGCCAGGAACTGGGCGCAGCCGTCCGTTGACCAGGGACGGCGGCGGCGTTATACTGAACCAGTGCCTCTGCGTGCCCTACTGATCGGATCCAAACTGCTCACTATGGCAAGGCCCCGTAGCTCAGTGGATAGAGCAGTGGTTTCCTAAACCACGTGCGGGGGTTCGATTCCCCCCGGGGCCACCAGGATTGAAGGGCATTTTCAAGGGCGTGGCGAGGACAAAGATCCGTCGTCCCCACCATTTGAGGGCGCTGCATTAACCGGCGCTCAGCCGTCAGAACCTCCCAAGGAGAGCGCTGAATTAACCGGCGCTCAGCCGTCGGACATCCCAAGAAGCCCATGACTACAGCATCCAGCGAATACCACTCGGCCTATCAGAGCTAACCAGGGCACGTACCTGGCGTGCGGCAGCACTGACATGCGTAAGTCTTAAGTCTATCGATGGTTTGGCGGCTCTGGTACATGAGACGTTTGCGCTGGACTCTTTCTCAGCCTACGTGTTTGTCTTCTGCCATCACCGCCGGGACAAGCTAGCCCTACAACAGCGAAACGCTGAACGCTGCGTCGGAGCAGCCAATCGGGGCCTTACGCCGACCCCATGATTGAGCTAATAGCCAAACTACGCTGGTTCGAAGAACAGTTTCATTTGACCCGGCACCGCCAGTTGGGGATTCCAGGGGGGCACCCCGGTAGAACGACGTTCTTTGCTCTTCAACGAAGCCGAGGCCGAAGCGGTACGGCGATGCGGCCGGGGGGAACTGGCAGGCCCTCGCCCATTCGCCGGGTGTCTTTCGCTGTCGAGGTGGTCACAATTTGACGCTTACCTGTCGAGGTGGTCACAATTTGACGTTTACCTTTAGACCGCCTAAAGACCGCCTAACAACACGCGATCCGTGGCGGCAAAAATATTTCCACCCTTTTTGTTCTCAGGTGGGAAACAAAATTGCCACCTCCGGCAGGCGAGCGCTCCTGGAGATCGAAAGCGCAGCTAGAGGACGGCCGATGCCTAGCTGGGAAAATCTTAACTCCTGGTATCGCAGCGAGGCTGCGGAGAACTGCACAGATATCAGCCCAGCTAGACCCGGCGTTTTGTTCTTCTCAAGGCGGGGTCACGGAGGCAGAGGCTCTCGAATCCTGGCCAACAAACGTTTCCATTGCGGAGACGGCAACTTAGTTGCCATTTCCGCCCCCTCTGAATGGGCAATTTTTTTGCCACCCACCTCGTCGTCGGCTCGCCCCCTCAACCCCTCACACAATCTGCAGCCCTCCTTAGCGCAGGATATACAGGAGTCTGACGCCGCCTCTCAACCCCTCAACGCACACACATTCTGCAGCCCTCGCCCATACCCAGGGACCCATAACAAACGGCAGTGGGCGACTCCGGAAACCTGCAGCCCTCGCCCATACGGCACGGACTTTTGGTTCACGCAAGTTCCTGTCGACCAGATTGACCCGCCCTCGCCCATACCGCAGGGACCTTTCACTGTCAAGCGGGTCACGGTTTGACGTTTATGCGGCTAGGCCATAGGTTGTCTGCTGGCTGCATCTGCGCACCGGCGCTCGGGACGGCTTACAGGCCGCCGCAGACGCAGATGCGCCATTTGTGCACTGTCTACCGTTGAGCGGGCTGGACCAGGAGCGAGGGATCTTCCAACTGCTCCGGGCTGGGAACTGGGCAGAACCCCGCTCTGGAAGCCGAGGGAGTGGGGTTCAAGGCCGAAGTGCTCGAGCCTGAAACCGGGGGACTCGGGTTCGAGGGCGTTGTACCTGAGCCAGAGGTCGGGGCAGTCGCCTTCTGAGCCCGGGCTACCAGTGCATTCCAGGCTTGCTGGCGCTGCTCTTCGAATACCTGGGCTTCACGGGGGAACTGCTGGGCGATCTCCCGGGCCGCTTGGGGGAAGTGGGTGGTTCGCAAGATGACCAGGTACTCTGGGCGATCGGCGGGCGTAGCGCCTGCACCGGGCGGGGTCTGGGGCGCAGCCTGACCCTGGGTGTGGGGCTCGGCCTGGGCCGAGGTCTGCGCAGCTACCTTGGCCAACAGTCTCAGCCACGCAAACTCAGCCTGGCGCACATCTGCCAGGCCATACTGAACCGCCGGCGATCGCCGATCGGCTGCCCCCTCCTGAGTCGCCGGCGCTCCTGTACTCGGTTCAACAATAGGAAGAAGATCGCCTGCGGCGGCCAGCTTCTCATACACGTCGGCAGGAACGAACGCCAGGTCGGGCGCCACCCGGGAGTGGGTAGCAACCAGCCGGTGGAGCTGCTCAAAAGTGATGAGCTGGCGTGGAACGGGGTTCGGCAGCAAGCGCACCTTGCTTTTTTCTTGCTGCAGTCGCTTACCCCACGCCTCGAAAACCGTTGCGCCACCTGCCCCGTGGTAGTACGCATTCACCCACTCACTCCACGCCGGGCACTTGGACTCAGGGTGGGATTGCGTGTCAACGCCGACTTGCCAGCCACGGGGCGGTGAAGAACGACGCAGAGCATCCAGCGCACCGGCATCGTCTGGCACGACGACGGACAATACCACCTGAGCCCCAGCAGGCAACTGACTCTCCCGAGGCAGGCGCGATTCTGTGCCAAACCGCCACATGATGGCGATGAAAAGGAGCGCCCAGACGACATAGAACTGCCAGGTGAGCTTCAGTTTGTTGCCGGGGATCTCCTGATAGCCTCCGCCACCTCCACTCTCGCCCGAGCTACGTCCGCTGCCGTGGGCGTGCGCATGGTCACGGTCGCTATCGTCATCGTGACGACCGCCATCGCCAGGAAGTGGTTCCGGCGATCGAGTCTTTATGGAGTCTCGGTCGCTCATGACAACCGTGTCCCCTCAAAGGGACGTCGTTGGCGCCGGCGAGCGGCCAGGTCCAGCAACCAGTTCAAATGGTCGCGAATCCGGGCAAACTCCGTCTCGCTACGGTATCGCACGGCGATACGGATGAGCCGCCCGCCCGGCAGCGGTTCGGAGTAAACGGACCAACCACCGGACTGCCGGACGAGATGTTCAAAAATCTCGCCAGTCTCATCGTCCATAATGCGAGCTTGGTGACGGGAGTCAGGCTGACTGAACACGAATTCGAAAGTGAAGCGACCACCCTCCGGCTCGCGCTCCAGTAGCTCGAGGTCTAACTCGTCCTGATGAGCCGTGAGCACATCGCAGGCCCGGCACAAAAGATCGACGGCCGAGTCGACGGCGCTCTCTTTGAACATCTCTTCCAGAGCCGCCAGTCTCGAGCCGTCAACCAGAGGCGTCGGAGGTGACGGGCCACGGTCTGAGTCGCGTGATGAGTCGCGTGAGCCGTGGTCTCGCTCTATGTGTGCTGCACCAGGGCCGGCACCACCCGCCCGGCCTGAATCGAAGTTGGATTCCGCGGCGCTGTCAAAGCCCAAGTTGGTAGAGTCGATGTGAAAATCGGAATCGGTGTCCAAGCCAAGGTCAGTATCAGACTCCAGTCCCGTATCCAGATCTTGGTCATCCAAATCCAGGTCATCCGAATCTGGCTCGTCATCCAGCCTTAGGCTTCCTGGGCCGGAAGCCGAATTCAGGTCCAGACCATCCAAACCTATGGGATCTTCACCCGCATTCGAGTCGAAAGCGAAATCGCGAAAATCACTTGAGCTCTCGGCGCCACCCCACCCGTCCCTGTCACCCTCCTGGCCGACATCTTGCCACTCGATCAGCCGGGCCATCCAGCTCTCCGCAATCTCAAACCGCCCGCTCTCCCGGTCGTATTGGAATGGCAGTCTGTCGAAATCGCCGCCCAGGTCCAACAACGACTGAACCTGTGCCGTACTCAAGTACTTTCTGAGCACGTTCTCCATGCTCTGTCGCAGCCGTTGCCTGCGCATCTGCAACGAGACGCCGCCCGCTCCAGCGCCACTCGCCGCACCTGCACCCTTCGGCTCTCCTCGGCCCGAACCGGCACCCTCTGTACCCCGATTCTCGTCCTCATCCAGCAAGCCCCCGCCCGGCACCCGTACTCCCCCCTTCTAGGCTGTCGCCTTCCAGGATCTCCTGATAGAAGCTTAACGTCTGTTGGACCATGGCGTCCAGCGAAAACTGCTCAACAATTCTCTTATATCCCTGCCGCCCCATTTGCGCTAGATCTTGACGTATGCTCCACGCTTGCTCCAAAGCCCGGCGCACGGCGACGACCGAGTTGGGTTCAAACAAAATGCCTGTTACACCAGGTTGCACCACCCATGGGATGCCCCCCACGCGGCTGGCAGCCACCGGGCGTTTGGCCGCCATCGCTTCCAGCACTGCCAGCGGCAGCCCCTCGGTGCGGCTGGGCAGCAACAGCAGTTCACACCAATCCAGTAGCTGTTGAACCTCCTGCCGTCCCAACCGTCCCAAGAACCCTATTTTGTCCTGCACTCCGGCTTCCTGGGCTCTGCGCCAAAGCAAACTTTGGAGTGGCCCGTCGCCTGCCACCCGGACGGTGATGGGGTGTGCGGCCTGGTCCCAGTCGCGCAACGCCTCGATCAGCAGGTCGAGCCCCTTTTCAGGTGCGAGGCGGCTAAGCACGGCCACCCGCAGGGCCTGGCCCCAAGCCATCGCTGATTCTGCCTGTCCGGGCTGGTCTGTATTCACGTCGACCCCGTTCACAATGACTCGAACCCGAGCTTCCGGCCACGCCAGAGCCATCTCGGGGGAGACCAGGATAACTCCATCTGCAGCCACCACACGCCGCTGCAACTGCTGCCCGAACCACCATCGTAGCCGTTGCCGCAACCCTCCCCCGCCGGCCATGCCAGGGAGTTGATTGTGAAGGGTGACACAATATGGTATCTCTAACCGGTGACAGACCGGCCCGCCAACCAGCGCCCCCTCCAGCCCATGGCAATGAACCAGATCCGGGGCAAACTGGCGAACGGCAGCCGCTATCTCTGCCTGAATCCGCCACACTCGCCAGGGCGCTCGCCAAATGTTGCGTTCCCAACCCACCGGGTACTCTGCCAGTGAACCTCGTCCTAACTGCCCCGCCTGAAGCTGCTCCAGCACGGCCTGGGGTGCACACACGCCGACGCTCACTCCCGCCCCCGCCAGGCGTTCTGTCAGCACTTGCACGTGCCGCAGCATTCCCCCGGCCGCAGGCCTTACCACGTGCAACACCCTCAAGGCAGTTCCCCCTTTTGATAGTTTGGGTAGCTTATCCCGCTACATAGCTTGGACAGCCCCATCCACCATTTGCAGCGTTCCCCGACGAGGAAGCGCGCGACCGGTTTAGAAGGAATGGCATCCAAGGAGGCTAAGGTCCTGTTCCTCGCAGGCGTCATCCGTACGAGACCCCTTGACTGGGTTGTGCTTCCAGTATAGAATCGGGGTGGTTGCGAACATACGTGCGGCGGCCGTTTGGGCTAGGGGAAGGGGCGCTCACGTGCTTCAACGTTTGGTGATCGGTGCGGGACTGGCTCTGGCTGCGGCGGCAGCAGCCCGCCACTGGCGGATGCTGACCCTTCGAGGGGCGTGGGCAGCGTGGGTACTGGGGACGCTGCTGTTCACGGGTGGAGGCTGGGGAGCCGGTCTTGTATTACTGCTCTTCTTTTTCAGCGCCTCGCTCCTCAGCCGGCTGCCTGAAAGCGACGCCTGTGAGCGCTCTCGCCGCAGGCGCAGTTCAGGTGAACTCAAGAGCCAGGGAGTCGAAGCTCTAGCCGACGATCTGCATGAGACCACTCGCAACGGTTGGCAGGTATGGGCCAACGGCGGCGTAGCGGTTGCGTTCGCCCTACTGCCGGCGGTTGTCCAGCACCTTGCCCCCTGGTTATCTTTTGAATCATATCCACTGAGCCGTTTACCCAGTCTGACCCGGGCTTTCGCCTTCCCCGGAAGTCCATCCGTGCTGCTGGCTCCAGTAGGCTGGGCCGGGCTAACCGCAGCTATCGCTGAGGCCACAGGCGATACCTGGGCTTCCGAAATCGGCCGCCGGTACGGCGGTACGCCGCGCCGGTTGCGCGACTGGCGGCCAGTGCCCGCTGGCAGTTCCGGCGGGGTCACTGCCATCGGGACCGCGGCCGCGGCAGCCGGTGCTCTATTGATAACTTCAGCCAGCTGGCTGTTTTGGCGCTGGGGCTTGTATCCACTTCTGCCATTTAACGGCGGCGCTCTATATGGCACAGTGCCGAACGTTTCGGCTAACCGCCTTCCCGATGCCTTACCTGGCACGCCCTCGACGGGTCTGGTTAGTTCCCCGGTGGTCATTGCCGTTGTGGCCGGGGCAGCATGGCTTGCGGTCTGGTTTGACAGCTGGTTGGGGGCTTCGTATCAAGCTCGCTTCTGGTGTCCCCGCTGCCGGACCGAGACGGAAGCCAGGGTTCACCGGTGCGGAGCACGGACAATGCGACACTCTGGTTGGCGCTGGTTGGACAACAACATGGTCAACTTCCTTTCGACGCTTCTAGCTGCGCTGCTGGCCACGTCTCTTACGATTGCGATTTTCGCCATTCAACGCTAAACCAGAACCCATGACAGAACCACGGCCGAAGGCCGCCGTTCGACGAACCTGGGCACGCTTTGGATGGCTGTCGTAGCCGAGAAGAAGCGAGGAAGCACAGTAAGGTCATGCAGTAACCGTAGCCGAGAGGAGACAGCTTGGGCAAAGCCTCAGAGTGGCCTGTTTTCAGACCGTAAACTCAGGTAGGGCTTTTATAACGAAGCAAGGAATTGCAGATGCATGAGTTGAATCCTTTTACTACCGACTGGCCGGGGGAACGACCACAGCCAGAAAACAGCTGTCGCCGGGATTGGGCGTAACCGGAGCGACAGTACCGGGGGTAACGCAAACGAGAGTACCGGGAGGAGGAAAACGATATGGTGGCATCCAGAACACCGTCGCCGTCAGTGTCAGGAAAGCTCTTGTCATGGTCCAGGCGTCCTGCCGGGATGTTTCAAAGCACCGAACCGTCACCACAAAGCACGCAGCTGCCGGCAGTGCCCGGGCACAAAGCGCACGGACCAGCTGTTCGAAAGGCGGCGCGGTCGGCGCTCACCGCCGTGTTCGTCTTAGCGGTGGCAGCGGTTAGTGCGCCCAGCGGTTCACTGGTGGCGGAGTACCTGGGCGCGACCGGGGCGGCCGCAGCCGGCCCCATCACGCTGCGGTTTTCCGAGTATCCACGGCCGTTCGAAAACGACCTTCTGAAAGAACTCATCCCACTCTTCGAAAAGCAGAATCCTGACCTAAAGCTTGTCTATGAGCCCATTACCGACCCAGTGAAGATGACCGTCAATATGGCCGGCGGCACTGCACCGGATGTGGTCTGCTGGTGGAGCGAAGAGTCTGCAAGTATGGTACTCAGGGAAGTCGTGCCGGCCCTCAATCAAGCCATGCAGGCCCAGAAGAAGGGAGCCGCCGCTGACCGCAAGTAACCAGGGCGTGTTCGCGAAGGGTTTACATGCAGGGCGGCAGATTCTTCACCTCCCCGCGCGCGAATGTGCGACAATGGGGCTGAGTGCAGGATAGGGCTGAAGCTCCAGAGGTCGTAGTTGACATCTGGGGTCACAAATGCGAGGTTACAGCCAAACCTGGCATAGGCCAAACTCCGCAGAGACTCATCACGTTAAGGAGAGTGGTTGTGGTGTCAGCCCCTTTCGTCCCGTCGAGCCCCTCGGCCCGATCCGTCCTATCGTTCCCCCGGCTCCGGCTACACCCGTGGCCAGTCCACCTGGGCCGAACGCTCGCCAGCAGCCAATCTACCGCTCCCGCTCCCCAGCCGATCCGCGCCGCCGGCAAGGCCATCCTGACGGGTCTGGGAACTCTGGTAATCCTCACGATCCTGGCCACGGCAGCGATGCCCCTGACACCGCCAGCAGCGGCCGACGCAGTTCAGCCGGTGCGCGGTGGCCGACTGACATTTGCTCTATCGGGGAGTCCGGACACCCTCGATCCCCAGAAGAGCTCGGGTACACTTACCTTCCAGGTGGTCAAAAGCTTTTACGACACCCTCGTCGAAGTGGATGAACACGGACACCTGCAACCCCGTCTGGCGGTAGGCTGGAATCTGTCTGCCGACGGGACGACCTGGACGTTTAGCCTGCGGCCGAATGTCTTTTTCCATAACGGGCAGCCCTTCACGGCGGAGGACGTCAAGGCCACCTTTGAACGCATCAAGAACCCTGCCACGGGTTCACCCAAAGCGGGCGACTTTGCCGCCATCGAGCGTATCGAGGTGCTCGATCCATACACCGTGCGGTTCATTCTCAAAGAGCCGTCGGCACCCTTCATCGCCACCCTGGCACAGGGGTGGGCAGCCATCCTGCCGCACGAACTGATCGCCAAAGGCTACGACTTTGGAGCGCACCCGGTCGGGACGGGCCCGTTCGTCTTCGACCGGTGGGTACGGGATAGCTTCATCCAGATGAACCGCAACCCTCGCTTCTGGCAGCCCGGGCTGCCCTACCTCGATAGCGTCGAGATCCGCTTCGTCAGCGAGTCGGCAGTGAAGGTCAGCGGGCTCCTCTCCGGCGCTTTTGATGCGGTCGACATGGTCGATCCGCTCCAGCTGCCGCTGCTGCAGCGTTCACCCCTGGTGCAAGTCGATCGGCAGCCGGGGTCGATGGTGCTGGTGATGGCCCTCAATCACCGTTCACCAGGACTGAACGATGTGCGGGTTCGCCAGGCGCTCGCCTATGCTCTCGATCGGGAAGCCATCCTCAAGTCGGCGTACGGGCCGTTTACTACGATCACCAACACGTTCATGGACCCGGACAGTCGCTACTACCCGGACTCTCTGGGCAACCCTTATCCGTACAACCCAGCCAGAGCCCGTGAACTGCTGGCTGCTGCCGGGTACGGCAACGGCACGGCCAAGGTAGGCGACCGGACGGTTCAGCTGAAGCCGCTGGTGCTCGACATGGTGTTACCCTCCAACTACCCGCCACACGTGAAGGCCGGGCAGTTGATCCAGGCGCAGCTGGCCGAGGTGGGCGTTCAGGTGCGGATTCAGCTGGTGGATTGGTCCACCTGGCTGTCACAAGTGTACGTGGGACGGCACTATGACCTGACGGTCATCGGGCATACGGGCAAGCTCGATCCGGATGGGCGGCTGGCGGGCTTCGGCGATCCGGCCAAAAACTACCTCAACTACAGCAACCCTCAGGTGGTGGAGTGGATCGATCAAGCGCGGACCGCCCGGAATCTCGAGGACCGTGTCGCCCTGTACCAGAAAGTGCTCACCCAGATGAGCCGAGATGAAGCCATGGTCTTCCTGGGCGTAACAGACAACCTGCTGATTCACCGCAAGACGCTTCACGGGTGGAAGCAGATGTACGCCATCGACACGTACGACTTCTCCCAGGCGTGGAAGGAACAGTAAAGGGAAAGACGAGCGTGACGAGCTTGGATTTGGATCAGGAGCAAAGCAAGTCGGGCGAGGGAGAGGAGGCCGATACGCGTAACGCGGCTGCGGCGGCCAGAACGGCTGGCATGACGCACCATGCCAACCCGTCTGATGGGAGGGCGATGGTCAAGGCGGCTGCGACGGCTGGCGCAGCAGTTGGAACGGTGAGGATCGCTGCCGTGAGCCGCCAAACGCCAGACGCCGCCCCCGCTTCAGCCGGGGAAGCCGAGATTACTGGATTATCCGCCACGCTGATGGTGGTCGGCCGGCGGTTGCTGGAGACTGTGCTGATCGCCTGGTTGATCGCCACTGCTGTCTTTTTCGTGATGAACTACCTGCCGGGCAGCGCCGCACTGGTGCTGGCCGGTTTTGATTCGGCTGGAGCTGGCGCCGGCGCCAGCTCCAGCGTCCGCGCCGATGTTGGTGCCGGCGCTGAAACGGGCATGAGCATGGGTATGGATACGAGCGGCAGTGAAAGTGCCGACGCAGGTGCGCCGGCTGCGGGGTTCAGCAGGAGTGGTTCAGCCGTAGAGACGGCGCAACTGATCGCACGGGCGCTGGGGACGGATCGGCCGCTCCTCACCCGCTACGTTCAGTGGCTGGGACACCTCGCCCGTGGCGACTTCGGCCGTTCTCTCGTGTATGGTGAACCCGTGCTGCACCTGATCGTGGCCCGTCTGCCGGTCACGTTCTCGCTGGCCATAGTGGCGATGCTGATGGCGCTGGTGGTCGCCTGGCCGCTGGGGACGGCGGCCGCTGCCCGCCCCGGGGGGATATGGGATCGGCTCGCCTCGCTACTGGGTCACATCGGCCTGGCGTTGCCCGGCTTCTGGGTCGGCATCCTGCTCATCGTGGTCTTGCTTCGCTACCTGCCAGGGCTACCCCTGCAGGGCTACGAAGCGCTGACCGTCAGCCCCTGGCAGTGGTTGCGGCATCTGCTGCTGCCGGGGTTTGCGCTGGCGTTGGGGCGAGCGGCGGTGCTGGTACGGCTGACCCGTGCCGCCACGCTCGAGGAGCTGAGCAAACCCTACGTGCGTACGGCCCGGGCCAAGGGGCTGGGGCTGCGGCAGGTGCTGTGGCGGCATACCAGCCGCAATGCCCTGTTGCCGGTCTTGACCATCGGTGGGTTGGAACTGGCCGAGCTCTTGGGCGGTGCGATCGTCATCGAACAGGTTTTTGGGCTGCCGGGGGTCGGGCGTCTCTTGTTCGCCGCGATCGGTAACCGGGACGTACCGCTCGTCCAGGGCAGCGTGATCTTTCTCGCCCTCGTGTTTACCCTGGTCAACCTGGGGGTGGATCTTCTGTATGGCAAGGTCAACCCCCGAGTCGAAGGGGCTCGGTAAGGAAGTGGTTGCACGCCTAGGGGCAATCAACACACGGGCAACCCGCACTTCTAGCACCCGGTTCAACCGGGACCTCGTGCTGGGAGCGACGCTGCTGGCACTGTTGCTTGGGCTGGTGGCATCGGCGGGTATACTTGCTCCCGTCTCGCCCACGCACGTCGACCCGTTCAACGCCCTGCTCGGTCCATCGCCCGGGCACTGGCTGGGGACGGACGATTTGGGCCGGGATTTGTTCAGCCGAGTATTGTATGGAGGGCGAACCGCACTGTGGGCCGGGGTGGTGGCGACCGGGCTCGCGTGCCTGGTGGGCGTTCCCATCGGACTGCTGGCAGGGTATTACCCGGGCATCGTGGGCGAGGTGTTGATGCGGTTGATGGATATGCTGTTGGCCTTTCCCGCAATCTTGCTGGCCATCACGCTCGCCGCCGCCTTAGGACCAGGTACGACGCAGGCGATGATCGCGATCGGGGTAGCCGGCATTCCGTCCTTCGCCCGGCTGGCGCGAGCGCAGACGCTGGCAGTGAAGCCACTGGACTTCATCGAGGCGGCGCGCGGTCTGGGGGCGTCGCCCTGGCACATTCTGCGCCGCCACGTGCTGCCGAACATTGGTGGTCCGATCGTGGTTCAATTGACCAGCACGTTTGCGGCAGCTGTGCTGTCGGAAGCCGCCCTTAGCTACCTGGGGCTCGGTACGCAGCCGCCAACGCCCTCGTGGGGGCTGATGCTCCAGGAAGCCAAGAACTACGCCCTCATCTCCCCCTGGGGTGCGATCTTCCCGGGCCTGGCCATCGCCTGGGCGGTGCTGGGGGCGAACCTGGTAGGCGATGGTCTGCGACAGTACCTGCACAAGGAGAGCCGGTAGGTCACTCCCAACGCCCAGCACCCACCGAGCGGAACTAGTCAGAGCTCTGGCGTCGGGGCAGACGCCTGGTACACCACCTCGCCGCCCAGGACTACGGCCAGTACCTTGACCCGCCCTTGCCTTAGCTCATTGGCATCCGCTAGAACCAGGTCCGCCCGAGCCCCCAAGTGAAACAGCGCCTCACCTGTTATATCCTCGTCCTGGCCCAACAGCAGCGCCAGCGGCCGGGTGCTGGCCAGCGCCCACGCCTGCGCCAGCCCGACCCCGGTGAATCGCATGAAATTCAGCACAGCCTGCCGCAGTTCCAGCGCTGAACCGGCCAGGTACTCCGTGCCCAGCAGGTTGACCCGCCCACTCGCGGTCAACTCCACCTGCTGTCCCAGCGCCACATATCGTCCCGGCGGTAACCCGGCAATGGCCACCGCATCG
Source organism: Limnochordaceae bacterium (assembly GCA_014896305.1). Lineage (GTDB taxonomy): Bacteria > Bacillota > Limnochordia > Limnochordales > DUMU01 > Bu26. Next base: position 21,914 of record JADBKQ010000016.1, read on the forward strand.
CTGACCAGATACAGCCGCTCCGGCCCCTTGGCTCGCCAGAACACTTTCACCACCGCCGCCGGGAGGTGGTGTCCGTCCACGATGATGCCCGCTACCAGTTCGTCCGCCGCCAGCTGATCCCAGATGTAGTTCGGGTGGCGGCGGATATGACCATGGGCGCCGTTGCCCAGGTGTGTGGAGAGCGTCGCCCCAGCGTCGATGGCAGCCCGGATCTGTTCGCTGCCGGCGGCGGTGTGTCCGATGGACACAAGCACCCCGCTGTTCACGAGTTTTCTGATGAACTGCACCGCACCCGCCCGTTCAGGTGCTAGCGTCACGATTCGGATTCGTCCCTCGGCCGCCTCCTGCAAGCGCTGGAATTCGTCCCAGTCTGGGTCTCGCACCCATTCCGCCGGGTGGGCCCCCCGTGGCCCGTCCTCCCCGGAGACGTACGGCCCTTCCAGGTGAACTCCGAGAATCGACCGGTTCACCTGGACGTCCGCTGCACACGCCTGCGCCACGGCTCGCACCGATCTCACCATGTGATCGAAGGACTGCGTGGTGATGGTGGGACAAAACGAGGTGACGCCCGTGGTCCACAGGGCCCGGGCCATCCCCACCAACGTCTCGGGAGTTACGTCTGGGCTATTGGGATCGAACCCGGCAAACCCATTGATCTGCAGGTCCACCAGGCCAGGCAGCAGAACTGGCGCAACAGCTACCGGCACCTCGACCTCTCCCCGCGCCACCGCCCCTATGCGACCGTCCCTCATCTGCACCCAAACTCGCTCTGCCCCGGACGCAGCTCGAGCTGCGTCTGCTGCTTGATTACTTTCAGGCGTGGCAACATTGACCCCATCGATTTGAACTGCGTCCGCCGGCAGCCCCGACCACCAGTAGCCAGCCGAGCGGGCCGGCTCACCTGCCCCCTGCACTACCTGGCAGCCCGCCCTCTGGACTGGCTGTTCCTCACCGCCCGCCCGGCAACATCCCTTCCCCAATGCCCAGCGCCCCCCTGAACGACCTCGATGCCGTGAGACTCCGCCGTGACTGCCAAAACTAGCTTTCGCTCCGCTCCTTGACTCGGCCTGTGTCATCCAAGAGCGGTCACTTCGCTCTGGCAGGCTCCTTCCCCTTCCCGCCAGCCAGCTCCTGGCGCTCGGTTTCGACGTTCAGCTGGTGAACGACGCCCCGCCACCTGGACCTACGACCAGGGACGTTTCGTCCTGGAACTCGTCTCCCCATCCCCCGAGGCAGCCTGGGCTAAGCTGCAGCAGCTCAACCCAACCCTGGCCAAAGCTCTGCTGCCTCTGACCAGCAATCAGCAACTGACCTTCGTCGCCGCTTGTCCATCAGTTTCTCCACCACCCCCGACCAGCCGGTAGTGGACCTTGAAGCGCCCGTGGTGTATGGGGGGCAGGGGATAGGCCTGGTCCGGGCCGAACCAGACGTTGCCTTCACTGAAATGTGACTTCCACTACTGCTAACCTCTAAATTGTTTAGCAGGAATCGCCTCAATATGGGCGAATTAGGATCGCAAGGAATATCCTATATGTGCTGCCAAGGAGGTATTCAACATGCGACGATTCGTCCCCCTCTTGGTTGTCCCGGTTCTACTCCTCGCCATGACGAGGCCGGCCCTGGCCGCCAGCCTTACCTTCACCGGCTACGTCGACGCTGAGATCAAGTACACGCCAGAGGACAAGTGGACTGGGCGCACCGGCCTCGAGATCACTGCCGGCATGAGCGCGACGAATAAGTACAGCCTGAAGCTAGGATTCTTCAACGAAGACAGGAACTTCTGGGAATCGTATTCGACTTGGACGTTCCGGCCGTCTGATATCAGCCTCTATGCCCAAGGTCGCCTATGGACAAACGGCCCCATTGTGAAGGGTACTATGGGCGACTTCAAAATGCTGGGCCCAGTCTACATGGCGGGGGACGATAGCAAAGCGGCTGTCCGCGGGGCGATGGTCGAAAACCTCCCCTTCGGCGCCCTGAAGTTTTCCGGGTACTACTCCTGGCCCAGGGCCGTCATCGACCCGCTAGACGCCGGGGCCACCTCCCGCGTCTGGGGTGGTACGGTCAATATCGCTAACTTCAAAGGCTTAAAAGTCGATGCATATGGCGCCGTACGCACCGGACAATTTGAAACGATGTGGGGGATGCCCCCGCATGCACCAGATGGTGCAGAGCTGAAATTTGACCACACCAACGAGATGGTGAGCCCATACCAAGGGCTACATCTCTTCAACACAAATTATGGCCGTTCCACTTGGATAGCCAGCCTAGATTGGGAGATGGCCTTTATCGATAAGGACGGATATATCATTAAGTACATACCTGCCAAAGTCTCTAAGTCTGGTTGGGGACCACCTACGGCCAACACATCCTATAGCTACGTCATCGCTGCATATATGTACGAATCGACAGGTGCCTATCAGTGGATGAAAAGCCACCTCCAGCCTTATGAAGGGACACATAACCCCGTAGTGTTTCAGCCTTCCGGCGGTACTGACAGCCATCGGTATACCGAAGCTGTCGGCGCAATAGAAGGAGCATATACAATCGCTGGTCTTCGACTGAATGGACAGTTTGGGCGAATGATGACCAGCGACCAGGTCACGCCTAAGCCGTCGTCTGTGGCCCCAGCTGCGGTGAACAGTTTCGGTGTTCGGCCGTGGGATCTGCCCAAAGAACCAGCAAAGTCGAGTAAAAGCTCCGCTTCCTTCTTTATCGTCTCTGCCAGCACTGATGTCCCGGTTGGCGCGGAGCTGGCCACAAAGCCGCTAACATTGACTGTAGAATACCGAAACATTAACGAAGGGTTCGTCCCTTGGGCTCGTTCGACGGTAACTGATCCTTCCCAAGAGGGATATAACCGAATCGAAGCCCAGCTAGGTCAGAATGGTTTCAACTTTGTAGCTAGCACCACTGTCTTGCCGGCTAACCCAGTGGATGTCAAAGTAACCGTGGACTCCTATACCAAAGGCCAAGAGCGTAGTCAAACATCGTCTTTGGAGATGGCAACCAGACTCGCTAGCTATGAAGTGAGCGGGAAGTTGGCTACGGATGGGGCGGGGTTGGGAGTTGCCCGCAACATCAACCTTGGCATTCCAGATATTACCAAACTTCGTCCTTCGTACACGTTCACCATTGACCCGAGCTCTCAGGTGAAGCATACGCTTGCCCTGTCGACCGAGTTTAACCTGGGCGGATTCAAGAAGATCACCGCCGAGTTCTCCTATGAGTTGGCCAGCAAGGTGGACCCGACGACAAACAAGTCGTTCCTGGATGCCGCAACGACAGCAACGGCTTCCTACACGGCTCCGAACGGCTGGAGTCTCAACGCTGGATGGAAGGATCCTGACGATCCCACCAAGCGGGACGACACCTTCTTCAACCTCTACTACAAGGTCAACATCTAGGCTTAGGCCCTCGCCGCAGGGGTAGGCACCTGTCCTACCCCTGGGCTCCATCCTGTGCCAAGGACAGACATTGTGCTGGAAAGGGGAGAACCCGATGAAACCGTTACTTAGGGGGGCTGTCGGAATAGGCCTGATGGCCGCGATAGCCGTTGGCAGTCCTCAAACCTTTGCTGCCGGCCTCAGTATCAGCGGATCAGGAAAAGTGACTCTGCGGTACTCGCCAGCGTACGACAGTAAGTGGGTGGGCGAGACATACCTTTTGTTGTCGCTCGGCACGTCCAACATCTACCTGCGGTGGTATGAGACCACCCAGCAGTTCTGGAACCCCTTCGGCGAAATCACCTTGCCGCCGTCTTCCATAGCCCTCAACGCTACAGGACCTTTGTGGACCGGCGGACCTTCGATCAGTGGAACGCTGGGAGATTATCGGATCAACGGGCTCGGGCCCGACTACTTGTTTGGTCCGACCGGTTGGCCACCGGCAGATGCGCTTCGAGGGGTCCTCGCTCGGGATCTCAAGGTCGGTAAATTGACGATGTCTGGGTTTTTTGGATGGCCAACGTACAACCAATCCAACACCACGCCCATTATCCAGATCGGACCGACGGCGATGGCCTGGGGGGCGAGCCTCAACCTCCCCGAATTTGCCGGCATCAAGACAAACCTATATGGTGCAATGCGTGTCGGTACCCTGAGCGTACGTTCGGTCGTAACCGTGGTACAGGCTAATAAACCCCATGATCAATGGCCCATGGCCGTGATCACCCGCGTCAACCCAACGGACACCGGCCAAAATGGTGACCTCCTGCTGTTCAGCCAGGACGCCCCAAAGGCCCCCAAAGAGATCATTCCCAGCCCATATTGGGCCTACGCCTTCCTGGACAAAGATTTCAAGGTCATCAATACGCAGTACGGCGACCCAAGGCCAGACAAGCCCAGTGGCAATGTGGCCTACATCCTGGCTGGTCATGACTACCAGGATCCGACTCCCCCTTATGCTCCGAATGGGCCTCAGAACGCCAGCTGGATCACAACCTACCTTCATCCCGGTGACACCGTTCGTTTCGAGAATGGCCCGGGAAAACAGGTAGACCCGGTGCATCCTGACAAGGCCCCAGGTAGTGAGGCCTTCGGCGGGATTGAGCTCCAAGGCAAGCACGCCAATGTGTCCTGGTCGCTCAAAGCTGCGCGCCAAGTGGTTGTGGATCCGAACCCCGTAGCCTATCCGAAGATGCTCCCATACCAGCAATTCACGGCTGGAATGTACATGGCTTCCGCCTCGACTACCCTGGAGGTCCCTGGGAAGGAGTTGGCTACCAAGCCGCTTCAGCTCACACTGGACTGGCGCAACATCGATGCGAACTTCCACCCCTGGCCTTCCTCAACTCAGACCGATCCGACCCAGAGCTACTACAACTACGTATACGCTCATCGTGACCAGCAAGGGATTCACTTCAACGCCAAAACAACAGTGTTCCCTGCGCAGCCAGTAGATCTCACCTTGGATACCGACTCCTATACGAAGAAGAGTGCCCCCACAGCTGGAACTACGCGCTCGTACTCGCTGACGGCTGCCACGACGCTACGTGGTTACTCCTTCACCTCCACTCTCAGCAGCGACGCAACGTCGATCCAGGTGTCGCGCTCGCTGCCTGCGGTCGGTCCGATCAGCTCGATCACTCCTACTTACAAGCTGACATTCGCCACCCCTCTAAAGCATGAAGTTCAGGTTGACGTCAAACTATCCGTGGGTGGTTTCCGTGACATTTCCACAACCACAAACTACACGGCACAGGGAAGTAACACTACGACCTCCATCCAAGCCTCGTACACCTCACCCAATGGGTGGGCGTTAGCAGGCAAGTGGACCGGGTGGTCCGACCCGACCAAGAAGCCCACCGTTGATGACAACTACGCCACGGTGTCGTACAGTCTCAGCTTCTGACCAGGATCTCGCGCCTCGGAAACGGGGATGAAGTTCCAACGACGGCGGGAGGCACCACCTCCCGCCTTTCACTTATTCACTGGAACACCCAACGTTGAGGCGGTGACGCCAGACTTTGGCGATGGCCTCGGCCACATCGTGCATATCTGATTGCTCTGCCAGCAACAGCCGTTGTGGTAGCCAGATCACCTCAGCCGCCGCACGTTCCGCCTGGGGAGCACGGCCACCTTCCACACGCCAGTGCGGTTCTTGGCCGGCCTCAACTGGAGACGGCTGGCCCCGGTTCACTGCAGGTTGGCGACTTGCCTCAGCCGCCAGCGATCGGCCCGAGTCAGATCCCGTGGCCACGGCCCAAAGCGGATCATGGTACAGTGCGGGGTAGCCAGTGCGAGCAGGAATCCCCTCCGCCTGCAGCGCCTGTACGATGCGGGGCAGCGGCACGCGCCACACGTCCTGGCGCAGGCGAATCAAGTACAGATGGTAGGCGTGGCGGGTGACCCGCTCATCTCGGCGCGGCGGCAACGCCACTGGTTCACCGGTGCTGCGATTGAGATCGTCCAGCAACGCGCTCAGGTAGGCAGCGTTGGCGTTACGTCGCTCGGTTTGAACGTCGAGCCGTTCCATCTGCGCCAACAGCAGCGCGGCCTGCAGCTCGGTGAGGCGGTAGTCCGCCCCCACCAGCGGGCGGGGCGGCGTTCGGCCCACCCAGCGACCGACGTTGCGGTAGGCCCGGCAGTAGTCGGCCAGGGCCTCGTCGTTGGTCACGATGGCACCCCCCTCGCCGCAGGTCAGATTCTTGCTGGACTGGAACGAGAAAGAGCCGCAGATTCCCCAGCTACCCAGCCGCCGTCCCCGCCATTCCGCCCCGTGGGCCTGGGCCGCATCTTCGATCAGCGGCAAGTGGTACTTCCGGGCAATAGCCATCAGCCGGTCCATGTCCGCCGGTCCCCCGCCCACGTGAACCGCGATGATAGCTCTCGTCCGGGGCGTAATCGCCGCCTCTACGGCTGCCGGGTCGATGGTGCAGGTGTCCGGTTCAATATCGACGATGACGGGAACGGCTCCTACCTGGAAAACGACTGACGCTGTGGCAATGAACGTGTAGGCCGGGATAATGACCTCGCTCCCAGGACCCACCCCCACCGCGCGCAAAGCCATTTCCAGGGTGACCGTCCCGTTGGCGGCGGCTACGGCATAGGCCGTGTGCTGATAACGGGCGAACACTTCCTCAAAGCGGGGGATCATCGTCCCTCCCAACCCCCACACCCCACTGTCCAGCGCCTCCAGCACCAGCTGGCGATCGCTCATCCCCACCTCAGGCCAGGCCGGCCAGGAGCGCTGCCGTACCGGCGGACCGCCCCGTAACGCCAGTCGTTCCAACTCCACCGCCTCCTGCGTTTCCTTCCGCTGTCATTTGTCATTGTATCCTGCTCAGCAACCCTGTCCATGGAGTGGCGGAATCGTCCCTTGCCCCCTCGCCCCTGGTGGCACAAGCCATGCGAGCTTGCAATAATCGGAGTGAACATCAATCAAGAATCGGATCAAATTTATAGTTGACACTAGCCAAAGTGTGCTATAGTAAGGGCGTGGACGGAAGGGGGGACGGAATGAGCCCCTCGCGGCATAGACTACTGCCGTCCGGACACGCTGGCTGACCAACGCACCGGGCCCCGCCTGGCCCGAGCCAGGTCGCTCGACGTCCACCAAGGACAGCCAGTTACATCAGGTTCAACACGGCTCAGTAACCAACCAGCAAGGAGGAGACCGACCGATGCCGTATCAACTGCCACCTCTTCCCTATGCCTATGATGCGCTTGAACCCTACATCGACGAGCAGACCATGCGCCTGCACCACGACAAGCACCATCAAGCCTATGTCGATGGTCTGAACAAGGCCGAGGCGGCTCTGGCGGAAGCCCGTGCCAAGGGCGATTTCGCCCTGGTAAAGCACTGGTCCCGCGAAGCCGCGTTCAACGGCTCTGGGCATCTGCTCCACAGCATCTTCTGGACGATCATGGGCCCCAACCAGGGCGGTAAGCCCAGCGGCGCACTGCTGGAACAGATCGAGAAGGACTTTGGCAGCTTTGACGCGTTCCAGAAGCAGTTTAGCGCGGCTGCCGTGGCGGTGGAGGGTTCAGGCTGGGCCATCCTGGCCTGGGAGCCAACCGCAGCCAAGCTCATCATCCTGCAAGCCGAGAAGCACCAGAACCTGACTGAATGGGGTGTCGTGCCGCTGCTCGTCCTCGATGTCTGGGAGCACGCCTATTACCTCAAGTACCAGAACCGCCGGGCGGACTATGTCAACGCCTGGTGGAACGTGGTCAACTGGCCCGAGGTGGCTCGTCGACTGGAGGCGGCGCGCAAGTAAGAAACTCACACCGTCTGCATGGAAGGCGTCTCAGTCGAACGCACCCGCATGAACTGATCCGGGCCGCTGCCAGAGTCTTTAGCGTCACGCTGAAGCGCTGGCCGCGGCCCTTTTTCTGTCACTCGCAGGGAATGGAAGAAAAAGGGAGCGGGGAATCAATGGTGGGGCAGGTGACCAAACGAACGTTGCGGCCGTTACCATGCATTTAATCCGGTAGCAGGGCGAACAAAGGAAAACGGGTCGACGTCCGGAATATAATGTGCACGCGTTTTTGGCCGTCCCCCCCCTCTTTGTTCCGCTCATCCTTTCGCGCAGGAGGAATCATCGTGGATCAACCATCGGCTCGACCGCGACCCGTGCGGCTCTTATTCTCTTGGCGTTCCTGGACGATCCTGGCCCTGCTGTCTGTTCTTTCCCTCGTTCTAGCCGCCTGTGGTGGCGGCGGCAGCCCCACGTTTACGCTGAGCGGATACGTCCGCAGTGCCAATGGAGCAACGCCCATCGGCGGAGCACAGGTGGCAGTCCCCAGCGTGAACACGGTGGCTACCACCAACTCTAACGGCTGGTATCAATTGGTGGGATTACCCCGCAACAGCGGCAACCTTTCCGTCGTCGTCACCGCCGCCAACTACGAGCCTGTTAACCAGGTCATCACCCCACCGGCCGGCCCCAGTGCGACCCAAAACTTCCTTCTGCAGCCGGTCAATCCAGGCGGTTCCGCTGGTGTTGCCGGCACCGTCACGTACACAACTGACTCGTGGGTCATGGGAGCTTCTGCCACTCGTTCCTGGCCACCAGCAGCTTCCTCGACCAGCATGGTCCGTCCTACCTTTGCCCCCCCTGTGTCTCGCCCGGCCCGCCATGTTACGGTAGAGCTTCGTCCCGGCGCATCCGGCGTACCTTTCGGCTCTTCCGACTACGTCGTCCAGTCAATGATGGAACAGGTCCGTGACCTGCTGGCCGGCTCCGGACTGCCCAAGCTGAACTATAGAGTTTTCCCGTACATGGAACGATTGGGCAGACGCCTGGCCACCATCGAAGTCCCTGCGGGCATGACAGCAGAGCTCTTAGCGCAACGGCTGCAGAGTTCCAATGCCGTGCTGCGAGCCAGGCCCGCTCAGTATGTCTACCCCACCAGCTACCCAGTCCGTCTCCCCAATGACCCGTCATACTCCCAGCAGTATCAGTACAACTTGCTGGGGATGCCGCAGACGTGGGCTCTGCAACCCGATGCCGGGTCGGAAAGGGTTGCCGTCATTGATACAGGCGTGCGCTTCGAGCATCCCGACCTGCGAGGCAACCTGCTGTCTGGCTACGACTTTGTGGACAATGATAGCGATCCGACCGATCCTGGCAGTGACACCACCTTCAGCAGCCACGGTACCCATGTGGCTGGCCTGATCAGTGCACGGACCAACAACGGGTTTCAGGTAGCTGGGACCGCCTGGTATACTTCAATCATCCCCTTCCGGTCCTTGCAGCCCAGCGATAGGACTCCCATCGAGTACACTACGGAGGCAATCGCCGCGGCGGCATCGCCCCAGTATCACGCCGACGTCATCAACCTGTCCCTGGGTGTTGAAGGGCAACCTGATCCAGATACCCAGCAGCTTTTCAGAGACGCCATTAACGGGGCGATAGCTGCAGGAGCGACTGTGGTTGCTGCCTCTGGTAATGATCTGAGTGGCCAGGCCCCAGTCTCCTGGCCAGCTGCGTACCAACCCGTCATCGCCGTAGGGGCGATTGACCAATCGAAAGCTCGGGCCTACTTCTCCAACAGTGGGCCTGAACTCGATGTCATGGCTCCTGGCGTGAACGTTCTCAGCACCAGCTGGAATAAGCCAGCCAACTCCTATGACCCGGATCGCGCCAGCGGAACATCGATGGCGACCCCCATTGTCTCGGGCATCGTCGCTTTGATGCGGGCGGCCGGCCTCAGCCCCAACCAGGTCAGCACGGTGTTGGCCCAAACCGCCATGGACATTGGCCAGCCGGGCAAAGACAATGAGACCGGCTACGGCGTGATCAACCCGTATCTGGCCGTCGCTAGTGCCAGCGGCGCCGGTCCAGATCAGCTATGGATCGGGTTTGTCACTCCCGACGGCACGCCCCTCAGCCAGGCAGTTCATCCGTCCTTTACACCGACCTCCCAGGGGAACTGGTCGTACTCCGTAACCGGCGTGCGCGCGGGGTCTGGCTTCGTGTTTGCCTGGCTCGACGTGAACCGTGATGGCCAGCTTGACGAGGGCGACTATGTAGGGAAGTACCCCCAGGGGAGCACGCCCATCACGATTGCGGCCGGCCAGTCGATCTCTGCCCCATTGACTGCCGGGATTTTCAGTGGCGCAGGAGCGACCGCGGCCGGGCGTTCCGTGGATGTGCAAATGGTCAGTCAAGCGCAGCGCCTGTGGGAAGGCCTGATCAAGGCGATCCCAGCAGGCAAGACGAGGGCGTCCGCTCCGTAGCGGGCGCCCTCGTCCTCATCATTGCGCTCTACTGCCCTGCGACCCGGAAGCGCCACTCCATGGGAGCGGCAGCCGGGTTACCCGCCCGGTCGTTCACCGAGATCGTGAGCACGTGCTCGCCAGCCGCCAGCGGCTCGATCACCTGGAACGTCACGATGCCACTATCCGGATCAAAGCCAGGAGTGACCGCTTTGCCGTCCAGCGTGACGCTGAGGCTCTTCCAGTCGACGCCCGACACGGGTTCACCAGAATCGGTGATCACCGCCCGGAAAGTGGGTGTGGCGCTGGCCAGCACGGTGCTGCCGTCTGCAGCCAGGTTGGGGGCCTGCAAGTCTATCGCTGGCCCTTCTACATCTACGGGTCCGTCGGAGTAGATGGCTACCAGGTTGTCAAAGTAGACGACGCCGGCGTTCTTCCGGTCGGAGTGCGTCTCCATCAAACGAAGTGCATCAAACCGCAACGGCAGCGTCTTGCCGGCTGGGATGTCCGCCTCCACGAACCGCCAACCGGTCCAGTTGACACCACCGGCCGCATCCGTGAAGTCCACCGGGAACGGCGTGCCCGTTCCATCGCGCAGTTGACCGCGTAACCAGTGCCCGGCGCCGTCGCCGTAGACCCAGACGCCCACCCGCTTGGGATAGCCCGGCAGTTCACGGTAGCCACGGATCATAACGTACGCCCCGGAGGTGCTCGGCTGGCCGGTGAAGTCGTAGCTCAGCTGCACCGCCCCTTTGCCCCAGCGTACCGGCTGCCCCGGCAGGTGGGCCCCGGCCAAAGTGACCTTGCGGTAGCGGGCGCCATCCGAGGTGAGGTCGGCCAGGTCATCAAAGTCCTCTATCAGGAACGGTGGTTGCCCGACGGCGACTGTTGCGGTCGCCTCGATTGCTGTTAAACCCTGTGCCGATGCCGCCAAACCAGATTCTGGAGCAAGAGCCACCGTGATCTGCGCTTGGCCGCTGCCTTCCCCCGCCACAAACTGCAGCGTCTGGGGGTCGAAATGGCCCACTCCACCCGGCTCGGCTTCGGGGCTTACCCGCCAGCGCAGTGCGGCTGCCGGCACCTCCACCTTCCGTCCCTGATCGTCGAAGGCGACGACCTGGAACGTCATCTTCTGGCCAGGATCGAGGGAGACCGAGGCTGGCCGCAGCTCCAGCCGCTGGATATTGCCGGCCACGGTGACCACCGCCTGGCCGGTCACCTGGCCGACCCGAGCGACCACCAACCCCACCTTGCCCAGCTGTGTCTCTGTCCCGGTGTTTTTGTCGCCACCAGCCGCCCCAGAAGTCGTCGACGCCAACGCGGGCGCCGATGCCGATCCGGATGCTGACGCTGACGCTGACCCGGAGGCCAGGTCTGTGGTGGCGGTGAACCGGCCGTCGCTATCGACCTGCCCGATGCCGCCCTCGGCGGACCAAACCACCGCCTGGCCGGACGGTAGTTCCACCTTGTTTCCGGCGGCATCCAGCGGCATCACCTGGAACTGAGCGCTCGCCCCCGGCACCAACCGCACCTGCGGCGGCAAGACCAGAAGTTGTGCCAGGCCCTGCCCCTGAGCAGTACTGACCACCTGCAGCGAGTTGGAGACTGCCCGCTCCCAGCCGTCCGAGGGCCGGTTGGCTACCGTCGCGTACGGCGCACCCGGCTGGCGCACCACGAACGCAGTCGAGCCACCGCCGTCCAGGTTGAGCGCTTCCTGAGCCCCCAGGGCGACGAAGTATTGGGCCTCCTCCTGGTAACTTGCTCCGTCACTCCAACCCGGCTGGCGGCCATCCCAGGTCACCAGGTATACCATCTTGCCCTTGTAGCCGACCGCGGTACGCGGTTCACGCACGGTACTGAAGTCGGCCACTTCGCCCTCCTCCACCAGGCGCACGTTGCCTCCCACTACCTGACTCACGGTGTCCCAGGACCGCCCCTTCAACCCCCACAGGCGAACCTGCACCGTGACCCGGTCTCCTACCGCCACATCCTCCAACGCCGACCGGGATGACCCGGCCGCTGAAAGCACGAAGCCGTCCTCCGGAATGGCGGTATTGCGCTGGTTAGAGATCACCTGTACCACTGTGCCTGTCAACGGCACTCCCGCCCGCAGCGGCAGATTGTCCGCTTTCACCACCACATCGATTCCCTGATCATCGGCCAGGGTCGTCGCCCCGAAGCGACGGGTGAACAAGGTGAGCCCCGAGCGGGCGCGGTTCACCTGGCTCAGGGAATATGTGGTGCCGCTGGACTGCCCGTTGCGAGAGAATTCGACCTCTCCCAGCATGACGACCTTGTCGATGTCGACCTTCCCATCCGGCCACACTCCGAAGGCAAACCAGGATTCTACACCGCTGTTGACCAGCTCCCCTTCCCGCACGGCCGTCCCGATGGGCAGGCCCGCGAAGGGGGGTGTCACCGTGTAGAAGTCGCCGTTGATGGCGGCCACTACCTGCTCTTGGGGCGTGCTCTCCCGTTGCGCCCGCGCGCTGGGCGTCTCCAGCGGCAGCACCTCTCCGCGCGGTAGCGACAGCCGCAGCCGGGCGGTGGGAACGCTCAGATCGACGTTCAACCGGTGAACCACAAGCCTGCCGCCGCCGCTACTGGTGTACCGCTCCTCCACTTGCGTCACACCGGGAGCAACCGGCAACACCTGGCTTTCGGACAACGTCCAGCCCCCAAAGCCCAGCACTGGCCCTGGTCCTACGACCATGGTGGGTGCAACCGCTGTCAACGCTGGTGCGGACGCCGGTGCTGATGCTGGTGCTGACACTGATGCTGGTGCTGATGTCGCTGATGTTAACGCTGGTGCTGGTAGGGGTGTGGATACTGGTGCTGACGCAGACGCTGGGACTGGTGTGGGTTGCGCAGCCGTCGTGGGCAACGTCGTCGCCCATCCGCCCACGCTCAGTATCAGTAGTACGGCCGCCACCGCCGACCGAACCCAGCGTCTGCCATGAGCCCGTCTCCCATCGAGATGCTGGCCCAAGCCAGAGCTCAGACCCTGGCACGAGCCCATGCCCATGTGCAAACCCGAGCCCCCTCCGATACCTTGGCCTTGGTTCGCATTCCCTCGCCACCACATACTCTCGTCCCCCTTCTTGCTGATATAGCCATAGCCTAGAAGCTGGCCCGCACCGACACCTGGGGAATCCAGGCCCGTGCCGTGCCCCGCTGGCCATCTGCCAGCCAGACCTGGCGGAAGGTCAAGCCCCCGTTCACCTGCCAGCGTCCAGCCCAGGTGTAGGCGACATCTACCCCTACCTCCACACTCGCTCGCTTCAGCGACAAGGCGGCCACGTCCCCGGTCGCCCCCACCGCCGGCACCCCCCAGTTTCCCGGCGCCACGAGCCCACTCCTGTCCAAGCCCAGACTACCGGCGCTCAGCGCCCAGATCTCATCCCCTTGCTGCCAGCGGCCGTTCAACGACATCACCAACCCGGACGGAAAGTCTCCCTGCGCCTCGATCCCCAACTGGTAGCCCGCCGCACCACCCGCCCAGCCTATCCCAGCCGTCGCCTGAGCTCCCCAACGGGCGGTTCCCCCCTGCCAACTGGGGGTCTGCAGCTTGAAGAATGTCTGGCCTGACTCCCACTGGCGTTCACCGTACAAAACGTTCTTGAATTGCAGGCGACTCCAGCTAACTCCCCAGCTGGGCCGCCACCCCCCTGCCCACGTCCAGCTCAGCTGGCCGCTGCCCGCCAGCTGCTGGCTCACCCGTTGCTCCGTCGGGTAGCGATCCTGGGCGGCACTCCCCTGGAGGCGAACCTCCAGCCCCTGCAGCCCGACGCCTCGCACGTCGACCTGGCCTTGGGTACTGATGCGCGGCAGACCAGCAAACGGTGTGAGGGAAACCCCCCGCACGCTCGCCGTGGGTGTCCACATCAGTCCCCACTGTCTCCAGCTGGTTGTGCTGAGATAAGAAGCCCACTGAACCTGTTGCTGTCTCGCCTGGTCGCCCGTTCTTTGTACCGAGGTGGCACCGGCACTCCCGCTCAATCTGGCCCGTACCCCTGATCCGAAGAGAAGATTCCAGCCCATCTGCGTCTGCCAGCCATACTCTTGCCCGCCCAGCGTCGCCACCGCTCCAAGGGGTTGCACCAGGCGTGCACTCCAGCTGAACCCCGCACTGGGCCGCCACTGCAGCGAGGTCGAGAACTGTTGACTACTATAGTTGCCAGCCGCAAAGACCCGGTCCCAACTGCCCACCTGCTCCCAATCCAGTGCCGCCAACAACGTGCCGGAAAAGAAATCCTGGCTCAGGCCGGTTTTCCATTGCGTCCGGGCCCGGTCGTACGTGCCGTCCAGGCCGTCATCCACCTGACTTGCTGCGTAGGAGAGGTTGACGGTCGGCCCGCTCGAGCCCACATGGGTAAAGCCAACCCCGGTTGAGTCCAGGACGGTCGAGCCAGCGCTCCAGCCGATGGTCACCTGCTGGCTTTGGCGACGCCAGGACAAGCCTGTCCCCGCTGACCCCCATTCGTTTGGATCCGTCGGGCCAGCCCACGTGGTCCACTCATCGCCACCACCCGTTGGCCCGATGACCGCATCCTCCACCTGCGCCCCCACGGTGAGCCGGGAGGTTGGCCGGACGCTGCCACTCACACTCCAGATCAGTTCATCGGCCGCCCCTGCCCTGCTCAAACTGCGGAAGCCCGGGGCGACCCGGCTCGCGCTCGCCTGCCACTGACCCAGCCGCCCCTCCTGGACTACCTGCACCGCCACGGCATAACCACGAAGCTGGTGGCCCTCAGCGGGCAGATCCTCATAGCGGCTTAGGTCATCCCCATGCAACCCAGCCGCCACCGTGTCGACCCGCTGCCAGACCCAGTCTCCAGCGGCCGACACCAGGGGCGGGACATCCACCGACCCACCAAACGTCAAGTCGAAGTCCGGCCCTGAGCCTCCTGGTTGGGTCACACCCACCCACAGGGCGAGCTCATGCCGTTCACCTGTACCCCCTACCACCCCTGCAGCCGTTGAACTATCCCCTACCTGTCTCACCAGCTGCGCCACGCTTCCGACCCACAGCGTAGCAGTCGGCTCATCCCAACCGCTACCGGCCAGCGCACTCACTACCCAGCCAGCGGTCTGCGACACCAGCGTTGGCTGTGGAAAAGCGCCCCCGGGCCCGCTTTCTTCCACCTGCCAGAGCCCATTCTGAGTGCCTATGAATAACAGGTCGACCCCTGGGCCACCGCCGTTCGCCAGCACGAACAGGCTTTTCACCGGGTGAGCCCGTACGAAGTCCGCGTCCAGAACGGGGAACCAAGCATTGCCCACCGACGGGCTAGCCCCTGCGGGCAAAAACCAGACGCCAGCGGCGGTTGCCGCCACCACACCCTGCCAGACCGAACCCAATGGGCCTACCGCGAGTGCAGATACCGGCTGGCCCGCCAGCGCTGGAGCGACTCCCACACGCCCGCCTTGCAGCCACGCGAGACCCCGGTCTGTACCGATCCACAGAGTTCCACTCCATCCGCTGCCAAGGCCCTGGCTATCCCACGCCAGCGCCGTAATGCGAGCGGATGGCAGTCCGTCGGCCGCACCCCAGATGCGCCATACACCACCCGAGGCTCGCCCGTCACTGAGCCCCTGCAGTAACTCTTGCTCACTTGCCTGGGCAAGGCCGGACGCCGTGCCAGCCCAAACCTGCCCTGCCCCCACAGCGAGTGCATTCACCCCACCTGCTGGCAGCCCATGGGTCTTGTCCCAGCTCTGCCAGTTACTTAGGATGTCAAAAGAAGCGCCTGAGCTCTCAGTCCCACCTACTGTGATCCCTGTCCGCATAACCCGGGAGAGTCCAGCTTCCGTACCGATCCAAAACGCCTCCTCCGAGACAGCAAGAGCCTGCACGCGGCGTCCAGCCAGGCCCTGGCCCAACCCATAGTGCCGCCAGCGAATGCCCTGATTCACACCGGCCGTGCGGACATGCAAACCATTGGCATCGCCCAGCAGCAAAAGCTCGGACGCTCCTTCCCGGACATATTGCAGTGCCGCCACCTCGTTAGGTAAAGGCAAGCGGCGGTTGTCCCCCGGAGGGTACTGGTCCCAGCTGGCCGCGCTATCGATGCTCATCTGGATCGGGCCGAGATGTCCTGCCGCCGACACTCCCACCAATCGCAGGGTCTCGGGCATTGTCGTCTGATTCTGAGCCTGATCTGCCGGGAGTGGCTGATCCCACGATTGCCAGGCTTCCACCATCACCCGGTCAAGCGCCACAACCCAACCCATCGCTGCAGGCCCGGCTGGATTCGTGGCTTCCCCAGGCCCATCCGACCTCACCGGAGGAACTGCCTCCGCAGATTGGTTCAGATTCGCAAAAGGTGTAGCCTCCGCTAAGCCCGCTGCCCGCTGGGTTCCCGCGGATGGTCCGTTCACTCCGGTTGACCCGTCGTAGACGATCATCAGCCCAGCTAGGTTCCGCACGTAGGACGCGCCCAGCCCGCCCCGGTAATACTCGTAATCGACGCGCAGGGTGTCGGTCGGGCCTATCTCAACGAGCAGTACCAGCAGGCCACTCTCCTCATCCAACGTATACTCTTTGTCCCGCTCTAACAGGCGTCCATTCAGATAAACCTTCTCGCTGCCTCGCACAATCGACGTTCCCAGGGCATATACATTGCGTACCGCGGCGTAACGGTACAGAACCCGCACTGCATCCCGACGAGGATCAAACGCCGCCGGAAAGCGGAGCTCAGCAATCCCTTCCGCCGCCCACGTGTTGCTGACGAAGCCCGGGACCTCGCCCGCCGGACGCCACACACCACCCAACCGGAGCTGCACCTGCACCGAAGCGGCATCCAACTGTCCGTGACCAAGGTCAAAGAAGCGTCCTGAAAGTCGTACCTGGCCCAGGGGAACATCCAGCAAAAGAAGTGGGTCATCTACCGCCTTACCAATGCGGACGCGGGCGAATCCGTCCCGCAGCGTCTGTAGAAACTCCTCTTCATTCGGTGACCCCACCGCAAACGGATACCTGCGAGCCTGCTCCCCTTGCAGCCCATTTTTCTCATTGAACTGGCGGATCAGGCGTTGGATCTGCTCTCGCAAAATGTCCTCCGGTAGGGCTCGCAAGACCAGAAACTCCTGGCCGCCCGTGCGCAACACCGCGTATGAGCCGTCCGGAAGGGCGAGGCCGCTGCCTGTCTGGATGACGCCGGGATCGTCGGGACCGCCGCCAGCGTGTTGATAAAGGAAGTCCAACCCGTTCTCTTCGAGAAACTGGGCCAACGTTGGGGGGACGGCGCCTCCTGCGAAGCTATCGCAATACTGGATGAAGACCTGCATGAACCCGGGATCAAAGCCCGGCCAAGCCAGCGCCGCCGCCGGCAAGCCGGCCAGGGAAGCAACCAATTCCCCGTTCTGGCGCATGGGAACGGAAGGACCATCATTCACCAGGAGCAAGGAGTCGGTGCTCCATCCGCCCACAAACGTGCGACTGGCGGGAATCCCCTGCCAGCGGGCGGCGACGACTTGCGCCAGCAGGTTGCGGTAGCGATATTCGAGGGAGACGCCTTTCAAAGAAAGGTTGTAGATTGTGAACGGATTGTCGCTCTCCAAGCGGAGGTCACCCAGGTGAAGGCGCAGATTGGAACGCTGGAGGTCTACCGCCAGAAGTTGGAGGTTATCGCCCCGAGCATTATCGAGGTCGGCACGAATCGTTGTTCCCGGGAGGATGTCTCCGGAAAGCGACAGGTGAACTTGCTGCTGTAGCTGCAACCGGTTGGGAGCGGCGGAAAGCCCAAAACCAGCGGCGTCTGCCAAAGCCTGGCTCTCCCCCATGGGGTAGCGGGCCGACCATTGGACAAAACCATCGATCGATAGACCCGCCGCCAAAGCAACGGGCGAAACCGGGCCGACGCAACCGGTCACCACGAGGGTCGCCACCAACCAGGCAAAAGCATTCCACGTCCGGCTTTGGTTTGCCACCCGTGCCCCTCCCTGGTGTGCCCTTATAGCTCCTTCTACGCCTGAAACCGAACCGTCGCGTTGATTAGAAGCAGACTCTGC
The DNA here is from genome assembly GCA_014896305.1 of Limnochordaceae bacterium. Lineage (GTDB taxonomy): Bacteria > Bacillota > Limnochordia > Limnochordales > DUMU01 > Bu26. The sequence goes on from JADBKQ010000016.1 coordinate 40,091, forward strand.
GACGTGCAGGACCGTGTCAACCGCTGTCGTTGTATAGCAATCAGGGTCGAACTACCTTCTCGACCAGACCTGTTCTCCCTGATTCGCCGGATCGCCGCACTCACCTGCTCGTACCGCGATAGGCAACCTGAATCTCCCCCTGCCAGCGCCCTCCGCTCACTCGAAACATTAACCTGCTCATACCTCGATAGGCCACCTGTACCAAGACTTGGCAGACACAACAGGCTCAGC
>JADBKQ010000017.1 GCA_014896305.1 Limnochordaceae bacterium
TCCGCTGCCTCCTCCGGTATGGAGTTGCCCACCACATTTCCCAGCGTCGGGCCGATCGCCTCATCCCCTGGCGCATCGCTGTTGTCCACCGCATTCCCAGGCATGGAGTCTCGCGCACATTTGAGGGGCGTGTGAGGAAACTCATAGTTGCCCACCACATTCCCCGGCATCAGGCCGATCGCCTCATCCCCTGGCGCATCGCCGCCCTCCGCCGCATTCCCCGGCATCGGACCGACCGGTTCATCCCCTGGAACGTCGCCGTTGTCCGCCGCATTCGCCGGCTTCGGGCTGACCGGTTCATCTCCTGGCATGTCGCTGCCGAATCGATTCTTTTTCATGCGTCCAATCTACCGTCTTGCGCCGCCCCTGTCAACGTGGCCGAATCAGCTGCGAGTCCACCGCTCCTGTAACCGCCCTCCGTGTGGCCTTGCGCCGCCCTGTCAACGTGGCGAATCAACCACAGGCTGGACCCCCGCATGGAGCGCCAGGACCTGGTTCCCCCGGCAGGGCCGCCAGGATCTGCCCTTTCGACTGGACCGACCCACCACGACGACCCCCTTCACCCAGGCATACACCCGGACCGCCAGGACCTGCTGCTGCGACTGGACCTCCCACACCCCTCCCCTCGACTGAACCGCCGGCCCTGTCCCTTCAGCTGGAATGCCAGCCCCCCCTGACTGGATCGCTCGCACTTGCCCCACGCCTGCACCGGCTGCACTTGCCCCCGCCTGGACTGGCTGCACTTGCCCTCGCCTGGACTGGTTGCACTTGCCCCCCACTTGGACCGCCCGCACCTGCCGCCAGCTGGAATGCCAGGGGGAGCCGACCGCCGGGGTGGTCGCCCCGCCAAAACCAAGCTGGCAACAAAATTGCCAGCCTCTCGTGGAACTAGCGGGCAATTATATTGCCAACCTCGCCCGAACCCGCCCTCCCCCACCTCAAAAGGCCAGCTCACACGCGAGCGCACTCTAGCTGGCTAAACCTTATGCCCTGCTAGAGCCCCTCCTTTTCTTCCGGGTGAACCCAGCCGTCTCCCCCTCCTGCCTTCTCAGACATTCTCCCACCCAGCGCACAGCCGGCCAAACCCAGGACAGGCAAGGCCATTTGGTCCAGCTGGACGCCTCCAGGGCCGAGCTGGCAATTAAATTTCCCGCTTCTGCCTTTTGGGGTGGGCAATTATTTTGCCACTTCTCCCGAGGCCGGCTCGGCTATCCGCTAGGGCCACACTCTTGCGGTGTTAGGTGTCAGGTGGCCCTCCGCTAACCCAGTTCAGCGAGCAATTCAGCAGGCAGTGCAGTAAGGAAGGTTGAGCAGGTCGTCCTTCGTCGAGATAGGGCCAGCCGCCTGCTCCACGTCGCCTTGCCTGAGCCCCTTCGGTTTGCCAGGGGTCTTGGTTCAGCAAGTAATTCAGCAAGCAATAAGGAACGTGGAGCAGGGTGTCCTTCTTTGAGGTAGGGCCAGTCGCCTGCTCCACGTCGCCTTGCCTGAGACCCAGCGGTTTGCCAAGGGTCTTGGTCAGGTCACTTCTGTCAATTCTCCCGTTGATACACCCGGATGTAGTCGATCTGTAGCGACTGCGGGAAGATGGTGGTCTCATCCGGATAGCCGGGCCAGTTGCCCCCCACCGCCAGGTTCACTATAAGGAAGAAATCGTGGTCGTACACCCACTCTTTCTGCGCATACTCGGCCGGCATATCGTCCTTCAGCACCTGGAAGTACTGGTGCCCGTCCACGAACCAGTGCATGCTCCGCTCGTCCCACTCCAGTGAAAAGACGTGGAAGTCCTCGGAGAACTTCTGCCCGCCCGGCAACGTGTACGCGCCCCCGATTCCAACCCCGCCCGACAGCGGCCCGTGGATCGTTCCGTGAACCGTGCCTGGTCGACTCCCCACCAGTTCTAGCAGGTCGATCTCACCGCACGCCGGCCAGCCTCTGGTAGGGATGTCCGCCCCCAGCAGCCAGACCGCCGGCCAGATGCCCTGACCCTCCGGGAGCTTGGCCCGCACCTCGATCCGGCCGTAGCGGACCGTGTAGTGCCGTTGCGTGGTCATCCGGGCCGACGTGTACCTGTACCTCACCCCGCTGCTGGCGGTAGCTGGGGGTGGAGTTGGACTAGCGGCTTGGGTTGTCGCCATAGCTGAAGCTGGAGGCAGGGCTGGAGATGGGGCTGCGGCTTGGGTTGTCGCCATGGCCGGGGCTGGGCCTGGGCCTGGAGCAACGGCTTGGGTTGTCGCCGCGGCCATGGTCGTGGCTGAGGGGGTGCCCGTGGCCGTTTGTGACTCCGGCCAACTCCCCACCTCCTCCCGCAGCGCCCGGATCACCAGCTTGCCCTGGTCGATGAACGCATTGGCGGGGTCGTCGGTGTACTCCTGCAGCTCTCGGTTGCCCCAGCCGTTCTGGCCGTGGCCAAGCTCGAAGTTCCAGAGCGCGCGGTCGATCTGCGGGCCGTCGAACTCCTCGCTCCACACCAGCCGCCAGCCCCGGCCGGAAACATCGGCATCGGCGTCAGCGTCACGGTTGCCATCCAGACCGTTCACCGCCACCGCCTCTTCCCCGCTCGCCGCTGTCTCCTCTTTGCCATTCACCCTCCCACCGCCACCCACCACCATCGCCCCTCCGCCCGCCGCTATCGCCTCTCCTCCTTTCACCATCGCCCCTCCGCCCACCGCCATCGCCCCTCCGCCCGCCGGGGCCGTTTCCTCCCCCTCGGCCGCCGCCATCACCGTCCGGGTCGTACCGATCCCCAAGGTCCCTGCCGTAACCAGCGCCATCCCCAAAATCACCACAGCTGCCACTGTCAACTCCATCACCACCGTTCCTCGTGAACCGCCGGCCGTGCTCTACTTCCCCTGAGCCGCCTGGAACTGCTTGATCTTGTTCTGTGCCTTCGTCACCAGGTCCTCGACCGCCTGGGCTGGGTTGGCCTTCCCATCCCGCACCGACCACATGGCCGTAGCGAAGTCCAGATCGCCCGGCCCGATCCCGTAGCTAACGAATTGCGAGTCGTTCCACGCATACTGCAGGTTGGCGATGAACCCTGCCGCCCACGGCCGGAAGGCGTCATAGTACTTGGCCTGGAAGTCATCAGAGTTCACCGGCAACGACTTCGCCGACAGCGCATGGCCGAGTGGCGTGACTCCGTCCACCGGCTGCAACGCCAGCCACTCGAGCAGTTTCCACGCTTCGTCTGCATGCTTGCTCTTGCTGTTGACCGCGTAGGCGTGAGCGTAGTGCAACGCTCCGTTGCCGCCCGCTCCCTTGGGGTAGAGCCCGACGCCAAAGGTCTTCAAGTAGTTGCTCGGGTTGTTCTCCCGGATGAGGGTAGACCACCACAAATAGCCAAAACCGTACGGGACTTCGCCCTTGAAAAATGCCGTCACTTGATCCCAGCCTTGTCCCATGAACCCTTTTGCTCCGATCCAGCGAGGCACTATCTCAAGAAGATCCCGCAACGGTTGCCCATCGACCACCAATTTGCCGGTGGTGGCATCGATGACCTGCCCGCCCAATGCCTTAAACGTTGCCCAACCGAACTGGTTGAAGCTCCACCACTCGCCTTGTTCAACCAAACCCGCACGTTCACGACGTCCATCGCCTGCAAACTTGCTCAGCCTCAACCCAATCTTCTCGAGATCGGTGAACGTCGCGGGTTGGCTGGCGATCCCCGCCTCATCCAACACCCGGTTGTTGTACCACAGCCCCGTCACCATGTTCTCTGTCGGTACTCCGGCTAAGCGACCCTGGACCAGCACAGCCTGGAGCAAAACCGGATAAAACTTCTGACGCAAGCGATCGGCCAGCTCCGTTGGCACAGCGGCGACGAATCCTTGCCGGTAAAGCTGTTGAATATAATCAGTGGAGTGCTGGATGATGTCCGGCGCCTGGCCGGCTGCAAAGAGGGTAGTTAGCTTATTGACATCCCACTCTGAGCCAAGGTTTTCGACCTTGATCCCCGGATGCGATTTCTCGTACATCTGTAGGTACTGGTTGATGATCGGTTCGTTGCTCTCAAAGCCCGTGTACATGCGGATAACGATCGGACTGGTGCTGGTTGCAGCCGACACCTTCGCCCCCGCCAACCCAAGCCCTGCCTGAACCCCGATCGCCGCCGCCACCCCAACCCCTACCGTCAACATGGCCACTCGAAGAACGACCGGCCTCAACAGCGATCCCCAATGTTTGTTCGTCATCATAGTGCGCACCCTCCCTCTATCCATGGCCTGTGTACCGCTCAACATCCAGCTGTTCAGCTGTTGCCGAACTTCGCACCGTCATCCATCATTTCTCTGCCACTGGCGCACCCCATGGCAACACCAGCTCCCACGTCGCACCGTCCAGATATCATCCATCACTTCTCTGCCACTGGCGCATCCTCGCATCCTATTGCTACTCGACACTCCGCTGTCGATTTGCTCTCCACTGCGCGCACTTTCCCGCCGCTATCCAACACCCCGCCGTCGATCTGCGCCTCACTGTCACACACTATTCCGCTGCTACCTTGGCGCTGTCCGGTCGCCCTTGAGCATCCGGCCTCCTCACTGCCACACCCTATTCCGCGACTACCCAACACCCGGCCGTCACCCAGCATTCCATCGCCGCCCCACCCCCTGCTGCCATCCAGCACCTCGGTGCCACCCAGCAATCCTCCGCCCGACGGCCCGGCTGCCGATCACTCCGCTACTGCCCCACATCCCGCCGTGCTTCCCCGTTCTGATAAACTCTCCTCCCGGCGTCCCCTTGAATAGTGCCGAGTAGCTGTGCCGTCCCGGCCGCCTGCGCAGGCTATGAGCAGCCGCGGTAAGCGCTGCGTGCAGGTACTCCCACCTCCCCACAACCGTGGGAGCGATCTCACGGATTCTGACGGACTATTTCTCTGCTCATCCGTAAAGTCCTTCTCGCACTCAACTCGCTCCACTGCGAGACCGTGGTGCGCACCTTTCACCTTTTGCCTAGTTCGGCCCGACTTGCCAGGCACCGTTTGCCTGGCTCAACCCGGTCTGCCAGGCACCTTTTGGCCAGTTTGGCCCGACTTGCTAGGCACCGTTTGCGTGGTTCAGCCCAATCTGCCAGTCACTTTTTGCCTAGCTCCACCGCCACGGCTAGTCTGTCCCGGAATTAGCCTTCTGAGCGTTGACCCTATGACACCTCGTGGTGACCAGCAAAGCGAACCGCAAGATGTAGGGTGGATATGTGGAAAAGGGCATTTCCTGAGCGGTCTCTTAGGAACTGTTGGCCTAGCCCCAGCGCAAGTACTGGGTGCCTTTTTTCCTGGCGCGCCTGAACTACGAGGTGCGGCAGTGCGGGGAAAGTGGCGCGGGGTACAATCTGAGAGGAAGTGCGTGCTCCATGGCGAGCAATCAAGGGCGGTTGACAAAGGGGCAAACGTCCGCTAGTAGGCGGTCTCCCGCACCACCAGGTGCATTGGGATGATGATCTGGCGGGGGTGAGGCGACGGTTGGCCCTGTTCGTCAGCCAGCGCTTGACCTTGGACGTGGGCATGGTCTTGGCCCGTGACGTGGCCTGAACCGTACGCCAACGACAGGGGTTGAGCCTGGACCTGGGCCAGTGTCTGGTCCTGTGCCTCACCCTGCGCTGGCGCTTGGCCCTGCCCACGCGCCACAGCTTTCGCCTGCTCCTGGGCCTCAGCCTGCGCCTGGCCTCGCACAAGTCCTTGACCTGGGCCATAGCCCTGGCGCTGAGCCAGCACTTCGCCTTGCGCTTGGTCCTGGGCTTGCCCCTGCGCTTGGGCCAGGCCTCGCCGACCCTCCCCGATCCGTTCAAGCAGAAGCTCGACACCCGCCTTCCCCATCTCGTAGCGGGGTTGATGCAGGGTAGTCAGCGCCGGGGCGACCCAGGCCGACCATTCTACATCGTCGATTCCAACCACCGCCAGCTCTCCGGGAATACGGACACCGTGATGTCGAGCCGCCGCGACGAGCCCAAGAGCAGTCAAGTCGTTGGCCGCGATGATAGCCGTGGGCTTGGGCTCGTCCAGCTGCAGCCAGAAGGCGAAGGCCTGTTCACCAGCAGTCGCTGTGAAATCGCCTGGCCACACCCACTCGGGCCGGCCTGGCAACCCACACCGTTGAACCCCCTCCCAGTACCCTTCCAGCCGGCGTCTGGCCGCTGGCGCGTCCGGATGTCCCTGAACAAACCCGATCCGCTCATGCCCCCGTTCGTGCAACCAGGCCACCGTGCGGGCAACCGCCTCGCGGTTATCGGCGTTCACCTGATCGATGGGCATGTCCCAGTCCGGCTCGTCCCGGTCCGCCATCACCATGGGCAAGCGGCACTGCAACAGCTGCCGCCGCATGCGGCGCGACAGAAGGGGGCCACTGATGAACAGCAGCCCGTCCACCCGCCGCTGACGTACCAGCCTCAGGTAGGCGGCCTCTTCAGCTTCCCAGTCCCCGCTGGCCACCATCAACGAATAGCCAGCAGCCCGGGCAGCATCTTCTGCGCCTCGCAAGAAGGGGGCGAAGAAAGGATTGCCAAGGTCGGCCACAACCACACCGATAGACTCCGCCCTGCGGCTCGCCAAGCCTCGAGCCGCAGCGTTGGGCTCGTAGCCCAGCTGCGCCGCTGCCTTCAAAATTCGTTCACGAATCTCCGGGGGAGTGCCTGCGTAGCCATTGAGCACTCGAGAAACCGTACTGCGTGATACCCCGGCCAAGCTAGCTACATCGATCAGTGTCGCCAACCGTCTCAGCCCCCCTGCCCTTCCGTTGAACTTCGCCCCGCTCCCCCCTCTTCCTGCCACCGGCGTGGGGCGGTGCGTGCCGAATAGCGTCATAAGTGCTCCACGTCGGGCGGGAAAAACGGAGCACGGCTGATATACCTTGCTATAGCAGGGGCTGGGTGGAACGACTGGGTCGCAATCGCATGGGCCGCAGACCCGGCGTCTGGTCACCGGTACCACTGCGCCTGAGCCTCGAACAGCCGGGCATACTCGCCTCCCCGAGCCACCAGCTCATCATGGCTGCCCTCCTCCGCAACGGTTCCATCGCGCAGTACGATCACCCGGTCGGCCAACCGGGCCGCTCCCAGCCGGTGTGAGATCATGATGGCCGTGCGGTGCCACCAACTCAATGAACCGCTCAAACAGCGCCAGCTCCGCCAGGGGATCCATGGCTGCGGTTGGCTCGTCCAGCACGACCAGTTCGGCGTCGCGCATAAATGCCCTGGCCAGCGCAATCTTCTGCCATTGCCCCCCCGACAAGTCTGTGCTTCCAAACTGGCGGCCCAGGTAGGTGTCATACTTCTCAGGTAGGCTCTCGATCATCTCGCGGATTCCGGCCTGCTCCGCTGCACGAGCCAGGGCTGAGCTGGTCAAAGAAAACTGGTTCATCGAACCGGACCAACGGCGCGGCCGCCGCCCGTTGTAGAACGCTCTCCTGAATCCGGTAGGACCCGTGATCAAATCTTGCACGAGGGGCGAGGGGGGCGGCCGGTCTTGGTTATAGAACGCGAGGTACCTTCCAACGCCCTCCCGGGCTTCCTTGGGGCTGCTGTATTCGTGCAGGTAGACTTCTTCGTACTTCAGGCTCCTCCACAGGCGCTCCGTTGCTGACGGCCCGGTAGGCCGTCAGAGAACCCCTCCTTGTTGCCTCGGACTCGACTCCAGCATCGCATCGCCTCGCCTCAGACTCCACCCCACCGCTGCGTGTCCACCTAATGATTCAGCTGATTCGCTGGTAGGAGGACATCGACGTGCACTGAGCCTCAAAACACCTGGCCTATGCCGAAGTATGCCCGCCCGACCCCCTGACCAACTCCATAGTCTAACCGAAACAGCCCGATGGGGGTATTCAGCCGAATGCCTACACCGAGACCTGTCTTTAGATCCTGCAAACGCACGGCTTGACCTGCCTGCCAGGCATACCCACTATCGGCGAAGACAACTCCACCCAGCTGCTGAGTGATGGGGAAGCGGTACTCGGTGTTGACCAGGAACATCTGGTTCCCCGTAAAGTCCCCATATCCGTAGCCGCGTACGGTATCCGCCCCGCCAACTCGGAAGATCTCCTGAGCGGGAACGTTACCCTGGGCATAACCGACGGCTGACCGCAAGGCAAACACCTGGTTGCTCGATCCGGCTTTCTTGTAGAGGCTCAGTTCGTCCTGGTACTTGGTGAAGCTCCAGTTCCCTTTCAGCAGGCCGCCACCAAAGGCTAACGAGAGCGAGTTCCGATACCCTTGCGTCGGAAAGGAGAGAGAGTTTGTCGTATCGGTGAGCAACCCCAGCGTGAGCACGTGGCTTGCCCCGCTGTTGGGAACGCTGACCTCAGAATCTGCCCCTGGGATGTTCTTGACGTTTTCAATCTTGAGGCCGGCAGTCGCGCGCGTGAATTGGGTCACCGGCCGTCCTACGGTCAGACTGCCGCCAGTCCGACGCTCTTCATAAACGTCTGGTTTCCCGTTGAGGCGCTGAGACGTCTTCGTATTATACAACTGCACGTCGAGGGACGTCCCCTGGCTGTCAAGGTATGGTTCATAAAAGGAAGCCTCATAGCTACTGTCCGCCTTGCCGACCTGCAGGCGAAGTTTCACACTCTCGCCGCGACCCAGGAAGTTGTTGTCGGCTACCTCGACAAGGCCCATGAGACCGCCACCCGTGCTGTACCCTGCTCCGAACGAGGCTTGCCCGGTCTTGAGTTCTTTCACCGTCACCTTCACATCCACCACTAACGGGTCATCTGTGTCAATAAGCTCTACTTTCGTCTCGTATTCATCGAAGAACCCCAACAATCTAAGCCTGTTCAGGCCTTGGGATAGTTTCCTCAGATCCAATGGATCTCCCTCGCGCACAGGAAACTCACGGAGAATGACGTACGCCTTTGTCTTCTGGTTGCCCTCAACGAGGATCTTGCCAATTCGGACCTCCGCTAACGCAATAGTGAGAACGGCGCTCTCTGGATCGAAGCTTGGTGGCTCAGTAGGAAGGACGCCCATTCCTTTGTCATTCAACAGCTTGTTGGGTAATGACCAAACATCCTCTTGGACCTCACGCTGATTGTAGACTCGCCCTTCTTTGGCCCGCAGGTACCCGCGAACTACGTCAGGCGAGATATAAGTGAGGCCCTTGATCTCCACTCGCTGAATCACCGGGTACTCATGAACCACGATGGTCAGATCCACACCCTGGTCATCCTGAGTCGAACGATCCCATTGGGCCAGTAACGACGCGGGGTCAAACCATCCCAGGTCCGCTACTGCCTGTAGGTCTGCCTGCAACTTCCCCTCGTCCAATGGTTCGCCGACCTTGGTCTGCTTGATGGCTGCCAGGATCTCCTCCGCCGGAATCTGGCGATTACCTTCCACCGCAATGCGGACCACCCTGGACCCTGCGTTGTCAGAAGTGGCCGCCGCGGCGGGCCCTATCCCTGCTCCCACCACCACCGAGCCCAGTACAGCTACTGCCAGTGCAACCAGCACGGCCTTTGTCCCCCGCTGCCGGCAACTGTCCCTTCTCCTCCTTATCAAAAGGACCCATTCCGTCATCATGTGCACCTCCTAATCCGCCCTGTCCCAGAGGGCTTTGTCATTCTGAATTCGGTACGGAATTCCTAGGTCCTCCGCTCCGCAGAGCATGAGATCAATAAGTGGAAATGTTGATTGGCTCAATGACCACTTTCACACCGGAAGCGTAGTCGTTGTAGCCAGCATAGCTACGGGGGTATCCTGTGGTCCGACACTCTTGAACGGCGCTTGCGCGGCGAAACCACCCGACCATTGGGCGGAAGCGCAGCCATGGGGAGTTCGCGAGCAAGTCGGCGCTGCTGCCTGGGAACAGGCAAGAGGGAGGGCTGTCCGATGCCTGTGAAACAGTTTCTTAAGGGGGGATTTGCTGGCCCTATACGTGGCGGCGTCCTCATCGTGGGGCTTTCGATTAGCGTTGCTGTCCGCCGTAGCACGTTTCAAGCGTACAGCCAAGGTGGAGATCCGCGAATTCACGCTGGTGCTCCAGGCGTGGTGGCGGGCAGGTTCGATCACGGAGTTAGCCTACAGGTGGCCAAAGATGCCCTGATGCCAGATTGGGGGGCGGCAGCGGACCGGACGACCTTCAGCCGGATTCTGGCGCGCAGGCGCTTTCGCTGGGATGAGCTTTCCGCCACTTGGCTTATGCCACCTGGAAGGCGCTCAGCGATCTTTGGCACGGCCACTCCTACCGTACAGCAGGTCTTTGCCGAGGCCGAGCGGATCCTAACTCTCTTTTGCACCACCGGCACCGTCGACCCCAACACTGCCACGATGGAGGAAGTTCTGGCGGAGATGGCACAAGAGGGAACCGCCAGTATCATCGAGTCGACGTGATACGCCTGGCCCATGAAACCGGATACCGGATGACCTTGGTGACCTAGGGGCTCGGGGACATCCGAGCCCCCTCTAGCGGCCGCCTGCCTCAGTCATCATCGCTCCCTTCAGGTTGGGTCCAAGAAGGGTCATCAGACGCCGAAACTTGGGGGTCCTTCTCCAAATTCCAGGGGCGAGCATAGACCAGCACCCGGGCATCGCCCACGATCTCACCAGCCAGCGACAGGGTCACAGGGATCTTGATGGTATGGCTGTTGCCACGACTGACCACCGTGGCCCGCCCGCAGATTGGCTGCTCAATGAAGCGTGCCGCCGCCTCCTCGTTCTTGAACGCCGCTCCGGCCAAACCCATGACTGGGATATCCTGAACGAAATGAAGCTTCTTCCTGGTGACATATGTGTCGTTGACACCCTTGCACCATAGGAAGAGATCGAAGCTGCCCGTCACCTTGACCTTTTTCCCTCCGCTGCTGTCGGCAATGGCAGCCACGTCGCTCACGGCCGCGTTGGCTGTGTGGGTCCCCAAGACATCGACCAGGCCAGCGCTGGGGTTCTCTACCTCGATCTCATACTCCTGTTGGGCAGTGGCGCTCCCGCGACCGTACACAGCGCGCAACACAGTCTCTACCAGAGCCGCTCCCACGGGGGTTGGTGTCTTTTCTGCTTCATGCATGTGCACTACCCCATTTCCTCTCAGGGATAAAGGGCGAGCGATTTCGAACCCGCCTTCGTTCTTCTGCCTCATGATATGCGGCAACCTGAGAGAGGTTCTTCTTGTCGCCCGCTTTGTACGCTATGACATCGGACAACCACAGCCTGATTCCATCAGGATCGCGACCTCTCGCACCCTTCGTACCCTTCGTAGCCTCACGAAAAACGGGGAGAGGGAAGACTCCCCCCGCCCCGCTCAGCTGCGTTGCGCAGTCGTCGGCAGGCTGTCAGTTCTCATCCCCCTCTTGTTCCGGCCCCTCTTCCTCTGCCTCTTCCGCTTCTGGTTCCTCGCCCCACTCAACCTTCAACGAAAGGGTACCAACCGGTCCCTCTTCCTTGTACTTCAGGGTGTAACGGAGCTCGGTGTCCGGAACCACAACCTGCTGCTCGTCCACCGTCAGGTTCCGGGCCAAAAGTTGTCCGGCCAGACCGTTGAGGTAGCCGACCAATTGCTTGCGGGTAACGATACCCTCCTCCTTCCACTTCACAGCGATTCCCCCCCTTCCTTCCAAAGTCGTGAGCAAGGTATGCGGAGGAATTGGGACACGAAACAGGTCTGTGAGATGGATTTTGCGGCTGAGCCACACCTGGTGTCACCGGCATACGATGTTACATCTCAGCAAGGAGTGGTCCGCGTGTCAGCTGATTCTCACCGTCCCCCTCAGGCAGTACTGGCGGCTTACGGGCTCACCAATGCTTCCGTGACCACCGAAAACTACAAAGAGAAGAAGGGCGTTTGGTACATAAACCGTGCCAATGAGACCAGGGTACTCAAAAAGCTCTCCCTCACTCCTGGCCGGCTTGGTTTCGTGCTGGACAGTGCGGCCCACTTGCGTCAGAAAGGTATACACATTCCTGCTGTGTTTACTACCGTCAATGGCCGCGACTTCGTGGAAGTGGGCGGCGATACCTACCTCCTGACCGAGTTCGTCAAGGGCAGGAACCCCGACTACGACAAAGAAAGCGATTGCACACGTGTCATGGAGGGTCTGGCTGCCTTCCATCGGGCCTCCCTGGGCGTACGGTGGTCCGGCCGGGCCCAGGCCCACATACAGCTTGGCAACTGGCCAGAGCAGTACAAGCGCCACCTAGAGAGGATTGCCCAGGCCGAGTTGAGCGGTTCCTTCGGCAGGGAAGCTGCCCAGTACCGGCAGCGCTTTTTGGAGATCGGCTTTTTGGCCTTGCATCAGCTTGAGGGGTCGGCATACGACGACTGGGTGGAGGAAGTCCGACGCGAGGGCGGGCTGGTACACCAGGACTTCGCCGCGGGGAATCTCCTGATCGACCGGACGGGCAACCTACACGTTCTTGACATCGACTCTCTCAGCGTCGAGATACCTGCGCGGGACCTTCGCAAGGTCCTGCTCAAGGTACTGAAAAAGAAGCAGGTTTGGGATCACGACCGGGCCTGTGCCTTGCTGGGCGACTATCACCAGGTCAACCCTCTGGCCAAGCCCTATTACGCGGTGGTCGCCATCGACCTGATCTTTCCCCACCTGTACGCAGGGCTGGTCGAAAAGCACACATCGCAGCGGGCCCCCGATTGGAGCGAGAAGAAGTTCCTGCAGAAGTTGCGGGAAGTGGTCAAGTTGGAGGAAACCAAGGCGGAAGCGCTCATCTCCCGAGCTTTGTTGCCCTCTCTTCCCTCGCTGGCCAGCCAGGATCATCAAAACAACGATCGGAAGGGAGGCACAACCGGTGCGTAGCAGCGGCAGCCAGTCACCGCAACCAGCCACACTGCAGCAGTCTCAGCTCCAGGCGGTACTCGACAGGTACCCTTTCAAAGCGCATCAGATAACACCTGTCCAGGTAGAGGCGGAGAAGGGCAAGGGCGTCTGGAAGGTAGAGACAGATAAAGGAGCAGTCTGCCTGAAGCAGACAGGACACCCGGCCGACCGGATCGCCTTCAGCGTCGCCACCCAGCGGCATCTGGCGGCGCACGGCGCACCCGTGCCCGAAGTGATCCCCACCTGTGATGGGTCTTTGTTCGTGGCGGATGGCCTCACAGCCGGCGAGCAGGTGTACGCCGTCTATCAGTGGATCTCCGGCCGCGGTGCCTGTTGGGAGGATCGCAACGACCTGCGGGCGAGTGTGGCTGCGATGGCCAGCTTGCACGCTGCCTCACGCGGGTTTGCAGTCCCCCCCGGGGTGCAGGTCTTCACCAAATTGGGCCGGTGGCCAGACAGCTACGCGGAAATGGAAGAAAAACTAAAAGAGTGGAAAGAACAAGCACATTCGAAGCCAGACAACGGGTTCACCGTGCATTTTCTGGCAGGCATCGACGTCGCTTTGGAACTTGCTGCACAAGCTCGCCACGCGCTCACGGCATCCTCCTATGCCACCCTGGTCGAGCGTCTATGGCCCGGTGACACCCTCATCCACCAGGACTTTGGCCCAAGCAACCTCATCATGACCGAAAGAGGTCCATATCTGTTGGATCTGGAAACGGTCACTTTCGAGTTTCCCGCTCGTAATCTGCGCAAGCTCGTCGGCGAACTAATGAAGAGTGAAGGTGGCTGGCGAAACGAAGTTCTTGATGAGATCCTAGCATGGTACACAGAGGTGAACTCTCTGTCACGCGAGCACCTGCACTTGCTGGCCATCGATCTCTTGTTTCCACACGTCTTCTACGATGCCGCCAAGAATTGGTTCAAGAAAAACAAACCAGAGAAGCCCGAACGGATGGCACGCGCTACCCGATTCGAACGCGAGAAGGCCGAGAGTATCTCCGTCTGGCTCCCTAAACTGGGGGGAAGTTAAGTGCGCATTGCCCTAATAGCCACAGAGAAGCTACCAGTTCCCCCCGTGAAGGGTGGAGCAATTCAGATATACATTGACGGCATTCTCCCCCACGTCACTCAGTACCACGATGTCACCGTCTACAGCGTCGCCGACGAGCATTTGCCAGCCGAATCGATGTTGAGTGGGGCCAGGGTAATCAGCCTGCCGGGCGACCATTACCAACAGAAGGTGGCTCAGGCACTCCGGGCAGCCGAGTTCGACGTACTGCACATCTTCAACCGACCAGCTTGGGTAAACGATTTTGCCGCCGTCCAGCCCAAGGCGCGGCGGATTCTGAGCCTCCACAACGAGATGTTCCAACCCGAGAAGATCTCGGCCGAAAAGGCCGCTGCGTGTCTGGAGGTAACTGACAAAGTGGTGACGGTAAGCAGTTTCATCGCCAAGGGTGTTACTACCCTGTACCCGCAGGCCGCAGAGAAGACCAGAGTGGTCTACTCTGGGGTGGATCCGGACATCTACATACCTCGCTGGCATCCCAGCGCTCGGTCGCTACGGGTGGAGCTCGCCCGACGGCTCGGATTCGATCCCGATGCACCCGTGATTCTCAATGTTGGCCGGCTGTCGCCCAAAAAGGGTAGTCACCTGATCATCCAGGCGATGAAGACAGTTCATGAAAGACACCCCGAAGCAGTGCTGATCATGGTCGGCAGTAAGTGGTACGGACAGACCGAATGGGATGAGTACGGCCGCCACCTGCTAAAGCTTGCGGCCCAAAGCAACGGCCGGGTCTTCCTGATGGGATTTGTCCCACCAACTGAAGCTCCCTCATACTACAGCTGCGCTGACATCTTCATCTGCGCCTCACAATGGCCTGAACCACTGGCACGCGTACACTATGAGGCCATGGCCGCCGGCCTGCCCATCGTTACCACCCGGCGGGGCGGCAACCCTGAAGTCATCGATGGATTTGGCAACGGCTGGGTGATCGACGAATACAACGATCCCGTGGCCATCGGCACGCACCTGGCGGGGCTGCTGGGAAAGAGCGGTCTGGCGGAAGAAATGGGGCGGTGCGGCCGTGAGTTGGTCGAAGAGCGGTTCAACTGGAAGCGTGTCGCCAACGAGCTCCTCGAGATCTACGCCGAACTTGAAGGGGAGGAGGAGCCATGAGGGTTTTGGTGGTGGGGGCCGGGCGGGTGGGCTTGACCACGGCCGTGGCCCTTGCCCGCCTGCAGCACGAGGTCGTTTGCTTGGAGAAGGATGCGCAGCGGGTCGAGACATTACGGCAGGGCCGTCCCCCCTTCTGGGAAGCAGGGCTGGCGGAAGCCCTACAGGGCGAGCTGGCGGCAGGTCGCCTGTCGTTTGCCCACGCCGGTGAACCGTACAGGATAGCGCCCGGCACGCAGGCGGTGATACTCTGCGTGGGTACTCCCTCAACCCCTATGGGCGGTATCGACATGAGCCAACTAGAGGATGCAGTCGACTTTCTGCTCCCCCGGCTCGAACAGCACTTGCGACAAGCCGCACCGAGGCCAGCAGCCACAGGAAACATAGGAGACGTGGAAGGGAGAGCTGTGGTAGTCCTGGCAACGAAGAGCACCGTGCCGGTGGGAACGGCTCGGGCGTTAGCCACCAGGATCGTAGCACAGGGAATGGCCGGTCAGGTAGTGGTCGCCAGCAACCCCGAGTTTCTGCGGGAAGGGACAGCTCTGGCCGACGCACTCCACCCAGACCGGATCGTCATCGGAGTGCGCGAGTCAGAGGCAGCAGCACTGTTGCAGGAGCTTTACAGAGGCATTGACGCCCCGATCGTGGTCACGAACTGGCAAACGGCCGAACTCCTCAAGTATGCAGCCAACGCTTTCCTGGCCACCCGGCTCTCCCTGATCAACGAATTGGCTGACTTGGCCGAAGCGACGAACGCTGACATCGTCCAGATCGCTCGCGGTATTGGACTGGACCCGCGCATCGGCCCACACTACCTGAGGGCCGGCCTGGGGTATGGCGGCTCATGCCTACCCAAGGATGTGGCCGGGTTGATCCATGTCGCTGCGGCCCAAGGCGTACCCCCGTTGCTGCTGACGGCCGTAGCTACCGTTAACGCCCTGCGTCCCGGCAAGGTTGTGGAAAGACTCCGGCAGGCACTGGGCGGATGTTTGACGAGCAAGGTGGTTGCAGTCCTGGGGCTGAGCTTTAAGGGCGGGACCGATGACCTGCGCTCCTCGCCGGCGCTCGAGGTGATCCGGCTGCTGGTCCAGGCCGGAGCCAGGGTGCGGGCCTACGATCCGGCGTACGCCCCCCCCAACGTCGTCCCTCCCGCCAACCCTGATACCAACAATGCCGGCCACGAGCATGACGCGGGCCAGAGGTCGGTCCACGAACCGTCCTCCGGTGCTCACGCAGGAGCTGCAGCCGACCTGCGGGACGTATTTCCAGACCATGCCCTGGTCTCAGGTCAGATCCTGGGTGAGGCGGTAGAGATGCTGCCACACGCTTACGAAGCTGCGCGGGGCGCGCAAGCAGTTGTAGTCCTGACCGATTGGAACGAGTTCACACAGCTTGACTGGGAGCGCATGGGCAAAGCGATGGCTGGGCGCGTGGTGCTAGATGCCCGCCTGTGCCTGGATGCAGCCAGCCTCTCCGAAGCCGGTTTCGTCTACATTGCCCCTGGCCGGGGGCAATTCCCCGAGGGTGGATGTTGAAAGCAACAACAGCCGCTGCCTGCGCCGAGATATCCCGCGATGCGCGCGGAATGGAGGTTGAAAACCGTGTCGAAAGCAATCGTGACCGGAGCGGCCGGGTTCATCGGCTCAACACTGGCAGAGAAGTTGCTCGAGCAAGGACACGAGGTGGTCGGCATCGACGCCTTCCTGCCCAACTATTGTGCCTTTCAAAAGAACGACAACTGGAACCACCTGCATGAGTGGGATGGGTTCACCGGAGTGGTGGGTGACCTGGTCCAGTTGGATCTGGATAGGATCGTCGCTGGGACCGACGTGATCTTCCACCAGGCAGCCCTGCCCGGCGTCCGTGACAGCTGGGGCAAAAGCTTCCCGGCGTACCTGCACCACAACGTACTGGCAACTCAAGTCCTGTTGCACCTGGCCGTCAAATACCGGGTCAAAGAGTTTGTCTACGCCTCGTCCTCGTCGGTATACGGCCAGCAATCCACCCTCCCGCTTCAAGAGAAGATGTGCCCCAGCCCCTTCTCGCCATACGGGGTTACCAAATTGGCCGGGGAACACCTGGTGCGAGCCTACCATGACAACTACGGCCTGGCCACGACAAGCCTGCGCTACTTTACGGTCTACGGGCCCCGCCAACGCCGTGACATGGCCATCTATCGTTTCATCGACGCCATGGCTCACGGTCGTGAGGTCAAGGTGTACGGCGACGGGAATCAGACGCGTGACTTCACTTTCGTGGAAGACGTGGTCCGGGCTAATATCGCCGCCTGGCAGGCACTGGCAGATGGCGGGAGCGGCCGGCGAACGAACGGCGAAGTCTTCAACGTGGGCAGCGGCACGTCGGTATCGGTGAGAGAACTCCTTGAAAGGCTGGGCCAGGTAATCGGATGCAGCCCCACCATCACGCGGACCCCGGCAGCCGCCGGCGATGTCCGTGCCACACTGGCAGACGTCGAAAGCATCAAGACAGCGTTGGGGTGGCAGGCAACGACGCCGCTGCAGGAAGGCCTCGCAGCTCAGTACCGATGGTATCAACAGACCCGGCCCCTTCCTTGATCAGGCGGAATGGCTCATACCGAAGGCTCAAAAGCAAAACTTCAGTCGCACGGCAAGCGAGATCTCCGTCCAGATCGAGGCGAAGCTGCTCACCAAAGTCATTTGTCAGGTCGTCACCCCCTATTGAGAACGCTGAAAAATCATGGTTCTCGGCAGGAGTTGACTGGCAGCAGCCAATTTCCTCCAGCAGGTGCGAAAAGGGCTTGTGGTTGGTGGGGCATCGGAAGCATCCGGGGCACCGTCCATGGGAGAGGTTGCTCCCTTCCGCTGCTCCTAGGCCAACGTAGAGCCACAGAGATTTGACACCGCCCGTGTGAAGGGCGCACTAAGCCAGCGTACAAGCGTGGCGGGCGTGTTCTCAGTCAAGCTTCGCCTTGTTTCGTTGCTGGACTTGTTTCCCTGCCCTGGTTCCCTCTTTCCAGGCCAGAGCGACGTAGCGGTCGTCGGCGTCCAGAACCCATGGGTTCACCAGCCCGGCAGCGCCCAGAAGGGCAGCCATGTCCTCTGCATCGGCCAACAGGTCCCCGGCTACAGGACCGCCAATCTGGTGGTGGATCCGATTGACCTCCGCCCGGCTGGTGCCATGGGCTACCAGAACCCATCCCCCCGGCCGCAAGACCCGCGCCACCTCCTCCAGGGCGCTCTTCTTGTCGGCGAAATGGGGAAACGACGAGTAGCAAACGACACCATGGCAGACATCGGAGGCAAGGGGAATTTCTTCCGCCGGGGCCAGAAGGAAGGAGAGCCGGGACTGGGGTTCACAGAGGAAGGCATATTTGCGCCGGCATTGCTCCAGCATTTTCGGCGAGAGATCCAGGGCGTACACGTGCCCGTCCGGCGCGGTCAGCTCCAGGAGCGGAGGGATGAGCGCGCCGGTGCCGCAACCCACGTCCAGAATACACTGGCCGGGCTCGATCCTGGCGTAAGCCAGGATGCTGCGCACCTGGGCAGGATCCGTGTGAGCGGAGGCGTCCCAGCTGCTGGCGGCCTGGTCAAAGTAGGCTCGCAGATCCTTCAGACGCCTCTGGATTTCCGGGGTCATGGTGTTCCTTCCCCCCTGAGGCCGAACGTCCATGCCGCCCGATGCTTGCTCATCGACGCCAGCACCCATCCCAGCGTAACCACCCGTGGCAAGCCTTCTGAAACCGAAGAAGGGGCCATGGTTTTTCACAGTCAGCCCAACCACGGCAGGAACTAGCACAAGCTGCAGGGCGATGCCAAGCAGCGCTGTCACCAGCCCATAGGTCAGTGGGTAAAAAAGATCGGGTCTCAAAAAAGCGGCGTTCGCCTCCCGAGAGGTCCCTACCTTACTTCACTCTCCCCCGATAAGACCCAGAGCTGCCGTAAAACACCAACGTGCCACTGGCGTCGACAAAGAAACTGTTCACTGGCTCAGCAAGACATGGCCCATCGTCTGATCTTTCTCCATATGTCCACAGCTTCAGACAAGAGTCTCGAACCATTATTTACCAGCAACTTCTGGGATGCTGCTGCCATCGGGATGACAGGAATTCGAAAAAAGGCCAGGAACCATTCCCTTGAGCCAAGGAGGGAATCGTTCATGGCCCGTCCCAGTATGGCACGTTTTACGCGGAAAGCCAAGATCCCGCGCTCACTCAGCTATTATCTTACCGAAGGGCCTGGCCTATGCCACCTGGGATGCTCTCCGACTTCCTCCGTCTGCACCCGTCACGTTCGTCATCGATGCTACGGCCATCGAGAAGAGCGGGGCTAAAATGCGAACCTATTTTAGAGCATGGCAGGAGCGCAGCGTCTGGACCTGGCTGGCTGAGCTACTCCAGACTCATCCCCTGCTGATGAGTCGGATTTCGGCGGTGTCTGAAGCCGTGCAGTCGGCCAAATACGAGCAGACCACGGAACAGCCGCCGCTGCAGATGAACGTATGATGCGACTATGATGCGATAATGTACGACTGACCAGGAGTGCAGGCAGGCAGCGTGCCAGGGTCATGGTCATGGTCATGCTCAACACCGCACACAAAGGTAATACCTGGGGAATCGTCGAATACGCCCCTGTTGAGGACAGTCTGAATCGGCGTCAGAAAGAATGGGACAGACCATGAAACTTGAGGATCTTCGACCGCACGCGAGCGTGCGAGGCCTCCTGCCCGACACCTTGGCGACCGTGGTGAGTGTGCAGTGGTACGGCTCCGACGCGTTGGAGCTCACGTACAAGGACCCCGCCGGTCGGGTCGGTAACGTGCTCTTGTACCGCCACGACGAACCCAGGCTCGAAATCGTGGAGCAAGGACGTCCTTGGTGCTTCGACGGTGACGGGGCGCTCTTCCGGTTGGTGTCCGAGGCATACCGCATCCGCCTGGCTCATCTGTTTGACCCGGTCCTCGCGGTGCACACCTCGCAGGTGGAGCCGCTGCCGCACCAGATTACCGCCGTATATGAAGCGATGCTGCCGCGCCAGCCGCTGCGGTTTCTGCTGGCCGATGATCCAGGCGCGGGCAAGACCATCATGACCGGCTTGTTCATCCGGGAGTTGGTGGCACGCGGAGACCTGCAACGGTGTCTCATCGTCTGCCCGGCGAACCTGGTGGAGCAGTGGCAGGACGAGCTCTACCACCGCTTCAACCTGCCCTTCACCATCCTGACCAATGAGGGATTGGAGGCTGCGCGCACGGGCAACTGGTTCCTGGAGAACAATCTGGCCATCGCCCGGCTGGACAAGCTTGCGCGCGACGAGGCGGTGCAGGCCAAGCTGGCAGCGCCGGACTGCCGGTGGGACCTGGTGGTGGTCGACGAAGCCCACAAGATGTCGGCCACCTTCTTCGGGGGTGAGGTCAAGTACACGAAGCGGTATCGCCTGGGCCAACTGCTGTCGGGACTTACCCGTCACTTCCTGCTACTCACGGCTACGCCCCACAACGGCAAGGAGGAGGACTTCCAGCTCTTCCTGGCGCTCCTCGATGGCGACCGGTTTGAAGGCCGCTTCCGCGACGGGGTGCACGTGGTGGACGTTTCGGACCTGATGCGGCGGATGGTCAAGGAACGGCTGGTCAAGTTCGACGGCACACCGCTTTTTCCCGAGCGGCACGCCTACACGGTACTCTACCGGCTCTCCGACGCCGAAGCCAGGCTCTACAAAGAAGTCACTGATTATGTGCGCGAGGAGTTCAACCGCGCTGAGGCTCTCCAGGATGAAAAGCGCGCTGGCACGGTGGGCTTCGCCTTAACCACGCTGCAGCGACGGCTGGCCTCCTCGCCAGAAGCAATCTACCAGTCGCTGCGTCGCCGCCGGGAGAGGCTGGAAAGCCGGCTGCGGGAGCTAGAGCTGCTGCAGCGAGGGGCGATGGCTGCGGCCACGCGCGTCGAGACCCGCGTGCTGGACAGAGAAGAGCTCGAGGCGTTGGAGGATGCCCCGGACAGCGAGGTTGCGGCGGTTGAAGATGAGATTCTCGACCAAGCTACTGCAGCCCGCACCATTGAGGAACTCCGGGCCGAAATCGCGACCCTCCGGCGGCTCGAGGCGCTCGCCCGCGAGGTGCGCCAGAGCGGCGAGGACCGCAAGTGGCGGGAACTGGCGAACCTGCTGGCCGAGATCTTCACCCCGGCCGCCATCGCCGACAGCGCGGCTGAGGGTGCTGAGCCATACGGCGGCGAGGTCACAGCGAAGCCGGTACCTTCTCCCCGGCAGAAGCTCGTCATTTTCACGGAGCACCGCGACACCCTCCATTACCTGGCCCAGCGGATCACCACCCTGCTCGGCCGCAGGCAAGCGGTCGTGACGATCCACGGGGGCATGGGGCGGGAGGAGAGGCGCAAGGCGCAGGAGGCCTTCCTCCACGACCCCGAGGTGCAGGTACTCGTGGCCACGGATGCTGCGGGTGAGGGCATCAACTTGCAGCGGGCCCATCTGATGGTCAACTATGATTTGCCCTGGAACCCCAACCGGATCGAGCAACGCTTTGGCCGTATCCATCGCATCGGGCAGACCGAGGTGTGCCACCTGTGGAACCTGGTGGCGGAGGAGACCCGCGAGGGAGATGTGTACCGCACGCTCCTCGAGAAGCTGGAGCAGGCGCGCAAAGCGCTGGGCGGCCGGGTGTTCGATGTCTTGGGGAAACTGCAGTTCGAAGGAAAACCGCTACGCGATCTCTTGATCGAGGCCATCCGTTACGGAGAGCGGCCTGAGGTACGAGCCCGCCTGACGCAGGTCATCGCGGACGCCTTCGATCGCCAGCAGTTGCAGGATCTCCTCGAAGAGCGGGCGCTCGCCCATGACGTCATCGACAGTGCGCGGTTACAGCGCATCCGGGAGGAGATGGAGCGAGCCGAGGCGCGCCGCCTGCAACCTCACTACATCGAGTCGTTCTTCCTGGAGGCTTTCCGACGCCTTGGCGGGAGCGTAAACCCCCGGGAACCGCGGCGCTACGAAGTCATGCATGTGCCGGCAACGGTGCGCCATCGCGATCGGCTGATCGGCATCGGCGAACCCGTTTTGCCCCGCTACGAGCGAATCACCTTTGAGAAGGCGTTCATCGCTCCACCCGGACAGCCGCTGGCGGCCTTCATCTGTCCTGGACACCCTCTGTTGGACGCGACGATTGACCTCACCCTGGAGCGCCACCGGGATCTCCTGCGGCGGGGGACGGTCTTGGTCGATGAGCGCGATCCGAGTGAAAAGCCGCGGGTGCTATTCTACCTGGAACACGCTATCCAGGACGCGAGTGCCACGCGGACGGGGGAGCGGCATGTCATCTCCCGGCGGATGCTCTATGTCGAGCTAGACGAGGAGAGAACCACCCGTCATCTCCACTACGCGCCGTATCTCGACTACCGGCCGCTGGCACCCGACGAGCCTGACATCGAGACGATCCTCGGGCGCCCGGAGTGCGCCTGGATCACTCGCGAGCTCGAGGCGAAGGTGATTGGTTATGCCGTGGCGCGTGTCGTGCCCGAGCACCTGGCTGAGGTCCGCGACCGGCGCTTGGCTTGGATCGAAAAGGCCCGCACCGCAGTGAAGGACCGGCTGACCAAGGAAATCGCCTACTGGGACCACCGCGCGGAGGAACTCAAGCTTCAGGAGCAAGCGGGCAAGCCGAACGCGCGCCTCAACTCGCAGGAGGCCCGCCGGCGGGCCGACGACCTTGCGGCGCGGCTTCAGAAGCGCATGGAGCAGCTTGACTTGGAGGCCCAGATTTCGGCCCTGCCGCCCGTGGTGATAGGCGGCCTGGTGGTCGTGCCAGCGGGGCTGCTGGCCAAGATCGCGGGTCGCCCCGCACCGGAGGCCCAACACGCCGTAGACACTCAGGCCGCGGCGGCGCGGGCACGGGCGATCGTGATGGAAATCGAGCGTCGCCTGGGCTTTGAGCCCGTGGACCTGGAGGCCGACAAGCTCGGCTATGATCTCGAGAGTCGCGACCCCCGCACGGGGCGCCTGCGCTTCATCGAGGTCAAGGGACGGGTGGCAGGGGCAGAGACGCTGACGGTCACCAAGAACGAGATTCTCACCTCACTCAATAAACCCGACGATTACATTCTAGCCATCGTCGAGTTCCTGGAAGGCGGCGAGCACCGCGTGCACTACGTGCGCCGCCCCTTCCGGCGGGAACCGGACTTCGGCGTGACGAGCGTGAACTACGACTTTGCGGAACTTTTAGCGAGGGGTGAGGAACCACAATGAAACTGTGTCGACTGCAGATCCACAACTACAGGAGTATAAGGGACGTAGACGTCGAGGTTCCCGACATGCTCATAATGCTCGGCCCAAACAATCACGGCAAGTCAAACATCCTTCGAGCCCTTGAATTCGGTCTGTCGACGTCTGCAAAGCCAGAGCAAGACGACTTCTTTTCGTTTCGCCCAGAGAACGATTCAGTGCTGTGGGTCGAAATGACGTTTAATGACCTCACCACTTCAGAACAAACGACTTTTCGGAAATATCTTCGCTCTGACGGAACGGTACGAATCCGAAAAACCGCGCGCCTAAGCGAGCAAGACACTGTCGAAATCAGCTACAACGGCTATGTCCAAGAGCCGGAGCAATGGTGGCTGAAATCGTCTGCTGTCGACCGGCTCTCAAATCGTGAGCAGGTACAACTGGAATCGGAGCACGTGCCTGAACTTCGCGTTCTCCTTGAAGAAGGCGGCAGGATAACTCGACAACGTGTTCAGGAGTTCCAGCAGCAGTACATCGAGAATCATCGTTCGGAGCTGACCTTCTGCGAGGCGTTGGAAGATGGACCGCTGCTGGGCCAGAAGAATGTAGCTGGCGGTATCCTGCCGGAGTTGTTCTTGATCCCAGCCGTTCGCGATCTTTCTGACGAAATCAAGGTCAAGACCACGACCGTTTTCGGGCGACTTCTCCAGCGTGCTGTCAAGGAGATGGGGGAGCGCGATGAACGATTTATCGAGTTGCGCGATCAGCTCAAGAACCTAATCGATGAGCTAAACGCTCGCCCGCAGGGACCCTCCGAAGCGGTGTCGGAACTGGCGCGCCTAGAAGCATCACTCGATTCCGAACTGGCCTCCTGGGGCGTGCGCGTATCTATCGAGGTCACGCCTCCGGGGCTCGATAAGGTTTTTGAACTAGGCACCCAGGTTCATCTTGACGATGGCCTGAAGACGCCTGCCGAAAAGAAAGGGCATGGCCTGCAACGGGCGGTCATCTTTGCACTCGTGCGAGCCTGGGCTAAAGCGCTTCGTTCGACGAGCGAGCCCGAGGCCATGCGTCCGCGTCAGGCGTCGGAGTCTGCTTTTTTTGCCATCGAGGAACCGGAATTGTTCCTGCACCCGCACGCCCAACGCCAGCTTTTCGCGTCACTTGCTGAGATCGCCGAGTCCCGTGATCATCAGGTGTTCATCGCGACGCACTCCACGCATTTCATAGACCTGGAGCGCTACCGGCGCATTGTAATCGTTACCAAACCGAGCGCGCAAGATGGAACGCAGGTCAGGCAGTGTACGCGAGAGCTTTTTGCGGGCGACGGTGCAGCCGACCGAAAGCATAGGTTCTCCATGGCGTCGTGGATCAATCCTGACCGCGGTGAACTGTTCTTTGCACGCAAGGTCATACTCACGGAGGGTGAAACGGAGAAGGCGGTCTTCCCCTTTCTGGCGCAAAAGCTAGGATGTTTTGATGCGAATGTAACCGTAATCGATTGCGGTAGCAAGCACAACCTGCCACTCTACATTGAGATGCTGAATGCTTTCCGGATCCAGTACTGTGTGGTTCACGATGAGGATCCCCTGCCTAACCCGATTCCCGACGATTGGCCAAGCGAAAAGCGTGACGCCAAACAGCGAACGTTCAAGCTAAATGAGGCGATCAGAAGCGCGATAGACGCCAAGCTAGGTTCGGTCGAGGTGCTCTCCCCCGACTTTGAAGGGGTAAGCGGTGTCCCGAAGCATCCAGCCGAGAGGAAGGGTAAGCCCCTTGCCGCGCTCGACTACTTCGCGAGCTTGGAGCCCAACCAGATTCCCGACCGGCTTGTTCAAGCGGTACGAAACGCGTACCAGATTGAAAGGGCTGAAGGTGCTCAACTATGAGTCATCGAGTCAAACTCATAGAAGTTGCTCTCCCGCTGCCGGAAATCAATGACGCGTCCGCGTACGACAAGATGCCTGGTATCGGCCCGCATCCGAAGGGCATCCACCATTGGTGGGCTCGTTTGCCTCTTCCCACGGCCCGCGCTATCCTGTTCGCCTCGGTGGTTGATGACCCGAGCGCGCATCCGGAGAAGTTCCCCAGGGACGAGGCCCAAAGTGCCGAACGGGAGCGTCTGTTCGGGATCATCCGCCGGATGATGCAGAAGCAGTTGCACCGCCATCCGGAGGTCTACGCCGAAGCGCGGGCTGAGATGCTGAAGCACTGCGAAGGGCGACTTCCGACGGTTCTCGATCCGTTTGCTGGCGGTGGTTCCATCCCCCTTGAGGCGGCGCGGCTTGGCTTCGAGGCGCACGCGGGCGACCTTAACCCGGTCGCGGTGCTGTTGAACAAGTGTAACCTTGAGCTCGTGCCCCGGTGGGCCAACAGGCCGCCGGTAAACCCCGAGGACAGACAGAAGATCGGCGGAACCGACCCCTGGCCTGGCGCCTCGGGGCTAGCGGCCGATGTGCGCTACTACGGGCAGGTCATCCTGGAGCAGGCGAGGAGGAAGATCGGGCATCTTTACCCGCCGGTGAAGGTGACGGCGGAGATGGCCGAGGCCCGGCCGGACCTGAAGCCCTACGTAGGCCAGGACCTCCCAGTCATCGCCTGGATCTGGGCGCGCACCGTGGCTAGTCCCAACCCGGCTGCGCTGGGGGCGCATGTCCCGCTTTTGAGCACTTTCTGGCTGTCAAGCAAGAAAGGAAACGAGGTGTTGCTTGAGCCCATCGTGGACCGGGAGACCGGCACCTGGCGCTTTGCGGTGTGCATCGGCCCCCCCAAAGACCGTGCGGCGGTGAAGGCGGGGACGAAGAGCAGCACTGGTGGGTTTCGGTGCTTGGTTTCGGACTCGCCCATTCCCTTCGACTACATCCGTGCCGAAGGCGAACGGCGGCGACTCGGCTTCGCGATGGTCGCCATTGTTGCCCAGCTTCCGCGTGGTCGGGCTTATCTGCCGGTGAGCGACGAACAGGTAAAAGCAGCCGCATCTGCGTCGCCGTCTGACTTCCCCGACAGTGACCTGCCCACGGAAGCGTTGGGTTTTCGCATTCAAAACTACGGCATCACGAAGCACTGGCAAATGTTCACCTCCCGCCAACTCACGGCCATGGTGACGCTCTCGGAATTAGTGAAGGCGATTCGAGTGGACGTACGGCGCGACGCGGCCGCAGCCGGGCTTTCAGGCGAGGAGGCGGAGGCTTACGCCGCCACAGTGGTGACGTTTCTGGCGCTGGCCCTGGATCGGTGTGCGGATTTTAACAACGGTCTGTGCAGGTGGAGCCCAACCAACCAGAAGGTCATGAACCTGTTCAATCGGCAGGCCATCCCGATGGTTTGGGATTTCGCGGAAGCTAACGTTCTAGGCGAATCGGTAGGTGCCTGGATGACCTGCAGTGAGTATGTGGCAGAGTGCATCTCGGTGATAGGCGCTGG
This sequence comes from Limnochordaceae bacterium, assembly GCA_014896305.1. GTDB lineage: Bacteria > Bacillota > Limnochordia > Limnochordales > DUMU01 > Bu26. Next base: position 26,565 of record JADBKQ010000017.1, read on the forward strand.
CTGGGGTCAGCAAAGTCGCGCCCGCCAAATCGACGCGGCGAGTTCGTGGAATGGACTCAAAGATGTCCTCGTCAGCACCGATCCGCCCTACTATGACAACATCGGCTACGCCGCCTTGAGCGACTTCTTCTATGTCTGGCTGCGACGCACCATCGGCGATCTTTACCCTGATCTTTTCCAGACGATTCTCGTCCCGAAGGAGCCGGAACTGGTGGCCGCGCCGGAGCGCTTCGGTGGGGACAAGCACGAAGCCAAGGAGCACTTCGAGTCCGGCTTCCGCAAGGCGTTTGCGGCGCTGCGTGAGAAGATGGACCCGCGCTTTCCGCTCACGGTCTACTACGCCTTCCGGCAGGACGACGAGGAAAGCAGTGCGGACGAGGAAGAGGAGGACGCGAGTAACGGCTCAACGATCGACCGCACCACGGGGTGGGAGACGATGCTCGAAGCTCTCATCGGTACGGGCTTTCAAATCACGGCCACCTGGCCGGTGCGAGCATCCCAGGCGTGGCGCATACGAGCTATGGGGTCCAACGCCCTCGCCTCCTACATCGTGCTCGCCTGCCGGCCCCGGCCGGAGGACGCCCCCCAGACCGACCGCCGCTCGTTTGTGGCGGAACTGAAGCGGGAACTGCCGGCGGCGCTGCGCCGCCTCCGGCAGGGCAACATCGCCCCGGTGGACTTTGCGCAGGCCGCCATCGGCCCGGGCATGGCGATTTATTCCCGCTACCGCCGCATTCTGGAGTCGAGCGGGAAACCGATGACCGTGCGCACGGCCCTCGCCCTTATCAACCAGACTCTCACTGAGGTGCTGTCGGAGCAGGAGGACGAGTTCGACGCCGAAACCCGCTGGGCCATCGCCTGGTTTGAGCAGTACGGCTTTGAGGAAGGCGACTTCGGGAAGGCGGAACTCCTGAGCAAGGCCAAGGTGACTTCAGTCGCCGGGCTCCGGCAGGCCGGTCTGGTCCACTCCAAGGGCGGCCTGGTGCGGCTCCTACGACCAGACGAGTTGCCGAAGGAGTGGGACCCGGCGGCGGACAAACGGCTCACCGTCTGGGAGATGACACATCATCTGCTGCGAGTCTACTACTACGAGAAGGCGGGGGACTTGGCGACTGCCGAGCTACTGCGGAAGCTGGGTTCGCGGGGTGAGCTGGCGCGGGACCTCGCTTACCGGCTGTTCAGCCTGAGCGAGAAAAAGAACCGTTCCCAGGAAGCACAGGCCTACAACGCCCTGGTCCTGGGTTGGCCCGAGATCTCATACCTGGCTCGCTCCAGCGGCCAGCGAGAGATGACCCAGACGAGAATGTTTGACGAATAGGGAGCGATGACTGATGGCCACCACCAACTTCGAACGAGTCGGCAGGGGCTTGAACTTGCTCAAAGCGGGGCTGGCGCCTTTCGTCACTCGCGAGTTCGAGAGCGTATACGGCGACCAGGCCATGGCTGAGGCGAGGCGGTTGTTGGGGGACGATGGGATAACTGCGAGGAGGACGTTCGCCGAGTGGGACGTGGCTCCGCTGCTCAAGGTGATGTGGGAAGCGTGGAACGATGTCTTTCGCAGGACGCTCGGTCTGGCAGAGCGCAGCCTCGTTGCCGAGTTGCGGGAATGGCGCAACAAGTGGGCCCACCAGGAGACCTTCTCAAGCGACGATGCCTACCGTGCTCTGGATTCTATGGCACGTCTATTGTCCGCCATCTCCGCCCCCGAAGTGGAAGAGGTGGAGCGCCTGAAGCTCGACCTCCTGCGGCGGCGCTTCGACGAGCAGGTGCGCAGCGAGAAACGCAAGGTGGGTGGCTCGCTCGTCGAGGCGACGGCGAGCGGTGTACTCAAGCCTTGGCGCGAGGTGGTGAGCCCTCAACCAGATGTGGCCAGCGGCCGTTACCAGCAGGCGGAGTTCGCCGCGGATTTGTGGCAGGTGTACTTAGGGGAGGGAAGCGACGAGTATAAGAACCCCGTGGAGTTCTTCCGCCACACCTACCTGACCGAGAGCCTGAAGCGCCTGTTGGTCGGCGCGGTGCGCAGACTGTCGGGCGCAGGCGGCGACCCGGTGGTGCAGCTGCAGACGAACTTCGGCGGCGGCAAGACCCACTCGATGCTGGCGCTCTTTCACCTCTTTTCGGGGGTCTCTCCGGCGGAGCTGCCCGGTGTCGAAACCGTGCTCGAGGAGGCTGGGTTGAGCACGCTTCCCAAGGTGCGCCGGGTCGTGCTGGTGGGAAACCGTCTCTCGCCGGGCAACCCGGTCACGAAGCCCGACGGGACGGTGGTGCGCACGCTGTGGGGCGAGCTGGCTTGGCAACTGGGAGGGCGTCCGGCCTTCGAGCTCGTGCGGGCGGACGACGAGCGGGCCACGAGTCCCGGGGATGTGCTGCGCCAGCTTTTCAATACGTACGGACCCTGCCTCATCCTGATTGACGAGTGGGTCGCCTATGCCCGGCAGCTGCACGACGCTGCCGACTTGCCGGGGGGGAGCTTCGAAACCCAGTTTACCTTTGCCCAGGCGCTGACCGAGTCGGCCAAGGCCGCCCGCCAGTGCCTGGTGGTCATCAGCCTGCCTGCCTCGGATACAGCCGGCTCCCCGCATGTTCAGGCAGAGGACGTCGAGGTGGGTGGGGAGCGGGGGCGTGATGCTCTGGTCCGGTTGCGCAACGTTATCGGACGGGTGGAGTCATCTTGGCGTCCAGCCTCTCCTGAGGAGAGCTTCGAAATCGTCCGGCGGCGGCTGTTCCAGCCCTTGTCCGATCCAGAGCAGTACAAGGCCCGGGACGTGGTGGTGCGGGCGTTCGCCGATCTCTACCGCACGCAACCCCAGGAGTTTCCGAGCGAATGCCGCGAAGCGAGATACGAGGAGCGCCTGAAAGCCGCGTATCCCATTCACCCTGAAATCTTTGACCGCCTGTATACCGACTGGTCCAGCTTGCTCAATTTCCAGCGCACGCGCGGCGTGCTGCGGCTCATGGCCGCAGTGATCCACAGCCTGTGGGAGAAAGGGGACAAGAACCCCCTCATCCTGCCGTCCACCATCCCGGTAGACGACCCTCGCGTGCAGTTCGAGCTGACGCGTTACCTTTCGGACAACTGGGCACCCGTGATCGAGACGGATGTGGACGGTCCGAACTCGCTGCCTGTGCGGCTCGATGGCGAGGTGCCGAACCTCGGCAGGTTGTCGGCCTGCCGGCGTGTGGCGCGCACGACCTACCTCGGCTCGGCGCCCACGGCGGACGCGGCGCATCGTGGGTTGGAGGACCGACGCGTCAAGCTGGGCTGCGTGATGCCAGGCGAATCACCGGCCGTCTTTGGGGACGCGCTCAGGCGTCTGGCCAGCACCGCAACTTACCTTTACCAGGACGGCTCGCGCTACTGGTACTCAACCCAGCCCACCGTGACCAAACTGGCCGAGGACCGGGCCGAGCAACTGGAGCGAGAGCCGGACCAGGTCTTGCGCGAGATTGAGCGCCGCGTGCGCGACGACCTGCGTCAGGTGGGCGACTTCAGCCGGGTGCACCCATTCCCGCAGTCGAGCCAGGAGGTTCCCGATGACCTGGACGCCCGGTTGGTCGTCCTGAGTCCCGTGACCCCGCATACGAAAGACCAGAACAGTCCCGCTCTGGCTGCGGCCAAGCAGATGCTTGAGTCCCGTGGCAGCGCGCCGCGCCTTTTCCGTAACACCTTGGTCTTCCTGGCCGCGGACAAGACTAGGCTGCAAGACCTGGATGAGGCGGTTCGGCGTTATCTGGCGTGGGAGTCCATTCTCCGCGACCAGGAGCAACTTAACCTCTCTCCGTTCCAGGTGCACCAAGCCGAGGAGCAGAGGCGTTCGGCCGACCTGGCCGTCACGGCCCGCCTGCCCGAAACGTACCAGTGGCTGCTCGTCCCGATTCAGACTACCCCGCAGGCGCCGGTGGAGTGGGAAGCCATACGTCTGCAGGGGGACGAGGCGCTGGCGGCGCGGGCCAGCAAGAAGCTGCGCAACGAGGAACTACTCGTGACCGTCCTGGCCGGAACCCGCCTGCGCCTGGAACTGGACCGGGTGCCCCTGTGGCGCGGTGACCACGTGGCGGTCAGGCAACTCGTGGAAGACTTCGCTCGCTACCTCTACCTCCCGCGCCTCAAAAACTCCGCAGTGCTCGTGGGCGCCGTGCGCGACGGGCTGGCGCTCCTTACCTGGGACCAAGATTCCTTCGCCTATGCCGACAGTTTCGACGAGACCATTGCCCGCTACCGTGGTTTGCGTGCCGGACAGCAAGTGCCCGTTTCGGAAAGCGATCCCTCGGGATTGCTCGTCAAGCCGGAAGTGGCTCGCCGGCAGCTCGAGGCGGAGCGCAAGCCTGGGGACAGCGCCAGCGGGACCGGGCCGACTCGGCCTGTCACCGACCACCTGGCGACCGGTGGGAGTGAAGGCCCAGAAACTCCTGGTCCTGCACCTGCCACCTCCTCCAAGCCCCGGCGTTTTTACGGCAGCGTTGTTCTGGATTCGACCCGGGTGGGCAGAGACGCGGGTAGGATTGCCGAGGAAGTCATCGCTCATTTGGCCGGGCTACCCGGAGCCCAGGTGCGGGTGACGCTCGAGATCGAAGCCACCGTGCCTGAGGGCGTGCCCGAGAACATCGTGCGCACGGTGACCGAGAACAGCCGAACCCTCAAATTCTCAAACCATGAGTTCGAGTGCGAGTAGCGAATCCGCCAAAGCTTAGAACGGTCCGAGAGGCCAATGGCGTGCCGGACGTCCGGAACGCTGGCCTTGGTTTTCTTTCAGTACAAGGAGGTACATCTACAGGGCGACGGGCAGGTGGCCCAAAAAGCAGCGCCCGTCATGAACACGCCGGCGACCTCGGTCGCCACCGGCATCACGCCGGCAACACTGATTCTGACCAGGTCCAGGCTGTTTCGAACCCATTCGCATGCGTTGTCTCTTGGTGAACTGCCGGCTGGTAGTAGGCCAGCTCGGGCTGCCGAGACGAGACCAGCAACCAGGAGCGGAACGGTTGCAGACACGCTGGCCCACCGCGCGGACAGTTCGTTCTCAACGGCCGCCGCAGGAAGCGGGCGGAGCAGGAAGTAGGTGGAGAACAAGGAATAAGCCCCACCCGCAGGCGTGACGCTGGTTGTCAGCGGGTGGGGCTTCATGTCCTATCACTGGCTGGCGATGACCTGCCAGGCGGTAGCGGGATCGTTGGTGATGATGGCGTCAACACCCGCGGTAATCATCCGCTGCAGGTTGTACCGGTCATCCACCGTCCAAACGAAAACGGCAATACCCCGCGAGTGGAGGTAACGGACAAGCTCAGGAGTGACCGTAGAGTACTGAATGGAGACAGCGTTAGCCCCGCTTTCCAGCACCTGCTTGACGATGAATGCCCCCGCGACAGCTGCGTCGCGAATCCCGGGATCGTTCATCAAGAGCGCCCGGGGGATGTCCGGGGCAAGTTGAGATGCCTGTTTCACCGATTCCGGGTTGAACGACTGGATCACCACGTTGTTGGTCATTCCCGTCTTCCGGATCGCCGCCACGGTGGCGGCCATGGTCGCCTGCCCCGCCTGTTTGATCTCGATCAGAACCTGAGCCTTCTCCTTCGCCAACTCTAAGAGTTCTTCCAGGGTTGGGATCCTCTCACCGGCGAACTGAGCACCCTTCCAGGAACCGGCGTCAAACTGCTTGATCTGCTCGAGGGTAAGCGAGGTAATGCTGCCGGAACCGTTGGTGGTACGGTTGACCGTACTATCGTGCAGTATCACCGGCACGCCATCGGCGCTCAGATAGACGTCGCACTCCAGCAGATCGGCGTTCAGTTCGATGCCGCGCAGGAAAGCGGCCAGCGTGTTCTCGGGCGCCTCTTTAGACGCCCCCCGGTGGGCGACAACGAAGGGAGCCGAGTTAGCCCAAGCAGCGGTCTTAGTGGTACGGGCGGGGGGAACTATCCCCGCTTGCTGCACGAGACTGGGTGCCTGGTCCGGGCTAAGCGGCCGGACGACGATGTTGTCGAAAGCGACCGTCGCTCCGTTGACGTGCAGGCCGACCACGCCTTTGGGATTCTGGACAATCCCGATCATCTCGTGGATTTGCTCTCCGTTGAAGAAATAGCGCACGCTCGAGCCTATCACCTGAACCCGCAGATTGAAGGTCTCTCCGTTGGGTATGCGCTTGGGCGCCGGCCGTGTAGCCATGACCTCCCAGCCGCCGTTCGTCGCCCGGCGGGCTACCTCGGTACCATTGTAGGCCGTCATGTTGTTGCGGACGGTAAAGATATAGTATGGGTAAGCTCCGGTGGCAGGAGCCCGGTAAATCAGCGCGGTCCAGCGGGTTTCCTCGTTGGCAGCGATAAAGGTGACATCGGCTGAAAACTCATAATCCGTCCAGTTCGGATCTCCGAAAAGAATTCTTCCCTGAATGCCAGAGGACCGGCTCTTACCTATCAGCCGCCCTCCCTCTACCTTCCATTCGCCCTCTACCACCTTCCATCCGGCCGGGAGACCCCCGTCCGGTATTTCATCGAAATTCTCCTGAAGTAACGGTTCCGGAAGCGATGCCTCCCCTTGTGCGAAAGCACGGCCCGAAGCACCGAACAGAACCCCCAGGGTTAAGGTCGCTGCCAGAAGAAGCAACACCAGGTTTATGTTTTCGCCAGCTTGATTGACCACACGCCCGCCTCCTTAGTGCCGAAGTGGCGAAGTGCCAAAATGCCTGACATTGTTGTAGGATTACTAAGAGAATTGATCGGGTACTGCCGCCGGCAGCGGTTCTGTATAGATTTTAGCCAGGTGCTGGAGTTCAGACAACGGCCCAGCCCGATTGCAGGTTAAGGTTTGGCAACAGCTAGTGGTAGTGGCAGTGGCAGCGACCCCGGCATAGCGAGTTCGGACAATGGCATCCCTAGATATCGTGGCCCATTCGCGGACCGGGCCCGGTCGGCAGCCGTTAGCGGGCAAGGCCGGGTGCGGCCAGCGGCGCCCAGTACTTGTCGTTTCCCGCTGATGCTGGGTCGTCATCGATCCTGTACCCTTATTGGTTCCGGGGCAGTGCTGGGGTAGGGACGTGTCTTCTGCGGTACGCTGTACTTACAGGAGAGAGAGTATTGTGGGACAAACTGGCTCTCGTTTTGGCTGATGTCAGGCGAAAGTATACGGTGTATCCGGGTTTGTTCAATGGCTTGGCAGGGCTCGGCAACTTCCTTCTCGACTGTCACCAGATCACCGGGGACATTGGTTACCTGGAATGGGCGAAGATCATAGCAGAAGGTGTCTTGCTGTTTAAGATTGAAAGGGACACTGGCGTAGCGTTTCCGGGCGACGACTTGGTTAGACTTAGCTGCGATTTTGGCACGGGGTCCGCTGGTATTGGTTTGTTTCTAAGCAGGTTGGTCGACAACCTTGACAGATCGGGCCTATGGTGTCTATTGTAACAATAGTCTGTTTCTAAGCAGGTTGGTCGACCACCGGTCAGATAGGAACTTCATTCTTGGTAACCTTGACGAGTTGTTGCTGAATCGTGCTCAAGTGCCCGCCGCGAGAGGCTAGTCTCCGTTCATCAGACGGTGGCTTGATGCGAACGCCAAGCCGAGGGTGATGGGCCACGCATAGCACTACATCGAAAGGTCTTGCCGGCAGGATGGCAGGTGGAATCCTCAAGGGCCTCGGACACCCGAGTGTGGGCGCCCCCTTGGGACCTACTGCACGGGGGCCTATGCATGTGAGTCGTCTGGGGAGCCTTCTCTGGCTCATGGGGGTAGCCATTCGGGTAGCTCCACTGCCTTGCGGGCTCTGGGCGCTGAGCGCACTGGCGGGCGGAGTCATCGTCCCCGCTCAGCTGTGGCTGACGAAGAGGCTGGTTGACGCGTTGGCCGCTCATGTGGCGGGGCGGGCGGATCACGCCGGCGGCTGGTTGTTGTGGCTGTCGCTGCTGGTAGGCCTTCTGATTCTGCAACAGATCCTTTCGGGGTTGCAGCAGTGGGTACAGGTGCTGGCCGGTGAGAAAGTCGGGCCGAGCGTCCAGGAACAAGTGATGAGAGCCGCGGCAAAGTTGGACACGGTGCGGTTCGAGCACCAGGAATACTACGACCAAGTCGCCCGAGTGCTGTCGGAGACCGAAGGGCGTGCGCCTGGCCTGGTCGGTGGCGGAATCGCGCTTCTGCAGTCCGTACCACCTCTGGTCGGGTATGTCTGGGCCATGGCGGCGCTGTCCCCTATCATGCTTGCCTTCATCGCGGCGGGGATGGTGCCGAGCCTCATCGAGGCAGCCGTTAGTGGGCAGAAGGGCTGGAGTCTGCTCCACCAGCAAACCCGGGAGCGGCGCCTGGCGGCATATTACGCGGGTATCCTTACGGATCGGCACTTTGCCAAAGAAGTGCGCATCTACCAACTGCCCCAGTACGTGATCCAGAGGTGGTCCGAGCTTTTCTGGAAGGCCAGCAATGAGACCCGTCATCTATCCGGGCGGCTACGGGCGCGATCCCATCTGCTCTCTCTTTTCAGCACAGCCGCGAGTATGGCCGGCTTGGTATGGGTTGTGCAGGCAGGCCTGACCCAAACGACAGCCGGCGCCTATGCGATCCTCTTCCAGTCGATTACGGGGATGCTCCATGACATGCCGCGGCTGATCTTGCTGGTGAAGGACCTGGCGACCCAGTCGGGATTTGCCGGCGAGTTGCGGAGTTTCCTCAGCCAAAGTCCTCAAGACACCTTTCTACGGGGTGGCTCCCCTGGCCTAAAGCCTCTGCCGCGGCGCGCTTTCCCAACCCCGCTGAGCCGGGAGATCCGCTTTGAAGACGTCTGGTTTACCTACCCGGACGCCCATCGGCCCGTGCTGGCGGGCGTGAGCTTCTCCATCCGGGCCGGGGAGACCGTTGCACTGGTCGGCGAGAATGGGGCGGGCAAGACGACCTTGGTCAAGCTCCTTCTGGGCCTGTATCACCCCAACCGAGGACGGATCCTCTTTGATGGCTGCCCAGCAGAGGAGATCGACTTACCGTCCCGGTTCAAAGCGATGTCCGCGGTTTTCCAGGGCTTTTTGCGCTATTGCCTTACCTTACGCGAGAACATAGCGGCCAGCCAGATCGACTTGGCGCAAGAGGATCAACGCATCCTGTCGGCTGCCGCCCGGGCCGGGTTGGACGGAGTCATCGAGCGCCTGCCGCAAGGGCTGAACACGCTCCTCGGGCCGGACGTAGGCGGGGTAGAGCTATCCGGCGGTGAATGGCAACGAGTGGCACTGGCACGGGCGTTCTTGCGGGACAGCCAGGTGCTCATCCTCGACGAACCGACGGCCGCACTCGACCCCATGGCGGAAGTGGCGATATTCGAACGGTTTGCGGAGCTGGCCCGGGGGCAGACGACGCTGCTCATCTCCCACCGGCTGGGCATGGCCAGATTGGCCGATCGAATCCTGGTTCTCGAGAATGGCCGCCTGGTCGAGGATGGGAGTCATGAGGGACTGGTTCAGCGCGGTGGCCCCTATGCCCGGATGTTCGAGGCACAGGCGAGGTGGTACGTATGAGTTCAGCCGGGGTGGCGGCCTCGGCGGCGGCGAGCTCGCCCCAGTCTCAACCGCAGCTTCAGCAGCAGCGAGCGCCGGCTAGGCGTTCGCAGTTGGCCCTGTGGCGGGACATTTCTCGGTTGCTCAAGGAGTTCTGGCTGGCTCAACCGCTGGCCAGCTCCGCTTTGCTGCTGCTGATGCTGGTGGGCAACGCGCGTACCGGTCTGTACGTGATCGCGATGCGAGGACTGGTCGACTCCTTGACCAGTGCGGCAGGGGTAGGCGAAGGCCACCGGCCCATCTATTGGTTGATGTTATACGTGTTGGCGGCGGCGATCGAGGAAGTGTATTGGGTGGTTCAACCTACCCTTCAGGCCTACCTGGGGGACCACGGGTCCTACCGGATCCAGGCAACTGTCCTGCGGCGGGCGGCGGCCGTACCCCTGGTACGGTTCGACGAACCCGTCTTCTTCGACCAGCTCCAACGGGCCAACGCCGGGATGGGACAGCGGCTGGTCGGCTTGTACACCAACATTGCGGACTTTCTACGTGGCTTTGTCATGCTGGCGTCGGTGGCCGTCTCCCTCTATGTGGTTCACCCGCTGCTTCTGCCTCTATTGGTAGCCGGGAGTCTCCCGACCGTCTGGTTTCAAGCCCGCATTAGCAGTGCCCTCTATGAGCTGCAGCGTTCGCACACCACGCGGGACCGGGTTCGAGGCTACCTCCAGTGGCTACTGACGGCCAAAGATGCTGCGAGTGAACTACGGCTGTTCGGCCTGAGCGATTACCTGCTGGGGCGTTGGCACGATCTGCGGGCGGAACGTCGCCGGGATGTCCTGGCGACCGAGGGTAAGCGGAGCCTGTACACCACCGCGGGGAGCGCGATCGCGGCGGCTACCTATGCAGGGGGACTTGTGCTCATCGCCGTGCTGATCTTTCGCGGGCAGCTTTCCATCGGCGACTATGTGGCCGTAACCACGGGCGCTCTTTGGTTTCAGGGCATGGTGGGCAGCGCCATTGTCGGCGTGCGCTCACTGGCCGAAGAAGCGCTGTTCCTGGGCGACCTGTTCGAGTACATGAGGGTGACCGAGTCGCCAGCACCGGCACAGTCGAGCATCGGCCGGCCGGGTATGGTGTCAACGTCGGAGACCCCCGCGGCGCACATGCCGCCGGCAGAGGCTGCCTCGGTGGACATGTCGACGACGAAACCGGCGAGCTTCGGTTTGCAGGTCGACGCCGAAGCTATATCGTTCCGCTACCCGGGAAACGCAGAGGCCGTCGTTCACGACGTCACGTTGCAGATTCGTGCCGGTGAACGGGTGGCGATCGTAGGCGAGAACGGTGCCGGCAAGACGACGCTGGTCAAGCTGCTGATCGGCCTCTATCAACCCGAGACGGGCGTGGTACGCGTGAACGGTGAGCCTCTCGTGGGCAAGCATGCGGCGACGGTGCAGCGGCGGGTAGCGGCCGTCTTTCAGGACTACGCCTCCTATGCACTGACAGCGCGGGAGAACATCGGCTTCGGCGACCTCCGGCGGATCAACGATGATGCCGCGTTGGCACGTGCGGCCGAGCAGGCCGGCATCCGGGAGATGATCGAGAGCTGGCCCGACCGATATGATACGTATCTGGGCCGTCAGTTCGGGAACACGGACTTGTCTGGAGGGCAGTGGCAGAAGGTTGCGCTCGCCCGGGCCTTCGTACGCGACGCCGATCTGGTTGTTCTGGACGAACCGACCGCGGCCATGGATCCCCTCGCGGAGCTGGCGCTGTTTGAGCGGTTCATCGACTTGGTGGGCCACCGCACGGCGATCATGATCTCGCACCGGCTGGGAGCGGCCCGGTTGGCCGACCGGGTGATCGTGTTGCGAGGTGGAACGGTCGTGGAGGTGGGTGGCCATGACGAACTGATCGCGCGGAAAGGTGAGTATGCGAGGCTGTTCGAGGCGCAGGCGCAGTGGTATCGGTGACATGTACACAAGGGTTCTGTTTCAGATCCCCGGCCAGCCTCTTGCTGCAGATATCATAGGGGCCGAGCTGGCTGTCCGTCCGTGGCGGAGCGCTGCAAGATCGAGGAACCGAACCCGAGGATGAAGGAAGGATCCACCTACTCCATGCGTGGTAACAGCATCCACGATGTGTCCCCGCCGAGTGATGACCGCCGCGTCGCTTATCTGGTTTGGCCCAATCCCCAGCCGCGGCCGCCCTAGCTTAAGCAGACGTCATCCACGAACCAAAAACCGTTGCCTACGCTGGAGTCCAGTACCAAGCCTTGTCCGGTGGGATCGTGATGACCTTTTTGGGGCGTAGCACAAGACCGCCTTCGACTGCGACGAACTCAACGGCATCTCCTTCGCTAATGTTCAGGCGGTCGCGGTAGATCTTGGGTATCGTGACCTGCCCATGCCGAGTCACACGCTGCGCCACAAGCGGAACGTCGGGTATCACCCGTTTACAGCGCTTCGAAACCCGGACCAGTCGTCGCTTGGGCTGGGCGGGGGGCTCGCCGTTTGCGATGCGCCAGCCGGTCCACGAGGGCTGCTATCCCCGAACGCTCCGTCCAACGGGAGAAGGGCAGGTTCGTCGTAATCAGCACGCTGCCCCGCTCGTAGGTGACCGAGCTGGTAGGGCGCGTCCGGTACCAGCGCCCTGGAGCCATTGCCGCGCCACCAGCACACGCCGGCTAA
>JADBKQ010000018.1 GCA_014896305.1 Limnochordaceae bacterium
CTTCGCTGATCTTCAGGCGGTCGCGTTAGGTATCGTGACATGCCCATGGCGAGTCGCACGCTGAGCCACGAGCGGAGCGTCGGGAATCACCCGCACACGTCTGCAGCGCTTCGAAGCCCGGACCATGAGTTGCTTGGGCTGGGCGCGTGGTTCACCGTTGCGCTTGTCCTGCGAAGTTTTCGGAGGCATTAGACGCCCTCTTAATGATGAATCCCGTGCGACTTAGGTTATCGTTTATCACCCCGGGAGGCAAAAGGGCACGAGCTCCTCCTCACCACTCCACCTTGGCCAAGTTGCACCCGACCGGGGGCGCCGGCGCCCCACTCTTGCTTCGCAACCTGGCGCACTCCTGCTCCACCATCCCCCTGCAACCTGGGGCGCCGGCGCCCCACTCTTGGCTCCACCCCGCTTTCCCCCCCGGGGGTTTGCGATGGGTTGACGCCCTCGCCCCGACGTGGGGCACCGGTGCCCCACGCTCGCTTCGCAACCTGGCGCACTCCCGCTCCACTTTCTGCACGCAACCTGGCACAACTGTGACGTCCCTCTTCGCCTACCAGAGCCAGTACGTTCTGAAAGTGAAAGAACGAAGCGTTAAGGGAGAGCGGAGTGGAGCGCACGGTTTGGCTAGAGCGGAGCGCAAGCGTAGGCTAGGGCGCGGGTCAGGCTTAGGTAGAGCCCAGGGCGGACACCCAGACGTCGGGTGCTGGCATGATCTCGGGCAGGGACAGGCTTCGGTAGAGCCCAGGAGTGGGCTAAAGCTAGCGCGGGGTCCACGGTAGAGTAGAATAGGTTGAGGTTGCGATATGCAGATCAATGTCGGCTTGTCGGCCAAGGGTCCACGGTAGAGTAGAATAGGTTGAGGGGCGTGTTCAGTTGACAGAAGATGTGCTGCACCCTTATAATAATTGGGCACCGTTGCATACTGCGGGATAGGGCAGCGGGCGGGGTGTACCAGTCCCCCAGCGCAGCGGCCAATCCCAGGGCGCTAACAGTAAGATGATGACGGCAGCGGTTTGCGTCTAGTCGGGCTTTATTTGCTTTTACACTCTTTGCCGTGCTAGACGGGGAGGTAGCGGCACCCTGCACCCGCAATCCGCTACAGCGGGGTTGAACTCCCATCCGCGGGGCGGTCCTGTGGGGTCTGCCTCCGGCGTGGAGCGACGACGACTGGGACCCGCGCAACAGGGTTTTGTGAACCCCGTCAGGTCCGGAAGGAAGCAGCGGTAAACAAACTCCCCTGTGTGCCGTGGGCCAACCTGGTCTGAGCCACCTGCCGGGGTTACGCCTGGAGGATTCGTCACAACGATGGGTGCACGGCAAAGTTTGATGAAGGCCGGTGAGTTCACCGGCCTTTTTTGATCGTGGCAGCAGCGAGTCGACCGTCGACGGCCAAGATCAGGCAGTAGCGAGTCGGCCGTCGACCGCCGAGAATCAGGTAGCAATGAGTCGACAAGCAAGAATCAGGTAGCAATGAGTCGACAAGCAAGAATCAGGTAACAGCGAGGCGACGGCCAAGAATCAGACTACAGCCAGTTGCCAGCTGGGATGAGCTGGCAAGCCAACGACGGGGGACGGTCGACTTACAGCGAGCATTTTCATGGGGACGGACGGGAAGGGCTACAGCAAACAACGACGGTGGACGGTCGGGCTCCAGCGAGCATCTTCGTCGGGCCGGACGGGGAGATCTCCAGCAAACGGCGGTAGGCGGTCGGGCTACAGCGAGCATCTTCGTCGGGCCGGACGGGGAGATCTCCAGCAAACGGCGGTAGGCGGTCGGGCTACAGCCAATCACTGGCCGACCCCGGACGATGGAGGCTGCGGTCCATCGGTATCCATCGGTACCCGAGGATAGGACTATAGGACTGTAGCTGATCACCGGTCGACGGTGGGCAGCAGCCAGGCATCGACTGAGGGTGGATGGGGATGAACTAAGAACATCACGTCCCGGAGTTGTGGGCAGCAGCCAGGCATCGGCTGAGGGTGAGGCGGCAGGTAATTGGCGGCTGAGGGCGAAAGGTTAACTTCCAGGGGGAATCGCTAGTGCCGTACCTGTCGCTCTATCGCAAGTGGCGTCCACAATCCTTTGACGAGGTGATCGGCCAACCGCATGTCGTTCGCACGCTGCAAAACGCGTTGCGAACGGGGCGGGTGGCTCATGCCTACCTGTTTGCCGGCCCGCGCGGCACGGGCAAGACGACTGTGGCCCGGCTGCTCGCCAAAGGCCTCAATTGCCAGAAGGGGATGACCCCCGACCCCTGCCTCCAGTGTGCATCCTGCCGCCGAATCGCCGCCGGCAACTCCCTGGATTGCCTGGAAATCGACGGCGCCTCCAACCGCGGGATCGACGAGATCCGTGAACTGCGGGAGCGCAGCAAGTTCGCTCCGCAGGAAGGCAAGTTCAAGATCTATATCATCGACGAGGCGCACATGCTCACCACCGAGGCGTTCAACGCCCTGCTCAAGACGTTGGAAGAGCCCCCTGAGCATGTGGTCTTCGTTTTGGCCACTACGGAAGCACACAAAATTCCCCCCACCATCGTCTCGCGCTGCCAGCGCTTTGATTTCCACCGCTTTGGCAACCGCCTGGTGGTGCAGCACTTGCAAAAGGTTTGCGCGTCGGAAGGAGTGCAGGCTTCACCCGAGGCGCTGCAGCTGATCGCCCGCCATGCCGAGGGTGGGCTGCGGGACGCCTTAGGGCTGCTCGACCAGTGCCTGGCCTATGTTGCCGAACCAGTGCCTGAGCCATCAAAGTCCGACACACCGATGTCTGAGCCACCAAAGCCGGACACGGTAGGCCGTGCCTCCGGTGCGACGCCGGTGCTGGACCAAAAGACGGTGGAAGTGGTCCTGGGGCTCGTTCCGGACCAGGTGCTCGCTGCGTTTTTGACTGGACTATATCAGGGCGATCTGCCAACGCTCACGCAAATTGTCGAAGAGGTCTTCTCTTCGGGCGCCGACATCCGCCAATTCGTCCGTCGCCTGGCTCGTGAACTCCAGGCAGGGCTGGTCTCTCGTTTCACGGCGGGCGCCGCTGCCCACGCCTACTCTGACGGCCACGCCATTGCTGGCGGCCGCGTTGCCGCTCCCATCAACGCCGCGACTACCGGTGGTGCGGTTCGCACATCTGCCACCGGCTCCGGCGCTGCTGCTGCGGCGGCCGAAGCCGCGGACGAAGACCAGGCCCACGACCTCGACGACCTCGCTGGGCGTAGCGTCTGCCCATTGCCGGATGCAGTTCACACCGAGCAGGTGCTGGACTGGCTGGACACGCTGAACGACGTCGAGGTGCAGCTGCGGGGGGGCGCGCCGCCCCGGTTCACGCTGGACCTGGCGGTCGTCCGGTTAGCGTTGGGCAGCCAGCCAGGAACTGCAACCTCTTCCGCAGCCCTGGCATCTGCGCCCTCCGTGGCCCGGGCATCCACGTCTGTTGCAACATTGGCGTCCGTGACCCCTGCAACCCCGACCAGTACTGCCGCCGGCTTGCGCCCTGACTCAAGCTCTGGCGCTGGTCAGGGGGACCAGGCCCTCGCCGCCCGCCTGGCCGAGTTAGAACGTCGAGAAGCCGAGCTGGCAGCCCAACTTCGCTCTCTTGAACAGCGGCTCGCCCTGGCCGGACAACAACCGTCAGCGGTGGCACAAGCGGGGCCGCCGGCGCAGTCTGAGCCGATGGGGCGGCCCATTCCGGCAGCGCAACCAGGGCCAGTGACAGAACTCCAGCCGCGGCAGTCGCGACCAGGGACGCCGGGCCAGCTCCAATCACCCCAGCTGGCCACGGGACTCGGGCCGGGTTCACAGCTGGAGTCCCAAGCGGTGACAGTGCGAGACCAGGCGACCCAGTCCCGGCCGTTGACACAGCCGGGTTCGACGGTCGTCGAGCCGCCTCCGCCTCCGCCGCCGCAGCACCAGCCTGTGGCGACACAGGCCAGGCCCGGGGCGATGCTGGCCATAGAGCAAGTTCAGGCGGAGTGGCCCTCCGTTCTCCAACTGGCCCGCCAGCGCAGCCCGGAGCTGTACGCCCTGCTACGAGAGGCATCGCCCGACGCCCTGACCGTGACCTCAGGTGGCGAGACACCGGCCTTGGCGGCCCACCGCTACGAGCTACACCTGGTCTTTCCCGAGGTTTGCCGCTTCCACAAGATGAGCCTGGAGCGTCCTGCTGAACGGAGCGTCCTCGAGCGAGTCCTCACCCGCCAATTCCACTATCCCATCCGGGCCGTTTGCCATCTGGGGACTCTGCCGGCCTCCCTCGTCGCAGCCCAGGGCCAGCCAGGTCCCACCTCCGGCGCGGCGGACGCCGGTGATGAAGCGAGGACGACTCTCACAGCAACCCCTTCGCCACTGGTCGATGAGGAGGGCAGGCCGTTCACGCCGGAACAGCAGCAGCTGATTGCACACCCTCTGGTGCAACAGGCATTGCGTCTATTTCACGGTACGGTGGTGAAGGTGGAGCTAACGGACGAAGCAGCAGGCAGTTCATCAGGAGAATCGCCTCTTGAAGACTCCCAGGGGGCGTAGGAATGCGGCGTGGTGGCCCGATGGATGATCGGTCGGACGATTGTGGGGTAGAACCAACGCAGAAAGGCAGAAAGGCGGACAAGTGAGCATGAACATGCAGAAGCTGTTCCAACAGGCCCAGAAAGTGCAGGCAGAGATGGCCCGGGTGCAGGAGGAGTTGGGCAGCAAGACCGTGGAGGCGACGGCCGGTGGCCAGGCGGTCAAAGCAGTCGCCAATGGCCACCAGGAGCTGGTCGCTTTGCAGATCGATCCGTCGGCGGTCGATCCGGACGACGTGGAGATGCTGCAGGACCTGGTTCTGACGGCGGTCAATGAGGCTCTGCATAAAGCCAAGGAGATGGCGGAAGGCGAGCTGGGACGGGTGGCCCAAAAACTCGGCCTGCCTGGCGTACCCGGGGCAGGCGCACCTGGCGGTGCTGGATTGGCGGGCTTTTAGCGATGCCGCTGTATCCGCCGCCTCTGACTCGGCTCATTCAGGAACTGGGGAAACTTCCCGGTATCGGTCCGAAAACTGCGCAGCGCCTGGCGCTATACCTTGTGGGACGACCGCCGGCTGAGGTCAATGCCCTGGCTGGCGCCCTGGTCGACGCCCGCAGCAAGCTGGTGTACTGCAGCCGCTGTTTCAACATCACGGATGTCGACCCGTGCCGGCTGTGCACCGACCCGCGGCGGGACGACCAGGTACTCTGCGTTGTAGAAGAGCCCCGGGACGTTTTTGCGCTAGAGCGGACCGGCGAGTTTCGCGGGCGGTACCATGTGTTGCATGGTGCGATATCGCCCATGGAAGGCTTGGGGCCCGAGTCCCTCAAGATCAAAGAGCTGTTGCGACGTCTCCAGCCCGGCACAGCCAACTCGCCTCAAATCCAGGAGGTCATCCTGGCCACCAATTCGTCGGTGGAAGGCGAAGCGACCGCCATGTACCTGGCCCGGTTACTCAAACCTCTAGGTGTCCGTGTCACCCGGATCGCCTACGGCTTGCCGGTGGGCGGGGATCTGGACTACGTGGACGAGGTCACCCTCTCCCGCGCTCTGGAGGGAAGACGCTCGGTGTAGCTGCCAGCTCCAGCTGCAGACCGGCGGGAAGATGGGCCTGGAGATGCTTGGCCAGAGCCTTGTCGAGCTCGGCGCGGATGAACGTCCCGTTGTCCTGATGTCGCTCGGCCAGCACCTGCCCATATTCATGCAGCCAGGCCACCCAGCTGGATTGGTCATAGGGCACGACGACTTCGACGATCTGTCGCCGGCTGGTCAGCGCCTGATCGACGGCGGCCAGGAGTTGTTCAAGTCCCTGGCCCGTGCGCGCACTTACGGTCACGCTGCGTGGATAAAGGCGTTGCAGGTGGGCGAGGGCCGCCTGCTCGCTGGAATCCGTCACCGTGTCGATCTTATTAAACACGACGATCTGTTTGCGTTCGTCCGCTCCCAGTTCACGCAAGACCTGGTTGACCGTGGCAATCTGCTCCTGCCGCTTTGGCTGCCCCGCGTCGACAACGTGGAGAATCACGTCGGCAGCGGCTACCTCTTCCAGGGTGGAACGGAACGCTGCCACCAGCTGGTGCGGCAGCTTTTGCACGAACCCGACGGTGTCGACCAGGATAAACCCGCCGCCTCGGTCCTGGCTGGCGCTAACGTTCGCACCTGCACTCTCTACCTGACCGGTACCTGTGCGAGCCTTCCTGCCCATCCCAGCGCTGGTGGATCGGCCGGGTTGAACGCGCCGGGCGGTGGCATCCAGGGTGGCAAACAGGCGGTTCTCCACCAGCACGTCCGAACCGGTCAGTGCCCGGTGGAGCGAGGATTTCCCCGCATTGGTGTACCCGGTCAGCGCCACGATCGGCAGGTGAACGTGGTCCGCACGTTCCTCCCGCAGCCGCTGGCGGCGAGAGGAGACCTCTTCCAGTTCCCGACGCAGGTGGGAAATACGCTCTCGAATGCGCCGCCGGTCGGTTTCCAGCTTGGTTTCGCCCGGGCCCCGGGTACCGATTCCGCCGCCCAGCCGGGACAGGTCCACCCCTTTACCGGCCAGCCGGGTGAGGCGATACTGCAGCTGCGCCAGCTCCACCTGGAGCTTCGCCTCCCGGGAACGGGCGCGCTGGGCGAAAATGTCCAGAATGAGCGCCGTGCGGTCGATGATGGCACAGCCGATGATGCTCTCCAGGTTCCGTTGCTGAACAGCGGTCAGTTCTTCATCAAAGATCACCAGGTCGAAGCCGAGCTGTGCGCGCCGCGCTTCGATCTCCTGCGCTTTGCCGCTGCCGATGAGGGTAGCGGGATCGGGCGCCGGCCGTCGCTGCACCGTTTGGCCTACCACGATCGCTCCCGCTGTATCGGCCAGCAACGCCAGCTCCGCCAGCGATTCTTCTACCGTCCAGCCTTCTTCCGCATCCACCTGCCACTGGGCAGGCACGCCCAGCCCTGTTCGCCCGCCCGGACCCCCGGGGTGGCTCGACCCAGCTTGTCGGGTGAGCTCCAGCCCGACCAGGAACGCCCGTTGCGGCTGGGGAATGGTCGGGTAAATGGGTTGTCTGCCGCGACTGGCGGGACTGCCGTCAGTATCCTGCTGCGGAGTCTTCTGCTGTTGGTCAACCCCTTGCCCGTCGTATGCCACGAGATCGCCACCGTTCTTTTGGTGCACCTGGTCGACCCGGCTGGTGCGGAACCCCGCTCCGCCATCACCTGGCCGAGGACGGCATGGGCCAGTCCACTGTTGATTATAGTGAACTGGCGGCTCCGAAAAGAGTCGCCAGTTCGCATCAACTCGAAAGTGACCTGGTCCGGGCGTCTAGTCGACCGTGCTGGTAACCCTGGAACACCCACGCCGGCATGGCGTCAGAGCCGACTACTTCTTCCGTGCCAGGTCCCGGGCCAGAATCTGACGCATCTGGTCTGCTGCTGCCTTCATCTCATTTTCGATCGACTTCTGATTGGCGATGATGTTGTAGAGGTGGTTCCCCATGATACCGGCCATGTCGTTGTACGAGGGCCAGTAATCGAAGTTCTTGACGATGCCGGCTCCATACAGGTTCTGCAAAATCCAAGCCTTCAGCATCTGGGCCTGCTTGTCAGGCAGGAAGCCCAGCCAGAGATCCCAGAGCTTCTCGTCAGGCCGCATGGGCTGCACTCGCCGGGCCTGTACGAAGATCTCCTCTGCCTGCCGGCTCGCCAGCCACTCGCAAAGCTTCCAGGCATCGTCAGGATGCTTGTTGCCAGCCGGGATGCTCCACATGTGCCCCTGGGCGAAATCGTACTGGCCGTGCGGCCCGGCTGGGAACGGCAACACGGTCCAGTGGAACATGCTGCGGCCCGCGGCTTGGCGTTGCTGCAGCACTGTGTTTAGCTGCTGGAAATAGCTGAGCCAGCCTTCCCACAGGCCGACGTAGCCAGCCCATTCGTTGCGGTCTGCGCTCAGGGTCAGCGTGGGTGGCGGTGCTGCCTTGGCGTTCCAGACCAGGTTGTACCAGAACCGGAGCATGGCGGCTGTGCCTGCGTCGTCCACCGCCACGTCTTTACCGTCGTTCGTGAGCCAGTAATGGCCGGTGAAGTTGTAGGTCCATTGCAGGTTATTGAGGCCTCCCCAAAACACCGGGTTCGTGGTACCCCAGATTCCTTGCGAGGGCCGGGCGATTTTGGTGGCGGCCCGTTCCAGGTCGGCCACCGTCCACTTCATCGGCGGCACGGGCAGTCCGGCCTCATCCAAAAGGTCGACGTTGGCAAACCAGATCATGGCGTTGTAGTCGAACGGTGTGCCCCATATCCGCCCGTTGTAGCGGACCGACTCTTGTGCTGGGGGAATGAACTGCTGTAGCGCGGCCACCGAGCTCGTCTCGATCCGGCTGGTCAAGTCCATGAGCATACCATTGAGAACCCAGGTCGGCTTGTACTGGGCCCACGTTTGGAACACATCGGGGGGCTGGCCGGCTGCAACCTGCGTCATGATCTTGTTGGGATAATCGCCGTACGGGGTGATCTGGATCTTCAGTTCATACTGGGGAAACTGCTTCTCGAAAGCGGCTTTGATCCCATTGAAGACAAGTCCTTCAGCTACTGGATCTCCATACGTGGCCAGTGTGAGGGTTGTACGGGCGGCGACCGGAACGGTCGCGGCCATTCCCCCCACCATCAACCCGGCGGTCATGGCCGAAACCCCGGCGACGGCCACTGCTGCCCTCTGAGAGAGCCCTTTGAGCGACCGTTTTCCTGTTTCTCGATCTTGCATGGATGCCAACCTCCTTCACCTATCAACTGCCTGTGAACTGCGTTCGACTCAGCCACCCCGGCTGCGGTGTTCTCACCGATGGCTGCAGCCGCGGCGCTGACACTTTCTTGCCGATAGTTACAAACCCCCGGAATAAAGCTTCTGCAGCCTTCGTTCCTTTCCTGCGCAAGACGGTCGCTTCTCTTTCCCCAAATGGGGGCGGATGGATAGGTAGGGTGGGTCCTGTTCATACTGCGGGGTGAGCACTTCCAAGGGAGGGGGTGTCACCCACGTGAGTGTGGAGCATGTACCCGGCCCAGATTCCAGCTCAAACTCCAGACCTGACTCGAGCTTGAGCCTGGAGTCCCGGACTAGCCTAGGCTTAGGGCCCAAGCCCAGCTTAAGCCTGGGCTTGGACTCTAGCCTGGGCTCTGGTTGCTGGCGGTGGCTCAAGCGATGGGGGATGCGGGCGGCCGGCAGGAGGTGGAGGATCCGCCGGGTTGCAGACCCCGCGGAGCGGCGGAGGATCTGTCTGGATGCGCTCAGGGCCATGCGCCGGCTTGCCCGTTGGTATGAACAGGGGCGATCGTGGTATCGGCGGTGGGCCGGGCGAGGGGAAGGGGAATCCGGGGTTCTTGCGGTAACCGCCGGCGTCCCGCCCTACTTTCGTTCTTTGAATGCGGACTTTCTGGAGCGGGTGCGCAAAGCACAGGAAGAGTGGCAGCTCGCCCAGGCTCATTTCGAGGAGGTAGCTGATCCGATTCTCGTCGATCACGCCGCGTACTGGATCAAGGAGGCGGAAAAAAGGTATATTCTCTTGTTCCAGCAGGCTCGCCAGCAGCAACAGGCCGCGCGTTCGACGTCAGCCCGGACCAAGTAGACCAAGAGGTCAAATGGTTTCGTGCTGGTCGGGTTGGGAGCAGCGAGGGAAGCACCTCTACCATCTGAAAGAAAAGTTGGGAGTAGTTACATGGAAGGCCTTGCCCGGCCAGATGGGGAATGGTATAATCGCACCGGTTTGTAACCCCGTTTCAGCTGGAAGGCTGAAGCCATTAGTCCAGGGGGAGGAGGTGAAGCCAGGTGCGCCCATATGAGTTGATGGTCCTGCTCAGTGCCCGCCTGGAAGGGGACGAAGCGGTTGAAACGCTGCTATCCCGGGTCGGAAAGATGATCACCGACGGCGGGGGGATGGTCAAGGCGATCGACCGCTGGGGGCGTCGCCGGCTTGCTTACGAGATCGATGGAATGACCGAGGGGTACTATGCGGTCTTCCAGTTCGATGCCGAGCCTTCGGCCGTAGCAGAGCTCAACCGGGTTCTGCGCATCACCGAAGGCATCGTGCGCCATATCATCGTCCGGCCCAACGAAGTGACTCGGCGGGCACGGATTGCAGCTGCTTCCCGGCGGCAGCCGGTGGCATCGACTGCTCCAGCCGCTGGTGCGGCGGGTGCAGCGCCAGCGGCCGCTGCTAGTCGGGTGGCGCCCGCTGCTCCTGCTGGTGACACGCAGCAGCCTGCTGCGGGGGAGAAGGAGCAGAGGTTTGAGGAGGCAGCCAGACCAGCAGAGCTGGCGTCGGCCAATGGTGCTACCGCCGACAAAGCACCGTCTGCGGTGCCTGTAGCACCCGCACAAGACGCACAAGAGGCGGCTGCGAGGCAGACGGTAACGGCAGAGCAGACTGCAGAGCCTGCGCCACAACCGGCGGAGTGAGCTGGGGGGAGCGGCGTGTTCAACAAGGTGATCCTGATCGGGCGCCTGGTGGCTGATCCTCAGATCCGCCATACGCAGACCGGACGATCGGTGACGAACTTTCGCTTGGCCGTAGACCGGCCGGGTGCTGGCCGTTCCGGGGAAGGACAGGAGCGACAGACGGATTTCATCGACATTGTCACCTGGGATCGCCTAGCGGACACCTGTTCCAACTACTTGCGCAAAGGCCGTCTGGTGGCTGTGGATGGGCGATTGCAGATCCGGGAGTACGACGGCCAGGACGGAGTGCGCCGCAAGGTAGCCGAAGTGGTGGCCAATGACGTACGGTTCCTGGACCGGGGCGGTCAGCGGCCCGAGTCACAATTTGCGGCGGGTGAAGGCGAAAACGAGTTTGGTGAGCCTGCTGGTGCCAGCGGCTCTCTGCCCACCTATGGCTCGCTGTCCAACTTCGACGAGGGTTCGCCAAGGCAGGGAGACGGTTCAGCGCCGAGCTTCAACACAGGGCCGCTGCCTGGCCGGGAGGGTACGGGAGTCCCTCGCTATCCTCGCTATAGCTATGGCACTTCCGGCGAGACCGAAGGTCGCCGGGGCAGCGAGACGGGTCAGGAGACCGCCGCTTCTGGCGAAGAGCGGGGAAAGGCTCATCCCGATGGGGATGAGCCAGGAAAGCTCGATGGACCGGTAGATGACGTTCCGTTCTGATCTGAGCGAGATAGGGGACGATGAAGCATGGGCGATGTACACGTATCAAAGGAGCGCAGAAGCCGTAAGGGACGCCGGAAGGTCTGCGCGTTCTGCCAGGATCGGATTGATATGGCCGATTACAAGGATCTGGCCAGACTTCGCCGGTTCATGAGCGAGCGCGGCAAAATCTTGCCGCGGCGGATCACCGGCAATTGCGCCCGCCATCAACGGAGCTTGACCCTGGCGATCAAGCGGGCCCGAGAGATGGCGCTATTGCCGTACGTGGTGGACTAGGCAGCCTGACGGGCAGTACCTGGCACTTGATTCAATACGGGCGGTCTCCTTCAAGGGAGCCGCTCTTTTCTTCCTTTGCGGTGATGAGGGGGAATGCGGCTCGTCCGGGGCGGGAGGCGCAGGGATGGG
Organism: Limnochordaceae bacterium; assembly: GCA_014896305.1. GTDB lineage: Bacteria > Bacillota > Limnochordia > Limnochordales > DUMU01 > Bu26. The sequence continues at coordinate 11,528 of JADBKQ010000018.1, forward strand.
CCCGTGAGTGGCGAAGTTGGACGCCAGGATATGACGGCCTGGTGGTCGTGGGAACGCACCCCGTCGAGCCTGCTTGCCGGAGACCGAGCCAGGCAGGAACCCAGGCGCTCGGGCGCTAAGGAGGTGGCACTGTGCAAGCAGCCTCGCCCGAAGCTGAAATCGCTCGCCAGGTAAAGGCGGTAGAGTGGCTGAAGGCGGAATTGCTGGTGGAGTTGGGCAAAGCCTATCGGGGAGCAGCCAGCGGCAACAGGGATGAGATGCTGGACGGCCTGGCCAACTGCCAGGTGCTTTTGTCGATTCTGGCCCGCCGCCTGGGGATAGACCTGCAGACGCTGGATGAGGCGGTGGATGCCAAGTTGGCCGCCCACCAGCAGCAGGGCCATTCCCTCGAGCGCTGGTTTGGGGATTTCACCGCTGTACGGCAGCACCGCCGAGGCGCCAAGAGGTGAGTGTCTTGTCGAGGCCGGTCTCGTCCCGGGACATTGCGGAGAGTGGCCTGTTCGTTGCGGCTACGTTGACCCTGGTTCTCCTGGGGGTGACTTTTCTGCGCCCCTTGCTCTACCTGCTCCCCACTCCCCTGGCGGTGGTGACTCGCCGCCGGGGTTGGGTCTGGGGGGCGTTGGCAGCCATCGGTGTCACCCTTTTGTCTGTCTTCCTGGTGGGGGCCGATGCGGGGGGCGTGCTGGTTTTGGCCAGCGCCGGTCTGGTGATCGGCGGTATCAGCCGCTACCCCTGGCAAGCCGTGCCGGTAGTGATGGTAGGCAGTGTCGTGCTGGCGCTGGGGCTGGTGGCGCTCCTCGCTGCCTGGGCGGGGGTAGCTGGTCAATCCTTGACCTCGTGGTATGACCAGCTCCTGGCTGCACTGCACCGGGGCATCGTCGAGCTGTACCATCAAACGCTGACCGGCGTGCAACAGGAACAAGCGATCGCTCAGGCGGAGGCGTTGCTGGCGCCGCTGCGACTGTTATGGCCGGCTGCTCTCCTGATCAGCTCGGGGGGAATTGCCCTGGTCAACTACGGGTTGCTTCGCCTCCTCTTGCATCGCTTGGGGGACGAGATCCCCGCAGGGCCGTCGTTTTCCCGCTGGCATCTGCCCTGGCCGTTTCTGTGGGGCTTGATCGCGGGATTGGCCGCGATGTATCTAGCCGAGCCACTCTCCGGACAGCTGGGAGCCTCGGGCCGGACGGTCTTACAGGCCATAGGCCTCAACCTGGAAGCTATCTTCAGTTTGGTCTTTGGTGTGCAAGGGGTAGCTCTGGTCTGGTTCTGGCTCGAACGCACAGGAGTCACGCCGGTGTGGCGATGGCTGGTGGTTGTCCTGGCTTTTCTATGGCCGCTGATGTGGATGGCGCTGGTTCTGGCGGGCGCTCTCGACAGCTGGTTTGACTGGCGCAAACTGGAACATCACGAGGAGGTCCGGTGATAGCAATGGAGGTCATTTTAACTCAAGATGTCAAGGGACTGGGCGAGAAGGGACAGTTGGTGAAGGTTGCGGACGGGTATGGCCGCAATTTCCTGTTGCCGCGCGGCATGGCGGTACTGGCCACCGTCGGCAATCGGAAGCAGATGGAGGACTTGCGGATGGTCCAGTCCCGCCGCCTTCGCCGCCAGGAGAGAGAGGCCGAGGCGTTGGCAGAGAAGCTGGCAGGTGTAGCGGTGACGCTCACGGCCAAAGCCGGCGAAGGCGGCAAGCTCTTTGGTTCGGTCACGGGTGGAGACATTGTGGATGCTTTGGCCAAACAGGGCATTGTGGTGGACAAACGGAAGGTGGAATTGGAGGAACCGATCAAGTCCGTGGGAGAGTACACGGTCCCGGTACGCCTGCTGCCCGGGCGTACGGTGGATCTGCATGTGAAGGTGGAGGCTCAGTAAGAGGTGGCTCCCGCCGGTGTGTCACGCCCAGCCGAGGCTGCCGGGGCGTCTCCGGCGGCCACGACGCCCAGTTCATCTTCGCCGCTGTCTCCCCTCCGCCGTGCGGCGAGGAGGGCCATGGGCCTTCTGTCCTCCTTCCTTCGTCCTCAGACCGCCGGCCAGGCTCGAGCCTTTGAGCGCGAGGTAGATGACCTGATCGGTTGCCTCCGCCGGCTGTACGGCGACGAGACGTTTGCTCTTCGCCTCAAACATTTGCGGGCGGCTGAACTGATCCAATCTCCCCGTCTGGAGGACCGGGTTCTTGCCGTGCAGCGGTTGGTTCACGGGGACTCCTCGTTGGAGACGGCTCCCAGTTGGTGGGAATTGCCACAGGTGCTGCCCCGTCTCCGGCAGCAGGTAGAGGAGCAGTCCAGACGTCATACGCTCGCCGACGACCAGGCGGAGCGCGAACGGTATGTATCCCCGTTGTGGCACCAGGAACAGCAGCTGCGCGACCGGTACCAGGTCCGCCTGTCCCCGCGCGCCACCGAGATGGTGGAACCGAAATGCCTCGACGAGGTCATCGGGCAAACGAGTGCGAAGCGGGCGTTGCTGGCCAAGCTGGCCAGCCCGTTTCCTCAGCATGTGCTGTTGTACGGGCCTCCGGGCGTAGGCAAGACCACTGTCGCCCGGCTCGTGTTCGAACAGGCCAAGCGGTTGCCGGGCAGCCCTTTCCGCCCGGATGCGCCTTTCGTGGAGGTTGACGGCAGCAGCCTGCGCTGGGACTACAGGGACTTGGCGGATCCCCTGCTCGGTTCGGTTCACGACCCAATCTACCAGGGGATACGGCCGGATTTGGGCGCGGCTGGCCTTCCCGATCCTCACCTGGGTCTGGTGACGCAGGCCCATGGTGGGGTTCTCTTCATCGACGAGATTGGTGACCTTCCTCCCGAGCTCGTGGCCAGGCTGTTGAAGGTCCTGGAGGAAAAGAGGGTTCACTTCCACTCGGCGTACTACGATGCGGATAACCCTGCCTATCCACCTTCCGTTCGTAGACTGTTCGAGGAAGGTGCTCCCGCTGATTTCGTCCTGATCGGTGCCACGAGCCGAGCTCCGGCAGAGCTGCCGCCTGCGCTCCGTTCTCGCTGCGCCGAGGTGTTTTTTCAGGCGCTTCTGCCGGAGCAAATCCAGGCGATCGTTCGCCAGTGCACCACGAAACTGCAGGTGGCGTACGACCCCGCCGTGCCTGAACTGATCAGCCGGCGCACTGCCGACGGGCGTAAGGCGACTCAGATGATATTGGACGCCTATAGCCTGGCATATCTGGACAGCGCCCAGTCGCCCTCTGACGCTCAGCACCTGGCGGACGGGAAGCCTTTGCCGCGTGCGGTTGCCCCCGAACGACGCCCGCGCGGGCCGTTGTGCCTTACCCCGGAAGTGGTGACAGAGGCGATCCAGCTCGGCCGTCTGTCTGTCCCCAGCGGCGGGGAGGTACTGGCAGAACAGCAAGCCGGTCGCATCCTCGGCCTGGCCGTCTCCGGCTGGACAGGGACGGTGGTCGAAATCGAGGCGGCCGCCTTGCCAGCCCGCTCTGCCGGCCAGGGACAGATGCGCTTCAACGAGGCAGCGGGCCAGATGGCACGAGACGCCGTGTTCACCAGCCTGACCTTGATCCGCCGGCTCACCGGGATTCACGCGGACGACTGGGACATCCATGTGAACATCCTGGGGGGCGGCCGCGTGGACGGCCCGTCCATCGGTGCTCCTCTGTTTTTGGTTCTTGTCAGCGCTCTCTGGAATTTACCCTTGCGCCAGGACATGGCGGTGACCGGCGAGATCTCGCTCCTGGGGCGGATTCGTCCTGTCGGTAGCCTCGTGCCCAAGCTGTTGGGGGCCAAACGAGCCGGTATCCGACAGGTGATCGTGCCCGCCGCTCAACGGGAAGATGTGCCGGCCGAGCTGTGGGACTCCTCCTGGACTCTCTCGTTCGTGGAGAATGTTGCCGACCTCTGGCAGCTGTGCTTTCCCGCCATCCCCGTCCCCGCCGGTGCTTTTAATCGGTAGGAAATGTGAGCCCCGCCATGGGAGCGGCACACCAGCGTTTGTCGAAGCCTGGCTTTTGGAGGGATTTGACCCGCGATGATCACTGGTGCTACGCGCGTGCTGGCAGTGATCGGAGACCCGGTAGCCCATTCGCTTTCCCCTGTCTTCCAAAACGCGGCGCTGCAGGCGATGGGGCTGGGCTGGGTTTATGTTCCGTTTCAGGTACAGCCAGATTGCCTGGCTCAGGCGGTGGTCGGCCTGGGGAGCCTGGGGGTGATCGGCTGCAATGTGACGATCCCCCACAAAGAGGCGGTCGCAGGCCTGGTGGACGAGATCGACCCGTTTGCCGCCTGGATCGGCGCGGTCAACACCCTGATGTGGGATAGAGCCTCAGGGCGGGGGCGGCTGCGCGGGTTCAACACCGATGGGCCGGGCTTCCTGGCCGCTCTGCGGGAAGAGACAGGGTACGAGCCGGCGGGCGGCCGAGCCGTACTCCTGGGAGCAGGGGGAGCGGCCCGCGCCATTGCCGGTCAGCTGGTTTTGGCCGGCGTCCAGAGCCTCACCATCGTGAACCGGACCCTCCCCCGCGCGCGAGCGCTGGTTGAATGGCTGCGCCAGCCTCTGCCGCCCAACCTCCAGCAGTCTTCGGGGTGTGGCGATCGCCTGCCGGCCCCCACGCCTTCAGGCCATCTCGCCGCCGGTGTGGGAAGTGAACGCCCCAACTCGAGCTCCAGCTCCGGCCCCGTTCACCTGGAAGCCCTGCCGTGGCCGGAGCAAAGCCCGCCTGACAGCGCCGGTGCGAGCGCCTGGGCGGCGCTGCAGCAGGCTTTGGCCGAGGCGGACCTCTTGGTGCAGGCTACGGCCTATGGCATGATCCCTCATACACAACCATGTCCGCCCTTGCCTGCCGCCTGGCTCCATCCCGGGCTGACGGTATATGATATCGTGTATCGGCCTGCTGCCACTGCCCTGGTGGCGGCAGCCCGCCGAATCCCGGGAGTCAAGGTGGCGAACGGCGAGGGGATGCTGATTCACCAGGGGGCGCTTAGTCTGCGCCTGTGGAGTGGGCGGGAGCCACCGATCGCGGTGATGCGGCAAGCGTTGCGGCAAGCCTTGGCCAAGCAGGAGCAGGAGGATGTGGCATGCAGGAGATGACCGGCAAGGCCGGTAACGGCACGAACAAGGGTGACGGCAGAATCCGCCTGGCGCTCATTTACGGCGGTCGTTCCAGTGAACACGAGGTGTCCCTGCAGTCAGCAGCAGCCATCTACAAGGCGCTCGCCCCCGAGCGCTACCGGGTGATCCCCATTGCCCAGGACCGGGAGGGAGGCTTTTGGACCGGTCCGGCCCTGGCCCGGGCGCTGGCGTCGGCCGCGCCTCAGCTGCCGCCTCTGGGCGAAGCCCCCCCTCATCATACTTGTGCTGCTCACGAGAATGGCCGCGCCGAGGGTGGGATCGACGGCGCGGTCCACGCCAGTGACGACGACAAGAACGCTAGCTGGGCTGTGTATGCCCGCTTCGACCTGCAACATCCTGGCTTTTGGGTGCCGGCGACCCAGACCGATCTGCCCGTCGACATGGCTTTTCCCATCGTCCACGGCAGTTTTGGCGAGGATGGAACGTTGCAGGGATTGCTCGAGATGATGGGAATTCCTTATGTCGGGGCCGGGGTGGCCGCCTCGGCCGTAGGCATGGACAAGTCGCTGATGAAGGCGCTCTTTGCTCGCGCCGGACTTCCAGTTCTACCCTGGGCTACGGTCACCCGCCTGGCCTGGGAGAAGGATCGTGCGGTGACGGAGAGCCGGATCGTGCGGGAAGTGGGCTTTCCCTGCTTTGTGAAACCGGCGGACCGTGGCTCCAGCGTGGGTGTTCACAAGGTTAGGCAGGAAGAGGATCTGCCGGACGCGCTGGCCCGCGCCTTCGTTTACAGCGGCAAGGTGGTCGTCGAGCGTTCGGCTGAGCAGTGCGCTGAAGTGGAGTGTGCCGTGTTAGGCAACGAGAACCCACTCACCTCCGTCGTCGGGGAGATCCGTACCCGGCACGAGTTCTATGACTATGAGGCGAAATATCAGGATGACCTGTCCGAGCTGATTATCCCAGCCCCGCTTTCTGAACCAGTTGTCCGACGGGTGCAGGAGGTAGCGGCTGCTGCCTTTCGGGTGACGGATTGCGCAGGAATGGCCCGGGTCGACTTCTTTGTAGCTCGTGACACCGGCGATGTCTTCCTCAACGAGATCAACACGCTGCCTGGGTTCACCCGTTTTAGCATGTATCCCAAATTGTGGGAAGCGACCGGCCTGCCGTTTGGCCGCCTCCTGGATCGGTTGGTGGAGCTGGGACAGCAGGCGTTTGCCGAGAAAAACCGGAATCTCTACCGTTACAGCCCCAAAGCAGAGGAGGACGCTGTCCGTACGGTACGCTATGGAGGGAGGAGTTAGCGGATGGTGGAGACTCCCACGCTACCACCGTTGCCGGGGGAGGCGGAGGCCGAGCGGCGGATTCTGGGAATCTTGATCAAGCACCCGGAGCAGGTCGACGTGGTCCTTGAAGCCATCACACCGGAGCACTTCATGGATCCAGTGCTGCGGCAGATCTTCCAGATCGTCGTTGACTTGTACACCGCTGGCCAGCGAGTCTCCTATACGCAGGTCTATACACAGCTGCGCCTGCGAACGCAGGTCCCCGAACCAGAGGCGTTGCTGGCGGGGTTGACCGAGTCGTTCATCAGCTTGGGTGAGCTGGTCCCCAGCATGGAAGTCCTGCTGGAAAACAGTGCTCGCCGTAAGCTACTGGCAGCTGCCCGCGAGATTGCTCGCCTGGCCAGCGAAGGAACGGGGCTTGTCCCGGGCACGGGGGGGCGTCCCGGGGCCGCCATCGCCGCCTTGCAGGCCAGGGCCCAGCAGCTGATCATGGAGGCCGTTTCGGTCCGGGGCACGGCGCAAGAGGATATCACTGACCTTCTCACTGTTTTGAATCGCTGTTATGCGAAGCTGGTGGACCGGCGGGAGGGGAAGGCCTCAGCTTATGGCCTGTCTGTCCGCTACCCCTCCGTCGACCTCATGACGACCGGATTGCAGCCCCGAGACCTCATTGTGCTTGCTGCTCGCCCCAGCATGGGGAAAACCAGTCTGGCGCTGAACTTCGCCGTCAACGTGGCCAAACGGGGCATTCCCGTCTTGATCTTCAGCCTGGAAATGGATGCCGAGCAAATCGGTGATCGCCTTGTCGTCAGCGAGCTGTTTGGCCATCGCAAAGATGGCCGACCCCTGGTCACGGCGCAGGAGTATGCGGGGAAGTTGACGGACGAGCAGTTCGAGATCGTGAAAGGCGCATTCAATGAGCTTTTCCCGCTCCCCATCTACCTGGTGGACCGGCGGGGGCTTTCTGTCACGGAGATTCGAGCCAAGGCGCGCAAATTCCACGCCGCCCATCCGGACACGGGGTTGATCATCATCGATTATCTCCAATTGATCCGGGCGGTGGCTGTGCCCGGGCGGACCTGGGCCATGCAAGTCGGGGACATCGTACGGGAGCTGCGAGACATGGCCGGAGAGCTCAATGTTCCTCTGATTTTGCTTTCTCAGCTCAACCGGGGCGTGGAAGCCCGGGAGGACAAACGCCCGCTCTTGTCGGACCTGCGGGATTCCGGCAACATCGAGGAGTTTGCCGATGTGGTCATCATGCTGTACCGTGATGACTACTACAATCCGGAGAAGGCCCGGGAGAATGGTACGGAAGGACAGGTAGAGGTCATCTTTGCCAAGCAGCGCCGCGGGCGCACCGGTAAAGTACTCCTGCGGTGGATCCCGGAGTTCACTCGCTTCATTGACGAGGTGCCGGCGCCAGGCGTCGGAGGAGGCGAGGTGACCCATGGACAAGCAGCCAGTTGAGGATGTTCAGCAGTTGCGGCGTCTGCGGCGGCAACTAGAGGATGAGGTCGCCAACCGGCAGGAACACCTCCGGCTGCTCTGGATTCGAGCCTATCGGCGGCTCCTGGATACTCAGGCCATCACCGCTGAACAATTCGCTGCGGTTCTCGACCTGTTGGACCATTGGGAGGAGCTGACCGTACAGGCGCTGTCGACCCGGCTGCAGCAGATCTTTCCGGGTTGGCAACCGGAGCCGCCCACGGCGGAGTCGGGTTCCTTACCTTCCTCCCCTCCGTCCGCTGCGGGCGGCCATTAGCTTCTCCTCACTCCTGAAACTCCTGATCCAAATGAACGGAGTGGTCAGCTTGGAGATGGGCCTGCCGATCCCGGGTGGGTTCTTTATTGAAATGCACCCGCTGCCCAGTTACCAGGAAGATGACACCTTCTCCGATATTGGTGGCATGGTCGGCGATCCGCTCCAGGTAACGGGCGACGAACAAAAGATTGATGGCCTGGGTGGCCCGCTGGCGGTCGCCACCTTGCAACACGAACCCCATCAGTTCATCAAATAGCGAGGCATACACCTCGTCGACCGCGTCGTCGGAACGGCAGACCCTCTCCGCCAACTGCACGTCCTGCCGAACCAGCGCATCCAGGCTGGATTTCACCATATTGGCCACCAGGTCGGCCATCCGGGGGATGTCGATGAGGGGTTTGATCAGGGGTTCGCGGCCGATCCGGCGGGTGATGAGGGCGATATTCACTGCATGATCACCCATCCGCTCCAGATCGATGATGGCCTTGAGGACCGTCGCCACGGTCCTCAGATCCCGGGCCAGAGGTTGTTGCAACGCGATCAGCCGCAGAGACTGTTCCTCGATCTCCCGTTCCACCTGGTCGATGAGATCATCCGACTCGATGATCCGCTCGGCCTCTTCCAGGTCTTGATACACGAGGGAACGTATAGAACGCCGCATGGCCTCTTCGACCAACCCGCCCATCTTCAGGATTTGTTCCTGAAGGGTTCGTAGTTGTTCGTCAAAGCTCTCCCGAGGCACGCCAGCTTCCTCCTTTGCTTAACAAGGCATCATATCATGAGGCGGGCCATCCGTGGAGGGAATCCATCAGAGAAGAACTCAGCCAGCACGATGTAACGGAAACCTTCTCGTCAGGATATGAAATCCCTCCCTGCCCGTGTGATATTCGTGTTAAACTGCACATACTTCACCCATGACCATGCATCTACAAATCCATCTCGGACGGTGGGGGAGACGTTTCTTCCTTACCTGCGGCCAGCTCTCGCGCCGGCGTCTTTCCGTGCACTCACACTCAAGGGAAGGCGGGCCACGACGGCGTCATAGGAGGACGTTGGCTGCCACATCCTTGGCAGCGTCCCTGGCCCTTGCCGTTGTCCCAGCCCTAGGCGTGCTCCTCCCGGCCACCGGGGCAGCCGAGACACCGCCGCTGCCGCCACAGACCGTGCGTCCTGCCTTGCTCTTCCTTTTGCCCGGGGCAAGCTGGCAGGAGCTGACCCAGCCCTCCGTCCGGGCTGCCTGGCGGTGGCTGGAGTCGCAGGCCACCATTGCCAGCCTCACCACGCGCACCGGCAGTGGTTATGACGCTACCGCCGCCTACCTGACCATTGGCGCTGGCTCCCGCGCCTACAGGGTACCGGACTCGGCCGGCACGGCCTGGCAAGGAACGGAAGACCAGGACGGCTGGCCCGCTATGGTTTGGTATCGCTTGTGGACGGGCTATGACCCGGGATCCGCCCAAATCGTGTACCCGGGCGCAGCGGCTATCGCTAATGCGCACACCCGGGCGGATCACCCGGTCACCCCCGGCCTTTTGACCGCCGCTCTGGCTCGTCTGGGCATCGCTACCGCAGTGGTAGGCAACGCCGATCTTCCCGGTGAACCCTGGCGTCCTGTCGCCCTGGTAGGCATGGATGGCCAGGGCCGCGTTCGCCTGGGACGAGTCGATAGCGGCCTGAACCGTCCCGATCCAACGGCTGCGGGAGGGCTTCACCTCGACCCCGACCTGGTAGGGGCGACGGTGGAGAGAGCGCTCCGAACTGGCTCTACGGGTTGGGTGGTGGTGGAGTGGAGCGACCTGGAACGGCTGCAGCGTTCGCGGGATCGCTTCCTCCCCGAGAACCTGACCCGCCTGCGGGAAAAGGAGTTGATTCGAGCCGGGCAGTGGCTGCAGCGCTGGTGGCCCCGGTTCCAGCAGGCGGCCGGCGGACGGCTGCTGTTGACCGTGACCTCTCCCTATCCCGCCAGCCAGTACGCCGCCGCCGGTGAACTCCTGACGCCGCTGCTGGTATACCCCCAGCCGGCCGGTTGGCTTACATCCGCCACCACCCGTTGGCCGGGCGTGGTAGCCAACCTGGACATCGCTCCCTCCTTGTGGGAGTACATCACGGCAGGGCGCGCCGGTCCCCTCACCGGTTCCATGGGCCGCCCCTGGCGAGTCGTTCCCGTCCCGACAGGAACGACGGCTGAGGCTTCGCAGGTCTCGCAGGAAACGGCGGCAACGAAGGCTTCGCAGGTCACCCCGGGAGCAACGACGGCTGAAGTTTCGCAAAGCGACCTGTGGCAACGGGCCGCTGCGTTTGCCCGCTTTGAATCGGCGGTGAGCCGGCTTCGGCCGGTGGTGCTGCGCGGCTATGTTCTCTCTTTGTTGGTCGTCTTTGTGACTGCTATCCTTTTTTTGATAGAACGGGCGGGCATACCGGTATTCCCATCCGTGAAGAACCGGCCTCATCCGCGCTGGTTGCGGGGATGCCTCAATGGCGCTGTGCTCGCCCTGGCCTTCGGCCCCATGGCCTTGCTGATCGTGCCACCACTGTATCCCTACGGGTCGACCGTCACGTTCCTGTCTGTCTGGGCGGCCGGTCTGCTCGCTGCCGCGTCAGTTACGGCAGCGACCCGCTCGACCCTGGGGGGATTGCTCACCATGGCGGGATTGACTACCGCTGCCTTGATGGTGGATACCTGGCTGGGCTCGCCCTGGATGCGGACGTCACTGCTTGGTTACGACCCGGCTGTGGGCGCCCGGTACTATGGAATCGGCAACGAGTATATGGGGGTACTCGTGGGCGCATCCACCTTGCTCTGGACTACTATTCTTGACCTTGTACCCGGGCCTGTGCGCAGAGCCATGGTGGGCGATCCTACTGCGGGCTGGGATCACTGGAAGACCTGGCGCTGGTGGTGGTGGGCCGGTGAGGCGCTGGCTGTTCTCGTTACCGCTGTGATCGCCTTACCGTTCTGGGGAGCAAACTTCGGGGGTGGACTGACGGCGGCGGCTGCCGGCATCGTGGCCACGCTGGGAATCCGCGAAGAAAACCGGCGGTGGGAGCGTGGTACCGATCAGCCGGACCCCCTGGTTTCTCCTGGTCCTGTCCCTACTGCGGACACCGCGTCCCGGCGAGGGTGGGGACTCACCCGCGCCGGCTGGTGGTGGACCGTGCTGGCCATTGCCGCCGTCGTCGTCGTCCTGGCCGTTGTGGACGCCCTGCGGCCCGAAGAGAGCCGTTCCCACCTGGGGATCCTGGTTCACCAGGTGGGGGAGGGGGGCGGCAGTGCGCTACTTTTACAGACGATCTACCGCAAGTTGGCGACCAACCTGAAGATCATGCGCTACAGTATCTGGACCTGGGGATTTGCTTTGGGGTTGGTGGTCTTGTTCCTCTTTTTCCTACGCCCCAGCCCGGGATTCCGCCGCCTGTTGTCAGGCCGTCCCTACCAGGCCCGTGGTCTGATGGCAGCCACCGTCGCCAGTCTCGTCGGTTTTGCCGTGAACGACTCCGGGGTGGTAGCGGCGGCCACATCCTTGATTTTCCCTGCTAGCAGCCTGCTTCTGGTCGCCTTGGGATGCAGCATTAACCAAAACGCCCCGTGATGTACGCTTCCGAGCGAGGGTCGCTGGGGGTGGTGAAAAGCTTCTCCGTAGGGGCGAACTCCACCAGCTCTCCCAGGAGCATGAATACTGTGTAATCCGAGACACGCGCGGCCTGCTGCATGTTGTGAGTGACGATGATGATGGTGTACTTCTGCTTCAGTTGCTGGATCAGTTCTTCCACGTGGCCGGTGGAGATGGGGTCGAGGGCGGAGGCCGGTTCATCCATCAGAAGGATGCGCGGTTCGACGGCCAAGGCGCGGGCAATGCAAAGGCGCTGCTGCTGCCCACCGGAGAGTCCCAGGGCGTTCTCGTGGAGCCGATCCTTGACCTCATCCCAAAGGGCAGCCATGCGCAGGGCTTCCTCCACCCGCTGAGCCACGGCAGCGCGGCCCCGCATTCCCGTCCAACGCAGGGCGGCGGCTACGTTATCGAAGATGCTCATCGTCGGGAACGGATTGGGCCGCTGGAACACCATCCCGACGTGACGCCGCATTTCGACGGGATCGACGTCTGGGCCGTAGACATCCTCCTCACCGAGCAGGACCTGGCCAGCTACCCGTCCGCCTGGGGAGAGCTCATGCATGCGGTTGAGGCAGCGCAACAAGGTGGACTTGCCGCAGCCAGAAGGACCGATGATGGCCGTCACCCGGCGTTCCGGAAATGGGAGCGTGATACCATGAAGGGCTTCTGTTGAGCCATACCACGCTCGTAAATCAACGGTGCGGAGCGCCGAGGGGAGGCCGTCGACCCGCTCTTGCTGGGTGGCGAGGGCCGTGCTGGCGGCCCCTGCCACCGCCTCCTTCTCGCCGGTGCTATCCGTGAGGGCGGTCGCCTTCCGGGCACTGTCAGAACGGACCGTCACGGGCCTTGCGGTCCGTACGGAATCGATGGACGCCGGTAACGAAGACATGGCCATTCCTCCTGCCGTCGGATCAACGATGCATATGATAGCCCGACCGGGTCAGTAAACGGGTCACCATGTTGACCACCAGGACGATCATCACAAGGACAAAGGCCGCGCCCCACGCCATCCGGTGCAGCTCTTCGTAAGGAGTGGTGGCATATGTGTAGATCTGGACCGGCAAGGACGAGACGGGTTGCAGCAAATTGACGGAGAGAAAAGAGTTATTGAGGGCAGTAAACAACAGCGGGGCGGTCTCTCCGGAAATGCGGGCGATGGCCAGCATGATACCGGTGATAATGCCATTGGCGGCGGTCGGCAACACGATGCTCACGATCACCCGCCAGCGGGGCAGCCCTAACGCCAGCCCTGCTTCCCGCAAGGAGTTCGGAACCATCCGGATCATCTCTTCCGCTGTACGGGTGACGGTGGGGATCATCATGAGCCCCAGGGCAATCCCCCCGGCTAGGGCGGAGAAGTGGTGGAGTGGCCGCACGACGATGGCATAGGCAAAGATGCCGACGACAATCGACGGGACGCCGTTGAGCACTTCCGTTACAAAGCGAATGGCGGTGGCGAGCCTTCCGTGGCCGTATTCGGCCAGGTAAATGGCGCTAAACAGGCCGATGGGGAGGCCGATGGCGGCAGCGAGTACCACCAGGATGGTGCTGCCCACCAGGGCGTTGAGCATGCCGCCCCCCGGTTCACCGACGGGGGTTGGCAATTTGGAGAAGAAATCCCAGTTGATTACGGAAGCGCCTTGAATGAGGACGTAGATCAAGATGCCGAAGAGCGGCACCACCGCCACCAATACGGCCAGGGTGGTCAGGAGGGTCATCAAACGGTCCGTCCAGCGGCGACGCTGGTAAATGAGGGCGGACATGGTGGCCTGATTGGGTTGGTTCATACGCGCACGCTCCCTTCACCTGTGGCCCGGGCGGTCAACCGCCCCACCAGCCAGCGGGAGAGCGAGTTGAGGATGAAGGTGACCGCAAAGAGCAGAAGGCCGATGGTTACGAGGCTGGCAATATGGAGTTCATTGACGGCCTCACTGAACTCATTGGCCAGTACGGCGGCCATCGAGTAGGCTGGTGACAACAGCGAAAAGGAGATTGTCGCCGTGTTTCCGATGACCATCGTGACGGCCATGGTCTCCCCCAAAGCCCGCCCCAGTCCCAGGATGATCGCTCCCACGATGCCTGACCAGGCATTACTGAAGGCAACCTTAATGGACTCCCAACGGGTTGCCCCCAGTGCCAGGGCGGCTTCCCGCTGGCTGGCGGGCACGGCCAGCAGCACGTCGCGGGAAACCGACGCAATCGTGGGGGTGATCATGATGGCCAAGACGACGGCGGCGGAAAACATATCCACGCCAAAGGGGGCGCCTGCAAACAGGGGAATGAAGCCGAAATGGGCGTTGAGCCACGTCTCTACCGTCCGGACGATGGGCACGAGAACGAAGATGCCCCACAGACCGTAGACCACCGAAGGGATTGCCGCCAGCATCTCTACCAGGAAGGAGAGGGGAGTGCGCAGGCTTCCGGAAGCGATCTCAGCTAGAAAGATGGCCACGCCCAGGCTAACGGGCAACGAGAGCAGAAGTCCCAGCAAGGAGGAGTAGATCGTGCCCCATATATACGGCAGGGCACCAAACTGGTCGACATAGTTCCACTCCGAGCTGGTCAGGAAGCGAAGGCCGAAGTGGCGGATGGCGGGCCAGGCGTCGATGAACAAGGCAAGGGTGAGCAGGGCCATCAGGCCCAGAATGGACAGACCAAAACCGGTCGCCAACCCGCGAAACCAGCGGTCGGCTCTGGCCACTTTGCTTCGGGCCGTGGTTTGCGGCGATGCTGGCGGAGCCGAAGGTTGCATCATGTACTAGCCCCCAGACAGGCCTACAGAGAAGACCAGGAGGTCTTCTCTGTAGCGAATGGTCTCGAACCTGTTCGACTCACACAACCTGATACCCTGCCGACCGCTCTCTTCCTTAGAACCGGATCGTGTCCAGAGCCTGCAACACCTTGTTTTGAACGCTGTCCGGCAGCGGTGCGTAGTCGAGCGCTTCTGCCATCTGGTCACCCTGAGTCAGTGCCCACTTCACAAAATCGACCAGGGCCTTGCCCTTGACTGGATCCTTCTGATCTCGGTAGATGAGCAGCCAGGTGAAGCCGGCAATTGGCCAGACGTTGTCGCCCGGCGAGTTCACGATGGTGGCCCGGAAGTCGGCTGGCATGTTATTGATGGCGCCGGCTGCGGCAGCGATGGTGCTCTCCACGGAGGGCTCGACATACTTACCATTACGGTTTTGCACAAGAATATACGGCAGGTTGTTCTGGTGAACGTACGCCAACTCCACGTATCCAATCGCGCCAGGGGTTTGACCAACCAGCGCGGCCACTCCGGGGTTGCCCTTCCCGCCCCGCCCAACTGGCCAATCCACGGACTTGCCTGCCCCCACCTTCTTGGCCCACTCCGCGCTGACCGCCGTCAGATAGCTGGTGAAGATATTGGTCGTGCCACTACCATCGGAGCGATGGACCACTGCGATGGGCAGATTGGGGAGCTTGACACCGGGATTCAAGGAGGTGAGGCGGGGGTCGTTCCAACGGGTGATCTTACCAAGGTAAATATCTGCCAGCACGGTGCCCGTTATATGCAGCGTCGTACGGATGCCGGGCAGATTGTAGGTAGGAACGACAGCGCCAATCACCGTCGGGATGTGCAGAATTCCAGGTGCCTTGGCCATCTCTTCTTCCGTCATAGGGGCGTCGCTGGCGCCGAAATCAATGGTACGTTGTGTAATCTGCTGAATTCCACCGCCACTGCCGATGCCCTGGTAGTTGATGCGGATGTCGGGGTGGATCCGGTTGTACTCATAGAACCACTTGGAGTAGATCGGTTGGGGGAACGTAGCTCCTGCACCGGTCAGAGTGACTTCTCCTGCTGCCTGCGACGGCTTGTTGCCAGCCACGAGGATGGTGGCCGCGGCCAAGCTGGCGATGGCGGCGCTGACGACCGTCCAGCGCAGCCAGGCCGAACTCTTTTTCAGCATACCAAGACCCCTCCCACAAGCATAATGGTTGGCCCGAGACCTAGTATCGACAGGCAGGATTACGCGGAAATGTCTCGGACGTTAACGATTTGTAAGGTTGGACAGGCAACATCATCCAGTCGCCGATCCCGCCGTCTTGCCGGCCCAACCGTCAACCATCAGCCAAACCGGCCAGTCAGGTACTGTTCGGTGCGAGGGTCCTGCGGTGTTTCAAACAGCTGTGCCGTGGGCGCTACTTCGATCAGTTGTCCCAACAAGAAAAAGGCTGTCCGGTCTGCGATCCGCCCGGCCTGCTGCAGGTTGTGAGTGACGATCACGATCGTGAGCTGGGTTTTCAGTTGTAGCAGCAGATCCTCGATGTGGCCGGTAGCGATCGGGTCGAGGGCGGCGGCCGGTTCATCCAGGAGCAATACCTCGGGGTAGACGGCCAGAGCGCGCGCAATGCACAGGCGTTGCTGCTGTCCCCCGGAGAGCCCCAGGGCTGATTCGTGCAGGCGGTCCTTAACCTCGTTCCAAAGAGCAGCCCGCTCCAGGCTTTCCTCTACGATCTGATCCAGCTGGGAACGGGAACGGATCCCGGCCAACCGGGGGCCGTAGGCGATATTGTCCCAGATGGAGGTGGGGAAGGGGTTGGGCCGCTGAAAGACCATGCCCACCCGCCGGCGCAGCAAAACGACATCGACCCGCCGGTCGTAGAGAGGTTGGCCATCTAGCGTTACCTGTCCCACGGTTCGCACGCCGGGGATCAGTTCGTTCATGCGGTTGAGGGAGCGCAAGAACGTGGACTTACCACAGCCGGACGGACCGATGAGGGCTGTGATGCAATGGGCCGGCATCTCCAGGGTAACATCAAAGAGCGCTTGCTTGGACCCGTAATACAACGACAAGTTCGATGTGGCCATAACCCCTTTGGCCGTCACTGCGTCCGCTGGGGTAGCGGCGGAAATGTCCGGTGGAGTAAGAGCAGCCGGCGGCTCAGCAGTCTCGTGTCTGGGCGACAATCCTCTCGGTCCCTTCATTAGCGTGAGAGCTAAAGCTGGTTGGAACGGTCGTTGGTGCCAGCGGGATGGTCCTGCCCGGAGGACGTCTCTGCGGCTGCTGGAGGCCGGCTGTCCACATCCCGGAAGCGGTACCCCACTCCGCGGACGGTCTCGATCCAGCGGGGCTGGGATGGATCTGGCTCGATTTTCTGCCGCAACCGCACCACGTGTACATCGATGGTGCGGGTGTCGCCGGGAAAATCGTAGCCCCACACTTTCTGCAAAAGCACGTCCCGGGAGAGCACGTTACCTTTATTTGCCATAAGCATACGGAGAAGGTCGAACTCTTTGGGCGCCAGCTCCACCGGGCGGCCGGAGACCGTGACCTCGTAGCGCTGGGGATCGAGCACCACCGGCCCGACGCGCAGAGGAGCATTCCCTTCGTCGGCGGAGGCGGTGGTTCGGCGCAGGATCGCGCGCACCCGGGCTACTAGCTCACGCGGGCTGAACGGCTTGGTAATGTAATCGTCCGCCCCCAGCTCCAGACCGAGGACTTTGTCGGTCTCTTCCCCTTTGGCGGTCAAAATGATGATGGGTAAACTGGGATAGCGCTGGCGGAGCGTCTTACATACTTCCAGCCCGGGGATTTTCGGCAGCATTAGATCGAGCAGCACCAGGTCCGGATGAATGGCGGCGACCTGGGTCAATGCGGCTTGCCCGTCGCCAGCCGAGGTGGTCGTGTATCCTTCCCGCTCAAGGGTGAAGCGCACCAACTCGACAATGCTTGGCTCATCGTCGACAATCAGCACGGTCACAGTGGTACCCCTCTCCACCGGAGTTGTTCCTTACAACTGGATAAGCCACCGCATCCTGCCTGGCTGACTGCTGGACCTGACTGGCAAAGAGGCGTGATTCACCCGCTGAATTCCCCGCCTTATTCACCATGGGTAGCGTAGATCAGTGCAGGGCTGCTTGTCAACGTGAACAGCCTCGCAGGTTGGCAGACTGGTGGCAATAGTGTGTTAACAATAGATGGACGGCTTTTCGAGGTGCGAAGGTTGTGGTAAAGTGAAATAAATAGCAGTAAGGAATTGGAGGGGACGGGCGAATCGGCGCACGAGAGGCGTTGGTTTCTCCTCGTGACTTACGGCAACTGCTGAAGAGGTACGGGATTGAGCCCCGGCGCAGCCGGGGTCAGAACTTCCTGATCGATGGGAATGTATTACAGCGAATTGTCGCCGCAGCGGAATTAGTCGCTGGGGAGCCCGTGGTGGAGATCGGTCCGGGCCCGGGGGTGCTCACCGAGCGGCTACTGGCCGCGGGGACAGACGTCTGGGCGATCGAACTGGATCGGCAGCTGGCGAGGTTGCTGGCGGAACGGTTTGCCGGGGAGCGCCGTTTTCATTTGATCCAGCAGGATGTGCTGGCAGTGGCCTGGCCCGCTCTTTGGGAGCAGATGGGCCAGCCCAAGTACGTCAAGGTGGTTGCCAACATTCCTTACTCGATCACCTCGCCCCTACTGCTGCGTTTGAGGGAGGAAGCGAAGCGGTGGGAGCGGGCAGTCCTCCTGGTTCAAAAGGAGGTGGCGGACCGCCTGACGGCTCGTGCCGGGACGAAGGAGTATGGGGCTTTGTCGGTGGCGATCCGGAGCCGTTTTGTGGTGGAACGGTTGGCGACCGTGCCGCCCACCGTGTTTCTGCCCGCCCCCCAGGTATACTCGGCTTTAATCCGGCTCACCCCGCTGGCTCAGCCGCTGGACCAGGGGGTGGAAGAGATCTTTCGCGAGCTGACCCGGGCGGCCTTTAGCCAGCGGCGCAAGATGCTGCGGGCTTCCCTGAAGGGGTTGGCCGTGCCTGCCGAGGCGTGGACGAGCGTCAGCATCGATGCCGAGCGGAGAGGGGAGACGCTGACGCCCCAGGAGTTTGCCAGTTTGGCCCGGGTGTTGGCCGGCCTTCCCGATTGGCGTCCAGTGCGGGTTCAAGAGGACGAAGCCGAAGCAAACGACTAGGCTGTCCAGGGTTGGGGGTAAGGTGGAAGCTTGAGACGGCATTGAGGGGTCGGCGACCGGTGGGCATCTTGCACAATTCTTGGTGAAGGGATGGACGATGGACTTTATTAGCCCGACAAAAGGTCGGCTTACTTTTGACGAAATGTTCGCAGATATCATCTCCTTTGTCCAAGAGGAGCCGGATGCCTCCTATCGCCTGATCATCGGAACGGATTCCCAACTTGGGGATGAGACCTGCTTCGTCACAGCCATCATCATCTACCGGCGCGGGAAGGGCGCCCGCTACTACTATCATCGGGATCGCAAGCCGTTCAGTCGTAATCTGCGCCAGAGGATCTACTATGAGACCGCTCGCAGCCTGGGCGTGGCCAGCCAGATGGCAGAGCGCCTGGCGGAGAATGGGCACTCGGACCTGGATGTAGAGATCCACTTGGACGTCGGTGAAAACGGCAGTACCCGCGACCTCATCCGTGAGGTCGTCGGGATGGTCGTGGGTAGCGGGTTCGATGCCCGGATCAAACCGGACTCCTACGGGGCCTCCAAGGTGGCGGACAAATACACCAAATGACCGAGCCCCCACGGCCTTTGCCAGCGCTGAGAATCGGTGCCTGAACCCAGGGGTGAGCGGAGGGCGCACTCCGTTGCAGCCTGTTGGGGTGAAAGCGAGGGAGAAGGTGACCGCGGGCAGGGATTTTCGCACAAAGTCGCTTGACAGCCCAAGGGAGCCGGAGTAAAATCATCGTTCTTGACTGGTTGTGGCGGCTTGTGGTACACTAAGCTAGAACTCTAAAGAGGCAGGTGAATGCTATTTGGCCCTGCCCAACACTGCCCTGGAGCAGATCCGCCACGACCTGCAACTGCATCTGGGCGAGCGAATCCGCTTACGGGCCAATCGTGGACGCAAGAAGGTGCTCGAGGCTGAAGGGGTATTGGAGCAGACTTATCCCCGGTTGTTCGTGGTGCGGCTGGACAAGAGTAACGCCGTCAAGCGAATTACCTATACATATGTGGATGTCCTTACCTCCACGGTCGAGGTGACGGTCGGGGAGAATCGTATCGGCAACGCAGATGCCCCTGGCGCGTAGACGTTGGGAGAGACGGGTGCGTCCCGTGTGTGGAAGGACGCCCGGTTGTTCACGGCTTATTCGTAATCATCTGCTATTCGCTCTTACACGATAGGGGTCTGCCAGAAGCCCTGGGTAGCACTCCCAGGGAGGCGCAGACCAGTGTCGTTCGGTTCAGGGGGAGATCCTTGCTACAAGGGTCTCCCTTTTTTATCAGTCTCCATTCGCATGCAGGTAGGGGGCTTACCAACATATCCTGGTAGAACGATATGAAGTGCTTCAAAGACGCTGGCAGAAACTGCCTCACAGGCTGAATCCACCTGTGGGCGCA
The DNA here is from genome assembly GCA_014896305.1 of Limnochordaceae bacterium. GTDB lineage: Bacteria > Bacillota > Limnochordia > Limnochordales > DUMU01 > Bu26. The sequence continues at coordinate 31,533 of JADBKQ010000018.1, forward strand.
GTAGGGATCGGGAGTACTGCAAGCCCTGCAGTTCGGGCGTGGGGGGGAAAGACAGTGGTCTTGCCAACTTGGCTGACGAACATTCTCAACGTGGCGACCGACGAGGTCGTGCTCGAGCCTCTGATTCTCCTGGCCGTAGGCTACATGGCCCGGGAGTATCGCGCCAATCGGAAGCTCCAGGCGGTGGCCGACCTAACCCTCGATCTGGTCGACTTCATCGAAGAGCACTATGAAGAGTGGGGGATCCGGGGGCCGGACAAAATGCAGCGCTTCCTCGATCTATTTCGCGAGGAGTTCCACAAGCGGATGGGCTACTATCCCAAGCAAACTGACTTGGACAGCGCCCGCATCCGGGCGGAGGCCTACGTCCAGCGGGCTCGGCGGGAACAGATCATCGCCCAGGTCCTCAGTGGCCGGCGGGTCGACCGTCGGCCGTCCTTGGGGCGTGGCCATCGTCCAGCGGCTGCGTGGGAACGAACCCTTCTAAGGCCGGAGCGCTCCGCATAGGGTGTACCGTGCAGTGCCCCCAGTGTTGCCACCTCCGGAAGGAGACACCTGTTGCCGGTGCGAGAAGGAGAGGACTCCCGGTGGCTCAGATGGGTACCCGCCCGGATGGGCCGTCGCTCCCGCCTGCCGCTCCTTCGTTACGGGAGTCATGGTGAGGCGGTGGCCCAACTGCAGCAAGCCTTGTCCACCGCAGGCTTCGATCCTGGACCGGTGGATGGGCGGTACGGCCTCCTCACCGAAGCCGCCGTCCGGGAGCTTCAGCAGGAAGCCGGGCTGTGGCCGGATGGACGGAGCGGACCTCAGGTCTGGGAGGTTCTCGCTGACCCATACTGGTCTCGTACCCGGCAATTAGTGCAGCTCAAAGCGGGTCAGTCCCTCGAGATGCTGGGCGTCGCCTGCCAGGCTAACGCCCGCGCCGTGGCCCGCTGGAACGACCTGGCAACTCCTGCCTCGGTGCGGCCGGGAGATCGGCTTTTCCTTCGGCTCACCTACCGTCTGGGGTTGCCCGCCGTAGGCTGGCTGTCTGCTGCTGCCTCGACCCGCCAGGCGGTCGAGGTGGCCGCGCCGTACCTTTCGGGAGTGGCCTGCTGGGTGCTGGATGCGTCGGGTCCGGCCGGAATACCGCCTGTCCGGGAATGGGACGGCTGGGCAGACCAGGCCGAGGCGAGCGGTCTGGAACGTTGGGGCGTCGTCCGGTTGCAGCCGCCGGCCGCTGTCGACCAGCCCACGCCAGAACTGATGCAAACGGGCTTCGCCCAATGGATTCAGCAGCTGGCTGGGATGCGGGCAGCCGGGATCCTATGGGACTTGCGCCCCTGGCGCCTGCCCGACCAGATGCCGGCGTTACGCCTGTTGCTGGAGGCGACCAGGGACGCCCTCACGATAAAGGGCGGTTCACAAAGTCCTCCGACCTTGGCTGTCTGGTTGCCACTGCCGGTACGCTCCACGCCCTCGTTTCGCACTGCCTGGGAACAGGTGACTGCGTCTTTGCGCGAACAGGCGGACTTTCTTTGGCTCTCCGCCTGGCGGCGTCCCGCCGATTGGCTGCGTGCTCCCCGCCCGCTGGCCCTGGCGGAGCTGGAAGGCTGGCTCACGCTGGTCCTGACCACGTGGCGACCGTGGAGGGTTGGCCTGGTATTGCCCGTGGGCGGTTGGCGGCTGGAGGCCGGGCCGAACCCCCTGCCTCCGTCGTCTTCTGCTCGCGGTTCAGCCCTGGGCCCTGCGGTCTGGCCTCTGACTCGCATGGAATGCCTCAGACTGGGGCAACGGCTGCGGAGCACCGCCTCACGGTTAGGGTCAGCGCCGGACTGGGAGCGGGACGTGGATAGCGGCCTTTTGACCCGAGCCGACCGCTCGGTCTACCTGGTGGATCAGTATAGCTGGAGTCGCTGGCTGGAACTGGTGGAACGGCGGCGACTGGGAGGCATCGCCGTATACGGGCTGGGTCAGGAGAATCCGCGCGGGTGGCCGCTCCTCGCACAACATTCCGGCCGCATTCCCCCCTACTTTCAGGCAAGTCCGGACGGGACGGGCATATCCATGTAAGCGAACCGAGCGACCAAGGAATCCACACCAAAGCGGCCCGGCAGGTCAGACCGGAGGGCAGCATGGGTCGGTGGCGGAGTGAAAAGGGGGAGCCCGATGACGCTCAAACTGGACGAGACAAGTTTGACCCTGCGACGGGTGGATGGGGAGGAGACGGTCTCCGCTCTGGCCAGCGGCGAGGTACGGCTAGGCCTGGGCGAGCCGGAGATTGGGCGGGTACTGTCTTTGCGCGCGCTGCCGCGCCTTGGCCCGGCCAATTGGAACGAGGGCCAGGCACAGGCAACGGGACTCGTGGACCTGGTGCTGATCTACGAGTCCGGGGGGCAGGCACAGGCCCGCCGGGTGTCTGGCAGCATGTCAGGGCAGCACGGCGGCGAAGGCCAGGAGACGGAAGGCCAGGGGGTGGAGGCAGGAAGCGAGGGCGGCGAGGTCGACGCCGGTTCAGGAGCCTCGGAGTGGGGCGAAGGCGCGTCGAACGCCGGTAAGCACCCGCACGGAGAGAAAGATACCGAGGGCAAGACGCGTGCGACCTCGGCCGAAGGACACCTGCTGACGCCGGAGGACGAGACCGGTGCCGGCCCGGGCGACGTCCTGGAGTCCTCCGTGTGGCGGGATGCTTTGCAGTTCGAAGCCTGGGCCGAACTCAACTTGCAGGCAGCTCTGGAACGCTCGACCGGTGCTTCTCCGGTCGATGCGGAGCCGGGCAAGGAGCCTAACCGGGAGACCCGAACACCGGAGGGACGTCCCGAAGTCGAACAATCCTCCGGTTCGGCTCAATCGGCTGTTACCGACGGGGCCATTCCGGTGGAACTCCGTGCTGACTGCCGCGTGGAGTCCATCGAGTACCAGGTGGACGAGGATGGGCGAGGCTTACAGGTAGAGGTTTCCCTTAGCGTCACGTTTCGGGCGACTCACCAGGAGACCATCCAGCTGGTGACTGGCGTCTCTGCGGGCACCAAGCGGGTACACCTGGAAGGTGAGCGAGCGGTATTGGAGCAACTGGTGGGACAGGGGCAGGCCTCGCAGACGGTACGGGGGCACGTGCCACTCGATACTACTGGGCATCCGGCCGCCCGGCGACTCCTCGATGTACGGCCGGTCGCCGCGATCGAGCGTTCAGAAGCCGGTTCAGGCAGTGTAGAGGTACAAGGCACTATCCGGCTGGCTGTGCTCTACGTCCCCATCGATGCCAGCCAGGGGGCGCTCGCCGCAGCCTTCTGGCCGACGGCAACCAAATGGAGTGCGGTGATCCCGGTGGCCGGAACGCAGCCTGGACACAAGCCCCGGCCGAAGGCGAGCATCGGCGGGTTTGACGCAGCTTTGGACGACGACGGCCGCGGGCTGGAGTTTGCCCTGGAGCTCGAGATTCAGACGGATGTGGTGGCGCTGACCAACCTGACGCTGCTGGAGTCAGTGGACGGCGACGGCATCGAACTGGCGGTAGCCACGAACGCCCTCGAGCTCGAGGCGCTGGTGGGCGAGACCACCAGCCAGGTCAACCTGCAGCAAGAGCTCGAAGTGGGTGAGCCGCTGCCCGGTGTAGAGCACGTTCTGCTGGGCGAAGGGCAGATCCGGGTGGATCGAGCTCAGTGCAGGCAGGATCAGGTGCAAGTGGAAGGCTCGCTGGACCTGGAAATGTTCTACATGGCCGGCGGGTGGGAGGCTACACCGGAGGTGGTATCCTGGCCGAAAGGGTTGGAGTTTGGCGAGACGCTAGTAGTCCCGGGAGTCCACGCAGGGGATACCGCCAAGGTGGAAGCCCAGGTAGTGGAGGTACAGCTGGTCCGGCGCAACAGCCGGGTGGTTTCTGCCAACGTCAGCGTGCAGTTCTCCGTGCGAGTCGTGCGCCCGCTGGCAGTCGATGGGGTGACGGACGTAGTGGAGATTCCGCCCCTGGAGGAAGATCCACCGGCACTCCGGTTCGTCTTACTGCAGCCGGGGGACACGCTCTGGCGGCTGGCCACCCGGTACCGGACGACGGTGGAAGGGCTGAAGGCGGAGAACCCGTGGATCTCCACGGAAGGGTTGAAGGCCGGGCGGAAGGTCTGCATTCCGCAACGCATCCTCGTCCGAAACTCGTAGGAAATCGCCATGACTAGCTGTGTAAGAAGTTGCTATAGACAGCGACAGATGGACCTCCACGGCGCTACGTGGAGGTCCATCTGCCTATTCTCAGGGGTTCGCACGTCTACGCGAAGCGGTGAGCCCCGCCGGCCTGCGGCGGGACGCTCTGGCCGGGAGAGAGGCTCAGCCGTAAGGAGGCGGGGAAGTGGACGGTGAACGTCGTGCCTTCGCCGACCTCGCTATCGACGGTGATGGTGGCGCCGTGCCGCTCGACGATGTGCTTGACGATGGAGAGCCCCAGGCCGGTGCCGCCGAGTTCACGGGAACGGGCCTTGTCGACCCGGTAAAATCGCTCGAAGATGCGGGGCAGATCGCGCTTGGGGATTCCGACGCCGGTGTCTGCCACTGCCAGCTCCAGCTGGCCGGAGGGGAGCTGCCGGGTTCGGATGGTGACACGGCCTCCGGCCGGTGTGTACTTGATGGCGTTGTCGGCCAGGTTGAGCAGAAGCCGGCGCAACAGATCCTCATCCCCGCGTAAGAGCGGCAGCGCCGGGTCGAGGTCCAGCTCAAAGCGAAGGGATTGGTCTCGAGCGCGTGGCCCCAGCGTTTCGTGCACCTCCTTGATCAGGGTGTTGAGGTCGACAGGCTGATAGCGGAGGGGAATGTCGGGCGATTCCACCCGGGACAGATCCAACAGATCATTGACCAGGGCAACCAGCTGGTCGGTTTGCTGCCGGATAATCTCCAAAAAGCGGTGGCTGACGGCGGGGTCGTCGATGGCACCGTCAAGCAGGGTTTCGACAAATCCTTTGACCGAGGTCAAGGGAGTGCGCAATTCATGTGACACGTTGGCGACAAAATCCTTGCGCACCCGCTCCAACCGGCGGAGTTCGGTGATGTCGTGAAAGATCACTACCACGCCCACCACCTGGCCGGAACGGCTGCGCAGCGGGGCGGCCTCGGTCTGCAGGATGCGCTCTTGTGAGCCCAGCACGATGGTGATCTCACGGCTCTTGGGTACGGCGGAGGCCAGTACTTCTTCGCAGAGTGTAACCAGTTCGAAATGGCGGGTTACTTCTACCAGCTGCTTGCCAGCGGCCTCCTGAGCGCTGATGGAAAAGTAGCGCTCGGCGACGGGGTTAAAGAGCAGAATCTGATGCCGTTGGTTGATGGCGATGACGCCGTTGAGCAGCGAGCGCAGGATGCCTTCCAGCTGGCTGCTTTTCTCCGTGACCTCGCGAAAACTGGTCTCCAACCGGTTCGCCATGGTCTCGATCGCTTCGGTCAACGCCCCCACTTCATCGTGGCCGTGAGCCAGCGGCGGGCCGCTGTGGAAGTGGCCGGCAGCGATCGCCTGGGCCTGGCGGGTGAGGGCGCGGACGGGCTCGAGAATATCCCGGCGGGGGTAGTACAAGGCAGCCACACTGATCAGAGCGGCGAAGGGGACGGCAAACAGGAGGGCAGGCCAGAGCGGCGCGCCGTTACGGCCGCTCTGGTAGATCCACCCCATGGTGACGAGGACCGGTAGCAGCGCTACAAGGAAGTATGAAAACCACCATTTGACCAGCAGGCGAGAGACCAGAACATGATGGGGGCGAGAAAAGTCGTCCCCTGCTATGACCGGATTTTGCTGGCGTGGTTGGGAACCGTCCGCAGCGGCCCCGGTCGTAGCGGCGGATGGCAAGTCCCTCAAGGAGACGGCCGGACCAACGGAGTCGGAGGGGTTGGGGTTTGGGTCGGCAGTTGCAGACATGGATCCTGCCACTCGGATTCCCCCTTCCGCCCCGATTATAGCAGAGCGGAGGACCGAACCCGGAGGCCAGGGACAAACAGAGATGGAAAGGCGAATGGGCGTGAACGGCTACCGGGAAGCGGCCTGGGCTTGCTGCAGGGCCCGGCGCAACGCCGAGATCCCCCGTTGCCGCTGTTGCGCGGTGAGGCCAGGCTGTCGCTGGAGGGTAGCAATGGCGTGGCGAAGCTGGCGGATGTACTCCTGCTGCCGAGCCCGGCCCGCGGTCGTAACTGGAGAAGGCCGACGCCCTGCCCACAACAGCAAAGGCCCGTGCTGAACTGGGGTTGCCTCGTTCCGGTGCATAGCTGGATCCCCCTTGCCCTACCTGGGAGTCGTTTCTACCAGTGGGAGTATGGGAGGCTCTTGTCCAGGCTATGCAGCCGAAGCCAAAAACTGAACTTGTGACCGGTGCCTTGGCGGCGTGGCGTTTTACGCTGGGAAATCCCTGGCCGGTCGCCCTATCCACTTACAGCCGCGGCAGGGTGATCCCCTGTTGCTTTTGATACTTTCCGTGACGCTGGGCGTACGTCACCAGGC
>JADBKQ010000019.1 GCA_014896305.1 Limnochordaceae bacterium
GTCCGAGATCCACATAAAGTAAGTGCGGGGTTACTAATGCTAGATGCGCTGCACATCCCGGAACCATCTGATCCCTGGATGTATAGCTTCGCTGTGGCCGGCTCGTTCTGTAAGTACCTCATCGAGCGGTTCGGTGCCAGCAAGATCCTCCAGTTCTACTCGCAACTAAAAACAAGGGAAACTATAGGCGATGCCATAATGCACGTGTATGGCGAGAAGCTCAGCGTTGTGGAAGAGGACTGGCGATCTCTTCTCAGGAGCATTGCCGAGGAAGATCCTGACAGAGTCACTGCCATGGTAGAGGTAATGCTAACCCTCAGCAAGCTATCGAACATCGGGGAGCAGGCTCGCTATATTGCCAGGCAGGTGGGAGTCGAGATTCCGAAGCGGATAAGTGATCTCTCGCACTTGGTAGACACAGCGTTGACAGACATGTATGAGGCACATCCCACGGCCACCTCGATGACGCTTACCCATGAAGTGGTAAATCAGTACGCTTCGGCCGTGCAATCCTGGCATGAGGCTCTACACTTGTTCTGGATTGAGGTCAGCATACCGCAAGCCTCCGGCTCATCCGACTATGAGGGCATGCTTAACGCGGCGAAACGGTCCAGAGAGCTGGCTGTAGGATTGGGTGCTGATGATCTTGTGACGAAGATAGACGATGAGGTCGCTACCATACTGAAACAAAGGGCGCTCCATGAGTGTGATCAAACGGGCACCTGCGTCGTCTGTGGATATAGAAGGTAAACACAGGTGAGTTGCAGCGAGAGCAGACCGGCGCGGGGGACCTGGTCCGCCGGCCGGTCTGCCGAAACGACCTCCGGTCGAATTTCATGCTGGCCAGCAGCCTGCAGTTGCCGCCAGACCCAGACGGAGGAGTACCCATAGTCGAGTTGACCGCGTGTGTCGGTCTCACCGGTGTCCCTGGCCACGTCCAGCGTCATGCGGTGGCTCGGGCGGCTGCTGCTCGCCCCCTGTCCCTGGTCCTGGCTTTGCTCCGCTCCCGGGCTCGGGGGCCGGCGTTTCGTGGCCGCTACCGCCTTGTTTACGATCCTGATCTTGCTGCCGTTGTTGGTCCTGATCGTGTTCTTTCTGCTGATCCTGATCGTGCTCTTGCTGCTGATCCCGGTCTTGGGCCTGGTCTCGCTTCTGGTCTTGGGCCTGGTCTCGGCCTTGATCTTGCTGCGCATCATCCCCCGTGCCCTGTTCGGGGTCTTTCTGCCGCTTCTGCTCCCGGTCCTGCTGCCGCTGCTCCTGCCGGTCCTGCCGCTGCGCCCGCACCGCCTCCCGCACGACCTCAGCCACCCCGCTTAATCCCTTGTCTGACTGAAGTACCGCCTCCGTGAGCGCCTGCAGCTGGGCTTCATCCAGAACGTCACCGAATCCGCTGCCCAACACCGTCCCAATGAGTTCCGCCTTCCACTCCAACCCGACCCGTTCCGACTGCCGTACGAGATTCCTGATCTGCGCGACCACCTGCACGACCGCCCCGGGCGGAGTGCCAGCCGCTTCATTCGGTTGCCCCAACATGGCCCGGCGGATCTGCTCGATGCGGATTTGGAGTTGTTCCCGCACCTGTTCGGTCAAGCCCGGCGCTTCTGCTACCCCCTGCTCCAGGGCGGCCAGTGCCGCCTCCAACTCACCCTCCCCAGGGACGGGGGCGGGCTCCAGCCCCGGTGTCGGAGCTTCCTGAACCCCCTGCTCCTCCGCCACCACGCTGCCCTGCCCCGTCCCGGCAACCATTCCGGCTACCACCAGTGCCACCGCGACAACAAGGCGCAAACCGAGTCCCACCTTGCGAAAACCTCCTGACCACTGGCTCAGATGTTTGCTTTGTAGCGTCCATCTACGCATGATCCTCGCCCCCCTGAGGTGAGATGGTACCTACCTCCCTGGCACGTTCGGTAGGCCACAGCCAAGCCAGACCTGCACTGCACTTGGTTGCACCTGGATCATACCGGCATAGCGCGCCGAAAAGCCGTGACCACAGTCACACTTTCCTTGGTTCGGTGGGGTCTTCCTCCGTCTGTCCCAACCAAATCAGCCTGCGCCCCTCCCACCGCACGAGCCCCATGTCCTGCAGCCTCCCGAGCACCCGGCTCACCGTCTCCCGCGCCGTCCCTGCCAGCTGAGCCAATTCCTCCTGCGTGAACGGCCGCTCCAGCCTGCGCCCCCCGCCGCCCGGCAACGGTTCACCATGACTGCCTGCCAGTCGGCGCAACGTCTGGACGACCCGTTCCTGCGCGGCCAAAAAGGTAGCCTCCATCAGCTGGTCATTAGCCGCCCGCAATCGCCGGCTCAACCCCTGGATCACGCCCCACGCCACGGTTGGATTGGCCGTTATCCACTCCTGAAAATCCTTCCGCCGGATGGACACCAGCACAGTATCCTCCATCGCCGCCGCCTCGGCAGACCGAGGTCCCCCGTCGACTAAGGCCATCTCCCCGAAGAAATCCCCCTCAGCCAACAATGCGAGCACCTTCTGGCGGCCATCCTCCGTGGTCCGGCTGACCTTGACCAAGCCGGAAAGAATGACATACATGGCATCCCCGGGATCGGTCTCGTGAAAGATGATCTCCCCCGCCGTACAATGCTGAGGTACGCCCAGGCGGTCCCCCGCCGCCACCAACTGCTCCCAAGACAGCCCTGAAAACAACGGAACTCTTACCAAGGCGTCGATGAGGCCTTGCCGGCTAGCCCGAAGATGCTGTTCCTGTCGCTCCCCCTGGCCCCCTGGTCCCTGGCGCTGCTCGGGACTGCCCTGCCTCGCCCAGGGCCGGCCCTGCCTGTTCGCCCTGCTCCGGTGAACTGGACGGCCCATCCTCACCGCCTTCCTTCCCGGACTTGGTCTGACTACTCGCGTTGCCCTCCGCCCCACCATGGTCGCTATCTTTGTGTTCGTTCCCTGCACCCTGACCGCCCGCCGGGCCGCCTTCGTCGTGGCCAGCCCCGTTCTGGTCCTCGTCCTTGACAGCGTCCGACCTGTCGAATGGCGGCCGCTTCTGTGGACCCGTTCCAGCCTCCTTGCCATGCGCCGCCACCACCGCTCGTTCGCCCGCTCCCACGAGAAGCGAACGGCCTCCCGCGCTCACCTCGACCCATCCCTCGTGAACCATCACATCCGTCGACCCATCCTCCGCTACCCACACCGTGAAGACCGTCCCTCGGACTCCCGCCCAGGCCGTCGGCGTCTCCACCGTAAAATCGAAGAGCCGGCTCACCCCTTTGGCCACCTGGACCAGTACCTGCCCCACCTGCACTCTGAGGGCCGGCTTAGCGAGAGGAGGAGAGGTGTTGAAATGTGTGGTAGGTGGAGAAGCTGCTTCACCACCATCGTGGGTCTCGTTCGCCACCGCCACGTCCTCTCGCAAAATCACCACCCAGGTCTTTTCTCCCAGCCGTACGACCGCTCGTGAACCGAACGCTATCTCCGCCCCCGCCCCTGCTCCTGTCTTCACCTGGTCACCCACACCCAGCCGCATCTGAGGAAACGCAGCGACCCAACGTCCCCATGACCCTGCCCACACCTGGACATCCCCGCTGCAAGCGGTGAGGTACACCCCGGCTGGCTCAGCAGCGGATAACCCCGGGGGAAACTGCTCTTGCGCCTGGCTCGACGCTGCCTCCAGCGTCCTGGGCGGTGTGCTCCCTGCGCCCAGAAATGTCTCGGCCGCAACCAGGACGAGGATCCAGCCAAGGACGATGCCTACGGCTTGAGCAGGCCTCCACCCACGGCCGTGCCCGAGCAGCAACGGTTGGGTAACAGCCCTTTTGTCTCTCGCATGCCGCATGGCAGCTCCCCCCTGAAAGCCGGCTTTCTCACCGGCCCAAACAGACCGGCACGGCCTTCATCCTACCGGTGACTCCACAACCCCCGCCGACCCTGCATTCCCCTCGGCCTCACCGTGAACCGACCAGCGTCTCCTGTCTGTGACGGCCGTCACGCTGAGTACACAAGGTAGTCAGTGAACAAGGTCCTCCAGTCGCTAGTCCCCTGCCTTTGAACACCGTCACAGTGAGTAGACTTTGACCGGCATTTTCCTGCCTCTGACCACGACCTGGCGTGGAAGACCGACTAGCCCTGGCCCGACCTTCACCCCGCCCACGCCACCGGTGGCCTGTCCCACTTCATCCCCGACGTCTGCCCGACCCTCAACCCCAGCGTTCGCCCCACCATCAGCCTCAACGCCTGTCCCACCCTGAGCTTCAACGTTTACTCCGCTCGCTTGCCAGACCGTCTCCTCGCTGACCAGAATCTCCCCTGGTCCCGCCAGCTCCTGCAGTCTTGCGGCCACGTTGACCACATCACCAATCGCCGTGTACTCCAACCGCCGGCTCGTCCCCACATGCCCCACCATCGCCGTCCCCGACGCAATTCCAATTCCGATCTGCGGCCACTCGTGAACCGCCTGCTGCCTGGCGTCTCCACCACCTACTCGCAGCTGCCCAGCTGCGTCCCCCAACCCCATCCGGCTGACGCCAGGCTGCTGCCGGCCCTGCTCTGGCCAACGTGGGCTGCCTGCCTTCGGCTCTTGCAGCTCCCAGCGTAGATGCTCCACCCGCCGCCGCATCTGCCTCGCTGCAGCCACCGCACGCCGGGCGGGATTCCCGAAAACGACGGGCGCTCCGAAGATGGCCATCACCCCGTCCCCCACATACTTGTCCAGCGTGCCCCCCTGGGCCAATACCGCATCCGCCATACACTCCAGGTATCGGTTCAAGATGCGAACCACTTGCTCCGGGGGAAGCTGCTCGCTCAACGTGGTGAACCCCCGAATGTCTGCAAAGAGCACAGTCACTTGCCGCCGTTCGCCGGTCAATCCCACCTGCTCAGGGTGGCGCAGCATCTCAGCCACCACGGCGTCCGAGACATACCGGCTAAAGGTCTGGCGCAGGAAGCGGTTCTGGCGTTCACTGCCATGTTGCCCCACGACGATGAGCCCCATGGCCGCCAGCGCCGCTCCCAGCATAGGTGTTGCCGCATCCAGCCACAGGTTGGACCGGTGGAAGGCCCACTGGCTCAAGACCAGGTACGCAGCGATTGCCAAGCCGCCACCCCCCAGTGTGGCCAGGGCAGAGCTTTTCACCCCCAACCAGCCCACCACCGCCATCAAAAACAAGGTCAGTACCACGGTCGACCAGCGTGACCCCCGCCGGACCTGGTCGTTCCAGAGCAAACTCCGCACTGCCGCGGCTTGCACGTAGACCCCCGGTACAGGCCCGAGCGCCCGCAACGAAGTGACCAACCGGTCCTGAGGAAGTCCCAGGGCAGTTACGCCTACCAGTACTACTGCACCCCTGAGACCCAGCGCGGCTGGAGGTTCACGCAAAACATCCGCTGCACTCAGCGTGCGCTGGAGAGAACGCATGGCCAACACCGCCGGCGGCCCCTCCGGATGGCTTTGGTAGGGCCGATAACTCAGCCACAAGACCGCGCCGGGAGTGCGCCGCCACCCGCCGCCTGGCTTTGTTCCCGCTGGGTTTGCGACCGTATCCAGAGGCCGCCCCGCACGTACCGCTACCACCGCAGCGCTAAACGCCTGTGCGGCGCCGGCTCGCCCACCCAGGTAGAGCCGCCGGATGACACCGTCTCGATCCGCTTCGACGTGGATGTGGCCGTAGCCGGCGGCGGTCGTCAAAAGGGCATCAGGTGCGCGGACCACCGCCCCCTCCGCGGTGGCCGCCGTGGGTAGCACCACGCTGCCTGCCTGACGCACGGCGTTCACGAGAAGAGGGCTGGTCCGCTCGGGAATAAAGTCGAGGGCGATGGTCGCTGCTCCCGCGGCCTGCAGACGCTGAATGAGTCGGGCGTATTCGTCGGGTGGCCACGGCCAGCGACCCACCTCAGCCAGGCTGCGGTCATCGATGGCCACCACAACAATCTGATCATCTGTGGGACGGGGCGACTGCCACACGAAGCGGATCAAAGTGCGCAAATCGAATAAGGCCAGCTCAAAGGGTTCAAGCCAGCCAACCCACCAGGCCAGCAGGACCAGGCCGAACAAGAAAGCGACCACTTCCAAGGCAGAGCGTCGCCGCACCATCTGCCCATCGCCCCCTGCCGGGGGATTGTACGGAAAAGGTCGCTTTCCTCCTATTTCTGCTGGTGATCCCGCCCCATTGCCAGCTACCGGCCGGCTACCGGCCGCCAGCTGGCTGCCCTACCTCAGGGCTCACCTGCTTGCCAGAGCTACACCAGGGTGTAAGTCACCTGTTCGTCCACCGAGACTTCTTCGGGGTTGGGAGCGAGCGGTTTTTCGCACATGATGGGTTTGCCGGCCGTCGCCACTTCGCGGGTCACTTGATAATTTGCTTGAATGGGAACAATAATGTCAAAGGCGTCAATGTCTGACAAATACAACATGGGGTGATAGTCCGTGGAGACATGATCGTCGGGGATCGCTAGCTTATGCCCCCACGCGGCCGCCTTGAACCGGTCGACATCGCAAACAGCAACCACTCGAAACTGATCCTTGAGTTCTTGTAGCGCAGGTAGGTGGAGTCGCTCGAACGCCAGGCCAGTACCCATAACGCCCAACCGGATCTGTCTCATGGATAGCCCTCCTTGGGATGAAGCTTCTCCAGGCTCCAGGAACTGCCATGAACTGTCCGCTCCTGGCCAGGGTCATAACCCGGGAACCGGCATCAGCAGTTCTGGTCTGCGCGGTTTCGCCGTTTGCTCCCCGGAAACTGCTGGCACGGGCAGAGGGGCTACACCAGTGACCACCGCGTTGCCGCAGGCGTACAATGGGCTGGGTCATGGCATGGGACTGCAGTGGCATAGTGGCATAGAGGAGAGTTGCCCATGGCACAAGTCGAAGAGAATTGGCTCCGGCCGATCGGGATGTTCGACTCGGGAGTGGGTGGGCTGAGTGTGGCCCGGGTGCTGCTCCACCGGTTTCCCCAGGAGCGACTGTTTTATGTCGGCGACACTGCTCATGTGCCCTACGGTGACCGGTCCACCGAGGAGTTGATCGCCCTGGGCGACGCGATCGTCCGCTACCTGTTGAGCCAACAGGTGCGAGCACTGGTAGTCGCCTGTAACACGAGCTCTGCGGTCTCCATGCCGGTGTTGCGGGAACGCTATCCGGATCTGCCGATGGTTGGTATGATTGAGCCGGGGGCTCGGGCTGCGCTGGCAGCTACCCGCACGGGGCGCATCGGTCTTCTCGCCACCCAGGCCACTGTCCGCAGTCAGGCCTATGTCCAAACCTTGCAGCGTCTTGTTAGCGCCTCTCGCCAGGACAACGGACCGGCGCCCTGGCAAGGGGAACTCACGCTGGTCAGCCAGGCGGCGCCTCTGCTGGTACCGCTCATCGAGGCTGGGCGGGTGCATGACCGGGAGACGCGCGTGGCCCTGGAGGAGTACCTGCGGCCGCTCCTGGCGGCGGATGTCGATACGTTGATACTGGGCTGCACCCATTATCCATTTGTGGCCCCGATCATTCAGGAACTAACCCAGGGCCAGGTGGCGCTGGTCGACCCTGCCCAAGCTGTCATCGACGAGTTGGCCTGGCGGATCGCCCTGCGCACCGAAACCGTTGGCACAGACGACGGCCCGGACCAGGCGTCAGGTTCTGCAGCCAGCGGTCGTCACAATGGGCATAGCATGGGCGATGGGCTTCTCGGGCGCAGCGACGGCAATGGAGTTCCCCGGATCGGGCAGCTCGATCCGAACCGCCACCGCTTTGGGGCGACGGGTGATCCCCGCCGCTTTGCTGCCGCTGCTCGGCTTTTCCTGGGTACGCCCGTGCCCAAGGTAGATAAGGTCCAACTGGACGTCGAGCTGCCTGCCCGCCCCGCAGCCTCTCGCGCATAGCCCCAGTCTGGCCGCTGCTAAAAAAGGCGAGAAGTCGTCGGCCTCTGATCTGGGGCAAAGGGGAGGGGGAGACGTTCGTTGGCCGGGCGGCGCAAGGCATGCTTCATCACGGTTTGTGAGGAGGGCCAGCGACACGGATGGATCGCATAGGGAAGGCGTTCTTTTTCGACCTGGACGGAACCTTGATCGACCTGGATTTTGACCGTCTGATGCCAGAGTACGTTCAGCTCTTAGGGAGTCATTTTGCCGATCAGTTGCCGCTAGCTAAGTTCACGCCAGCGTTCTTGCAGGCTGCGGCCGCCATGCTCGCTCCTGTTCCCTGGCCTCTGCCCGATCGCGCGCCCAATAATGGCGAGCGCTTCTACCGGGAGTTCACCCGCCTCACCGGCATCCCGTCCGAGCAGATGAGCGGGCTGGTGGATGGCTTCTACACGCGCGAGTTTCCCACGCTGCGTCACCTCTCGCACCCGATTCCAGAGGCTCCCCAGCTTTTGGCCGAAGCCCGCCGCCGGGGCTGGACGATCGTCCTTGCCACGCAGCCCATCTTCCCCCGGGTAGCCTTGCTCGAACGGCTGCGTTGGGGCGGACTCCCCCCGGACGCTTTCGACCTGATCACCAGTATGGAAGAGTTTCACGCCACCAAACCGCACCCCGCCTACTTCTACGAGGTTTGTGAACGCATCGGCATCCCTCCCCAGCGGTCGATCATGGTGGGCAACGACTGGCACGACGACATGCCCGCCCGCCTGGCCGGCCTCCACACCTACCTGGCTGAACCGTACGCTCTGCACCCGGATGCTCCCGCCCCCACGCCCGATGCCCGGGGTGACCTGGCCCACCTCTACACCCTGCTCACGCAGGGCGAACTCGACCGCTGGGTCTCCTAACGGGGGGCCTCGTTCCCAGGCGTTGACAACGTACCTGCCTTGAGATAGCATGATAGAGATCTTTTTGGTCTTTTTTGTGCTCACCGCCTACGTTTTCGAGAGGGGGATTGGTGATGTTGGAACAGCATTTCCAAACCGAGGGGGAACGTCGTGCCGTCTCCGCTTCCGATCGCTTGGTCGAATCGCTTTTGGACCTGGTGGTTCACCACCTTGACAAGGGCATGCCTGCCGCACTGGCTTTGGCCCGCCGGATCGCCATCGCCTCTGAGCACAAGCAAACGATCAGCCAATTGCAGGACTGGTGGAAGTCGGAGAACTCCACAGCCTGGCGTCGGCGTCTGGGCCAATTCCGGTTCAATCCGACGATGCTCCGTTCGCTGGTATTGAACTTTGCGATTCGGGGGTACTGGCAAGGGATCGAGAAGCGGAAGCAGGTCGCCCAAAAGCTGGGGTTCTTGCCGCCTTCCTTTCTGTTGCTCGACCCCACAGAAGCCTGTAACCTGCGTTGCCGCGGTTGTTGGGCCGGCCGATACGCTGTGCGTACGTTGCCCTGGGAGACCGTGGATCGAATCATCCGAGAGGCCAAGGAGTTGGGTCAACACTGGATGGTTTTGTCCGGGGGAGAACCGTTCGCCTACAAGCACCTGTTCGACATGCTGGAAAAGCATCCGGACATGTTCTTTATGGCATATACGAACGGTACGCTGATCACTGACGAAGTCGCCGACCATCTGGCACGATTGGGAAACCTGTCACCCTGCGTCAGCTTGGAAGGTTTCAAGGAAGAGACCGATTGGCGACGAGGCGAGGGCGTCTATGACAAGGTGATGGCCACCATGGACCGCCTGCGGGAGCGGGGAATGATCTTCGGCGCCTCGGTCACAGTGACCAGCCGCAACGTGAAAGAGCTCTTCAGCGATGCTTTCATCGACCACCTGATCGACAAAGGCGTCTTTTACCTGTGGAGCTTCCACTACATTCCCATCGGCCGTGACCCTGATACGACGCTGATGCTCTCGCCGGAGCAAAGAGCCTGGCTGTATCGCCGCGTGCGGGAGTTGCGGAGTCGTAAGCCCATTTTCATTGCGGATTTCTGGAACGACGGCGAGTATGTGGGCGGCTGCATCGCGGGTGGCCGCCAATACGTGCACATCAACGCCAACGGCGACGTAGAGCCGTGCGCTTTCGTCCACTTTTCTACGGTAAACGTCCGGGACGTCAGCCTCCTGGAGGCGTTGCGTTCGCCCTTGTTTGCCGCCTACCGCTCTCGCCAACCGTTTCATCCGAATCTCTTGACGCCATGCCCGATCATTGACCATCCCGAAGCGCTGCGGGCCATGGTGGCCGAGTCCGACGCCCGGCCGACACACGACGGGGCTGACCACATCCTGGGCGGGAAGGTTGCTGCGTTTTTGGATCAGCGCGCGGCCGCCTGGCAGGTCGAGGCTGACGCCCTTAAGCCTGGTTCAAACGGAGTACCTGCAGCAAGTCGGCCGGTTGTCGCAGCCAGAAGTCAGGGTTGAGGTCTCGAGTTTGGCGAGCCCCCCAGCCGGCCAACGCAAAGGGCACCCCGGCCGCCCGCGCAGCCTGCTGATCAAAGAAGGTATCGCCCACGTAAATGGCGGCGGCCGGTGATATGGCCAGGCGGTGCAAAGCCAGGACAAGCGCATCTGGAGCGGGCTTTGGACGTGCGACGTCCTCAGAGCAAATGTGCACATCCATGGCGGCCAATTCCGGAAAACGCTCCAGGTCAAAGGCAAGCTCCGCCCGGTTTTTGGAGGTGACGACACCCAGCCGCAGTCGCCGCCGGCGCAGTTCGACGAGGAGAGGGGCAATCCCCGGGAAAAACTGCATCGACGAGGCAGCCTGCCGGTAGTATGCCTCCCACCGTACGACCAACTTCTCGGGGGAAGGCAACTGCAGAGCTCTCAATGTGTCCAAGCTCGTGTGGCCGAAGTAGGCCAGGAGCTGGTCATGGGGATACTCCTGGCCGGTCTCTTCCCGTAGCAGCCGCTGCAGACTCTGAATGGCTGTTTTCTCTGAGTTCAGCAGCGTGCCGTCGATATCGAACAAGACGGCCTGCGCTGCCGTAGCGCGCCGCGAGGGTGAGCCGGGCGAGACGGAGGAGATGGCCGGCACGATCGAGCCGGGCGAGCCAGTCGAGCCGTTGGGGGCGGGTGGGACGGCCGAGGCGGTCGGGGAGAGCGGGACGGCCCAGTCGTTCGGGGCGAGCGAGACGGCCCGGTCAGCCAGACCGGTCGGGACGGCAGGGGCAGGCGTACACTCAGCAGACCCATGTGTGGCAGAAGAATCTGCAGAAGAATCCGATGTAGCAGGTACATCACGCCAAGTAACCGACTGGCCCGTTGGCAAGAACGCTCCCCGTCCCTTCCGTTTTTGTTATACCTGTCACCTAAGACTGTCTGAGACAATCAGGCTGGCGGACTGGACGACAGAGACGCCTTGCACCGCCTCAACAGTTCTCAAAATATCGTTTCGTACTGTAAGGCTGGGTACAACTCCGCTCAGCTCCACCGCCCCATCCCATGGGATGTGAATAGTGATTTGAGGTAACCACGGGGCGGTGTAGGCATTCTGCCTCAGCACCTCTACGATCTGCTCGCGCAGCCGGCCCCCCCTGTCTACCTGGGCAAACAGCCGGAGCAAGACGTAGTACACGTGTTCCCAGAGCCAGTGGGCAATCAATCCCCCGCAAAAAACCGGAATCATGGTCAGGAGCATCGCTTGCATGAAGTGGGACTGTAACGCCCATGCTCCGTACACCACGACGAGGGGAAAGCCAATCATGGTAGCAATTCCGTCCCAGCTCGTGCGCACCCATAGCATCGGCAGCACAAAGAACTGCCCCCTACAGACGGAACGGCGTCGCAAGGCAGCCAACCCCAGCCCTGCCCCCCAGGCCAGGAGTGCCCACTGCCAGCCCACCAGCCAGCTGTTCTTGGCCGCCCAGTTCCAAAAAAGGATGCAGGGGATCGTTAACAACAGCGCCGCGTTGCCGCCCCAAAAGAGCGCCCATGCCACAGAACGTGGCAGACGTAAGTACAGGTCAAAAAGGAGCATCCACTCGCCCAGAGCATTCGAGGCTGGAATCCTTCTGCCCGATGGGGCTGGTCCTTGTCCCGATTGGCCGGCCGACACACCCGCCGAAGATATAGGAAGGTTCATCCCCATTGGTTGTCAGCTCCCCTCAGACTCCCTGGCGGCCATCACAGCCGACTCCTCTGTTCGACGCCCCTATTCTCTGGTGCAGCACAAACTATCGAGTTTAACACCATTTTACGCAAGAAAGATCTGAAACACCAGCAGAGCCGCCCCCACCCAAACCAGCAACGCCCAGGCCAGACCCTGTCGCCAACCCCGCCGTTCCACCCAACGGGCTGCAACTACGGCAGTCAGCACATTGGCCAGCATGCCAGCAAAGGCTCCCCGTGAAACGGCCATGGCTGCTTCTTCCGCCGAAGTGAACACACCCGCATGACCAGCGACCACACCGACCAGGGCAGCCAGATAAACGGCAGGAAAGGCGGCGAAAATGCCACCAATCAGGCCACCCAGCCGCTTACCAAGCCAGCCGGACATGGCGATGGTCAGACCGCCCAGCACAAAGCGAAGCAATAGCCCTTCCAGCATGGTGATCTGCCCTGACTCAGCCCCGGCCAGGTACGCCCGGGCTGGCGTCTGGCCGGGCGATAGCGTCAGTTCCCATCATAGTCGAGGGCATAACGTTTGTCTCAGCTTCAACCCAATCCCGTACGCCAACACCAGACTGCACCTTGGTGTCAGCTTCGACACGCCCCTGTGTACCAACCTCGGCCCGACTCTGTGCGACAGCCTCTCCCTGCACCTCGGCCTCGTTCCCCACACGCCAGCCAACCTCGCCGGCCCCAGCCTCAACCTTGGCCTCGTTACCTGGGCGGCTGGCCTCGCTCGCCCCAGCCACAGCCCCGGTTTGGCTGCGCCTGGCTTGCCGGCGACCCCAATATTGCCGAGCCTGCAAAGCGGCCCACGAAGTGGCTGCCCAACCGGTCAATCCTCCGAAGAGAGCCCACCCCAGGCTTGCGCCTTGTTCTAACGCTACCCACGTGATGCCGACGGCGGCCACGCCACCCACCATGCCGGCAACGGCCCCTTGGGCGACCAGAGCAGCCTGGTGATCGCCGTCGCGCCACCCGCTCAAGCTGACAGCGGACGCCAGCACAGCCGGGAATGCTGCCAGGATTCCTCCCACGGCAGGCCAGGGCAGAAACTGAACCGCCAGATAGGTGGCTGCTACAGCAGTGCCTCCCAGTGCGAAACGAACCACGAAGTCGACCCACCCATTGCGGGCCGGCGTCAATTGTCGATTCCGGTGCACGATCATCGGTTTACCCCATTTCCTGCCATTCGTCGTCCGCCAGCCCCGCCAGTTGGGTCCGAGTTCGATTATGGCCGGCCGGTTCCGGAGCCGTCAATACGGAGGTGTGAGTCAGTTCAGCTCGCCCCGGCGCTTTGGGTTGCCGAGTGGCGATATGCCGGACAAAGGCAATGCTAGGTTGGAATGCTACGTTGGGGTTGGCGAACACGCGCTTTGGCTCAGACGCTTCAGTCGTCGCCAGGTATGCCAGTACCATCCGGCGCGATAGGTCAAATACTTTGGCTCAGACGTTTCAGCCGTCGCGAGGGCTGGCGGCCAGAGCGTTCGCTCGACACACCCCACGGCCTCAACGCCCGCAGGCCTGCATCATCCGCTTGAGGCCCAGTAATCTGCACCACCCTTTGAAACGCTGGTACATGGACCACCCACAGAATGCCCGGATCGGAGTCATCCGCGCGCCGCAAGGAGAGCGCTTAAAAACCGGCCGAGTGGTATTCGCTGGATGCTGTAGTCATGGGCTTCTTGGGATGTCCCGACGGCTGAGCGCCGGTTAATTCAGCGCTCTCGCAAGGCGGATGTGGCAAAAAAATTACCCATCTCTTGCGAAATCTGCTGGCAATCATATTGCCAACCCGCTCCTGAACCGACCTCCCAACCCTCGAAAGCTCAGCTATCACGCGAGTACGGTCTGGCTGCCCAAACCTTAGCAGCTGCTTACCTGCCCAGGTGAACCTCATCCGCGCCCCCCACCTCCCCTCCGTCTTGCCCATTCTTACTTTACCAAGCATTTCTCCTGCTCAAGGCCATCCTTGGTCGGGGGGAATAAGTCCACTCAGTCCGTCCGTATGCCTCACCGGCAGAGGTGGCAACGAGATTGCCTGCTTCTCTCCTGTTCGATGGGCAACTATTTTTCCACCCTCCCACAACCTGAGAGCGCTCAAGAATAGCCCATCAGGCCGAGGGGGTATTGGCTGGATGCCGTAGTCAGGGGCTTCTTGGGATGCGCCGACGGCGGAACGTTGGTTAATTCAGCGCTCTCAACCTGGTCGGCACCCGCAAGAGCTCTGGTCGGTACCTGCAAGAACCCCCCCGGGAGTGGACCGGCGCGTTACGTTGACCGTGCACCCGAGCCCACGATTCGGTATGATTTATGCAAAAGGCTGCACCTGGTATTAGCCTCCAATCGCTGGCGATGTGAGCGGCAGGTGATTTCATTGGCAGGGTTCGAAAACGGACGGTGCCGGTACCACGGCCGGACGCTTGCCGGGTGGGTACTGGATGTCGTAAACCGGCTCGTAGAATCTTTCCATCCCGAGAGAATCCTCCTTTTCGGATCGGTGGCCAGAAGTGAGGCCGGCTAATGTAGCGATCTCGACTTGCTAAGCGTATCTCCCGAGGTCGCGTAGACGCAGGATGGGGGCAAAACTGCGCACTGTATGCCAGGATACTCCTGTACCCATGGGCCTCATGCCGGTTGGAAAAGAGGAGTCAGCCAAACAGGCCCTCGTTCCAGCCAGCGATACGGGAGCAGCGTGGCAGGAAGAATACTCCAGCGCGTAGTGGGTAGTCCGCTGGGCATCCCGGATTCGGGAGCAGCGTGGCAGGAAGAAAACCATATGAGCGAGACAAACATTGAGCCCACGAAACGGGCCATAGAGGGGTCGATCTGTGCCCGTGCGGACTTATACGTGGCAGACCGAATAGTTGAGGTTGCTGATGCCATGCGGCGCCGGGTGGCTTTCACGCCCAGCCAGTAGGCCGCAGAGAAACTATTAAGGCCCTATTGATCCTCCTCGAAATAGGTCACCCCAAGACTCATGATCTCATGCTTTCAGGAGTTTACTTCCAATCGACCATGAGCTTCCGTCCAGGCCGAGGAGTTAGCTGAGCTAAGCCAGGAAAGCGGGGAGTCTCGTCATCCGGGGGAGTTGGGCGAAGCAAGCCGCGAAGAATCACGAAGACATGTGAGATTGTCATAGCCGTGGTCAAGGTATACGAGCTCATATACGGAAACGGAATAAACGTTTGCCGATAGTCTAGGTCAAGGAGCAGGCCCCATGGGATCATTGATTCCATATTCTGGTGCGGGTTCCCCGCACCTTAAACGCGTCCTACAAGAATCAGGAATTAGCCCAGTGTCCTTTTTTTCTGGGCGAAATTGGGAAAGCCAGCTGGCTCAGGTTCCCGACCAATCCGTGCAGGTTGCCCTGGTTGAGTTCCCCTACAACGAAGCCGATCGTTATCAGGCCTTTGGCGGCGCAGAGGCTTTGGCTGCCGCCGCTGCCTACCTCCAGGCATGCCGCCACGTCCTGCAGCAACTGCGGCGAGTCTTGGATGATGCGGTAGTCTACGTGGTCGACCTGCCTCGCTGGCTGCCGTTCCACGCCCTGGCGCTCGAGGAGGAAGGATTGCGGTTCAAGAACTGGATCGCCGTCGCTGTTGCAGCCGCCGCTGAACCGCCCGGCGCCTCTCGCCACCTCTCCGTCCCCCTGACGCCAGTGCACACCGGGATTCTTGTGTATGTGACCGATCCGGTTTTCGTCGCCTTGCAGAAGGTGCGTGAACCCCATCAGACGTGCCGACGTTGTCACCTGCCCCTGGCGGATTGGGGGGGCAAGAAGGCCCAACGCAACCCCGCTGGCCGAGTGATCTCGGACATCTGGGTGCACACCCCTTTCTTCCCCCCGGAGGCACTGTCGCAAGCCGGCCATGCTTCGTCGGCGGCGGCAGCATCCAGCTCACAGACGCCCGGTTCACAGGAGGAAGCACAAGCAGAAATACTCCGCCGCCTGTTTGGCCTAGCCCGGGGTCAAGGCAGGCGAGCCGCGGTGGTCGTTCAGCCGGAGTTCGCAGACGAGCTACCGGCTCCGCCGCCGAACCTGCCGACCTTGTCCATATCGCAGTCTACCCCCGAGCCTGCCCCTACCCAGCCCACCCCTACGCGGCCTACCAACGTTCAGCCTCTCTTGCAGCGGGATCAGCCTCTTGCCGCCCGGCCGCTCTACGAGCCGCTCCCGTTAGACCCAACCGCTCCCCTGGCTCTTGACACCCTGTACCAGGCCGACGTGGTGGCGGCGCTCCGCCACGTGCCAGACGATTCTATCGATCTGGCATTTGCTGACCCCCCGTACAACCTGGAGAAGGAATACTCCCGGTACGAGGACGATCGCCAGGAGTCCGAATACCTGCGCTGGTGCGAGGAGTGGCTGGCAGAGTATGTGCGCATTCTGAAGCCAACCGGGTCACTCTTCGTGGTAAACCTGCCGCGCTGGGCCGTTCACCATGCGGCTTACTTGAGCAGTCGCCTCTACCTGCAGCATTGGATTGCGTGGGATGCGCTGTCCGAGCCGCGGGGGCGGATCATGCCGGCGCACTATGCCGTCTTGTACTACACCAAGAGCCCAACCGGCTTCACGTTTCACCCGCAGCGCTGTTATCCTCCGGACTATTGCTTCCGAGCTCGCTGCGTGCGCCGCCGGGACCCGCAGGCAGAGACGATGCCCTTGACGGACATCTGGTATGACATCCATCGGATTCGGCATCGCCGAGACCGCGACGCCCATCCCTGCCAGTTACCACTACGGCTGCTGGACCGGATCATCGAAATGGCAACCAATCCCGGTCAGGTGGTGTTGGACGGATTTGCTGGTACGGGCTCCGCCATGATCACCGCCTACCAGCGGGGGAGGCATTTCATCGGAGTCGACATCGACCCCAAGTACCTCACGATTACCGCGCACAAGCTGCGCAGCCAGCTGCCGATCGTCGAAAGGTGAACCCCGGTCGACAAACACGAACATTTTACATTCCTCTTCGTTACAATGTTCGTCATTCAGCAGGAGGCATCGGCAGGTGCGGCGAACCTTTCCTTCTGATTCTAATTCGTCACGTCCGGGGCGACGCGCTGTGACCGTCGAAGGGAGTCGTCCTGCCCGCACGGGCTGCAAATACTGTGCATGGCGGTATGAGGGGTGTACGGGGTGAACCTGCAAGACTGGCTGGCTGTTTTCGGTGTCGTACTCAATGGCATTCCCCAGGGGCTATTGGCCCTGGGTTACGGCTTCGCTGCGCTTCCCACCGCCCTCGCCTTTGCCATTGGGCTGGTAGGGACGTGGGCGTTCCATTCGGTAGCGCCCATCTCCTTCCAAGCAGAGACCATCACGCTGGTAGGAACGTTGGGTTCGAACATGCGCGAACGCCTTTCCATTTTGTTTTGGGAAGGCGTGATCATGACCTTCGTCGGCGCATTTGGACTCCTCGAGGAGATCGTCAACCTCATCGGTCCGCAGGTCACCAGCGCCATGATGGCCGGCGTTGGCATCATGCTCGCCTATGTGGCCATCCAGATGGGCCTCAGTTCACCCTGGGTGGCAGCGGCCTCCGCCGCCGTGGCGCTTTCCGTTTGGGCGTTCACGGGAAACCTGGTGCACACGATCGTCTGGTCGGTGTTGGCAGGCACCATAGTCGGCCGTTTCGTGTCCTTTCAGGCCACGGAGTCCTCTCCGGAACGGGAGCGCTTTCGCCTGCAGCCACTGGTTTGGCGCTTTTGGGAGTCACCGACGGTGCTGCGTGGCGCCCTCAGCCTATCCATGCTCAACATTGGTGCGAACATTACCTTCGGCAAGATCACTGGCCAGATTGCCCGAGCCAACGTGAACGTCGATCATCTCGCCGTCTATTCGTCCCTGGCCGATGTCTCTTCGTCCCTGTTTGGCGGGGCGCCCGTAGAGGCCATCATCTCTGCGACCGGCGCCGCACCGCACCCCCACTTTGCCGCCATGGCCATGATGGCGGTATTCGTCGTCATCCTGCTGCTGGGGCTTTTGCCCCGTATTGGCCGGTACGTACCGCAAGCCAGCATCGCTGGCTTCCTGTTCGTGCTGGGGGCGATCGTCACGCTGCCCACCAACGTTCAACTCGCCTTTCAAGACGTGGCGCTCAATAGCCCCATGGCCGCCATCCTGGGAGTCACCATCGTCGTCAGTGCCCGCTTTGACCCCTTCCTGGGCATGGTAGCCGGCACGCTGCTGCGGGCGGTCTTTGCCCTGGCCGGCGCCATCTAACCCCATGCTCTGCATGTCGAGCTTACTATGTTGATCTCATTGCCCATTCCAGTCGGCACACTGCCACGAGATCGAGATCAAGGGAGGCCCCAAACTCATGACTGAGCCCATGCTTTATGACCTCGACGAAACTGCGGCAACCCCGTCCGCCTCCGGACGACCCGGACAACCCAGCGAGACTCATCCAGGCGACACCTCCCACTGGCGTTTGCCGTACTCAGGCCAAACCCACTACGACGTCGAGATCAGCGGCCTGCGGCGTCGCCTGCCAGTGGTGCGGGTGAACCAGAACCTGTGGATCGCTTCGTTCGTCATGCTGGGCGATGTTCAGCTGGTGAACGTGGTGGCGGGTGCGCTCGCTGCCCGCCTGGCTGGTCTCGACTTCGCCTACCTGGTAGGCCCGGAGGCTAAAGTCGTGCCGCTGCTGCAGGCGACCGCTACGTTACTGGGTCACCGTCGCTACGTCGTCTGCCGCAAGAGTGTGAAGTCTTATATGCAAGACCCGGTCGTAGTGGAGGTGCAGTCCATCACTACCGCCGGCAAGCAGCGCCTGGTGCTGGATGGCCCTGACGCTCAGCTGGTGCGAGATCAGAAGGTCATCATTTTAGACGATGTCGTCTCCACTGGTGGCAGTCTAACTGCGGTCGAAGCGCTGCTGGCCAAAGCGGGGGCACGGATCGTGGCGCGAGCGGCCGCCCTGCAGGAAGGCGATTTTTACCAGGACTCCGATAGACCCCTGATCACCCTCGGCCGCCTGCCGGTGTTCGTCAAATCTACCCCGTAGTGACAACGAACGAGGCCGACGGCTGGGACCTGGTGTTGGAGTATGCGGTAGCAGCCAGCGCTGTTGCCGTTGGCTGGTCCGGCTACCTCGTCGACAGCCTGAAGTCGATCGGAGTTGCGCTGCCGGCGGCGTTGACGCAATCGCCGTTCACCGGCGGGATCGTGAACCTGCCAGCCATCATCATCGTGCTTGGACTCGCTGAGGTGCTGCTGCTCGGAACCAGGGAAAGCACCAGCACGAACTTCTGGGTCGTGGCGTTGAAAGTTTCGGTGATTGCCGTCTTCCTCGCCGCCGGGGTGGCCCACCTGCGAACCAGCCTGTGGCACCCCTTTCTCCCCTTCGGCTTGAACGGTGTGATGCATGGTGCTTCCATCATTTTCTTCGCCTACATCGGCTTTGATGCCGTTGCGACTGCCGCCGAAGAGACGAAAGACCCGGGGCGGCAGTTACCGGCCGGTATTCTGGGCTCACTGGGGTTGTCCACGGTCCTATATCTGTCCGTCGCTCTGGTCCTGACCGGAATCGTCTCCTACCGCTTGCTGGATGTGCCCTCGCCGCTGTCGTTCGCCCTGCTCCAGCACGGATACAAGTGGGCCGGAGGCATCGTGGGCCTGGGCGGATTGGCTGGTCTGACCAGCGTTATGCTAGTGGACCTGTTTGCCCAAAGCCGGATCCTGTACGCCATGGGCCGCGACGGGTTGTTGCCGGCTCAGCTGACCCGGTTGCATCCCCGCTTTCATACGCCTTATCGAGTCATTTTGCTCACCGGAGTCCTCGTGGCCACGGCTGCCGCCCTCTTGCCCGTGCAATGGATCGCCGAAATGGCCAACATCGGCACGCTGGCTGCTTTCGTTCTCGTGTCCGTTGGGGTCATCGTGTTGCGTTACACCGAGCCGCAGCGGGAGCGGCCGTTTCGAGTTCCGCTCTTCCCGCTGACGCCACTGTTGACCGTCGGCGCGTCCATCTACCTGATGGCCAACCTGCCGCGGGTCACCTGGATCCGTTTCGTGGTCTGGCTCGTGATCGGCCTGCTGCTCTACTTCTCCTGGGGACGGCATCACAGCGAACTGGCGTCCTGATCGAGTCCGGTTTCGGCGATCTCGTGGCCAGCGGCTCGTAGCGCCTCTCGGTGGTGGCGTGCGGAGGTCAACACCGTGATGGCCGGTGCGGCAGGCGGCCAGTCGACGACGGCCGGTGAGGAGCAGAGGATCCGCTCCTCTCACCGGCCGTCCTTTTCTTTCCGTATCTGTAGCCTCCACATCCTCACTTCGGTGAGGTCGGAGGACGCCTACCGTTAGCGACCCGGTTGCTGCACCACTTGCTACTTGCGAGCCGCCGGATTGTACACTGGCTGACCCGTGCGAGCCGAAGTGTAGATAGCCTCCAGGATCTGCGTAATGGTGGCCGCCTGTTCGGGCAAGACCACCGGCTGCTGGTCGTTGATCACGGCGTCGATCCAGCGCCGGGCCTCCATGAAGCCAGGGTCGACCGATTGGCCTTCAAAGTAGGCGACTCCGCCACTTTGCAGCTCCGCCTTGGTGGTATACAGCTGTCCAAACTTCTCGCCGTTGATCCGCAGACCGTCAAAGAAGTCCGCCCCGCCCTCCGTGCCACACAGCACGCAGATGGCTTCGCCCACCTGGAGCGTGTTGAGAGCCCAGCTCGACTCCAGAATCACCGTCGCCCCGTTGGTGAAGCGGATGAAGCCAAACGCGGAGTCTTCCACGGTGAACTTATTCGGATCCCACGGCCCCCAGGCGTTGGCCGCATTCTCGCGCTGGCTCAGCTTTTTGAACGTACTGCCCATGGCGGATTCCCACTGATAGTTACTCATCAGCCACAAGGTAAGGTCAAGCGCATGGGTGCCGATGTCGATCAACGGCCCCCCGCCTTGCATCTCCTCATTCAGGAAGACGCCCCAGGTGGGCACGGCCCGCCGCCGGACCGCCAGCGCTTTCGCAAAGTAGATCTCGCCCAGTTCACCTGCGTCGACTAGCTTCTTCAAATACCAGGAGTCCGCCCGGTGCCGGTTCTGATACCCGATGGTGAGCTTCTTGCCCGTTCGCCGCGCTGCGTCCACCATGGCTTTGGCTTCGGCATAGGTCTTGGCCATAGGCTTTTCGCACATCACGTGCTTGCCAGCCTCGAGCGCCGCCACGCTCATCTCGGAGTGCAGCTTATTAGGAGTGCATACGTGCACGACGTCGATGTCTTTCCGGGCCAACAGGTCATGGTAATCCGTGTACACTTTGGCGTCTGGTGTGCCGTACCTCTTCGCGCCTTCCTCCGCACGCTCCTTGATGATGTCGCAGAAAGCGACGATCTCGACTTCCGGCAACTTCGCCAAGTTTGGCATGTGCTTCCCGTTCGCAATGCCGCCGACCCCGATGATTCCAACCCGCACTTTTTCGTTCTTCCCGATCATCCTGCGGACGCCTCCACTCCGTTTTTGAAAAGTGCGACCAGCTGAACCAGACCAGCCCGTATTCTGCCCTTGCCGGAGGTAACCACACCCTGACTTGGCGCCCCATCTGACCCTGGCAGCCACCCCTGGCGGCCCCCCCTGGCGCTTCGCCACAACCCTGTTCGACGCTACCTATTTGTTCCCTGCCGCTTTGATGGCCGCCTGCCGCAATCGTACGTTTAACGTGGGGGGTACCACCACCTTCATGACCACCTCTGTCGGCTGACCCTGACCGACCTTCCCTGGCACTTCACCCTCTGTGACTCCTTCGACGTCCCACAAGTCATACCTCGAAATACTTGCACAATGGATGATGGATCACCAATGCACTGACCGAGGCCTCCGGATCCATCATGAAACCTTCCGTCAGTGATAACCCAATCTCTTCCGGCTGCAACAGGGCAAAAAGTGGTTGCTGTAAGCTCAGGTCCGGACAAGCAGGGTAGCCAAACGAGTACCTGCGCCCCCGGTAACGGGCCTGGAAACGCTCTTTCATCGTCAACTCGGGCGGATCAGGAAATCCCCACCAGGTCCGGATCTGCTGGTGCAACCACTCTGCGGCTGCTTCCGCCGCTTCTAACGCCAGGGCCTGCAGGATGTGACTGCGCAAATAGTTGCCTTGCCGCCGCCACTCCTCCGCCCACAACCGGATTCCTTGCCCCGCGGTTACGGCTAGCAGGCAGACATTGTCGCACGGCTGCCCATCTGCTCCCAGCGGGTGAACGTAATCCGCCAAGCACAGCCGCTCCCCTCCCTGCTGACGCGGGAACGGCAGGACCGCTACCTCCTGCCAGCCCACCTCGCCGGCGCCTGCTCGCACATACAGGCGTATGCAATCACCTGTCCCCGCCGCACCAAAAAACCTCCAGACCAGGCCGACTTGCATCCTCCCTCTTCGACACTCCTCTTGAACTTCGGCCACCGCCTGCCGCAACCGGAGAGCCTGCGGATCGCCGTCGGCCAATGCTCGCTCGACTCCTGTCTTCAGCCCCAGGTGCCGGTTGTAGAGCATCACCGGATTGACGTACGCCCAGATTTCATCCAGTTGCGTACCTTGCAAGTGCAGGACATGGCGTTCATAATCGGGTGGCCTCGGTATCTGGCCTACCGACAGCCTCGGCACGCCCGAGGGCGGCAACGGTGCAAGGTCCGGCACCACAAGGCTCGGAACCACGACTGCCCGGGGTTCTGACGCAGACCTGGTCGCGTTTGACACCCCTGGCCCGTCTTTCGTCCCAAGCGGCCGGTCCCTCCCCCACTCTTCTTCGAGCTGTCGCCGCCCGGCCGGCGTCATCAGGCGATTGGCCAGATCCAGGCCTTGCATGGCATCCCGGGCGTAGACCACCAGCCCCCCGTACGCTGGCGCGATGCGAGTCCGAACAAACTTCTCCGTCAGGGCCGCCCCTCCCACCAGCAGCGGCGGGCACGTCCCAGCGGCGGTCATCTCTTCGGCGGTCATGACCATTTGCTGAGCCGACTTGACCAGCAACCCTGACAATCCCACAATATCCGGCCGGTACTGGCGAATCCCGCCGATGATTTCTGCCGGCGGAACCTTGATGCCCAGGTTGATCACGCGGTAGCCATTGTTGGCCAGAATGATCTCAACCAGGTTTTTGCCAATGTCATGAACGTCACCTTTGACCGTCGCCAGCAACACTGTCCCCCGGCCTGTGTTTTGCTGATCTCCTTTGATCAAGGGCTCTAGATAGGCTACTGCAGCCTTCATCACCTCTGCGCTCCGGAGCACCTCGGCCACGATCAGCTCGTTACGGTTAAAGAGCCGGCCGACCTCCTGCATTCCCGCCATGAGCGGCCCATTGATGATGGCCAGGGGAGTCTTGCCCTTCTGCAGCTCCTCCTCGAGAGCTTCCACCAGCCCATCCTTGCTCCCCTCCACGATCAAAGCCGCCAGCCTTTCCTCCGATGAACGAGGCGTCGGTCGCTGCGGCCTTACGGCACGGGCCGCCCCGCCCTGTTCAGCGGCTTGGGGGCGGAAGTACGAAGCGAAGGCGGTGATGGTGGCGTTGTCAGAGTGTAGCAAGACATCTTCCGCCAGTCGCCGCTCCTGATCGGAGAGGGTAGCGTAACGGCGCAGCCGCTCGGTGTTGACGATGGCGAGGTCAAGGCCGGCTTCGACGCAATGGTGCAAAAAGACGGCGTTGACGACCTCACGGCCCGCTGGCGGCAAGCCAAACGAAACATTGCTGATGCCCAGAATCGTCTTACACTGCGGCAGCTCCTGCTTGATGCTGCGGATGGCCGTGATCGTCTCGAGGGCTGACCCCTTATACTGCTCATCGCCGGAGGCGCACGGAAACGTGAGGGGGTCAAAGATGATGTCCCGGGCTGGTACGCCGTACCGGTTCACCAGCAGATCGTAGGCCCGGCGGGCGATGGCCAGCTTGCGCTGGTGCGAGACGGCCATGCCTTGCTCGTCGATGGTGCCGACCACCAGTGCAGCTCCGTAGCGGCGCACCAGGGGTACAACTTTCTGAAAGCGCCCTTCGCCATCCTCGAGGTTAATCGAATTGATGATGGATTTGCCCTGGCAGTATGTGAGCGCGGCCTCGATGACGTCGGGATCGGTCGAGTCGATCATCAAGGGGACCTTGACCTTGCCGATCACAGAAGCCATGAACGACTCCATGTCGGCCTTTTCGTTCCGATCCGGATCGGCCAGGCAGATGTCGATGATCTGCGCCCCGTCCCGCACCTGGCGGCGGGCAATCTCGCTGGCTTCGTCGAAGTTGCCGGCCGCAATCAGTTTCTTGAACAGGCGCGAGCCAATGACGTTGGTCCGCTCGCCGACGATCACGGGCCGGGTGGTCTCGTCGATCTCCAGGTTCTCGATCCCGGAGACACACGTGCCCCGCTCTGCCGGGTCCAGCGGCTGGTGAACGGGAACAGGAACGGCCCCCGTGCCTGCGGACACATTCCCGCGTCCTTCACGTTCCCCTGTCGCGGCACTGCCACCGTGAGCCGTTTCCCGGACGAGTCGCACCAGCGCCTGAATGTGTTCGGGAGTGGTGCCGCAGCAGCCGCCGATGAGGTTCACCCAACGCTGCTGGATGAACCTCCCCAACACCTGCCGCATGGCGGCGGGAGTCTCGAGGTAGCAACCATTCTCGTCCGGCAAGCCGGCGTTCGGCACGACGGCGACCGGGAAGGGGGAAAGCGACGCCAGGGCACGCACATGATCCGCCATCTCCTCAGGGCCGGTGGCACAGTTGAGCCCCAGGTAGAGGAGGTTCGCATGTTCCAGGCTGGTAATGAGGGCCTCGACTTTTTGGCCGGCCAGCATGGTGCCGCTCCGTTCGATCGTGGCGGAAACTGCTACGGGCACGCGCACGCCGAGCTCAGAAAAGAGCTGCTCGATACCGATCAGTCCGGCCTTGATGTTGCGCGTGTCCTGGGCCGTCTCGAGGAGCAAGTAGTCTACGCCGCCGGCCACCAGCGCCTGGGCCTGATCATGAAAGGCCTGCACCAGCTGAGAAAAGGTGATGCCGCCCACCACCGAAATCGCCTTGGTGGTCGGTCCCATCGACCCTGCCACGAAGCGCGGTTGGCCGGTCCGTTTCGTGAACTCATCGGCCGCCTGGCGGGCCAGCTGCGCGGCGGCCAAAGTGATCTCATAGGCCCGATCCGCCAACCCGTACTCGGCCAGTACCACCGAGGTTGAACCAAAAGTGTCCGTCTCGATGATGTCGGCCCCAGCCTCGAGATAGGAAGTGTGGATATCGGTGATGACATCGGGGCGGGTGATGGCCAGGTATTCGTTGCAGCCCTCGTAGGACGCCCCGCCAAAATCGGCCGCCGTCAGCCGCCGCCGCTGGATCTCCGTCCCCATCGCCCCGTCGATCACGAGGACCCGCTGGCGCAGTAGCTCGCGGAGCTGGGCCACCCGCTGCTGCCGGCCGGACTGGGCCTCGGCCCTCGCATCATCGTGCCTATGCACCTGCATCGTGTGCACGCCCCCCCACCAAGGCCGTCACCACCCGTCGTCGACTCCGCCACCCCCACCGTCGCCGTTCCCCCTCACCATCGATGACATCGCCATGACCGCCACCATTCACTTCACCACACCCATCGACGGCGTCACCACCTGGCATCGACGACATCACAGCGTCTGGACAAAACAAGCTTGGCCGGTAGGGTCTGGACAAAACTTGCTTCAATGATAGCATGGCCCTGCAGTAACGTAAGGGCAAACGAGGACGGTGATCTCTTGCCTACCCCTATCATCCAATTGTTTGCGCCCGAGGTGGTGCAGGTGGTCAGAGCTGCAAAGGGATTTGTCACCCCAGGCGATTGGGCCCAGACGCGATTGTTGCCGGGCATCTTCGACCTGTTGATGAACCCGCTGGCTGGAAGCGCAGTGCCTGTTGGCAAGAACCTCCACCCCATGACGATCATTCCGGCGGGGATCGCCATCGATGCTGCTACCGAAGCGTGTGGCGAAGAGGAGACTGGGGTGGGCGTGCTCAGAGCTCTTGAGATCAGTATGGAGTCACCTGTTAGCATGAAGGCCCCACTAGAAGCGATCGCCCGGGTAGCAGAGGTCGGTGCCCACCACGTTGGGGTGACGGTGGAGGTATACGAGGTATACGAAGTACCCAATAGCCCCCGCCCACTTGACTCCGAAAGGCCGCACCCGCTGGAAAGGGTCGGGGCAGCCGACTCCAAGGCTTCTTGCCCACCCAAGTCTTCCGGCAACCAGCAGCCGGGGCGCTTGATCCTGAAAGGCAAGGTAGTCCTGGTCAAGGTCGTGGCCGGCAAGGCAGCTCCTATCCCGGCAGGGCCGGATACAGGGGTCTAGCGGCCGGCGCCTGATGTTGATTGACCGCCACCGGCGTATCATAGCCATATGACCACAATGGCTACGCCGGCCGCCCGCACCCTTGCTGGATGTAAAGACACAGTTCGTACTTGCCATACCAGTCGTTTCGAACCGGAGGGATGCGGGTGGCGATCGTTGTGATTACTGGGGCTTCAAGTGGCATTGGACAGGCCACCGCCCGACTCCTGGCAACCCAGGGGCATTCGCTGGTCTTGGCGGCACGCCGTCGGGAGCGCTTGCAACAGCTGACCTCCGAGCTCGGCCGCCGTACCGCCGTGCTCGCCGTTCCTGCGGACCTGGCCCGAGCAGAAGACATCGAGAAGCTGGCCCAGGCAGCTGGCGAGCGGTTCGGGCAGATTGACGTATGGATCAACAATGCGGGGGTGGGCGGCCCCAGCCGCCCGTGGTGGCAGGCAGATGTGCAGGCGATCCAGCAGGTGGTCGCCGTCGACCTGGTAGCCCCCCTTCTCAGCGTACGGGCAGCGTTCCCCTGGCTGCGGCGCAGCGGCCACGGCCACATCATCAACGTCGGGTCAGTCGCCGGGCACATCGGCGTGAGCGGCCCGTACTCCGCCAGCAAGTTCGGGATACGGGGTCTAAGCGAGTCATTACGGCGGGAATTGGCGCCCTACGGAATCCGAGTCTCATTGCTGAGTCCTGGCTTTGTCCGGACCGAGATGACGGCCGGGGTTCCGGTGAACATGCCCGGCCCGGAAGTGGTGGCCAGGGCCATCGCCCGGCTCATCCGCCACCCGCGCCGTGAGGTGGTCGTGCCAGGCTGGTACCGGTTGCCCATGCTGCTTAACCGGCTCCTGCCAGGCCTGGTCGACCCTGCTCTGATCTGGTTTCACCGCCATGAGAACGCACATGGCATGGACGGACGGGAGGACGGGAGGACGGAAGGAAGGACGGACGGAAGGACGGACAGACGAAAGGAAGAAAGGAATTCTCGACGATACGGTAGAGCGTGAGCGCCGCGGGGGCGGCAAGCTCTGAGAGGCTAACATGTTGAAGAAATGGGTCCGAGCGATCCCTCACCGTTCCACTCCACCTGGTAAGGCTCTGCTCCAGGCAGGAAGACCGTGACCGTGCGATGGTCCACCCAGTCGCCCGTATTGACGTAGGCTTGCCCCAGACGTGGGGACACTGGGGTGTGCGTATGCCCAAACAGCACATAATCAGCCACACCCCCCTGTTGCAGGCGGGTGGCAGCCGCGGCCCAGCGACGCAAGACCGCCGCCGGAGCGTCCGCGCGGCCCACCGGCCGGTTTGTGCCGTGGCAACCTTGCCCTTCGACCGGGCCGCGCCGCTGCAGATCACGGGTCGCCTGTTGCCAACGATCCACCACATGTTGCGGCTGAACCGCCTGCCGCACCCTCTCCCCCATCTGCTTCATGCCGGTCCACAAGCCCTTGACCCACGCCCCTACGTCGCAGCCGGTCACCTGCCGCAGGCCGGCCAGCAATTCGTACCCGCCCCAAAACAGCGGGTCGTAGTAGTGGCCGTGTTCAATGTAAACTCGTTTGTTTCCCCAGCTGAACTCGAACTTGGGATACACCACCTGTAGCCGCTCCCACTGCAGCGGAAATCCGCGAAAAGCAATATCGTGGTTTCCCACGATCCAGGTCACTCGTGTTTGGCAGTTACGCTCCACTCCCAGCATCGCCAGCCGTTCCAGGAGCAAACGGGCTGGTAATTCAATCATCCTTCCCTCGCTGGGGGGCAAGTCCATGATGTCGCCGTTGATAATGAGGTGAGCCTGCCATTGTCGAACCACATCCAGAAACCGTGTGAACTCCTGCTGTCGCTGCGGTTCGTGCGCCCAGCGATCCAGGTGCAGGTCCGAGATGACAACGACCGGCTGCTCACCAGCCTCTGTATGCCCGCTGCACATGTTCCCGCCCCCATCCCTTCACTTCCCTCCTTTCCCATGATCGACTAACACCACCATGATCTACACAACAGCACGTCTGATAGCCGGCTCATGGCGATCAGAGGATGAACCCTCCGATGTTGATGCCGACGGGATGATGCCGACGGGATAATGAAACCCCGGCGTTGATGGCGCCGACCCGGCCGGTGTCGCCCCGGGTAGCCTTGTGAACCGCATCGGGCCGCACCTGGCCACGCCGCACGAACGGACGCCCCTGCATGAGCCCCTGCATGAGTACCTGGGTGAGTACCTAAATGAGTACCTGGGTGAGTACCTGAATGAGTACCTGGCGGGCGATTTGAATGCCTGCGCAATTCGGCGAGCTGCAACGGGTCTATTCTCACGCCCGCCATCTAGCGGGCAATTCAAATGCCTGCGCAATGAGTAACCTAGAGGGCAATTTAATTGCCTGCACAAAATGACCAAAGCAGGCAATAATGTTGCCACCTCCCTTGGGTCCGAAGATATTCGGCAAGGTTCGACAAGGGCAGGCGTCCGAAACTTGGATTGGCTATCACAGATGGCCAGGCCAAGCTGGGGGGATATTCGTGCAGCTAGGGGGTGGGCTAGGTATAGCAGGGATTCAGGTAAGGCATTAAGATCTGACCAGTTACGCAGCGGGTCTTTTTGTCGTGTCGAACGACTCCCGGGAAGGAGTTGGCAATATTGTTTCCTACCTGAGGGCGAAAAGGATGGCAATAATATTGCCCCCTTGGTTTCCAATTCCAAGGTCGTGGCCAGGAGTTCCGGCCCCAACCCTAGAACTCATCCCCCGTAGCCACCGTCTTCACAGCAACACCAGCGGCAAGGCAACCGTGGTGGACACCGATCGCCCGTAGCCACCGTCTTCACCCCGAGACCTCAAGTTGAAGGGACGCTTGATCCCCAGTCTGGCTTGGTGGGGTCTGCATGGCCAACTGTTCTGGTCGGTCGGATTCACGGCCGATGGGTCCGACCTGTTTGGATTCCTGCATCCGATGAGGCTGGCCTGGGTTGTTGGCCTGTGGGTTGGCCCTGCAAAGATCCTGGAGGAATGATGCTGTGTCTGAAGTACCTGGCCCACCACACCGTGTGTCTGAAATACCGGGCCTATCACACCGGACGCGGGCCGTCGTAGCACTTGGTCTGCCTCTCGTAGCACTTGGTCTGCTTCTCTCCATTGCTATTGCCAGCGGCGTAGCCGAGGCTGAACCCGCCGCCTCTGCCCCTGGGGCGGTCGACCCCGCCGGCCCTACCCCTGGGGTCAACCCAGCTGAGCCGCCTGTCTGTGCCCCTGGGGCAGTCGATCCCGCAGACTCTGCTCCTGAGATCGTCCAGGGTAAGCCTTCTAGCTCTACCCCTGTGGTCAATCTGGGTGAGCCTTCCGTCCCTGCGCCTGAGATAGTCGGCAGCGGAGTCTCCACCTTCACTCCTAAGGTGGTCTGGGCCGAGCCTGCCGCATCGCCATTCAACTCCCTGTCGGTGCACCTGGACACCTGGGCACAACTCACTGCCGAACCAGGCTCAGCGCCGGGATCAGGCAGCATCGACACCAACGGCTTCCTGCATGGCGGTAGCACGTTGACGTACACGAACGGAACACCCGGAAGATGGTGGCAGGTGGGGCTGGGCTGGGATCGGTTCACCCTGGGCATGGGCAGTGCGGAGGACAACCTGCTGCTGTCAGGCACGACTCCTGCCTATCCGGCCGCCTACTACACCTTCCACTTCGGTCAGCCTGACAACCGGCGTTCTTCGGTGATACCCATCCCTCTGGACCAGGGACGAAAAGCTGCCCTGTCGACCGCCGTCACCCTGGCAACACCCATTCCTCAGGACCAGCGACGAGAATCCCCTCGCCCCTACACTCCGAGTCTGACCTACACCCGTCTATGGGCTGGGGTGAGCGAGCCAACCGCCCCTTCCCGCTGGTTGGGGGCGCAGTATCTGCGCCTCGACCTCACTCCATCCCTCAGCTTGGGGGCTGGCGAAGCCGATCTATTCGATGGGCATTTCCCCGGTGACGGGTTCTATCAGGTACTGCCTTTTGTCCCGTTTTACCTGACCAAGAAGCTGCCTGGGTTGGCAAGCACTCATGACAACTCCTTCTTCTACCTCGATGGGCGTCTCGTCCTGCCCGCAACCACTCTGTATGCCGCCTGGCTGGTGAACGAGTTTCCCATGCTCCCCGGCGCCGATAACCCTGCCCTCTATGCCTGGCAGGTGCGCCTGGAGCGACAGGGCTCGCCATTTGCCAATGCCGATGATGGTGTTGACGATGCTGCCGCTGCTGCTGGTGATGGTGATAATAAGGATGATGTCGATGACCAAACCCGCTGGGCAGTTCAATATACGCAAAGCCGGCACCTGGCCTACAGCAACGGCAACCGCCAACTCGCTTACACTTATTACGGCCAGCCGCTGGGCTACCCGGCCGGTTCAGACATGGACAGACTGGATGCCACTGTGCGGGCGCGAATACCAGGGCAACCGGCAACAGCCGCACTGCCGGCATCGCCAGGGCAGCACGCAGCACCGGTTCAACAGGCAACACCTGAACCGGCGGCAGCACCATCGCAGCGAGCAACCCCCGTGCCGACGCGAGGTCCATGGCAACGAGTAACATCTGCCTTGGCGGCGGCGCAGCTGGAAGGAGGGATCTTTGTTCAACGACAAGGCGAAGGAAAGCTGGACGACTGGCCGGCTGATTGGGAGATCTGGCGGCAGCGACCCTTCCTGACCGGCGTGGTGGAGACCTGGGCAGGAGTGCAAGCCACGCTGGTCGCGCCCATACAGGCTCCCGTGACTTTTGCCGCTCGCTTCCGCCTTCACGTGGAAGCAGGGCCAACCTGGAACGCTGGCCATCTGCAGGGACGACAGGCGCTGCGGGTAGCAATTGATGTTGGCAGCAATTGGAGTTTCTGAACGCATACGCGAATCTCGGATGTCGACCTACTTCGGTTGTTTACCTAACTAAGATTAAGATGTCTATTACTATAGGGAAGGATGTGGAGCACATGGTGTGGACGCCTTCAGCGTCGGCGGGGGGAGTCTCCGGAGTGACGATTCTGACCGTCCTGTACGCCGCAGTCATCGCCTGGTGGGTAGTCTGGGCCGGACTCGCGTTCTTTACCAAAGCCAGGGCGGTGCTGACCTTCCTCCTGGTGAGCGGACTTGTCTGGGCAGGGTTGGGTTGGCCACTCAGCCGCACGTTCTGGCTCATCCCCTACTTGGCGATCCCCATCATTTTCCTGCCCAGCATGGTCCGGATCATTCCAGAGTACCAGCGCGGCGTGCTCTTCCGCTTCGGACGGCAAGTAGGGCTGCTCGGGCCGGGCCTCAACGTCGTCTTTCCGTTCGGCATCGATCAGGTCCGGCGGGTCGACCTACGTACCTTCACCATCGATGTGCCGCGGCAAGAGATCATCACCCGGGACAACGTTCCAGTGCAAGTGGACGCCGTCGTCTACTTCAACGTTTCTAACCCCGTCTGGGCCGTCATCCGGGTCGCCGACTACACCACCAGCACCACGCTGCTGGGCCAGACCATCCTCCGCTCCGTGTTGGGTCAACACGACCTGGACGACATGCTGGCCAAGCGTGCGGAGCTCAACTCCATCCTGCAACGCCTGCTCGACGAGGCTACGGATCCTTGGGGAATCAAAGTGACCGCCGTGGAGATCAAGGCAATGGAGTTGCCCGAAAGCATGAAGCGGGCCATGGCCAAGCAGGCAGAAGCCGAACGTGAGCGCCGGGCCAAGGTGATTGCCGCCGAAGGGGAGCTGCAGGCCTCCGAAAAGCTGGCAGCAGCCGCTAAAGTCATCGCTAGTGAACCTGCCACCATTCAACTGCGGTATCTGCAAACCCTGACTGAGATCGCAGCCGAGCACAATTCCACCATCCTGTTTCCGATGCCCATGGAGTTGCTGCGGGCCTTCGGCAAGCTGGGCAGTGGAGACGCAAACTACGGCCAAGAACACCCCCCGGTGTCAGACCAGGGGAAGGGGTAAGATCACTAAACTTAAAACAAGGTTTCGATTCTGAGCGTCGCACTGGCGGTCCTGGGGCAGGGGTAAGATCGCTAAACTTAAAACTAAGACCATAGGCAGCGGCAGGCCAAGGAGAAGAATCACGACCACGACGGGGGTCAGGACCAGGACCAGGTCCAGGGCCAGGGACCAGGGGCAGAACCAGGACCAGGGTCAAGGGCCGGAGCACGCTAAGCGCCAGGGCCGGCAGCAGGAGTGAGCCCAATGTACTGCTGGCCCTGGGCATCGGACCAAGACTGGCCAACCATTCGCCCGGATGCTATAAATAGGGCAACTCTGTTTGTTGTCTATGGCCACTGTTCATCAGGCCATCAGGCAGCGGCTCGGGAGGATCCGGAATGACGTTGCACCCCTCCGACCAGCATCCAACCCAACCTCTCTCTGGGGCACGTTCACCCCGCGGGTCTGGGCCTGTCTCGGCCCCTGTGCCTATGTCGATGTCCAACTCGCTGCCCACCGGTTCGCAACCCGGCGCCGACCCCTTCCAGGTGCGAGCCACTCTGCCCACACCAGAAGGGCCAGCTGTGATCTACGACTTGCACAAGCTGCAAGACCAGGGCCTTGTCA
This sequence comes from Limnochordaceae bacterium, assembly GCA_014896305.1. Classification (GTDB taxonomy): domain Bacteria; phylum Bacillota; class Limnochordia; order Limnochordales; family DUMU01; genus Bu26. Next base: position 32,764 of record JADBKQ010000019.1, read on the forward strand.
AGCTCTCCCGCCTGCCCTACTCCATCCGCGTCTTGCTGGAGAACTTGCTGCGCCACCTGGACGGCCGCGTGGTTCGCACCGAGCACGTGTTGGCCGTGACCCGCTGGGGACAGAACTCGCTCCAGCCACAGCAGGAAGCGGGAGTTCACAATAGCGAGGATAACCAGATCATCCGGCACACCGAGGCCACCGCGGGCGCTCAGGACATCCAGGAGATTCCGTTTTTCCCGGCCCGGGTGTTGCTCCAGGACTTCACCGGCGTGCCCGCCGTCGTCGACCTGGCCGCCCTGCGTTCCGCGGTCGCCCGCCGCGGCGGCGATCCCCAGAGGGTCAACCCCCTCATCCCGGTCGACCTGGTGATCGACCACTCCGTTCAAGTAGATGTGGCGGGGAGCGCCGATGCGTTCACCCGCAACGTTCAGCTGGAGTTCGAGCGAAATCGTGAACGGTACACGCTGTTTCGCTGGGCTCAGCAGGCGTTTCGCAACTTCCGGGTCGTGCCGCCCGGCACGGGTATCGTTCACCAGGTCAATAGCGAGTACCTCGCGTCCGTCGTCCAGCTCCGTCCCGAGCAGGGCGAGCTCCGGCTGTTCCCTGACACTGTCGTAGGAACAGACTCGCATACCACGATGATCAACGGGTTGGGCGTGTTGGGTTGGGGCGTGGGCGGCATCGAAGCAGAGGCCGTGATGCTGGGCGAACCTTACTTTTTTGCCCTGCCCGAAGTCGTGGGGGTGGCGCTCACCGGCCACCTACCCGAAGGGGCGACTGCAACCGACCTGGTGCTGACCATCACCCAGTTACTCCGCCGCGTCGGCGTGGTCGGCAGATTCGTCGAGTTCTTCGGTCCAGCCGTGCGTGAACTGCAGCTGCCCGATCGGCTGACCATCGCCAACATGGCGCCCGAGTACGGTGCTACCGCAGGCTTTTTCCCACCGGACGAGGAGACTTTGGCCTATCTCCGCCTTACCGGCAGGCCCGAGGAACAGGTTTGCCTCGTGGAGGAGTATACCCGGCGTCAGGAACTCTTCCGAACCGCCACCGCCCCCGATCCGGAGTACACCAGCGTGGTCGAGCTGGACCTGAGCACGGTCGAACCGAGCCTGGCCGGTCCTCGCCACCCCCAGGACCGAGTACCTCTCGCCCAGGTCAAGTCGAACTTCCAGGCCCTGCTCACCGGTGTAGGCCGCACTCCTTCACTTGAACCAGCAGCTAGCACACGTCCCACCCCAACCAACCCCCGGGCGACGGCGCACGTCCCGCCAGGCCAGGGTAGGGAGTTGCCGGACAGTGCGAAGCGGTCGCACGTTGCAGACCTGCCCGGCGGTATGGGACTGACCGACCGTGCAGAGCTGTCCGAGGGTACGGGGCTGACCGACCGTCCAGGGCTGTCCGAGGGTGCGGTAGTGATCGCAGCGATCACCAGCTGCACCAACACCGCCAACCCCGCCGTCATGCTGGCCGCCGGCCTGCTGGCCAGGAAGGCGGTGGAGCGCGGGCTCACCACCCGACCCTGGGTGAAGGCGAGTTTGGCGCCGGGTTCACGAGTGGTTACAGATTATCTGCAAAAGGCCGGCCTGATGCCATACCTGGAGGCGCTCCGCTTTCACCTGGTCGGCTATGGCTGCACCACCTGCATCGGTAACAGTGGTCCTCTCGACCCGGCCGTCGCTCAGCAGGTGAAGGAGCAAGAGCTCGTGGTGGCCGCGGTCCTTAGCGGCAATCGCAATTTCGAGGGTCGGATCAACCCCCTGGTCAAGGCGAATTACCTGGCCTCCCCGCCCCTGGTGGTCGCCTATGCGCTGGCCGGCCGCATGGACATCGACCTGACCACCGAACCCCTGGCCTACGATCCGGCGGGCCGTCCTGTCTACCTGCGGGATCTATGGCCAACGCAGCAAGAGGTGGCGCAAACGCTCGCCACGACCATCACGGCAGAGATGTTTCGTCAACGCTACGCCCATGTGTTCGACGGCGATGAACTGTGGCAGTCTCTGCCGGCGCCGACGGGCATTCTGTACCACTGGGATCCGGCGTCGACATACATCCAGGAGCCCCCGTTCCTCGACTCGTCTCGCAGTCCCTTCGTCAATTCGTCCGGCGGCTCGTCTCTCGGCCCAGTCCACGACTCGCCCCTCGACTCGTCTCCCTGCTCCTCGCCTCACGTTTCGTCCCCTGGCTCGTCTCATCTCTCTTCCCGCGGCTTGTCTCATGTCTCTTCCCGCGGCTTGTCTCACGTCTCGTCCCTCGGCTTGTCTCACGTCTCGTCCGGTTTGTCTCACGTCTCGTCCCCTGGCTCATCCCAGGGATCGGGCGTCGGGTCCTCTCCTGATTCGCCCATGAAGTCGGCTACCACGAGTGGCGGCTGTTTCCATCTGGAACGAGCGCGGGTGCTGGCGATGCTGGGGGACTCGGTGACCACGGACCACATCTCACCGGCGGGAACGATCCCCCGCGAGAGCCCGGCCGGCCAATACCTCATTGCGCACGGTGTGACGCCTGCCCACTTCAACTCTTACGGATCACGCCGTGGCAATCATGAGGTCATGGTGCGGGGGACGTTCGCCAACATCCGGCTGCGCAATCGGTTGGCCCCGGGCACGGAAGGCGGGTGGACGGTTCACCTGCCCGATGGGGAAACGATGACGATGTACGAGGCAGCGCAACGCTACCAGGCAGAGGGGGTACCTTTGATTGTTCTGGCCGGGAAGGAGTATGGCACGGGGAGTTCCCGGGATTGGGCAGCCAAAGGACCCTATCTGCTCGGCGTCCGGGCAGTGATTGCGGAGAGCTTTGAGCGGATCCACCGCAGCAACCTCGTTGGCATGGGGATCCTGCCGCTTCAGTTTCTACCCGGGCAGAATGCCGGGACACTAGGGTTGGACGGTACAGAGGAGTATGACATCAAACCGGCCACACCGGTACCCAACGCGGACCGGATCGTTCCCCGGCAGGAGTTCGTCGTGACCGCCCGGCGGACGACCGGCCATCGCATTGCAGACCGTTCCGCATCGCCGTCGGACGGGAATGAAGGCAGGAGCGATACGATCCAGTTCACCGTGGTGGCTCGACTCGATACGCCCATCGAGGTGCAGTATGCACTGGCCGGCGGCATCCTGCCGTACGTTCTCGATCAGGTCCTTGCGAGGAGTGAGTAGCACGCACCTCCCCCTTGGCCTTGGGGGTGGTCGAGCTACTTCGGGAGGTGGCAATTGAATTGCCCGCTGAAAAGGACAGGAGCGGGCAACTTAATTGCCACCCCGGTCCCGGAGTCGTCCGGGCAGACCAGGTGACCTTGCTCCCCCCAACTCTACGAAGCTGTGAGCAGGGCAAATGCCCGGGGCAGTCGGGACAGGCAAGACGTCCGGTACGGTTGGGGTTCCCCCGGGGGAGAGGAGCAGGTCACCTAGCTGGGACTAAGGTTTGGGCAGCTACAGTGCGGTCGCCTGTAAGCTGGGATTTTGGGGTTGGGGAGGGGGGTGGTGGCAATTTAATTTCCCCCACATTCAAAAATGGGGCGGCAATTTTATTGCCACGTCGCGCCCTCCCCATATGAGAGCGCTTAAAAACCGGCCCATTCGGCCGAGTGGTATTCGCTGGATGCTGTAG
>JADBKQ010000002.1 GCA_014896305.1 Limnochordaceae bacterium
GTTTCTCACGGGGGGTGCGGTAGCACCCCCCTTTTTTCGCGCCGGATGGCCCCCCCCGAGCGGGTCCGGCCGGGGAGAGAGGAGGCGCGCGAAGTTTGGTTGGCACTGCCGCCCGCAGGCCTGGTCGCCAACAGCGGCCTGCCGGAAGCGCCTTGTGGCGATCCGGGTGCTCCTCTCCAGGAATGGCTCGCTTGCCGGATGGCTGGCAACGATGACCCCGGTGACTGTTCTGCCAGGCCTGGTTCGCCTATTATGGGGTAGCTGGCAGCGACGGGCGTGCCACACGATGAGTGCGGAAAGGTGGATTGAGTGGATGCACAGCAAGTATGTTCCCGCAACGGATGAAGACCAGCCTGTGACACCTCAAAAAGAGACATTCGTGAGGATTCCTCACGATTACCATCTTCATCTGGCGTTGGACGAGGCAAGCATGCCTCCCTGGCACGATGCTGATCTGCTGCTATCGTACGCTCGGCAGGCGGCGGAACGCGGGGTGGCTGAAATTGGGATCAGTGAACACTGCCATCGGTTTCGGGAGTTTCGCCCTCTCATGGAGTACCTCGTGACGGGGGCCGGGTACCCAAAGATCCAGCAGTGGTTGGCCGGCCAGTTCTGCTGGAGCTTGGCAGACTACGTCGAGTATGTGCAAGAGCAAGGCCGGCGGGCGCCCATACCGATCCGGCTAGGACTAGAAGTGGACTTCTTTCCAGGCCAGGAGGGGGCGCTCCGTACCTTGTTGTCCCTTTACCCCTGGGATTATTTGCTCGGCTCAGTCCACTTCCTCGGTACCTGGGGCTTTGATATCGACCCCCATCTGGGATGGCCGCAGACGCCAGATGCCATCGACCAGGTATGGAAAACCTACTGGCAGATATGGTCCCAAGCGGCCGCTAGTGGCTTATTCTCGTCACTGGCCCATCCCGACTTGCCCAAAAAGTTCGGCGCCCGCTGGTCACCGGCAGCAGCCGAGGCCTGCCGGACGTTGATTCAACAGGCTTTGCAGCAGGCAGCGGCGTCGGGGACGGCCATCGAGATCAATAGTGCCGGGCTCCGCAAACCGGTGGGCGAGCTCTATCCCAGCGTGGCCATCCTCCAGGAGGCTTGCCAACTGGGGGTTGGAATCACGTTAGGCTCGGACGCTCACTGTCTTGACGACGTAGGGCGGGGGTTGGACGAGGCCGTGGCCGCCGCCAAACAGGCTCATTACCGCCACGTAGCGGGCTTTCGCCGGCGTCAGGTGCAGGTGCAGTCGTTCAGTTGAGAATGGGCCTGGGCCTTCCGAGGACGAGAGCAGGGGTCCAGGCTGCGCTTCTCAGTTGCCAGTAGGAGAAAACTGGTCTGTAATAAGCTTTTGGAACTGCTGGCCCGTTGTGGCGGTAAGAGCCTCGCTAGCACGAGGCAAGACGGGGGTGGTTGCCGAGTACTAGCCCACCCCCAGTCTGCTCCCGGTTGCCTTGTGCTGCTCCACGCTGCTCCGTGTGACGCTGAGCCACTATCGACCCTGCACGACCCGCACAACCTTGCACGAACTGCTACGAGCCCCGCTGACCTTCATCTAGCCGAGAAGGCGAGAAAGATGGGTGAGGCTGGTTAGCCAGTCCAGCCCTTGGCGCAGTGGCTGCAGCCAACCCGTCGCGACAGGTTCAGGACGGGCCCGCTGCCCGCTGCGTCCGAAGAATGAGCGGGTGGCTTGCTGCCCGGTGCGACGGCCTTGCAAGGTCAGGGCCGCCATACGGATCAATTGGTAAGTGACCACAAAGCCGGCCAAGCGCATCAGTCGTCTCCACATGTTGATCCCCCCATTCTCAGCGTTAGCCTGTCCAGCCCTACGGGGGAAGCAAATGTGTACTTACGACCTGGCCGGGAAGGTGGTGGCGACATTTCCTCCCCTTGCGTTGCTGCTCCCGATGGAGCTGCCGGCGGTGATGTCGAGAGCGACGTCGCAGGTGGTGGTGAGGGTGACGGTGTGAGGGGGCTGTGCGCCCGCCGGACCATCTGCCCCTGCTCTTCCGCCTGGCCCAGCTTTCCTTCGTGGACGGTAGGTGCCAAGCCCCCCGTGTGCGACAGGCAACGGAACGTGACCACTCCGCCCGTGTGAATCTCAGCTAGGTACGTCCCTACGATCCGCCCACCGCAGATTCGGCAGATATGCGGAGTGGCAAAGGCGATGTCATGGATTTCCACGCGGCGGATATCGTCGTCTTTCACCATTCGCACACCCTCCCGCCTTTCTGTTGAACGAACCGCGCGTCGCCCATCACCCCGTGGCCCCTGGGCGCGCGCTCGACCGCAGTCTATGCCGGCCCAGGGTGGTCAAGAACGCAAGAAGGGCCAACAGGTGTGAACGCCCAGGTAGAGAGCCAGCCACGCTGTAGCCCGGCTGCGATCGCGATCACGGGCGGACCATGCTACGACGCTATTCGATCTCCTGCCAGAAACGGCGCAGGCGGCGGATTCCTTCTTCTAAGCTGGCTTCGTCCGTGGCGTACGAAAGGCGCAGGTGCTGGTCCGCACCGAACGCACTCCCCGGCACCACGGCGACGTGGGCTTCTTCGAGGAGCAGACGGCTCAAGGCGGCGGAGGAGTCGATCAAATGTCCATGCCAGCGGTGCCCGAACACTGCGCTGACCTGAGGGAAGGCGTAAAATGCCCCGTCAGGTGGGGGGCAGGCCACTCCAGGAAGCGTCCGGAGCGCGTCCACCAGGTAATCCCGACGCTTTCGAAACTGTGCGACCATCTGGTGAACGCACTCTTGAGATCCAGTGAGCGCCGCCACTCCGCCAGCCTGGGCAAAGCTCGTCGGGTTGGAGGTACTCTGGCTTTGCAGGTTGGTGACCGCTTGAATCACCGCTTGCGGCCCGGCCGCGTAACCCAGACGCCAGCCGGTCATGGCATAGCGCTTAGAAAAGCCATTGACGACGATGGTCCGGCGAGCCAATGCAGGTGAGAGAGACGGGAGGCTGACGTGCGGTTCACCGGTATAGATGAAGGATTCGTAGATTTCATCAGTGACGATCCAGCACCTGCTGGCACCCTCCAGCACGTCAGCTAGCTGCTGCAGCTCGGCCCGGGAGTAGACTGCGCCGGTAGGATTGTTAGGGCTGTTCAGCAGAAAGACGCGGGTGCGCTCGCTGATGGCAGTGCGCAACTGGGCAGCGTCGATCTTCAGCCCCCGTTCCGGCAGCCCGGGCAAGAAAACCGGGGTGGCGCCGGCAAGCCGGATTTGCTCTTCGTAGGAGACCCAGTAGGGAACCGGTAAGATCACCTCGTCGCCGGGTTCGCACAATACTTGAAAGAGCTCGTAGAGGGCGTGCTTTGCCCCCACGGTGACGACCACCTGGGAGGGAGAGTAATCCAATCCGTTTTCCTGGCGTAGCTTTTGGCAGATAGCCGCTTTCAGTTCGGGGGTGCCTCCCACCGCCGTATACTTCGTGAACCCAGCGTCCAGCGCCCGGCAGGCAGCCTCCTTGATGAACGCCGGCGTGTCAAAGTCGGGTTCACCGGCGCCGAAATTGACGACCGAGATTCCCTTTCGCTTCATTTCCTTAGCAAGGCTATCCAGGGCAAGGGTGGGCGAAGGGGCAAGCTGGCTGGTCCGCTTGGCCAGGGGCGGCAGCGGCCAGGGCTGAGATGAGGCGGAATTGTCGTTGACCATGATGTCCGTCGTTGCCTCCTGCAAGCACAGGGTTTGGGTGGATTGGGAGACGCTAACCCGACTGCCAGGTTCAAGGGCGAATGAGACCAAACGCCAGATGTCTGCACGTACTATTAGAGTGGGCTCGAGAGCTGCCATCCCCATCCCAGTGTCCGGGGCAGCACACTCAACACCCAAACGCCCAGTAGGGCGGCGGCGGCCAGGACCCGGTAGGCCATGGGCCACTGCCGGCCCAGGTCCCGACCGTACGCCGGTGGCCCGACCAGAACACCGGCGAGTAGCCCACCCAGGAGCCCGCCGAGGTGGGCTCCGTTGTCTACATGGGTGCCTGGCAAGAAGCCGAACAGGAGGTTCACGCCGATCAGCATCGCAATGGAACGAGCTCCTGTGGGCGTCAACAAGTGGGAGGCGGCCAGCCGTACAAAGAGAAAATATCCCAATAACCCAAAGATCGCGCTCGAGCTTCCAATGGAAACCACCATGGGGAAGAGCAAGGTACTGATCGCGTTTCCCGTAATCCCGCCGGCCAGGTAGACGAGCAGGAACTTATCCACCCCTAGCACTTGCTCGAGCGGTGGTCCCAGGTAGGCCAGAGCGTAGGTATTCAGCAGCAGGTGTAACATTCCTCCATGCAAGAAGGCGGCGGTAACGAGACGCCAGTACTGGTGGCCCAGGACGATAGCCGGGCCGAACTTGGCTCCCAGCGCAAACAGCCCACCGGAAGCAGGTAACACGGCCCTTAACAGCCAGTCCACGAGAAACAACCCAACGTTGAGGGCGATGAGCAGGTGGGTAGCCGAGTCAAGGCGGCGAAACCAGCGCTGCCATGAAGGACCCACGAAATAGTTGAGATCGGGGCCACGCACCGGCCGCTCTTTTTCTAGCTGAGCCAAGGCGCGCCGTTCACGCTCCAGTAAGCGGCGGCGCTGGCGCAAGTCCGCCGCTCGCTGGTTCAGGGCGGTTTCGTACTCTCGTAGGCGAGCCCGGCGTTGGGCGATCTGTTCGGCAGGTGTCGGCATCAGCTTTGCTCCAGATGATGTTGATACCAGCGGCGTTCCGCTGCCAGGGCCTGTTCAGACAGAATCAGGGCAGCCTCCTCCCGGTCCAATTGGTCCGCCCAACGTTGCAAACGTGCCTCCCGGCGGTTCAGCCGCTGCCATTGCCACCACTGCCAAGCCGACCACCCTGCCGGGCGGGGCGACTGCGACCGGTTGTTGACGTCTTGCACCTGCATCTGCCCTCCTCAGGCCCACTGGCGGTGCCGCCACCATAGGGCTACGCCGCCGGCAGCCATGAGCAGCAGGCTCACCCATTGGGCCAGGGTGAGGTTCGCCCAGTAAGGGACACCGATTCGGAAAAACTCCACCCAGAATCGTCCCAGGGAGTACAAGACCAAATACATGGGCAGGCCATCGCCTCGGCGAGCCTGAGGTTGGCGCAGATACCAGAGCATGAAGATGGCACTGCCGAAGTTCCAGATGGACTCATACAGGAAGACAGGATGGAAAAACGACTGGTTGAGATACTCCAGCGGCCGGCTTTGGGGCGGCACGTACATCTTCCAGGGAACGTTCGTAGGGTAACCAAAGACCTCCTGATTGAGGAAGTTGCCCCACCGGCCGATTGCTTGACCGACGAGCAGAGCCGGCAAAGAGATATCCAGTAGGCTGGCCAGCGAAAGACGTTTCATCTGGGCGTAGACCAACACGCCAAGCAATCCTGCCGCCAACACACCATGAATGGAAAGTCCGCCTTCCCATGTGGCGATGATCTGGCGCGGGTGCTGCCAATAGTAGGGGACGTTTTGAATCACGAAACCCAGTCGAGCCCCGATCAGACCAACTGGAGTGAGGATCAGCAGCAGGTTGAATATGTGATCCCTGGAGATGCCGTACAGCGGGGCTGTGGCTTCTGCCAGAGAGTAGCCCACCAATAAACCGGTGGCGATCAATAGCCCATACCAGCGCAGGGTGAACGGTCCCCAGTGCAAGAGCACAGGATTGACTTGCCAGCGGCCTGCAAACAGTTGGGCCACGGTAAAGATAAAAAGGCCAGCCACAGCCAGTCCGACCACCCAGGTTACGACCACGGGCCAAGGTGAGTGGGCTCTGGGCGCGTTCCGTGGGGACGCGGTTCGTCGCCAGGCGGAACCCGGGCGATCTTTCGAGAAGGCCTGCGACGGCATGCCATCCCTCCTGTTAGAGCTTATAGAGCTTAGCGTGGGCGTGAACAGCCCGGATCTCCAGATAACTAGCTGCATTATACCATGCCACCGGCAGTGGCGGTGGCTCTGGAAAGCTGCACCGGAAGCGGGAACGGTCCTCTGACTCCCACGGGTTTACCCTTGCCTTCTGAACTGCAGACTACTGCCAGGAGGGATTGCCATGCGTGGATTTCAACCAGGGACAGGAGGCAATAGACGCCCATGGACGCGCACCTGCGTCATGGGCCTTGTCATCGGCTTGCTTCTGGCAGTGATGTGGGTGACCTCGTCCGACCAGGGCAGTGCCCAAAGACCGATCCTGTACTGGGGCTCCTATGGTAGCGATGTTCGCCTGCTGCAATGGCGGTTGCAGAGTTGGGGGTACTACCGCGGTCCGATCGATGGCTCCTTCGGAAACGAGACAGCCCGGGCCGTTCGCAGATTCCAAGCAAACAACGGTCTGACGCCGGATGGGTTGGTCGGACCCTCTACCTGGGCTGCCCTGGGCTACCCCAGTCCACCGGCAGCCACGGCCATGGCGGCGGCGTACACCCCGTCCCAGGGGGTCGTCCGGTCTGACGAGGTGGCCCTGTTGGCCAGGCTCATTGCCGCTGAAGCTCGCGGCGAGAGCTACGTAGGCCAAGTGGCGGTGGCCGCGGTCGTCCTTAACCGGGTTGCCAGCCCCAGATTCCCGAACACCGTTGCCGGTGTGATCTTTCAACCCGCAGCCTTTGAGTCGGTCTCCAACGGTCTGTTTTGGAGCCGGACGCCGAATGCGACCGAGCTGAAAGCGGCGCGGGATGCTGTCAACGGGTGGGATCCGACGGGGGGCGCCCTCTTTTTCTGGAATCCCTACAAACCGGTGAGTGGTTGGATCTGGTCCCGTCCCATCTCGGTGCAGTATGGCAAGCACGTGTTTGCCCTGTAAGGAGGTTCACCCGCAACGCATCAGCACGGCGGGAGTAGAGGGTGCAGGTAGGAGGGGATCACATGAATCGCCGGGTTTCGTGGGCCTTGACCGCTCTGGTGCTCGCTGTCGCCACTTTCGCCGGGTGGCAGTGGTGGCGGGCCGGACGGTACGCCAATGCATTGGAAGCCAGCTATCAGACCGCGTTTGCCAAGTCACTGCAGAACGTGGAAAGCGCTCATGTTGCTTTAGGGAAAGTACTGGTTGCCAGCTCGGCGGCGGACCGTGCCTCCTTGCTAGATACAGTCTGGTACGAGAGCCGTTCGGCTGCCGATGAGATTGGACGCTTGCCACTCGGGGACGTGAACCTGGCAGCCACCCGTCAATTCCTGAACCAGGCCGGGGATTATAGCCATGTGTTGGCCCGTATGGTCGCCGCTGGCAAGCCGGTGGCTCGTGAGCACTGGGACACTCTGACGCGCCTCCATACCGAGTTGGGCAAATTGGCCAGTGGACTGCACAAGGTGGACGCCCGCTTGACGGATGGCGGGGTGCGGTGGACCCGGATCATGAACCCCCGGTGGAACCGGGTTCGCCGCCAGGTGGCCGAATTGTGGCCTTCCCCGTCTCCGGTCACCCTGGCCTCCACCCAGCTGGCGGCTGCGCCTGGGACAAACACCCGTAAGAGCGACATCACTCCCCCGGTACCGGAGAACCTGCGGGGGTTTACCGATATTGATCAGCACCTGCAGGAACTCCCGGCCATGGTGTACGACGGCCCGTTTTCGGAGACCGTCATGAACCGTAAGCCGCTGGGGTTGACCGGTGCGCCCATCACCAGCCAGCAGGCGGTAGATCGGGCACGCTCATACCTGGACGGAGCGGGGGTCGATACACGGGACTTCCGAGTCGAAGGGCGGGTTCTGGACATCAATGGTCGGATTCCGTCTTACCAGGTGACGTTCGTCCCGACCGTAGGGCGGGGGCGGGTCCACGCAGCCATCTCCAAGAAAGGGGGACACCTCGTCTGGCTACTGAATGACCGTGTAGTAGGAACCCCACGGTTGACGGTGACCCAAGCCCAGGACAGTGCCCGCAGTTATCTGAAGGCCAAAGGTTTTGGCGACGTGGAACCCACTTATACCTTGCGAGAGGATAACACACTGCTGATCACGTTCGTTGCCATGCAGGGCGACATCCGGCTATACCCCGATCAAATCAAAGTCCGGGTGGCTTTGGACAATGGCCAGATCGTTGGTGTGGACGCGGCTTCCTACCTCACGTCGCACCATGCTCGCGACCTGCCCAAGCCGAGGATCACCCGGGAAGAGGCCGCCCGCCGGGCGCAGGCTCGGCTTACCATCAAACAGACACGACTGGCGGTTATCCCCCTGGAGTCGACACGGGAAGTGCTCGCCTGGGAAAACAGTGGAGACCTGGGAGGCGACACATACCTGGTGTACATCAATGCGATCACGGGTGAAGAGGAGCGCGTTCTCCAGGTAATCAAGACCGCTGGGGGTCAGTTAACGATGTAACGAGGTAACTCTGAAGGCTCCGGCTGAGAGCGCGTATCGGCGTTGGACATCAGCAGCGTGCCAACCAGGGTTCGTGCCTTTGCGGCCTCTGGTTGGCATCCGTGTTCTGGAGAAAAAGGTGCAGGTTGCAGGTTTGTGTGAGGCGGGCGTCTCCGCCAGCAATGGCGTCGCGCCAGGGTAGCTCTTCCCCCGGGAGGTCCGGTCTATTCGGGAACAGGGCGGGAAGGAACTAAAAGCCAATGTGGACAACATACAGGTAGGAATGGGAACGGTGCCGGTTCAGTGTGTATCACGTACGTGCGGCGGACGCAAGGCTTGCCCTCCGGTGGAGGGTGTGCGAGAGGCCGACCGGGGGAGGAAACACCTGTATGAAAGTCCCGCCATACTTGTGGCTGATCATCGGTCTCGTCTTGGTACTGTGGTTTCATGCGCCCCTGACCTTCCTGTTTTCCCGCCTTTTAATGGTCTTACTACCCTTTTTGCTGGGTGGGATCCTGGCTGCGCTCTTGGAGCCGACCGTCCGTCGTCTGGAGCAACACGGGCTGCGGCGCTCATGGGCTACGGCGTTGACCATGTTACTGGCATTGGCCGTGGTCGGTTATATATTGACCGGGGTAGGCATCCAGGTCGCCCGGGAGATCACGGAACTGAATTCTTCGCTCAAGCAAGTACCTCTGGCCGATGCGACCAATAATCTGATTGGCCGGATCAGCGAGTTCTACCGGGGACTACCGGAGAACGTCGTCACAGCGATCAACCAGAACGTCAACGAGCTATATCGGCGAGCGCAGGATCTGGTGCAATGGTTGGCGAGTGCAGCCATCACCTGGGCAGGGCAGCTACCACTGTTTTTCATGGTGCTGATCCTGGTTGTGATCAGCTCCTACTTTTTCGCCCGGGATTGGAGCGGGCTCTGGGGGTCATTGCTGACGCTCTTTCCACCAGGATGGGCAGCCAGGGCCCGTCAAGTCGGCTACCGCATCCGGCAGGACCTGCTGGGGTACATTCGTGGCGAGCTCTTGATGATGCTAGTCACCGCCACCATCGCCGCTATCGGCCTGTACGTCTTGGGGGTCCGCTATTGGATGACCATGGCCGTCCTGATCGGGCTGCTCGACCTGCTGCCAGTGCTGGGGCCACCGTTGATCCTGTTTCCCTGGGCCGGAGCCTTGCTACTGATGGGACAATACCGCCTGGGGCTTTCCTTACTGGCGCTCTATGCCGTGATGTTTGCTGTTCGCCAGCTCTCCGAAGCTTCCGTACTGGGCCATACGGTAGGGATTCATCCCCTCTTGATGCTCTTCGGGGTGTACGGAGGGCTGGTGGCTTTCGGGGCATGGGGGGTATTCATCGGCCCTGTTTTGGTCATTACAGGACGAGCTCTGTTCCATGCCTGGCTCGCCAGCCGTTCAGCGAGTGCGGACGGCCGAACCAGTCGACCTCCGGGCAGCCGCCCGTAGGGAGTGGTTGACTACCACTGACAGTTATGGTAGCATATGGGTTGCACACCGGCTGCCCCCGCCGGGAAGATGGGGGGCTGATATTGGTGGATCATCCTGGTGTGAAATACCCATCCTCTGAAACAATACCAGAACTCCCTCTGCGGATCCTGCGAGTCGTTGGCGGTGGGTTGACGACGGCCGTACTCACGTTGGGGCTGGTCGTGGCGATCGCGCGGGGTGTGGAGGCGGAACCCTGGCTGGCAAGGAGCAGTAGCGGCTCATGGCAGGAGCGAATGTGGGGAGGGATCGTTCCGTCCCCAACGGAAGAGGGATGTGGTTGGTCCGCCTGGCAGACATTTGCTGCCGCTCTCGGATGCGACGATTCTCGAATCCGGGCCGCTTTGGATACAGGTTTCAGTATCGAGAAACGGGCCAGCTTGGCTGATTTATACCAGCTTACTCTCAAGGCTCAACTTCCCGCTTTGCCCTTTCGGTTTACTTTTACGGGTTTGCAGGACTACCTCTGTGAGCAGCGCCAGCCTATCCTCTTGCAGGTCCTAACTCCCACCCCGCACTTCGTGGTGGCCGTCCCATGGACAAAAGAGCAGGCGCTCGTGGCCGACCCGGCGCAGGGGTGGGTGTCCGAACCCGTGGGTACGTTGGCCTCTCGGGCAAGCGGAGCAGCGTTGGTACCCTTGGGTTCCATGGGTGAACCCCAAAGCACGTGGCAGCAGGGACTAGCGAGCTTTTCCGCCTGGGCCCGCCGGACGAGGGAGTATCTGGCCCGCCACAAGTGGCATTGGGAGCTGGGAATGCGGCTGCAGGAAGCCCAGGAGAGCTGGCAAGGTCTCGTTCTGGAGTCCCCCGGAGTGTGGCAGCCCGTACGAGTGTACGGTTGGGCCCAACAAGTCGCGACGGTGGGCCAGTTGGTTTGGCAGTCACCCAGGGGGTGGTGGGCCCAGGTAGAGGTGGCCCTGCCCGTCTGGCAGCGGGCGACTCAGTGCTGGCAGCAGCCCGGCCGACAGGACTGTGTCCTTGGGGCGGATGTGGAAGCAGCACAGATTCGCTGGCAGGCCGGCTACCAATGGTCGTCATCCCTGGCGTCCCTCCGCAAGCCGAGTCCGCTACCCGCAGACACCCGCCGCTGGGAGTTGGCGATCGGGTGGCAACCGAAGGTAGCCGGGGCGCCAGGAGGTGAAGAGTGGCAGGGGGTGGTCGGGTTCACCCAAGCGGATGAGCCCGCGATCTGGAGGGCCGGTGCCGATGTAGCCTTGCCGAGCGGGGCACCGGCTCGGATTGCCCTGACCGCCGGACTCGACCTGGTCTTAACCCCTCACCTGGCCGTGGGCGTGTTTGGGCGCTGCCCGTTGGGTTCCACCCCGGCCGGGCCACGGCTTACTTTCGGCCTGCGAGGCACTTGGTGGGGCGACAGCGGCACGGGCCGTTTCCTTCAAGTCTCGGTCGGGGAGGGTTTTGCCGTGCAATGGGGTTGGGTGGGAGATGGGGATAGCGTCTGACACCTCTGGCATGGGACGCGGGCGGCAGGAGGCGGCAGCAAGGCCGTCGTTGAACGGGAGCTGCGGATGCGGTAGGCTGGGGAGCAGTGACACCAGTTGAGGGAGGCGCTCGCCCCGTGAAGACCTCGCGGGAGCTGCCGGGTTCTTTTTGGCCAGCTCATGATCGCCCGTTGCGCCGGGACATCCAGTTTCTCGCGGAGTTGCTGAACGAGGTTCTGATCGTCCAAGAAGGACAGGAATTCGTGGACGAAGTGGAGCGTATCCGGCGGTTGGGGGTGAGCTTGCGGCACGGGGGCGGCCAGCGTGTCCGAGATAGACTCCAGCGGCTGATCGGTGGCCAGTCATTGGAGGAACTGGTCCGGCTCACCCGCGTCTTTTCCATCTATTTTCAGCTCGTCAACTTGGCGGAGCAGCAGCACCGCCTCCGCCGGAAGCGGCAATACGAGCAACAAGAGGATCAGCCACAACCGGGGTCCATCGAGGCACTGGTCAAGAGCTTGCGGGTATTGGAAGTACGTCCCAGTGTGCTCCAGGATGTCTTGCGACGAATCCGTATCGAGCTGGTGTTGACGGCTCATCCCACGGAAACCAGTCGGCGGACGGTGTTGGAGATCCACCGGGCAATCGCTGCTTTATTGGACGAGCGAGACCGTATGCAGTTGAGTCCCAAGGAGATGGCAAGCTGGACCGCGGCCATGCGGGAGCAGATCACACTGCTGTGGCAGACCGATGAACTGCGGGATCGCCGCCCCAGTGTATTGGACGAGGTGCGAAACATCCTCTGGTATTTTGACCGTGTCCTATTCGACCTGCTGCCGTTGGTATACAGCGAGTGGGAGCGCTGTCTGCGGATCTACTACCCGTCCATTTCCTTGCCGGAGAACCCGCTACTGCGATTCGGTAGTTGGGTGGGAGGGGATAGAGCGGGCAACCCCCAAGTCACGCCAGAGGTGATCTGGCAGACATTGCGGCTGCACAAGGCTGCGGTGCTGGATCAGTACATTCGGCGGTTAGACACGCTGGTGGCCCGGTTCAGCCAAACCGTGGGGGTGATCGGCCTTGATCCGCAGCTGGCAGAATCGTTGCGGCGGGACATGCGACAATTGCCTAGCTTTGCCATTTCGCAAAGAGAACGGAGCTTCCGAGAGCCATACCGGGCCAAACTGGCGTTCATGGCCCAACGGACCCGGCTCACCCTGGCACGATTGCGGGCCGAGGGGGCCCTGTTGGGCAGCGTGGAAAGGACCTATCAGGGGGTTTGGCAAGCCCTGGCCAGTTCCCAGGATTGTGGCTATGAGCGGGCCGAGCAGCTCAAGAGCGATCTGATGGTGGTAAAGGCCGCTTTGGAGCGCCAGGGTAGCGGCATCCTGGCCTCCCAGGAACTAGATGGATTGATACGGCAGGTCACTCTATTTGACTTCTATCTTGTACCGCTGGACATTCGCGAACGGGCGGAAAACTTTTCGGCCGCGGCTCGGGAGGTCGCCTATGTAGTCGGTTTAGTTCCCTCCCCAGCAGGGACGGAGCAGGATGGCCTGCCGGAAGGGGACCGGACACAAGCGAGCTGGCAGTCCATATTGGAGAGCGTTTGGGATGAAACCATGCCCCGGCTCTCGACGGCCCAGCGGTCCCAGCTGTCTGCTTCAACTCGTGCCGTGCTGGCGATCCTGGACTTGTTCCCGAAAGCTCAGCGACAAATCGCACCCGGAGCCTTGCGACGTCTCGTTTTGACCGGTGTGCGGGATGTTTACGATCTATTGGCCCCGCTCTGGTTGGCGAGGGTGCTCGCGGGATCTGCGGCAGGCAAGGACGGGAAGCCCGCTACAGACGGCGAAGAGGAGACGATCGAACTTGTCCCTTTGTTCCAACGCATCGAGGAGCTGCGGGTGGCTCCGGACTTTCTATGGGAAATCTTCCAAAACGGCGCGTATCGGAAGTACCTCGAGCGGCGTGGCTGGCACCAGGAAGTCATGATCGACTACTCCGATGCCAACCGGGATGAAGGGTACTTGACAGGCAACTGGGAGATATTCCGGGTACAGGAGCGCCTCTTTGAGGTGGGCCAACGGTATGGGGTCAAAGTCCATTTCCTGCACGGCCGCGGCGGGGCCATCGGACGAGGGGGAGGTCCGACGGGGGAGGCAATTCTAGCCCAACCACCTGGTACCATTGGTGAGCAGATCCGCATCACAGAGCAGGGCGAGGTCATTTCGTCGAAGTATTCCGTCTTTGGAATTGGCCAGCGGAATCTGGAGCAGGTGGTCAGTGCCTGTGTGGCTGCTGCGCTCCCTACGGAGATCCGGGGCAGAGTACCATCCGCCGTTTACTTGGGCGAGGAACAGACAGAGACGATGGCGATGAGTCAATCGGCCCAGACGAAGCCAGGGGCGGCGGCAGTGGCGGCGGATCGGCTCAAAGATGTACCCTATTCAAATGCCTTGTGGGTCCCAATCGGGTTGCCCAGTCAGGAGGATGTGGAGCGCTGGCGAACCGTGATGGCAGAACTGTCGGAACGGGCTGCCACTGCCTATCGTGGCCTGGTGGAGCGACCTGAGTTTGCCGAATACCTGGACCAGGCGACGCCTTTGGCCGCGATTTTGACCTTGCGTATCGGCTCCCGGCCACCGGAAACGTCGTCAGCTATTCCTTCTACCATAGCCTGGGTTTTTGCATGGACGCAATCCCGACACCTTTTGCCGGGCTGGTACGGGGTGGGGAGTGCCATTGATAGCTACCTGACCGACTACCCGGATCGCTTGTCGATGCTGCGCCGGATGACAGCCGAATGGCACTTCTGGCGCTCCGTGCTGGACAATCTCCAAATGGCCCTGGCCAAGGCCGATCTGGAGATTGCCCATAGCTACGCCATGTTGGTGACCAACCCGGCGGGTACGGAACTCTACCAGCAGATTGCCGCAGAGTACCGCCGAACCGAGCAAGCGGTCCTTCTCCTGACGGGGCAAAGGCGGCTCCTGGACAACAACCGGATGTTGCAGCGCTCCATCTACCTGCGGAATCCGTACATCGATCCCCTCAGTTTCATCCAGGTCGAGTTGCTCCGTCGCTGGCGAGAGGATCCTGCCCCACAGTGGGAGCGAGCGCTGCATCGGACGATCAACGGCATCGCGGCCGGATTGCGGAATAGCGGTTAGACCGGTCTAGGCCGCAGCCCAGCCACATAAATGTGCCCGGAGCACGCCATCGGGTTCCGGAAAGGCAGGCGGTGGGGCATGGCACAAGGGCACGGGCACGGCGGAGCAGCCCACAGACACCCGGCACCCCACTTGACCATTTGGCGGGTAGGAGCGACGCTGGTCGGAACGGTAGTGGGGGCAGGGTTTGCCTCGGGACAAGAGCTCCACCAGTTCTTCGGGGTGCATGGGGCGGTTGGCCCGGTCGCGGCCTTGCTGGCCGGTGTTCTGCTCGCCGCCGGCCTGCAGGTTTTTCTGACGCGCCTGCAGGAGAAGACGGATGCCTACCCCGGTGAGACGATTCTGCTCGGGTTTGTCTCACTGAGCCTTCCTATCATGCTGGCAGGGGGAGGGGCCGCTCTCCAGCAGCAGCTGGGTTGGCCCACGTTCGCCGGCGAGTGGCTATTGGCAGTGGCAGCCGTGGTTGTGTTGTGGCCGGGAATCCGGGGGTTGACCGCCGCCAACCAGTTCTTTGTTCCGTTGTTGTCTCTTTGTTTCGTCATCGCAGCCGGAGGGGCCGTCGGGTCGAGGTGGGGAGGTGCGGGCCACGGCCATCCGGGAAGCGGTCTGTTGCCGGTGCCTGAGCCCGAGGCAGTCCGTGCCAGCCGGCTTTTGGGCAACTGGCTGCAGGATCTCGTCATCTACGCCGGTTATAACGGTTTACTCGCACTGCCCGTGATAGCAGCACTGGCCCGTAACAGCGAAGCCAGTGCCACCTCCGAGCGTGCTTTGCGCAAAGGGGTATGGGTGGGAGGACTATATTTGGGGGTGCTGGCAGCCGTTGGGACACTCCTGCTCCTGTGGCCGGCCTCGGGCTCGTCGACCGCGGCTTTGCCGCTCCTGCAGCAGATGCGTTCCGTACACCCCGCCTTCGGCTGGCTGTACTGGCTCGCGCTGCTGGTCGAGATGTGGAACACAGCGGTGGCTGCGCTTTTTGCGACCGCTGACTTCCTGGCCCGGCGGCTAGCCTTTCCGTACCGGTTAAGCACCATCTGGGTGGCTAGCCTAGCGCTGCTGGTGAGTCCCCTGGGGTTTGTGAGTCTGGTTGGCTCGATTTATCCCGCACTCGGTTACATTGCCTTGCTATGGTTTGGCTGGGTCGGGGCGGGTCATTGGCTGCGGCAACACTGGGGAAGGGAAATGGGGTAGGGAGGGCGAAGTCCCCTTCCAGCCACATGAGCGGCGGGGAAGGCGATGGTGAGACAACCGATGGACATCAACGAGTTGCCGGTGCTAATGCGGGATGAGCGGACGGCCAGCCGGGAGGAGGGTCGCGAGGTAGACGACTCGATCGCACAGGCCGTGGAGGAATGGCTAACACAGGCTGCTGCCCGGCAAGCGACGGGCGAAACACTTCCCACTTCTTTCGTCTCTACCGGAGAGCGGTTGTACGAAGCGGTGCAGACCGCGCCTATACGGAAAGACTTTCCCTACGAGGAGCCCCAAACCTGGGAAGCCATCTGTGGTGCTTGGTCACAATCTGAAGAGTGCCTCACTCCTCCCCACGGGGCAGAGCTGAGGGATCGCGTTCTGGCCGGCTGGCTGGGACGAGCTGCCGGCTGCCTGCTGGGGAAGCCGGTAGAGGGGTGGTCGCGGGAGCGGATTGAACGTCTTCTTGAAGTGAACGGCCTGGCCGAGCTGACGGACTACCTGCCCGAGACCGATCAGGGCGATTCCGACCTGACGTTGCGGTGCCCTCCTGGTTGGTGCCGCGGAAGCATTCATGGGATGGTCCGGGATGATGACCTGGATTATACCGTCATTGCCCTGCGGGTTCTTGAAACCTATGGCTTTGACTTCACTCCTCAACAGGTCGGCGATTTTTGGCTCACTCATCTGCCCTACTACAAAGTCTACACCGCTGAACGGGCCGCCTACCGGAACCGCGTAGACGGCATTCTGCCACCCCAGAGCGCTTGGAGGTACAATCCGTATCGGGAGTGGATTGGGGCACAAATCCGGGCCGATTTGTACGGATATGTATGTCCCGGCGATCCGCGGCGGGCCGCGAGACTCGCCTTCCAGGATGCCACGCTGTCGCACACGGGCAACGGGGTGTACGGGGCGATGTGGGTGGCAGCTACGGTGGCGGCCGCTTTCGTGACCCGTTCTCCTGTGGAAGCGGTGACTACCGGCTTACAGTACATACCGGCCCGCAGCCGCCTGGCCGAGGCGGTACGAGATTGCCTGGCCTGGAAACGCAGCGAGCCGTCCTGGGCCAGCGCCTGGGCACGCCTCAACGAGCGCTATGGACAGTACCATCCGGTGCATACCATCAACAACGCCGGCCTGGTGGTTTTGGCGCTTCTGTACGGAGAAGGTGATTTTGCTCGCACAGTAGGGCTCGCCGTCCGGGGCGGATGGGATACCGACTGCAATGGTGCGACAGCCGGCTCCATCCTCGGGGTCTGCTTGGGAACCCAAGGATTACCCGCTTCTTTGGTCGCTCCGCTGGAAGACCGTTTGCAGACGGCACTGGCCGACGAAGGGGAGCTTCGTTTCACAGACCTGGCGGCCAGGACCGTCCAGCTGGTGCACGCATAGCTTTGGGTGCCCGGTCCGGCAAACATATCGAGGTGACACCGGCATGAAAGAGCTGCTGTGGCGGATCGGTGGGCAATCAGGCGAGGGGATCGAAAGCAGTGGCGAGGTCCTGGCTGGCGTCCTGCATCGCTTGGGGTACTACGTATATGGCTTCCGGGAGTTTCCCTCCCGGATCCACGGGGGACACACCCATTACACGCTGCGGGCGAGCCCGCGGACGGTTCGCCACCCTGGAGATGGCGTGGATATTCTGCTCGCCCTTGACCAGGAGAGTATCGATCGCAACTGGGCTGAGGTCAACCCCGACGGGTATGTACTGTTTGATGCCTCTCGTTTCGCAGCCCGCTTTCCAGACAACAAGCCTGTACAGGCCATTGGGCTGCCGCTCACCGAGATCGCCAAAGGCCTGGGCGAAGCATTGCTGCGGAACGTGGCCGGCATAGGGGCGACCATGGCCTTGATTGGCCTGCCGGCGGCGATCGTTCAACCGTTGCTGGAGAAGCAGTGGGGGCGGAAGGGGGCGGTGGTCGTCGGGCGCAACGTGGAAGCTTTGCAACAGGGGTGGCAGGCGCTCCGGCAGACCTGGACCGGCCCACGACCTTCTTTACCTGCCGTTTCGCCGCCGGTAGGCCAGCGGTACTTACTCACCGGTAACCAGGCTGTGGCCTTGGGGGCGCTCTTCAGTGGCTGCCGCTTTCTCGCGGCTTACCCCATCACCCCGGCCAGTGAGATCTTGCATGAGCTGGCAACGTTGCTACCCCCGCTAGGGGGTGTCGTGGTTCAGGCCGAAGACGAACTGGCGGCGCTCAATATGGCGATTGGCGCCGGCTACGCCGGCGCGCGGGCCATGACGTCCACGTCCGGTCCTGGCTTTTCCCTCATGATGGAAGCTCTCGGTCTGGCCGGGATGGCGGAGGTGCCGGTGGTGCTGGTCGACGTTCAGCGAGCTGGTCCCAGTACTGGTATGCCGACCAAGCTGGAACAGTCGGACCTGTACGAGGCGGTTTATGGCAGCCACGGGGAAATCCCACGCGTGGTCCTGGCCCCGGCCACCGTAGAAGATGCGTTCTACCAGACAGCGGAGGCTTTCCAGCTGGCCGAAACATACCAGTGCCCGGTTATTCTTCTTTCCGATGCAGCCATCGGTCAGGCCACACAGACAGTGGAAAACCTCAATCTGGAACGACTGGCCTTGAGCGGCCAGGGGGAGGCGGCATTGACGCCCCAGGCTGTTCTTCCATCTGAAAGCGCCAGGGGGGAGCGGTATCCTCGATATGAGGAGACAGAGTCGGGGGTATCCGCCCGCCCGCTACCCGGCCAGCCGGGCGGCATCTACCTGGCTACCGGCAATGAGCATGATCGTTTCGGCCGGGTGACGGATGCGGCGGACAACCGGGTACGCCAGATGAAAAAGCGTATGAGTAAGTTGGCCCACCTGTCCCCGCCCAACTGGGTGAGTTACACGGGTCCGGCCGCTCCTGACCTGGTGCTGGTCGGTTGGGGGGCGGCCACTGGCGCGATCACGGAGGCCCGCCAGGCGCTGGTAGACAGAGGGGCTGCCGTGGGGCAGTTGATGATTCGGGGGCTGCACCCGTTCCCACGGGAGCGGGTGGAGCAATGGCTGGCCCGGGCTCAGCATGTCGTGGTCGTAGAGCATAACTACGAAGGACAGCTGGAGCATCTGCTGCGCAGCGAGTGCCGGCCAGAGCTGCTTTCTCACCTGGAGTCCTTCCGGCAGTATAATGGGCGGCCCTTCCGGGTGGCCGACATTCTTCGCCAGGCGGAGACGATTCTCTCTACGGTGCGACTGGCCCCTGCTGCAATGGCGGGAGGGCCATCCAGCCTGCAGGACCAGGAGCTACCGGCAGAGACAGACCGGGTTCACCCGGTGAGGCTAGAAAAGAGGTCGACACAATGAGCGCTGCGGGTGAACTGCGGCCAGCAGTGACCGCAGCCGACTACCGGTTGGGTACCCCTACCTGGTGTCCAGGCTGCGGGGACTACGGCGTGTTGCGGGCCCTGCAGAAGGCTGCGGCCGAACTGCAGCTGGTACCGGAGCAAACAGTGGTAGTCGGCGGGATTGGCTGTTCGGGGAAACTGGCCTACTACTTCCGTGCCTATGCATTTCACGGTGTGCACGGACGGGCCCTGCCCCTGGCTACGGGCATCAAACTGGCCAATCCCCGCCTGACCGTGCTGGTCGCCGGAGGGGACGGAGACGGATACGGGATCGGGTTGGGCCACCTGTTGCACGCCATGCGGCGGGACGTGGATCTGACCTATATCGTCATGGATAACCATATCTATGGCCTAACCAAGGGGCAATACTCCGCTACCAGCCGGAAAGGGTTTCGCACGCGAAGTTCACCGGCAGGGTCGACGGAGGAGCCGGTGCATCCGTTAGAGCTGGCCCTGGCAGCCGGCTGTGGGTTCGTAGCCCAGGGGTTTGCCGGCGATCCCGACCAGTTGAGCCGCATCCTGGTGAGCGCCATACGACATCCAGGCTTTGCGCTGGTCAATGTGCTCTCTCCCTGCGTCACGTTCAACCATGAGGACACCTATGATCACTGGCAGAATGCTCTGGTGAACCTGGGCGCTGCCGATGGGGTGGATCCCGACGGCAGGCCCACTTGGGACCGTTGGGGCGCTTTGCAGCGGGTGGCTGCCGCCCAGGAGTTGGTCCGAGGTGTGATCTACCAGCGGCCGGTGGATTCGCAGGCTACCCCCTGTGCCAAGGCTGGGCAGGTGGCTGGTGACGGCCGGGATAGTGACCTGTACCCGGCGCAGCGACCCGGGCGCGGGCTAACCCTGGACGAGCAGGAGGAGTACCTTGCCCGTTTCGCCGGCTGACACTGGGAACGGGAGGGGAGGCCAAGCGGTGGATTTGGTGGAGGCGGAAGATTCCGGCCTGGGAGGGCCGCTGGCGGTGGCGCTGCGGAGCCGGCGGAGAGTCATCACCATGGAGTGGGATCCTCCTGCCGGGGCGGACGCCGACAAAGCGTTGGACGATCTTTCTTCGCTCTTGGGACGCCCGGCAATCCAGGGCGAAGGCAGACCGGCTCAGGTGGACTCGCCTTCCTTGCGACTCGCCGGGATCAATGTGACCGACGGTCCTATGGCCAGTCTGCGCATGAGCCCCCTGGTCTTTGGCCATCTGCTGCAGCAGGAGGTGGGCGTGCAGGCGATCTGCCACGTGACCTGCCGGGATCGCAACCTGTTGGGCCTGCAGTCTGAGCTCTTGGGCGCTCATGCGCTGGGGATCAGGGCCTTGCTGGCTTTGGGAGGCGATCCTCCCCATGTGTTTCAGCGCTTTCCCCGGCCTGGCTTAGCCGGCGTCTACCATACGGACGTGCGGGGGCTTCTCGAACTCGTCACCCACTTGAACCAGGGTCAGGATGCGTGGGGTCAGCCCCTGACCGGCCCAACCCGCTTTCTCGTCGGCGCAGCCATCAACCCCGGCGCTGGCTGGGATAGCTGGCAGACGGGGGACGAGCCGGTCAGGCCGGAGAAGCTGGAAGCTGAGGTCGCCAAAGCGAGGGCGAAGATGCTGGCGGGCGCAACATTCTTCCAAACACAGCCGGTCTTTTCGGTCCGAGTCTGGCTTCGTTTTCGTGAAGCTTTGCAAGCCGCGGGCGTGGACGTTCCCGTGATCGTGGGGCTCTGGCCGCTGCGAGATGCCCGCCAGGCGCATTACCTGCAATCTGAGGTGCCCGGCACATACCTTCCGGCTGGACTGACAGACCGTTTAGAACGCGGAGGTCGACGCGAAGGAGAACGGATCCTGGCTGAGTTGGCGGCTGAACTGGCACCGACCGTTGCCGGTTTTCACCTGTTTCCGCGTAACCGTATCGCAGTAGCCCGTCGCAGCTTGGAGCTGCTGGTTCAGAGTCTGGAGGCGGTGGATGCCTGCTGAATTGGATTCTGCGTCGTCTCCCCTTCGTACCCATGTGGTTCTGGTCATCGGTGGCAGCGGCACGATCGGCCAGGCCATTGCCCGGCGTTTGGCAGCAGAGGGTTGGCTGGTGGGGGTCCATTACGCACGCCACTTTGGACCTGCCCAAGCTCTGGTCGAAGAGTTACAGAAGCAGGGGAGACCCGCGGTCGCACTGCAGGCGGACCTGATGTGGCCGGCCGTGACCGAAGGTGCAGCGGACCGGCTGGTGCGTGCGTGCGAGACGAGCCTGGGGCCGATCGAGGCGATGGTGTACGCGGCGGGCCAGGCCCGCTATCGACTCTTGTGCGACGAAACGATGGAGGGCCTCTACCAGCAGGTAGGGCTCCATTTGCTCAGCCCTGCCTATGTGACTCGGCTGCTGCTGCCAGGTTTGATCCGGCGTGGGTGGGGACGCCTGGTTTACATTAGCTCCATCTGGGGTCAAGTTGGAGGGGCGGGGGAGGTGGCGTACTCCGCCAGCAAGGCAGGACTGACCGGGCTGGTGCGTGCTCTGGCGAAAGAGGTAGCCCGGGCTGGTATCACGGTCAATGCGGTCAGCCCGGGGCCGGTTGATTCTCCCATGCTCTCCTGCTTGCCGCCCAACGAACGCCAGGCGGTGATAGAAGCAATTCCGGCGGGGCGCTGGGGACGGCCCGAAGAGGTGGCCGCGGCAGTCTCGTACCTGCTCTCGCAGGAAGCTGGCTTCGTCACCGGCCAGGTGCTTGGGGTTGATGGCGGCTTTGGCCACTAGCTACGGTGCCCGCGGCAACCGGCGGTGAGAGCGCTGCCTGGTCGTGTCGTGGGCGGGGGGGCTGTTGCAGAAGGGGAACGCCGGCCAGCGGAACCAAGGGCCTGGGGTGCAAGGGTCGTGGCCGCAGCCGTTGGGGCAGCAACGGGCGGGATGCCCTTGTGCTGGGGGCAGGCAATGGTCCTGAAGCGGCGAGATCGCTATCACCTTCAGGCATGGCGAGCTGGCTGCTGCTCAAACTGGCTTTAGCAGGCGACCCCTCGCCCAGGAGGTGACTGGGTTGGCCCAGGAACGATGGTGCGGGTGGCTCGGCCACCACCGGGGTAGCTAGGGTCAATGCCGTGCTGCGGATGGCGGGCGGCGCCGGCGTCGAAGCGATGAGGTGTCCGGGCCCGAGCTGATCGGCTTTCCGGCAGCCCAGCCCCCGGCAGATGTCCTCCACTTGTTGCCAGCGCTGGCTCAATTCTGTCACCAGGTCAGTCGCTTGTGAACCCGCTGCCAGGTTCGTAACGAACGAATCCACTCCCCAAACCAGCGCCCGTGCCCCTAACGCCAGCGCTTTGACCATCTGCCCGGCCTCTGGGAATTCTGCTCCCACCAGCACATAGGGATCAGATGAACTTTTGGCTGGCGAACGACCGCCTGTTTGAGGTATAACCCCACCCGGTTGTCCCAGCAACGCGGCAAGCCCGCCGGCGGCTGGCCACCCCACTTGTGGGCTACTACCGGCCCAGGGGGCGCCCCAGACGAGCAACCCGTCACAACCGAGCTCGGCCAGTGCGGCCCAGATCCTAGGTAAATGCGGGCCTGCCCCCACCCCCAGCAGGACGGGGGCCCCCATCGCCCATTCGTGCAGACGCCGGCAGGCCTTTCGCACGATGGGTGATCCATCTTCTGCGGCTGGCCGCAGTCTGGCCACGTCCGTTCCGCCCCGTGCCCTTCCCGCTGCCCAGCGCCCCCAGTTGGGCAATCCGTCCCGCAGGTCCAGCACCACCAAGCCGGCTTGTTGCAGGCGAGGATCTTCCGGATGGGAAGCCACCTGGTCGAAGTCCGAGGGAGCAACGATGAGGCCCAGGCCGTAAGGTGCAGGGGTGGTCGCCACGGCGTACGGGCACAAGACGGCTGTGCCCGTCTGAACTGCTGCCTGGGCCACCTGCTGCCAAACTGGCTCAGGAGCAGAGGGATCGAGGAGAGTAATCAGCCAGGGATGGCTGAGACGCAGGGGAGCACGGGCCCAGGGGCCGCCCAGCACCACAGAGCTGTCGATGAGGACGTTGGGCGACAACGGGGCTTGAAACGGCCAGGTCGGACGGATCCGCCAGGCCTCCCAGTCGTCCCGCGATATGCCTATGCCGCGGCCACCTTGGTATGAGATTGGCGCGGGCATTGGGAAGGTTGCACCTGAACCAGGGCTCGGTGTGAACGGGACAGCCTGGGCAGCTTCGGCGGCTGGCGGTTGGCTGCCCCCGCCAGCCGGGCGGCCGGCGGCGCCAGCTGCGCCAACCGTGGCCGAGCCCGACAAAACGGAACGGACCACGGGGGGCAGTAACAGCAAGACCACCCCGGCTCCGAGCAGAAAGACCATGAAATTACCGAAAAGCGCCCCCCAGTTCATCCTGCCACCTGCCTCGCGGCTAGGATACCCGGGATGGGCGCTGTTCAACGGTACCGCATGCACGGAGAGAATCTATTCGTCTGCCTGCTGGGTGTAGACAGGGGTTCCCTCCTGGGTGGTCAGTTCGCGGAACGCTTGACGCAGCTGCATGGTGATTGGCCCGGGCTTGCCCTGGCCGATGGGGCGGCCGTCCACGTTGACGACTGGCACGATTTCGGCGGCGGTGCCGGTCATGAAGACCTCATCCGCCGTGTACAGGTCATGCTGGGTCAAGATCGTTTCTGCCGCGGTAAATCCTGCCCGAGCAGCTAGCTCCAGTACCACCTGGCGGGTGATTCCGCCCAGGGCCCCTACCCAGACCGGCGGTGTGAGCACGCTCCTCGCCCGCACGATGAAGATGTTGTCGGCAGAGCACTCCGCCACCTGACCCGCATGGTTGAGCATCAGAGCTTCCGCTGCACCCGCCTCATTGGCTTCCAGTTTGGCCAGGATGTTATTCAAGTAATTGAGTGACTTCAGCCGTGGATTGAGGGAATCCACCGCGTTCTTGCGGGTGGAGACCGTCTGGATCTTCAATCCCTGTTCATACCAGGCTTCCGGGTACAGCTGGATGCGGGAGGCGATGATAAACACAGTCGGATTGCCGCACTTGGCCGGGTCGAGGCCCAGGTCGCCGGGCCCCCGCGTCACCACTGGGCGGATGTAACCATCCTGCAACTGGTTCGCCCTGACCGTATCCAGGATAGCCTGTTCAAACTGGGCCGGGGTGAGGGGCACCCGCAACCGGATCGAAGCAGCCGATTCGTACAACCGCTGCAGGTGCTGGGTCAGACGGAATACACGCCCCGAGTATAACCGGATCCCTTCGAATACACCATCTCCGTAGAGCAGACCATGGTCGAAGACCGAGATCTTTGCCTCTTCCTCCGGAACCAGGCGACCGTTGAGATAAATCAGCAACCCCATGCTCCAGGTCCTCCTCGTCATAGTGAACGGCCGGGGTAGCGCCAACCGTCCGTACTAGCGATGGCGGCCAGCGACGAGCGGCGATCCGTCCCTACATCAGGTTGTCCTTCCCAGCTTACCACGGAGTGCTGCGTTTGACACATCCTTGTCCTTTGGCGGGCCCCTTTCTGCTATAGTCTGCATACGCCGGTTTACTTGAGGGGGAGTGCAACTTGAGGATTTATACACGGAGCGGAGACGAGGGACAGACGTCTCTTGGCCAGGGGAAGCGTCTACCGAAATCAGCCCCCCGCATTGAGGCGATCGGCAGCGTGGACGAACTCTCCAGCTGGTTGGGCCGGTCATTAGCCCAGTCGGCAGTGGGCTCGTTCACCGCTGTCCAGCAGCGGCTGGGCCAGCAACTCCCCGAGGTCCAATCCGACCTGTTTCTCATCGGAGCGGAGCTGGGTGACGGCCAGCCGAGCCCCACCACGCAGTTGCCTGCTGCCGCCATTGGCCGCCTCGAACAGTGGATCGATCAGCTCGAGGCACTGGTGCCACCTCTGCACCATTTCATCCTGCCGGGTGGTTCACTGGTAGCGGCGGACTTGCACATCGCCCGGACGGTCTGCCGCCGGGCGGAACGCTGCGTTGTCCGCCTGGCTGAGCAGGAGACGGTCCGGGGTGAACTCGTCGCCTACCTGAACCGCCTCTCGGACTATCTGTTTACCCTCGCCCGCTGGGTGAACCAGGAGCTGGGGGTAGAGGACGTGTGCTGGCTGAGCCCGCAGAAGCGGGAGCCGACCTCGGCGTCGTAACCTGGGCGGCCGGGGTCTGCAGCACCACGATCTCTACCCGGCGGTTACGGGCGCGACCGGCGGGGGTCGCATTGGAAGCGACCGGGTAGAGGGGGCCGAAGCCGGCGGCGGAGAGTCGCTCCACTGGAATCCCGGACTGCACCAGCAGCCGTAGCACGCTCACGGCTCGGGCCAGGGAAAGCTCCCAGTTAGACGGATATTCTGGGGTGCGAATCGGCCGGTCATCTGTATACCCGCGGATCTGCAACAGGTTAGGGAGAGGACGCAAAACCGGCACCAGCTTCTTCAGGAGGCTCTGAGCAGAAGGGGTGAGCTCCGCACTGGCGGTGGGGAAGAGGGCGACGTCGGAGATCAGTACGGACATGCCTTCGGTCTGGATTCGGACTTGCACCAGGCCTGCCGCTTCCAGTTCCCGGGCGACGGTCTGCACCTGTCGTTCCAGTTCAGCCCAGGGTTGCACAGGTGTATTTGGTGCGGGGGACGCAGGGGGATTGGCGTCCGGAGAAGCCCCGCCCAAGCCGGAGTCCAGACCGGCCCCACCGCCCTTGCCCGGGCTGCCGCCACCCCCGCTGCCACCGTAGCCCAGCGCTCCCTGGAGGGAGCTGGCCAGCTTCTGGTATCGCACCAGGTCGACCCGGGATAGGGCGTACATCACGACGAAAAAGGCCATCAGCAGGGTGATCAAGTCGGCGTAGGTCAGAAGCCACCGCATCATGCCTGCTCCGTCGTGCCCGCCACCCCCCGCTGCCCCGTGGCTGGTCGCGTGGCTGTTGAGGAGTTCGGCGGAAGGCACAGGCCGGGGATCCCTATGCTGTCTGCTGGTGGGCATCCTTGACCTCCCCTTCGATCGCCTGGTCGGTGAGGGAGGCCTCGCCGGGCGCCGCGACAGGCTGGCCACAATAGAGGGCTAACCGCTCCTGCAGGCGCATGCGGGACTCCCCCTGCTGAATCGCAAGCACGGCATCGGAGACCATGCGCTGGTACAAGTAGAGCTGCTCGCTGGCGGCCTTGATCTTTGCTCCCAGAGGTAACCAGATAATATTAGCCGAGCCCACTCCGTACAGGGTAGCGATGAAGGCCGTGGCGATCGCTCCCCCCAGCTTGTCCGGTTCGGACAGGTTGCCCAGGACGTGGACGAGGCCCAGCACCGTGCCGATGATGCCCATGGTTGGGGCGTACCCGCCGGCCGTTTGCAGGATCTGGATGCTGGCCGTGGTCCGTTCACGAAAAAGTTGCATGGCGGTGGCCAGGCTGGCGGAGAGGCGATCCGAGTCCGTCCCGTCGGCCAGCAAGGCGGTGGCCTGGCTCAGGAAAGGTTCTTTGGTCTTCTCCGCGTCGCCCTCGAGGGCCAGCACGCCCTGACGGCGGGCCACATCCGCCATTTGCAGCAAGCGCGTGGCCGTGGCCGGCAGGTCTGGCAGCCCCCAGCCGAAGGCGAGCCCCAGCAAGCTCGGCAGGCGTTTGAGCTCCTCCCACGTATGGCTCATGACGGTGACGCCCACGGTGCCGCCCAGTACTAACACCGCCGCCGACAGGTTGGCCAGCGCGGCCGCGTGTCCGCCCTCCAGGTAGACTGAGGCGAGCAACGCGGCCAGGGCCAAAAGAAAGCCACCCACACTTGATGCCAATAGCATAGAGCAACCCCCCGCAGACTTCTCTTCAAGTTATCGGCGGGGGGAGCCAGGCAGGTTATCCCGACGGCAAGGATGGCTGACAAGAACGGCTTGGGCTGAGCGGTAAAGTAAAGTAAGGTGGCCGCCTAACGGAAGGAACTGATTCGAGGTCGCTGCAACCTGGGCAGGTGGCGGTTGCCGGGGTGCCGTGGGCCCATCCAACCGACGAAGGCCAGTAAGGCCAGCAGGCCAAAGGCGATAGCTGGGTGTCCAAATAGGTACCCTGGCCACGTCAACCATTCCCAGCCACCGTTCAAGAGGGATGCCAGCCAGTGCCAGCTGGGGACAAAGCCAAGGCTGTCCGCCAAGGCAGTGGCCGTCCTCGGGAAGAGAAAGAGGGCGACAGCGGTGTAGAAGCCGGCGATGAGCGCATGGAGGAGGCGGGCCGCTTCGTACGGGCCCATCCGGATATCTGTGCCCTGAACGATGCTGGCTACCTGCCCGTGAACCGAAAGGCCGCTCCAGGCGATGATGGCGCTGGCGATCACCAGACGGTCGAGTAGCGGGCTGGCCGTGGCTGCCGCCTGTGCAACCCCCACGTCCAGTTCGAGTAGCCCGGCGAGCACGGAGGAGGCCAGGTTCGGATCCAGTCCGAACAGGCGCAAGAGCACACCTACGGGCAAGGCGATCCAGACCAGAAGGCCACTGACTCGCAAAATCGCGGTGAGCACAGAAAAGAAAATGATGAATCCGCCGATGCGCAGCATGGTGCTCATGGATTCCTGCACGGAGTCATTCAACAGTTGACCGAGGGAGCGCCCGTCTTCCAGCCGGGCACGGCGCATCTGGCGGACCGCCCGGCGCAGCCATCCGACCAGACCGCCGTCCCTCTCGGCGGCTGCGGACGCCGGCAACGGAAGGTGACGTTCCGGCGTTGCGGGGGCACCAGTCCTGCTGCCCGGTGCAGCCTCGGTGTCCGAGCGTCTGTAGTAGCGAAAGAGAACTCCCACCGTAAAGCTGGACAGATAGTGGACCGCCGCCAGCAACACCCCGATATCGGGGCGGCCAAACATACCGACGGCGACAGCCCCTAGCATGAACAGAGGATCGGCGGTGTTGGTGAAGGCCAGCAGTCGCTCCGCCTCGAGTTGGGTGCACAGGCGCAGGCGGCGAAAGCGGGCAGTGATCACCGCGTCCATCGGGTAGCCGGCTGCCAGCCCCATGGATAGCGCAAAAGCCCCCACCCCAGGGACGTTGAAGAGAGGCCGCATGACGGGCTCCAACAGGACGCCCAGAAAGTGCACGACCCCGAAGGCAAGAAAGAACTCCGACAGGATGAAGAAGGGGAGCAGGGAGGGGAAGACCACATCCAGAAAGATCATTAGACCTTGGCGGGCTGCTTCCAGTCCATCCTTCGGGTAGAGCACGAGCAGCCCTGCTAGGAGTACAATAAGGCTCGCCATGCCAAGTTGGGGAAGGAAGAAATGCCATCGTCCGTTCTGTCGCCGCACCCGTGCGGGGGGCGAGTGAGGACGTTGGGGGACGGGTGGCCTGAGCGTCATAGGGTGATGAGCCCCTCCTTTGTCGTGCCAGAGGAATCCCTATGCGAGCAAGATCGGGGAAAGACGTGGGGGCGAATGGGTACGAACGGGCGAGAGCAGGGAATGGAGTCGACCCGGTCATCGCCGGGAATGACCTTTTTGCGCTGGGTCAGCGGCCTGAGATGGCACGGCCTGCATTGGACGCCGGCCCGCGTGATCACTCTGGTTTTTGCAGCGATGATCCTGTCGGGCGCGATCGTCTTGCGGTTGCCCGTCGCTGGCCGGGGGGACCAGCCCGTCTCCTTTTTGACCGCGTTGTTTACGTCGACCTCAGCGGTCTGCGTGACCGGGCTGGTCGTCGTCGACACAGGTACGCGCTACTCCACTTTCGGGCATTTCGTCATCGGTCTGTTGATCCAGATGGGGGGACTCGGGATCACCAGCGCGGCCAGCATAGCGCTGCTGATGGGCCGCCGTATTACGCTGCGAGAACGGATCCTGCTGCGTGAGTCCCTCAACCAGGAAACGTTGCAGGGCATTGTCCGGCTGACCCGCAACATTCTGTTGATTACGTTTGGCGTAGAGCTAACCGGCGCACTCCTGCTGGCCATGCGCTTCGTGCCGCTGTGGGGATGGAGGGCTGGCATCGGCCGCGCCCTCTTCCATTCCGTCTCAGCCTTCAACAACGCGGGACTGGACCTGTTCGGCGGCTTCCGCAGCTTGACCATCTTCGCGCGAGACCCCTTCGTCCTGTTGGTCATCGCCTCATTGCTCATCGTGGGGGGAATTGGGTTCCCGGTCATCCTCGATGTGTGGCACTGGGTCCGCCGGAGGCGGGAGGGTGCCCATCTGAACTTGCATTCCTTCACCGCCTTGACAGTGACGGCTGGTTTGTTGCTGGGGGGCACGGTAGCCATTTTGCTGATGGAGTGGAACAACCCGGCCACCCTGGGATCGCTGCCCTGGAGTGGACGGGTCCTCAACGCGTTCTTTCAGGCTGCTACCCCCCGCACGGCGGGGTTCAACTCGGTCCTGATTGGCAGTCTGCACCAGGGCACGCTGCTCTTGATCATCATCCTAATGTACATCGGTGCCTCCCCAGCCTCCACCGGAGGCGGTATCAAGACGACCACCTGGGCCGCAGTGAGCCTGGGTATCTGGTCCACGATTCGTGGCCACTCCGATGTGAACGTGCGCGGCCGTCGCCTGGAGGTTGGCCTGTGGGAACGGGCCGCGACCCTGGCGGTCCTGGCCCTGGGCTGGGTCGTGGTGGTTACCGGAGTGCTGACCTTTACTGAGCATGATCGCTTCACCCTGCTGCAGCTCCTGTTCGAGACCACCTCCGCCTTTGGCACGGTAGGGCTCTCCACGGGGATCACCCCCGAGTTGAGCCCCGCAGGGCAGCTGCTGATCATCCTCACGATGTTCTTCGGCCGGGTGGGGCCTCTGACGGTCGCTACGGCGCTGGCGGCCCGCATGCGGCAGGCGGACATTCGCTACCCGGAGGACCGCGTGCTCATCGGCTAATTCTTGCCTGGGGTGCGAATCAGCCAACCCAGCGGGTGAGCCAGGCGGCCAACCGGTCCAGTTGGCCCGAGCCGACGAGGTAGCCCATGATGATCAAGACGACTGCGGTCAGCCGCTGCCCCCAGACGCCTGCCGCTTCGCCCCAGGCCCGCCACCAGGAACGGCGGGTGGCCGGGCGGGTCAGCCGGGGCAAGAGGGCGGCCAGGATTAGAAAAGGTAGAGCAAACCCCAGGGAAAAAATGGCCAATAGGAAGATGCCCTGAGCGAGAGTGGCTGTCGTCGCAGCGTACGCCAGAATGGCGGTGAGCACCGGACCCAGGCAGGGTGTCCAGCCGATGCTGAACGATGCTCCCAGAAAGATGGATGCCAGCCATTGTCCCCGGTCCTTCTGCCCCCAACGGTTCAGAAAGGGACGCCATTCGGCCCACAGGCCGGCACCACCCTGGCCTTGCCAGGGAAAAGAGAGAAGCAGCAGGGCCAACCCGGCCAGGCCGATGAGGATGCCGGCGGCACGCCGCAATAGTGGCTGCCACGTGAAAAGCCATTGTCCAACGGCGGAGGCCGACGCGCCCAACGCAATGAAGACGAGTGAGAAACCCAGGATGAAGCCGAGGGCCCTTGACCAGAGGGCGGGCGGTCTCGCCGTCGATGAAGCTGAGGTTGAGCTGGCCCCAGCCCCCCCTGTTGCTGCAGGGGTGAGGGGGCGCGGGGTGCGGACGCTGCCGGCCAGATAAGCAAGGTACGCCGGGTAAAGAGGCCAAACACAGGGCGAGAAGAAGAAGGTCAAACCGGCCAGGAAGGCGACACCGGCGCCAACGGACGATAGTGCAGTCGGTTCCACTGAGAATCCCTCCTAGCGAGTGGCCGGGACCAATACCCGGAGGGGTATGATGTCTCAGTATACCGGTTTTCCGCGTTCGGGGGCAACGGCTCATACTGGTTTATGGTGGTACAAACAGTAGCTTTACCCGATGGTACTGTCTAGTGACTACCTTGTATGCTGACGCCGGGCGCGATAAGATCAGGCGAAGTTCCATAACCGGTTGCTGCTGTCGTGTTGGCATCGAGCCAGCAGAGGGACGCGGTATAATCGAGCCGACGGCCGGGGGGGAAAGACGAGCGTGCACTCGTGGCGGGCAATCTATCGCTTTGTACGACCATACCAGGCGTACCTGTGGGCTGCCCTGGCGATGCTCTTCGGCACGACCGGGTTAGGCTTGGCTGGCCCATACATCCAGCGGCAGATCATCGACCAGGCCATTTTAGGGGGGCAGCGGGAACGCCTGGCGCCCCTGTTGGTCGCCCTGATACTCGCCAGCCTGGGCCGGGGCCTTTTTCTCTATTTGCGAGGGTATTTCCAGGAGCGGGTGGGCCAGCAGGTCGCCTTTGATCTGCGGGGAGCTTTGTACGATCACCTCCAGCATCTCACCCCAGCTTATTACGCCCGGACATATACGGGCGAGATCATGAGCCGGGTGACCGGGGATGTGGAGCGCTTGCGCCAGTTCGTTACCAGTGGAGCCGTGGACCTGCTCAACTCCGTGCTCACCTTCTTACTGGTAACAGTGGTTTTGTTTCGTATGAACGTCCCCTTGACGCTGCTTTCCTTGAGCGTCTCTCCTTTGCTGGGCTGGGTAGTCCTGCGCTTCGATCGAACCATCCGACCGGCCTGGCGCAGCATCGAGCGGCAAGCCGGGGCTTTGTCTACCACCATTCAGGAGAGCCTGTCGGGAGTACGGGTGGTGAAGGCCTTTGCCCGTGAGCCGTTCGAAGTAGAACGTTTTCGCCGCGAGAGTCAGGAGTTCGCGCAAACTCAGATTCAGGCCAGCCGGATCTGGGCACATTCTTTTCCCCAGATCGACTTTCTCTCCGGTCTCAGTTGGGTGCTATTGATTGGCGTCGGCGGCTGGCAGGTGTCTGCGGGGCGCTTGACCGTCGGGGAATTGGTTGCATTCAACGGTTACCTGTGGAGCCTGATCTGGCCGGTGCGAAACCTGGGATGGTTGATCAACCTGTTTGAACAGTCCCGTACGGCTTCCGACCGTATCATGGAGATTCTTGACGCCCCGGTGGACATTCAATCGCCTGCCCACCCTGTTCACCTGCAGATCCAGGGGAGGGTCTGCTTCGAGGATGTGTCGTTTTCGTACGACGGACCTGCCACTGCTGTCTGGGAGGCCGGCTCGACCGGGGCCGTTTTGAACGGCGGTGGGCAGCGGGGCAGAAGGAGCGGGACGTTGCACCATTTCTCGCTGACCGTAGAGCCAGGACAACGGGTGGCCATCGTGGGGCCCACGGGTTGTGGCAAAAGCACGGTCATCAACCTGTTGCTCCGTTTGTATGACCCGAGCGAGGGACGGATCACGGTCGACGGAGTCGACCTGCGACAACTGGACTTGACGGAGTATCGGCGTCAGATCGGTGTGGTGGCGCAGGAGACCTTCCTGTTCTCCACCAGTGTACGGGAGAACATTGCCTTTGGACGACCGAACGCGACGGAAGAGGAGGTCCGCCAGGCGGCCCGTGCCGCCCAGGCAGACGCCTTCATAGAGGCCTTGCCCCACGGCTACGAGACGGTCGTGGGCGAACGGGGAGTGGGCCTGTCCGGCGGAGAGCGACAACGAGTCGCACTGGCCCGGGCGATCCTGGTCAACCCGCGAATCCTGATTCTGGATGATCCGACCAGCAGTGTCGATGCGGAGACAGAGGAAGCGATTCAGGAGGTCCTCAAGCGGTTCCAGGAGGGACGGACCACGTTCATCGTTGCTCAGCGGGTCACCACGATCATGGACGCCGACTGGATCGTTGTGCTGGATCAGGGGCGGATCGTGCAGCAGGGCCGCCATCCGGAGCTGATGGCTCAACCTGGGGTTTACCGGCAGCTGTTCGCCGGGCAGTTGGGGTTACCCGCGCAGCCGCGACCCCAGGAGCAAGGACCCGCGGCTACGCTACAACCAGGGCCTGCGGGGGAGGTTTGCTCATGCCGGTAGGTCGGCTGGAAGAAGAAGAGAAGTTTGCTGCCGATTTCAACCCGGAGTATCTGCGCCGTCTTCTGCAGTATGCACGTCCGCATCAGCGGCGTCTTTTGATCATCCTCGGCTTTATGCTGATCAACGCCGCCGTCGGCCTGACCACGCCCTACCTGATGGGGCGGGCCATCGACACGTATATTGCTCAGCACGACATGGTGGGATTGGCGATGCTGACCGCTGGTTACCTGGCGGTCAACCTCGTGGGCTGGTGGGCGTCGACCCAGCGGACGTTACGCATGTCCCAGGTCGGGCAGGAGATCCTGCACGCGTTGCGTATGGACCTTTTCACCCATATCCATACGCTGGGCTTCGACTTTTTCGATGGGCGGCCGGTGGGCAAGATCCTGACCCGCCTCACGAACGACGTCAATGTGCTCAACGATCTTTTGACCAACGGCCTGCTCAACTTGCTGGTGGAGACGTTCAACCTAGTGGCTATCGTCATCCTGCTGCTGGCATTGCAGGTGCCCCTGGCCCTGGTCTCCTTCAGCGTCGTACCGGCGCTGGTAATGCTCGCCTTCTGGCTGCGGCCCCGCATCCGGGATGCCTATCGTTGGGTTCGCACCCGCCTGTCGATTCTCAACGCCTCCCTGCACGAAGGGATTGCCGGCGTCCGCGTCTGCCAGGCGTTTGCCCGGGAGGCGGAGAACCTGCGCCGGTTCCAACAGCTCAACCAGATCAACTACGCTGCCAACATGCAGGCAGCCCGGCTCAACCTTCTATTTGGTCCGCTCGTGGAGTTGACCGGGACGGTGGGTACGGTGGCTGTTCTTCTGTACGGTGCGAGATTGATGGCCCAAGGCCGATTGACCATCGGACTGCTGGTGGCCTTCCTGGGATATTTGGGACGGTTTTGGGGACCGGTGAGTACCCTGAGCAACTTTTACAATCAGCTGCAATCCGCCATGGCCTCCGCCGAGCGAGTCTTTGAGATTCTGGATTACCCACCTCAAGTGGTCAGCCAGCCGGGCGCTCCTGCCTTGCCTTCCATCCGGGGCGAGGTCCACTTCGACCACGTCACCTTTGGCTACGAGCCGGGCCGCCCCGTTTTGCAGGACTTCGACCTCCATGTGCAGCCCGGAGAGATGGTGGCGCTAGTGGGGCCGACGGGGGCGGGCAAGAGCAGCATCATCAGCTTGATCAGCCGCTTTTACGACCCATGGGAGGGAGCGGTTCGAATCGACGGCCACGACCTGCGAGAGGTGTCCCTGGAGTCGGTGCGCAGCCAGGTGGGAGTCGTGTTGCAAGAGACGTTCATCTTCTCGGGTACCATTTTGGAGAACGTCCGGTACGGACGGCTCGACGCCACCCGGGAGGAGGTCGAGGAGGCAGCCCGTCAGGCCAACGCCCACGAGTTCATTGAACGGCTACCGGCCGGCTACGACACCGTTTTGTCGGAACGGGGCGTCAACCTTTCGCTGGGCCAGCGCCAGCTGCTCGCCTTCGCCCGGGCTATCCTGGCCAATCCCCGGGTGCTGGTCTTGGATGAGGCGACGGCCTACATCGATTCGCAGACCGAGCGCCTGATCCAGGAGGCGTTGCAGCGGCTCCTGGCCGGCCGCACGTCGTTTGTGGTAGCCCACCGGCTCTCCACCATTCAAAGAGCTGATCGGATCGTGGTGATTGACCATGGCCGTATCGTGGAGATGGGGCGGCACGACGAACTGCTGGCCCGCCCGGACAGCAAGTACCGGCAGCTGTACGAGGCACAGACCCGAGTGGCTCGTTCACTGGTGGGTGAACAGGCGTCGTGAACACCTTCCGGGCAGTGGTCCGGCCCGCCTGCTGGGAGCAGGAGCTTCACCGCTCCCGGTTCATCGGCTGGGCGTATCCGGCGCCTGACGAGCAGGCAGTGGCAACTGCTTTGGCGGAGCTAAGCCAGCGGTACCGAGACGCCACCCACCTCTGCTTCGGGGGAGTGGTGGGGGGAGGCCGGCAGGCCGGTCCGGCGCGAGAACGCTTTAGCGATGCGGGGGAGCCGGGTGGGACGGCTGGCCGGCCCATCCTGGAAGTGGTTCGCCGCCAGGGGCTGGTGGAGACTTTCGTCGCAGTGATCCGTTACTTCGGCGGCATCCGCCTGGGGGCAGCTGGCCTGGTGCGGGCGTACAGCGGTACCGCGGCAGGAGTCTTGGCGGTTGCACCGATCGCAGAGTTTGCCGCCTTCGTACGGTGGGAGTTGACGTTGCCCTACGCCGCCCAAGGGTTGCTCCGACCGCGTTTGGAGGCAGCGGGGGTTCAGTGGCTGGAGGAGGCCTATACAGACGTGGTTCACTGGCAGCTGGCGGTTCCGCCGCTGCAAGAGGAACGACTGCGGCGGGAGATTGCGACGGTGAGCAGTGGCCAGTGGCAACCCCAACGACTGGGAACGCTCTGGCGTCCGGTTCATCCGGTCCAATAGAAGGAGGCGGCGGATCTGGCACGGGTCAAGCCAACGGTGCGAGTAGAGGCTGGCTGGCTGCAAGCGGCGGTGGACGAGCAGCACGTGCTGGTGTATGACGGGCGCGGCCGACTGTTTAAGGCTTTCTGGGAAGGGCGTGCGTACGATATCGCCCTGGACAACCGGGTGCTCGAGAAGTGGCAGGATCGAGTGGCCGGGCGGCGGCAGCGACGGCTGTTACAGCCCGGGCAAGCCAGCTGGCTGCGACAGGCGGCCCGCCAGGCGGCCAGCCACCTCTTGCAGGCGAAAGACGTCGGGGTGGTACTGAAAACACTGCCAGAGTCAAGGGGAGAACCCCCGCAAGAAGCGCCTGGCTCGTCGCCTGGGGCCGTCCTTGCCTGGCGAGAATGGCTGGCGCGGGCGGCCGAGTATTCCGAGGAACGTTGGGCTGAGGATGCCCGCCGCTTCGCCGCCGTGTATCAGCCGGTCAGCATCCTGCCCCCCGATCAGTACGCCTCGCTGGTCCTGCAAGCCACGTTGGGTTGTTCGTACAACCGCTGCACGTTCTGCACGTTCTACCGCGGCCGGCCGTTTCGTGTCCGCCGGCCGGAGGAATTCCGCCGGCATGTGGAGGCGGTGCGGGAGATGCTGGGTGCAGGTCTGGGCCGCTATCGCGAGATCTTTTTGGCGGATGCGAACGCGCTGGCCGCTCCGGAACCCTTGCTGCTGTCTCTGTTTGAACTGGCGGCGCAGGCGTTGCCCCACGTCGTGAGACCGCGCATTTCCTCGTTCCTGGATGTGCTCACCGGGCAGCACAAATCGGTGGCGGACTTTGCCGCTCTCGTGGACAGAGGGCTCGACCGTGTCTACCTGGGGCTGGA
This sequence comes from Limnochordaceae bacterium, assembly GCA_014896305.1. Lineage (GTDB taxonomy): Bacteria > Bacillota > Limnochordia > Limnochordales > DUMU01 > Bu26. Next base: position 36,029 of record JADBKQ010000002.1, read on the forward strand.
ATCGGGGAGCGAAGAGCTGTTGCGGTTTCTCAACAAGCCGAGCCCGCCCCAGGCCGCCATCCGGCTGGTGGAGGCCATCAAGCAGGCAGGGGCGGCAGTCGGCGTGATCTTTCTGGTGGGGGCAGGCGGGGAGCGGTACCGCACGGTTCACCGGCAACGGACACTGGCTCTGGTGCAGCAGTTGCCTCTGGATGGTCGGGATCTGATCTACCTGTCTCCCTTGGTCGACGAGGGCAGCCGGGAGTACGAAGAGCGGCTGCAGGCAGAGGGTAGTGAGGCCCTGAGCGAAGAGGCGCTAACCGAGGAGCTTCAGCTGCTCTGGCGACTGATGCGAGAACAGGTGGGCACCGGTCTCGACCGGCCGCGCGTGGGGCTCTACGACATCCGGGAATTCGTGTATTAGACGCGGGGTCGGAGAAGACTTGGTCGGAACCGCCCGGGGGCAGGCAAAAGTCCGGCAGGGATGGTCCTGACTCTCGCTGGGTCACGAGGTGCGGTGGGACGGGCGGGGGCCGTTGGGGTGTGGCAGGGACAAGGGGATTGCCCCCCTGGGAGAGAATAGAGCCGATACTGACGGATCATTTGGAGGGAAGTTCATGGACGAGCAGTTGGAATTGTTGCAAGAATTGACGCAGGCGCCGGGGCCTTCCGGGTTCGAGGGACCAGTGCGCGAGATCTTGCGGCGACGGCTGGCACCCCTGGGGGAGTTGTCCAGTGACCGTCTGGGCAGTGTCATCTGTCGCCAGGCGGGCACGGCCCACGCCCCCAAGGTGATGGTGGCCTCTCATATGGACGAGATTGGTTTTGTCGTGACCGGCATCACGGACGAAGGCTTTTTGCGCTTTCAGACGGTGGGGGGCTGGTGGGAACAGGTGATGCTGGCGCAGCGAGTGACCGTGCTGACGCGTCAGGGAGAGATTCCCGGCATCATCGGCGCCAAGCCTCCTCACATCCTCAATGCCGAGGAGAGGAAAAAAGTCGTTGACAAGAAGGATATGTTCATTGACATTGGTGTAGCCAACCGGGCCGAAGCGGAAGCGGCCGGGGTGCGTCCGGGCGACCCCGTTGTGCCGGTCGGGCCGTTCACCGTCATGAGTAACGAGAAATACCTTCTGTCCAAGGCGTGGGACAACCGGATCGGCTGTGCGGTCATGGTGGAGACGCTTCGCCGGCTCAAAGAGCAGTCCCACCCCAACGTGGTTTTCGGGGTCGGTACGGTACAGGAGGAAGTGGGCTTGCGGGGCGCCCAGACCAGTGCGCAGGCGATCGCCCCCGACATCGCTTTTGCTACGGACGTCGGCGTAGCAGGGGACACGCCAGGCATTCGGCCGGAAGAGGCGCCTACCAAGTTGGGCAAGGGTCCGGCCGTCGTCTATGACGCCAGCATGATTCCTCACCGGGGTCTGCGGGATTTCGTGATCGAAACGGCGCAACAGGAGGGGATTCCCATCCAGTTTGACGCCATGCCGGGCGGGGGCACAGACGCAGGGCGGATTCATATGACCCACGCGGGTGTACCCTCGGTCGTGCTGGCCATTCCTACCCGTTATATTCATTCGCACGGAGCGGTGATTCACCGCGACGATTTCGAGAATGCTGTGCGGTTGGTGGTGGCCGTGATCAGCCGGCTGGACGTTACCCGGATGGCCGCCCTCCAACCATAGAGACGACAGGTGCTAGGGTAGCAGGTCACAGACGGATGAGATGGACGGAAATCGATCGGTAAAGGCAGACGGCCAGACAGGGGCGCCGTTAGTATTGCCCAAGTGAGGGATAGATGTGATCCTACGGGAGCCCACCGTGCAACTGGTGGCTTTCACTCAGTTTCAGACCGTTCCTTCGATTGCCTGGCAGACGGACAGCGACCGTCCGGCGGAGCAACTGGTCGAGTTCGCCGGCCGCATGTGTTACCAGTCCTGGAACAATCCATCCGGACGAACGAACCAGGAGTACATTACTAACCTCTTGCGACAGGGACACCTGAGCGTGCTGGAGCATGCTCAAGCCTCGTTTGCCATCTCCGGCATCTCCCGCTCGTGCTCCCACGAGCTGGTGCGCCACCGCCACTTCAGCTTCTCGCAAATGTCCCAGCGATACGTGGCTGAAGAGGAAGCCAACTTCGTGGAACCGGAACGCATTGCGAACAACCCCCAGGCTCATGCGATCTTTGTGGCTGCGGTGGAGAAGTCTCGCGAGGCATATGAAGAGCTGGTGAAGCTGCTGGGGGAGGAGCTGGAGGGGTGGCCCGATCGCCGGGAACGACGCCTGATTGCCCGTCAAAGCGCACGGGCCGTTCTGCCCAACGCGACGGAAACCCGGCTGGTGATGACGGGGAACTTTCGGGCTTGGCGACACTTTCTGCGGTTGCGGGGAAGCCGGGCGGCGGAGGGGGAGATCCGTCGTCTGGCCCTGGCAATTCACAGGGAACTGGTTCGCCTCTCTCCTGCTTGCTTTGGCGATTTCCAGCGGGTGGAGCAACCCGACGGAGTGATCGAACTGGTAACCTCATTAACGGCGGACTAGCCAGGGTCAAAGGAGAGAGAGGACGGGGGGACGCGCCGGACCCCGCAACTCATGGGCCCGAGTGGGGAGGGCCCGGCGCATACTGTCGCCGAAGTGCCTCGAAATGCAAGCGCAGGAACTCCAACGCGTCGTCTCGCTCTACCTGCCAGGCGGGCATCTCCTCGAGCTTGGTTTCCAGGTTCCGCACCATCTCCTGGTAGACGATGTCCAAAAACTGCTGAACGACGGCGGGGGTAGCCGGCCCGTACGGATACTGGCCTGCCTGAAGCCGACGAAGAAAGTCGTCGAGTTCGATGCCGTCTTCCGCCGTCTGTTCCCAGAAACGTGCAGCCAGTTCTGAGCCGGTCATGGTGGCGCTACCCCAATTTCAGCGCACTGGAGTGGCCCGGAGCACGCGATTCGGGATAGATGTAGAGCCGGGCGGCGTTGACGGCGGTGGCCACTTCGCCGAAACCCGTCGCCATGAGCTTCACTTTGCCGGGGTAGGTGGCGATATCCCCCGCGGCGAAGATCCCGGGCCGGTTGGTCTCCATGCGGGTGTTGACCACGATCGCATCCCCTGAAAACTCCAGTCCCCAATCGCGTAAGGGGCCAAGGTTGGGGGCAAAGCCCAGGGCCAGAATGATGTCGTCCACATCCAGCTGAGTTCGTTCGTGGGTCCGGTTGTCCACTACGACGGCTCCCTGGACGACTCCGTCACCCAGTACCTGCACCAACTCGTGGTAGAGGCGCACGTCTACAGGAGATCGCTGAAGCTGCTCGGCGCTGCCTGGGAAGGCTCGGAATTGGCCGCGACGATGAATTAGAATCACCCGGCGGGCGACCGGGACCAGTTCCAGCGCCCAGTCTACGGCCGAGTCACCCCCACCGACGATCAGAACCGAGCGGTCCCGAAAGCGTTCCGGATCACTCACGAGGAATGAGACGCCCCGGCCAGTGAGTCTTTCCAGCTCTGGCAGCGGCAGCGTCCGGGGTTGGAAGGCGCCGATACCGGCGGTGATCAATACGGCGCGAGTAGGATACGCTTCGCCATTCTGGTCACGAATAATGAAAGTATCATCCTCGGCTTGGGACAGCGTAGTGGCCGTACGCCCCAAGACGAACTGGGCAGGAAAGTGAGCGGCCTGCTCTTTGAGGGCTGCGACCAGCTCCCGGCCTGTCACCTTGGGATAACCGGCGACGTCGTAGATCTCCTTTTCCGGGTAAAGGGTCGCCAGTTGCCCTCCCACTTCCTGCATGCTCTCCAACACGCGGCACGACAGATGGTGGATGCCGGCGCAAAAGACACCATAGAGGGCCACTGGGCCCGCACCCACGAAGGTAATATCTACCAACTGCTCCGTCAACCATTTCACCGTCCTTACAGCACTGTAACTAATGCCCGCCCCCCCAGGAGCTGACTACCCGGACAACGAATCCGAGCAGTACAAGCATAAAAAAGACCGTCCAGAAATAGCGTGAACTCTTAGTCATGCCCGTTTCGTCCTTCCCAGGGGACAACCTTGTGGGGGGTGAGCCGGACATTAGCACGGACCCCGTCTCTGGGGTCAATTATACGGACGAATGTTTCTTAACCGCAAGCAATCCGTGGCGTTCCCGAGGTGTGCCTGGAGAAGGCCAGGGACAGAGCCTGGCGGACAGGCAGGAATTGGGGTACAATAATCGCTAGTGTCAGGTGTAGGAGGGGCAGAATGGAACCACATCCGCAGGCACCAAAGGGGATCTGGCGGTTGGCCGAACCGGCTCGAGGTGGCCGCGGACAAAGGCCAGGACCGTTGCGGCTGTTGGGTAGGCGTATCGGTCCAGGGCCTGATGAACCCCGCCGCCCGCTGCCCCCTCCCGACCCGCGCTCGATCCAGGCGATTGTCGTCTGGGTGCTCGCCCCCCTGGGGGACACGCTGTTTGCCACTCCTGCCTTGCACGCCCTGCGTGAGGGGTTTCCCAGCGCCACCATTACCGGGGTCTGTTGGGCGGCCAACCGCGATCTGCTAGCCACCAACCCTGACGTGGATGAGTGGATCTCCTGTGCTAACTCGGCCGATCTACCCCGCGCGTTGTCGGTGGTGCAAAATCGCCCGGTCGACCTGTCGGTAGGGTTGAGTAACGTAGGGTCCTATCTGGCCGCGTTTCATCAGGTGCCCTACCGTATTGGCTTTCACTCGGAAAGTTTGGGCTGGCTGTGGGACTTTCACTTTCCAGAGCAGCTGTCCGGGCACGCGGTCGACTATTGTCTGTCGATTGTCCGTGCGTTAGGGGTGGACACCCGGCAGGTCAGCCGCCGTCCCCAGCTATGGCTTTTGCCTGAAGACCGCGCCTGGGCTGACGCCTTTCTGGCGGCCGAAGGATGGCAGGCTGGACAAACCCTGATCGCGATTCACCCGGGAGGCAGCCATTTTGCGGCTAAGCGCTGGCCGTTGCGCGACTTTTCGCGCCTGATCGACGTGCTCCTGGCGGATCCGACGCGGCAGGTCGTCCTTATTGGCGGTCGTGATGACCAGCGCCTGGCCGAGCGGATCATAGCCGGCATGTCGGGTCAACGTCGTCCCCTGATTGCTGCGGGACGGGCCCGCCTGCGACGAACAGCTGCTCTCCTGGAACGGTCTGCGGTCATGGTCGGCAACGATTCGGGGCCGTTGCACATGGCGGCCGCTGTGGACACTCCCGTAGTTGCCCTGTTTGGCCCGACTTCGCCCGACAATTTCCGCCCGCTGAGTTCGGCTCAACGGGTCATCTGGAAAGCGCTGCCATGCAGTCCTTGCTTTCGGTTTCTGGGGGGAATCCAGCAGTACTGGCCCCGCCAGCTGAATCCCCGTTGCCGGCGGGAGTGCATGTCGTTGATTACCGTAGAAGAAGTCGTAGAGGCGATCAACGAGTTGGTGCGGGTGTCTGCGGGCGCTTCGTACGCGAGCGAACCCCTGCGACCGACCGGACATTAGGAGTCGCCCGATGTCAACCGTGTTGCAGCATATCAACTGGCGGCGGGGCATTCTGATCTCCGTTGCGCTGGGCGCGATCTCCCTGGTGGTGATCGTTTATCTGACCACCGGCCGAAACGTCTGGCAGCTGGTGCAGCAGGCCACACTCCAGTCTCTGGTGCTGGGAGCAGTGGCGATCGTCTGTGCCTGGTTGATGCGGGCCATCCGCTTTCGGTTGCTGCTGCGACCGTTACACCGGCGGATTGGCCTTTTCCGGCTTCTCCAGATCTACCTCGCGACCACGTTTGTGTCGCATGTAACACCGACCACCACAGGTGGCCTTCCGCTCCAGATCTATCTATTCTCGCGGGAGAAGCTATCGATCGGTGAAGCAACAGCTCTGACAGGATTGGACTCCTTGATCAACACCCTGGGTGTGCTGCTAACAGTTCCGCTACTGCTGTGGTGGGGACCGAGCATTGGCTTTGCCCGAGAGGTTCAGCTGACGCTGGAGGTGTTTGGAAGCCTGCTCCTGGTAGGGGGAACGGCGGCCGGGTACCTTCTCTGGCGCCGTCCCAGCTGGGATCCGGAGGCATGGCTGCTGCGGCGAGCCGAACGAATACGGACACAGCGGCTGGCGGATGTTCTGCGGCGGCTCTCCCGCTTTGCTGGCGAGGAGTGGCAGACCTTCCAGCGAGCTCTCCAGTTCTACGCGGGTCTGCGGATAGGCCCAATCCTGCTGATCACCCTGGTCACCATTCTTTACTGGGTAGCCTACTTCGGAGTGGCCCTGGGGGTCCTGGCAGGGTTACAGGTGTTTCCTTCCTGGCAAAAGGTGGTGGCCAGCCAGATCGTCTTCAACGTTTTGCAGCCGATTGCGCCGACGCCTGGGGGCAGTGGAGCGGCGGAATGGGGTATGGCCCTGTTGTTTCGTCCCTTCGTCCCCAATGAGAAGCTGGGGACGTTTGTCGCAATCTGGCGGCTATTTACCTACTACGCCAGCCTTACCCTGGGTGGAATCTCCATCGCTCAGCTCCTGGCCAGGAAGGATGGAGGAGGGAGGTCGGCGGTAACGGCGGCCGTAAGAGAGGAAGCACAATTATGAATGTGGGTAAGGCCGAGAGTCACCCTCAGGTACAACCCGCGACTCTGGCGGGTCGGGATCTATCCCTGCGCAAAGCGTGGGCGGGCCGCCGGGTGCTGGTCGTGGGGGACGTCATCGCGGATGAGTATGTGATCGGCCGGCCGGAGCGAATCAGCCGGGAGGCGCCGGTACTGATCCTGCGCGAGGAGTCCCGCCAGATCATCCCGGGCGGCGCCGGCAATACTGCCCAGAATCTCGCGGCCCTAGGGGCAGAACCGTTACTGGTGAGCGTGGTCGGGGACGATCCGGCCGGCGCCAGTCTGCAAGAAGCGTTGCAGGCAGCTGGCATCAGCACTTCCGGGCTGATAGAGGAAAAGGAGCGGTTGACCTTTGTGAAGACCCGGGTACTGGCCGGCGACCGCCAGGCCGTGCGTCAGCAGGTGGTTCGGTTGGACCGGGGAACAGCGGCGCCAGCCACCTCCTGGTTGCAGGACCAGGTGCGGGAACGGGTACAAGCACTTCTGCCCACGGCGGAGGCGATGGTCTTCTCCGATTACGGGCTGGGCTTGTTGGAACCGTCTCTGGTCGCTGAGTGCATTGCTCAAGGCTCCCGTCTGGGCATCCCTATCGTGGCCGACAGCCGTTATCGTTTATTGGCATACAAGGGCGTGACGGTGGCTACCCCCAACCAGGTAGAGGCTGGCGAAGCCCTGGGCGTCAGCCTGGACGACGATGCGGCCGTGGTTTCGGCCGGGTGGGAGTTGATTCGCCGCTTGGCGTCCCCGGCGTTGCTGATCACGCGTGGGGCTCAAGGGATGGATCTGTTCGTCCAACCCAACTGGCATTGGCGGATTCCGGCGATGGACCCGGCAGACGTGTTCGACGTCACGGGTGCGGGGGATACGGTGACAGCCACGCTGGCGCTGGCTCTGGCAGCTGGGAGTCAATGGCCCTGGGCCGCCCTGTTGGCCAACGTGGCGGCCGGGCTGGTGGTTCGCAAGATGGGAACCCGCACGGTCAGCAGCGCGGAGGTCGAGACAGCGCTGGCGGAATGGAAGGAGGGGGCATCCTGGTGGCCACTGGAGGCGAAAAGCGAACGGAACCGACGCCCTTCGTAACGCCGGACGGGATCGTCACGCGGGAGCAGGCGGCCCAGTTGGCGGCAGCGTGGCATGCGGCAGGAGAAAAGGTGGCGTTCACCAACGGCTGCTTCGATCTGTTGCACGTGGGACATTTGGCTACCTGGAGGGCTGCCCGGCAGTACGCGCTTCATTTGATCGTGGGAGTCAATAGTGATGCATCCGTACGGCGGCTCAAAGGCCCAGGTCGGCCCATCAACCCGGACCAGGAACGAGCGCTTCTGGTCAGTGCCTTTCGCGAGGTCGACTGTGTCGTGATCTTTGATGAATTGGACGCGAGCGCCCTCATCCGGGCCATCCGGCCCGATTACTATGTGAAAGGCGGTGACTACCGTTTGGCGGATCTTCCCGAACGGGAAGCCGTAACCGAAGTAGGAGCGGAGCCTATTTTCGTACCCCTTGTAGCCGGCCATTCCACTACCCGCTTGCTGCAACGGGCGAGCGGGGGTGTGGCGGAATACTAGGGCAGGGCCGTGTAGGGGAGCACTTTAGGCTCGAGGTTGTAGCCCGGCGGCGGGTTGCCGTCTTTGGTCGTGGTTTGCAAGAAGTGGACCAGCAAGTCCCAGGCCACTTGAGCATGGCTGGTACGGCTCGAGATCACCCAAAGGGCAGGCCACCCCGGGGCCCGCGCCAAGCCATAGACATGCGAACCGTCAGTCCAGGGTAACCGCTGCCAGGCGGTACGCAGGTTAGAAGGCAAAGCCTCCCAGAAACGATCCAGCGGGAGCAAGGCGTCATGCTCCGCGTAGAACGGCGCCCGTGAAGGGGCTAACATAAAGACATCCGGGGCATCCCCGGCAGCGGTGGCAATCAGGAGTTTCTGCTCATAGCCCTGGTAGGGAGCGGAGATCACGGTCACCCGGACACCGGGGTGGGCCTCTTCAAACTGTTGGGCGAGTTTCTGATATCGATCGTCCTCGAACAAGTCCGTAGGAACCAAAACTTGAAGGCGGACGCGAACGCTGGCAGATTCCAGGCGGTGGCGGTGAATGCTCACTCCTGCATATAGAAGAAGGACCGCGCACAGGCCGATCAAGGTGGCCTTTTGCCAGCGAGCGAGGGACTGCCAGAAGGAGGGGGCCGGTGGCGGAGCCACCCGCACCGGTGTTTCGGGACGTAATGTGACTGCTGGCTGGGGGCAGCCCACCTTGCCGCAACCGCCATTACGACTCCAGCAAGAGGCATGGTGCACCGAACCGCAACGCGGGCAGATCACCGCCTGGTCGGCAGCGGCGAGCGGCGTCTGGCACAAGCAACAGAGCCGGTTCGTCAGGCCGGCCGCACCTGCTTCCACCACCTGTTCAGGAATCTGTCGAGGCACCCGACCATGCTCCTTTCCACTCGGGGCGGCCAGACTGGCAGGGATCGCCCTGCCGTCCTGCCGGGCAGATCCTGCTGCAGGCAGAGTCCAGCGCACTCGTGTTCTCTGGTTTCCATTATAGTCCGAGACAGCGGTGACTGCCCACTTGAGGAGGGGGGAGAATGGTATAATGACAGAGAGGATCTTCCGGGAGGAGTAAGAAGCTGGGGCAGATGGATCGCGGGGGTGGGTAGATTGCGCTGGTTTGTCTGGTTCGGCGCGTTCGTTAGCGCGATGGTCACTCCGCGGGCTTGGGCGGCGGAACCGGCCAGTATTCCAGTCTCTCTGACGTATCTGGGCCACTCCGCCTTTCTGCTGGAAGCAGGAGGCCAGCGGTGGGTGACCGACCCGTTTTCTCCAGGGATGGGCTACCCTGATTTGCACCTACAAGCCGACGGTGTGACCGTCAGCCATGAGCATACGGATCACAACTTCGTGCAGGCGATCACTGGGCATCCCCAGGTGGTACGCGGGCTGGACGCTCGCGGGAATTGGCAGCCTGTCCGCCTGCAGGAGGGCCCGTGGTCCATCCGGACAGTTCCGACCTATCACGACGGGGAGCAGGGGAAGCAAAGAGGAAAGAATAGCGTCTTTGTTTTCATTGTGGGTGGTCTGCATATTGTGCATCTGGGGGATCTCGGCCACCTGCTCACGCCTGCACAGGTGCAGGAGATTGGCCCCGTGGATGTGCTGCTGATTCCGGTAGGTGGCCATTTTACCATTGACGCTGGCCAGGCAGCAGAGGTGGTGGCCCAGTTGCACCCCAAGGTGATCATCCCGATGCATTTCAATAACGGGCTCCCGGCCATGCGATCCTGGCCGATCCAGGGGGTTGCCCCTTTTCTGGAGGCCATGAAGGCCAAGGCCCTCATCCACCAAGGGGTTGGACCCACAGTGACCCTGGAGTACAGCCGGCTTCCGGCCAAGCCTGAGGTTTGGGTAATGAAGTGGGTGGGCCAGCGATAGGTTGACTGCCCAATAAAGTGGGTGAGTAGCCCACCGCCCCCCAGCAGATACTAACAGTGGGTAGGGCCGGTATATGCCTCTGGGGCTACCGCTTAGATGCGGGCAGGCTCCCAGGTTCTTTGCTTGCAGCCAGTTGTCAGGGAGCTATCGCCAGAATCCTAGCGACTCCTGCGGATGCCGCGTGAACCAGCAACAAGGCGGACTCTACGTCTGGCTCAAGTTGCTCCAACCAGCAGGGTGGGAGGGTCGGGTCGGCCGTCAGATTCGACCAACCACGCTGGATGGAGGTCAGCTCCTGGCCGATGCGGGTAAGGTCGTGCTGCAGCTGCTGCAGCAACGTGACGGCCTCTTTCCGAGCCGATGTGCCCGGGGCCAGAGGGATACGATCCTGATCTGCTATGGATAGAAGATGCCTGCGGAGTTGGCTGAGGACGGCGGCCATCTGTTCCAGGTGGGCCTGCTCCGGCGGTACCTGCACATGGCGGTGAGTAGCCGCAATGGCCTTTTCCCCCAGGGCGGCGGCGCAGGCGCCAGCCAAGGCGCAAGCCACAGCCGCGCCCGGAAAGGGCCTTGGCGCGGCCATCTGACGCAGAAAGTCAGCCAGTGTCATCTGCTCGACACGGTTGACTGGCGTTGACCGCTTCGAGGCCGGGGTGGGGGAGGCCGGGTTGGGGAGCGTCGGGTCCACGCAGATTTCCTCCTTAATCAGACGAAGGGTGTCGTGGCGGCCGCCGGGTTCCCCGGATAGGAGGCTCGAGCGCCCGCGTGGGAAGTATTGCTGGTGTAGGTTCTCGGTATTGTTCTTCTTTCCTGTCCTGCATGACGCAGTATGAATCAGGAAGTGAGGCGGTCCAGCCGGGACGGGCCAGACGAGGGGGTGGAGCAGGTCCGTGGACAACTCTATGAACGCGCTGGAATCTGTGCCAAATGTGAGCGAAGGACGCCGGCCCCAGGTGTTGACGGCGTTGCAGTCGGCTGTCAGCACGGTCGACGGCGCCCATCTGGTCGACATGCACCGTGACATGGACCACAACCGGGCCGTCTTTACCCTCATGGGCACTGCTGAGGCGGTGGTCCAGGCGGACCTGCAGTTGGCCAAAGCCGCGGTAGAGCAGATCGATCTGCGGCAGCATGAGGGTGTCCACCCGCGGATCGGCGCCGTGGATGTCGTTCCCCTCGTGCCGTTGCCGCCTACCAGCGAGTCTACCGCTATACAATGGGCGCACGAGCTGGGAGAGCAGATTTGGGAGCAACTGCGGGTGCCGGTGTACCTGTACGGTCAGGCAGCCCGGCGACCATCCCATCGCCGACTGGCGCTTTTGCGGCGGGGAGGCTTTGCCGCTCTGGCTCAGGCTATGCGGGACGATCCCGAACGTCATCCTGACATCGGCGATCCGGTACCTCACCCGACGGCAGGGGCGACAGCGGTCGGGGTACGCCCGCCGCTGATCGCGTTCAACGTGGTGCTGGAAACAGACCGGGTGGAGGTTGCCCAGGCGATCGCCCGGCAGATCCGGCAAGTCAACGGTGGCTTGCCCGGAGTGCAGGCACTGGGCTTTCGATTGGCGAGCCGCGGGAAGGTGCAGGTCTCCGTCAATCTATTGCACCCTGACCGAACACCGTTGCACCAGGTCGTGGAGGCTATTCGCCGAGCCGCGGCGCAGTGGGGCGTACAGGTGGGGCCGAGCGAGTTGGTGGGGCTGATTCCATTGCCTGCCGTACTGGCGGCCGCGGCGGGGGCGCTGGGACTGCCGCAGCTTCGCCCGGAGCAAGTGCTGGAGTGGCAATGGACCAGATGTCAACGGGGGTGAGCGCGATGGAGTATGTGACACTGGAAGAAGAATTCCGTCGTCAGCTGGCGCAACTGCCAGCGGACGATCCTGAACATGCCATTCAAGAGGTGGTGGATCGTGCCCTTACCTCCGGCAGGACGAAGGACTTCTTACGCGTACTCGACGAACAACGGGAATCGCTCAGATTGACCCTCTACGAGCGTCTTCTGGCTCAGAACATGCCGCGCGGCGTGTTGCAGGCCTTGGAAAAGCACTGGCGGTCGCTGGCGAACCGCCCGGCCGGGAAAGAGACCGATCTGTCATTGGTGGAGCGGCTCCACGACCCCCGTGCCCTTCTAGGCGTGTTGCGGGTACTGGCGATCACCACCGATCAACCGTTGGCCGACCGGCTTCTGGAACATTTGGAACGTTGTGAACCGGAGCGGTATGCGGAAGCACTGCGCCGCGCGGCGCGGGCCGCTGACCCCCGGCTGCAATTGCTGGCAGTCGAACTTATGGGCAGAACCGGCGACCCGTCCCTGCTAGATGAGCTGATTCGTCTTTACGTCCGGCTCAGCCCGGAGCGGGAGGAGCGGCTCCGCGCCCGCACCCGCGAGGCGTTTCTTGCCCTGATCAGCCGTCTGCCCAGGGAAGTGGCCGTATCCCGCCTGGAGCACTGGCTCAAAGACGAACGGCCCATCGTCCGGGTCCTGGCCATCGCCGCGGTGCAACGGCGGCAGGAGGTGGACCTCGTGGGCGAACTGGTCCGGCTGGTGCTGGTCGATGCCAAAACGCGGGGGCAGGCGGCGGTGGCTTTGCTACAACTAGAGTCAGCAGGCGTGATTCAGTTCTGGCCGAACGATTCCCGGACGGAACCTGTACGGAATTGCCTGGTTTCGGCGCGGGCTGAACCCCTCCACCGGTTGTTGGTGGAGTTCGTGCGTAGTGACAGCGCGGTACTGCGGGAGATTGGCATCAAACTGCTGACTGCCTGGCCCACGTCGGCGGAGGATGTCCCCCTGCTCGAGCAAAGGGCCCTCCATGACCGGGTGGCGGCCGTGCGAATCGCTGCTCTCTGGGCGCTGGCTGCGCTTGCTCCGCAAGCCTTGGAGCAGCCGCTCGAGAGGATCCTGGCCGACCCGTCCCTGGTCACAGGCAGCACCCTGCTGGACACGGCCACCGAGTTGCTGGAAACCTACATACCGGCCGACCGGCAGCAGGCCATCCGGGATGAGGTAGAGCGGCTCCGTCATGAACACGAGCGCCTGCGAGAACGTTTCCACGGGGTGGCCGAGTCCTGGCGAGAGCCGCAGTGAGCCAGCTGCCTCAAGAAGGCAGGGGCTCAACGCCGGCCGGGGTGGGGTGGGACGGTTCGAAGAGCGCAGGATTTCCTACTCTTGCGTCGAATGGCCTCTCCAACTTATAGCGGAGGTGGCCACCATGTCCCAGCTCGAATCGGCGGGCGGACCTGTGGACCCAGAGGAGCTCAGGCGGAAATTCTTCGAGCTGTTAGAAAAAGATCGTCAAGACCCGCACTTTCTCGCCTGCTTTGCGGAAGTGGACAGGCTTCTGGGTTTGGCCGTGGAAGCGGAACGCCGGCAACGGCAGGAGCCTCAGCGGGGGTGGGTACTTGGAGTTAGTCGCGTTTGACCTGGAGACTCAGCGCAGTTTCGATGAAGTGGGTGGGCCGAGATTCATCGAACGACTGGGATTGTCGGTCGGGGTAGTCTACCAGGCGAGCAGCCGCACGTATACCGCCTACCGGGAGGACCAGGTGGCCGAGTTGATTCAGGTGTTGCGTCGGGCCGATCTGGTCGTGGGCTTCAACTCGCTACGTTTTGATTACCGGGTCCTGGCGCCCTACGGCGGGGCGGATTTGGCCAGGACCGTTCCCTCCCTGGACCTGCTAGTGGAGATCCACCACGTCCTGGGCTTCCGCCTCGGCCTGGACCATCTCGCCCGGGAGACCCTGGGGGTCGGCAAGAGCGCCGACGGGTTACAGGCGATTCAGTGGTGGCGAGAAGGGCGCTGGGACGAGCTCATCGCGTACTGTCGCCAGGATGTAGAGGTTACCTGGAAACTGTTTGTGTACGGGTGGAAGGAAGGGCATCTGTTTTGGCGGGACCGGGCCGGCAATCGCCGGACCGTGCCGGCGTCCTGGACCGGCCACCCGGAGTGGGCGGAGGTTTTGGCTGGTTGAGGCGGTCATCCTAAGCGGGGGATGGTAACCACCGCGGTGGCGACGGTTTGTGGGCGGTGAAGGAGGACGAGCAGGCCGTTGAAGCGGACAAAGCATACGGGCAGGTTCCGGTCGACATCGCTCTCCCTGACCGATCGTGGGGCTGGAATTGGGGGGACACCTCCTGAGGTTCAAAATGAAGCTGAGCACGAGGAACATCTCGGCAGCGGTTCAGCCAGTGCGGCGTCGCTGGCCGTGCCTGTATCCGGCGACGGAGCCAAGCTGGAAGACAAAGAAGGGACTGTAGGCCGGCGTACTTACCATGGACTGGTGCTCGATCCATTCCAGGCAGAAGCCATGGATCGGCTAGACCAGGGGTTGTCGGTCCTGGTAGCAGCCCCTACCGGTACTGGCAAGACGTTGATCGCCGATTACCTGGTGGAGACTCTCTACCGGTCTGGTCGGCGGGTGATCTATACTGCTCCCATCAAGGCGCTCAGTAACCAGAAGTTCAAGGAGTTTCATGCGCTGCTGGGTGAGGGAGAGGCGGGAATCATCACCGGTGATGTGGTCTTGCAGCCGGAGGCCCCCGTTCTGGTGATGACCACCGAGATCTTCCGCAACTTACTCCACCAATCCCCGGACCGAGTCCAGGACGTGGCCTATGTCATCTTTGACGAGATTCACTGGCTCTCTGACCCGCAGCGGGGCAGCGTCTGGGAAGAGTCCCTGATCTTCATGCCTTCCACCATGCGTTTTCTGGGTCTGTCGGCCACGATTCCCAATGTGGACGAACTAGCGGCCTGGCTGGAGAGTGTGCATCGACAGCCCATTGCAGTGATTACGCACAAAGAGCGGGCTGTTCCGCTCGAACACCGGTTATATGAAGTGAACCGGGGTTTTTGCACCTACGAACAAGTGAAGCGGGCTGCCCAGCGTCTGGAAGAAAACGTCGCCAGGGCGGGCTTGCGCCGCTACGAGGGCAGACGGCAGGCCGAATGGGTGCGTCCCACCACCCACCTGGATTTGCTTCAGGCGATGGGACGGGAGTACCTGCCCAGCCTCTTTTTTACCTTCAGTCGTCGCAAGTGCGAATCGAATGCCATGGAGCTGGCGGAAGTGGCGGATTACCTGAGCCCGGATCAAAAGCGCCAAGTCGACAAGGTCATTTCCGAGACCCTGGCGAGTCATGGCATGGACCCTAACCAAACCCCGACGTTGGGGAAGCTACGGCCGCTCTTGCTCAAAGGGATCGCTTATCATCATGCCGGCCTCCTGCCCGTCGTGAAGGATATCGTAGAAAGCTTGTTCGACCAGCGGCTAACCTACGTGCTGTACTGTACCGAAACGTTTGCGGTCGGCCTCAACTTCCCTTGCCGTACGGTCTGCTTCGATGGGCTGACGAAGTGGGATGGGCAGACGTTCCGGCCTCTAACCCAGGCGGAGTATTTTCAAATGGCGGGCCGGGCAGGACGACGAGGCATCGATGAGCGGGGTTTCGTGTTCACCGTGGTCGATCTCAACCGGTTTGATCCTCGAGAAATTCCGGAGTACCAGGAGGAGAAAGTCGAACCGCTCATCAGCCGGTTTGCTCTCTCATACAACTCTGTGCTCCAGCTGATCAAGAACTTCGATGAACAGCAAATCGAAGAGATCCTCCACAAGAACTTTGCCGCGTTTCAGCAGCGCCAGGAGCAGGAGCGCCTGCGCAGCTACCTGGCCCGCACCCGGCAGGAGCAAGCTTCTGGACGGCCCCAAACGCCGGCAGCCTGCCCGGCTTCCGGTACGGATGCCTGCCCGCTGGTTTACCATGCCCTGGAGCAGGAGGTTGCTACGCTTCAGGCCACCCTGCGTCGACTCCAGGGGGGTTCCCGGCGAGGAAGGGGAAGGGGCCGGCGATCGGCAGACGGGGTGGACGTGGCGCAGGTGAGGGAGCAGCTACGGCTATTGCGAGCTCGACTGGAAGAGGCCACGCCCAGGGATTGCAGCGAGGCGGAGCGGCGGCGATGCCGTCGCCAACTGCGCCAACAGCGACAGCGACTGGCTGCCACCCGCCAGATGGAAACCCGCCTGGCGCAGCTCACCACCGAGGACCGCTTCTGGCAGGAGTTCGAAGACCGCCGTTTGCTCTTGGCCGCCATGGATTACATCCGGGAGGGCAAGTTGACGGCCCGGGGGGAGTTTGCCGCCCAGATCCATACCCAGGAGCTGCTAGTCACTGAACTCTTTTTTGCGGGCTGGTTCCACCGGCTGCCGCCGGAGCAACTGGCCGCTTTGTGCATAGCCATCGATTACGAACCGCGCCGGGGCGATCCCCGCGTTCCCCAGCGATGTCTGAACCTGGCGGAGATCACTCCCGTGGTCCAATGGATCGAGCGGATGGAGCGCGAGTTCCTGGGGACGACCAGCGTGCGGTTTCAGGACGACCTGGCTCAGTTGGCCTATGACTGGACGCAGGGGAAACCCTTCACCGACCTTCTCAAAGGGGTTGCCATCGACCCAGGCGACGTGGTCTTTGCCTTTCGCCGTGCTATTGATCTGTTGCGCCAGGTGCGAGCGGCCTGCCAGGAAGAGGAGTACGTCGCGGCCCGCATCAGCGCTACCATTCATCGCCTGGACCGGGACGAGGTGGCGGTGGTTCTTTAATCCGCTGCCTACCCGGCCTGCACGACTACGTGCACGACGGGGAAGCCGTGCTGCTGCAGTTGTCGAACCAGCGGGTCCGGATCCGTGGTGGCCAATCTCAGTACGAGTTGACCGCGGCCGTGAGTGGGGCTGTTTAGATTCTGGCCGGGCGGGGAGGGCACAGATCCGACTTGGTCCGGCGGCAGGCTGGCTATACCGATGATGTTGACCCCCGCCTCGCTGATGATCCGGGTGATCTCAGCCAATTGGCCGGGACGGTCCTCCACCTCCACGGTGAGACGGCTGCCAGGGCGCCGCAGCCCCATCATATCAACGAACGCGTCGAACAGATTGGTCTCGGTGACGATTCCCACGAGCCGTCCGTTCTCGAGGACAGGCAGGCCGGCGATGGCGTGCTCTCGCATCAAGACGGCTGCTTCCTCGATGGTGGTGTCGGGCGAGACCGTCACGACCTCTTTGGCCATCACCTGCTTCACTTTCATCTGGGTCAGGAGGTAGTTCATCTCAAAGATCGAAAGAGAGGTGGCTGGCGAAGGGCTGACTCGCATGAGATCCATCTCCGTCACGATGCCGACCAGCCGCCCCTGGCGAAGGATAGGGAGACGGCGGACCTGGTGGCGGCGCATGATGTCGAGCGCTTCCAGGACCGAGACATCCTCGTCGATAGAAATGGGGTTCGGGGTCATGCGGTCCCGTACAAACATCGTCGACACCTCCTAGTGTGCAGCCAGTAGTTCGCTAGTAGCGCCCGCTTTCCTCCCAGGGACGCGCAGATATGGGCCAGTGAGGCAGGAGACGGGTCCTGCTCGTTGAAGCAGCGGTGAGGCCCGGTGGGAGCGGGTAAGCTGTTAAGGACGAAAGGTTTCTGCCTGTGTGCCTACTGCAGTGACGGATTGGGTTCCGCTAAACGAAGGAGGAGATCGCATGGAAGCGTCTACGTTCGTCACCCGTCCCTTGGCGGAAGGGGTGACGCTCTATGTGCGGCCTACCCGGCAGTTCAAGAAGGTGACAGTCCGGCTGTTTTTCCACCATCCGCTAGGAGAGGACGCCGGCCTGACGGCTTTGGTCCCGCGGGTGCTCCTGCGGGGAAGCCGCCTGCACCCGACCACTGCCGATTTGGCCCGCTACCGGGAGGAGTTGTACGGACTGGGGCTCGATGCGGAAATCGGCAAGATCGGGCGGGATCAATTGGTGGAGTGGGAGCTGACAGGAGTTCACCCGCAATTCGTGGGAGCCGGGCAAGAACTCCTGCGGCAACAGCTGGGGCTGCTGGCTGAGGTCATCACCGATCCGCTCTGGCAGGATGGGACCTCCACTTCGGGTCAGCTTTCGTTTCGTGCGGATTATGTCGATCAAGAAAAGAGGGTCTTACAGGATCTGATAGCCAGCTTAATCAATGATAAACGCAGTTACGCTATGGTTCGGCTCTATCAGGAGATGTTTGCCGGCGACCCCTTTTCGATTTACCGGTATGGGTCGGCCGAAGGGATCGAGCCCGTGACGCCGCACCAGCTGGCCGAGCAGTACCAGCGGCTGTTGCAGGAAAGTCCCCTGACGATTTTCGTGGTGGGAGACGTAGATCCAGTACAAATCGAAGAGCAGTTGCGGGAACTCTGGGCCCAGCTGCTCCATGACCGGCCCGGGCATCTGCCAGCAGGTGGTTGGATGCCGTCTCCCCACCCGGTGCGGCGTACCCATGAGCCCCAGCCGACGCGCCAGGCGCTCCTGTACCTGGGATACTCCACGGGGGGTATCACCTACGCTTCCGACGCCTACCCGGCCCTAACGATGTACAGCGCCATTCTGGGGGGATTTCCTCACTCCAAGCTCTTCCTGCAGGTAAGAGAGAAGGCCAGCCTTGCCTATTTCGCCTGGACCCGCCTGGAGTCGACCATGGGGGCGATGGTGGCGACCTGCGGCATCAATGCGCAAGACGAGGAGCGGGCCTTGGACATCATCCAGCACCAGGTGGAAGCGATGGCCCGCGGCGATTTCACGGAGGAAGAGTGGTCGGCCACCCTGGAAGGTCTCATCACCGGTCTGCGGTCTGCGTACGACTCTCCTAATTCGTTAATCGACCGGGTGCTCATGGGTGTGGTCAACGGGCGGCAGCGCCCCATCGAAGAAATGATCGCGGCGCTGCAACGGGTGACCAAAGACCAGGTGGTGGAAGTGGCTCAAAAGGTTCAACTGGATACTATTTACTTTCTTGGTGAACGGGAGGCACAGGGATGAATACCACGACAGAGGCGGCTGCAGGCGGCGGCGATCTAGCGGTATGGGTACGGACCGAACCGAAACTGCAGGAAAAGGTGTATGGGCGACGGTTGCCCAACGGGATGGAGCTGTTCGTTTGGCCCAAGCCAGGGTTTACCAAGAAGTTTGCCGCCCTGGCTACCCATTACGGATCCATTGACAGCCATTTCTACCCACCGGGCTCCAATGAGGCGGTGCATGTACCGGACGGAATCGCCCATTTCCTGGAGCACAAGATGTTTGAAGAGGAAAATGGCTCTGTTTTCGAGCGTTTTGCCAAGTTGGGAGCGTCGGCGAACGCCTACACCAACTATAATCAGACTACGTACATCTTTTCGTGTACGGACCGCTTTGAAGAAAACCTTCGCATCCTGATCGACTTCGTTTTCCATCCGTATTTCACCGACCAAAACGTAGAGAAGGAAAAGGGGATTATCGCGCAAGAACTGAAGATGTATCGCGATGAACCGGCGCAAGAGGTCTACCGGCACCTTCTCGAAGCGCTATATCATGAGAACCCGGTCCGCTTAGAGATCGGGGGTACGGTCGAGTCGATCCAGAAGATCACGAAGGAAGACCTGTATACCTGCTACAACACGTTCTACCATCCCAGCAACATGGTTCTGGTGGCAGCCGGGGACCTGGATCCAGAAGCTACGTTGGATCTGGCAGCACAAGAGATCCTTGCCCGCCGCCCGCGGGTGCAAGGGGAGATCCGCCGGTTGTATCCCTCCGAGCCGAAAGGCGTGCGGGAGAGCCGCCATGAAGAGACGTTGGTGGCCGCCCAGCCCATCTTGTATCTGGGGTTCAAAGACGGCCAGGTGGGCCTGACGGGCGAACCCCTGCTACGGCGGGAGGTGGCGACGGCTTACGTGTTGCACCTGCTCCTGGGACGCAGCAGCTCCCTGTATAACCAGCTATACGAGGAGGGCTTGATCAACGACGACTTTGGCACGGCGTACATTGCCTCTCCCCAATACGCTCATATCATCATCGGGGGCGAGACGCGTGATCCCAAACGTTTGGAACAGCGGATCTGGGAAGGCATCCATGCGTTCGTCGCCCAGGGCATCGCCCCCGCTGATTTTGCACGGGTCCGCCGTCGTTGGCTGGGCCATAGCGTGCTCCAGTTCGACAGTGTGGAGTACATTGCCAACCGCTGCGCCAGCCTCCATTTCGAGGGTGTCAATCTTTTGGATTACCCAGAGATCGTCAGTAGAGTAACATTGGAGGAGGTGGCATCCCGACTCAAAGATGCCTTCGTGCCGGAGCAGGCCGCAGCGTCGATCGTCTGGCCCCAAGCGGCTTCCGGGCGGAAGGTGTAGGAGCAGGGGGAGTCTGCGTGGACCTTCTCGAACCGGCGGTTCATGTCGTGGTGATTGGCGGCGGCGCCACGGGGGTTAGTGCCGCCTGGGCACTGGCCCAGCGGGGGCTCACCACCGTTTTGGTAGAACGGACGGACTGGGCAGCAGGTACGTCCGGCCGCAACCATGGCCTACTCCACAGTGGCGCCCGCTACGCGGTGAAAGATCCCAAAGCGGCCTGGGAATGCTGGCAGGAAAACCAGCGGATCCGCCGCCTGTTTCCCGACGTCGTGGACCCGTGTGGCGGCCTTTTCGTCGCGCTCACGGAGACGGATAGCGGCTATCTCAATGAACTAGAGATTGCGTTGAAAGGGCTGGGCATCCCACACCAGCGGTTGAGTGGGGACGAGGCGCGCACGCTCGAGCCCGAGCTGAGCCCCGCCGTGGTCGCCGCCTTGGCCGTGCCTGACGCCAGTGTCAATCCGTTTCGGCTGGTGGCCCGGATCGCGGCCCGGGCCGAAGAGGCGGGGGCGCATCTGTACCCTGGCTGGCAGGTGACCGGTTTGTCGCGGCCTCAGGCCCCGGGAGGCAGATGGCGGGTGGAGTTGCTGGGAGGTGACGGCCGACGGGCCGCCGTCGAGGCGCAGGCCGTGGTCAATGCGGGCGGTCCCTGGGCAGCACACCTGGCGGAGTTGGCGGGAGAAACTCTACCCATGCAGCCTATGGCCGGGTCGCTGCTGGTGTATGCCTCGCGGCCGGTGCGGCGGGTGATCAATCGATCCCGTCCGCCTGCCGATGGCGACATTCTGGTTCCCGGCGGTCCGGTCCTGGTAGCCGGAACGACTTCGCGTCCCGTCGGAACTGCGCCCGAAGAGCTCGATCCGCCTGGGCTGCGGGTGTTGCCCTGGGAGGTCCATCTTCTGCGACGAGAGGCGGAGGCGATGCTTCCAGCGCTGGCAGATACGCGGCTCTTGCGGGCATTTGTTGGTGTGCGGCCCCTGCCGGCGGGCAAGGGCAGCAACGATGCTGCCGGGCGGGAGGCCAGTCGCGATTTTCAGGTGGAGGCTGGTGAATCAGGTTTTTTCAGCGTGATCGGAGGGAAGCTCACGACCAGCCTGCTTTTGGGAGAGGCCGTTGCCGGGCGGGTGAGCCATTATCTCGGTGTGGGAGATGTTCACAAGCCGCTTTCAGGGCATGCGGGGGGCCGCGCTGGGGGGCAGGCAGCACGGCGTTCAAAGGTGTCCACGTACTCGTCCTTCACATCGGGGGGGCAGCGACTGGCCGGCAAGGCCAACGGGGCCATGATCTGCGAGTGCGAGTGGCTGCGCGAGGGAGAGCTGGTCGACGAGCTCCGCCAGAGTTTCGGGCGGGTTGGGTTCGAGGGGGCGCGCCGACGCGGGAGGTTGGGAGCCGGTCCGTGCCAGGGTCTGGTTTGTAGCTTGCGCCTGCCAGGCCTGGCCTGGCAGGCAATGGGAGTACCGCTGGCGACCCCGGACAAGAGGCAGCTGGACAGTTCTGCTCAGGTCGACCAGATCTGGGACCAATGGCTGCAGTTTGTCCGCCGGCGCTGGCTGGGCGTCGGCCTGGTGCAAGCAGACCCCCAGGCCCAACGGGCTCTGCATGAAGCCGACCTGGTGTATACAGAGATGATGGGCTTGCCACCACAAGTTTGGCGTCCCTTGGTACCTGCGAGGGATCCGTTGATCCCTTCGGCTCAGGAGAGGCCAGCGGAGTCTCGGCTAGTTCAAAATCAGGCACAGAGACAGGCAGAGGGAAAGAGGGCAATGGCATGAGGGGGCCGGCGGATCTGACCGTGGTCGGGGCCGGTTTTGCCGGTTTGTGTCTGGCAGCCCGGGCGGTGGAGGGGGGCTGGCCGGCCGCCCAGGTGAAAGTGATCGCGCGCGGCCTGGGAAGCTTTGCACTCCATCCAGGCACGATTGACGTCGCCTGGGACCCGGAGCAACTCCGGGCCGTCCTGCAAGGAGAAGCAGCGAGTTCGATCTGGGGGGAGGACCATCCTTATCGGCAGCTGCGGGCCGGGGAGCTCGAGCAGATGTTCACCCGCTTCGCCGGCGTGATGGCGAAGGCCGGTCTTCCCTATGAACGGTGTGAGCAGCCGGGGAATTTCCTGCTGCCGACGACCCTCGGTACGGCCCACCCGGCCTGGGCCGCTCCCCGAAGCCTCGTGGCGGGCGATTTGGGGCGACCAGAACCCGTTCTCCTGGTTGGCTTTGATCAACTGCCCGCGGTGAAGGTCGACTGGATCGCTGCCGCTTTACAGCGCTGGAGTGAACAGAGGCGGCACTCCGGCCAGCCGGCCCCGGCCGCCGTGTCGGCCGTGGTCCTTGCCACCGCACCGATGCTGGCCGCGGCAGGGCTTCCGCTGGGGGATCTGGATGGGGCGTACCCTCAAGCCTCCCTGTCCGCCTGGGGTCGGCTGTGGGAACGGAAAGCGGTCTGGCAATGGGTGAGCGAAAGGTTGCCTCGCCAGCCCATCTGGCGAGAGCTGGGTGAAAACAGCCGGATTCTCTTTCCACTGCTTGGTTGGGAGCAGACGGAGCCGGCCCGGCTCTACCTTGGCAAGGCGCTGGGACGTCCTGTGGGGGAGCTCCTGGGGGGCTTGCCTTCGCCGGCTGGCGTCCGGTTGGGCCAGGCGCTTTTGCGGCTGTTGGCGCAGGCGGGAGTCGATTGCGATTGGGGCAGAAGGGTGGAGCAGGTAAGCTGGGTACCGGTTGCCCGGGAGGGGCGATGGCGTCTACACGGCGTTGTAGAAGAGACCGGCGAGCGGTTTGATTGGCAAACAGAGGGTCTGGCCTGGGCAGCAGGCTGGAACAACCCTCTGCCCCTCCAGCGGGGGTCAGGAGCGGGGAACCTGGGGTTGGCGGGCGATCCGACGCCAGGCCGCGACGCGCCGGAGAGCGGTGGAGAACGCTGGCTGGTGCAGGCAGGGGAGTCTTCCTGGCGAAGCTGGCGACCCGAGTGGGCTGGCTCGAGAAGTGGTAGCTTGCTCGTGAGCGTAGAATGGGCTTGGAGACGCCTGGCCGCCTCCGCCGGCTTCGGTCGGGGGGAGGGGGTACAGGCCGGGTCAGCTGCCCATTCCTTGGCCGGAGCCGGGAGTCCAGGAGAAGGCAGCGGCGATGAGCCCGGTATGATGACACACCTGGAGGAGGGGGCGTCGTGAATTGAGTGCCGTACGGGTTGAACCGGAGGCTAGCGAGATGACGCCGCCGGCACCGCTGTGGGCTACGGCCGACGCCTGCTTGCGGTGCACGACGTGTTTGAGTGTCTGCCCAGCGCTAGAGGTATACCCCCATTACGCGGGTCCGAAGCGGCTCGGGCCGGATCGCTGGCGGCAACAGGTTGATGCAGAGGGGCGGTTCCGCACCGCCCTGGTCGAACAGGATCTCGATTTGTGCCTGGGCTGTCGCCGGTGTGACCAGGCCTGTCCGCAAGGGGTGGCGCCGGAGCGGTTGATAACCCGTACCCGGTTGCAACGCCCGTCCTATCGGCGGCCGCTGCGCTACGTTCCCCGTGATTGGCTCCTGGGGCATGCAGACTGGTTGGGGAAGGTAGGTACCACCTTTGCCGGTCTGGCTAATCCGCTCCTGCCTACACGGCCCATGCGCTCTCTGTTGCAGCACGGGCTGGGGTTGAGCGGCCAGCGGAGGCTGCCAGCCTTCGCCCGGGTGCGCTTTTCGGCGCTGCCGCTGGCCCGCCAGAGGGCCACTACCGCCCCCGCACCGGCCGCTGGGCTGCTAGCCACCCCTGCGGCAGGCGAAGACGAGCAAGCTGTCCGTTCGCCGGCAGGGAACCGCTACCACACCGGCGGGGGGCTGCCCGGCCGGGGCGGTAATGAGCCCGAGGTGCGGGATCGGGTGGTATATTTTCCGGGTTGCCAGGTCGAGTACTACGAGCCGGAGTTGGGGGAGCGCATCGTTTCGCTACTGGAGAAGCTGGAGGTGGAGGTGCGGATCGATCGTCCCGCCTGTTGCGGCCTGCCTCTGGTCGCCAACGGTTGGACCAGGGCTGCCCGCCGGCGGGCGCAGGAGAACGTGGAACGCTTGATCGGCTGGGTAGACGCAGGGTATACCATCCTGGTGACCTCGCCCTCCTGCGCGTTGACCTTGCAGACCGACTATCTCGACCTGAGCCTGTTGCCACCCAGCCTGATAGACGCTGGCCGGCGCCTTTCGTCCCACCTCCTGGAACTGGGCGACTATCTGCTACGTTGGGAGAGGGTACACGGGGGACGTCTGATGCCCACGGGCGCGGCAGAAGGTGCGGGGCTGCGGGGCACAGCGGAGACGGCGGGGGTAGAGCCTGCTCGGCAGCGACCAGCGGCAGAAGTTCCCGAGTTGGCCTACCATACTCCCTGCCATGGCTGGTCGGAGAAGGAAGGCAGACCCTGGCTGCAACTCCTGCGCCGCCTGCCCAACGTCCGCGTCATCGATTTGAGCGCAGGGTGTTGCGGGATTGCCGGGACGTACGGGCTCAAGCAGGAGAAATACGCAGCTAGTCTGCAGATCGGGAGTCCTCTGCAGCAGAGTCTGAGCCGCTGGGCCCGGCCCCTGGTGGCCACGGAGTGTGAAACCTGCCGCCTGCAGATTGCCCATTTGACACCGCCGGCGGTAGTCCGCCATCCCCTGTACTGGCTGGGGGATCTGGAGTTCAAAGAAACGGCCCAGGATGAGGCGTAAGCGGGATCGGGGGAGGAGCATGAGCATGGAGGCAGAAGCCAGGTTGCCGGGGGCATCGTCGCCATTACCGCCAGTGGGGCGCGGCGAATGGAGGCGTCGGGCAGAGGCCGCCATCCGTTTGGCATACGATTTTGACCCCCAGGTTGTGAAGGAGGGGGAGGCCGCCGCTGGCCCAGCGCCCGACGATCCTCGCCGCTGGACGCAGGTGGAGGTGGCCGGACGACTGGACCAGACGCTGTTGCGGCCGGAGACCACCCCAGACGAGATGGAGGCTTTCCTGAGGGCCTCGGCAGAGTATCCGTTTGCAGCCCTGTGCGTTCAGCCGTGCTATGTGGAGATGGCGCGTCACTGGCTGGACACACACCGTACGAGTCACAGCCCACAGAAGGTTGCCGCAGTGGTCGCCTTCCCCCAGGGAGCAGCTTTGACCCGCAGCAAAGTGGAGGAGACCCGGGCGGTAGTGGAGGCCGGCGCCGACGAGATCGACATGGTGGCCAACCTGGGATGGTTGCGGGCCGGTGAGTGGGAACGGGTGGGCGACGAAGTGGCGCAGGTGGTCACGGCGGCGCGGGGCCGTCCAGTGAAAGTGATTCTGGAGTGCGCCGCCCTCGACCGTTCCGCCTGGGCGGCGGGAGCGGCGGTGGCCGCTGCAGCCGGCGCCGCATTTGTAAAGACTTCCACCGGTTTCGGACCGGGCGGAGCGAGGCCGGAGGATGTCGCCTTGTTACGCCGCGTGGTCGGTCCCAAGGTAGGGGTCAAAGCGGCTGGAGGAGTTCGGAACTGGGCGGGCGTGCAGCAGATGATTCGGGCGGGGGCGGACCGGATCGGGACCAGTCACGGGCTGGCGATCCTCCAGGAGTGGCTGCGGGTGGCCTCCAGTTGAAGGAGCGGGGACCGGGTGGGGCAGATGGCGCAACGACTGGTGCAGGCACTTGGGCCTAGACGGGTGAAGGATCAACCCGAACAAACATCGTTGGGGTATTGCTGGCACCGGGTTGAGCAGTATGTGGGGGTGGGTGCGCCGCTGCGCTTCTGGTGGAAGCAGTTGCCAAACGCGGATGTCCTCTACGAAAACCTGCAATTGGTCTATCGGATTGGCCCCTGGACGGAAGGCCGCTTGCGTCTGCAAGGCGTCCATGATCTGCGTCAGCTGGTGAACGAGCCCCGCTTCGCCCATTCGGCGCAAGAAGTGCTGGCAGCGATCGGCCGGGCGGCCGTGCACGAGTTGGCCCAGTGGGGGGCAGAGCCGCCGGCACTGCTGACATTCTTCCAACCGGAGCAACTCATGTTTCTGGACCTGGAGACCACCGGTCTCGCCCCCGCCCAGCCCCTCTTTCTCGTCGGAGTCGCCACTCTGGCAGAAGACGACCTGTGGGTCGACCAGTACTTGGCTCGGAACGAGTCAGAGGAGGGGGCGGTGCTGGCCGCGGCGGCCCAGCGAGTGAAAGGGCATCCGGTCGTTTGCACGTTCAACGGCAAGAGCTTTGACCTTCCCTACCTGCAGCAGCGGAGCTGGTTCTGGCGTCAGCCCTGGGATTGGCATCCCTGGCAGGTGGACTTATTGACCCCGAGCCGGCGTCGCTATCGCTACGTACTGGAGGATTGTCGTCTGGAGACGCTCTGTCACCAGGTGTTGGGACGGTCGCGAACCGCCGATATCCCGGGGGCACTCATTCCTGCCCAGTATCGGCAGTTTACGGAAGAGGGAGACTGGGGGTTGATGGAGCCGATTCTTCGCCACAATGCAGAAGACCTGGTGGCTCTCAGTTTTCTCCTGGAACATCTATATTCACCCGCAGCGCCTTCCCTCGTGGAACGGCAAGGACAGGTCGGATGACGAGCGAGCAGAATGAGCAGTATTTCGAGGAGGCACCGCGGTCGGCCTCTGATCCCGGGCTCTTTTGGTACTCGTTCCGGGGCCAGCGTTTCTGTTTCTGGACGGACGCTGGCGTCTTCTCCCGTCGCCGGATCGACCGGGGAACGGAGGTCCTGCTGGAGTCGTTGCCCTTGCCTTTATCAGGTTGGGGAGTGGACCTGGGCTGCGGCTATGGTCCGCTGGGGATCATCGCGGCTGCCTGTTCACCGCGAGCACGGATAGAGCTGATCGATGTGAACCAGCGTGCGGTGGCGCTGGCCAGGCGGAACGTGGAAGCGAATGGCTTACTGCCGCAACGCGTGCGGGTGTGGCAGGGAGACGGTCTGGCAGCTTTGCCAGGGCCGATCGCTGGGCAGCTGGACTTTGTCCTGACGAACCCCCCGATCCGGGCTGGGAAAGAACTTTTGCACCGGTGGGTAGATGAGGTCTGGCACGTCCTGCGGCCAGGAGGCCGGCTTTACCTGGTCGTCCGCACGCAGCAGGGCGCCGCCAGCCTGCGACGCTACCTCGAGTCCGTATTTGGGAGTGACCACTGCCGCCTGCGGGATCGGGCCAGCGGGTACCGGGTCTTCGAGGCCAGCCGGGGCGGCCTGGAGACCGCGCCCCAGGTCTAACGTTCAACGTCTAACGCCCGGTGGACGCGAATACAGGTGAGGAGGAATTGCTCTTCTTACCTGGGGTGAAACGGGTGCGAGTCAGCCGGGTGCGGATCTGGGTGATTCCCGCTCGCTGGGTGTATTCGCCACTTCTGGCGCTTTTTGTAGCGGTGGCGATCTGGAGCGGGACCAGGCCAGCAGAACCTGAGGTGGCCCGCCTGCTGGCCAACGGCCAACAAACGCTGCAACACCGGGCCATTGGGGTAGACGCCGGCCATGGCGGGCCGGACCCGGGCGCGTCGGCGGATGGCGCGGTGGAAAAGCAGATCGTACTGGACATCGCCCTGCGTTTGGAGAAGTTGCTGCAGCAAGTGGGGGCGCGGCCGTACCTGACCCGCCGCATGGACGACCGTTTCGTGGACGATCTCCCCATTCCGCTGGACAAGGTGAAAGGCCTGGACCACCGGGCAGAATTGATCAATCAGACGGAGGCGGAAGTCTTCCTGAGTGTTCACGCCAATAGCTTCCCCTCCCCCCGCTGGTCGGGAGCGCAGGTTTTCTACCAGTCGGGTTCGGCGGAGGGCAAGCGCTTGGCCGAGGCGATCCAGACCGAGCTGGTGCGCCTGTTGGGGCCGAACCAGCGCAGGGCGCTGGGCGGCGATTTCCGGGTGTTGCGGCAGAGCAAGGTGCCGGCCGTGATCGTCGAGGTTGGTTTTCTTTCTAATCCTGAAGAGCGGGCCCGACTGCAGGATCCGGAGTATCGCCAACGGGTGGCGGAGGCCATTCTAGCCGGATTGATCCGCTACTATCGCGGGATTCTCTCGCCACCGGCAGCTGGCCAGCTCAGGTAGCAGAGGCAGGAGCGGTAGGAAATGGCCACCGGTCGGCGTCAAGCAGGACTTCCGGTAGCCAACGAGAAACGAAAGAGGCGACCTGTCGGCCCCGTGGGGACAAATCGTCTGGCGATGAGACGTTATGCTGCGGGCTCTACCATCGCGTAGAGGGCAGGACGGAGTGGGGGGATGAGGGTGGCGGGACGGTTGATTGTCGAGGGAGGTCGTCCGCTGACTGGCCGCGTGTACGTCAGCGGTGCGAAGAACTCTGCCGCTACGTTGTTGCCGGCGACGACGTTGACGGACGAGCCCTGTTTCTTGCGCCACGTGCCAGCCATTTCGGACACGGAGGTTCTCCTGGAGATCCTGCAAGAGCTGGGCTTTCAGACCCAGGCACGCGGTCAGCCCGAGGGCCCTCCGGGACTGGGTTTGGAAGTCGATATCCGGCCACCTCAGCAGGAGGTGACACCCCAGGTCCCTTACTCCCTCGCCAAGCGGTTGCGAGCCTCCATTCTGTTTTTGGGACCTTTGCTCGCCCGCTTTCGCCAGGCCCGAGTTGCGCTGCCCGGTGGCTGTGATATTGGTTCCCGTCCCATCGATCTACACCTGAAAGGTCTGGCCGCCATGGGGGCGGAGATCCAGATCGAACATGGCTTCGTTCACGGTGAATGCCAGACCTTGCACGGGGCCGAGATATACCTTGATTTTCCCAGCGTTGGAGCGACGGAAAACATTATGATGGCCGCCTGCTTGGCAGAGGGGCAGACCATCTTGCACAACCCGGCGAAAGAGCCGGAGATCGTGGACCTGGCCACCTTCTTGAATAGCATGGGGGCCCAAGTTCGGGGAGCTGGGACGGATACGATCCGAATCAGCGGTGAACGCAATCTGCACGGCGCCGCTCATACCGTCATTCCCGACCGGATTGAGGCCGGCACCTGGCTACTGGCGGCGGCGGCGACCCGGGGTGAGGTCCAGGTGGAGAATGTGATTGCCAAGCACCTCGAGCCGGTGATCGCGAAAATGATAGAGACCGGCGCCCTGGTGGAGGCGAGGGAGGAGTCGATCTGGGTGCGCGGCCCGGAGCGGCCGCGGGCGGTCCAGGTGACCACCATGCCGTATCCCGGCTTTCCCACCGATCTGCAGCCCCAGTTCACCGCCTACCTGCTGCGGGCCGTCGGAACCAGTGTGATCCATGAGCGCGTCTTTGAAAACCGCTTCGGCCATGTGGACGAACTGAAGCGGCTGGGGGCGAGCATCAAGTCGGATGGGCGAACCGCCGTCGTCGAAGGCATCGTCCGCCTGACGGGAGCCCCGCTGGTCGCGAGCGACCTGCGGATGGGGGCCGCCTTATTGATCGGCGCCCTGATGGCGGAGGGGCGTTCCGTGCTGGACGGTGTGGAACACCTCTTGCGGGGTTACGAACAACCCGTGGCCAAGCTGGCGGGGTTAGGAGCCCAAGTGCAGCTGGTGGAGACCGAGGGGGAATTGCCTGTGCCCACCTCTCTGGCGTGACGAGTGTAGTGTTTATAATCTTGCGTCCTGGTTGTCGCCGCCTCCTGCCGCGGGGGGCGGCCTTTTTCTCCGTACTTTGGGGGCGTAGCAGGTTGACGGAGAAACCAAACGGAAAGTATGCCCCGACCCTTGCATGATTATGCAAGCAGATAGTATACTGGTCGCAACCGTCGGAGGAGGGATTCTGGGATGCGGGTGGCTGTTATCGGTGCTTCCGGGTACAGCGGCGCAGAGTTGACCGCCTTGCTGCTCGCCCATCCCGCTGTGGATGAACTTCACCTCGTCTCCCGCACGTATGCGGGCCAGCCTCTGGCCGCCGTCTTACCCCATCTGCGGCAGCCGCTGGCGCGGGTAGCCAAGCCGTGGGCACAGGATCTTCACTTTGAGGCACTCTCCCCGGAGGCGGTGGCTAGCCAGAGTGACTGCGTGTTCTGTGCTACTCCGGCCGGTGCAGCCCGTCCGCTGGCGCGGGCCGCCTGGGAGGCAGGCATTCGCCTGGTCGACCTGGGGGCAGATTTTCGCCTGCACGATGCTACTCTGTACCCGAAGTTTTACTCCTTTGCCCACGATGAACAGACGTTGCCGCTGCTGTCGGTGGCTGTCTACGGGCTGTCGGAGTGGTACCGCGCGGCCATCGAAGTTGCCCGCCTGGTGGCCAATCCCGGCTGCTACCCGACGGCCACATTGCTTTCCACCCTGCCTCTGGCGCGTGCCGGGCTCTTGGGCGAAGGAACAGTGTCGGTGGTGGGCCTGTCCGGCGTGAGCGGTGCGGGGGCAACCCCGGCCGCTGGTTACCACTTCCCGGAGATGACGGAGAACACTCGCCCCTACAATGTTCTGCGTCACCGCCATACGCCGGAGATGGAGCAGGAGTTGAGCCAGGTGGCGGGCCACCCGGTTGCGGTCGCCTTTGTACCACAGTTGGTTCCGATGAGCCGGGGAATCCTGACCACCAGCTTCCTGCCCCTGGCCCGGAGTGCCACCACGGCTGAGCTGCTGTCGATCTATCGGGAGACCTATCAAGACAGCCCCTTCATCCGGGTTCTGGGTGAAGAGTATCTGCCTCAGACAAAGGCTGTGCAGGGCAGCAACTACTGCGACCTCACCGTACGGGCGACTGCGGACGGTCGCCAGGCGGTGGCCTGGGCGGCGTTGGACAACCTGCGCAAAGGGGCGGCGGGGCAGGCGGTGCAAAACATGAACCTCATGTTCGGTCTGCCGGAGACGACTGGGCTGGAAGCGGTTCCACTTTGGCCGTGAACGGGTCTGTCCGGGTTCGCCTGGCAGTCCCGGTGTTGGGGATGGGTGGGAGGCCTAGGGCCAGGGGTCGAGCATAGGGTGCGAACGGGGGGAAGTCGATGGAAATCGGGGTGGAAGACCAGCATCAACAACGGTTCGGCCTCGTGGAGGGGCTGCAGGAGATCCCGCCGGAACGCTGGCAAATACCAGGCTTTCGGGCGAGCGGCGTGCATGCCGGCCTGAAACGGCGTCGTCGCGACGTGGCGTTGATCGTGTCCGAGGAACCGGCCATCGCGGTGGGCACGTTCACCACCAATCAGGTACAGGCAGCACCGGTTCGCTGGACCCGGCGCCGGATCGAAGTGGGCCTGCCAGTGCGGGCGATCGTCTGCAACAGCGGCAACGCCAACGCCTGCAATGGTCCCCAAGGTGAACAAGATGCTGCAGCCATGGCTGCCGCGACCGCGGCGGCGCTGGGGATCTCCCCCGACGAGGTACTGGTGGCTTCCACCGGCGTCATCGGCCTTCCCCTGGACATGGGCAGGCTTCTGCCGGCTATCGGGGCGGCGGCTGCCGCCCTGGAATCTGGGCCGGACGGTTGGAGTGCCGCCGTCGAAGGAATCATGACCACCGACACCCGGCCGAAGATGGCGGCGGTCGAGTGTGCGATCCAGGGCCGGACGGTTCATGTGGCGGGGATCGCCAAAGGATCGGGTATGATTCACCCCAACATGGCGACGATGCTTGCCTTCGTGGTCTCCGACGGCCAGGCGGAACGGGCCGTGCTCCAGGACCTGTGGCGGCAGGTGGTGGGCGAGACGTTCAACCAGATCTCGGTAGACGGGGACACCAGCACCAACGATATGGCCTTGCTATTGGCAGGCGGGCGCAGTGGCGTGCGTCTGGACGCCGGCGATCCGGAGTTGAAGCGGTTCGCGGCGGCGCTACACACCGTGGCTCGCTCCCTTGCCCGCCAGATCGCGAGTGACGGGGAAGGGGCCACCCACCTGGTGGAGGTGGAGGTTACGAGGGCCAGTTCGGATGCGGCGGCTCGCCAGATCGCTCGGTCCATCGCCCGCAGCAACCTGGTGAAGGCCGCGGTCTTCGGCCAGGATGCCAACTGGGGGCGCATTCTGTGCGCAGCGGGTTACGCTGGCGTCCCCTTTGACCCGGAGAAGGTCAACATCTGGATCGGACCGGTCCAGGTCTGCCAGAATGGCCGTTCGCTGCCCTTTGACGAGGCGGCCGCCAGCGCGGCACTGGCGCAGCCCGAGGTACACTTGGCGGTCGACCTGGCAGCAGGGAATGGAACCGGGGTTGCCTGGGGCTGCGATCTCACCTATGATTACGTGAAGATTAACGCCAATTACCGAACCTGAGGGCGGGGTAACGGCACGAGGGGCAGCCGGCTTGGGCCCGGTTCCCGCAGACGGCGACCGGCGACCATCGAGGAGGGCAAGGAGTGCAAAACGTAGCAGAAAAAGCGGGGGTTCTCATCGAATCGCTGCCATATATTCGTACATTTGCCGGGAAGACGTTCGTCATCAAATACGGCGGGCATGCCATGGACAACCCGGAACTGTGCCGGGCCGTGGTGCTGGATTTGATCTTGCTCAAGTACGTCGGAGTCCACCCCGTGGTCGTCCACGGCGGCGGTCCCGAGATCGACCGGTTGCTGCAACGGTTGGGCAAACCCTCCCGCTTTGTGCGGGGGTTGCGGGTGACCGATGCCGAGACGATGGATGTCGTCCGGATGGTTCTGGTAGGGAAGGTCAACCAGGACCTGGTGGCTCAGATCAACCGGCTGGGTGGGCAAGCGATTGGGCTGTCGGGGCTGGATGGCAACCTGATTGTCGCTCGCAAGCACCAGCTCACCCTGGACGAACTGGATCGTAGTACGGTGCCGGGCCCCGGCCTTCTGTCCCATGTGACAGGCCAGCCTGCGGCAGCCGCCGCGCCGGAAGCGGCGGGAGCCCGCCCAGCAGGCGATGGAGTCGAGGGGGGAGCCGGCCGTGCCGTGACGGAGCCTGAGGTGCCAGACCTGGGCTTCGTGGGCGACGTGGAGAGCATTAACCCGGCTCCGGTTCACCTGTTGTCCCAGGCAGGGTACATTCCGGTCATCTCATCCATCGGGGCCGGGCTGGGGGGCGAGTCGTACAACATCAACGCGGATCTCGTCGCGGGTGAACTGGCAGCCGCCCTGGGAGCGAGTAAGCTCATCATGCTGACGGATGTGGAAGGAATCTACGAGAACCCGGATGATCCATCGACGTTGATCTCTGCCCTGCAGGTGGAGCGGGCGGCCCGGTTGATCGAAGAGCGGCAGGTCAGTGGCGGGATGATTCCCAAGCTGCAGGCATGCGTGCGGGCCCTCTCCC
This sequence comes from Limnochordaceae bacterium, assembly GCA_014896305.1. Classification (GTDB taxonomy): domain Bacteria; phylum Bacillota; class Limnochordia; order Limnochordales; family DUMU01; genus Bu26. The sequence continues at coordinate 69,307 of JADBKQ010000002.1, forward strand.
GGGGAGTGGCCCGGGCTCACATCATCGACGGTCGCAAGCTCCACTCGTTGCTGCTCGAGTTATTCACAGACCGGGGTATTGGGACGATGGTGATCGCTTAGCTTGACTGAAACCGGTCGCTGCTCGGGGCTGTGCGGGCAGCTCGGGGTCAGATTCATGGTCGTGACACCCAGGGATGGGAGCAGGCTGGGGAGCGCGCATCATGTGGAGGGGGAAGACCGCATGGACGCAGAGGAGAGAAAGGGAACTTTTGCACAAGAGCTGACGGACGCTGGGGCAGGTGATGCCAGTATCAGCGCCGACTCGAGTGTGCGGGAACTGCTGGTCCGTACCATGAGCGACCAGTACCTGCTGCCTACCTATACTCGCCAACCGCTCGTGCTGGTGCGAGGGGAAGGCGCCCAAGTGTGGGATGTGAACGGCCGGGTTTACCTGGACTTTGTCGGGGGGATTGCGGTCGCACTGGTCGGCCACTGCCACCCGCAGGTGGTCAGCGCCGTCCAGCAACAAGCGGCCGAGCTGATCCACACGTCCAACCTTTTTTACACGGAGCCGGCCGCTCGGCTGGCTGCCCGTCTGGCTCAGCAAGCGCAGCGGGCGGGGCTGAAGCAGCCTCGCCTCTTTTTTGCCAATAGCGGCACGGAGGCGGTGGAGGCCGCCTTGAAGCTGGCCCGCCGGTTTGCTGCCGTGGTGAAGGGAGAACCTGGACGCTACGAGATCATCTCCGCCCTTGGTTCTTTCCATGGCAGGACCATGGGTGCTTTGGCCGCCACCGGCCAGGAGAAATACCAGCGGGATTTCCGCCCCCTGCCTGAAGGTTTCCGGTACGTGCCTTACAATGACGCGGCCGCGCTGGGACGGGCCATCAGTGAGAAGACCGCCGCCGTGATCCTGGAAGCGGTGCAAGGGGAGGGTGGGGTCCGGCCGGCCGATCCCGGTTACCTGCAGGCGGCCCGCCGGTTGACACGTGAACGCGGAGCGCTCCTCATCCTCGACGAAGTGCAAACAGGGCTGGGTCGAACGGGCAGTTTCTTCGCTTTTGAACAGGCGGGCATCCAGCCGGACCTGATCTGTTTGGCCAAGGGTCTGGGGGGTGGGCTGCCCATCGGAGCGCTGATCGCCGCCGCGCCAGCAAGCCAGGGATTTGCTCCTGGCAGCCACGCTTCTACGTTCGGCGGCAACCCGTTGGCCTGCCGGGCTGCTCTGGCCGTGCTGGATGTGCTGGAGCAAGAGCAGTTGGTCAAGGCGGCGCAGGCCAAAGGGGAGCGGTTGTACCAGGGACTGGCCGCCCTGGCCCAGCGCTTTGGCTTGGCGCAAGCGCGGGGGGTGGGGCTGATGCAAGCGCTCGATTTGGGAACGGAGGCGGCCGCCCAGGTAGTCGACCTGGCCCGGGAGGAAGGGTTGCTCGTCAACGCGGTCAGCCCGACGACGCTCCGTCTGCTGCCGCCCCTGGTCACCAGCTCTGAACAGATCCAGGAGGCGTTGGGGGCCCTGGAGCGGGCGTTGACCCGCTGGCGCAGTTCGCTGTAGGCTGCCCGCCGCAGGGCGATGGCCGCTGGTGGCAGATGCCTCTGCCCGTTGGCCAGACAGCGGGGGTTGGTTCAGGAGTAAAGCAGAAGTCAGAGTGTGAGTCCGGGATACCGGTTCGTCGCTCGATCGTTTGAGGTGATACGCTTGCCCAAAGATCCATCGTTGCACCGTGTGATGCTGATTGGTTCCGGCCCGATCGTCATCGGGCAGGCGGCGGAGTTCGATTACGCAGGTACGCAAGCCTGCCGCTCGCTGCGCGAGGAAGGCCTCGAGGTTATCCTGGTAAACAGTAACCCGGCTACCATCATGACAGACCTCGAGATGGCTGACCGGGTGTACTTGGAACCTCTCACGTCCGAGTATGTCGCCAAAATCCTGGAAAAAGAACGTCCCGACGGTCTCCTGCCCACCCTGGGCGGCCAAACCGGCCTCAATCTGGCGTTCGAACTCGCCCAAAGCGGCGTCCTCGACCGGCTGGGGATTCGCTTGTTGGGCACACCCCTGGACGCCATCGAGCGGGCTGAAGACCGCGAGCGGTTCAAAGAGACCATGCTATCGATCGGTGAACCGGTGCCGGAAAGCCATACGGCCGAGTCCCTCGAAGAGTGCGTCCGGTTTGCGGAGCAGATCGGCTATCCGGTGATTGTGCGACCCGCCTACACCCTGGGGGGAGCGGGGGGAGGCATTGCTGCCAACCGTGCGCAGCTGGAGGAGATCTGCGTACGCGGCTTGCGGCAAAGCTTGATTCACCAGGTTCTGCTGGAGAAGTCGGTGGCCGGTTGGAAAGAGATCGAGTATGAGGTCATGCGGGATCACGCCGACAACTGCATCACCATCTGCAACATGGAAAACCTCGACCCCATCGGCATTCACACCGGTGACAGCATCGTGGTGGCCCCCAGTCAGACGTTGTCGGACCGGGAGTACCAGATGCTGCGGAGTGCCTCGCTCAAGATCATCCGGGCGCTGGGCATCGAGGGCGGCTGCAATATTCAGTTTGCTCTCGACCCGCACAGTTTCCGCTACTACGTGATTGAGGTCAACCCCCGGGTGAGCCGTTCGAGCGCTCTGGCCTCCAAGGCGACGGGCTACCCCATCGCCCGGGTGGCGGCCAAGATTGCGGTCGGCCTGACGCTGCCGGAGATTCGCAATGCTGTCACGGGCGAAACCACTGCCTGTTTTGAACCCGCCCTCGACTACGTAGTTGTGAAGTTTCCGCGCTGGCCGTTCGATAAGTTCGCTGGCGCCAACCGGGTGCTGGGGACACAGATGAAGGCGACGGGCGAGGTGATGGCCATCGATCGCAGTTTCGAGGGGGCGCTGCTGAAGGCGGTTCGCTCCCTCGAAATCGACCTGGATGGACTGGAGTGGCCTGGGGTGGCGGCCATGAGCGATGAGACCATTCGCAACCGGCTCCAGCAGGCCGAGGATGACCGGCTCTTCGTACTGGCCGAGGCGGTCCGGCGGGGTTGGAGCACCCAGGAGATCTACGCTTTGAGCAAGGTTGACCCCTGGTTCATCGAAAAAGTACGGGGTATTGTCGAACTCGAAAAGCGTTGGCAGGCGGCCGCCGGGACGTGGCTGAAGAGCAGGGCGGCTATTACTGCCGGCAGTTGTCCAGCGCACGTGCCGGCCTTGCTGGCGCAGGCCAAGCGCTGGGGGATGGCTGACAGCCGGTTGGCCACTCTTTGGGGCGTCGAGGAGGGGAAAGTGCGGGCGCTCCGGCAGGCCCTGGGCCTGCGTCCTGTCTACAAAGTGGTCGATACGTGTGCCGGCGAGTTTGCTGCCTCCACGCCCTACTTTTACTCTACCTACGAACAGGAGGATGAGGCAACGGTCACGCCGCGGCGCAAAGTGCTGGTGCTGGGGTCCGGACCCATCCGTATTGGCCAGGGCATCGAATTCGACTACTGCTCCGTGCGTTCGGTCTGGGCTCTGCGCCAGGCCGGCGTAGAAGCGATCATCATCAACAACAACCCGGAGACGGTGAGCACCGACTTCGACACAGCTGACCGCCTCTACTTTGAACCGCTGGCCCTGGAGGACGTGCTCGAGGTGGTGACCAAGGAGAAGCCGGAAGGGGTGGTGGTCCAGTTCGGGGGTCAGACCGCCATCAACCTCTGCGCGCCGCTGGCGAAAGCAGGGGTGCCGATCCTGGGCACTTCTCCCGACAGCATCGACATTGCCGAAGACCGAGAACGCTTCTCTGAGCTAGCCACCGCCCTGGGCATCCGCCAGACCGAAGGGGCGACCGCCACGACGATGGCAGAGGCGATGGGGATCGCCCTGAAGCTGGGCTTCCCGCTGGTGGTGCGCCCTTCGTACGTGCTGGGCGGGCGGGCGATGGAGATCGTTCACAATGAGACCGAGCTGCTCGAATACATGAAGATGGCGGCGCAGGTCTCCCATCAGCACCCGGTTTTGCTCGATCGCTACCTCGAGGGCACGGAGTGCGAGGTGGACTGCATCGCCGACGGCGAGACGGTGGTCATTCCCGGTATCATGCAGCATATTGAACGGGCTGGCATTCATAGCGGAGACAGTATGGCGGTCTTCCCGCCGTATTCGCTGACGCCGGCGCAGATGGACACGATCGTTCGATATACAGAACGGCTGGCCCGCGCTCTGCAGATCAAGGGGCTGATGAACGTCCAGTTCGTGGCCTTCGGCGATGAGGTGTACGTCTTAGAGGTGAACCCGCGGGCCAGTCGAACCGTGCCGTTCTTGAGCAAGGTGACGGGCGTGCCCATGGTGGACCTGGCGACCCGGGTGATGCTGGGCGAAAAGCTGGCTGACCTCGGGTACCGCAGTGGCCTGTTGCCGCCCCCGCCGTTCATCACGGTCAAAGCGCCGGTGTTCTCCTTTGAGAAGCTGGGGATGGTGGACACCGGCTTGGGGCCGGAGATGAAATCCACGGGCGAGGTATTGAGCCTGGCGGACACGTGGGACGAGGCCGTGTACAAGGCGCTCCTGGCCAGCGCCGGGAAGGTGCCCCGGCAGGGAACGCTCCTCGCGACGCTGGCGGATCGGGACAAGGAGGAGGGAATCCCGCTGGTGGCTGCCCTGGCTAAGGCTGGTTTCGCCGTCTACGCCACGGAGGGAACGGCTCGAGCCCTGGCCGCGGCCGGCGTGAAGGCCCAGGTGGCGGCGAAGATCGGCGAAGGTCACCCGACAGTGTTAGACCTGATCTACGGCGGCAAAGTGAACCTGGTGCTCAACACGCCGACCCGGGGCAAGATCCCCTGGCGGAGCGGTTTCCAGCTGCGCCGGGCGGCGGTGGAGCTGAAGATCCCCTGCATCACCGCCCTGGACACATTCCGCGCTCTGGTACGGGTGGTCACCGCGGCAGGTGTCCGGGACAGCGTTGATGGAATCACCCGCCCTGAAGCAGGCAACACCAGGGACAGAGCGGCCACCCTGACGCCGCAGGTCTTGTCGTTGGGGGAGTATCTGCAGCGACGGCGGCTGGTTGAGGAGGTCAGCGCGCCTCCTGCGCAGCCCTGGCCTGCTGGGAAGCCGGGTTGATCTCCATCAGCTCGATGCGGTTGCCATCCGGGTCGGTCAACCAGGCCTGCCAGTTGCCATCCTGGCCACGGGTAGGCAACCCCTCCGGGTAAACTCCGCGTGGCTCCAGCTCCTTGAGCGTCTGTTGCAGATTGTCTACCAGAAGACACAGGTGCATCAGCCCGCCGGGAGTGGCCGCAGCGGGCGGAGTGGGGACAGGTTGCCGGGCGGCCGCCGTATCCAGCGCTCCGCTCTCTTTGGTAGCGGGCGTGGGGAGTAGCTCGAGGAAGCTTTCTCCAGCGACGTGGAGATAGACAATCCAGGGGGTGCCGTCTGGCTGATTCAGACGAAACGCTTCCTTCAGGCCCAGACCGCGCCCATAAAACTCTAGCGCCCTGGCAAGATCGCTTACTTTCAGCGCAACATGCCCCAATCCTTTGATCATCATCGCCACATCCCTTCAAAAGCGAGCGAACGCGGTGATCACTGGTTCGACCTGTCCGGCCCATCTCCTTCCTGCGCCGTCCAGCGACTGCCCACTTGCCGCCGGCTCATGGATGTGGCTGTTCACATAGGAGAAACAGGCCTGGCAATGAATGTTCACATGGAACGGGCAGAATGGACACAGGCCAAGAGCTGGCACTTTCAAGGAGGAGGTAAGGCTGTATGGGCATCAACTCGCTTCCAGGGATCCGGCGTCAGCACCACGCCTCTGGGCAAAGCCAAGGCAACTGGCTTGTGCGCTTGGCAGCGGGCGTTCTGTTGACGGCGATGGTTTTGTCTTTGTGGGGCGGCGCGCAGGCGGCTCCGGCGGCTGCCTCGCAACAGGTCACCCTCACGATTTTGCATTTCAACGACGCCTATGATTTGTCCCCTGTCGACAAGGAACTGGGCGGCTGGGACCGCCTGGCCACGCTGGTGGCACAGTATCGGCAGCAGGATCCCGAAGCCGTGCTGGTGTTTCCCGGTGATCTGATTTCGCCTTCAACCATGTCCTCGCTGTTTCATGGCAGCCACATGATCCAGGGAATGAACCTGCTGAAGGCGGACATCGCCACCTTCGGCAACCATGAGTTTGACTTCGGCCCGGACGTACTGGCGCAGCGGATCGGCGAGTCGAAGTTCACCTGGGTGATTACCAACCTGGTGCGGCAGGATGGCTCGCCCTTCCCGGGCACCCAGGCGCTGGCGTTGCGGGAGATTCATGGGGTAAAGGTGGGCTTCTTCGGCCTGTTGACCCCCGATACTCGTGTCATCTCCAACCCGGGGCCGGATGTCGTTTTTGCTGATCCGCTGGCGAGTGCGCGCAGTGCGGTGGCTTTGCTGAAGGCGTACGGGGCAGAGGTGGTGGTGGGGCTGACCCACTTGCCCATAGCAGAGGACAAACAAATTCTGGCTGAGGTGCCCGAGATCGATCTGATTCTGGGCGGACATGATCACGACCCGATGAGCGAGGAGGTCGGTGGCCGGCTGGTGGCCAAGGCAGGTTCCGACGCCCGCTACCTGGGTGTGGCTACGATCACGGTGGAGAAGCCCGATCGTGCGGCTGAGGGTGCCTCGGCAGTCAAGGTGGTGGCGATCGCCGACAAGCTGGTGCCAGTCTCCATCGCCGATGTTCAGCCGGATCCTGGCATGCAGGCGCTTGCCCAGAGCTTCGAGAAGCAGATGGACCAGGCGCTGGGTAACGTGATCGCCCAGAGCACGGTCGAGCTGGACGCTCGCAACGCCATGGTTCGCCAGCAGGAAGCGCCGCTTGGAAACCTGATTGCGGACGCCATTCGCCAGGCGGTCGCAGCTGATGTGGCCATTACGAATGGCGGCGGCATCCGGACCAATGCGGTCCTGCCGGCCGGCCCCATTACCCGCCGCAATGTGCTCGCCTGGCTGCCGTTCGGGAACCGTGTCGTCAAGGTCGAACTGACGGGCGACGCCATCCGGCAAGCTCTGGAGAACGGCGTCAGCCAGCGGGAGACAGGCGCGGGCCGCTTCCCGCAGGTCTCCGGCCTGCAGTTTGCCTTCGATCCCAGCAAGCCGGCGGGCCAGCGGGTACTCTGGGTGAAGGTGAACGGTGCGCCGCTCGACCCGGCCAAGACCTATACCGTCGCCACCAACGACTTCATGCTGGGCGGTGGCGATGGATACGAGGCGTTCAAGTCGGGGCGGGTCTTGATCGACGCCAGCGCCGGGCAACTGATGGATGCGGTCGTGGCGGCGTACATCCAGGCCCAGGGCACGGTCTCGCCCAAAGTCGAAGGCCGGATCGTGATCCAGGGGCAGTAGCCCGGGCGTACGCTGCGGCGAGGCGGAAACAAAAGTATTGACTTCCCAGAATGGGAGTGCATCACTGGGGACGGGCGGGGTGGTGGCCAGCCATCGAGTTCGAAGGATGCGGAGTACATGTCCAGAACGGCAGGTACTGCTCGTTTTTGCCATGGTCGCCACCCTTGCCTCGAGTCCAATCTTCTCGGCGCATGTATTGGACGTTTCCGGGTCATCCATCGACTGTGGACAGTGGTGAGGCAGCAGCGGTCGGCCAGTGTGACGCCGGAGTTGACAGAGGTGGCTTGGTGGCGCGGATCGGCGGCTCTGGCCGCGCAGACAAGGTATAATACCCCAGGGGTGGTGGCGACGGGGAACGAGGGGACCGGCCTGTTTGGGTATGCAGCGGGGCAGCGGGAGAGCAGCGCCCCGGAGCAAGCAGCGCCCCTGGCGGTTCGCATGCGGCCTCGCACCCTGGATGAGGTGGTGGGGCAAGAGGAGATCGTCGGCCCGGGGCGTTTGCTGCGGCGAGCCATCGAAGCAGACCGCCTCGGTTCCATCATCCTCTGGGGGCCTCCCGGCAGTGGGAAAACCACCTTGGCCCAGGTCATCGCCCACGCATCCCAGGCGGAGTTTGTCGCTCTCAATGCTGTCACCGCAGGCGTGGCGGATTTACGCCGGGTGATCGACCAGGCCCGCGAACGCCGCCGCCTGTATGGGCGACGGACCCTGGTGCTGATCGACGAGATCCATCGGTTCAACAAGGCCCAACAGGATGCGCTGTTGCCGGCGGTGGAGGAAGGAACGATCCGCCTGATCGGTGCGACCACCGAAAACCCGTTCTTTTCCGTGAACGGCCCGCTCCTCAGCCGCACCCAGCTTTTCCGCCTGCGGGCGCTGGAACCAGAGGCCATCCGCACATTGCTACGGCGGGCACTGACTGACCCGGAGCGGGGGCTCGGCAAGCAGGCGATCGAGGTCGCCCCTGAGGCTCTGGAACACTGGGTGCAGGTGGCGGCGGGCGACGCCCGGCGGGCCCTGAACGCCCTGGAACTGGCGGTTTTGACGACCCCGCCCGACCCGGACGGAGTTATCCGCATTTCTTTGGCGGTGGCGGAAGAATCCATTCAGCAGCGGACGTTGCAATATGATCGCCAGGGCGACAACCATTACGACACCATTTCAGCCTACATCAAGAGCTTGCGAGGCGGCGATCCGGACGCGGCCGTCCACTATCTGGTTCGGATGTTGGAGGCGGGTGAAGATCCACTTTTCATTGCCCGGCGCTTGATGATCCAGGCCGCCGAGGACGTGGGCAACGCTGATCCGCAGGCGCTGCAGGTGGCGGTAGCAGCGGCGACGGCGGTGGAACGGGTCGGCCTGCCCGAAGGTGCGATTCCGCTTGCACAGGCAACGATCTATGTAGCCACCGCCCCCAAGAGCAACGCCTGCTATCTGGCGCTGGAACGAGCCCGGGCGGATCTGCACCAGGGCGAGGTGGGGCCGGTGCCGGTTCACCTTCGGGATGCCAACTACCCGGGGGCGGCCAAACTGGGACACGGCAGGGGCTATCTCTACCCGCACGACTTCCCCGGCCATTTTGTGCGCCAGCAGTACCTGCCTGACCTTCTAGCGGCACAGCTGAGCGAAAGCGGAAAGCACTATTACGAGCCCAGTGAGAACGGATATGAAGCGACCATTCGCCGCCGGCTGGTACAGTGGTGGAGCGGGGGTTTTCCGCAGCCTGCACAGCACGACCCGTCTACGAAGCCTGCGAAACAACCTGAGGGGCCGACGCGGCCGGCTCCACCGGAGCAGTGAGGGTAAGGATCTGCAAAGGACTGAGCCATAGGGCCGGTGACAAGAGGACCACGATGAGGATGAGGCGGTACGTGCCTTCGACGACGGCTCGGCAGTACCGGCACGGAGGGCCGGATGGGCAGCTACACCGGTTCCGCGTGAGGTGAAACATCATCATCGAATCTTCATCTATCAGCTCTTCAACCAACGACTCTTTCACCACCACCCTCCCTCAGCAAGGGCGCCCGCTGCGGATCGGCGTGTTCACGGACAGCTATCGGCCATACCTCAGCGGGGTGGTCCGCGTGATCGAGACCACTTCCCAGGTGCTGGCCGAGTCGGGACACGAGGTCGTGATCTTTGCCCCCGGTTACCGCAGCAGCCATCAGGCCAGACCCGGAGGCGAGAGTGGGGCCGAGGACGCCGACGTCATCCGGCTGGCTGCTGATCCCTGGGCTCGCCCGGGCATCGAGATCGTGCGATTCCCTTCTGTCCCCGCCCCCACGTATCCGGGTTTCGTGTTGCCCATCCCGTGGCGTCGCGGCTTGACTCGACTGGTGACCCGTCTACGTCTGGATGTCGTCCATTCGCACAGCCCCTTTCTCATGGGGGGAGTAGCGCTACGCCTGGCCAAGCATTTGGGGCTGCCTTTGGTCTTCACACACCACACCATGTACCATGAGTACGTGCATTACGCTCCGCTTGCGCAGGGGCTTGCCCGGCAGTGGGTCTGGCAGCATGTGGCAAACTACTGCGCCCAGGTCGACACGGTGATCGCGGTCAGCGAGGCAGTGGAGCGGTTGGTTTACAAGGGATACGGTATCACCACGCCGGTGGAACTGATTCCCAGCGGGGTGGACTTACGCTTGTACCGCAGTCCGGAGCGGGATCGTGACTGGCTGCGCCGCACCTACGGCATCCCGGCGAACGCCCCGGTCCTCATCAATGTAGGCCGCCTGACACTGGAAAAAAACCCTGGGCTCTTGCTGCGCAGCCTGCAGCAACTACGAGTTTCCCGGGACGCCGATCCGAGACTCGCCGGTACCACGTTCGACCCCTGGCTGGTGCTGGTCGGAGATGGCCCGCAAGCAGCCGAGGTGCGGCGGCAAGCGACCGAGTTGGGCGTAGCGTCGCGGGTGATTCTTACCGGCCGCCTCGAGCCCGCCCGGGTGGCCGACGCCCTGTTGGGGGCGGACATCTTCGTGATGGCGTCGTTCACAGAGACGCAAGGCCTCGTCGTAGCTGAAGCGCTCGCCTGCGGCCTGCCCACTGTGGTGGTCGACTCGCCGCCGCTGCGGGAGAGCGTACAGGACGGCCAGGCCGGCCTGATTGTCGCCGGTGAACCAGACGCCTTGGCTGCAGCCTGTCGCCACCTGCTCACCGACCCCTCGCTACGCCAGCGTCTGCAAAGCGCCGCCCTGCGCAGGGGTGAGGAGCTTTCCGTGCAGGCAGCCACTGCCAAGCTGTTGGCCTTGTACCGCCGCCTGATCTCGGCGCGCCAGCGAACCGAGAAGCGGGGTGGCGGCTAACGTTCGTCCACCCCGATCTCAACGAGCTGAGCCCGGCCATCGCTCTCCAGCACGCGGTCGACGAAGCGCACCACCTCGTCGACGGCTTGACGGGCGAGAAAGGCTTCCCGGCTGACGGTGGCCACCGCCAGTTCAGCCCGGCAGTATTGTTCCTGGCTACCCACCTCGGCTACGGCAACCCCAAAGCGAGAACGGATGCGGCCGACCACCATTTGCACTACGGACCGCCGATCCTTGAGGCTTTGGGCTTGGGGAATCCATAGGGACAGGACGGCTACCATCACCTTCGGTTGTGTGAGGCCATCATGAGGAACGGGCGGAGAAGAACGTGAAGTGGCAGGAGCAAGGGGGACAGGCGCAGAGAAGCTTGACGGTTCTGGCATGCTTGCCAAGGGTACCACTTCCTGCGAGAGAGATTACCCAGGCCGACCTGGGGAAGCCCCGATGTCAGGCTGCGCTGTGCTCACAGGGTACTCACACTGGTACTCACGGTGAAGTATTCGCTGTTCTCATTCTATCCCCTGGTGCAGAACGTGTCACGGATGATAGCACCCTCAAGCTTCACGGACGGTGAACCCGCCAACGACATGATACGAAACGTCCGTGGCCTAGTGGGATAGAAAGGAAATGCAGGTAGGAGACATAGGAGGGAGACGGAAGGTAGAGAGCGAACGCGTTCACTGTCGATCTGAGGCAGTCGGGGGTCTGGAGGAGAGAGTCCGTCCGGGTTACCCAGCCCCCCAACAGGAAGAAGAGATTGGGGTTGGGCAGCCGTGCCAGACGAAAGAGCAAAAGGAGGAAGGACACACCATGCCAGAGCAGCCACAGCCTTTGGTGGGCGTGGTGATGGGAAGCAAATCGGACTTGGAGTGGGGGCAACAGGTAAGTCGTTACTTGCAGGAGTTGGGAATCCCGCACGAGTCGCGTATCCTTTCGGCCCACCGCACCCCGGTGGAGGCCGCCCATTACGCGCAGAGTGCGGCGGAGCGCGGGCTGGCGGTCATCATCGCCATCGCCGGGCTGGCTGCCCACTTGCCCGGAGTGCTGGCCGCATACACCTGGTTGCCGGTCATTGGGTTGCCCCTGGCGGGGGGCCCGCTACGGGGGCAGGATGCCCTGTACGCCATGGTTCAGATGCCCCCCGGCGTCCCGGTGGCCACAGTGGGGCTGGATAACCCTCGCAATGCAGCCGTACTAGCTGCCCAGATTCTGGCCGTGCGCCATAGTGACGTACGGGCCCGCCTGCTACAGTGGCGTCGGGAGCAAACTGAGAGCGTTCGCTTGGCCGATCGGCAACTGCAGCAGAGTAGCGCCACGGCTGTGCCGGAACCGAGGCCGTAGCCCTGGCTGGCCGCCGGTTGCCATCGTTTACCGTCGTCCCCCCGATCTCGTGTAGATCGCCAGCCAGGGGCCTGCAGATCGGATAAGCTATTTGACCATGTACAGGATGCCGATGGTTTGAGGGCCGCAGTGACTCGAGATGACCGCCCCCGCCTCCGTGATCAGCACATTGGCGTCTGGGAGCGCTTGGCGCAGTTCACCGGCGAGAGCTTCGGCCTCTTCCGGACAGGCCACATGGGTGACGAAGAGGCGGTGACGGTCGATGCGGTTCTGATCCTGCAAGCACCAATCCAGCAGGGCGCGCAGGGCCTTTGACCGTGCGCCGAGCAGCTTGTCTGCCACCTCCAAGCGCCCGTTGACCACCTCGATGCGGGGGCGAATGCGCAACAAGCTGCCGACCACGTTTTGCAGCGCCGAGCAGCGGCCCCCCTTGTACAGGTAGTCCATGGTGTTCACGATGAATGATGTGCGCACGTGCGAGACAGCTGCCTGCAGGTGGGCGACGATCTCGTCCAGGGTCCGTCCGGCAGCTGCCTGCTCCGCCGCCCGCAGCACCAGCAGGCCGACGCCGGTGGACAGGTTTTCGGAGTCCACGACCCTCACGCGACCGGGGGGGAAGGCTTCAGCTGCCAGACGAGCGGCTTGCACCGTACCCGAGAGGGAGGCTCCGATACCGATGAACAGGACGTCGTCACCTCTCTCGATGACGGAGCGGAAGGCGGCGGCAAAGTCGGCCGGGGTGGGCATCGACGTCTTGGGAAGCTGGCCGGTTTGGGCGACGTAGTCGAAGAGCTGGGCTGGCTGGATCTCTGTGCCGTCCCGGTACGCTTTCTCGCCCAATTGCACATAGAGGGGGATGAGGCCTACATGATATTGCTCACGCAGTTGAGGACTGAGGTCGGCGGTGCTGTCTGTGATCACTTGTACGTGGTGGCCCATGCGCATCTTCCTTCTGTGTCTTGTTTCGGTCTCCCCTGTTGGGCATCGGTCTCATGTGCGTGAGGCAAGAAGCTGTTTGCGCATCATCGTGAACCGCCGGCTGACCCGAAAACCGGCTTCCTGGTAGAGATGGCCTGCCGGACTCTCTTCACTGGTGCTCAGAAACCAGGCGCTATGGAGTCCCTCCGCTTTCATGTGCTGCAGGCATCGATAGAGCAAGACCTTGCCAATTCCATGTCCTCGCCAGGCCGGGTCGACTCCAAACGGGCCAAACCGGCCTGCGGGCCGATCATATAGCCCATACATGCAGTACCCAAGGACCTGATCTGCCTGGCGGGCCAGAATGACCCTCTCCCAATGTCCGGTACGGAGGAGTCCTTCTCGGATGCCCCGCGACCAGTCCGGCCCAAATCCTTCCGCCAGCTGCAAGGTGGGGATGAGCCAGCGAGGGGTCAGGGTTTCCACCCGAATCCCCATGGCTGCCAGCTGCTCTTCCTGCCGTTCCACTGCTGCTGGTATCCCCTGCCATTCCCCCAGGTGAACATCCATGGCCACCACCTCTGCGCTCGACTCATATCCGGCTGCCGTGAGGAGCCGTTTGGCATCGGGATAGTGTTCGGCATCCACCCCAGGGAAGAAGTAGTTTGGAGCATACTGAGCCACCCACACCTGGCACCGGCGGCGATTGCGCAAAAACTGTTCGGCAGCTTCCAGCAGGCGATGGCCGATGCCTTGACGGCGGCGAGCCGGACTGACGCCAAAGGCCCAGATCCAGCCCTGCTCCGGTTCGATGTCCAGCCCCAGCAAGGGCACGCGTCGCACTACGGCGAGAAAGAAGCCGACCAGTTGGCAGTCCGCTTCGGCCACCAGAAGCCCCTCCGGGTCGAAGTTGACGTCGAGGAAAACTCGTTCCACCAGGCGGTCCAGCGTGATGGGGTCGGCTGCCAAAGAGCGGTTCCAGAGCGAGACCAGTTGCTCCTCATCCCCTGGGCGGTAGGGGCGCACGACGGGCTCATCCATACGCACGTAAACCTCCCTCCCTTCGTCCGTTCTTTCGCTCCTCCAGCCAGGGTGAGCAGGCGATTGCCGTCGCTCCCTGGCGACGCGGGTCGGCCAGCGGCCCGCGAGCGATCTCAGGCCAGACCTTTGAGGAGGAAACCGACCAGGTAGGCGACGGCCGCAGCGAGTGAGCCCACCCCCAGCATTTCCAGACCCGTCCGCCACCAGGGCCGGTGAGTCACAATGGAACGGGCTGCCCCCACGCCGAACATGGACGCCAAGGTGACTGCGGTGGCCACGCCGAATGGGTGAGTGGAGAGGCCAGGTGCTCGGGCCGCCAACAGATAGCCCAACAACGGGATGGTCCCGCCGGCGACAAACGCGAAAAAGGTGGTGAGGGCCGCCCGCATGGGGTCTTTTCGTTCCTCGATGATGCCAAGTTCTTCGCGCATCATGGTCGTCAACCAGCGCTCCCGATCTGAGGTGATGACCTCGACGGCCCGCTCGAGGTCTTCCCCCTGGAAGCCCTTCTGAGCATAGATGTCGCGTATTTCCTGGCGCTCACCTTCTGGGAAGTGTTGAATCTCCCAGGCTTCTCGCTCCCGTTCCTGCCGCTGGTAATCCTGTTCGGAGCGGCCACTGAGGTAAGCCCCCGCTGCCATCGAGAAACCGTCACCAAAAAGGTTGGCCAGGCCCATGATCACGACGACTACCGGGGAAAGACTTGCTCCCGCCACACCGGCCACCACGGCGAAGGTGGTGACGATGCCGTCCGACGCTCCGTATACGGCATCGCTGAGGTATTTGCCCCGCTCTTCTTCGTGCTTTTCCGGTGCGATCGCGGCTCGTATGGCCTCCGGCGCATGCAGGGCCTTGGCCGCTTCCACATCCCTGGTTTCATACGCTTTTCTTGCCTGCTGCAAACGGGACAATCCTACCCGCTCCCTCCGTATCTCTTGTTGGTCTCAGCCTCGTTGCGCAGCCCGGGGAAGTTTCTCCTTCCCGTCGCCTTTGTCCTTCCCCATGTTCTCCATGGGAGAGCCCAGGTTGGCGGCACCAGCGTCCACGGCGCAAAGACCTGCTCTTGCGGCGGCCGGGGGCAGTGCAGCCGTACATTGTGCTACAATGACAAGCAGGAACTATTCCTAATAAGAAAGAGGGACGTGAGAGATGACAGTCGAGCAGGGATCTGTATTGCCCAGGATTTGCGGTCTGACCCAGGACGAAAGTGAACTTGCCCTGGACGCCTGGCGGGGACATTGGGTGGTCCTCTACTTCTATCCCAAGGACAACACGCCGGGTTGCACCCGTGAAGCGCAGGCTTTCAACGAGCACCGGGCCGACTTCGAAGCTCTGGGTGCCCGAATCGTGGGGGTCAGTGCCGACAGCCCCGCCTCACACCGACGCTTCGCCGACAAGTACGGGCTGCAATTCCCTTTGATCAGCGACCAGCGCAAAGAGATCATCCAGGCACTGGGTGTCTTGAACGACAAGGGCACCGGCGCCCGTCGTTCCACGTTGATCATTGATCCGGAAGGGGTCATCCGGCACGTCTTCTCGCGCGTCACGGTAGATGGCCATGTGGACGAGGTCCTGGCCAAGCTACGCGAACTGCAACGTAGCGGTAACTGACCCAACTGAGGCCGAAACACCTTTCCCGTCAATCCAGAGATGGGCGGCAGGGGGAAAACACGAACATTGTGTCGACAACTTACTCATAATATTCGGCTTTCGCTTGACGTCATCAGGCTGTGAGGGGTACACTGTGGGTGGTTGCCGCCCGATCACTACCTCGGATTTGGGAAGGAGCGCCACGGTGGACCCCTTTGCCAACCTGAGCCCTCTCGACCACCGCTATGCGGTGGAGGATCCTGCGCAGTTTGCCCGACTCAGTCAATACCTTTCGGAAGCCGCTTACCTTCGCTATCAGCTGGCGGTGGAAGTAGCCCTGGTGAAAGGGCTGGTGAAGATGGGGATCGCCCCTGCTGCTGCCGCAGAAGATATCGAACGTGCCGCTCAGCTGGTCACCCCGGCCGAGGTCGCCGCCGAAGAGGAGAAGACCCACCACAACATTCGGGCCCTGGTGAACTGCTTGCAGCGCCGCGTCAGCGAGTCGCACCGCCCTTTTATTCACTGGTCCGCCACGTCCATGGACATTCTGGACACGGCGAGAGCTCTGCAGTACCGGGATGCCACGCGTGAACTCATTGCTCCTGCCCTCGGAGAGCTGGAGCAGTGCTGGATCGAACAGACCCGTCGTTATGCCCATACTCCTCAAATCGGACGGACACACGGTCAACACGCCGTCCCTGTCACCTTCGGGTTTGCCCTGGCCTGGTATGTGCAGCGCCTGGGTGACCGCATGGAGACGATTCTGTCAGCTGCGCGACGCCTGAGGGGGAAAATGGCGGGCGCCGTCGGCGCTTACAACGCTGCCTCTTTGCGGGTGAGCGATCCCCAGCAGCTAGAAGCGGTGGTGCTGGGGGAACTGGGGATCAAACCAGCGCTTATCTCCACCCAAATCGTTCCGCCGGAAGCGGTGCTAGATTGGGCCCACGGTCTGGTCAGCACGTTCGGTGTGCTGGCCAACTTCGCTGACGACATGCGCCATCTGCAGCGAACGGAGATCGGTGAGGTGGGCGAGGCGTTCACTGCGGAGCAGGTTGGCTCATCGACGATGCCTCACAAACGTAACCCCTGGAACTTCGAGCACGTCAAAAGCTTGTGGAAAGAGTTTCTGCCGCGTATCCTCACGGTCTATATGGATCAGATCTCGGAGCATCAACGCGATCTCACTAATTCGGCTTCGGGCCGCTTTCTGCCGGAGGTGGCGGCGGGGCTGGTTCAAGCGGCGGACCGGCTGACCCGTTTCAGCCGCCGTCTGGTGGTAGATGAGACTCGCATGCGGGCCAACCTGGAGCGGTCGGCCAACCTGTTCGTCGCCGAGCCTCTGTACATCCTCTTGGCGGCCGCCGGCCATCCGTCTGCCCATGAGGCCGTACGACGGCTGACATTGTCACCCCAGGCGGGGAAAGAGTCACTGGCCGAGTTGGCGCTGGCCGACGAAGAGCTGGCCCCATACCTGCAGCGGCTTTCGGCCACGGAGCGGGAGCTGCTGCACCAGCCGGAGCAGTACCGGGGGCTGGCTGTGCAAAAAGCGCAGGACATCGCCGCGCACTGGGCCGGACAGCTCCAGCAGTGGCAAAGCACAGGTTGGGGGTTGTCAGCGTAAGCGGACGAGGGCGAGAGGGGGAGCATCTATGCAACGAGGCGAAAAGTTGTACGAAGGCAAGGCCAAGGTGGTTTACGCTACGGACCAGCCGGACCAGCTCTTGATCGAGTTCAAAGACGAGGCGACCGCTTTTGATGGTAAAAAGAGAGGCACGATCGCACAGAAGGGTGTCCGTAATGCTGCGATCACAGCAGTAATCTACCGCTATCTCCAAGATCATGGGATTCCCACTCATTTCCTGGCTCAGGTCAGTGATACCGTTTTGCTCGTACGGAAGGTCAAGATCATTCCTTTGGAAGTCGTCGTCCGCAATATTGCTGCTGGCTCGTTTTGTCGGCGGTTGGGCTGGCCGGAAGGGCAGACCCTGTTCAATCCTCTGGTGGAATTCTTCTATAAGGATGACCGCCTGGGCGATCCCCTGTTGACCGAAGACCACATCCAGTTGCTACGCCTGGCAACGCCGGAGCAAGTAGAACGTCTGAAAACTCTGGCTTTGCAGGTGAACCAGTTGCTGCAGCGCTTTTGGAGCGAGCGGGGCATCGTGCTGGTCGACTTCAAGCTCGAGTTTGGCCAAACCCCGACGGGAGAGATTCTGCTGGCGGACGAGATATCCCCTGACACCTGTCGCCTCTGGGATGCTTCCACCGGCGACAAGCTGGACAAGGATCGCTTTCGCCAGGACCTGGGACGGGTCGAGGAGGCGTACGCAGAGATCCTGCGCCGGGTCACCTCGTCGCCAGCGGCGACCCCAGCCGAGAGGGGGAAGTAGACGGTGCGATTTCGAGTTTCTGTACGGATCTGCCTGAAGCCGGGCGTTCTTGATCCCCAAGGCCAGACGGTGGAGGCGGCGCTCCACAGCCTGGGCTATACCGGGGTGCAAGGGGTGGGGGTCGGCAAGGCCATCGAGTTTATCCTGGAGGCCAGTTGCCTGGCGGAGGCAGAAAGCCAGGTCGAAGGCATGTGCCGCCAGCTGCTGGCCAACCCGGTGATGGAGCAGTACGAATGGAAAGTGGAGTCCGTAGCCGAACGGGCTTCGGATGAGGAGAGGGCGGTGCGGGCGTGAACGCCATCGGGGTCGTCGTCTTTCCCGGCTCCAACTGTGATCAGGATTGCCTGTGGGCCCTGTCTGTGTTAGGGGCGGAGGCGGTTCCGGTCTGGCACGAGTCTACGGACCTGAGTGGCCTGGTCGCTCTCATCTTGCCGGGCGGCTTCTCGTATGGTGATTACTTGCGGGCCGGCGCCATCGCCCGGTTCTCCCCGGTGATGCAGGCAGTCGCCCGCCAGGCGGAGGCCGGCCTGCCGGTGCTGGGGATTTGCAACGGTTTCCAGATCCTGTGTGAAGCAGGACTCCTACCGGGAGCGCTACTCCCCAACGTCAGTGGCCGGTTTCAGTGTGAACCGGTGCACGTTCGCGTCGAGACCGCTCGCACTCCGGTGACGGCTACCTGCGAACCTGGCACAGTCCTGCAGCTACCGATTGCGCATGCCCAGGGCCGGTACTTTGCCCCCGACGCCGCTTTAGCCGATCTGGAAGCCCGTGAGCAGGTCGTTTTTCGCTACGTCAACGCCGCGGGTGAGCCGACGCCGGAGTCCAATCCCAATGGTTCGCTGCACGCCATCGCGGGTGTCTGCAACCGGGAAGGCAACGTAATAGGGATGATGCCCCACCCGGAGCGGGCGGTTCATCCGCAGCTGGGAAGCACGGACGGGCGGCTGTTGCTCGCGGCACTGCAGAAGGTCGGAGTGAGCTGGCGGGGGCCGGGCACTGACGGCGGGGGCGGCCAAAGAGCGCCCGCAGCCGCCAGCGTCGAGCTCAACGCGCAAGCAGCGGCCGGCAGCGGGGGAGGGAGGCAGTGGCAATGACGAACGAAGGTGTCTGCCCGGGCGCCAGGGTTCACTCCGTGAGCAAGGGAACGGAGATGAGCGACCATCCCTGGCGTCAGCATGGGATGAGCGATGCGGAGTACGAACGCATCGTTGAGCTGTTGGGCCGTCACCCCAATCCTCTCGAGCTTGGCTTATTTGCTGTTCTCTGGTCGGAGCACTGCGGCTACAAGCACTCCCGGCGGGCGCTGCGCCGTTTTCCCACCCGGGGCCCCCAGGTGCTGGTCGGCCCGGGCGAGAACGCCGGGGTGGTGGACGTCGGGGGCGGCCTCGCAGTCGCTTTCCGGATGGAAAGCCACAACCATCCCTGCGCCGTTGAGCCCTACCAGGGGGCGGCCACGGGCGTGGGGGGTATCATTCGGGACATCTTGGCGATGGGGGCCCGCCCCATCGCGCTGCTCGACTCCCTGCGTTTTGGCCCCCCAACCGACCCGCACTCCGTCCGGATTGCCCAGGGAGTGGTGGCCGGCATCGCCGGTTACGGCAACTGTGTTGGCGTCCCCACAGTCGGAGGGGAGATCGCCTTCGACCCGGCTTACGCCGGTAACCCGCTCTGCAACGTTGTCTGCGTGGGAGTCCTCCCCCGAAACCGTCTGACCCGGGCCGCTGCCCATAGTGTCGGGAACATTTGTGTCCTCGTGGGACAGCACACCGGGCGAGACGGCATTCACGGGGCGACCTTCGCCTCGGTTGAGCTGGACGAGAGTTCGGAGTCCCGGCGGCCGTCGGTTCAGGTGGGAGATCCTTTCCGAGAGAAGCTGGTCATTGAAGCCTGTCTGGAAATCGTGGAGCAAGGGCTGGCGGCGGCCATCCAGGACATGGGCGCCGCCGGCATCACCTCCTCATTGGCGGAGACCGCCGCCCGGGGCGGCACCGGGGTGGAGGTGGAAATTGACGCCGTGCCCCAACGAGAGCCCGGGATGACCCCTTACGAAGTGATGCTCTCCGAGTCTCAAGAGCGGATGCTGGTCATCGTTGAACCGCAGAACGTCGCCGCTGTCCAGACTATCTGTGCAAAATGGGGCGTGCAGGCAGCCCCGATCGCCCGGATAACCGAGGATGGTCTTTTCACGGTTCGCTGGCATGGGGAAGTGGTCGGCCAGGTGCCGGTTCGATTCCTGACCGAAGACGTTCCCGCCTATGATCCCCCTGCCCGTCCACCGACCTATCTGTCCACGACCCGGCAGCTACAGGCGGCCGCCTTTGCGTGGGTGAACGAGGTGCAAGGCCGCCTGTCGCCGGCCGAGCAGCTGCTGGCGCTTCTCGCCAGCCCCACAGTGGCCAGCAAGGCCTGGGCCTATCGCCAATATGATCACCAGGTGCAGACGCGCACACAGCTTCTGCCCGGTCAGGCGGATGCCGCTCTGCTGTGGTTGAAGGAGAGCCCCACCCGGTCGCAGGCGATTGCGTTGGCGACGGATGGGAACGGTCGTCTGTGCTACCTGGATCCGCGCCGGGGCGGCCGCCGGGCAGTGGCGGAGGCCGCCCGCAATGTGGCCTGCACCGGGGCGCGGCCGGTCGCGCTCACCAACTGCCTGAACTTTGGCAACCCGGATGATCCCGAGATCTTTTGGCAGTTTACCGAGGCGATCGCCGGGATGAGCGAAGCGGCCGAGGCGCTGGGGACGCCGGTGACGGGCGGCAACGTGAGCTTCTACAACGAGTCCGGGCAAGGAGCGATTCATCCCACGCCCGTCGTCGGCATGCTGGGCGTGGCGGAACAGGCACAGCGTTGCCGGGGGCTTGCGCCGACCGGCGTCGGGCAACCGTTGTTGCTGCTGGGAGCTCTTTATCCGCCGGGTTGGCCGGATCGTCCGGAGCAGGCCCTGATCGAGTCCCTGGCGGGCAGCCAGTACCAGGCGCTATTCGGTTCGTCGCTGGCAGGGCAGCCGGCCGATGTCGATCTGGAGCTGGAACAAAAAGTGCAGCAAGGGCTTTTGGCCCTGTATGAACGAGGCTGGGTCACAGCGGCCCACGACTGTAGCGAAGGTGGGCTGGCGGTCACCCTGGCCGAGATGGCCCTGGCTGCGGGAATAGGGATCCGGGCGACGCTCCCCGACGGGCAGGGGCGGCTCACAGCCGTGTTGGCTGCCTTTGGCGAGTGGCCCTCCCGGGTGGTGGTCGCCTTGCACGAGCGGAAACAGGTGGGGGAGGTCCAGCGGCTGTTGGCGGCGGACGGAGTCATTTCTATCTACCTGGGTGAAACCACAGCTGAGCCGCTGCTTCGGTTGATGACCGGGAAGGCAGAGGACTGGCTGGCGTTGGATCTGGCCGCCCTGCGGCAGGCGTATCAGACCATCCCCTTTGCCAGGGCCGCCAGTAACGCCTGTAGCGGGGCCGTCGAGGAAGCCCGAGAGGCGGGCGGAGCATGCCATGTCGGCCAGCAACAGGGTCCTTTGGACAATGGGGTTAGTCAGGGCAGGGGGTAGGCAAGGTGTGCGGAGTCTTCGGGATCTGCGCCCAACAGAGTGAGGAGAGCCGGCTGGATGCCGCCCATCTGACCTACCTCGGCCTTTTCGCCTTGCAGCACCGGGGGCAAGAAAGCGCCGGCCTGGCCGTGGCCACTGTCGAGAGGCCCACCAACCTGCTGCTCCACAAAGAGATGGGGCTGGTCAGTGAGGTGTTTACCCGGGAGGTTCTGGCAGGGCTGCCGGGCGGGGCGGCGATTGGTCATGTACGATACTCCACGACCGGCGCCAGCTGCCGGGAGAACGCCCAGCCGTTGCTATCCATCACTTCCCACGGGCCGGTGGCGGTGGCCCACAATGGCAACCTCGTCAACGCCACCGCCTTGCGCAAGCGGCTGTTGGCGGCCGGGGCCCTGTTTCAGACCTCCACCGACACCGAGCTGCTCCTTGCCCTGATCGCCCAATCCGCCGCAGACGATCTAACCGCTGCCGTAGCCCAGGCACTGGCTGCTGTGCGCGGCGCGTATGCGCTGGCTATCCTGGGACGGAACCCTCAGGGTGAACCGCTCTTGATCGGGGCACGCGATCCCTATGGCTTCCGCCCCCTCGTGGTTGGCCGTCGGCCCGACGCCTACGTGCTCGCCTCTGAGAGCTGTGCGCTGGCGGCGGTAGGGGCGACCGTCGTTGCCGAACTGGAACCCGGCCAGGCCGCCATCATGACTCCGGCCGGGTTACGGCTCGAGACCTGGTTTCCCGCTCGCCCCCGTTCGCTGTGTGTCTTTGAGTACATCTACATTGCCCGCCCGGACTCGGAGTTGGAATATGGCAGTGTCCATCGGGTCCGCCAGGAGATCGGCCGGCAGCTGGCCCGGGAGAGCCCGGTGGAGGCCGACGTGGTCATCCCCGCACCTGACTCGGGCACGTCGGCCGCCCTCGGCTACAGCCTCGGCTCGGGAATCCCTTTTGATCTGGGCCTTATCAAGAACCGCTACATGGGTCGGACGTTTATCCAACCGGATGAGAGCGAGCGAGAGCTGGGGGTGCGGATCAAGCTCAACCCGGTACGTGCCGTCCTGGCGGGGCAGCGGGTCGTAGTGGTGGACGATTCCATCGTACGGGGCACGACCAGCCGCAAAACCGTACGGCTGCTACGGGAGGCAGGGGCGAAGGAGGTTCACCTGATGATCTCGTCGCCTCCGTACCGACACGCTTGTTACTATGGGGTAGACACCAGCGATGAGGAGAAGTTGATCGCCCGCCACCACTCCGTGGAAGAGATCCGTCAGCTGATCGGCGCCGATTCGCTCCATTTCCTCTCTGTAGAGGGCTTGCTGGAAGCGGTTGGACGAGGAGCGACGGCGTTCGGGCATACAGAGGGGGCGGCAGCCGCCGGGTCACCCGGGCGGTCCGAGCCTGGGCAGGGGGTAGGGCAGGTTCCTTTCGGCCTGTGCACGGCCTGCTTCAGTGGTCAGTATCCGACGGAACTGCCGGCCCGGGGACGGCCGCGCAAAGATGATCTGGAAGGAAGAAAACAAAATGGGCAGCAACTGCGAGAACCAGAACCCGACCGAGAACCGGAGGGAACAGCCGATGGCGACGTCGTCGACCCCAGGATCGATTCCCAGCCCCTCGTCTCCTAGACCGACCGGCTCGGGTGAACGTGTGACACCGACCAGCTACCGGCAGGCCGGGGTGGATATGGAGGCTGGCTATGAGACGGTCCGGCGGATTCGGGAGTTGGCCCGCCGTACCTACCGGCCGGAGGTGCGGGGAGACATCGGCAGTTTCGGAGGCTTCTTTGCCCTCGACCCAACCCGTTGGCGCCGGCCTTTGCTCGTCTCTGGCAGCGACGGAGTGGGCACAAAGCTGAAGATCGCCTTCCTGCTAAACCGCCACGATACGGTGGGGATCGACTGCGTCGCCTACTGCGTCAACGACATCCTCTGCCAGGGGGCTGAACCCCTCTTTTTCCTGGACTATTACGCCACCGGGCACTTGGACCCGGCCCGAGCCGAGCAGGTGGTAGCCGGCGTGGCCGAAGGTTGCCGGCAAGCAGGCTGCGCCCTCATTGGCGGTGAGACGGCGGAGATGCCCGGCTTTTACCCAGAGGACGAATACGACCTGGCCGGGTTTGCCGTAGGCGTGGTGGAAGAAGAACGGGTGATCACCGGGCAGCGGGTTCGTCCCGCGGACGTCCTGCTGGGCCTGGCCTCCACGGGCTTGCAGTCCAGTGGGTACTCGCTGGTCCGTAAGATTGTGCTGGAGCAGCGTCGCTTGCCGCTGGACCGGTACCTGCCCGAGCTAGGACGTACGCTCGGGGAGGAACTGCTGGCGCCGACGGCCATTTACGTCCGGCCGGTGTTGCGATTGTTGCGGGTAGTGGACGTTCACGGGCTAGCCAATATCAGCGGCGGCGGCCTGCCGGAGAATGTGCCGAGGGCGATGGGGGAGGGCAAGGTGGCCCGTGTGCGGGTGGGCAGCTGGCCCGAGCCCCCCATCTTCGACCTCCTGCGTCACTGGGGACCGGTTGAGGAGGAAGAGATGCGTCGTACGTTCAACCTCGGATTGGGCATGGTGGCCATCCTTCCGACCGATCAAGTGGATACGGCCCGGCGGCTGCTGCAGGCGGAAGGGATCGCCAGTTGGCCGGTGGGGGAAGTGGTGGCCAGCAGCGACGGGCGAAAGGGTGTGGAGTTTGTCTGACGTGGCCCGAGGCCCAGGGGGCAGTCTATCGCAGCGGCTGGGCCGGCCCGCCCGGCTCGTGATCCTGGTCTCCGGCCGGGGTTCGAATATGGAGAAGATCATCGTTGCCTGTAGCAGCGGGCGGTTGGCGGGCTTGGCGCAAGTGGTCGCCGTGGCGAGCGACCAGGCGGAGGCTCCTGCCCTGGCGAAAGCGATCGCCGCCGGTGTCCCGCACGTGGAGGCGTTGGACCGCCGGCGTTTTCCCAGCCGGGGCGCGTATGACCAGGCCCTGGAAGGTCTCCTTGCCTCATGGCAGCCGGACTTGATCTGTCTCGCCGGCTACCTGCGGCTCTTACCTGCCAGTACAGTACACCAGTGGCAGCACCGCATCGTGAACGTCCACCCGGCCCTCTTACCCTCCTTCCCCGGCCTGCATGCCCAGCGCCAGGCGGTGGAGTATGGGGTGAGGGTGAGTGGGTGCACTGTTCACCTGGTGGATGCGGGGATGGACACTGGCCCTATCTTGCTCCAGGAGGCGGTGCCCGTACTGCCCAATGATACGGAAGAGAGCCTGGCAGCCCGGATTCTGCCGGTGGAGCACAAGCTCTATGTAGAAGCGATTCACAACCTGTTGACCCGGCCGTGGCGGGTAGAGGGGCGCAGGGTCGTATGGGATTGATCACCATTTGCAGCCTCGGGTCGTGATCACCAATGGAAGGAGAGCGGCAGCAGGATGAGTACGGAGACAGGGACGATTCGCCGTGCGTTGATCAGCGTCTGGGACAAGCAGGGTGTGGTGGAGCTGGCCCGGGAGCTGGTGGCCGGGGGAGTCGAGATCCTTTCTACAGGAGGCACGCAGAAGGCGCTGCAGGAAGCGGGTTTGCCCGTTACTTCGGTCAGCGAGGTCACCGGTTTTCCGGAGGTGCTGGGCGGCCGGGTGAAGACGTTGCACCCTCGGATCCACGCCGCCATTCTGGCCCGGCGGGATGTCCCATCCGATATGCAGACGTTGGCCCAAGAGCAGATTACCCCGATTGATCTGGTAGTGGTCAACCTCTATCCGTTTGCTCAGACGGTGGCGCGGCCCGGCGTTACCTGGGAGGAAGCGATCGAGCAGATCGACATCGGCGGGCCATCCATGTTGCGGGCGGCGGCGAAGAACTACGCCTGGGTGACGGTGCTCTGCTCGCCTGCACAATACCCGGAGTTCCTCGCCCTCTGGCGGGAGCAGCAGACCGTTCCGCTGGAGCAGCGGCGGCGCTGGGCTGCTGAGGTGTTTGCCCAGACGGCCGCCTATGACGCTGCCATCCAGCGGTTCTTCCTGCGTGAACTGGCGCCGGCCCAGCCTCCGGCTCACCTGACTCTGCCGTTGCAACTGGTAGCGAGCCTGCGCTATGGTGAGAACCCGCACCAGAAGGCGGCCTTTTACGCGGATCCGCTCGTGACGGCAGCGGCGCCGGCTGGTCCGGGTGGGCAGGGCAGGAAGGCGGACGCGGGCGGCACGCCGCGGGTGACGCTGGTCAATGCGCGGCAGCTGCACGGCAAGGAGCTTTCTTTCAACAACATCCAGGACGCCGACGCGGCCCTGGCGGCGGTTTCGGAGTTTTTCGCCCCGGCCGCGGTGGCGGTGAAGCACATGAACCCCTGCGGGATGGCGGTAGGAGACAGCATCTCAGAGGCGTACCGTCTGGCCTACGAAGGCGACCCGGTCTCGATCTTTGGAGGCATCGTGGCACTCAATCGACCCGTAGACCGGGCCACGGCAGAGCTGTTGCACAAGACCTTTCTCGAGGTGGTTCTCGCTCCCTCCTTCCTGCCCGAAGCGTTCGAGATCCTGGCCAAGAAAAAGAATGTACGCCTGTTGGAAGTGCCGGGGCTTTTTCCGGATAGCCAGGGGGGCGAAACCCGGGACAGCCAGGTGGCCGGGCAAGGGCAGGAGTCGGCAGACAGCTGGGCCTTCCTGGGGCGACCAGAGCTGGACCTGCGGAAGGTGAGTGGCGGGTATCTGGTGCAGGAACTGGATCGCATCGATCTGGATACTTCGGCCTGGAAGCTGGTTACCAAGACGCCCGTCCCACCCGAGCTGTGGGAGGACTTGAAGTTCGCCTGGATTGCGGTAAAACACGTGAAGTCCAACGCGATCACCGTGGCCCGTCGCTGTCAGTTGTTGGGCAGCGGCGCTGGGCAGATGAACCGGATCACCGCCGCCCGGCTCGCGCTGGAGCAGGCCGGCGAGAGAGCCCGGGGAGCGGTGCTGGCCTCGGACGCGTTCTTCCCCTTTGGGGACGTGGTGGAGGCGGCGGCCGCAGCAGGAATCGTGGCCATCGTGCAACCCGGAGGTAGCATCCGGGACGAAGAGTCGATAGCCGCCTGCGATCGGGCCGGTATCGCCATGGTGTTCACTGGGCGTCGCCACTTCCGGCACTGATGAGCGCAGTCGACATATGGCGGGCGCAACCTCTTGATGAGGCCGGTAAGCGCGAGCACAGCGGCTGAGCGCCTACCAGTAAAGGAGCCCAACGGGTGGTGGGGGGACAAGATGAAGATTCTGGTGGTGGGAGCCGGCGGACGAGAGGATGCGCTGGGATGGGCGCTGGCAGGAGGGCGGGAGGCAGCGGGCCTGGCGGGCGGTTCGCCGGAGGTATGGTTCTATCCGGGTAACGCAGGCACCGAGCGGTGGGGGCAGAACGTCCATCTGGGCGACGAGGGCGACGAGGAGCAGGCGGCGCTGACGGGCTGGGCACGGGAAGCCGGCATCGAACTGGTGGTCGTAGGTCCCGAGGCGTATCTGTGGGCGGGGCTGGCCGATCGGCTACGGGCAGTCGGTATCCTTACGTTTGGACCGGGTCAGGCGGGGGCGCGCCTGGAGGCCAGCAAAGCGTGGGCCAAGGAGTTCATGCAGCGCCACCGGATCCCCACCGCCCGCAGTCGCACGTTCGGACGCACGGAGCGAGCGGAAGCGGTTCGATTCGTGCAAGAAAGCGGTCATCCCTGGGTGGTCAAGGCAGACGGCCTGGCGGCAGGCAAGGGGGTCACGGTCTGCGAGACCGTGGCGGAGACGGTCGCAGCCGTAGAACGACTGCTGGGCGAAAGGGAGTTGGGAGCTGCCGGTGAGCAAGTCGTCCTGGAGGAGCGAATGTATGGACCTGAGGTGAGCCTGTTGGCCATTACCGACGGTACGGCGGTGGCGATCCTGCCGGAGGCCCAGGATCACAAACGGATCGGCGAGGGGGACACAGGGCCCAACACGGGCGGGATGGGGGCGTATTCGCCCGTACCTTTCTTCACCCCGGCCATACGCCGGCGGGTCGTGGAGACGATCATTCTGCCGACCATCGCCGGCCTACAGCAGGAGGGGATCGACTACCGCGGAGTTATATACGCGGGCTTGATGTTGACAGAAGATGGACCCCGGGTGGTCGAGTTCAACTGCCGCTTCGGCGATCCTGAAACCCAGGCCATCCTCCCCCGCCTGCCGGACGTCGATTGGGGGGCACTCTTCGCGGCCACGGCGGCTGGCCAGCTCCGAACCTACCTGCAGGAGACGTGTCCCGTGGCAGGGAGAATGGAGGACGAAGAGTCAGCAGCGGGTTCACGAGCTGGAGTTACTCCGATTCCTTGTTGGACGTTGCGCGCGGGGGAGGGGGCGGTGGTCGACGTTGTACTTGCCATGGAGGGGTATCCTGGCTCTTATCGACGAGGGGTCGTAGTAAGCGGGTTCGAGAGCGTTACCTCTCTTCCCCAGGCCATCATTTTTCACGGGGGAACGCAGCGGTTACCCGCTGGCGGCCCCATCGTCACTACGGGAGGGCGAGTTTTGCACGTGGTAGGAATTGGGCCGACCCTGGCTGACGCGCGGGATCAGGCCTATCAGGCGGCCGCAGGCATTCGTTTCGAAGGAAAGTATCTACGGCGGGATATCGGCGAGCAGGCGCTGGCTTGGAAGGCCGGCACACACAAGGCATGAGCCTCAATGACGACGGCGTGGATGTTCACACGCAGAGAAGAGCTGGCAATAGCTAGTCAGGCAAGGGGCGGACCGCTTCCAGGCTAGGCGTGGCCTCCACCGTCTTATAGACGTGGTAGATTACATAGCCTGGAGCGGTCCCCGTCGGTTTGCGCAGGTGTCGACAGCGGGTGTAGTCGACGGGGACATGGCTGGCGCCCGCCCCCCGGCTGAAATAGGCGGCGACCTGTGCCGCGGCCAGGAGGCTACTGTCCGGGACTTGCGGCAGTTGCGCACAGCGCAGAATGACATGAGCCCCAGGGATCTGATGGGCGTGGAACCAGATATCGTCCGGTGCGGCCTGCTTCAGGCTGAGCCGATCGTTTTGGCGGTTGTTGCGACCCACCCAGATCTCGATCCCATCAGCGGTCAGGTATCGCCGCGGGGGGAGCGGGGCGTGCCTCTTGCCGCCCCCCGCACGTTCCTTCCGGGCGGGTGAACCGCCAGGCCGTCGTTGTCCCGCACGCGTTCCGCTGGAGCACAGACCGGCCTGCTGCAGCTCAGCTTCGATCTCATCCAGTTCAGCCCAGGTGCTAGCCCATTCCAGCTCGGCCAGAACCCCTTCCAGGTACTCTACCTGCCGGCGGGAGTGCTCCGCTTGGTGGGAGGCGGCCTGCTGAGTACGACGGGCACGCGTGTAGCGGTGGAAGTACCGTTGGGCGTTCTGGGCCGCGCTCAAGGATGGGTCGAGGGCAATCCGAACCTTGGTCACGGGGTCCGTGTAGTAGTTATCCAACTCCACCTCTGTCGCTCCGGCGGGCACCGCGGCCAGTTGGCTGAGCAGCAGTTCACCAAAGATACGCCAGCGGTCGGCCTGCTCGGCGCTGGCCAACTCTTGCTCCTGCTTTTCCAGACGACGGCGGGCTTGCTGCCAGGCGGTGCGCACCGGCCGCTCCAGTTGGCGGCGACGCTTCGCCAACTGCTGCTCCTGCCAGCGGGGGGCAAAGAACCGCTCGAGAACCTGGCTGGGAGAGCGCAGTTCCAGCTGCTGCGCGGGTGGATACTGGGTCAAACGAAGCGCGCAATAATCTGCCGCGGGGCGAGTGGGCGGATCATCCGCTCCTTCCCCTCCTTCGGGCGATGCCCAAAGGAGCGTCGGGGCAAACTGGCCCGCTACCAGTTGCTGCGCCACCTGCTCCATCACCTCGGCCAGGCGCTGCTGCTGGGAAGTGGAGACCAGGGGAACGGGCTGAGCCGGGGAAATCTGCGCGCGGTGCAGGATCTCGGCGGCCGTCAGTGGGCCTAGCCCGTCGACGAGCGCTACCAGAGCTGCCTGGGCGTTTCGCTGTTCGCCTTGGCGGCTGGCGGCCAACCAACGCCAGCGCTCCAAAAGCACGGCTCCACACCCGGGCGTCAACACTACCTTCTCTTGACTGGGGGGGGGTGTATAAGGAAGATCTGGTGCCAGCCCGCGCTGCCGGCGCAGGCTGTCCAGAATCCGGCCGGTACCGGCTTCCACCAACCACAAGTCTGCCTTCTTGCCCAAAAGCTCAGCGATGAGAAACAGAGGGTAAGAGCCGCCGCCAGGCCCGCGGGTATCCAGCTCAAGGCGAAGAATGCGTTCTATTCCCGTCCCCGGTTGGGTCACCGCTTGCACCCGTGCGCCCTCCAGGTACTTGCGCAACAGCATGGTAAACGAAGAGGGGGTGTCATCGCGAGTGGCGGCGTTTGGGGCATCCGTCTCCATCAGGTGAACGCGAGGCATCTCCGGGTCGGCGGACAAAAGGAGCCGCTCCACCTCTCGTTGCTTGCGAATCTCCAGGACCACGGTGTAGCGGTCTACGCCACGCACGGTAGCAATCCGGCCCGTGCGCAGACGTTCATTGAGTTCCTGGCGCAATGCGGCCACAAACAAGCCGTCCAACAACAAACGTCCCTCCGCTGCAGACTCATGGGGATCAGCGCCACTTCCGTAGTATACCGGTTCCTCTGCCGAGAAGGGGACGTGGCAGGCAGCGTGATCGGTCAAAACTGCGTGCCACGCCCATCGTTCCCTCGGGATCGTACCCTGCCTACCCCGGGCACGGTATGATGTGGTAACGTAAGAGAAGGCCAGAGAAGCGGATTTTGCCTTGGCGAGCCGGCACGGGCTGTGGTGACCGGTCGGAATGAGCTCGTCGCCCGGCAGAGGGGAAAGGGCGGTTGTCTCGTTGCACACCCGAGGGGTACGGTCGCCGGTTCAATGGTGGGTGCCGGTTTGCCTGGCTGTTTTGAGTTGCGCCGTTGCGTGGGTCGCGGTCCAACCAGGCGGGCAGGCAGCTGCACCGTCGATGGCTACAGATACGGCGGTGGAAAACGGCTATGCTTACTGGCTGCTGGACTCGCCGGCCCTGGCCGAGAGGCAGTGGCAGCAAGTTCTGCAAGTGGAGCCGACCAACGCCGAGGCTCGTCTCGGCCTTGCCCTCGGTCAAGCGGCAGCAGGAGACCTGCTACAGGCGGCAGAGACGCTGGCGGCGGCGGTCGACCAGGATCCCGCGTTTGCCTGGGCAGCCGCCTGGCAGGGCGAGTTCCTGCGCCTGGCCGGGGAGCGGCAACAGGCCCGTGAGGCGTACCAGCGTGCCCTCTCGAGTCAGGAGGGGGCACCAGCTGCCCTCGCCCTGTATGGGTTGGCTCTTCTGGACGAAGAAGAATCTCACTACGACCAGGCTGAAGCAGGATTTCGCCAAGCGTTGCAGGCAAACCCCTTCTTCTTTGAGGCCTACCTGGGGCTTGCTCGCTGCCAGAAGGCACGTGGGCAGTTGGACGAGGCGGTCGCCTCTTTGCGCCGGGGGATCGAAATATATCCTCTGTATGCCCCGTTTCACCTGCTATTGGGTCAGATTCTATCAGCGCAGGGCCAGACCGTGCTGGGGCAGCAAGAGATCGACCGGGCTCTCCAACTCGACCCTTCCTTGGTCGCGGCTGGGTACGCTTCTACAGGCGGTGAGGCGCAGGGCGGAGAAACGCAGAAGAGTCATTGATGCCCCCCAGGCTCGCCGCCCCGACATGAGACAGGCTCGGGATAATTCCCGGGCCTGTCTCATACAACTGTAGGGCCAAACCAGCCGGGTTGGCTGGCGGTTGGGCAACAAGGCAGTTCCCGGGGGATGGGGTGAACCGCGTGGCAGTTTCCCGAATCGAGAACCTGAACATGGCGGCTCCAGCTCCGCTGCGGCCTCACGCCATGTCGGTGGCAGCACTGGGCCGGCTGCTTACCACCGACCTGCAGCATGGGCTTTCGGCGGATCAGGTGCGCGAGCGGCAAAAGGCATACGGGCCCAACGCGTTACCAGAAAGCCGGGGTCCCGGGTTCTGGACGGTCCTGATGGATCAGTTCAAGGATTTTATGGTCCTGGTCTTGCTGGGGGCAACGGTCGTTTCCTTTGCGCTGGGCGAGATCGGCGATGCCTTGACGATCCTTTCCATCGTCTTGCTCAATGCGGCCCTCGGCTCGGTCCAGGAGTTTCGGGCCGAACGCTCCCTGCAGGCTCTCAAACGGCTCAGCGCCCCGGAGTGCCGCGTGGTGCGGGGCGGACGGGAACAAGTCATTCCTGCCCGTGACCTGGTGCCGGGAGATCTCGTGCGGGTAGAGGCGGGGGACCGGGTTCCCGCCGACCTGCGGCTGCTGGAGACCTTCGGCTTGGAATGCGAGGAAGCCTCTCTGACGGGAGAGTCGCTGCCCGTGTCCAAACGGGCGGATTGGCTGGGCCGTGGGAGCGAGGCCATAGGCGACCGCATCAACTGCTTGTTCATGGGGACTACCGTCACCCGCGGGCGAGCGACCGGGGTGGTCTTTGCGACGGGCCGCCAGACCCAGATCGGCGAAATTGCCGGTATGCTGGCCGACGCGCAAGAGCCGCCCACGCCCCTGCAGCTGCGTCTGGAACAGCTGGGCAAAGGGTTGCTGGCGGCGGCCGCCCTGACTGTCACGGCTGTGTTCATTGCCGGTGTGGCGCAGGGCCGTCCGATCCTGGATATGTTCCTCACCGGCGTCAGTCTGGCCGTAGCCGCCATTCCGGAAGGGTTGCCGGCGGTGGTGACGATCGCCCTGGCACTGGGGGTGCAACGGATGATCCGGCGCAACGGCATCGTACGCCACCTGCCGGCAGTGGAGACACTGGGCTGTGTCACCACGATCTGTTCAGACAAGACCGGCACCCTGACGGAGAATCAGATGACGGTAACCCGCATCTGGCTGCCGGACGGCTCGGAACTGCGCGTCGAAGGCAGCGGGTACGCCCCGTACGGCCGGATCCAGAACGCGTCAGGCAAGCCGGTGTCGCTGGCAGATCAGGACGATGGGCCAGCGATGCCGCCTGTTTCGCTTGAACTCCTTTCCCAGGTCGCTGTTTTCTGCAATCACGCGGAGGTGCAGGAAGATCCTGAGCAAGGCTGGGTAGCGGTAGGGGATCCGACCGAAGCGGCTCTCCTGGTCCTGGCTCACAAAGCGGGTGCTTCCCGTGCTGTCTGGCAACGGCAGTACCGGCTGGTGGCCGAGATCCCGTTTGACTCGGACCGGCGACGGATGTCGGTGGCCGTCCGTCGCCCCGACGGAGGAATCCGGGTGCTGGTGAAAGGTGCCCCAGAGGCCGTTCTGCCGCTTTGCCACACCTACTTGCCCAGCCCAGCCCCTGCATCCGGGGTGGGTACGTTCACAGGGTTGCGGCCGCTGCGGCCAGCAGACCGGCAGCGCTGCTGGTCGGCCAACACTACCATGGCCCGGGCGGCTCTGCGAGTCCTGGCGCTGGCGTACAGAGATCTGCCTGCTTCTGCCCTCCCCGCCGTGAAAAGCATGGACGCGGAAATGATGGAGCATGAGCTCACCCTCATCGGGCTGGTGGGCATGATCGATCCCCCCCGGCCACAAGCGGTCGCAGCCATTCGAACCGCCCGGCGAGCGGGCATTCGCCCCATCATGGTGACGGGCGATCATCTGGAGACAGCCCGAGCCATCGCCAGCCAGATCGGCCTGGCCGACGGCACCGCACCGGCCTTGACGGGACCAGAGGTGGAAAACTTCAACGACGCCGAGCTGCAGCAGGCCGTAGCCATGACCTCCGTCTTTGCCCGGGTAGCCCCCCGCCACAAACTGCGCATTGTCAAAGCGCTCAAGGCGCAAGGTCAGGTGGTGGCCATGACCGGAGACGGGGTAAACGATGCGCCAGCCGTGCAGGAGGCGGATATCGGGATCTCGATGGGGCGCGCGGGCACGGAGGTCACCAAAGAGGCATCCGACATGGTGCTGGCGGATGACAACTTTGCCACGATCGTTGCCGCCATCGAGGAGGGACGGGCGATCTATGACAACATTCGCAAGTTCATCCGCTACCTGCTGAGCTGCAACGCGGGAGAAGTGATCACGATGTTTGTGGCGGCCCTCGCCGGCTGGCCCCTGCCGCTGGTACCCATCCAGATTCTCTGGATGAACCTGGTGACCGACGGGTTGCCTGCCGTTGCCTTGGGAGTCGAGCCACCCGAACCAGGAACGATGGATCGTCCGCCGCGGCCGCCGGCCGAGGGGGTGTTTGCCCGGGGTCTGGGTTGGCGCGTGCTGGGACGAGGCCTCGTCATCGCGCTGTCTACCCTGGCGGTGTTTGCCCTCGCCTTGCGAGGGTCCGGGAATCCGCTGGCGGCCTCGAATCTGTTGAGGGCGCAAACCATGGCCTTTCACACCCTGGTTTTCTCACAGTTGTTCTTTGTTTTCCAATGTCGCTCCGAGCGCGCCTCCGTCTTCACCCTACCGCTGTTGGGCAATCCTTCGCTCTTAGCGGCGGTAACGGTGAGCGCCGGTATGCAGCTGGTGACTACCTATGTGCCCCGCCTGGCCTCCTATTTCCATGTGGTGCCGCTCTCCTCCACCGACTGGCAGATCGTCTTCCTGGGCGCCATCTGGCCGTTGGCCCTGGACGCGCTTGGACAGCTGATTCGAGCCTTTCTGCTGGCGGTAGGTGGAAAGGGGCAGCGTCTCCTCGCCACGACGAACCCCAACCCGTGGCTGGGTTCCACACGATAGCCCCTGGCCTGGCGAACTTTCATCGAAGCGAAAGGATTCTGGCGAAAGAGAGCGAAGGAAGCATCCTGACGCCCATATCAGCCACCGGACTGGACGATCAGGCGGGTGACGGCAGTTGCATTTGCGAAGCCGCCACGTCTATCCGAGCTACCAGGGTATTCTCCTTTGCGTCCGTCGCCGGCATGGGACAAGAAGGTGGCGAGGGTGCGAATCGAACCAGGGGGGTGTAGAAAATGCCGTTGCCGAAGTTGTCCGCTCAGCAGAAAAGGGCTGCTCTGGCCAAGGCACAGGAAATGCGATCCCAGCGTGCGTCATTGCGCAGGCGTCTGAAAACAGGGGAGCTGAAGCTGCCGGACATTCTGCAGGACACGCAAAGCGAAGTCGTAGCTCGCATGCGGGTGGCTTACCTCATTCAATCCCTACCTCAGGTGGGGCGGATTCGGGCACAACAGATTATGAACGAGATCGGTATTGACGAGGGACGCCGTGTCCAGGGACTGGGGAAGCGGCAACGTTCGGCTCTCTTGGAGCGGTTAGGATAAGCCCTGGTTGATACCGGCTTCTTGGCCTATCCGCGCAAGGCAGCGACGTACTTGCCGGATGGGCTCTTTGTTCAGTTGGAGTGGCCTGTACGACAGGCCGCCGGTGACCGGTGAGGGGTCTGCCTAACAAGGAGTTTGACGTATGGAGATTCGATTGATCAACATCGGATTTGGCAACATCGTTTCCGCCAATCGCATTGTGGCCATCGTGAGCCCCGAGTCTGCGCCGATCAAACGGATCGTGCAAGAGGCGCGAGATCAAGGGCGGTTGATCGACGCCACGTATGGGCGGCGCACCCGGGCGGTGATCATTACCGATAGTGATCACGTCATCCTGTCCGCTGTCCAACCGGAGACGGTTTCCAATCGCCTTGGTTCCAAGGATAGACTGGACGAACCGGACGTGGAGCCGTAGAGTCTAACACAGATACCATTCACGTGGGAGTGGGTCTTAGACTATCGGGCCTTTGGGGGCGGAGAGGAAGACGAGGGCAGTTGGATACGGCTAGCCAGGTTTCTCATGACCCATGTAAGCCCATACGACGGGGGATTTTGCTGGTGGTCTCAGGGCCGTCAGGAGTGGGGAAGAACCGACTGATCACCGAATTGCGGCGGGTCATGCCCGATCTGCACTACTCGGTTTCGGCTACCACACGACCACCCCGCCCCGGTGAGATCGATGGAGTTCATTACTTTTTTCTCTCCCAGGAAGTCTTCGAGCAATGGAAGCAAGAAGGCCGCTTGCTGGAGTGGGCAGAGTATTGTGGCCACTACTATGGTACGCCGGCAGAGTATATCGAACACGAACTGGCGGCCGGGCAGACTGTAGTCATGGATGTAGAAACTTCGGGAGCCGCGCAGATCCGGCGGCGTCTTCCTGAGGCCGTCATGGTGTTTATCCTCCCCCCATCGCTGGCAGAGCTCAGGCACCGGCTGGAACTGCGTGGGACCGATGCGCCAGCCACCATTCTTAACCGTTTGCGGTCAGCCTACTCTGAGTTGCAAAAGATGCGGGATTACGATTACGTGGTCTTGAACGACTCGCTGGAGACGGCCGTGAATAGCCTGGCGACCATCGTGCGGGCAGAACGACTGAAAGTGTCCCGCAGTGACTACGGGCAGTTGCTGGAGACCATCCATCAGGAAACGCTGCGCTGGGAGGGACGCCTGGTGGAGGAGGGCGAGCATCCCTGTTCGGTGTAGTTTTGGCAGCTCATGGTACAATACGGGTGGCCTGCTGGAAGAGTCGCAGGGACCGCCGCCGGGCTGTGCGGATGCCAGAGCACGCCAGGGGTGTTGCAAAGGAGGGTGGATATGTCCATTATCGATCAACCGCCGTTGGAGATTCTGCGGGAAAAAGTGGACAGTCGCTACACGTTGGTGGTGGTTACGGCCAAACGCGCGCGTGAGCTGGTCGACGGGGCACGGCCGCTAGTCGGCCCCGACGACAAAAAGCCGGTCAGTATCGCTCTGGAAGAGATTGCTGAGGGCAAGGTGAAATACGAACGGACGAAAGCCGCCCACCCATGACGGAGCAGGAGTCATCTGGAGCTGCTTCCCCCGCTCCACCGGCGGATCGTTTTGCTCAGGTGGTCATCGATCATTCCGGCCCGCTGGGGTACCGCCCGCTGGACTACCGGGTGCCGTCTGATTGGCCAGAGAATCTGCGGGGCTGCCGGGTACGTGCGCCGCTGGGGCGACGCCAGGCGTGGGGATGGATCGTGGGGCTATCCCAGCACAGCGCCATTCCGGCCCAGCAACTGCGGCCTTTGTCCCGTTTGCTCGACCCGGAGCCACTGCTCACTCCAGTACAGTTGACGCTCGCCCAGAAACTGGCAGAAGCCACGTTTTCCGCCTGGGCACAGACCTTGCGATTGGTCTCCCCGCCGGGGGGGTGGCCGGGCCAGCGACGGGGCGGAGCGGCTGTCGCCGAGAGCGCAGAGCAGGTCGAGGCGGAAGCCCAGACCGCGGCCAGCCTGGAGCTACTCGCTGAACCCGCAGACAGCCGTGGCCTGGGGGCCACCCCGTCTCCTGGTGACCTGCCGGTCGAGACGGGGCTTCCTCTGTCCGTCCTGCTTCACCTGCCCTCGGCTGAACTGGTGCTGCGGCCCAACCCGCAGATGCCGCCGGCGACGAGCACCCAAACCCTGGGGCGAGCTCCGGCGCGAGAACAGGCTTGGCGCGTATTGCAACAACAACCGGCTGACCAGTGGACGTCTGTCTCTTTTCTGATGCAACAGGCGAGGGTTTCACGCGCAGTCGTACTGGGGCTGCTCCGCACAGGCTGGGTACAGGCGGGCCGGCGGCTTCCACGGGGCACCAGCTACCGGGAGGGGCAAGTGGATGATGGGCCAGACACTCCTCCCACTTTGACAGCGGACCAGGCTCGTTGCCTGCAGCCCATCCTGGCGGCGCTGCAAACGCCTGGTACCCGCTCCCCAGAGTTCCTGCTCCACGGCATTACCGGCAGCGGCAAAACGGAGATCTACCTGCAGGCCATTGCAGCGGTTCTGGCCATGGGCCGCGGCGCGATCGTTCTCGTTCCGGAAATCGCCCTGACTCCGCAGACGGTCCGCCGCTTTGAGCGTCGGTTCGGAACCGAGCAGGTGGCGGTCCTTCATCATCGCCTGCCGGATCGGCAGCGGCGGGAGGAATGGCTGAGGATTCGCCGGGGGAAGGCCCGGGTGGTCATCGGGGCCCGCTCCGCCATCTTTGCCCCTGTCGATCGGCTGGGGCTGGTGGTGGTCGACGAGGAGCACGAACCCTCCTATAAGCAGGAAGAAGCCCCGCGATACCATGCGCGGGACGTGGCCCGGCTCCGGGCGCAGCTCGAGGGGGCTGTGCTCGTCCTGGGCTCCGCCACGCCCGCCCTGGAGACTTACTTTGCTGCTCGCCAAGGGCGGAGTTTGCTGCTGCTTTTGCCCGAGCGGATCGAACGACGACCCCTGCCCCAAATCCGGCTGGTGGACCTGCGCCGTGAGCCCGGAGCCCGTCTGGGACAACCTTTCAGCCGACTGCTCAGCGAACAAATGCAGGCTCAGGTGGACGCGGGGCATCAGGTGATCCTCTTTTTGAACCGCCGTGGGCTAGCCTCTTTTCTGCTATGCCGGGATTGCGGCCAGGTAGTGGAGTGCCCGAACTGCCGGGTTTCGCTTACCTACCACGGGCGTCCTCCGTTATTGTGTTGCCACTACTGCGGCCGTGAGGAGCCGGTGCCCGAGCGCTGCCCGGCGTGCGGTTCGACCGGGTTGCGGCCGTGGGGGATCGGGACGGAGAAGGTGGAGCAGGCCGCTGCTGCTCTGCTGCCCCGGGCGCGAGTGGCCCGTTTGGACCTGGATACGACCCGGCGGCAGGGGGCGTACGAGGAGATTCTGGGCGCCTTTGCCCGGCACGAGATCGATGTGCTGGTCGGCACACAGATGGTCGCGAAGGGACTGGATTTCCCCGATGTGACCCTGGTGGGCGTCGTGGCCGCCGACACCGGCCTGGGTTTCCCCGATTTTCGTTCCGCCGAGCGGACCTTCCAGCTCTTGACCCAGGTCTCCGGTAGGGCGGGACGATCCGCCGCTGGCGGCCAAGTCATCATTCAGACGTACAACCCGGAACACTACGCCATTGTCCGGGCCAGCCACTACGATTACCTCGGCTTCTACCGGGAGGAGCTGGCTTTACGGCGTACCCTGCGGTACCCGCCCTTTACGGAATTGGCCCGGCTGCTGGTCCGGCAACCCACCGAACAGGCCGCCCGTGAACAGGCGCAGGAGGCGGTTCACCTGCTGGAGGAGCTGGGGGCGGTACGGGCCGAGCGGCTCGGACCCGCCGGCTTGTCGCAAGGACAGGTGGAGATCGTGGGCCCGGCACCGGCGCCCCTCTCCCGGTTACAAGGGAAGTACCGTTGGCATCTTCTATTGAAGGCCTGGACCCGGGCAGACATCCTTCATCTGCTGCAGCGGGCGGCCGCCCGCTCGCCTCATATCCGTCAGTGGGTGGTCGACATCGCGCCGCTGTCGCTCATGTAGGGGGTCAGGGACAGCTGGTGAACGAGTTGCGGGGAGTGCAGGCCGTCACCGGTCCGGTCGAAACATGATAAACTGACAATTGTAAGCGGGAAACTAGACAAAGGAGGGGAGTGCATGGCAGCGTTGACCATCCGGGTCGAAGGCGACCCGGTGCTGCGCCAGGTAGCCCGGCCCGTCCGGAAGGTAACCCGGCGCCTGCAGCGATTGATTCGGGATATGCGGGAGACGATGTACGCTCACGACGGGGTAGGGCTGGCCGCTCCCCAGGTCGGGATTTCCGAGCGAGTGATCGTGGTGGACGCTGGCAGTGGATTCATCGCCCTGGTGAACCCGAAGATCGTTCACCAGGAGGGGGTCAGCGTGGACGTGGAGGGGTGCTTGAGCATTCCTGGCGTGCTGGGATATGTGGAGCGGGCTGCTCGGGTGGAAGTAACCGGCTGGGATGAGAATGGGCAGGATAGGCGGGTAGAGGCGACCGGCCTGCTGGCTCGGGCTCTGCAACACGAGATCGACCATCTGGACGGAGTATTGTTCATCGACAAGGCCACGGCTGTGTTCAAGGAGGAGGCCGTGCGGACGCGTCAGGTGGCCGCCCCCCGCGGGGGCGATGCGGCCGGCGAGCCGGAGGTCTTCTCTTCGGTGGCGGCGGCCCGTTCAGACCTACATTCCACGGAAGGAGCCTGACTTTGGCGTGCGGGTGCTCTTTTTCGGAACGCCCTCGTTTGCCTTGCCCAGCCTGGAGGCGCTGGTTTCGTCCGGCCGCTTCGACCTTCGGCTGGTGGTGACGCAGCCTGACCGGCCGGGAGGGCGGGGTCGGCGTCTCGTCCCGCCGCCGGTGAAGGGGTATGCCCTGCGGCAGGGCCTACCGGTCCTGCAGCCCGAACGGCTTTCGCAGGTACGGGCGGCGATCGAGGCCGAGCCGGTGGACGCTGCCTGTGTGGTCGCGTTCGGGCAGAAGATTCCCCGCTGGCTCTTGCGCCACCCGCGGTGGGGGTGCATCAATGTGCACCCCTCCCTGCTTCCGCGGTGGCGGGGGGCAGCCCCGGTAGCCGCTGCTCTGCTGGCCGGCGACACCCGCACCGGGGTGACCACGATGCAGTTGGATGAGGGCTGGGATACCGGTCCCATCCTTCTTCAGAAAGAAGTGGAGATTCTTCCGGGGGAGACGCGGGGCGAGCTGGAAGAGCGCCTGGCACAGTTGGGGGCCGGCTTGCTTCTTCGAACTCTGGACGGATTGGCGGCGGGGCAGATCGCGCCTCGGCCGCAGCCGGAGGAGGGCGCGTGCTACGCCCCCCGGGTCGACCCGGCGGCGGGAGAACTCGATTTTACCCGGCCCGCGGTGGAACTGGCGCGGCAGGTGCAGGCGTACTGGCCCGACCCGGCGGCGTTCACCTTTATCGAGGGAGAGCGGGTGCGGATTGCCCGCGCACGTGCCCGGGTAGCAGAGGGAACGGAAACGACGGCCGTGAGGCAGCCCGGCGACAGTGAGGTCGGGCCACCCGGATCCGTGGTACGTTCGGATGGAGAGCTATGGGTAGCGACCGGGACGGGCGAACTCATCATCGAACAGTTGCAGCCGGCGGGCAAACGGGTGATGGCGGCGGCAGAGTACTTACGAGGCCATCCCCTGACCCCAGGGACGCAGTTGGGCCGGGACCCGAGACGATCTTGATATGGCTCAGGAAGGTTTGGCCGCACGGCGGGCTGCAGTGCAAGTGTTGACGGCGGTGGACGAAGCGGCCGCCTTCTCCCCGCTCAGCCTGCACGCGGCGATGGAACGGGCCCAACTGGACGCTCGCGACCGGAGCTTTGCTGCTCTCCTTGTGTACGGCACATTGCGCTGGCGGGGTCGCCTGGACTGGGAGTTGCAGCACTACTTGCGCCAACCGTTCGCCAAACTGCCCCCGCCTGTCCGGAACGTGCTGCGCCTCGGGCTGTACCAGTTGCGCTTTGCCAGCTCGGTACCGGCGTCCGCGGCGGTCAGCACCAGCGTCGAGCTGTCCCGGCGGCTGGGCTACCCGGGGCTGGCCCAGCTGGTGAACGCCGTCCTCCGGCGAGCCAGCGCCACCGACCCAGGCCCGTGGCTGCCTGACCCAGCCCAGGACCCTACGGGTTACCTGTCCATCACCGGTTCGCACCCCCGCTGGCTGGTGGAACGATGGTTGCAGCGGCTCGGCTTTGACGAGACCGAGGCGCTGCTGGCTGCCAACAATGAATCTCCCCCTATCTCCCTGCGGACGAATCTCCTGCGTATCTCCGCTCCTGATTTGCTCGCTCGCCTGCGGGCCGAGGGGCTGCCAGCCGAGCCGAGCCCCCTTGTCCCGGAAGGCATTCGGGTGCATGGGTTCCCCCGGTTGGAACAATCCTCCTTGTTTCAGCAAGGACTTTTTCAGGTTCAGGATGACAGTTCGATGCTGGTCGCTTACGCGGTGGACCCCCGGCCGGGACAGACCGTCCTCGATCTGTGCAGCGCTCCCGGTGGCAAGAGCACTCACCTGGGGGAGCGGCTGGGCAATACGGGACGGGTGATCGCTTTTGACCCAAACCCGAGGAAGTTGCAACTGGTGCAGGAGGCGGCCCGGCGTTTGGGGTTGACCAATGTATACACGCAGGTGGCGGACGCCCGGGAAGTCCGGGGCCCGCAAGCTCCCCGAGTCCTGGTCGATGCCCCTTGCACGGGCCTGGGAGTCATTCGCCGTCGACCTGAATTGCGGTGGCGACAACGACCCGACCACCTCCCTGAGCTGGTTCGTCTGCAAAAAGAGATCCTGACGGCCGCAGCTCGACTGGTAGCTCCGGGGGGGCGCCTCGTCTACAGCACATGCACGACGGAACCTGAGGAAAACGAGGACAATGTAGAGTGGTTTGGACGGCAGTTCCCGGAATTCACGCTGGAGCCGATCGTGCCCTCCCTACCGGAACCGGCCTGCAGCCGGATTTCCTCAGACCGTCCATACCTCCGACTATGGCCCCACCGCCACGGTAGCGATGGGTTTTTCGTCGCTCGCTGGCGCCGGCAAGCGTAACCCGGCGGATCCAGAAAAAATGGGGAACTTGCAGGTGAATGCGGCAGAGTGCCGAACTATGCATGTTGTTTGAGCATTGCTCTTTTTGCCATACGGGTGGAGCAATGCAGAAACGGCCGATGGCCTGCTGGCCTCAAACCTATCCAAAATCGAGGTGACAAGGATTGGCACCGATTCGGATTCTCCTGGCTGATAACAACCTGGCCCTCTGCCAGCTATTGGAGGAGTACCTTAATCAGCAGGAGGACATGGAGGTCGTTGGGAAGGTTTTCGACGGAGTTCAGGCTCTGGAAGCCATCGAAGGGGAGGATCCCGACGTCGTTTTGCTGGACGTCACCATGCCTCAGTTGGACGGCCTGGCAGTCATGGAACGTCTGCCGCAACTGCATTTATCCACGTTGCCCCATGTCATCGTTCTGACGGCGTTTGGGCGGGAGGACATCCTGCAACGCTTCACTGAGTTGGGAGCAGACTATTTTATCGTCAAACCGGTGGACCTGGAGCTGTTGACCCGCCGGGTGCGGGAGTTTGGTCGCCAGCCGCGTCGGCCGCTGCCATCGCCGGGCAACTGGAGTGCCCAGGAAGCGGCTGCAGCCTTGGTCAGCGATACGGTGACTGGTGCTGCACCGGCAGACACCAGTGCTCCCAGCGGTCTGACGGGATTGGGAACCACCGAGGTGCCGGCGTCGTCGGTCTATGCCAACGCTGGACTGGGGGTCCGTAGCGGGCCTACCCCCCTGTGGCGTTCCGAGCGCCGCGATAATACCAGACCCCGGCCCGAAGTGCAGGTCACCTTGTTGTTGCACCAGATGGGGGTGCCGCCCCATTTCAAGGGATTCATGTACCTGCGGGACGCTGTCTTGCTGACCCTGTCCGACGAGACGCTCATCGGCGGCGGACTCACGAAGGAGTTGTACCCCCGCCTGGGCCAGCAGCACG
The DNA here is from genome assembly GCA_014896305.1 of Limnochordaceae bacterium. Taxonomy (GTDB): domain Bacteria; phylum Bacillota; class Limnochordia; order Limnochordales; family DUMU01; genus Bu26. The sequence goes on from JADBKQ010000002.1 coordinate 111,938, forward strand.
CCGCGACCGCGGGGGCGGTGGAGGCGGCCATCCGTAATGCGATCACGGCGGCCTGGCAACGGGGCAACCGCGCGTTCATGCAGGAGTTGATCTCCGGTACGTCCTTCCCCCGCTCCGAACGGACCCCTACCAACTCCTTGGTCATCGCCAAACTGGCTGATCGGATCCGACTGGGTGACTTGTGGCCCGTGGTCGCGCAAAAAGGCGAGCCGTAATGGCTCGCCTTAAAAAGTGGTCGGGGCGACTGGACTTGAACCAGCGGCCTCACGGTCCCGAACCGTGCGCTCTACCAAGCTGAGCTACGCCCCGTCAACGATCCCGTTGCCCGCACGAGCATGATCAACATGATCAGTCTACTGATCAGGCCGCTTCCTGTCAACGGGGGATGTACGAATCGGTGCGACGGTAGGGGGCGCGGGCCTCTGCATCCAGGCCAAAAACCGCTCCAGGGACCTGCGTACCTGCCGTCGATACGGCAGGCTGTCCGTCCGCTGCAGAAACTCCTCGATGTCATCCGGGCGGGTCCGGGACAGTAGAAAACGGCAAAAGCGGCTGGCGTCGCCCACGGCCCGCTCTTCGGCAGCAACCCGCTCCTGGAGTAGATAGGCCAGGTATGCCTCCAGAAAGTACACTCGCCCTTTGTACATTGGCACTCCCCGGCGATATATGATACCCTCACGGTCCAGATACGGAGACTAAGGCCGAAGAGATTCCCTACTCAAGGGGAGGAAGATAGTTCTATGGGAGGTGTACCCCTGTTGGCGGGATTGACCCAAGCAGAGCTTGAGGAGTGGATGGCGTCTTGGCCCAAGCCCCAGCCACGCTATCGCGCCCGCCAGCTGTTTGAGTGGATACAAGCTCGTTCCGCTCGCTCCTTTGCGGAAATGACCAGTTTGCCGTTGAGCCTGCGGCAGGAATTGGAACAGAAGGCTCGCGTCCCGGCCTTGACGTTACTGCTGCAACGCCAGGCTGAAGACGGGACTCGGAAGTTCCTTTTCGGGTTGGTGGATGGCGCGCAGATCGAATCCGTCTTCATTCCTACTCCAGCTCGCAACACGGTCTGCTTGTCGACCCAGGCAGGCTGTGGAATGGGGTGCGGTTTCTGCGCCACGGGCCAGAGTGGTTTACAGCGGAACCTGGACGCCGCCGAGATCGTCGATCAAGTCCATTGGATCATTCGACAGACCGGCCAGCCTGTCGATAATCTGGTCTACATGGGGATGGGTGAACCGTTGGCCAACTACGCGCAGACACTGCGGGCGGTTCGCCTCCTCAACGACCCGGACGGGCTGAACATCGGTATGCGGCATCAGACCCTCTCTACGTGCGGATTGGTACCGCAGATTCGCCGTTTGGCCCAGGAAAAACTCCAGATCACCCTGGCTGTTTCCTTGCATGCTCCCAATGATGCCTTGCGGGATCGACTCATGCCTATCAACCAGCGCTACCCCCTGGGCGAGTTGTTGCCCGCCTGCCGGGAGTATGTGGAAGTGACCGGGCGGCGCATAACCTTCGAGTACCTCCTGATCGACCAGGTGAACGATACGCGGGAGCATGCGCGGCAGTTGCGGCAGCTGCTGGCCGGGCTTCTCTGCCATGTCAACCTCATCCCGTTCAATCCCGTGCCCGGTCTTCCTTGGCAGCCTTCCCGCCCTGAACGGCAACGAACGTTCTACGAAGAGCTTCAGCGAGCAAACTTTTCGGTGACCTTGCGGCAGGCGCGGGGCGGGGAGATTGAGGCAGCATGCGGACAGCTCCGGAGAGAGTACCGGCGTACGCACCCTCCGGCCCGTCCGGTCGAGCTGCAGCCTCTTCTCGCCTCTACGGACCGGCGTCCTCTGCCGGGCGCAGTTGCATCCAGGAAGACGAACGAGTATTCTTAATTGCTGGGCCGGTGGGCTCCGGGGTCAGGTCGGGACGCAGCAAGGGGGCGAAGCATGCCTGGGTGGGAGTGGGCTTGGCGGATCGGCTGGCTGCTGCTCACCTACCTGTTTCTGACGTGGGTGATTCGCCAAGCGGATCGGTGGACCCGGTCGGAAGGGAATCACTGGGTACGAGAATATGGTTCCTTCGCCCCAGCGGCCGCACCGGCGGCAGCCACCGAGCGTGAAGAGGGAGCGGCTGCTGCTCCTTCCGCCGTGCATGTGGGATTGTCTTTTACTGTCGAGGAAGGGAACGTCCTGGTGCATGACACCCAAATGGACGCGGGGCGCACCATCGGTCAGGGGCAGCCGTTTACCTGCGACCCTGCGGCAGGGAGCCGCTGGCACTGGGGACGGGCGCAGGAGAATGACGTGGTTTTCCTGGATCCATATGTGAGTGCGTGGCATGCGACGTTGTATGTCCAGGATGGTCATCTCCACATTGAGGACCGTGGCAGCCGCAACGGCACCTGGGTAAACGGACGGGCTTTGAAATCGGCTGAACCTCTTTCACCCGGGGATGTGATACGGTTGGGCAATACACGGATACGGTGGGCAGGATGGTCCACGTACTAGCGGCCGGGCGAACCGAACGCGGCCATGTGCGTCCCATCAACGAGGACGGCTTTCTGACCCTGCCCCCTGTCTTCGCAGTGGCGGACGGCATGGGTGGGCACCAGGGCGGCGAAATTGCTTCCCGCATTGCCTTGCAGGTGATGGGAGATTTCGCCCGTCGTGGTCCCTGGAGTGCAGCCGGCCTGGCGGGCGCCGTGGAGCTGGCCAACCAGGAGATCCGGGCCGCTGCCCGCAAGCCAGAATGGCAGGGGATGGGAACGACCTTGACGGCAGCCCTATGGGACGGGACCGCGCTGCACCTGGTTCACGTGGGAGATAGCCGGGCCTACCTCTTACGGGAAGGACAGCCGTTGTTGCAGTTGACCCAGGATCACTCCATCGCGGGGGAGCTGCTAACCAGCGGGCTCATCGATTCCGAGACGGCTCGTCACCATCCGCAACGGCATATCCTTACGCGAGCGTTAGGGGTATTCGAGAAGGCAGCGGCCGACCAGGTGTCACTGACGCCGTCGGCGGGGGACATAGTCCTGTTGTGCACCGATGGCCTGACCGGAGTCCTTGCCCCGTCCGAGGTGGAGCTTGCCTTACGCCGGCCGGGTTCGCTGGAGCATAAGGTGAAACGCCTGGTTCGTTGGGCCAATGCGCGCGGGGGGCCGGACAACATTACGGCTCTTGCCTTAACTTGGGTGTCCGGGAACCAGCTGGAGACAGGGGAGGGGGAAGCGCGGTCGTGAGCCAGACCCATCGTGCGCCCCGGAGCGGACGACAATTCGCGTTGCTGGTCGTAGCGCTCTTGCCCGCCACCCTGGGCGCAGTCGAGCTGGGCCGCCAGCTGGTCTACGCCGAACAACTACAGCTGCTGGTGGGTGCAGCCTGCTACTGGGGACTCTTTCTGGCTGCCTTCGGGCTCTCCCGTTTCCGTGGCCGAGCCGGCGGCCTGCCAGACCCTGTCATTTTGCCCTTGATCGCCTTTTTGAGTGGCGCCGGTCTGGTCGAGCTATACCGCCTTACACCCGAGCTGGCTCAACGCCAACTCGGGTGGCTCGCTTTGAGCCTTGCCGCCTGGGTATTGCTGGGCGCCTGGGTCGGCTGGGGAGGGCTGCGCCGGGTCTGGCCCTTGTGGGGGATGCTGGCCGCGGCTCTTTCCTGGGCCACCTGTCTGGTTGGCACCACCGTGGGCGGAGCGCGCGCCTGGCTGACCGTCGGCGGCTGGCAATTTCAGCCGGTGGAGCTGAGCAAACTCCTGCTGATCTTCTTTGTTGCCGGTTTTCTGCAATCCCGGGCCGCCTGGAGAACGGCTGGAAACCGTCTTCTGGCCTGGCTGCTGTTTGGGGTGGTGTGGGGGGCAACCGTGGGGGCGGTCGTCCTCCAACATGACCTGGGGGGAGCACTCCTCCTGGTCGGCTGCAGCCTGGTATTGCTGGTGAGTGAGCGACAAAGCCGTCCCCTGTTGCTGCCCGTTTTATTGTTGGGAATCCTGGTGGCGGTGACCGCCTACTTTCGCCTGCCGTATGTCCGTGCTCGGCTGGACGCCTGGCTCTTTCCCTTTGCTGATCCCCATGGGATCGGCTACCAGGCGGTGCAGGCGCTCTATGCGCTGGGCAGCGGCGGCTTGTTCGGAGCCGGCCTGGGCCAAGGGCTTCCCTCCCGTATTCCGGTTGCGGGGTCTGATTACCTTCTGGCGGCCTGGGGGGAAGAGGTTGGCTTTTTGGGAATCGTCCCGGTCCTTTTGGCCCTTTTTCTGCTGGCTTCCCGCGCCGTGGCAACGGGTCGCCGGTGTGCGTCTTCCCCGTCTGATGAGAGTGCGTTCATGGGGCTCGTCCTGGCGGGAATGGGCGCTTTGTGGGCGTTACAAGGCTTTCTCATTGCGGGGGGAATTGCCCGGGTAGTGCCGGTGACAGGCGTCCCCTTCCCGTGGATGAGTTACGGTGGCAGTTCCCTGGTTATGAACGGGGTGGCAGCCGGGCTTCTGGCTGCTGCCAGCCGCCGCCCGCTGCCAGCGACACCGCTCCGCAGGGTGAGTTCCGACCTCTCCCCAGCCCTGGAGGAGCAAGCGGCTACCTCGGGAACAGTCTCTGACCCTCACAGGATGGTCCCCAGCGAGCGGTTCTTCCGCTGGTTGGGACGGGCCGTGTCTACTGGCTTTGTGATCCTGGTCGGAGCCTTCTCTTACTGGCAGGTGGTGCAGGGCGATAACCTCGCCCGCTCCCCCCAGAACCCGCGGGTGTTGATGCGAGCCCTCGGGGTCGCCCGGGGCGGAATCTATGACCGCCACGATCGGGCCTTGGCTGATCCCATCGATCCTTCCGGCTCGACCACCACCGGCCGGCATACCTACCAGTTCCAGACGCGGCGCTATCATGTGGATCCCAGTTTCGGGCCGGTCATCGGCTATCTGGACCCACAGGTGGGAGTCGCCGGATTGGAGGCCGCATGGTCCGACTGGTTGACCCGGGCTGGTACGGGCCCAGCCCAATGGCTTGATCTGGCCATGGGTCGCACCCGTACCAGTGGTCCAGGGAATCTTTACTTGACGATCGACGCCACCCTTCAGTCTCTGGCCGGTCGTTTGCTCCGTGGCAAGGCAGGGGCGGCTGTAGTCATGGATGTTCAGACCGGGGAGCTCCTCGCCCTGGCCAGCTCCCCCGGTTTCGATCCCCAGACTGTGGCAGCACACTGGCAAGAGTTGCTCGATGAGAAGGACCACCCGCTGTTTTCCCGTTCCGTGCAGGGACAATACGCGCCGGGCTCGGTCTGGAAACCGCTGGTTTTGGCCGCTGCTTTGCAGAGCGGGAAGGTGGAGACGACGGCCACTTTCATGGATACAGGCAGCGTGACGATCGATGGAAATGTGATCCGGAATGCCGGTGGGGAGGCCTTCGGCCAATTAGACCTGAAACATGCTTTGGCGGTCTCATCCAATGTTGTCTTTGCACAGCTCGGTGCCTCGCTTTCTCCGCAGGATTGGCAGCAATACCTTGAACCCTTGGTCGAGTGGAGAGTCGTTACCCCTGACCGGCGCTCGTTGCCGGTGACGGCAGGAGCTTTTCCCGCCGGCGATCAGTTATCCCCCGTGGCGCGGGCTGAGATGGGCATCGGGCAAGGACCCCTGGGACTCAGCCCTGTTGCCCTAGCTGTAGGAATCGGAGCGTTGGCGAACAAGGGGATAGCGGTCACGCCCCGCTTGGTTCAAGAGGGAGTGGGGCCTTCCGGTGAGGCGCTCCCCCTTCCGGAGCCGCGAGAGGTCCGTCTTTTCTCGCCCGAGGTGGCCGGCTTCGTCGTGCAAGCGATGGAGGAGGTCGTCAGTGGGGGGACAGGCCGCCTGGCGGCCCTGCCCGGCGTGACCGTAGCGGGCAAGACGGGGACGGCCCAGACTCCCGGCGGGCGAGAGGATGCCTGGTTTGCCGGGTTTGCCCCGGCTCACGACGCCCGGGTGGTGGTAGTGGTTGTCATCGAGGGGGGCGGCGCAGGGGGGCGCGCGGCTGCACCCATCGCCCGGCAATTGCTGGCCGCCGCCTTATCCGTAGTGGGGCCCAGTGCGGATCGGGCCGCTGGTTCTGGTGCGATGGCAGGTAGGAGGTGATGGCGATGTACGAAGGGAAGCTGTTGGCCAACCGGTACGAGCTGGTAGAGAAGGCGGGAGAAGGGGGCATGGCCGAGGTCTACCGTGCCCGGGACCGGCGTTTGGGGCGGACAGTAGCCGTCAAGATCTTGCGCCCTCAGTATGCCGGTGATGCCGACTTTGTCCGCCGCTTCCAGCGAGAAGCTCAGTCGGCGGCCAGCTTGAGCCATCCCAATGTGGTCAACGTATACGACATTGGGTCGGAAGGCGACCTGTACTACATCGTCATGGAGTTTGTGGAAGGTGTCACGCTGAAGGAGCTGATTCGCCGTTACGCTCCCTTCCCGCCCAGCACCGCCGCTCTGGTGGCCGACCAGGTCGCCGCTGCCCTGGAGGCCGCCCACCAGCGGGGATTGGTTCACCGGGATATCAAGCCCCACAATATACTGATTACCCGCGGTGGCGTGGTAAAGGTCACCGACTTTGGCATTGCCCGGGCGGCCGCCGCTGTCACCATGACGCAGACCGGGATCGTGCTCGGCTCCGTGCACTACTTCTCTCCTGAACAAGCCCGGGGCGAGCCGGCCGGCGTTGCCTCGGACATTTACTCTCTTGGGGTTGTTCTATACGAGATGCTTACGGGACGCTTGCCGTTCACCGGGGAAAACCCGGTGGGAGTGGCCCTGCAGCATCTGCAAAGCGCTCCACCACCGTTGCGGGAGTGGAACCCGAAGGTGCCCCGCCGCCTGGAACAGGTGGTGTTGCGCTGCCTGGCAAAGGATCTGCATGAGCGGTACAGCTCGGTGTCCCAACTCCGGCAGGAACTGCAGCCGTGGGTGGAGACCGCCCACCCGTTGACCGAGTTGCTGGCGGGCTGGCGGTCGAATGCTGCCGCGTCTTCTGTTGCCGCCACCCCCCCGGCGGACGAGGCGGGGGGCGAGCAAGAATGGGCGAAGACACGGCGGGCGAATGCTGCGTCGTTGAGTAGTCATCTGCCGGGATCTGCACCTGTCGAGGAACGTTTATCCGCAGCCGCCTCGGCTACGGGCGGGGGCGGCGAAGGAACGGGGGAGCTGCCCGCTATGGGATTGGCTGCGGTTCAGCCGGATGATCCTGCCAATGCGGCGCAACCTGAAGAGGGCGATGAGGACGGGGATCCCACGCTGGAGCAACCCGCTGTGCGTCCCAGCCGCCGGCGGCTGCTCTGGTGGCTGACCTTGCCGGCTTTGCTTGTGGTGCTGGTGGTGGTTTTGCAAAAGTTGCCCGCCTGGTGGACTCCACCCGAGGTGCGAGTTCCTAATGTGGTGGGGCTGACCCAGGCCGAGGCAGAGCGGGTCCTGCGCGACCAGGATCTCCACCTGCAGATCGATGCGGAGGTCTATTCGGAAGACAAGCCCGCGGGCACCGTCATTTCTCAGGATCCGGTAGCGGATACGCGGGTGCGGGCGAAGCGCCCTGTGCATGTCACATTGAGCAAGGGTCCGGAGCTGGTTCTGGTGCCGGATGTCGTGGGGTATACCTTGCGGCAGGCACAGGCAGCGCTGCAAGACCAGGGCCTGGTGGCCTCTGAGCCAGCCTATACCTTCAGCGTTCGGATCCCCGAGGGACAGGTGGTGGAGCAAAGCCCTGCCGCCAGCACTTACTTGAAGCGGGGCGGCCAGGTGAAACTGGTCGTCAGTCAGGGTCCGCCGCCACCGGCTCAGGTGAGCGTGCCGGATTTGCGGGACAGCACCGTGGATCAGGCTCGTACAACGCTGGAGAGTCTGGGCCTGCACGTGGGGAACATCTGGTCCGACTTCCGACCGGATAAGCCCGATCAGGTGGTAGTCGATCAGAGCCCGGCCCCGGGCAGTACCGCTCAGCAGGGGCAGGCGGTAGACCTGCTGGTCAACCAGCTGGGCGCTGGGAGCTCAGCCCCGGCGGCGCCGGGCGGCACGTTCCCGCCATCTTCCGATTCAACCCCCAGCACGCCGGGGGACAGTACAGGGAGTACGAACTCCAACTCGACCGAGCAGAGCGGGCAGACAGGGGGATTCTGGACCTCCCTGCCCGGGCTTTTTGGGGGAGCCCAGGCTGGGGGGGACAGCCTGCATGGGTGAAGCGTTCCCTCGTCCGGCACTGGTCTTACGCTGTCTGGGAGGGTTTGCCTATATTCAGCTGGAAGATGGGCGGCGGGCGGTGGCCCGGCCCCTGGGCCGGCTGCGGCGACAGGGGCGGCTTGTCGTTGGGGATCGAGTGCAGGTCATCCCGGTAACGATGCAGGGAAGAGATGAGCAGGGGCAGAGCGGAGGGACGGAAGAGGCTATCGCTGGCTTGCCGCCCGCGTCTACTGCCCATGCCTGGCCCGGGGAAGCGCCAGACTGGAGCCGGGTGGAGTACGCCATCTGCGAGGTGGAGCCCCGGCAGCACCAACTAGAACGTCCCCTGGTGGCCAACATTGATCAGGTGTTGCTGGTCCACCCTCTGCCGCTGGACGAGGCGGGGGCGAAATGGATCGATCGGCTGACCGTCATCGCCCAGCAACGGGAGGTCAGGCCGGTCATCACATTGAGCAAAGCGGACCTGGCTACCCCGGCCGAGACCAGCCGCTGGGCCAAGCTATACGCCGAGGCGGGTTTTCCGGTGGCGGTGACCAGCGTCAGGAGCGGTCAAGGCGCCGCTGAGTTATACCAATTGTTGAAGGGACACATCACTGCGCTGGCGGGTCCGTCCGGCGCCGGCAAAACATCCCTGGTGAACTGGCTCATCCCGGGCCTGCACTTGCCCACGGGGGAACTCAGCCGTCGCACTGGCCGGGGACGTCAGACGACCCGGGAGGCACAACTTCTACCTCTGCCGGGCGGCTCCGGCTGGATAGCGGATACTCCGGGCTTCGGAGCCTTACCTGTCCCAATCATCGATCCGTACGAGCTGGCCCGATACTTTCCAGAGTTCGGGGCGGCTGGCTCGTGTCCGTATCCGGGTTGCCTGCACGTGCGGGAGCCGGCCTGCACCGTGCGGGCGGCCGTCGCCTCCGGCCGGGTAGCCTCCGTGCGTTATCAGCACTATCTGGAGCTTCTGGGCCAGGCCCAGGAGCGTTGGGCCCACCGGTTTACCCATCCACGCAGCAGCCGGAACAAGGAGGATGGAGATGCCTGACAGCCATCGCCCGATTCAGATCGCGCCGTCGTTGCTGGCGGCCGATTTTGCGCATCTTGCAGAGGAGATCCAGCAGGTGGAGCAGGCGGGCGCCGACCGGTTTCATCTGGACGTGATGGATGGCCAGTTCGTCCCGAATCTCTCGATTGGGATTCCGGTGGTGGAGGCCGTCCGCAGGGTTACCAAGATGCCGCTGGAGGTTCACCTTATGATCGTGGAGCCGGAACGCTACGTCGAAGCGTTCCGGCAGGCAGGAGCCGATTGGTTGTTGGTCCACGCTGAGGCGGGGCCGCACCTGCACCGGCTCCTGCAAACCATTCATCAGTCTGGGGCGAAGGCCGGTGTGGTTCTCAACCCGGCCACCCCCCTCGAGCAGTTGGACTATGTGCTGGAGCGGGTCGACCAGGTGCTGCTCATGACCGTGAACCCCGGATTCGGCGGGCAAGCGTTCTTGCCGGAAGTACTGCCCAAAATCCGCCGGTTGTCCCAAGAACTTCAGCGACGCGGGGTTTCCGTGGATATCGAGGTGGACGGGGGGATCGACCGCCGTACGGCGCCGCAGGTCGTCTCGGCTGGCGCCAACGTGCTCGTGGCCGGATCGTCCATCTTTGGGCAGCCGGATCCGGGGCAGGCGTTACAGGAGTTGCGAGCTCTGGCCCGGGGAGCTGCGCTGGGCCATCCCTTCCGTGTGGACTGAAAACTTCAGGGTTCGTTATAATTCGATATCCATCGACTGGACGCAGCAGCAAAATCTGTTACAATGGCAGCAGATTCCACCGGATGGGTCAAGCGGCATCGGAGGGAGGGATTGGATGCACGATCGTCCGACCGAGACTCCAGTTCTACTCCGAGATCCTGCAAAATTGGGGGCGCGGGCCATCGGGGAGGAGGAGCCGGCCGGGCAGGGTTGGCTGGCGGCACACCAGATTCATTGACGCGCATACCCTAACGTTCCAATCCGCGTGAGGGACAAGGGCGACGCCATCTGCAGGCTGCTCGTCCGGTGGAATCCAGCGCAGAGGGGGGAGCCGCCCATGGCGAGGGAGCGGGGAATGCTGGCAAGCGGGCAGTCCAGGCAGTCTGCTTGTGTCATTGGGATCTTCAGTGTCCAGGGAGGGGTCGGTAAGTCGCTGTTGGCAGCCAACCTCGCTGCCGGTCTGGCCGGCCTGCAGCCAGGGAAAGTAGGCCTGGTGGACTTCGACGTACGGGGTGGGGCGGGTCTGGCGGATCAGCTGGGGCTAACCCCCACGGTTACTCTCTTTGACTGGCTTTGCCATCCGCCTGGCGCTCAGGTTCGGCTCTGGGAATATTTCGTGTTCCACCGGTGCGGTTTTTGGCTGCTGGCTGGTACCCACGAGCCATATCGCCTGGCCCGCTTCTCTCCGCCAGAGATCGCAGCACGCATCGGAGAGCTGGGAGCCGCGTTCCGCTATTTGATCTTCGACCTGCCGCCGGGCCTGGACGATCTCACCATCACCTTGTTACGGCGATGCCAGCTAGTTTTTGTACCGATTCGCAGGGAGTCCGTGGATACAGCAGCTGTTCGGTTCATGGTGCGTCACCTGGACTGGGCGGGCCTGGCGGCGGGTTGCCGCTGGGTCACGTGGGAATCGCCTCTTCCTGGGCGTTCCCTGAGGGTACGAACGTTGCCAGCCAGCATCGGACCAGTCCTGGTCTTGCCCTGGTCCCCGCTGGTGGTGGCAGAAGCGACGGCCTGCGGTCGCTTGCCCACTGAGCGGCCGTATACCGATCTGGGCCGGAGCTTACGGCAGTGGGCTGCCGAAGTGCATCAAGAAACTAACTCTGGCTACTTGCCATCGAGCCTGGTGCAAGAGGCGGCGGATACTCTCTCCCGTGGGGGAGCAGAGCGGGAACCCGTAGCCAACACCCCTTGCCTGAGCTGGAACTGCTAGGTTGGGAAAAACGGCGAGTAAGGGAGAGCAACGGCAGCCCTGCGTCAGTTGGGGATTGGCGATAATGTAAGAAAAAGGCGGACTGCCTCGCGGCCCTCGCCCGCCTTACCGGTACCCATTCACCATGACTTTCCAATCTTAATGCGGCTATTCTTTCTTGATCGTTCAAACGGCGCGCACCACTTTGCCCGAACGCAGGCAACGGGTGCATACGAGCACACGCCGAGTGGTACCCTCCTGCAGCATCCGCACCGGCTGCAGGTTGATCAACCAGCGCCGACGGGTCTTCACTTCAGAGTGGCTGACGTTGTTGCCGGAGGTCGGACCCCGCCCGCAGACCGCACACCGACGAGACACTGGAATCCCCCCTATCCTTGACTGATTCATGGTAACATGTTAGGCAGATACATACAAGCAATCAGCTGACACGCGCCCATTCTACCTCCTCTTAGCGAGGCGGGTGCGTTTAGCCCGTGGGCCCACAGTGCCTTATTGTATCATCGTTTGTCCGGCTACAGGAGATTCTGGAACAAGGGCGAACTCAATGCCTGCGTTCAGGTTGGGGGAAACGGGAGGGGCTGCGGTGGAGGAGATCCAGGAACGCTTGGGAAGGGTGGAAATCGCCAACGAAGTCATCGCCCAGGTCGCAGGGGCGGCCGCAGTGGGCAGTTACGGACTGATTGGCATGGCTGCCCGCAATGTGCAAGAGGGGATCGGTGAGTTGCTGGGCTGGGGGCAACTCGGCCGGGGGGTCGAGGTGCACGATAGCCCTAATGGAATCGTGGTGGATCTGCATATCGTGGTAGAGTACGGCGTGAAGATCTCTGAAGTGGCGCACAACGTGATGCAACAAGTCCGCTATCAGCTGGAAGAGCTGCTGGGGATTACAGTGGCCAAAGTGAACGTACACGTAGAGGGCGTGCGTGTCAGTGCTCCACCCGCGGCCAATGGACGGGACGTTCGTTAAAATGCAATGGTTTGGCGTAACTCATTTTCTGTCCGCTCTCTCATGGGGGGTGCGGCAACTCGGTCAAGAGCGGGAAAGCATCAACGCCCTGAATGTGTTTCCCGTTCCCGACGGTGACACGGGCACCAATATGTTCTTGACAGCCTCTCGGGCCCTGGAGGAGGCAACCGCGGCCGATCGTTCCCTGGCAACGTGCGCGCAAGCGGCTGCTCGGGGCGCGCTGATGGGGGCCAGGGGCAACTCGGGCGTCATCCTTTCGCAGTTTTTCCGCGGCTTTGCCCAAGGTTGTGCCGGCCGGCAGGAGCTGAGCCCGATTCAGCTGGCTGCGGCCATACGGGCGGCCACGGAGACCGCCTACCGGGCTGTGATCACACCCGTCGAAGGGACGATTCTCAGCGTTGGCAAGGGATTGGCCCGCGGCGCTGAGCGGGCGGCGTACACCGCTTCCTCCTGGCGGGAAGTGGTAACCGCCGCCTACCAGGCCGGGCAGGAAGCGTTGGCCCACACCCCGGAGCAGCTGCCTCTCCTGAAACGGGCCGGGGTGGTGGATGCAGGCGGCCAGGGACTACTTACACTCTTTCGGGGCCTCGTGGAGCTGGCAGAACATGAAGAGCAGCCCCTGGCGACCTTTGCTCCCGTTTTGCCGACACCGGCACGGGAGAGTCTGGCGACGAACTCGCCGGCAGCCCCGGCTGCGGCTGAAACCCGCCCAGAGCCGTCGTCTCACCGGGGGATCGTGCGGACCGATCTCGTCTATCGCTACTGCACAGAGTTTCTGGTGCGTAACGCCCGCTGGTCGGCTCAACAGATCAAGGACAGGTTACAGCCGCTGGGGGACAGCCTCCTGGTGGTGGGTGATCCCTCTTTGTTCAAGATTCATGTTCACACCAACCACCCTGGAGAAGCCCTCGAGATTGCTCTTCAGGCCGGGGAAGAGTTGTCGGCCGTTCACATCAACAACATGTCGGAACAAAACGAAGCCGCGGCAGCAAGCGCCGCCCATTCGCATCCCGACGCCGATCCCCCCAAGGCCGATCCACCCGGGAAAGAGGGGGACAACGCTCTGGAGAGGGGGGTACCGGCCAACGGGGCGTGGCCGCCGGTGCAAGCAAACCATTCGTCCACAGCCGCTTCCCCCGTCTCCGGCGCCCAATGTGCGGCCATCGCCGTAGCGGCTGGCAGCGGGTTCGAAGAGATCTTGCGCAGCCTGGGGGTGGCTGAGGTAGTGTCGGGAGGCCAAACCATGAACCCATCCACGCAGGAGCTGCTGGATTCGATGAACCGGGCTCCTGCTCCATCGGTGGTGGTCTTGCCCAATAACAAGAACATCTTCCTCACGGCCAAGCAGGCAGCCCGTCTCAGTTCAAAGGAGGTACACGTACTGGATTCGACCAGTGTCCCCCAGGGAATCAGCGCTTTGCTGGCTTTCCGGCCGGATCTGCCGGCGGCGGAAAACATCCGCCGGATGCGGAAACGTCTGGCTGAGGTGCGGACCGGTGCCATTACCTATGCCGTGAGGGATACGGAGGTGGACGGGCGAACGGTAAAAGCGGGTGACTACCTGTCCATCATCGATGGACAGGTAGTAGCAGGTAGTGCCCAGCTGGAACAGGCGGCTGAAGAGCTGCTGCGCCGGTTGGTGCAACGGAAGGATCAGAGCGTCACGATTTACTGGGGGGAGGGGGTCGATTCGTCGCAGGTGGAGGTGGTGCGGCGGATCGCCCAGCAACAGGCGTCTGAGGGAGAAGTGGATGTCTATCCGGGCGGGCAACCCGTGTATTACTTCCTGATCGCGGTGGAGTGAGCAGGGACTGGTGGGCATGGAAGGGTGGGGGAGATGGGGGAGCCGTCGTTTTGGGTGGTAACGGACAGTGCGGCTGACCTGCCAGTGCAGGTCGCCAAGCAGTGGGACATTCACGTGGTCCCACTTTGGGTGCAAATTGGCACGCGGGAGTACAGGGATGGGGTCGACCTGGACGCACCTGCGTTTTACAGGCTGATCACTCAGGGAGACCAGCTTCCGCACACGACCCAGCCCTCCCCCACCGATTTTGAACAGCTCTACCGGACTCTGTCGCCGACGCGTCCCATTCTCTCGATCCACTTGTCCTCGCAACTGAGCGGCACATTTCAGTCGGCCCGGCTAGCGGCCAGCTCACTGCCAGAGCTGGACATTCATCCCATCGACACGCAGTCCGCCTCCCTGGGAGTAGGACTACTGGCGGTGCGCGCCGCCCGACTGGCCCAACAGGGGACGCCGGCCGCCGAGGCCGAGGCCAAGGTACGGCAGTGGGCCAGGCAACTCCAGGTGGTTTTTACGGTCCGCAGCCTAGAGTGGCTCCGACGCAACGGGCGAATCGGGCGGGCACAAGCCCTGGTGGGAGGGCTCCTGCATGTTCAGCCGGTGCTGGGCCTGGACGCGGGCGTCGTGGCGCCGCTAGAGCAGGTACGCACGCGCGCTCGTGCTCTGCAGAGACTAGCGGAACTGGTACAGTCAGGGGCAGGGGCGCAGCCGGTGGAGGTCGGAATTGTCCATGGGGACTGCGCGGATGAGGCAGAGCAACTGTTCCGGCAGCTGCAAGAGCGGTTGACTGTCGCCGCTTCGCTGGTCACCTGGGCAGGGCCAACAATTGGTACGCATGCGGGCCCGGGTACGATCGGGCTCATCGTTCTGCCCGCGTCATGATGAGGGTGATCGCCGGCCGTCTGCGGGGCCGGACCATCCTTACGCCGCGGGGAGAACAGACCCGCCCCACTCTGAGCCGGATCCGGCAGTCACTCTTTGACCGGATTCAGCCGGTGCTGGGCGGAGCGACTTGCCTGGACCTGTTTGCCGGCAGTGGAGCGCTGGGCATCGAGGCGCTCAGCCGGGGTGCGGCCGCCTGCTGGTTTGTGGAGAAAGACCCCCGGGCGCTGGCCTGCCTGCGGGCGAACCTCGTCCGGCTGAGCCTGGTGGAGCAAGGACGGGTCCTGTCACGACCGGTGGAGCGTTTCTTGCGCTCACCAGCAGGGCTGAGGCGAGATGTCCGCTTTGATATCGTCTTTGCCGACCCTCCCTACCTGCGGGGGCTGGTTCAGCCTACTCTGCAAGGCTTATCGGTCTTTCCTGCGCTGGCAGCCGGAGCATGGCTGATCGTGCAACACAGCCCTCGAGAGGAGTTGGGCGTCATCCCCCCGAATATCGATTTGATCCGGTCTGATCGCTATGGCGAGACGGTCATCAGCCTGTTGCAGGTTAGACCAGAGGCCAGGAGGGCCCAGCATGAATCGGATCAACCTTCTTCTGTTACTGGATCGGCTGGAGGAGATGATTGACGGGAGCACTCGGGTACCGTTAACCGACAAGGCACTGGTCGACGGCGAAGAGGCTCTCGAATTGATTCGTAAAATCCGGGAGGCTTTGCCCGAGGAGGTTCGGCAGGCAGAATGGCTCTCCGCCGAACAAGAGCGGGTGTTGCAGCAGGGGCGGGCAGAGGCCGAGCGGATCCGCCAACAGGCCGAGGAGTACGCCAACCGCCTTGTAGGCGAGCATGAACTCGTCAAGGCTGCTCGCCTGCAATCGCAAAAGATCCTGGAGGAAGCCAACCAGCGGGCGGCGGCCGTACAAAAGGGTGCAAACGAGTATGTTGACAATACCCTGGGGGTGCTGGAGAGCCGATTAGAAAGGATCGGGGCGGAGATTGCCCATACTCTGCAGCAGATCCGGAACGGACGTGAGGAGCTGCGCAAGGGATCATGAGCGAGGCGATAGCACCGCGGACTCCTCATGACCCCAAAGTCGGCCTGGTCTTGAGTGCCGGCGCGGCCCGGGGGCTTGCTCATATCGGGGTCTTGCAGGTATTGCGGGAGCAGGGGATGCCGGTGGATCTTGTGGTTGGCAGCAGCATGGGAGCGATCGTCGGGGCCCTGTTCTGCTATGGCCTGGATCTCCACTGGCTGGTCGGCTTGGCCAGCAGGCTCAACTGGCGCTTCCTGGTCCGGTTTACGCACCCCCGGGAGGCGCTGTTGAGGCCTAGCGGGCTGGAAGAACTGCTCCGTTTGTTGTTACGGGATGGATCATTTTCTCAGTTACGTTGTCCCCTGGCGGTGGTGGCGACCGATTTGTTGACGGGTCGACCCGTAGTGCTGCAGCAGGGGCCTCTCGTACCGGCCTTGATGGCGTCCGCCGCCATCCCCGGGATTTTTCCGCCGGTTCGACGGGAGGGCCAGGTGCTGGTGGATGGGGGAGTACTGCAGCGGCTGCCCGTGCGGCTCGCGCGGCAGCTCGGGGCCGAGTATGTGATCGCCGTGGACGTAGGTACCACGGAGCATGAGGCCAAGGTGCGAGGGATTCTCGATACCCTGCTGAGCACACTGGATATCATGGAACGGGAGATCAGCCGCGTGGAGGTCGAGTCCGCGGATCTGCTAATCCGCCCCGAGTTGGGCGAGATAGGAGGGACCCGGCTCGACCAGGCAGAATGGTTGATCGAGCAAGGCCGACGAGCCGCCCAGGAGGTCATTCCCAGCCTGAAGGCGAGGTTGGCGAGGGATGCCGGCCAACCCGTGGTCGCTCCAGACCGGCGCGTTGACACTGGCAGAGGGGGCTCAGTATAATGAACCCAGTCTCTTCCCTGACGGTGGATGTGGGTCGGATCCGGGACGTCGTGGGCGCGTCGCTTTCGTTTGCCGTGCGTGCTCCGGCGGCAGAGCTTCTGGCCGATCGTGCCGACCTGCATTGGCGGGGAGAGGTGGAGGCGGCAGGGCAGGTAATCAACGAAGAGGAGATCTTGCATGTCGTCGGCAGCGTGCAGGCACAGGCAGAAGCGCTCTGCGCTCGTTGCCTGGCGCCAGTGCCAGTAACGCTTGTTTCTCCTTTAGACGAGGAGTACCGTTCTAGCCGTGCAGCTGGCTCCCCCTTTCCTGGAAAGACAAGGAATTTTGACGGGGAGGTTCGGTCTTACCGCGGGGATGAGCTGGACCTGACTGAGCCGGCGGTAGAAGCTATCTGGGTGGCCGTGCCTTTGCGAACACTGTGCCGGCCCGATTGTCGTGGGCTTTGCTTGCAGTGTGGAAAAAACCTCAATGAAGATTCCTGTGCGTGCCAGCCGCCGACGTCGGGAGTGGGGGTGTGGCAGGCTGCCTTGTTGGAGTGGGAACACAGGAAGCGGGGTGAGTGAATGGGCAACCCGAAGAAGCGGCATTCCCGGACTCGCCGGGACATGCGCCGCAGCCAGTGGCGTTTAGCTACGCCAACCCTGGTCGAATGCCCGCAATGCCATAATGTGAAACTGGGGCACGCGATCTGCCCGCATTGCGGCTGGTATAAAGGGCGTACCGCCTTGGTGGTGGCGACGAGGGGCGAAAAAGAGGAGTAACCATTTTGGTAGCTGTCCCGGGGGAGGGGAACGTTGGGATAGTAGACGCTCCCCTTTTTTCCGATTCCGGTTTAGCACCTACTCATATCACTGACTGATGAGGTTCGTGATCCGAGCGCACGAGCTCAACTCTCCGGATGAGGGGACCGATACCGGTGGCAGATGTCGAGGGGCGGCGGGAGCACTTGTTACGACTCCTGACGGACAATCCTCTCCTTACCGACGAGGAGCTGGCCCGCCGGTTGGGAGTGAGCGTTCCTACGATCCGCCTGGACCGGTTGCGCCTGGGAGTGCCGGCGCAACCGGAGCGGGCCCGGCAACTGGCCGGGATCGCTCTGGGGGAAGTCCGGGCTCTGGCCGCCGCAGACGTGATCGGGGATCTCGTGGAGATTCGTCGTGGGCAAATGGCCCGTTCCGTGTTGCGAACCTCTCCCGAGATGGCCTTCCTCCACCGGCAAATCCTGCGGGGACACCATCTGTTTGCCCAGGCCAACTCGCTGGCCGTGGCTGTTGTCGATGCAGATGAGGCGTTGACGGCCACCGCCCGTCTTCGCTTCCTTCGTCCCGTTCGGGTGGGGGCGGTGGTAGAGGCGGTGGCGCGGGTGAGGCAGGTGCAGGGAGAGCGCTGGTGGGTGGACGTTCTGTCGGCGGTGGGCAGCCAGCCGGTACTGCAGGGAAACTTCGTGCTGGTTGGCCGGGTGCGGCAGAAGGAGGAAAGCCATCACGATGAATCAGGCAACCAGAATCGTACTTGACGCTATGGGAGGGGACCGGGCGCCAGCAGTTCCTGTCCAGGCGGCTTGGCTTGCGGCCGCACGCGGATTGGAGGTAGAACTGGTCGGACCCCAGGAGATACTGGAACAACGACTGCAAGAGGTACGAGCGGCCTCTGCTCAGCTGACCCCGGGGAAGGATGCGGCCGACATCGCCACTCATCTGCAGATCGTGCCCGCTTCCGAGTGGATCACCATGGACGAGCATCCAGTGGAGGCGTTGCGCCGTAAGCCGCAGGCCAGTTTGCTCGTGGCTGCCCGCCGGGTGGCGGCAGACCCTCAAAAGGCGGCGCTCGTATCGGCTGGGAATACCGGGGCAGTGCTGGCGGCTACGTTGTTCACCTGGAAACGTCTGCCTGGAATCGAACGTCCGGCTCTCGGAACCTTCTTGCCCACCGCGCGAGGGGGGCGGACGCTGCTGGTCGACGCCGGCGCCAACGTCGACTGCCGGCCGCTGCAGCTGGTACAGTTTGCAGCCATGGGGTGGGCCTTTGTACAGGCATTGGGGGTGTCACAGCCTGCCGGGATCGGGCTCTTGAACATCGGCGCCGAGCCCGGCAAGGGTAACGAGGTGGCACAGAAAACCTTCCTCGTCCTGCAGTCCAGTGGCCTTCCCTTTGCGGGCAACGTAGAGGGAATGGACGTGTGGAGTGGGAAGGTGGCCGTCGTCGTTTGTGACGGGTTCGTGGGGAACGTGCTCATCAAATCGGCCGAGGGGCTGGTGGATGCTCTGCTTCGAGTGTTGAGCCACGCCGGTCCGGGGCAGGTCCGGACGCCCGCAGATTCGCCGGCGGGGTCTGGCACAGGCCATTGGAGTTCGGTGCTACAGGCCTTCGATTGGAATGAAATTGGCGGAGCTCCGCTCCTGGGATTGAACGGCGTGGGTATCGTGGCGCACGGGCGTTCCAGCCCGAAAGCCCTCCTGGCCGCTATGGAGCTGGCCGACAGGTTGGTCCGGGAGGCATTGCCGGCCCGCTTGGGGGAGGCTCTCGACAACCTCCGGCACGGTGCCGATTCGGACGCCCGCCGGGAATCTCGTGCCGCTGCAGGTGAACAGAGCGTTAAGGGGGATGAGGGATGTCATTGACCTCCCTGACGGAACAAGAACAAACGGTTGTCCCACAGGCGGAAGGGACGGAAGATCGCCTGTGCACCTACCCGGTGCACGTCGTCGGCATAGGGGCTGCGGTCCCCTCCGACCGGTTGACCAACCAGGCGCTGGAGACCATGGTCGACACCAGCGACGAATGGATTCGCACGCGCACAGGAATCCGGGAACGCCGGATTGCGCCGGCCCCGTTAGCCTCCTCCGACCTGGGCTTTGCAGCGGCGCGCGTGGCGTTGGAACAAGCCGGGGTGACGCCGGCCGATCTAGACGAGATCATCGTAGCCACCGTTACCCCGGACTATCAATTTCCCAGCACGGCCTGCCTGTTGGCCGCCCGTCTGGGCTTGGTAGGCATCCCCGCCTTCGATCTAGCTGCCGGCTGTTCCGGCTTGATGTACGCGATCGAGCAGGCGTGCCAGGCCATCCGTAGTGGATCACGCCGCACCGTACTGGTCGTGGCGGCTGAGACTCTCTCCCGGGTTGTGAACTTCCATGACCGGCGGACCTGTGTCCTCTTCGGCGACGGTGCCGCCGCCCTGGTACTGCAACGAGCCAGCCTCCAGGATGAACCGGGCATTCTGGCGACCAACCTGGGGAGCGATGGCCGCGGCGCTCACCTGCTGGTCGTTCCGGCGGGAGGGTCGCGGCTGCCGGCTAGCAGCCAGACGATCGCCCAGGGCTTGCATTACCTGCAGATGAGCGGCAGCGAGGTCTTCAAGTTTGCCGTCCGGGTGATGGAGGAGAGCACCCGCCTGGTCGTGGCCCGCGCCGGCCTGCGAGTAGAAGATATTGATTGTTTCATTCCGCACCAGGCAAATGTACGCATTATCCAGGCCGCAGCGGAAAGACTGGGTCTGCCTGCCGAACGGATCATGGTCAACGTAGACCGGTACGGCAACACCTCCGCCGCCTCCATCGGCTTGGCGCTGGTCGAAGCCTACCAGCAGGGCCGCCTGCATCCTGGGGATGTGGTGGTTATGACGGGCTTTGGCACGGGACTGACATGGGGCTCCGTGGCATTGCGCTGGACGGCTCCACCGCCCACCCCAGAACAGGTCCGGACACTCGTCTACCAGGCGACGGCAGCAGATGCCGCCGAGGCTCTGGGCACTCCGCCCGCCTGTCCGTCGCCATTGCCGGGGGAGTCGAAAAATGGCGTCTGAGGGATGGGTTTGGCTTTTCCCCGGCCAGGGGTCGCAGGTTGCTGGTATGGGCCAGGCGCTGGCGGCCCGGTCCGGCGCGGCTCGCACGGCTCTGGTTCAGGCGGAGGAGATCACCCACTTGCCTTTGCGCCGCTGGATGTGGGAGGGCGACGAGGAATCCCTGCGCCCCACGTCTCACACCCAGCCGGCCCTTCTCGCTGTCGAGCTGGCGTACCTGGCATTCGCCCGTGAACGGGGAGCGTCGGCCGTCGCTGCTGCCGGCCACAGCGTGGGGGAGTATGCCGCCCTGGTGGCTGCAGGGGTCCTGTCGCCAGAACATGCCCTGCGGCTGGTGACCGAGCGCGGTCGGCTGATGGAGGAGGCGTTTCCGGAGGATGGGGGTGGGATGATGGCCGTTCTCGGACTGCCGGATGCGCAGGTGGAGCAGATCTGCCAGGAAGCGGCCAGCGAGACGGGGGAGCTAGTCGAAGCCGTCAACTACAACTGCCCCGGTCAGGTCGTCATTGCGGGCACGCGGCCGGCGTTGGCCAGGGCACGCCAGTTGGCCCAGGCAAGAGGGGCCAGGCTCGTGCGCGAGCTGGCCGTCAGTGGACCGTTCCACAGCCGTCTGATGCGGCCGGCGGCAGAGCGGCTGCGGCCGGCTTTGGCGGCGGTGACCTACGGACAGGCACAAATTCCTGTGATCAGCAACGTGCTGGGGAGGCCCTACTCGCCCACCGACTCGGTGGCCGACCTTCTCTACCAGCAGGTCTGGAGTCCTGTGCGGTGGGCAGCAGGAATCCAGTTTCTCTTTCAACATGGCTATACCCATTTTGTGGAACTCGGGCCTGGTACCGTGCTGGCGGGTCTGGTGCGGCGGATCCTGGCTGGGCAGACGTTTACGGTCGTCAGTGGCGACCAGCCGGAGTGGGAGGCGAATCTGTCATGCCAGAGTTGACAGGAGAGGTCGCTTTGATCACCGGCGCCAGCGGAGGCATCGGGGAGGCGATTGCCCGCCGTCTGGCCGCTGCTGGAGCCAGGCTTGTCTTGCAGGGAAGGCGAGCCGAGCGGCTCGCGCAGCTAGCCCTCGAGATCCACGAACATTCTTCGGCTGACTACCCAGCTCCACTGGTGTTGACGGGAGAGCTGACCGACCCCTCTACTGCTGCGGCGCTGGTGAAGCAGATCTTGCAGGAGTACGGACGACTCGATATTCTGGTAAACAATGCGGGCATTCACCGGGACAATCTGCTCTTGCGCATGAAACCGGAGGAATGGCAGGATGTCCTGGAGGTCAACCTCCACGCGGTCTTCCGGCTGACTCAGGCGGCCCTGTGGCCCATGCTACGAGCGCGTCACGGCCGTATCGTGCTCGTCTCCTCCGTCGTGGGGTTGATGGGAAACGCTGGGCAAGCCAACTATGCGGCTTCCAAGGCGGCACTGATCGGTTTGGCCCGAAGCCTGGCGCGGGAGGTGGCTACCCGGGGGATTACTGTCAATGTGGTCGCCCCTGGCTTCATCCAGGTGGGAATGACGACCGAGCTCACGGCGGGACAGCGCCAGGAGCTCATTGCCCGGGTACCGATGGAGCGGGAGGGAAGTGCGGAGGAGGTGGCAGAGGCGGTCTGCTTCTTCTGCCAGCCCAATAGTGCCTACATTACGGGTCAGGTGCTGGCGGTGGACGGCGGCCTTTCCATGGGGCATTAGATGAACCTTACTATGACGGATGAAATGAGTACGCCATTTGTCGGATGGACGGGAGCAGAGGAAAGGAGACCAGCAATGAGTAACGGGGATATTGCAGAACGCGTGAAGAAGATCGTTGTCGACCAACTGCAGGTCGAGGCCGACAAAGTGACCGAGGATGCTTCGTTTCTAGACGATCTCGGCGCCGACTCGCTCGACATTGTGGAGCTTGTGATGGCCCTGGAAGAAGAGTTCGGTCTGGAGATCTCCGACGAGGACGCCGAAAAGATCCGGACTGTCGGTGACGCGATCGGCTATATCCAGTCCCATCTCAGCTGAATCAGACGGCAGTTTGGGCAGGCCGGAGAAAGAGGACAAACCCAGATCGTGATTCCTGTTGTCCGGCCTGCCAACGTGGAGGGTGGCCATGGGACGTAAGGTGGTAGTGACAGGCGTTGGGGTCGTCAGCCCGCTGGGCAATACCGTACCGCAGCTTTGGGACGCGCTGATTGCCGGCCGGTCGGGGGTAGGCCGCATTACGGCGTTTGACGCCTCGGACTATCCGACCCAGATCGCAGCTGAGGTGAAAGAGTTCGACCCCAGCCAGTACATGGAGCGCCACGACGCCCGCCGGATGGACCGCTTCACGCAGTTTGCCGTGGCGGCAGCCCGCCTGGCGGTGGAGGATGCCGGCCTGGACCTGTCGGACCCGGAGCGGGCAGAGAGCACCGGTGTACTGATCGGCTCCGGGGTGGGCGGGATCGCCGTGATGGAAGAGCAGGTGCAGGTTCTCCATTCACGGGGGCCCTCCCGGGTGAGCCCCTTTCTTGTTCCCATGATGATTCCTGACATGGCGGCCGGGCAGATCTCGATCTTGTTGGGGGCCCGAGGGTACAACGCGGCCGTCGTTTCCGCCTGTGCCAGCGGCGCACATGCCCTCGGCGAAGCCTTTCGCCTCATCAAGGACGGTTATTTCGACGCCATGATCGCGGGCGGCTGCGAAGCCGCGATCACGCCGGTGGGTTTGGCCGGCTTCTGCGCTGCCCGCGCGTTGTCTACCCGCAACGACGACCCCACCCGCGCGAGCCGCCCGTTCGACAAGGGGCGAGACGGCTTTGTCATGGGAGAAGGGGCGGGGATTCTGATCCTGGAGGCCGAAAGTCAAGCCCGGGCACGCCATGCGCATGTTTACGCAGAGCTCATCGGATTTGGTGCCAGTGGGGATGCCTATCACATTACACAACCGCCGCCGGACGGTCACGGTGCCGTCGCCGCCATGCGGCGAGCCTTGCAGGAAGCAGGCGTACCTCCGGATGCAGTGGGATACATCAACGCCCACGGTACCTCCACCCCAGCTAATGACCGCACCGAAACGTTGGCCATCAAGACGGTCTTCGGCGAAAGAGCTTATTCAATCCCGGTCTCATCGACGAAATCCATGACGGGACACCTGTTGGGGGCGGCGGGCGGCGTGGAGGCGATTGTGACGGTGCTGGCGTTGCAACACCAATGGCTGCCTCCCACCATCAATCTGGATGAGCCCGACCCCGATTGCGACCTGGACTACATCCCCTGGCATGCCCGTCCGGCTCAGGTGGAGGTGGCACTATCCAACAGCTTCGGCTTTGGCGGCCACAACGCCTGCCTCGCCTTTCGGCGTTATCCGGCGAGTCAGGAGGTGTCCTAACACGACCGCTGCCTTGAGTCCGGGTCGGCTCTCCCGCCTGCGTGAATGGGCGACCCGGGCAGGTTTACCTGCTACGCTGGACTGGTCCTTGCTGGACCAGGCACTGACCAACCGCTCCGCAGTCAACGAACACCGAGCCCAGGCGGACAACGAACGCCTGGAGTTTCTCGGCGACGCGCTGATCAACCTGGTGGTTGCCGAGTACTTGTTCCAGGGCCATCCGGACTGGAGTGAGGGAGAGTTGACACCGCGACGGGCTGCTGCCGTTTCGGCCCCTTCATTGGCGTTGGTGGCGCGCCGTCTGGAGCTGGGACGGCTCTTGCGATTGGGGCGTGGGGAGGCCCAGTCAGGGGTTCGGCAGCTGGACTCGGTTCTGTCGTCCACATTTGAGGCGGTAGCTGCCGCCGTGTACCTGAGCCTCGGATACGATGCGGCAGGCCGGTTCATCCGCTCCTGCTTGCAACCGGTGCTGGCACAGGCAGACCAGCTTGGCTCAGCCATTGGCGGTGAGGAGAACTTCAAGAGCCGCTGGCAAGAATGGGCCCAGCAGCACCTGGGACAAACCCCCACCTACCGGGTGGTGGAGGTGAGCGGTCCACCCCACCGGCCTTGGTTCAAGGTGGAGACCCTACTGGGGGAGGAGAGCATTGCTTCGGGAGACGGTCCGTCCACCAAATTGGCGGAGCAACGGGCAGCCAGAGACGCTTTGAACCGGATGCAAGCTGCTCCCCGCCAGAGCCCTCCGTCCGCACAGTAAGGGAGGACGGAGGGAAAACCGAAAAGGATCCGCCGGCAGCAGGAGAATGGAAGGCCGGTGTCGCATTATTGGCGGGAGCGTTTGGGGGTGATGGCACTGTCTGAGGAGAGTGCAGCTTCATTGGATGTCAATCAGATCGAACAGGCGCTGTTGCGGCTGCAAGGCGTCGAAGGAGCCCGGGTCGTCACCGACCCTGCCACCGGACAAATCCAGGAGGTGCACCTGCTGGCCCGTGGACAACGGCCGCCCAAACAGATTGCCCGGGATGTTCAAACCTTGCTTCTGACCCGGTGGGACTATCGTCTGGATCACCGGCGGGTCAGTATTGCCCGCTGGGAAGACGAAGCGGCGGCAAGCGGCGAGTTGCCGTACCTCGAAGTCCGGCGCGTGCAAGCGTCGCTTGCTCCCAGTGAAGCGACGCTCCTGGTGGAGGTGGGCAATGAGGTCCAACGGTGGAGCGGCCGCGCTCAGGGTGCCGCTACCCCCGCCAGTCTGATCCGGTTGACCGCGGCGGCCACGTTGGAGGCACTGGCCGGCGAATTTAGCCGGCACCACTTTCGGGCGTATCTGCGGGAAGCCCGTTCGACGCTGGTGGCGCACCGGCCAGTGATAGTGGTCCTGCTCGACCTGGTCAGTCCTTACGGTACCTTGACCTTGCTGGGGACGAGCTTCGTGCTGCAACATGAGCTCTGGGCGGCAGCAGGGGCTACGGTGGCAGCGGTCTCGCGCCGCCTGGGGATTGACCGCTTAGCCGTTTGATCCCGGGACTCGCGGAAGAATCGGGGCACATTCTATTTCTGCTGGAATACTCCGCCAGGCAAGCAGCAGACGTCAGGGAAGAAGGGAAATCAGAGCGTGGACGTACTAAGAGTATCTGCCAATTCCAAGCCCAAGGCCGTGGCAGGAGCGTTGTCGGCTGTCTTGCGCGAAAAAGGCGTGGCAGAGATTCAGGCGGTGGGAGCGGGGGCAGTCAACCAGGCGGTCAAAGCCATTGCCATCACGCGGGGGTTTGTTGCCCCCAACGGGATCGACCTGGTTTGTGTACCTGCGTTCGCCGAGATCGATATCGATGGAGAGGAAAGAACCGCCATTCGCTTTATTGTAGGTCCGCGCTAGCCCTTCGCAAGTACATCCCGGTGTCGTCAGGTTGCACGCCACCGTCGCCTCCGGTCTGGTCTATTGGTACAAGACAAGCCATACGCATGGAATGGAGAGTACCAAGAGGCTGGATGGAGTGCCGGGGAGGCGGTTGTGGTTGGCCAGCCTGGAAGATCCCCTGGAAGCAGCGGTGGTGTTACAGGCGCAAGCAGGCGACGAGAGCGCCCGTGAGACGCTAGTGCAACGGTTTCTACCGCTTTGCCGGCGTCTGGCCCGTCGCTACCGGCGTCATCACCTGGACGCCGAAGACCTGGTGCAGGAGGCTTGCCTTGGGTTATTGGCCGCCATCGATGGCTATGAGCCCGCGTATCAGGTACGGTTCTCATCTTTCGCCTATCTTTGCATTCAACGTCATCTTCTGAATGTACTCAAACAAAGCCGGAGCGGTCGCGAGCGAGCCGCGCAAGAGGCCATCAGTCTCTTTTTGCCTGCCGGGCCAGACGATGAACAGCATCTTTGGGAGACCCTACCGGTCCAGGCAGATCCTGCTGATCTCGTGACGGAGCGTTGGGCGGCGGAGGAGATTCGCCAGCGGCTGGGCAGACAGCTCAGCGAGCTGGAGTGGGCGGTGACGCAGTTGTCACTGGCCGGCTATAGTTCGGGAGAGATGCAGCGCCTGCTCTGCCTGCCGGCGAAAGTCATCGACAACGCCCATACACGTGTCCGCCGCAAACTCTTGCAGATCCTGCAGCGCTACGGCTCTCTCCTGGCTGAACAGTGGCGGCCAGGGCGGCGCCGCTACGACCTGTGCTACCAGCTGCCCGGCGGCCATACTGTAGCTGGACGTTCTCCAGCACCTCCTGGACCCTATCCCTGGATTCCCCGTCCCTGTCTGCCCGCGCGCCCGCGGCCATGGTAAAATAGAAACAGTTTGCCAGCGTCAGGTTGCCAGGCTGGGCTGGGGGACGGAGCGGTAACGGGTGTATCTCAAGCGGCTGGAGCTATACGGGTTCAAGTCTTTTGCCGGGCGCACGGTCTTGCTCTTTGACCCCGGCTTGACGGCGGTAGTAGGCCCCAACGGGAGTGGCAAAAGTAATCTTGCCGACGCACTCCGCTGGGTGCTGGGCGAGCAGAGTGCCCGTAGTTTGCGGGGCTCCCGAATGGAGGACGTGATTTTCGGCGGATCGCAGCAGGAGCGCCCCCTGGGCTACGCGGAAGTCGCCATCACCTTCGACAACCAGGACGGGCGACTCCGGTTTCCCAGTAGCGAAGTCACTCTCCGGCGCCGTCTGTATCGCTCTGGCGAGTCCGAGTATGTATTGGGCGGGAGTATCTGCCGCCTGCGCGATATTCAAGATTTGCTGCTGGACCAGGGCGTGGCCGGCGGCGCCTTCCTGGTAGGCCAAGGAGAGATCGACGCTCTGGTCAGCGCCCATCCCCAGGAGCGCCGCCTCATCCTGGAGGATTTGGCTGGCATCGCCCGCTTCCGTCGGCGGCGGCAAGAAGCGGAGGATCAGCTGGCGAAGGCCGACCGGGAGCTGAACCGGTTAGCTGATCTCCTCGCCGGTCTGACCGCCGAGGTGGAGACAACACGGCCGCAAGTGGAGGCTGGGCTGCTCCGGCTGCGGAAGGAGATCGAACAGGCCCGGCTGGAGGAAATGCTGTTATCCCGGCGGCAAGAGGGTCTGGAGAGCGCCCGGCACCGGCTGGCCGTACGGCAGCAAGCGGCGGATGACCGCTGCCGGCAGTGGCAAAGTGCGCTGGATCGGTTGCAGCGGGCGCTTCGGGAAACGAACGAACTCGTTGACCGGCTCCAAGACGAGCAGTCGCAAGAGCAAAGGGAACTGGGGCGCTGGCACGAGCAGCGAGAACGGCTCAGCCGGGAGCAAGCCCGGTTGGAACAGGAAAGCACCTGGCTCGGCCAGCAGCAGTCTGCGGTGGAGAAGCAGCAGGCCGAAGGCGTCCAGCAGTTGGCCCGCGCCCGGGAGACCCTGCAGCAACTGGACGAACGCCGTCGCCTGGCGGCGGCGGCCGTACAGCAGGCTTCCGCGGCCTACCTGCGTCGTCAGGCCCGGCTGGAGGAGGAACGCGCCGCCTGGCTGGCACGTCAGGCCCAGGTGGACCAGCAAGTCAAAGCGGCCGACCAAGCTCGCCGCCAGCGGGAGGAGTCTCGCCGCCGTGCGGAACGCCTGCAGGAACGGCTGGTGGCGCTGCAAAGCCGCTATGAGCAAGAGCGGGCCAGTAGGGAAGCGTTACAGAGTAGCTTGGCCCAGTCTCAGCAGGATCTTACGCAAATGGCTGCCGACGTCGAGGAACTGAAACGGACCGCTGCAGAACTGGACGAGCGTCAGACCGCCTTGCATGCGCAAACGGTGCAGGCCGAGCGAGAGCAGGCTCGACTCCAGGAGCGGCTGCAAAGCCTGCGGACCGACCTGCAAACCCGCGAGGCTCGCTGGCAAACGTTGTCTGAGTGGGGCAAAGAAGGAGAAGGCTTGCCGCAAGCGGTCCGGGCGGTCCTGGTCAATGGAAAGGGAAGAGATTGGGAGGTCGTCGGACTCCTGGCTGACCTGCTCAAAGTACCCGGCTCCTTGGCCGTGGCGGTGGAAGTCGCCCTGGGATCGGCCCAACTGGATATTGTGGTACCAACTGCGGAAGACGCCCGCCGCGCCATCGAGTACCTGCGCCAGCACCGCTTGGGACGGGCCACCTTCCTGCCCCTGGATGCCCTGCGGGTTCACCCGTTGCCGCCGGTGGATCGGCAGGTGCTGGAGGGCCTGCCCAGCTCTCACTTCCTCGGGCTGCTCCACGAACGGGTCGACTGCCCCGACCTGGCGCGCAAAGCCTGCGAGTATCTGTTGGGACGCTGGGCTCTCTTCCCCAATCTGGAAGTGGCGTTGCCCGTCTCTCGCCGCCTGACTGCAGCCGTTCGCTGTGTCACGCTGGCGGGGGACGTGATCATCCCGGGTGGAGCGGTGTCCGGTGGTAGTGTGGATCAGGATCGACGGCCAGGTAGGGTGCGTCAACACCAACAATTGGCCCAGCTGGAGAAGGAGATCGAAGTACTCCGTCAGGAGGTGGCGCAAGTCAGTGGGGCTGCTGCGGCAGCGGCGAAGGATTGGGAGCGGCTGGCTGCTGAGGAGCGCGAAGTAGCCCAGGCCTGCGCGGTGACGGCGGAGCGGGTACGCCAGGCCCAGAAGGCCAGGCGCAGCAAAGAAGACGAGTTTCGTCAGTTACAGGACCGCCTTCGCCAGCAGGATGCACGTTTGCAGGCCATCGCTGCGGAGCAGGCGCAGGTGGGGGATGAACTGGCCCGCCTGGGAGTTGGCCAGCCGGGTGCTTCTCAGGAAGCCGCGGGCACCGCCCGTGTGCCCGACAGCGGCTCGACAGAGGAAGAACGAGCCTGGCAGGAGGCCCTGGCGGTGCGGGAACAGGTTCAGCGGCAAGAGCAACAAGCCCAGGAAGAGCTGCGGACATTGGAGCGAGAGCAGCTGCAGGCGGAAGCCGCCTGGAGGCAACTGGAGCACCAGTTTCGGGAGATCCAGCGAAGTGTGGAGACGCTCCAGGGGCAGCTGCAGCAGCTGCAGGAAGAGCAGCAGAAACTGAGTCAGCGACGGCAGGTCCAGCAAGCCCGTTGGGCCCAGATCGTTCAACAGTTGGAAGAGCTGTCGCAAGAACAGCAGCAGCGCGAGCGTCACCTTGAGGAACTGGGCCGGGCCCGCAAAGAAGCGGTTCGGAAACGGCACCAGTACCAGGAAGAGTCCGCGCGGCTGGAGGCAGCGCTGGCTCGAGAGGAGCGGATTCGCTCCCGTCGGCAGGCGGCGCAGGCGCGCCTGCAGGCAGAGATCCGGTGGAGCCAGCAGCGTCAACAGCAGACACACGCACGGCTACAATCACTCTTGCATCTGGCGGCCACTGTGGATATGCCCGTGGGGGCGCAGACGGCCTCGGTCGGGGAATCCAGCACCCTGGCGACCCCCCGCCTGCCCCTGGGCAGGCTGCGCCAGCAACTTGCCGCCCTGGAAGAGGACCTAGCCGGGAGCCCCCCCTTACCTACAGGCCTCTTTGCCGAGTATCGTCGCCAGCGAGAGCGGGTCGAGGAGCTGCGCCTGGAGCAAGACGATGTGATCCAAGCCCGCCGGGAGCTACAAGAGTGGATGGAGCAGGAAGATCAGGAGGCGGCGCGACGGTTACAGGACAGCTTCCGGCGAGCGCAGGAGTCCTTTGCCCAAACGTTCACCGCCCTGTTTGGTGGGGGCCAGGCGGAGCTGGCGTGGGTGGGCGACGAGCCTCTCACGGCAGGAGTGGAGATTCATGTACAGCCTCCGGGCAAGCGCCTCCAGAACCTTTCCCTGCTTTCCGGCGGGGAGAAGGCTTTGACGGCCCTCGCCTTCTTGCTGGGGGTTGCCGCGCTGAAGCCACCGCCGGTTTGCGTTCTGGATGAGGCGGACAGCGCCCTCGACGAGGCGAATCTGGCCCGTTTCCTCTCCCTTTTGGAGACCTCGGCGCGGCAAACTCAATTCCTATTGATCACGCATCGCCGCACCACCATGGAACGGGCAGGCAGCCTGTATGGCGTAACGATGGATAAGAACGGGGTCTCCCGGGTCTACGCCTACCAGCTGCAGGAGGGAGAACCTCGCCCGGTCCCGGAGGCGATGGCCCGTTTGTCATGAGCCATGGCCCAGCCTCAAGGTTTGGGAGATCCCTCTCATAAACAGGGTCAACAGGAGGCAATGCGTACCTATGCGTTGGTGGGGACGGAAAGTCACGACGGAACTGGAACAGCCGCAGATACCCCTAGTGAAGCCGGCGTCGCCCCTCGCGACGCCTGCCGAGTCCGCCGCTGCCGGTGGCTCTGCTGAACCTCCCGACCGCCCTGGCAAGTCCTGGCTCGCACGGCTCCGGGCCGGCCTGAACCGCACCCGCCAGGCCATCTTCGCTCCCCTCGCAGAGCTGGGCCGTCACGGACGCATCGAGCCTGAAGTGTATGACCGCCTGGAGGAGGCGCTCCTGGCCGCGGACGTCGGCGTGACCACTACCGCGGCTCTCCTCGGCCGGCTCCGCCAGGAGGTGAAGGAGCAGGGCTGTACGCAGACGGAGCAGCTGCTGCCCCTCTTGCGGCAGGCCATCACCGCCGAGTTGGGGGAGGTTCCGGTCGGCCTCCAGACCGCCGCCCAACCTCCCACTGTCTACCTTTTTGTTGGCGTGAACGGAGCAGGCAAGACCTCAACCATCGGCAAGTTGGCAGCTCAACTTCGCCGGCAGGGGCAGCGGGTCCTGGTGGGAGCAGCCGATACGTTTCGAGCAGCAGCCATTGACCAGTTGGAGGTTTGGACGCGGCGGGCTGGTGTCGACCTGATCAAGCACCAGGAGGGGGCCGACCCGGCCGCCGTTGCGTATGACGCGGTTGCAGCAGGCAAAGCCCGCGGTTTTGACTACGTCTTGATCGATACGGCCGGGCGTCTGCAGAACAAGGAGAATCTCATGAAAGAGCTGAGCAAAATGCGCCGGGTGATTGAACGGGAGAACCAGTCGCCCCCGGCCGAAACGCTCCTGGTGGTGGATGCCACCACCGGGCAGAACGGGCTGCAGCAGGCGCGCCTATTCACCGAGGCTGCCGGGGTTACAGGCCTGGTCTTGACGAAGCTGGACAGCAGTGCCAAGGGTGGCATCGTGCTGGCCATCGCCCATGAACTCCACCTTCCGGTGAAGCTGGTGGGAGTGGGTGAAGGGTTGGACGATCTCCAGCCCTTTTCCCCGCTGGACTTTGCGCAAGCCCTCCTCCCCGACTGGCAGGTTGACAGCGGAGCGGACGGCCCGGTATAATGCCTCGGCGGCTGTCAAGGAGATTTGCTTAACAGGCAGGGGCGATCGTGGGCACGAACTCCTCACCCGATGAATCCACTCCAGCCTTGCCGGCGGCAGTACGGGCGGCAGCCCTGTTCGACTGGTACGGGGAGCTATTGACTCCTCGTCAAAAGGAGGTATTCCGCCTCTATTACGAGGAGGACATGTCGTTGGGGGAGATCGGTCGCGAGCTGGGGATCAGTCGCCAGGCAGTGTACGATCTTCTCCATCGCTGCATCGTGGAGCTGGAACGATACGAACAGGCCATCGGCATGGTCCGCCGAACCGAGCTGTACCAGCATTGGCGCCAGCATCTGGCTTCCTCCCTGGAGACCAGCGGGCGGAGTTCGATAGATGGGCCGGAGGCGGAATCCTTTTTCGACGAGCTTTTCCGCCCCGGACCTTGGCTGGAACGATCCGAGGACGGTCCATCAGGGAGAGGAAGCTCAGGCTGACGGTCTTCAGGGGTCTAACCCTTCGCACTCGGAGCAGGTGCTGATTCGTGGCCCGGGAGAGGGGGGCAGGAGCAGAAACATGTTTGGCACATTGAGCCAGCGTCTGCAGCAGACGTTTCAACGCCTGCGCAGTCGCGGCCGTCTGACTGAACAGGACGTCGATGCTGCCTTACGTGAGGTTCGTCTGGCTTTGCTAGAGGCAGACGTTCATTTCCGCGTCGTGAAGGAGTTTATTCAGCGATTGCGGGAAAGGGCTGTAGGAGAGGAAGTACTCCATAGCCTGACCCCCACTCAGATGGTTATCAAGCTGGTTCACCAGGAGCTAACGCAGCTGATGGGGGGAGAGGCGGTACGGCTGCAGCTGACCGGGCAACCGACCGTGGTCTTGCTGGTCGGCCTGCAGGGCGCTGGTAAGACGACGGCGGCTGCTAAACTTGCCGGCTGGCTGCAACGGGATCACCACCGCCCGTTGCTGGTGGCCGCCGATGTGTACCGGCCCGCAGCCATTCGCCAGCTGCAGGTGTTAGGAGAGCAACTGCATGTGCCCGTCTTCGAGCAAGGGACCGATGTTCCCCCTGTCACGATTGCAACCCAAGGGGTGACCCACGCCCGCTTGCATGGCTACGACGTCGTGCTCATCGACACAGCAGGACGTCTGCAAATCGATGAAGCCATGATGGCTGAGGTGCGCGAGATCAAGTCTCAAGTGCAACCCCAGGAGATCCTGCTTGTCGTCGATGCCATGACCGGGCAAGAGGCGGTCAACGTCGCCAGCCAGTTCAATGAGGCCTTGCAGCTGACCGGGGTGATCTTGACCAAGCTGGATGGAGACGCCCGGGGTGGGGCGGCGTTGTCCATCCGCAAAGTGACGGGTGCCCCTATCAAGTTCGTGGGTGTGGGCGAGAAATTGGACGCTTTGGAGCCCTTCTACCCGGATCGCATGGCCGCCCGCATCCTGGGGATGGGGGATGTTCTCAGCCTCATCGAACGGGCTCAAAGTACCCTGGACCAGAAGGAAGCCCGGGAAGTGGGCGAGCGGCTGGCCCGTAACAGCTTTACCCTGGAGGACTTTTTGGTACAGATGCAGCAAGTCCGCAGACTGGGCCCCCTTGATCAACTGCTCGGAATGATCCCTGGCTTTGATCGCCTGGCGGGTCATCACCCGGAGCTGGGGCAGCAGGGGGAGCAGCAGATGCGCCGGGTGGAGGCGATCATTCGCTCCATGACGCCGCAGGAACGGCGGCAACCGGGGCTGATCGACGCCAGCCGGAAGCGGCGGATTGCTGCTGGCAGCGGGACGACCGTGCAGGACGTCAACCGCTTGCTCAAAGAGTTTGACCAGGTCCGCTCCCTCATGAAGCAGGTGAGCGGCCAGGCCAAGAGAAAGGGCGCGGTTCCCAAGGGACTGCGATTTCCTTTCTGATTCCTGGCAGAGTAGAGGAGGGAAGTAAGAAGATGGCCTTACGGATTCGACTCAAGCGGTTCGGAGCCAAGAAACAGCCCACCTACCGGCTGGTGATTGCTGACAGCCGTGCCGCCCGTGACGGTAAGTTCGTCGAGTCGGTCGGCTTCTACAATCCACTGCCCGAGCCCGCCATCATTCAGGTGGACATGGAGCGGACCCGGGAGTGGCTGCGGCGGGGAGCTCAGCCTTCGGAGTCGGTTCGCCAGGTGCTCACCCGGGCTGGATTGTGGGAGCAGATCAGCGGGAAGTCCCCGGCGACGCCGGCGGGTGCTGCGGCTGAGCCGGCGAAGGATGGTGCCACGAGCTCTGCTGCGCAACCGGCGCCGGCCGCCGGATCTGCCAACGGAGCTGCGGAGGGAGCCTGACCTGAGATGAAAGAACTCCTAGAGCGGATTGCCACAGGGCTTGTCTCCTCTCCCGAGGAGGTCAAAGTCGAAGAGGAGCGTGAGGGCGACCGGGTGCGGTTGCGGCTGCGAGTAGCGCCGGCAGATACCGGCAAGGTCATCGGTCGGGGCGGGCAGATCGCGCGGGCGATCCGAACCGTTTTGCGGGCAGCGGCCGTACAGGAAGGGGTCCTGGTCCGGCTCGATATTGAAGGTGGCGAGGAGCATCCTCACCAAGATCACGAGGATGATCATGAGAATGACCAAGACGACGGTCAGGGCAAAGGCCGCGCCGGCACGCACTCTGACGATGCCAAGGCGGAGCATGAGTGAGCTGAGCCCAGCCTTCGCTTCGGATATCCCTATCCGAGGGGAAGCGGTGCCGCCGGCCGAACCCTTGCCGGAATGGGTCAACGTGGCTCAAGTGACCGCGCCGCAGGGGTTGCGGGGGCAGGTCAAGGTGACCCTGCTTACCGGGATGCCGGAACGCTTCGAGAAGCCCCAGACTGTCCGACTCTATCCGCCTCTGCCAGGGCAGCCCTCCGAACTTCTTTTCCAACTTGTGCGCTGGCAAGGCGAGCGAGGGGTCGGCCGTTTGGCCGGAGTGAGCGGTCGCGACCAGGCGGAACGAATGCGTGGCCGGTACCTGCAGGTCCCCAGGCAGCAGTGTCCGCCTTTACCGGAGGGTCAATTCTACCTGTTTCAGCTCATCGGCATGAACGTCTGGAGCGAGCACGGAGATTACCTGGGCCGGTTGGAGGAGGTCCTGGCTGCAGGAGGGAACGACGTGTATCTGGTGCGCCACCCCGGGTCGGGCCGGGCACTGCTGGTGCCCGCCATCCGCCAGGTCGTCCGGGAGGTCGATGTCGAAGGGCGGCAGATGCGGGTGCAACTGTTGCCCGGGATGATGCCGGAGTCAGAGACGGGGCATCCGGAGACGGGAAGAGGCAAAGGCGATGCGTCCGTTCACGATTGACGTGGTCACGCTCTTTCCCGAGATGCTGGAGCCGGCTCTGTCCGTGAGCATGATTGGGCGGGCCCGTGCCGCAGGCTACATCCGGGTGGAATTGTGGGGGGTGCGCCAGTACGGGGTGGGCCGCCATCGGTTGACGGATGACGTCCCCTACGGGGGCGGCATCGGCATGGTCATGCGCCCGGAGCCATTCTTTCGGGCCGTAGGAGCAATCCGCCGGGCGCGGGAAGCGGAAGGGCTGGCCCCCGACCGGATCATTCTTCTCGCCGCTCAGGGGCGAACCTTAACGCAGGCGGTCGTCGAGGAGCTCAGTCGCCTGCAGCACTTGGTGCTGCTTTGTGGACACTACGAAGGGGTCGACGATCGTGTACGACAGGTACTGGCGGACGATGAGATCTCGCTGGGGGATTTTGTCCTCACCGGCGGCGAGATTCCGGCCCTGGCCCTCATCGACAGCGTAGCCCGCCTGCAGCCTGGTGTGCTGCCGGAGGGTGCCGCTGAGGAAGAATCCTTCCGTTGGGGGTTGCTGGAGTATCCTCAGTATACGCGGCCTTCCGTATATGCCGGGATGAGTGTGCCGGCGGTTCTCAAGCATGGGAATGCGGCTCGCATTCGAGCTTGGCGACGCCAGGCAGCCTTGCGCCGGACCCTACAGCGCCGGCCCGAGCTTTTGGCTGCCTTTCGTCGCTCACCAGCCTGGCAGGTAGATCCGGAGTGGGCTGGCCTCTGGGAGCAGGTACAGAGGGAGGAGTCGGACAGCGGGACAGATTCGACAGCAGATGAGAACTGAACGGAGGTGAGTGAGCATGGACCTGATTCAGGCAGTGGAACAGGGTCAGCTCCGGACCGACCGGGCCGGGTTCCGTCCGGGCGACACCGTGAAGGTGTACTGGCAGATCAGTGAGGGTGGCCGTCAGCGCATCCAGGTGTTCGAAGGGGTGGTCATCGGCCGCTCCGGGACGGGTCTGCGCGAGACCTTCACGGTCCGCAAGGTCTCCCAGGGTGTAGGGGTGGA
Source organism: Limnochordaceae bacterium (assembly GCA_014896305.1). GTDB lineage: Bacteria > Bacillota > Limnochordia > Limnochordales > DUMU01 > Bu26. The sequence goes on from JADBKQ010000002.1 coordinate 147,762, forward strand.
GCGGGTTTTTCCTCTGCACTCTCCCCTTATCGACCATATCGAAGTGGTGCGACAAGGTCGGGTACGACGCGCCAAGTTGTACTACTTGCGAGGCTTGATGGGGAAGGCCGCCCGGATCGGCGAGCGGCGGCAAAATACGGCTGGCGAGCAAGAGACGAGTGCGAAGAAGGAATGAAGCAGAAGGGAGAGGAAGCTGCGCCACAGCAGGTTCCTCTCTCCTGCATTTCAGCTGCTGGCGGGACTCACAAATAGCGAGGGCAGCTACACGGGGAGGGATTGGCTTGGGTCGGGCGGAGTGGCTGGAGTATGTCCAGGCTTTGGGCATCGCCGTCGTATTGGCGTTCATCATTATCGTCTTCGTGGCCCAGGCGTTCGTTGTCCAAGGAAGCTCGATGGAACCAACCTTGCATGACAGCGAGCGGGTCCTGGTAGACAAGATGACCTACCGCTTCCGGGACCCGCAACGGGGCGAGATCGTTGTGTTTAAGTACCCGCTGGACCCGTCACACCGGTTCATCAAGCGTATCATTGGAGTGCCAGGAGACCGGGTATACATCCAGGGGGGTCTCGTCTACGTCAACGGAGTACCTTTGACGGAAACCTATATCAAAGCCAAACCGGATCGCGATTGGGGGCCCGAGGTGACCGTACCGTCCGACCGCTACTTCGTGTTGGGAGATAACCGAAATAACAGCGAGGATAGCCGCTATCCGGACGTGGGGTTCGTCCCCCGCAGCTACCTGGTAGGAAGAGCTCTGTTCATCTTTTGGCCTTTGAACCGAATGGCGTGGCTTCATACGCCTGCCCTTACTGAGCAGATACAAGGAGGGAAACAGGGATTCCAGAAACTTCCTTCACACGCTGGTTAAGACAGGCTCAAGCCATCGTCGAGGTGGCGGACGCGCGCGCACCGTTCACCACCCGCCACCAGCGGCTGGCGCAACTGGTGGCCGGACGACCGCGGTTTTTGCTATTGACCCGGAGCGATCTGGCCGATCCCCTCGTCACCCAGGCCTGGCTGCGGGCTCTTACGCAGCAGGGGGAAAAGGTCGTTGCGATATGTCTGATGGATGCTCAGGAGCGTCGCGTTCTCTTGAACCGCCTGGAGGAGTTCACCCATGCCCTGCCGTCGCGCCTGGTGCGACTGGTCGTTACCGGGTTGCCCAACGTAGGGAAATCGTTTCTCATCAATCAATGGCTGGGCCGGCGGCGTCTGGCCACGGCCAACCGGCCGGGGGTCACCACCGCCCCCACCTGGGTACGGGTGACGCCCCACATCGCTGTGCTGGACACTCCGGGAGTGTTCGAACCGTCGCCTCGCTCTGCAAAATCCCTCTACATATTGGCTGCCCTGGGGATCTTGCCTCCGGAGCGTTACGAGGAGGAAGAGGTGGCCGCCTGGCTGCTGCACACGCTTTGGCAGCAAGAAAGGGTGCGCCAGCTCGTACGGGAGCGATGGCACGTCCCTGCTACCCAGCAAGTTGAGGCAGTAGCACTCCCTCAGTTGGAATCCCTCGCGGTGGGTCGCCGCCTCTTGCGGGCGGGTGGACGACCGGATACTGCCCGGGCCGCCCGGCAGCTCCTGACAGAGTTCCGTCAGGGGCTGTGGGGAAGAGTGACGCTGGAAATGCCCCCGGCGCCCAGCAGCGCTGACTGAGTGCCCGTCGTTCGACGTTTTCTCTCGACTTACACAATATGCTACTTTAGGTAATTATAAGAGTTCTTGGCAGGAAAAGGGATATGGCGATTGTCGCCGAAATATCGCCGAGCGGATCGGAACGATGGGGACTTAGAAACACTTCTTGGTAAGAGCAAGGATTATATCATGGATCCAAGGAGGGGTCGTTCGTGGGGGAAACGCAATCATTGGCTGCGCTCCGTCAGTGGGTACAGGAGTTGGGGGCTACGGAGGATGAATGGGACGAACTGGCCGCCGATCCGCGTCCGGAAGTGCAGCAGTTGGCGGCAAAGCTGGATGAGGATTACCAGCGAATCACCCGGGAATGGCACCGGCTGCAGGCTATGGCAAGGGAAGAGGAAATGTTGCGCCAGGAGGGGTACCAGCTGGTCGCCGGCATCGACGAGGCGGGCCGGGGACCATTGGCCGGCCCTGTGGTCGCCGCCGCGGTGGTCTTTCCGCCGAATGTGTGGATACCCGGAGTGCGGGACTCCAAGACCCTCAGCCCGCAGCAACGCGAATTCCTGTTCCCCCTCATCCAGCGCCGGGCCCTGGCCGTCGGCGTGGGCGTCGTAGACCAAGACGAGATCGATCGCACCGATATTCTGCGAGCCACCCTGCAGGCGATGCAGCAAGCGGTGGCGCAGCTGGGATTGACTCCCGATTATTGCCTCATCGATGGGCTGCAAAGCCCGGTGTTGCCCTGTCCCAGCCATTGCCTCGTCGGAGGGGATGGCTGCTGTTTTTCCATCGCAGCGGCCAGCATCGTGGCAAAAGTGCACCGGGACCGGCTGATGGCGGAGATGGATCGACGGTACCCGGGGTATGGGTTTGCAGAGAACAAAGGTTACCCAACGCCAGCCCATAGGAAAGCTTTGGCGGCCCTGGGGCCTTCGCCCATTCATCGGCGTTCTTTCCACGGCGTGAAGGAGCCGGCGGGCGATCTTCCCCCGGCGACCGCGGAGGCCAGGGATGCCCGCGCCTGATCAGACGGTTCGCCCTGGCACATCAGGGGAATTCCTCGCCGCAGGGTCCGCCCCGCCCAGCTCACTCCCGGCAGGCCAGGCAGCCCGCCAGATCGGCCGGTGGGCGGAAGACCAGGCCTGCCAGGAGGCGCTGGCTCGGGGTTGGCGGGTGTTGGACCGCAACTGGCGTTGCCGCTGGGGTGAACTTGACCTGGTCGTTTGGGACGGCTCCCAACTGGTCTTGGTAGAAGTGAAGTGTCGCCGTGGAAGTCAACGCTGGGGAGGGGCGGCGGCTGCGGTGGACCGCCGCAAGCAACAACGGCTGATCCGCCTGGCCCGGGCGTACTTGCAGGAGCAGGCTCGGCGTCATAACCTGGACCCGGCCCGGGTGTCGGTTCGGTTTGATGTCTACCTGGTCGAAGCCGCGGATCAGACCGTGGGCACGGCTGGCGTCAACGTCGTAGGGCGGTGGCTTGCCGGCGCTTTCTACTCCGTGTCGTAGACCGTTTCCTGCGTCTCGGCAGCCGGGGCGGGACCCGGCTGCCATCCTGCACAAAGCTCCACCGCCTCCGCAGCGTCCTCTGCCTGGATCTTCTCATGGTCCTGCAAGTCTGCAATGGTTCGGGCCACGGTCAGGCGGCGAAAGGCCTGGCGGCGGGTGAGACCGTAGTGCCCGCGAGCCCGGTGAAGCAGGTCAGCCGCCTCAGGACTCAGTCCCAGCAGATGAGCTTCTCCTGGCTGCAGCGAGCGGTTGCAGCGGCCTATTCCCAGACGGGCATACTGCCGTTGCCTGGCCAGATGGATCTGAGCCCTCATGGTCTGGCTGGTCACCACCGGTTCCATCTCCGGTGGGACCAGCGAGCGGCCCATGTCGGCGACGTCAGCGTTGCTGGCCGCAGCCGTCGTTGGCAGGGTGCGGGTCACCGCGATCTTCAGGTCGATCCGATCCAGGAACGGCCCTGACAAGGCCCGCAGGTACTGCCGGCGCTGCCGCTCCGAACAGCGGCAGGGCCGGGTCGCATCTCCCAGGTACCCGCAAGGACAGGGGTTCATAGCCGCCACCAGCGTGAACCCGGCGGGGAAGGTGAGGGAACGACCCCAGCGGGCCAGCCGGGTGAACCCTTCCTCCAGCGGCACTCGCAAAGCTTCCAGTACCTCCGGCCGAAAGTGAGGCAGCTCATCCAAGAAAAGGACGCCACTGTGAGCGAGACTCACCTCCCCCGGGCGCAAAGGCGAGCCGCCCCCGATCATCCCCGCCATGGTGCAGGACGGGTGAGGAGCTCGCCAGGGCCGGTGCTGCAATAAGCCGTGGGGTAGGGCGCCGGCCACGCTGTACACCTGGCTGACCACCAGGGCTTCCGTCGGTGTCAGCGCGGGTAGTAAGCCGGCAGCTCTTCGCCCCAGCATGGTCTTGCCGCTTCCCGGCGGGCCGATGAGAAGCAGATGGTGGCCGCCTGCGACGGCTACCTGCAAGGCGCGCTTGGCCTCTTCGCAACCTTGCACGTCAGCGACGTCCAGGCCGGTGTCTCCTGCAGGGGTTGTAAGCGAATCGGTGCTATCAGTGAGGAGGGAACTCCCCTCCTCCCGACCCGGGAGACCCTGGCTCAGGCCGGCGTCCGAGCGGAACCATTCCTCTACAGGTCGAGCGCGAGCTCCTTGACGAAGGAGGAGCGCCGCTTCGGCCAGGGTGGCGGCGGGCAGCAGCTGCAAGCCGCTCACCGCCTGTACCTCGCCCCAGCCGGAACGGGCGGCCAGAAGCGGATAGCCGGCCTGTCTGGCCGCGATCGCGATGGGAAGCAACCCCGGCACTGGCTGAATTCGTCCGTCCAGTCCCAACTCGCCCGCTGCCACCCAATGGGACAACGAGTCTGCCGGTATGGCGCCGATCGCCGCCAGAATTCCCAGAGCGATGGGGAGGTCCAACGCGACCCCAGTCTTGGGCAGGTCGGCTGGAGCCAGGTTCACGGTCAGCCGTTCTAGAGGAAACGCAAAGCCGCTGTTTTGAATGGCTGAACGGACCCGGTTGCGGCTCTCCCGCACGGCCATGCCGGGCAAGCCGACGACGTCAAAGGTAGGCAGTCCTGCTCCCAGGTCGACCTGGACATCGATGAAGTGGCACTCCACCCCCAGAACAATGCCTCCGAGCAATCGGCAAACCATGGGTGCACCTCCTTGCCGCCGCCAACCGGGACGAATGCGTCTCTGATCTTTCGGTTGCTGGGAGGAATCTCCGTCCCCCTCACGAATTATACCATATGATACCATTGATGGGACTCGATTACACAGTCGAATAGCCGCGGGCGACAGGGGGAGAAGCTAGGGTGGAAGCTGGACAACGGAAAGAGGGCCCGCAATGGAAATCAAGCGCGGCGCAATCTGGATGTTCACCTGCCCAGTGTGCCAGACCGACACTCCCCATACGGTGCGGGGTAACCATGGCGATGTATACGGCGTCATCTGCAACCACTGCCACACTGGCTCGCTCGTGCGGGAGGATCATCTCACGCTCTACCAGGCGCAGTGGGAGGAAGAGCTCCGTCAGATCCTGGACAGCCTCAATCACTGGCCGGGAGAAGATCATGATGGCCACTCTTCCACCTGAGCCGATCGTGCTGCTGACACCGAGCCAGACGAGCCCCTCTCGTCTTCGCCACGAGCGTTGCCGCCGCGCCTTCTCCCGCGGCTGGGAAGGGAGCAGAGGTTGTGCAGCCGCAGGAGAGATTGTGCTGGATCCAGTGGAACCAGATTCCTCAGATAGGTGCTCGCCGGATCGGGCGGCTGCTACAGGTGTTTGGCTCACTCGCCGCCGCGTGGCAGGCCCCCCTGGGGGAGCTGGCTGAGGTCCTGGGGGAGCAGCTGGCCGCGCATGTCTGCCGGCTCCGCTCCCGCTGTCATGGCGACGACCAGTTGGAACGGGCCGAGCGGATGGGAGTCGAGATTCTCACCTGGCAGGATCCGGAGTACCCCTTGCTGTTACGGGAGATTGCCGACCCGCCGCCCGTTCTTTACCGGGCCGGTGTGCCTGCACCCGAAGATGTTCTGGCGGTGGCGGTGGTCGGCACCCGCCGGGCCAGCGAAGCTGGGCGCCGCCTGGCTGGCCAGATTGCAGCCGGCCTGGTGGAAAGGGGAGTGGTGGTCGTCAGTGGACTCGCTCTGGGAATCGATGGCCATGCGCACGCCGCAGCCCTGAAGGCCGGTGGTCGTAGCCTGGCCGTCCTCGGCTGCGGGTTGGACCTGTTCTATCCTCCTGAACACGCTCAGCTTCAGCAAGAACTGGCACGACACGGATGTCTCTACTCTCCCTATCCGTTGGGGACGCCGCCTTACGGCCCTAACTTCATAGCGCGCAACCGGATCATCAGCGGGCTCGCGTGGGGTACGGTGGTCGTGGAAGCCGGTAGCAAAAGTGGTGCCATGGTAACTGCCGCCTTTGCCTGCCAACAGAACCGGGATGTGTGTGCGGTCCCGGGAGACCCGGGGCGTATCGGTTCCCAAGGCTGCAACCGGCTGATCCGGGAGGGGGCTGCCGCCGTCACCAGCGCTGAAGAGGTGATCCAAGAGCTAAACCTTGCTCGCCTGTTTCGCTGGCATGGCTCTCCTGCCGTGCGAGCGGCGAGGAGGCAACAGGCGGGTAGCAGGGAAGGAGGGGCGGCTCGGCCGGCTCTTCCTGCACCACCCCCACCTGATCTGCCAGGAGTTTCTCCGCAGGTAGCCCAGGCGGTGTATGAAGCTCTCATTGAGCAAGAGCTGACCTTTGACCAACTCCTGTCCCGCTGTGGTGCGGCTGGCGGCGGTCTGCGGCGAGCCCTGGTCGAAATGGAACTGCGCGGTGTCGTCATACGAGTGGAGGGCGGGAGGTACCGTTGGGCGTAGCGTGGAGTTGCGGTACCGGACCATGTTTGCGCCGATCAGTGGCGATCATTATAATGAAACGGACCTGCGACGCAGGCCGGACAAAGAAGGTGTAGATGTGCCCAAACTCGTCATCGTCGAGTCACCCGCAAAAGCCAAAACCATTGCCAAAGTCCTGGGGCGAGGATACCGTGTCAAAGCCTCCATGGGGCATGTCCGCGACCTGCCGCGCAGCCAGTTTGGAGTGGATGTGGAGCACCGGTTCCAACCGAAGTACATCACCATCCGGGGGAAAGGTCCGATCCTGGCCGAGCTGCGCCAGGCAGCCCATGAGGCGGAGAAGGTCTACCTGGCGACAGACCCGGATCGGGAGGGAGAAGCGATCTCCTGGCATCTAGCCCAGGTGCTAAACCTTCCCATGGATGAGTCGAACCGCATCGAATTCCACGAGATCACGCCTCGAGCCATCAAATCGGCACTCCAATCGCCCCGCCCGCTCGATTTTCACCTGATCGACGCCCAACAAGCCCGCCGGGTGCTGGATCGGCTCGTGGGTTACAAGTTGAGCCCGCTGTTGTGGGCCAAAGTACGTCCGGGGCTGAGCGCCGGCCGGGTGCAGTCGGTCGCCGTACGCCTGGTGGTCGACCGGGAGCAGGAGATCGAGGCATTCAAGCCCGAAGAGTATTGGTCGCTGACCGCGGCGCTGGCGACGGCGGCCCGTGGCCCTCAGTTTGAGGCTACCCTGCTAGAGGTGGATGGCAAGAAAGTGACCATCCATCAGGAAGAGGAAGCGAAGGCCCTGGTGAACCGGTTGCAGGGCGCTGCTTTCACTGTGACCAAGGTGGTTCGGCGGGAGCGCCGACGTTACCCTGCACCCCCGTTCACCACCAGTACCCTGCAGCAGGAGGCTTCACGGCGGCTGGGCTTCACGGCGCGGCGGACGATGAGCGTGGCTCAGCAGCTCTACGAAGGGCTGGAGCTCGGCTCAGGAGGGCCCGTCGGTCTGATCACGTACATGCGCACGGACTCCACCCGGATTGCTCCGGAGGCCCAGGCGGAGGCGGCAGAGTTCATCTCTACTACGCTAGGAAGAGAGTACCGGCCGGCGACCCCGCCCCACTACCGCAACCGGCCGGGTATCCAGGGAGCTCACGAAGCGATTCGGCCGACCTTACTGCACAGGCGACCGGAGGACGTCAAGGAGTTTCTGAAACGGGATCAGTACCGCCTCTACCGCCTGATCTGGGAACGTTTCGTGGCCAGCCAGATGAGTCCGGCGGTTTATGACCAGGTGATCGTCGATATCGCAGCAGACGGCTGTATCTTCCGGGCGACTGGCATGACACAGAAGTTCCCCGGGTTTACCGCCATCTACGAAGAGACCAGGGAAGAGGCGGACCATACTTCTACCGATACGACGAATACGACGAAGCAGGCCAGTACGGGCGACGGTAACTCCCCGGATTCGGAAGCGGGCAGCCAGGCTGATGCCCTGGCTCTGCCGGCGGAGCTGGCAGAGGTTTCGGAGACGGACTCATCTTCGTTCAAGGAGAAAAAGACACTGCCCCTCCTCGAGGAAGGGCAACCTCTGGTCCTGGTGCGCCTGAAGCCCGAACAGCACTTTACGCAGCCCCCCCCTCGCTACAGCGAGGCCTCGCTGATCAAGGCCCTGGAGGAAAAGGGGATCGGGAGACCCAGCACCTATGCGCCGATTATCGAAACGATCAAGAGCCGCGGTTATGTCGAGCTCATTGATAAGCGCTTTCATCCTACGGAGTTGGGCCGGGTGGTGGTCAACCTTTTGGCGCAGTACTTCCCGGACATCGTCGACGTCGGCTTTACCGCCCACATGGAAGAGCAGTTGGATGAGGTAGAGCAAGGAACCCAGCAGTGGCAGGACGTAGTCGAACGTTTCTACGAACCGTTCGCGCAACGGTTGCAGCAGGCCCAGCAACTCGTGGCCGCGGTGGAGCTGACGCCGGAAGAGACGGATGTGATCTGTGAAAACTGCGGGCGGCACATGGTGATCAAGCACGGGCGCTTCGGCAAATTCTTGGCTTGCCCGGGCTATCCGGAGTGCCGCAACACCAAGCCCTTATTAAAGGAAATTGGCGTAGCCTGTCCCCGCTGCGGTCGTCCCCTGGTGGAGCGGCGCTCTCGCCAGGGCCGGCTCTTTTACGGCTGTTCCGGCTATCCGAAGTGCGACTTCACCTCCTGGGAACGACCGGTCGGGCGTTGCCCTCGCTGTGGTCAGCTCCTGGTGGTCCGGCGGAGTTCAGCGACTGCCTCCTGCAGCGATCCCGAATGCGGCTTCCGGCAACCCTGGCCAGGGTCGAACGGCCAGACGACGACACCCGTCTCGGAAACCGTGCCGGCGACAGCCACGCCGTCCCTGTCCCAACCCGGTTCCACTTCTGCCCCGGCAGCAGTGGGCGACCATCATCCGGCCCAGGAATAGAGGCGGCTGCGATACCACACGGTTGATGCGGACGCTCGCCAGCGGGAATGTCGTAACAGCCCGAAGGGGGAGAATCACGGATGAGTAGCTCTCCTGCCAGCCAGCTCTTGCCCGAGCTGGACACCTTTTTGTCCAGCCTGCAGGCGCGCAGCTACGCCCCGGGAACCATCGCCGGTTACCGGGCCGATCTGGCTGACTTTTCCGGCTTTCTGCGTCGAAGGCAGGCGGGAAGTTCTCCTGACCAGGTAGACCTGCCGGCTGAGCTTCCCGACTACCTGGCCTTCTTGTACCAGCGCGGGCTGGCCGCCAGTACGGTCGCGCGTCGGCTGGCCAGCATCCGCAGCTACTTCCGCTTCCTCGCAGAGCATCACCGCCTGCGCAGCACGGCCACGCGGACCGTTCACAATCCGCGCCGGGAACACCGCTTGCCGCGGGTTCTCTCCGGTCAAACCGTGGCGCAGCTGCTGGCCTCCATCCAGGCGACTGATCCCCTCTCGTTGCGGGACCGGGCCATGCTGGAGCTGCTATACTCTTCCGGCCTGCGGGTGGGGGAGTTGGTCACCATTCGCCTGAAGCAACTGGACCGGGAGGCGGCTCTGCTGCGTGTGGTGGGAAAGGGCCAGAAAACCCGCCTGGTGCCCGTGGGTGAACCGGCATTGGCGGCGGTAGAACGCTACCTTAAAAGTGGGCGGCCATACCTGGTAGGGAACCGTTGCCCGCGCCCGGCAGGCGAGGACTTTCTGTTTGTCAACCGGCGAGGGCACGCCCTCACCACGCGCCGGGTCGAGCAGATCGTCCGCACCCGCGTACGGCAGGCAGGATTGGTGGGGATGGTGGGCGTCGGCCGGGTCACCCCTCACACCCTCCGCCACTCCTTTGCCACGCATCTGCTGGACGGCGGGGCGGACCTGAGGGCGGTTCAGGAGATGCTGGGACATGCGAGCCTGGCGACGACCCAGATTTACACCCACGTCTCCCGCGCTCAACTGGAGCGAGTGTACCGGCGGGCGCACCCTCGCGCCTGGGCGCGTCCGGGACGAGCGAGCGACGGGGCCGGCGTTCCCGGCCAGCGGCGGTTCCGGCTGGTAAAAGCGGCACGAGCAGAGAGGAAGTGAATACGGATGGCGGATGGGGCCCAGTGGCGAGGCACGACCGTGGTGGCCGTCCGGCGAGAGGGGCGAGGCGCTGTCGCCGGCGACGGCCAGGTCACGGAAGGTGATCATTTGATCATCAAGGCAACCGCCCGCAAGGTGCGCCGCATCTATCAGGGGCAGGTCGTCGCCGGTTTTGCGGGCGCCGTGGCGGACGCCTTCACACTGCTGGAGCGGCTCGAACGGTATCTCGGTGAACAGCACGGTCAGTTACCCCGTGCCTGTATCGAGCTGGCCAAAGAGTGGAGGACCGATCGGGCCTTGCGCCGGCTGGACGCACTGCTGGTCGCCATGGACTCCGAGCACCTGTTCTTGCTCTCGGGCAGTGGCGAAATCATTGAACCCGACGACGGTATCGTTGCCATCGGTTCCGGCGGGCCATATGCCCTGGCTGCTGCCCGTGCGTTGCTGCGCCGCACTTCGTTGTCGGCACGGGATATCGCAGAGGAGTCGCTACGCATCGCAGCAAGCTTGTGCGTGTACACGAATGACCAGATCATCGTGGAAGAGGTGTGACGGATGGCCATGGCAGAACCCGTCTCCCGAACGCCGACGCAAATCGTAGCCGAGCTGGACCGTTTCATCGTGGGTCAGGCCGCAGCCAAACGAGCAGTCGCCATTGCTCTGCGGAACCGTGTCCGCCGTCAACGGTTGCAGGAACAGTGGCGAGAGGAGGTCTTGCCGAAAAACATCCTGATGATCGGGCCTACCGGCGTTGGCAAAACGGAGATCGCCCGCCGCCTCGCCAAGCTGGCCGATGCTCCCTTCATCAAAGTGGAAGCGACGAAATTCACCGAAGTGGGCTATGTCGGTCGCGACGTGGAGGCGATGATCCGGGACCTGGTAGAGATCGCCGTGCAACAAGAGCGGGAGCGCCGCTTGGCTGATGTAGAAAGCAAGACGGCGGGAGCAGTGGAAAGCCGCCTGTTGAATGCATTGACGCCGCCTCCCGGTCGCACCTCCGCCCCCAACCCGCTGGCAGCCCTATTTGGCTGGGCGGGGGGACCGAACCCGGTCGGCAGCCCCACGGCGGAAGGCGGCGAAGCCGATCCCAGCCAGGCGTGGGCTCGCCGGCAGGCCGTCCTCGAGCAGTTGCGGCGGGGAGAATTGGAGGACCAGGTAGTTGAGATCGAACTTACGGATAACACTCCTCCATTTCTTCAATTGTATAGTGGCAATAACATGGAGGAACTCGGGGTCAATTTGCAGGACTTGTTCTCGGGTATACTCCCGCCCCGGCGTCAGCGTCGCCGGGTGACGGTGCGGGAAGCGCGGCGTCTGCTCGCCCGGGAGGAAGCCGAAAAGCTGATCAACATGGACGAAGTTTCCCAGGCCGCCGTGCAGAGGGTAGAGCAAGCGGGGATCGTTTTCATCGACGAGATCGACAAAGTGGCCGGTCGAGAAAGGGGGCAAGGTCCTGATGTGTCGCGCGAAGGCGTGCAACGGGACCTGCTCCCCATCGTAGAGGGGACGACGGTGCTAACGAAATACGGGCCCGTTCGCACGCAGCACATCCTGTTCATTGCGGCGGGCGCTTTTCATGTCTCCTCTCCCTCGGATCTAATCCCGGAGCTGCAAGGCCGCTTCCCCATCCGGGTCGAGCTGCAAAGCCTTACCAGGCAAGATCTCCAGCGGATTTTGACCGAACCGGAAAACGCCCTTACCCGGCAGTACCAGGCCTTACTGGCCGTGGACGGTGTCCAGCTGGAGTTTACCCCAGATGGCATCGAGGCGATCGCCCAGGCGGCGGACCAGGCCAATCGGCAGACTGAAGATATCGGCGCCCGCCGGCTCTATACCATCATGGAGAAACTCCTCGAAGATGTCTCGTTTCGTGCCCCCGAGGCGGCCGGCCTCGTCCGGGTGGATCGGGCCTTCGTCGCCGAACGGCTGGAGCCGCTGCTCGCCGATCAGGAGCTGAGTCGCTACATTCTTTGAATTACCGCTCGAGATTTTTCGGTATGACAGCAGGAATCTTGCGTAACGAGACGAATTGATTCGATCGAACGAGGAGGGGGTTATTCCCAGGAGACGGGAAGGCTCATAACTTCACAAACTGGGCGGCAATTGTCTCAGGGCAAACCTGCCGAAAGGCGGGGACGCAAAGCCACGGGCCTACAGTAGCAAGAGATCGGGCACGACCTTTCCTACCGCGGTCGTGATGCTACCAGGGTAGCCGGGTTGCCAAGGGCCGTACGCGTGGACTGCACTCAGGCCGCCGCGTCGGCTTGGGTGCATTTTGTTATGTCCTATCAGCCAGGGCCCGTCATTGCCCGAAAGGAATACACCGTCCTGCCGCTCACAGCCGGAGGGTTGAGCCCCCGGATCGGAAAGGAGGTGAGCCCGGTGAGCGACTCGTTCACGGCGGCCAACTCGCTGTTGCAGTTCACCATGAGCGAGCTTTGGTGGAGGCAGGGGGTGCTGGCGCAAAACCTGGCCAATGTAGAAACCCCCGGGTACAAACGGCAAGATGTCGCCTGGTCCATTCCGGAGGTGGAGTTGGCGGGGCAGCCAGGCGATCCGTCCTCCGCTGCGCCCGGTCCGTTTCACCTGATGCTGGCCCGTACCCACCCGCGCCATCTGGACGGCACCCCGGCGACGGCGGAGGGAGTCGAAGCTGCGCCGGCCGGCCGCCTGGTACGGGATACGCGGACTGCCGTCCGCAACGATGGGAACAACGTGGATCTCGAGCGGGAACTGGTGCTGGTGGCCGAGACGAATCTGTGGTACCAGAGCGTCACCTCGTTGCTGGCCAGCCGATACGGTATGTTCCGGACTGCCCTGGGGACGGGGCGCTAACGGCGACCAGGGAGACGGTTGCCTCCCCTGTCCGGCCGGCCGGCCCCCCCAAACGCGGAGAGAGTGGAGGTGAGAATCGTGGGATTGTTTGATGCGTTGGCGATCAGCGCCTCGGGTCTCACCGCTGAGCGCTTGCGGTTGGACGTGATCGCCACCAACCTGGCCAATGTAGAGACGACCCGTACCGCGACGGGCGGACCCTTTCGCCGGCGGGAGGTCGTCTTCGCGGCTCAACCGCCGACGTTCCCCGTCGATCTGGCAAACAGTACGGGCAGTAGCGGCACACTCGCACCTGGCCACCCCGCCCTGGGAGGGGTACAGGTAGCGGCTATCGTGACGGATCCGGCCCCGTTTCGCCTCGTCTACCAACCGGGTCATCCCGATGCGGATGTCAACGGGTATGTGGCGTATCCCAACATCAACCCGGCCAGCGAGATGGTGGATATGATCGCCGCCAGCCGGGCGTACGAAGCGAACCTGGCGATCTTCCAGAGCACTAAGCAGCTGGCTGCACGTACCCTGGATCTGCTACGGGCGTGATCCGGGTACCGGAGGCAGCGACAGTATCCTCCCAGAGGAACGTAACATGGACGAGAGGAGGAGTTGTCGGTGTTGAGTGCGGCGTGGTCGACTGCTCTCCATCGCCTGGCCCCGGGCCAACTGATGGAGGATGACGTTGTACCGAGTCCTGCTTTTGAATCGCCTGGTGCCACTGTCCCTTCGATCTCCTCATTTGGGCAGCTCCTGGACCGGGCCTGGAATCAGGTGCGGGCCAGTCAGCAACAGGCGGATCAAATGGCCATAGCGGTAGCCAGCGGGCGGATTCAAGGACCCGATCTGGCGACGGCCGTAAACGCGACGCAACAGGCTTCGCTGCTTCTTTCCCTTGTCGTAACGGTGCGTAACCGGGCCCTCGAAGCCTACCAGGAAGTCATGCGGATGCCGGTCTAGCCCCGGTAAGTTCGATTTCACCCCTCAGACGAACGGGGTGCAGGCAGAGTTCAGTGGGAGTCGGTCTCTGAAATCCCCTGGCAGTAGTGGACATGACGAAATAATGGGCGACCTACGGAGGGTAGCAGGTTGGAGGTACGGAAGGCGGCAAAACAAGGCTGGCAACAGGTTGAGGGGCTCTGGCATCGCCTGCCCCGCCTGGGCCGCGCGGGTCTGGGGATAGGCTTGCTCCTGATTCTGGCGATGCCACTGATGCTGCCTCACTGGCTCAAACCGCACTATGCGCCGCTGTTCACCGGCTTGCAGACGTCAGAGGCCGCCCAAATCGTCTCCTTCTTGCAGGAAAAGAAAGTTCCTTATCAACTGGCCGAAGGCGGCACTGCCATTTTGGTGCCGGACAAGCAAGTCTACGACCTGCGGCTGCAAATCGCTGGCGCTGGGCTACCGGGCGATAGCGTGGTCGGTTTCGAGTTGCTCAACCAGTCCAACCTGGGGCTCACCGACTTTGAACGCCGGGCCCGCTACAACTGGGCGCTGCAAGGGGAGCTGACCCGGACCATCGAGAAACTGGACGGAGTGGAAGAAGCTCGGGTACACCTGGTCATCCCGGAGCCTTCCGTTTTCGTCCGCAGCACTCCTTCTCCCTCGGCGTCCGTCTTCGTACGCTTGACCCCCGGCCACACGCTGGCTCCGGAACAAGTGCGAGCCATCACCACCCTGGTTTCACGCAGTGTGCCCGGACTTAAGGAGTCTGACGTCGTGGTGGTGGATCAGGCCGGCCAGGTGCTCACCGACCAGCTGGATTCGGCTCTTTCACCCGTCTCGACCAATGCGGCCGCTCAACGCTACGAACTCACCCGTCAGGTGGAAAGCGAACTCGAACAGCGCATCCGCACCATGTTGGAACAGGCCTTCGGCCTGGGTCAAACGGTCGTCCGGGTCAGCGCCACCCTCGACTTCGACCTGCGTGAGCAGCGGGCCGAGCAGTTTGCGCCCGTCAGCGGCAGCGATCGGGGCGTCCTCCGCAGCGAACAACTGCAGGACGAATCCAGTACCAGTACTGACAGCACCAACCCGATGGCAGGGGTGCCTGGCATCGCCAGCAACGTGCCGGGATACGCTGCCCTGGCCGCCAGCCCTGCTGGTACGACCAGCAGCACGAAAAGCAGCAGCATTCGCAATTACGAGGTGAACCGGACCGAGTCCTATTTCTCTCCCGCCCCGGGTACGATCCGCCGCCTGTCCGTCGCCGTTTTGGTGAACCAGGATATCCCTCCTACGCTGCAGCCGCAGCTGGAGGCGGCCGTAGCCTCGGCCGCCGGCATCGACCGTACGCGCGGCGATCAGTTAACGGTCGTCTCTGTACCTTTCTTTAACCGCACGGTTCAGCCCCAACCGACGGCGGTTCCGTCGGGCCGGCCCTCCATCTGGTGGTGGGTGGCATTGGCTGCCACCTTGCTGGGAGTCCTGCTGACGATGGGCCTGCTCATTCGGGATGTCCGGCAGCGGCGGGCGGTTTCCTTCGGCCAAGAACTGGCGCAGGCCTCGAGCGAGTTGGTGAAACAGGAGATGCCGCAAGTAGGGGCGGAGAGGGCGGAGGAGGGAGTGACTGGTAAAGCTGAACCGGCCCAGGTTCTTCCTCCGGAGGGGGTCACCGATGAGAATCCGGTGGTTCTAGGAGACGAAGAGACAGTTCGACGGCAATTGCAAAAGGTCGTGACTCGCCTGGCCCAAGAAGACCCGGAGGGGTTCATCCGGACTTTGCAGGTCTGGCTCTCTGAAGATGAAATGTCCGGTGGAGGCCGGCCTCATCCTAAAGGAGGAGCGTCCTGATGCCAAGTCCACGCTGGCGCACCCGGATTCGCCCGCACACACCCCGTCGCAAGGCGGCGGTGGTCCTTCTGATGATCGGCCCCGAAGCTGGCAGCACCATCCTGCCCAAGTTGAGGGAAGATGACGTAGAACTGCTGACCCAGGAGGTCGCCGGGTTGGGAGAGGTCACTCCGGGCGAAAGCCGGCAGGTGCTCGAGGAGTTTCTCCGGTTGTATCAGAGCCATGCTGGCACCCTGCTCGGCGATTGGACTTCGGTACAGCAGCTACTGGAGCAAAGCTTGGGGCCGGAGCGTGCTGCTGCTCTACTGGAGCGGCTTACCGGCGGCGTGGGGGGACGTCCCTTCTCGTTCATCCGGCAGATTGACCCTCAGCAGCTGGGTACTTTCTTGGTTCACGAGCATCCTCAAACCATCGCCCTGGTCCTGGCTTACCTGCGGCCCGAGCAATCGGGAGAGGTCCTGGCCATGCTCCCCGAGGACGTTCAGGCTGAAGTCGTACTGCGCCTGGCCACGCTGGACCGGGCCTCCCCGGATGTACTGCAAGAAGTGGAGGAGGCGCTGCGCCAGCGCTTCACGGAGGTCAACAGCTCCGAACTGGCTGTGGCCGGGGGCGTGGAGGCGGCCGCCGCCGTCCTCAACCAGGTCGACGGCAGTACCGAGAAAAGCATCCTGGATGCGTTGTCTGCTCGCCATCCTGAATTGGCCGAGGAGATCAAACGGCGTCTGTTTGTCTTCGATGACCTGGTTAAGCTGGACAACCGGACCATCCAGCGGATCTTGCGGGAGGTGGACATGAAAGACTTGACGCTGGCGTTGAAAGGTGCGGCTGAACCGGTGACACAAGCGATCTTCCGCAACATGTCTAAACGAGCCGTGGAGATGGTCAAAGAAGAAATCCAGTACATGGGCCCGGTCAGGGTTCGCGACGTCGAAGAGGCGCAGGCAAAGGTAGTCGCTGTGGTGCGGCGGCTGGAGGAAGCAGGTGAGATCGTTGTCGCAACCGGCGGAGAAGACGAGGTCATCGTCTAGTGGACGACCTGTGGGGACGGCCGGAGCGGCTGCACATCCAGCCCATAGGGGGGGCTACGGCGTGATCAAAGCAGCGGCCTACGATTGGCAAGAGCCAGGACCGATCCGCATATCCTCCTTTTCCCTGGCGTCGGAATCACAGGCGACCGGCGTCAACCCGGGCCCGGGGACACCCAAAACGGCATCGTCTGATCCCACAGCCACCGCTGCCGACCGCGCTCCCGACACCGTCGCTGCCTCCCCCTGGCTGAACGTGCCCTCTACGACCCTGGCCCATTGGGCTGCCAGCTCCCACGCCCGCAGCCTTCCGGCCGACCCACTCTGGCTACTCCAGGCAGCCCGCTTGCTCAACGAAGCCCAGGAAGAAGCAGAGCAGATCCGCCAGCAGGCCCAGGAGGAGAAAAAAGCCATCCTGGCGTCTGCCCGGCAAGAGGCGGAAGAACTCCGTCGCCAGGCTCAGGAGAAGGGAGAGGCTGAAGGACGCCGTCAGGGTGAAGAGGCCGTCCGGCGAGAGCTCGCCGATCTATTTGCGGCTGCCCAAAAGGTCAGTGAGGCAGCACTTCGTTTTCAGGAAGAGATCATCCGCTCCAGCCAGCAAGAGCTGGTTCACCTGGCCCTCGCCATCGCCCACAAGCTCGTCGGAGACGCGCTGGCCGAGCCGGGCCGCCTGGCAGTGCAGGCCCTGCGGGAAGCGTTGTTGCGGTACCGGCCGGCCAGCCAGACGATTACCGTCCGCGTCAACGTCAAGGACCTGGCCCTGGTCGAAAGCCATCGGGACGAGTTTCTGCGGCTCTGCCAGGGGACACGGCAGTGGCGAGTGGTAGCCGACGAGCAGGTAGGCGAGGGAGGCTGTCTGATCGAGACCGAGCAGGGCATCATCGACGGGCGTCTAGAGTCCCGCTTGGGGCTTGTGCAAAATGCCGTGCAGGAGGTGATGAATGGTGAGCCGACCGCCGACGGCAGCGTCGACAGCGGCGTTGACGACCGAGGGGAGCCCCTCGGTGACACCCGTAGTGCCCCCAGCGGTTCCGTGGCAACGGCTGATGATCGCCGTGCAGCGAGCTGAGGATTTCTCGCTGCAGGGTTCGGTCACGCAAATTATCGGCCTGACCGTGGAAGCGGAAGGCCCCAACGTGACGGTGGGGGAGTTGTGCGCGATTCACCGGGTGAATCAGCCTCCGGTTCTGGCGGAGGTCGTGGGCTTTCGGCAGCGCCGGGTACTGCTGATGCCCCTGGGGGAGCTGACCGGCATTGGTCCAGGAAGCCTTGTGGTCGCTCATCGCCGCCCCCTCACGGTGACCGTGGGCCCCTCGCTGTTGGGCCGGGTGCTTACCGGCCTGGGAGAGCCCATGGATGGCAAAGGACCCGTCACAGGGACAGGGGCATACCCACTTTACCGGGAGCCGCCCGACCCGTTACGTCGTCCCCGTATCCATTCGCCGCTGCCGGTGGGAGTCCGCAGTATCGACGGGCTGCTGACCATCGGAAAGGGGCAACGGATCGGCATTTTCGCAGGTAGCGGTGTAGGCAAGTCCACCCTTCTGGGCATGATGGCCCGTCACACAGAGGCCGATGTCTCCTGCATAGCACTGATTGGCGAGCGCGGGCGGGAAGTGCGGGATTTCCTGGAGCGTGACCTGGGTCCAGAAGGGCTGGCCCGCTCCGTGGTGGTGGTGGCCACCTCCGATCAACCGGCCCTGGTTCGACTGAAAGGTGCTTTCGTGGCCACAGCGATCGCCGAGTTCTTCCGCGATCAGGGACTCCATGTCCTCCTCATGATGGACTCGGTTACCCGCTTCGCCATGGCTCAGCGGGAGGTGGGCCTGGCTGCTGGTGAACCGCCCGCTACGCGCGGCTACCCGCCTTCTGTGTTTGCCTTGCTGCCGCGCCTGCTGGAGCGAGCTGGCACGGCGGAACGTGGGTCCATCACCGGGATCTACACGGTGCTGGTGGACGGGGACGACTTCAATGAACCGATCGCCGACGCGGTTCGTAGTATTCTCGACGGCCACATCGTGCTCTCCCGTTCCCTGGCTGAACGGGGGCAGTACCCGGCTGTCGATGTGTTGGCCAGCATCTCTCGCGTCATGCCCGAAGTCGTCACCGGCGAGCATATGCAGGCCTCTCGCCAAGTCAAGCGCTGGCTGGCCACGTATCGGGACGCGGAAGATTTGATCGACATCGGGGCGTACGAGGCGGGGAGCGATCCTGCCATCGATGAAGCCATACAGCATCGGCCAGAGATTCTGAAGTACGTGATGCAGGGCGTAGACGAGATCACCACCTGGGAGCAGACCTGCCAGGGCCTTCAGGCTCTCGTTCGTCCCCCGCTGCCGGCGCGAGACGAGATACGGCAGGAGGTGAGACGCTAGATGGCTTTCGCCTTCCGCCTGCAGAGGCTGCTTCGCCTGCGCCAGCAAGAGGAACGCCTTTGCCAGCTCCACCTGGCCCGGGTTACCCAGGCCTGGCAAGCGGCTCGTCGGGAGCTTACCCGCCGGCAAACTACCCTGTCTGACCTGGAAGAACGGTTTGCCCAGGCGAGCGCCCGGCTGGACGGCTGGCTCGACCCCGCCAGTCTAGCTTTATTCTCCCGAAGGCAACATCGTTTGCGCCAGGAGTGTGCAGAGGCGGTCGTACGGGTGAACGAGGCGGCAGCCCGCGTGGCCCAAGCCAGGCAAAAGGTGGTGGCCGCGGCCCAACGCCGCCGCACCCTGGAGAGGTTGCGAACGAAAGCATGGCTCGCTTACCAACAGGCCGAACTGGCCCAGGAGCACAAGACGCTGGATGAGGTGGCAACGGTATGGCATTACCGACACCAAGAACTGGGCTGAAACAAGGTGTGCCGGGCCCGCAGCCGGTCGTTTCGGCAGGGCCTGCCCCGGCTCGCCGCCGGCAGCGCTGGCTGGTGTGGGGGCTGGTGGGCGTCGCCTTGTGCGGGTTTGCGCTCGGCCTCTACCTGACTCGCGACCAGCTGCACCCTGGCCAATGGTTCGCCAACCTACCTTTGATCGGCGGCCCCATCCGGACCTACCAATTAGGACTACAGGAATCGGCACGCCTGGCCGAAGCAGAGAAGGGGATTCAGCAGGAGCGACAGCAGGTCCAGCAGGCCAAAGTGCAGCTGCAAGCAGATCGCCAGCAACTCACCCTGGCCCAGCAGGCGTTACAGCGTCAACAGGCCGAGCTTCAGCAGCAAGCGGCGGATCTCGCGAGGGCCCGCCAGCAACTGGGTGCAGCGGCACAGGCGGCTAATGCGTCCGAACAAGCCCTGCGGATTTACCGGCAGCTACGCCCCAGCGAACTGGCGGCCATTTTGGATACGCAACCGGCCGACGTGGCGGTGGCGATCCTGGGCCAGTTGCCAGCCGATCAGGCGGCCGCTGCCGTCGCCAAGCTGCATCCCTTGAAAGCCGCTCGCCTCCTGCAATTGCTGGCGAGTCGGCCTGCAGCCACAGGTACGGCTGCGAGCCCGAGCGGTACACCCGGTACCGCTACCCGTGCTTCTGGTGGCCCGGACGCCGTCCCAACCTCTGGCGGTTCCGTCTTCGCCCCATAAGGGACGAAGTGTATCGATAAAGGTTCCAATTGCTCAGCGGAAAGGAGGTGACATCAAAGTGTTCACAGCAAGTGCTTCTTCCTCTTCTCCTGCCCCGGCTGGCACTCCTCAGGAGGTGGCTAGCTCCGCCGCGAGCTGGACCGCGCCGGTGGGCACGCCCAACTCGTCTACGGGCCAAGCGGTGCACCTCACAGGGGGCGTGGAAGACGTGGAAAAGGAGGGTTTCGCCTCCTGCCTGAGCCGGGCTCAAGCGTCCGCATCCAGCCAGGCTGGCACAGGGTCCGGGGTTACCCGCGAGATCCTGGCCCAGCATGGCAAGGGCTACCCGACAGTGAAGGAGCCCGCGCCGGCAGGTACGGAGTGCGCTAGGGAGCTGCCTGCGTCCGCGGAATCGGCACTGCCCGATGACGCTCCGGCGGCTTCCGCCTCTACCCCACCTCGACCTGGAGTGACCGGAGGAGCTGCCGAACCGCTGCTGGCGGCAGCGGTCGCGATCGCGGCTGCCGGCCTGGTTCAACCCGCCCAACCCCAGCCAAATCGGCTGGTTGGCGGGGGGAATCGCCCGCCCGCTGAGCTGAAGGAAAACGCCAGTCTGCCTGTCCTGTCATCCGTTAGCGGGATTGGTTCGTCTCTGGGCGCTGGCGAAATGAGTTTTCCCTCCCGCCTTGTCACAGGCCTGGCCGCTCCCGTCTGGTCGAAGACAATGGGTGTCGAACAGTGGGCGCACCTAGGGGTGAACGGTTTGCCGACAGCCCCTGCGCGTGACCAAGGATCTTCGACGCCCGCTGTTGTCCCGCTGGCTACAGAAACATCGCAGAGACTGCCGCCGGCAGCCTCGCCGGTTAAACCAGGAGCGACTCCTGGGAGCCCGTTGCCGGCCCGGACGCTCTCTGACGCACCATCGGCCAGGCTGGCGTTGGGAGCGGGCCAGATCTCGGCAGGCAGAACGGTGCCCGCGTCGGCTACGGTGGACGTGGTGGGGATGGCAGGCACCTTGGCCGGGGAGCCGGCACAAATGAGCGTGCCGGCGGCAGTAGGCGGCTTTGGCATGCACCTGCCGGTGCAACCGCCGGTAGTGGCTCTGCAGCTGGAGCGGGGGCTAGCGGGTTCACCAGGACCAGGGAACGGGCCGCAGGGCTTGGCACAGGGCAGTGACCCGGCGAAGGTTCAGAGCGCAACCCAGCACCTGGTTCAGGGCCCGCCTGATCCCATCACTACAGCTGGAGAGCGAGCGCGTCCGATCAACATGGTTCGAGGCTCGCTGGAAGCAGATCCGATCATCCCGGCTCAGGTTGAGGTGGAGTCGACTCCTGCCAGCTGGGTTAGCGGGGTCCAGAGACTGCTCTGGCCGGCAGAGACTGTTCCCGCCGGAAACGCCGGGAGTCTGCGACTGCCCGCACGCCTTACTTCTCTAGACACTGAAGGAGGCGACCCGCAGTTGGCCAAGGCGGTCGAGACGGGTACGCGGGCAAAGGCTGACGCCGCCAAACCGTCTCGGGTCGGGACGTCTGCTTCACGGGGCACCTCGCTGATCCCGGCCACTGCGGGTGAGAGCCTGGCAGGGCGGAGCAGTCAGGGGCTATCCCGTGGCGAACCCGCCTGGGTTACGTCCACCGCTCCCCAAGAACCTTGCCCTTCATTGCCAGGGCTAACCCGGGACGCTGAACCCCCGGCGTCAGCCCTCCCGCAGGATTCTACAGAAGCTGCATCTGAACTGGCCCAGCAGGCTCACGCACAGGGATCGGGAGGCCCGGCCCTGGACGTGGCGACTGCGCCAGAGCCGGCGTCAGCGGCGCGGCCGGAGTCCGTCAGGCTGGGCACTCGTTCGGCCGCCTCTCCACCCGCCAGCGGTTCCACGAAGGAGCAAGAGAATGCGGCGGACGCCGGCGAGCCGCGGGAGACGGCGGCCCCGGCAGCCGCAGCGACGCCTGCGAATGACGTCCCGCCCCCGGTTCACGCGGGTGAACGAAGGGGAGCCGGTCTGCATCCGCTTGGCGTCAGTGAGGCCCCGCCTGCCCTGGTTGGCGACGAGCCTGGATCCGAGCAGCAGAACGCAGGAGCGGTGCGGGCCCGGGCACAGGTTACGGATTCTTCGGAACCGCCCGGTCCCGCCGTCCATTCCTCCTCCGTCGCAGACGGGAGGTCGGCCTGGCTGCCGGCGTCCGTACCGAACACCGCCGGGAATGGGACGACCGGCACTACAGCGGGCACGGATGGCCCGCGGTACACCAGCTCCTCTTCGTTAACAGGGTCGGCCCCATGGCCTGCCCCAGCCAACGGAGCGGTACACCGGCTTCAGGTGGGAGTCATGCCGGCGGAGCTTGGACCGGTGCAGGTGGATGTACGGAGCCGGCACGGTGAACTCTCGGTCCAGCTGGCCAGTGATGAGCCACTGACCCGCCGGGTACTGCAACAGCACCGGCTGGAGCTGCAGGAGCGCCTGGATCTGAGCGGGTTGCGTGTACAGGACATCACCATCCGACCTCTGGCAGAGAGCGGGTTTGCCACCAGCGGGTTTAACAGCCAGAGTCCGACAGGGCCTGGAGGGAGCGACGGCAGCAGCCTGGGCCAGCCCGGCATGAACATGGGTCAATTCGCTCAACGGGGACAAAACCCATGGCCCGGTGGAACGCCTGCTGAGCCGGCGGTAGTGATCCTGCCAACGGCCCGCCCTGGCACAGCCCGGGCTGCTAGACGCCGGATTACGCCAGGAACCGGGCTCAATCTGCTAGCGTGAGGCGACGAAAGGGGGAGAGAAGATGACGAACAACGTCGGTCTTCAACTACTGGGATCCTTGGGGTATGGCCCGGGACTCTTGGACTGGGCGCTACGGGGTGCGGCGGGAAGCCAGCCACTGGCACCTTATGCTGTCGACACGAGCCAGGCCCGGGTGACGGCCAGCAGCCTGTCTGCAGCCGGCCTGATGTCCACAGTTCGACCGTCCGGCGGAGGCAGTACCCCGAATGAAACGCCGGTGGGAACGATCGACCCGGCCACGCTGGGCAAGGATGACTTCCTGCGCCTGCTGCTGATCCAGATTCAATACCAGGACCCCACCAATCCTCTGGATGACCGTGCGTTCCTGGCGCAGATGGCACAGTTCTCGGCGCTGGAACAAACAACCAATGTAGCCAGGAACCTGGCACAACTGGGCCAGCAACTCCAGGAGGCCCAAAGCCGGCAATTTGCCCTGTCTTTGCTGGGGAAACGGGTTGAGGTACGGGCGTCCGATGGGCAGGCGGTACAAGGAACGGTGGAGGCTGTCAATTGGGGGCAGGACGGCCCGGAAGTTGTGATTGCCGGTAAACCGTACGGAGTCGAAACGGTCACACGGACGCTCTCGTGAGGAGGTCCGGCTCAAGGTACGCCGGGATCCGGTGACCGCGTTGGCAGTGTTGTAACAGAAAGGAGGGTGAAGATGGATTCGGCCGATCGGTTGGGGCTGGGGCCTGCGGCAAGGCCCGGACAGCTGGCAGGGGTCGTGGGTCAGGAGCAACGGGAGCAGACCTCTCGTGCCCGTACGGCTGGGACGTCATCCCCTGCCTCCTTTGATCAACTGCTGGAGCGCGAGATCGCGGCGCGTTCGGCCGGGGTCTCCTACTCCTCACCCCCACCCGCTGCCGTACAGCTAAAATGGTCAGCCCACGCCCAGCAGCGGCTGCAGTCCGGGGAGATCCGCTGGGGAGCGGCCCAGGAGCAGCGGTTGGCGGCGGCGGTGGAACAGGTGGCTCGCAAGGGCGGACGAGAGACGCTGGTGTTGCTCGACGACCTTGCCTTCATCGTCAGCGTCCCTCATCGCACGGTGATTACGGCGATGTCGGGAGCGCGGCGGGTGGACAACGTGTTCACCCAGATTGATTCGGCGGTGATCGCCCGTTGACGGGTTGACGTCGGGGGCGTTGGAGCACCGCAACGGTATGCACCAGGGTGACGAAGTCTCCCTGAGCAGGGAAGTGGCTGGACCGCAGGCATGGAGTCGTCAACCAAGGGTGGTGGCGGATGCCGCGGAAGCCCGGGTGGTGGAAAGAGCGAAGCCACCCAGCTTCGCCGACCTGGTGAACGTTACCGGATCGCCGGGCCGTATGTCCAGGTGGTGACTGGCTCAGCGATGAACGAGCCCTCACGAGAGGGAAGAAAGAAGGAGGAGAAGCGATGCTGCGTTCATTGTATTCCGGCCTTTCCGGCCTCAAGGCGCACCAGGTCGATTTGGATGTCATCGCCAATAACGTGGCCAATGTCAACACGGCAGGGTTCAAGGCGGGTCGTGTGATCTTTGCCGATCTGCTCAGCCAAACGTTGAAGCAGGCACAAGCGCCCACGGATACGCTGGGCGGGGTCAACCCAAGTCAGGTGGGAATGGGAGTCAAGGTGGGCGGCATCGACCTGATGATGCAGCAGGGACCGCTACAGCCCACCAGTAATCCGTCCGATCTGGCCATTCAGGGGGAAGGCTTTTTCGTTCTGGAAGACCCCAATGAGGCCAGACTGCTGTGCCGCACCGGCTCCTTCCAGCTCGATGCCAGTGGGTATCTAGTTCATCGGGGCTCGGGGCTGCGCTTGGTGGGGTGGGCGGCTAAAGATGGTGTGATCGACCGCGCGGTGTCGCCTTCGGTCCTGAAAATCGACCAGAGCTCGCAAGCCCCGCGGGCAACCAGCAACATCGTCTACTCCGGCAACCTGGACGCACGGTTGCCGAAGGACCAAACGGTCGGGGTTCCCGTCACGATCTACGATTCTCTGGGAAAGAGCCATTCCGCTCTGCTCCAGTTCACAATGAAGGATCCGGATAACCGGCTCTGGGAGATGCAGCTGTCGCTGGACGGGACGAATGTTCTCTCCAGCCCGGTGGAAGTTACCTTTGATACAACTGGAAAGATCTCCTCGCCTGCAACCCCCGTGGAGATTGGCTATGCCGTCGGCGGCGGAGCTGACCCCCTCAATTTCAAACTAGACCTCAGCCGTTTAACCATGCGGGGGCAGCCGACCAGTGCGGTAGCAGAGAGCCAGGATGGATATGCCGGCGCCGAACTCGAGGACGTCTCCGTGGAGGCGGATGGCCGGGTGATCGGCCATTACACCGACGGTCGCCTGCACGAGCTGGGCCAGCTGGCGCTGGCAACGGTCGTCAACCCGGCGGGGTTGAGCCGGGAAGGCAGCTCCTTGTATCGGACGACGCTCAACTCGGGACCGGTTCAGTATGGACAGGCCGCCAGTGGCAACCGGGGTCAGATTCTCTCCAGCACGCTGGAGATGTCTAACGTGGACCTGACTGAGGAGTTCTCCAATATGATCGTGGCTCAACGGGGATTCCAGGCGAATACGAAGACCGTTACCACCTCGGATCAGATATTGCAGGAAGTCGTCAACCTGATCCGGTAGCGGCCGGCTAACCGATTCGTAGCAGCGGGAAGGGGAGTGCGATGATCGAAGCAACACGGCTGGACGGCGTCACCATCATGGTGAATGCCGATCTCATCGAGACCGTGGAGGCGGTACCAGATACCGTGATCACTCTGTCCACCGGTCGTCGACTGGTCGTACGGGAGGCGGTGCGGGAGATCGTGGACCGGGTGGTTCGCTACCAGCAGCGGGTGCATCGCACTCCCCTGGGGCTGCTCCCGCCGGGGACTCCCCCTGCCACGACCGGAACGGCTGATGAAGTCGGATCGGAGGCCGCTCCTCCGAGTGATCCACCAGGGGAGGAGAAAGGTTGAGTGGCCTCACGCCGGCGGGGCGCACCCAAGATGCCGGAGTCGACCTGAGCGTGGGGAAGGCGGCAGCCGGGTCGGAAGCGGGCTGTTAGCAGTGCCGGGGAACCGATGCAGTTTGGGGGGATCGTCGTGGAGTGGAGCGCGATACTGGGATTTCTGGGGGGGCTAGCCCTGGTCGCCGTAGCCATCGGCTTTGGTCCGGATGTCCGTTCGTTCCTGGATTGGCCTTCGGCGGTCATGGTGTTAGGCGGGGCGATTGGAGGCACCTTGATCCACTCGCCGTTCAGGGAAATCCGCAAGGTTCCCCGGCTGTTTCTCATGGTCTTCCGCCGCTTTCCCTACGACGCGACCGCCGTGCAGGAACGCATGGTCCGCCTGGCCGAAAAGGCCCGGCGGGAAGGATTGCTCAGCCTGGAGGACGACGCTGCGGAGGAATCCGACCCCTTCCTGCGCAAGGCCATTGAGCTGGTAGTGGACGGAGTGGAGCCCGAACAGGTGGCCGAGATCCTGGATCAAGACATCCAGCATCTCCAGGAGCGGCATGCCGCTGGACGGGCTGTCTTTGATGCGATGACCCGGCTAGCGCCGGAATTCGGCATGCTCGGCACATTGGTTGGGCTGATCAAGATGCTGCGCAAGCTATCCGATCCAACCCATATCGGTCCGGATATGGCTTTGGCGTTGATCACCACGTTTTATGGGGCGATCGTCGGCTACTTTCTCTTCCAACAGGCCTCCGGGAGACTCAAGGCACGTACAGAAGCGGAGGTCCAGTACCGCCAGGCGGTGATGACAGGAATTCTGGCCTTGCAGGCAGGGGAGAATCCACGCCTGATCCGGCAGCGATTGCTGGGCTACGCGCCCTCCCGGGAAGGCTGGCGGCGCAGCTGGTATCCAGCCGCTGAAGTCGGAACTGCGCCTGCTCCGGGACCGGCATCCCAGACCGTGCGAGAGGCGGTGAGCAGCGGTGGCACCCACAACTAGAACCAGGCGCGCCGAATCCTTGTCCAGGGAGTCCGCTCCCCCCCGCCGGGCTCGCATTCCGATTCCGCGTCGTCCAGTCGAGGGTTCCGATGCGAGTGACGCCGACGTCTGGTTGACTACGTACGCCGACCTGATCAGCTTGATGCTGACGCTCTTCGTGGCATTGTTCGCGTTTGCCAATATCGACCAGCAACGGTTCATGAACGTAATCAGCTCTGTCCAGGGAGCACTGGGGGTACCCCCTGGTCAGCGTTTGGGGTCCGGCGGGATAGCTATGTCTCCCTGGCTGATGAAGGCGCAACAGGAACGCCAGCAATTGCAGCAAGTGATGGCCCAGCTTCAGGCCGTGCTCCCGCCGCCCGGCCAAAGCGGGATCTCTGTCGTGCAGGAAGAACGGGGGATCGTTGTGCGTTTTTCGGATCAGGCTCTCTTTGACGTCGGCCAGGCCGATTTGCGGCCCGAAGCTCAAGAGGTACTCAAGCAGGTGGTCCCGATTCTGCGGCGAATCGACAACCCGATTCGAGCCGAGGGGCATACCGACAACCTGCCCATACGGACCTCCCGCTTTCCGACCAACTGGGAGCTTTCCACCGCCCGGGCGTCCATGGTGGTCCGCTTCTTGGCGGAGCAGGGGATAGACGAGCATCGGCTTTCGGCTGCCGGGTATGGGGAACTGCGGCCGATTGCCAGCAACGCGACCCCCGAGGGACGGGCCCGGAATCGCCGCGTGGATCTCGTGATTCTCAGTCAAAGTGAGTCTCATAACGAGCCCAACCCATCGACGCCGAGAGGAAGTGCCGGCACATGAAAACAGAGACCGCCCGCACCGCGAGGTCGATCGCCCAGCGCTGGCAGGCCGAACTCTTGAACGGGTTGCGCCTGCGCGCTCGAGTAGAGTGGCAGTCGGCTCGCACCCTGCGTATCAGTGAGCTGGTTCAGGACCTGCCGCCGTTATCCGTGGGGGTGTTGCCGGTGACAGCCCCCGCACCGGTCAACAGCCAGATGGGCGAGAAACCTTTTACGACCAGCGCAGCAATGGCCACGACCGCAAGCGGCTGGAGGGCTGCCAGCCGCCCGGCAAACCCGCTTCCGCCCACCCCCTTGCTCATTCTGCCCACGCCTCTGGTGCTGGCGCTGCTGGACCGGCGCCTGGGGGGAGCAGGGGAGTGGCCCCGGTACGCCCGAACCCTGAGCGTACTGGAGGAGAAAGCCTTTCAACCGCTGGCAATGCGGCTCATGAGCTCGCTGTCCCAAACCGGGCTGGCCCCTTCGGTGCAGACCGAGGGGGTGCAGTCGCCGGCAGCGGAGTCGCTAGGGTCGTCGACTCCGGCGGCTGGTCGCCCCACCCTGGTGGCAGCCCGGGCCTACCTCACCCCCTGGTCTCTCCGCTCCATCGGGGTACTCTCGTTCGAGTGGAGCTGGCAGGGGCGAAGCATGCCCGTCTTTTGTCTGGTCGAGCCTTTTCAAATCGAAGACGTCAGCGAGGCAGCGCCGGTCCCTGTCACCGTGCAGCTGGCCACCCTCTCACTCACCCTCGGCGATCTGCTGGGCCTGGAACGGGGGGACGTCATCTGCCTGCCGCGCTCATTGCAGGATCCAGTCACTGTCTGCGTGCAGGGGACGCCCCGCTGGTGGGCGATGGCCGGCCAGCGGGAAGGGCGGTTGGCGGTTCAACTATTGAAGGAATGGAACGCACAGGAGGATGAGCAGGATGAGCCACCCGCTGCTGTCTCGAGCGGAGATTGAAGCCTTGCTGGGAGAGAAAGCCACCCCACCGGTGGGTGAGGGAGTCAACCCGGCCACCAGCCCGGGAGTACAGGAGGCCGGGACGGGGGTTGCCGCCTGGCACGAGCTGGTCTCTTTGCTGTGGAGCAATGTGGCCTCGTCCCTCTCCTCGGCCGCCCGACCAGTCTCTTCCCGAATCCGGGAGGAGCGCTTGTTTGACCAGTCAGTACTGGCGGCGGCCATGGCTGGGCAGCCGTTGGCCGGGATGGACGGCAACGCGCTCGCCTTTCCGATGCAATGCAGCCCGGATTGGCTCTCTTCGTGGGTCGTGTTGCCGTTCGCGGCTGTAGCCTCCCTGGAGGAACTGGCGGGAGGCGAGTGGGGAGGAGCTGCCCATCCGTATCCTACGGCGCTGGCCGCGCTGGTGGCCCGGGAGATCCGGTCCGGACTGACTGGCATTCTCGGCCCGGAGGTGACGGTCACGCCAGGACCCCAGGCAGTAGCTCTCTCTGACCTGCTGCGCACCGCGCTGAAGGATGGCCGCTGCTTGGGCCTGAGCCTCGAGCTGACCTGGAGCAGCACCCTCGTACCGGTGCTCCATCTGTTCTCCGCAGAAGTGCCTGTCCGCCTCTACCAGCGGTTGGTGCACCACGAGGCGGCGGCCGCGGCAGCGGTCGCCGTCCCCCCAGCCGAGGCGAAGCCAGCCGGCAGCTCGGCTCAAGCAGGGCCGCACCGCGGAATCGGCTCCGCCAGCCGCACGTTGGGTCCGTTTCCCTCGCAGAGCAGCGTCTGGGCAGAGGGAGCGACGGTTTCAGGCGGTGAACGGCCGGTAGTCAAGCCCGTGGAGTTGCCGAGCTTTGGCGACCGCCAGCAGCAGGTGGCGGTGGAAGCCGACAACACCCAACTGCTCCTTGATGTCCCCATGAACGTCACCATCGAGCTGGGGCACGCTCGCCTGAGCATGCGCGACATTCTTTCGCTGGGCCGAGGGTCCACGATCGAGCTGGACCGGTTGGTAGGTGAACCGGTCGATGTGCTGGTCAATGGGCGTCTGATCGCCAAGGGCGAAGTGGTCCTGGTCGACGAGGCGTTCGGCGTTCGCATCATCGCTATCGTGCCACCCGGGGAGCGCTTGCGGGAGGAGATGAGCGCAACTGGATCTTGAGGCAACCGTCCGCTGGTTTGTCGCTTTGCTGGTCGTGATCCCCCTCGCCTATGCCGGGGCCCGCCTATACGCCCGGGGCTTGGGCGGGCAGCCGCTGGGGGCGTGGGGACGGCCGGCTGGGCGGATGGGGAAAGCCGGCAGCAGGCGGCGGGGCTGGTGGGAGCGGCTGGGAATGGGCATGGGCGGGTATTGGGCCGCCTCCCGGGGCGACCTGGAGGTCGAGACCAGTCTGCGCCTGGGTCCTGGCCAGGCACTGTTTGTGGTCCGTGCCGGAGAGCACCGGTTCTTGATCGGGGTGACAGCGCAGGCCATCCAGTTGATCAGCCAGTTGCCCGCACCTTCGCCGGCCGGCTCTCGTTCGCAGCCAGCCGGGGTGAGCGCGACGGGTTTGCCCGTCTGGAAACAGGAAAAACAGGAGGAACGGGAACAAACACCATGATGATGGCGGTGGCAGCCGCCGCCTGGACCTTGCCCAGGCTCCAGGTGAGCGTAGGAGGCTCTCAAGGCGGAGGGGACGCAGTTCTTACTCTGCAGGTGATCGCCTTGTTGACGGTGTTGACCCTGGCACCGTCGATTCTGGTGATGCTCACCTCGTTTACCCGTGTCGTGGTCGTACTCTCTTTTGTCCGCAGTGCCTTGGCGACCAACCAGGTTCCTCCCAACCAGGTTATCGTCGGGTTGGCTTTGTTCTTGACGTTCTTCATCATGACCCCTACCTGGAACGCTGTCTACCAGCAAGCGGTTCAGCCGTATCTGGCAGGCCAGCTCACGGAGCAGCAAGCCATCCAGAAGGCCTCTGGCCCCCTGCGCCAGTTTATGCTCCGAGCCACCCGGCAAAAGGACCTGGCTCTTTTCTGGCAAGGGTCCCCGGTTGCCCCCGGCAACCCCAATGGTCCGGCACAGGCCCGTCCGAGCCTCCCCAGCGGACAAGGCGGCCAGACTCCCGTTATCCCTTCCACGGTCAGGCCTTTGTCCCAATCGGAATCGCTCGCCCCTGTTTCGCCAGGAACGGCTGGCATGGGAACTGAGACGGCGACCGGTGCGACAGATGGAGCGCAGGAACCGCTTACCCCTGCGGAAGCCAACGAGGTGCCGATGACAGCCCTAATCCCTGCTTTCTTGATCAGTGAACTGAAGACCGCCTTCCAGTTGGCCTTCGTCATCTACATTCCGTTTTTGGTGATCGACATGGTGGTGGCCTCCAGCCTGATGTCCATGGGCATGATCATGCTTCCCCCCGTGATGATCTCGTTGCCATTCAAAATCCTGTTGTTTGTACTAGCAGACGGATGGAATCTGATCGTTGGTTCGTTGCTTCGCAGTTATCAGTGAAACAAAGGAGGTAGGGGCGTGTCGGATGAGACCGTGATCACCCTGGCTCGGGAGGCGATCCGCACCGCCCTACTGGTCGGCGGGCCGGTGATCCTGGCCGGGCTGGTAGTAGGGCTCATCGTCAGCGTGTTTCAGGCCGTGACGCAGATCCAGGAGCAGACTCTTTCGTTTTTGCCCAAGCTCCTCATCATGGTGATCGTCCTGCTTCTGGCCGGACCCTGGATGCTGCGCCTCACAGTG
The DNA here is from genome assembly GCA_014896305.1 of Limnochordaceae bacterium. GTDB lineage: Bacteria > Bacillota > Limnochordia > Limnochordales > DUMU01 > Bu26. The sequence goes on from JADBKQ010000002.1 coordinate 179,191, forward strand.
GACTTGGCCACCCGCCTGTGGGGTGATTTGCCGTCCTACATTGGCTGATGTTCTTCGTGCGGGTGGCTGAATGTTTGGGCCGCGTGGTGATGGTCACCCGGGTGATGGGGTTCACCAGCTCTGACGACGTGGGATTCCAATGAGTGGGTTGATCCAAAGAGGCCAAGGAGATCGGCATGACAGCCAAAAGAGCAAGAAGGGGGGAGACCCATGGCCGGACTGGGAACGAGCGGGACGGCTGATCTGTCTGTGCTGGCCACACTCTTTCTGGCCACCTGGATGCGGACGATCGGAGTCCTCTTGCCACTACCCCTCTTCCAGGTCCCCGGTCTGCCTCCCACCTGGCGGGGCGGCCTGGCGGCGTTGCTCGGCCTTGCCCTCGTGCCCACGGCCCAGCAGGCAACGGCGACCCCGCCTGTCGGCCTGCCCCCATTTTCCTGGTCAGCGGCGTCCGATTTGATGGTGCTGGCGCTGGTCCAATTGGCCATTGGGCTGGCCATGGGCTTTCTGTTGCGCTTGGCCTTCGTGGCGGTGGAGGTGGCGGGTGTCCTGGTTGATCTTCCACTCGGTTTCGGCATGGACGCTCTGCTGGATCCTCTCACCGGCTCGGCCAGCCCGCTTTTTGGGCGGTTCTACCTGCTGCTGGCCCTCGTGAGCTTCATGGTCAGCGGCGGCCTGGATGCTCTGGTGCGCACTCTGGATGAAAGCTTTCGCTGGCTGCCGCCAGGGGTTTCACCCCAACTATCCTGGGTGGGGCCGTTCTTGGTCCGCGGGCTGGACGAGTTTTTCCTCACCGGTCTGCGACTGAGCCTTCCCCTGACGGTCGGGCTCTTCGTGGCGGACGTCGCGGTCGGTTTGCTGGCCCGAGCCACCCCGCAACTCAACCTGTTCACCGTTGGCTTCCCCCTCAAAGAAGTCGGCGGTTTGCTGCTGGTCTGGATCACGGTGCCACTGACCGCCGCCGCGATGGGGGCTCTCTTCCAATTTGGCGGACAAGCCTGGGAGTGGGTCTCCCGTCTGATCCAGGGACTGGTACCTCGTGCAACGCCGGGCTTCGCAGGGGGAACCGCCTGGGGGATCGTTGCCAGCAGTGCGATTTGGGCGCGGCCCGAGCCGCTTGCTTACCGGCGTCGCCAGGGGGATGGTCGCAAGCTGAACCGTAAGCGGTTCAACCTGCAACTCTTTGCCGAGGAGAAAAGCGAGGCGCCCACCCCTCGTCGCCGGGAGGAGAGCCGGCGGCGGGGTCAAGTGGCCCGTTCCCCGGAATTTGCGGTTGGCACGGTCTGCATCGCGGTAGCCGTCGTGGTGCGCTGGCTTGCTCCCTGGATCCGGCAGGCCGCTTTGGCGTTGACGGGACCGGATTGGCAGGCAGCCCTGGACGCGGCCGGCCAGGCCGACAGCTTGACCACTGCCAGTCTGCCGCGCCTGGCCGGCCCCTTGTTGCGGAGCGGCGCGATGCTGCTGTGGCCGATCCCCGTCACTGCCCTGGTCATCGCCAGCCTCACCTATCTCGCTCAAGCAGGCGGTGTGGTCACTGCGAAAGGGCTGGTGCCCGACCTCAACCGTCTCAACCCCCTGACTGGGTTCGCACGCTGGTTCTCTTGGAGATCGCTCCTGGAGTTGGGAAAGTCTCTGATCAAGGCAGCGATTATCGGCTACGCTGCCTATAGCCTGATCGCCGGCCATCTCAACGAGTTGCCGGGCCTGCTTCGCTCTCCTCCTGGTTCGGCCGTGGGGGCTGTTGCGGGGTGGGTCTATGCACTGTTTGTGCATGTGGGCCTTGCCATCTTTCTCTTGGGGGTGGGGGACTACGCGTTCAACCGGGTGGAGTTAGAGCGGCAGTTGCGCATGACCCGAGAAGAAGTGAAAGAAGAGCTGCGGCAGACCGAAGGCGACCCCATGGTGAAGAGCAGGCTGCGCCAGCGTCAACGGCAACTGGCCCGCAGCCGGCAGATGACCGACGTGAAAAAGGCGGACGTCCTCATCACCAACCCCACCCACGTGGCCGTAGGGTTGCGGTATGATCCGACCGTGATGCGGGCGCCACGAGTGCTGGCCCGGGGGGCGGGGGTCTTTGCGCAGCGCCTGCGGCAGATCGCGCGGCAGGCCGGGGTGCCGGTCATCGAAAATCCGCCTCTGGCCCGTTCCCTCTACCGGGCCGTACGGGTCGGGCAAGAGATACCGGCCGACTTGTACAAGGCGGTGGCCGAGGTATTGGCCTATGTTTACCAGCACTGGCCAGAACGGCGACCGCGGGGGCCGGATTCGCCGGTAAGCTGATTCGCGCGGTAAGACAGAGAGTTACCCCTTGGCCAGGCGGGTTCGACGGCCCGGAGAAAGCAGACAACAAGGAGGGGGACATGGCTCAATCGTGGCAGAGTGCCACCGGCACTCACAAGGCAGGAAGCTGGGCAGAAAGGCTTGGCGGGAAACAAACCTGGCTTGGTCTGGCCGATATGGGAGTGATCGGCCTGGTGATGCTAGTCGTCATCATGATGGTGCTCCCCCTACCAGCCAGAGTCCTCGACTTTCTGCTGGCGGGTAACATCAGCTTCTCGCTGCTAATTCTGGCTCTCAGCATGAACGTCCGCCACGTTTTGGATCTGTCGGCGTTTCCTACGATCCTGCTGGTGGCCACCCTCTTCCGGCTGGCCCTCAATGTCTCCTCGACCCGGCTGATTTTGTTGCATGGATATGCCGGCGAAGTGATTAATGCGTTTGGCCACTTTGTCGTAGGTGGCAACTACGTGGTGGGCGCTGTGGTCTTCCTCATCCTGGTCATCATCCAGTTCGTCGTGATCACCCGCGGGGCTGAACGGGTGGCGGAGGTGGCCGCCCGGTTCACGCTGGACGCGATGCCCGGCAAGCAGATGAGCATCGACGCGGATCTCAATGCCGGGATCATCGACGAGGATCAGGCCCGCGCCCGCCGGGCAGCAGTGGAGCGAGAGGCAGACTTCTATGGTGCCATGGACGGGGCGAGCAAGTTCGTCAAGGGGGATGCGATTGCCGGCATCATCATTACGGTGATCAACATTCTGGCGGGATTCGTAGTCGGCCTGCTGCAGCAGGGGCTCAGCCTGGCCGAGGCATTACAGCGCTATACCCTGCTGACAGTGGGCGACGGGCTGGTGGCCCAGATACCCGCCCTGCTGGTCTCCACTGCTACCGGCGTCATCGTGACCCGGGCGGCAGCAGAAAACAACCTCGGACGGGAGGTCAGCCGGCAACTGACGGCCGATCCGCAGGTGCTCGCCGTGGCGGCAACCACCCTGGGATTGCTGGGATTGGTGCCGGGCCTGCCGAAGCTCTCTTTTTTGACTTTGGCGGGGCTGCTGGGCGGCATCGCTTACGTCCTGCACCGACAGACGCCGCTACCCGCGGGGGCGACCGGAACCGCCGGGACAGGCCGCGCCAGGACCCTCGCCCCAGCTACCGTCGCCGGAGGAAGTGGGGCAAAGGAAGCTGCGGCCACCGGCGAACGGTCCTCGGAGGAGAGCGACATTCTCGCACATCTGCAAGTAGATCCCTTCGAGCTCAATTTGGGGTACAGTCTGTTGCCTCTGGTCGACAACAGCAGCGGCGGCGACCTGCTCACCCGCATCTCGGCCATTCGGCGGCGGCTGGCTTGGGACCTGGGCTTCGTCGTTCCGCCGATCCGCATTCGGGACAGTGTGGAGCTGCGGCCGAATGAATACCGCTTCCTGCTACGGGGGGTTGAGGTAGCCCGGGGGGAGTTGCTCCTCGACCGGCTGCTGGCGATGAACCCCGGTTCACAGGAGGCACCGCCTGGCGGCGTTGAAACCAAAGAGCCGGCGTTTGGCCTGCCCGCCTGGTGGGTACGAACAGAGGACCGGGAGAAACTGGAGACTTCTGGTTTTACGGTCGTCGAACCCGCAGCCGTGCTGGCCACTCACTTGACCGAGACGCTGCGTAGCTGTGCCGGCCAACTGCTCGACCGGCAAGAGATCCGTCGCCTGCTGGACGCGCTGCGGGAGAATTACCCGGCCGTGGTGGACGAAGTGACCCAGGTAGCCACCCTGGGCGACCTGCAAAAGGTGATGCAGGGCCTGCTGGCGGAGAACGTCTCCTGCCGCGACCTGGTCACGATCCTGGAGACTGTGGCGGACACCGCCCGTCAAACCAAAGACCCGGTCGCCCTGGTGCAGGCCGTTCGTCTGGCCCTGCGGCGACAGATCACCCGCGCTTTGTTGACGGAGGATGGGCTGTTACCCGCCATCACGCTCTCGCCCCGGGGTGAGCGTTACCTCCTGGAGAGCTTACAGGCAGCTCCTGGGGGAGGGCAACTGCCGGCCATAGACCCCCAGGAGCTGCGGCAATTGGCGGAGCGGCTTCGGACCCCCGTGCAGCAGGCAGCGCAGGAAGGCGTTCAACCGGTACTGCTGGTCTCAGCCGAGCTACGCTATCCGCTGCGGCAATTGTTGGAGCGTAGCTTTCCCCACCTGGCCGTGCTGGCCTATTCCGAAGTGGCGCCTGGTATCTCGGTGAAGAGTTATGGAATGGTGGTGTGGCCTGATGAAGGTTAGAGATTTCGTTGCCGACTCGTTTGCGCAGGCGTTTGCCCGTATTCGTCAGGAGATGGGGCCAGACGCGTATATTGTTGCCACCCGAACCATCCGTCGGAGTTGGCCCTGGCCTCGCTCGGCTGGCGCCCCAGCGCGAGTCGTAGTGACTGCCGCCCTGCCGCCGGCGGCAAAAGACCTGGGTTCAAACGTGGCTGGCAGTCCACAGCCCGGCTCCTGGTCACAACGTCCGTCTCGGCCTGCCGAGGATGCAGCCAATGGTCCCGCATCCATGGTTCAAGCAGAGGCAGGCAGCTTGGAGAAAGAGGTAGAGAAAGAGGACGTTCGACCATCCCCTGGCCCGGGTTGGCTGGAACGCCTGCAACAGGCAGGTTGGCGAGAGGAGATTATATCCTGGCTCGAGAAGGAATGGCAACGGCAGGCGGCGGTTCTGGACCCGGATGACTGGTCTCATTGTGTGCGCCCCTGGCTCAAAGAGGAGTTGATCTCCCGGGTCACCACCAGCCCGCCCTGGCTCGATCTGCCTGACCAGGCGCTCCTGGTTGTTGCCCTGGGGGCAAAAGGAAGCGGCAAAGAGGGGGTGGGACGCCAGGTAACGGACAGTTATCGACAAATCGTGGGCTGGCGGACCTGCCCGGTGCAGTTGAGCCTGGGGGATGTGGAGCAGGGGCGCTGGCAGCCTACGGCTCGTTCCCGCAGGCTGCACGACTTGATCTGGGTGGAGCTGCCCGATCTCGACGCCCTCACGCCCCCGCAGGCGTCCGCCTGGGTGAGGCAGGTCCGATCCTGGCACCCGGATGAGATCCACTGGGTGATTTCTGCGGCCCGGGCAGCCGAGGCAGATTCCCTGTGGCAGCTGGCGGCTCCGTTCGCACCCACCCACCTGACGGTGACGGACGCACAGCAACCGGGAGACTCCATCTTTGCCTATGAACAGGCCTGGAAGACCGGCCTGGCCCTGCGATTTCTGGGGCGCCACCGGCCGGGTGGCACAGGCGAGGAGTCACAGGATCTCGAGATCGTGGACGGGGCAGAGCTCGTGGAAACGATGATCGCCGAGGTTGAAGCGGGATCGGGCAAGCCATCCGAAATTCGCCGGGAGGTGTAGGTGCCATGAAGTGGGTGAATGTCTTCCGTCGTCCTCTGCCGAGTATGAGGGCGAGCGAAGAGGGGCCGTCCCAGCGTCGGCTGCACTACCGTCTACCGATCATGCTTCCGTTCGTCTGGCGGCTCATACCTGGCGAAGGAGTGGGCAACGCCAGTGACTACAGCTGGTCCCAGGCGGTAACCCACGACCTGAGCGCCGGAGGCCTCAGCTTTCTTGCCGCCGACCGCAGCATTGGCGAAAGGCTGCAATTGCGGTTGCCACTGCCGGATGGGGAGGTCTCGGTCACCGGAGAGATCATCCGGTTGCAGCCGCTGGGGGATGCGCCCAGACCCACCGGTGAGCAGATGGTGGGTATCCGGTTCATTGATTTGTCCCCCCGGGCGGAGCAGCAGATCGTCCGTTACATCTTCCAGGTGGAGTCGAGCCGACGCCGGCTGCAGGAAGGGACCGACTGACCAGAAGTGCCGATGAACGGCAGGCGCAAGGACGCAGGAGCGAGCGAGAGCGGAGGAGTACACCATGGCCATTCAGCGCAGTGAGCTTGCACCGGAAGGGGCCACCAGCGGGCAGGCGGAACAATTGTGGCGCCAGTACAAGAAAACGGGCGACCCGCGCACGCGCGAACGGCTGGTTTTGGCTGCCACACCGTTGGTCAAGTATTGCGCCGGCCGGATCGCGATCGGCTTGCCTCCCAACGTTGAAATGGACGACTTGATCAGTTATGGGATCTTTGGCTTGCTGGACGCCGTGGAGAAATTCGACCCGAAGAAGGGCGTCAAGTTCGAAACGTACGCTATCGCACGCATCCGCGGCGCGATTTTGGACGGGCTGCGGGCAGCCGATTGGGTGCCCCGCTCCGTGCGGCAGAAGGCGCGGGAGGTGGAACGGGTGGTCGCCCGCCTGGAAAGCCGGTTAGGGCGTCCGGCGGCAGACGAGGAGGTCGCCCGCGAGTTGGGGGTGGATGTGCAGCGCTATCATCAGATTCTGCAGGACGTCCAGGGAGCAGCCCTCCTGTCGCTTGAAGAGGGCTGGGTCGACGAGAGTGGCGAGCTGGAATACTCCCTGGCCCAATTGGTGGTCGACCCGTCCAACCAGGATCCGGGGCAGGCACTGGAGTTCGAAGAGGGACGACGGCGCCTGGCCGAGGCCATCGAACGGCTTCCGGAAAGAGAACGATTGGTGATCACGCTATATTATTATGAAGGTTTGACGCTCAAGGAGATCGGCGCCGTGCTGGGGGTCTCAGAATCCCGAGTGTCGCAGATGCACACCAAGGCGATCCTGCGGCTGCGCGGCTATCTGACCGCGCCTGACTGAAGGGGTCACGATGCTGGTGCGTTCACAAGGAAGCCTGGAGTATGGTATACTACGCAACGGTGCGCAATCCACACGTTTCCAGACTGGTTCCAGGTGCCAATGATATGGCCGTTGGTCCAGACCAGAATGAAGGAACGGCGGAGAAAAACCTGAAGGGGTGTTGATCGAATGGCTGTGGCCACCATGAAGCAACTGTTGGAAGCAGGCGTCCATTTTGGGCATCAGACCCGGCGTTGGAATCCCAAGATGCGGGAGTACATTTTCACCGAGCGCAACGGGATCTACATCGTTGACCTGCAGAAGACGCTAAAGAAGCTGGAAGACGCATACAGTTTCGTGCGGGATGCCTCCAAAGAAGGCAAGTCAATTCTCTTTGTGGGCACAAAAAAGCAGGCCCAGGAGACCATTCGAGATGAAGCGACCCGTTGTGGCATGTTTTACGTCAACGTGCGTTGGGTTGGCGGGCTTTTGACGAATTTTCGCACCATACGGAGTCGAATTGAGCGTTTGAAAGAGCTCGAGCGCATGGAGCAGGATGGCACCTTTACGGTGCTGCCCAAGAAAGAGGTCGCCAATCTGCAGCAAGAAAAGGAGAAGCTTTCCCGCTTTCTGTCAGGTATCCGGGAAATGCGGACTCTCCCCGATGTCGTATACGTGGTGGATCCTCGCAAAGAGCATATCGCAGTCACCGAAGCCAGGAAGCTGCATATCCCGATCGTGGCCATCGTCGATACGAACTGCGATCCCGATGACGTCGACTACGTGATTCCGGGGAACGACGACGCGATCCGGGCCGTTCGCTTGATTACGAGCAAGATCGCGGATGCCGTCATCGAAGGTCGCGAGGGCGTGGACGTGGCCTCCCCGACGCCGGGACAAGCGGAGGCCGCGGCGCCAGGAGAAGCGGAGTCGGAAGAGACGGAGCAATTGCAGGACACCTTGGATTTGGACGACGAGGATCTTGTCGATGTGGATGATGAGTTTGCTACTTCTACCACTGCCCGGCCACTGTCAGTAAAAGAGTAACACAGGGGGTCGGTCCCGTCCCGGCCGGTGTGCCGGCCGGGATATTCCTATGCTGGGGTCACGCACAGACTGGGATACCAACTTAAGGAGGACAAGCAACAGATGGCAGAGGTTACAGCGGCAATGGTGAAGCAGCTGCGGGAGCAGACCGGAGCCGGGATGCTCGATTGCAAGCGCGCCCTGGAGCAGGCGCAGGGAGACCCCGAGAAGGCGATCACGATTCTACGGGAAAAGGGACTTGCTTCCGCTGCCAAGCGGGCTGGACGGACCGCCAGCGAGGGGGTCGTGGAAGCCTATGTGCACGGCGATGGGCGTATCGGCGTCCTGGTCGAACTCAACTGCGAAACTGACTTTGTCGCCAATACTGACCAGTTTCGTCAGCTCGCCCGGGACCTGGCCATGCAGGTAGCCGCGGCGCGGCCCGAGTACTTGTCGAGAGACCAAGTACCGGCCTATGTAGTCGAGCGGGAACTGGAGATTTACCGGGCCGCGGCCCGCAATGAAGGTAAGCCGGAAGCTGTCATCGACAAGATCGCGCAAGGCCGTCTGAACAAGTTCTATGAGGAAACCTGCCTGCTAGACCAGCCGTTTATCAAGGAGCCGGAAAAGAGCGTCAAGAGCCTGATCGACGAGGCTATCGCCCGCCTGGGCGAGAACATCGTCGTTCGTCGTTTCGTCCGCTTCGAGCGAGGCGAGTCAACAGCCGAGGAGGCCGTCAAGCAGAGCGAGTAGGAGGCTGGTGGGTACGGTGGATGAATCATGCCGCCAGCAGGCGTAAGGGATGGGGGGAAGTAGGTGTCAGACAGTGCGCAGCCGGCTTCGGCCTCCCCGGCGTATCATCGGGTTGTCTTGAAGCTTTCGGGGCAAGCCCTGGCCGGCCCTTTGGAGACCGGCTTCGATCTGCAAGTGGTGGGGCATATTGCTGATGCCGTCTGCCAACTGCCGCGGCTGGGAGTGCAGACTACCATTGTGGTGGGCGGAGGCAACATCTGGCGAGGCAGCGTCGGGGCCGCGATGGGGATGGACCGGGCGACGGCGGATTACATGGGGATGCTGGCCACAGCCATCAACGCCCTGACCTTGCAGGACGCTCTGGAAAAGCGAGGGGCAGCCACGCGGGTGCAGACGGCCATCGAAATGCGGGCGATTGCTGAACCCTATATTCGCCGGCGGGCCATTCGCCATCTGGAGAAGGGGAGAGTGGTGATTTTCGCATGCGGCACTGGCAACCCCTATTTCTCTACGGATACGGCAGCAGTGCTGCGGGCGGCCGAAATCGAAGCGGATCTGATCCTCATGGCCAAACGGGGCGTAGATGGTGTCTACGATGCTGATCCGCGGACGAATCCCGAGGCGCGTCGTTTCGCCCACCTGGACTATCTCGACGTGGTCAAGCTGGGGCTTCACGTGATGGATGCCACCGCCGCCTCTTTGTGCGAGGAAAGCCGGATCCCCATGGTTGTCTTTAGCCTCGATGACCCACAAAACATTGTGCGGGCTGTATGTGGCGAAAAGATCGGCACCTGGATCGGCCACTCTCGACCTTTGCAGCATTCATAGTCATAGTCATCCAATGGGGAGCGGCCACCAAGACGGAGCAGAACGGAGGGAGATCATGGAGGGCGCACGGCAGATTCCGCAGCAGCTGCAACAGCAAAGCAAGCTGGTGATCGAGGACTTCCGCAAGGAGCTGGCGACGTTGCGGACGGGGCGGGCCAATCCCGCAATGCTGGACCGTGTCGTGGTCGACTACTATGGGAGCCAGACCCCCTTACCCCAGCTAGCCACCGTCTCAGTGCCCGAGCCTCGTACCCTGTTGATTCAAGCCTGGGACAAGAACGCGGTAAAGGAGATCGAGCGGGCGCTGCTCAAATCCGACCTTGGCTTAACCCCTGCCGTGGACGGAAATCTGATTCGTTTGACGATCCCGCCCCTCACTGAGGAGCGGCGCAAGGAATTGGTCAAGATAGCCCGCAAGATGGCGGAAGAACACCGGGTCGCCGTCCGCAACCTGCGGCGTGACGCCAACGAACGCATCAAGAAAGCGGAGAAGGCGGAAGGACTGTCGGAAAACGACGTTCACAAGCTGCAAGAAGAGGTGCAAAAGGGGACGGATCGGAGCATCGAGCAGATCGACCACCTGTTGGCGGAGAAGGAAAAGGAGATTCTTGAGGTCTAGATATGGGCGCTGTCAACCACCACCTGGACCCCGCACGTTTGCCCCAGCATGTTGCCATCATTATGGACGGCAACGGTCGCTGGGCGACTGCCCGCGGCCTTCCTCGCACCGCCGGCCATGAGGCCGGCGCTCGACGATTGGAAGAGATCGCTGAGGTGGCAGGCAACTTGGGAATCCCGTTCTTGACGGTGTTCGCTTTCTCGACAGAGAATTGGCAACGCCCGGCGGCGGAAGTGAATGCCCTTTTTCATCTGGCACAGAAGAGCATACTGGCTCAACTGGCGCGGCTTCAGGAGCAAGGGGTGCAGCTGCGCCTGATGGGATACCGGAAACGCCTGCCGCCTTGGCTGGTAAAGACCTTTGAGGAAGCCGAAGCGGCCACGCGAGACCTCTCCCGGCTGACCTTGAGCATCGCTTTCGACTATGGGGGTCGGGCCGACCTGGTGCAGGCTATTCGGCGATTGTCCGCACTGGTGACCCGTGGCTCCCTGCGACCGGAGCAGATCGATGAGGCGACAGTCGCCCGTTACCTCTGGACCGCCGATCTGCCCGACCCGGATCTGTTGATTCGAACCGGCGGCCAATACAGGGTTTCCAACTTCCTCCTCTGGAACATTGCGTATACGGAATTGTGGGTGACGGATTGTTTGTGGCCAGACTTCGGTCAACAGCAGTTTCTGGACGCCCTGGCCGACTACGAGCGGCGGCAACGCCGTTTCGGCGGGATCGAGAGTCCCGTTCCATGAAGTATCGGGTGGTGACGGTCCTCATCGGCCTGCCCATCTTCCTGCTTCCTCTGTTGGCCGGTGGCTGGTGGTGGCGCGCTCTCATGCTCGCGACCGGGCTAGGGTTTGGTTGGGAGCTGGGTCAGCTGGTCGCCCTCCGGGAGCGCCGGCAGGTAACCCCAGGGGATGAGACCGGTTCGGCGTTACCTCTGCCTCCCTTCGACCCGCGGGCAGGCCTGCAAGGGGCGATAACCGTGGGCAGTACGGTGTTGTCCCTGTTGTTGTACGGGTTGGAAGGTCTGGCTGTTTTCACCCTGATCCTGGTCCCCCTGGTGGGTTTGCAGGAGCTCTTCGTGCGCCCTACCCGCCCTCTTACGCAAGGGGGAGCCTGGGTATGGGGGAGCCTGTACCTGGGCGGCCTATGGGGAGTGCTAGCCCTCTTCCGTCTGCAGGCGGGGAGTTTCTGGGCGCTGTGGCCGATGCTCACGGTCTGGGGGAGCGATATCTGTGCTTTTCTCGTGGGGCGACGATGGGGACGGCATAAACTGGCACCGGCGGTGAGTCCGGGGAAAAGTTGGGAAGGCCTGGTGGCCGGTCTAGTAGCCGCCGTCGGCTTCGGAGCCAGCTGGGCTGTTTTCATGCTCGGAGTATCGACGGGACCCGCCATTGGGGGCAGCTTGCTGATGGGAGTGGCCGGTGTCCTGGGAGACCTCATCGAGTCCAGTATGAAGCGGGAGGCCGGGGTGAAGGATGCCGCCGCTGTCCTGCCGGGGCACGGGGGATTGCTGGACCGGATGGACAGTCTGTTGACGGCGGGGGCTCTCGCATCTGTGCTATACTGGATCTTTCACCTTTAGACCGCCATGCCAGGGCCAACCCGATTGGCAGGCAGAAGGCAGGGGGGTCTTGCCACAAATGGAGAACCCACCCGTACGTGTGGCTCTGTTGGGATCAACTGGTTCCATCGGCAGGCAGACGCTGGATGTCATCGAACGGCTCAATCAGTCCGATGGTCCGCATTTCCAGGTGGTCGCGCTGGCTGCTCGCCATCATGTCTCCACCCTGGCGGAACAGGTACGGCGGTACCGACCGCACCGGCTGGCGGTTACCGATCCGGCTGCCTGGGCCGCCTGGGGACAGAACTCGCCCGACGAGGACATCCCAGCGCTCGGACCTGGTGACGAGGCCCTCAGCGAATTGGCGACGGCAGACGATGTCGATCTGGTGGTCGTCAGCGTCGTGGGGGCCGCCGGCCTGAAGCCTACATTGGCGGCTCTGGCGCAGGGCAAGACCGTTGCGTTGGCGAACAAAGAGACGCTGGTGATCGGCGGTCACCTGGTGGCCGGCCTCTTGCTGGGCAAGGAGAGCTCCGGCGAGGGGCTGGCGGGCAGTCGTTTGCGCCCCATCGATAGTGAACACAGTGCCATCTGGCAGTCCCTCGGTGGTTGCCAGGGGTGGGACGGAACTCGCCGCGAGCCCGCGTCGAACGTCATCCGTCGCCTCATTTTGACCGCGTCCGGAGGCCCGTTTCGCCATACACCCTTGGATGAGTTCGACACTCTGACGCCGGAACAAGCGTTGCGCCACCCCAACTGGAAGATGGGAGCGCGCATCACCGTGGACTCTGCTACCATGATGAATAAAGGGTTCGAAATCATCGAGGCCGCCTGGCTGTTTGGGGTTTCCCCGGAGCAAGTGCAGGTAGTGATCCACCCGCAGGCTGCCATCCACTCACTGGCGGAAATGGGAGACGGGGCTCTCCTGGCGCAACTGGGACCTGCGGACATGCGACTTCCGATCGAGTACGCGCTCTGCTTCCCTCGCCGGGGAGTGCGGCTGATCGAGCCCTTGAACCTGGTTCAGCTGGGCAGGTGCGATTTCGAGGCGGTGGACCCGTCTCGTTATCCTGCCCTGGGTGTGGCTCGAGAGGTGGCCCGCCAGGGTGGTACGTTGCCGGCCGTGCTCAATGCGGCAGATGAAGAGGCGGTGGCAGCGTTTTTGGCCGGGCGAATCCGCTTCCCAGATATTGCCAGGCTGGTGGAGCAGGCCGTTACTGCCCATCAGAATACGCTCTCTCCCAGCCTGGAAGAGGTTTTGGCGGCTGACCAGTGGGCCCGCCGCCAGGTGCGAGAACGGCTGAGAAGCGCCTGACCCAGGGGTTCGTTCGACCGGGTTCACAGGCTGCCCGCACATGAACGATTTCCGGCTGAGCCGGTCGGAGGACCGGGAGAAGGGAAGGAGGGGTCGCTTGTTTACTGTGACAGGCGTTCTTGCCTTTATTGTGGTCTTTGGAGCCATCGTGCTGGTCCACGAGATCGGCCATTTCCTGGTTGCCAAACTGGTGGGCGTCCGGCCCTTCGAGTTCGGGGTGGGTTTCGGTCCAGCTTTGGCTCGCAAACGGTGGGGCGAGACCACCTATTACCTGCGGGCTCTGCCCCTGGGTGGATATGTCAAGCTCCTCGGGATGGATCCTTACGAGGAGGAGTCATCATCTGCTGGCAAGCAACAGCCCCCGGCGGAGCAGGGACAGCCCGCCGCTTCGGTGTCAACGGCAGGAGCGGCGGCGGAAGACGATACCCGCAGTTTTGCCTATAAGCCCTTGTGGGCACGGATCCTCACGATCGCCGCCGGGCCCCTGATGAATTTCGTCTTTGCCGTCGTGCTCTTTGCCGTCCTGTTTGCCACCGTGGAGGTGCCTCTCACAATCTACAGTGTGGGCAAGGGCACACCGGCCGAGCGAGCCGGCCTGAAGCCTGGCGATGAGATCGTCTCGATCGCGGGCATCCCGGTGCGGGAGCCGCGTGAGGTCAACAAGGTGGTCGAGCCCCGGGCAAATCAGCCCTTGCCCGTACAGATCCGCCGAGATGGTCACGAGCTGACATTGACGGTGACCCCGGTCCGCCCTGAGGGCGCAGATGTGGCCCGGATCGGGGTGCAGTTAGGGGGGCAGGCCCGGGTGGGCGGCGTGCGAGCCTTGTGGGCAGGTGTGCGGGAGACCTACTACAGCACGGTCGGCTTGGTGGCCAGCTTGGGCAAGATGCTAGTCGGGCGGGCGCCCGCGGACATTTCCGGGCCCATCGGGATCTTCCAGCTGGTCGGGCAAACCGCTCAGCAGGGCGTTCCCTATTTGATTTTCCTGGCGGCCATTCTCAACATCAACCTTGGGTTACTGAACCTCCTGCCCGTGCCGGTGTTGGACGGCGGCTGGATCGCCATCTTCCTGGTGGAAGCGGTACGGCGGCGACCGCTGCAGCCTGAACACCGGGGGATCGCCCAGATGGTGGGGATGGCTCTGCTGCTGGCACTTATGATCTTCGCCACCTACAAAGACATCTGGCGGTTGGCTGGGCTATGAGCAAACGGGTCATCATTCGCCCCCGGGAAGGTAACGCACTGGCCATGCTGGTTCAGGCGGGCCTGATCGGGGAGGCCGCCACGGCCTCACTCGCCGGCGGGACAGTGCACCTGGAAGAGATCGAAGTGGACCCTGGAGTGGGGAGCTGGGTCATCCGCTACGACGCGACCGGAGCGGTTCAGCTTGGTCTGGAAGATCTTACCGCTCGCTGGAGTGCAGCGTTGCAAGCAGCCGTGCCCGGTCTGCAACGGATCGAGTGGGTGAGAGGAGACTCCTGCCGCACGGCGGGCGCTGGGCTTCCACCTTCCCGGGATGCTGCCAGCGACCAGGAGTACATGGCGGTCCTCTTGACCCAGGCAGCGGCCGGAGGAGCTGCTGCCCCTAACGGGGCGGCCGTACCTGCGTCCGGTTCAGCAGGGGAAACGGCAGGTTCGCCGCCGGCCGGAGCAGGCGATGACGCTGCGCCAGTCGTGCTCTGGGGACGCCCCATCCGCGGAGGACAGATCACCCCGCTGTCGGCGGTGTCAGTACAGGAAGGCCCGGTCATTCTGGTCGGCCAGGCGGTGGGTGTGGAGGTGCGGGAGACCCGCCAGGGAACCCGGATCATCCAGTTTGACCTGGTGGACAAGACGGATGCCGTCACCGTGAAGGTGTTTGAGCGGGCACCGCGTTCAGCCGGTCGGGAGCCAGCACAAGCGGGCGGTACGGCGGCCGACGTCGCCAGCGGCCGCAAGGAGCCCCTCGACAAGCTGCTGGAAGAGGCAGGATGGGTGAAGGTGCGGGGCGAAGCGGTCATCGACCGCTTCCTCGGCGAGCTGGTCGTCGAGGCACGGGATATCTGCAGAGCCGAACCGCCGGCCATCCGGCAAGACCTGGCTCCCGCCGGCCAGAAGCGGGTGGAGTTGCACCTGCACACCAAGATGAGCGCCATGGATGCCACCACCGACGTGGCAGCCGCCATCCGCCGGGCCGCGGCCTGGGGTCAGCCAGCCGTCGCCATTACTGATCATGGGGTGTGCCAGTCATTTCCCGCCGCCTACGACGAGGGGAAGAAACTGGGCATCAAGATCCTCTATGGCATCGAAGGCTACCTGGTCGATGCTGCCACGGACGACGCCCACCGCTACCACATCATTATCCTGGCACGGAATCAGGAAGGTTTGCGCGCCCTCTATGAATTGGTCTCCCTCTCTCATTTGCGCTATTTCTACCGGTTTCCCCGGCTGCCCCGGGCGGAAGTGGAAAAACGGCGTGAGCACTTGATCTTGGGGAGCGCTTGTGAGTCAGGAGAGTTGTTCCAGGCGGTGCTCTCGCAGCGGCCGGACGATGAGCTACGGAAGATCGCTGGCTTTTATGATTACCTTGAGATCCAGCCTCGTAGCAATAACGCCTTCCTGCTGCGAGAAGGCCAGGTGCAGACGGAGGAGCAGCTACTTGACCTCAACCGCCGCATCTACCAACTCGGCCAGGAATTGGGCAAACCGGTCGTGGCCACCGGAGATGTGCACTTTCTCGATCCGGAAGATGAGATCTACCGGCAGATCATCCTGGCGGCCAAGGGATACGCCGATGTCGAACGCCAGGTTCCTCTCTACTTTCGCACCACCGATGAGATGCTGCAGGAATTCGCCTATCTGGGGAAGCAAGCGGCGCAGGATGTGGTGGTCAACAACCCGGTTCTGGTGGCCAGCTGGGTACAGCCCATTATGCCGGTTCCCGATCACCTGTATGCACCGGATATTCCCGAAGCGGCGGACACGATTCAGTCGCTGGCCTGGCAGCGAGCGCATGAGCTGTATGGCGATCCGCTACCGGACCGGGTCGAACAGCGACTCAAACGGGAACTGGATGCCATCATCGGCAACGGGTTCGCCGCTCTGTATTGGATCGCCCAAAAGCTCGTAAGCAAGTCGCTGGCCGATGGGTACCTGGTCGGTTCGCGAGGATCGGTCGGATCGTCCCTGGTAGCGACCATGTGTGGGATTACCGAGGTGAACCCTCTCCCTCCGCATTACCTTTGCCCTCATTGCCATTTTTGCGAATTCGTGGACGATGGTTCGGTAGGGGCGGGGGTAGATCTTCCCCAGAAGGCCTGCCCCCATTGCGGTACGCCGCTGAGTAAATTGGGCTTCAACATCCCCTTCGAGGTGTTCATGGGCTTCCACGGCGAGAAAGTTCCGGATATTGATCTCAACTTTTCTGGAGAGTACCAGCCGCAGGTTCATCAGTACACGGAGGAACTTTTCGGCCATGACCACGTCTTCCGTGCGGGCACCATCGCTACGCTGGCCGATAAGACAGCGTACGGGTATGTACGTGCCTATGCACAAGAGAAAGGCCTGCAGTTACGACGGGCCCAGATCAACCAGCTTGTCCGGGGGATTACGGGCGTGAAACGGACCACGGGCCAGCACCCGGGCGGGCTGATGATCGTCCCGAAACAACTGGACGTGCACCAGTTTACTCCCGTGCAGCATCCGGCCAATGACAAGACCAGTGACATCATCACCACCCATTTCGATTACCACTCCATCAGTGAACGGCTGGTGAAGGTCGACATCCTTGGCCATGATGACCCCACGGTCTTGCGGCTTTTGCGGGAATTCACCGGAGTAGACCCCCGGACGGTGCCGCTGGATGACCCCAAAGTGCTGCAGCTTTTTTCCAGCTGTGAGCCGCTGGGAGTCACAGCCGAGCAGATTGGGACCAGCGTCGGCACACTGGGCATTCCAGAGTTCAACAC
The DNA here is from genome assembly GCA_014896305.1 of Limnochordaceae bacterium. Taxonomy (GTDB): domain Bacteria; phylum Bacillota; class Limnochordia; order Limnochordales; family DUMU01; genus Bu26. The sequence continues at coordinate 196,188 of JADBKQ010000002.1, forward strand.
GCGATTCGTCCGCACCATGCTGGAGGAAACCCACCCCCGCACTTTCTCGGATCTGGTCCGTATCAGTGGCTTTTCGCACGGGACGAACGTGTGGGCAAACAACGCTCAGGACCTGATTCGCGAAGGGAAAGCCACCTTACAGGAGGCCATCGGCTGCCGTGACGATATCATGCTCAGCCTGATGCGCTGGGGCGTGGAACCGGCGAAGGCCTTCAAGATCATGGAGCAGGTTCGGAAAGGGAAGGGGCTCAAGCCCGAAGACGAACGCTTGATGAAGGAGCATGGTGTACCCGACTGGTACATCGAATCCTGCCACAAGATCAGCTACATGTTCCCCAAGGCGCACGCGGTAGCCTACGTCACGATGGAAGTCCGCATCGCCTATTTCAAGTTATATTACCCTGCGGCCTTCTATGCGGCCCACTTCACCGTGAAGGCGGAGGCGTTCGACGCGAACCTCGTCCTCAAAGGGGTGGAGGCCATGCGGGCAGCGATGGCCGAAATCGAGGCGAAGGGCAACGAAGCGACCGCACGGGAAAAGGACCTCGCCTCGCTGCTGGAGGTAGCCATTGAAGCCAACCAGCGTGGAATCCGCTTTTTGCCCGTGGACGTCACCCGGTCGCATCCCACTCGCTTTCAAGTGGAAGAGAACGCCCTGCTGCCACCCCTGGTCTCCTTGCCGGGGCTGGGGGAACAAGCGGCCCGGGCCCTGGCAGCAGCTCGCGAGGAGGCGCCTTTTACGTCCATCGAGGACATCCGGCTACGGGCCCATGTCAGCCGGGCCGTCATCGATGTGTTACGGGCGGCCCAGGCTCTCCCAGGGTTGCCAGAGGGCGCACAACTGGCACTGTTCTGATTGTCATCATCCCGGGCACTGTGGTATACTTCACTTGGTAATATCGGTCGGAAGTCGTGAAAGAGTGGGCGTCCCCCACTCTTTCATACTGTATGGGGAGGTCTCCATGGGGCGCGAAGGAGTCGCTGCCCGCGTGGCCAAGCTGGCGGAACCGCTGGCCGCTGCGCTGGGGTATGAGATCGTGGAGGTCACGTACCAACGCGAGCCGCCGGGTTGGGTTCTCCGCCTGTTGCTGGACCGGCCTGGCGGCGTGACGTTGTCAGACTGTGAACGATTCAGTCAGGCCCTGGGACCGGTCCTCGACCGGGAAGACCCGATTCCGCACGCCTATACACTCGAGGTGTCCTCTCCCGGAGTGGAAAGGCCTCTGCATAAAGAGGCCGATTACCAGCGCTTCGCTGGACGACCGGCGGAGATTCGGCTCTTTGTGCCGATCAACGGGCGGCGGCGTTGGCAGGGGGTGCTGGCCGGACTGGACGACGAAAAAAACTTGCTCTTGTCCGTTGGAACTGAAACGGTGCGTTTGCCGCTGGCCTCCATCAGCAGGGCACACCTTCTGTACCGGCCGTAACGAGGAG
>JADBKQ010000020.1 GCA_014896305.1 Limnochordaceae bacterium
AAGGTCTTCAAGGCCATCAGTGCTGTTCAAGAGCGGATTGTCAGGGTGGATCGGGCGGAAGGGGCGGGACCTGAGTATCAAGAAGTCAACCAGATCATGGCTGAGAACTTGCACAGCTTTTACCTCGGGAAGACCTCTGCTCAGGCTGCCATGGAGAATGCCAAACGCCAGATCGACGCGTTGCTTGCCCGCCAGGCAGGGCAGTAGACGATAGCAGTCAACGACGGGCAGGTAGGGCAGCAGTCCGTTGGACACAAGGGGCTGGGCCGGGTGGTCAACACGCGGCCCAGCTTTCGGACGGGAGCGGTCGGAGGGTGAGCGTGGCCTGGAGTTCTTAGGCCGGGCCGGGCAGCGCCCTCTTGCTGGCTAGGTTTTTGGCTGTCTGTAGCACCGCGTCGAACATGGCGGGCGTAAGCCGGCCGGTGAACGTGTTCTGCTGGCTTGGGTGATAGCTGGCAACCAGCCATAGTGGCAGGGGATTGGTGGGGTCATCGGTCAGTGTCGTGGAATAGGCAGCGCCGTGGGCAAAGCGCCAGCCATGCGCCGGGGTGAGGGAGGGGGCGGCGTTTCGTTCACGCAGATAGCGGCGACAGGTGTCGAAAGCGATGCGGCCCAGCGCGAGCAGCACCCGCTTGCCGGCCAGCAGGTCGAGCTCGGTGGCGAGCCACGGGAAGCAGGCTTCGCGTTCGGCGGTGGTGGGGCGGTTGGCCGGGGGAGCGCAGCGGACAGCTGCCGTGATGTAGACATTGGTCAGGGTCAGCCCATCATTGCGGGTTTCGCTGCTGGGTTGGTTCGCCAGCCCGGCCCGGTGCAGAGCGGCAAAGAGGAAATCGCCGGATTGATCGCCGGTAAACATCCGTCCCGTCCGGTTTCCGCCGTGGGCTGCCGGCGCTAGGCCGACAATGACGATGCGAGCGTCTGGATCGCCAAAGCCTGGCAGGGGGCGAGCCCAATATGGCTGCCCCTGGAAGCGGCGGGGGGCGGCGGCAGCCGCCGCTTCCCGCCACGCCACCAGACGGGGACAGGCCCGGCAGGTGATGATCTGAGCATGCAAACCAAACAGCGCCCGCCGGTTGGACACGTGGCTCATTTTACGATCCTGAAGCAGGGCGGATCGAGATGATCTTGTCGCCGACCTGGAGCTTGTTCACAACATCCATGCCGCTGGTCACTCGCCCGAAGACGGCATAGTCGCCGTCCAGCCAATCCGCGTCCTTCTTCGAAATGTAGAACTGCGAGCCGGCGGAATCCGGGTCGGCGCTGCGAGCCATGGCGATCGCCCCGGTCCGGTTGAGCAGGGTTGGGTTTGTCTCCAGGCGGATGGTGTAGCCGGGGCCGCCCGTTCCGTCTCCTTGGGGATCGCCGCCTTGTACGACCCAGTCCTCAACCCGGTGAAACGTGAGGCCGTCATAGAAGCCGGACTTGGCCAGTTTCACGAAGTTGGCCACCGTCAGGGGCATCAGGTCGCCCCTCAGCTCGAGCTGGACCGTACCACGGCTGGTCTCAAGAACATACGATACCGCCCCAGCCTTGCGAGCGGCTTCGATTTCTGCTGACGTTGGAGCGGCCATAGAAGCAGTTTTTCCTCCGTTGGTCGCTGTGCTCGTCGCGGCGGCGTCGCTTGTAGCCTTCGCACTGGTTGAGGTGGAATCGGTGCCCACGGCGGATGTACCGCTGGTAGTCGAGGCGTTGATGGGAGCAATTGGACCACCGTTCTGACGACTGCTCAGGCCCCACCAAAGCCCTGCCGCTATGGCAACGATAATAAGGCCGGCAGCAGCCGGAAGCCAGAGGCGGCGGACAACGTCCTGCTGTTTCGACTGTTCCTTCTTGCTCTTCTTTTTACTCTTATTCCTCTTAGTCTTAGCCACCTTGTTCGCCTGCCTTTCTGCAGCATCCCGGTAGTGTGCAGAGGATGGGCCTCTTTTCCGTCGAGATCGGCGTTTGTCCTGCAGCCCGCGCTGGGTTTACGACGAGACTGTTTTCTCGTGAACCAGCAGCCACTCTTTGACCCGAGGCCCCCCCGCGGAGTATTGCCCCACGCCGCGGCCCGTAGCTGGAACGACCCGGTGACATGGGATGAGCAAAACGATGGGGTTACGCCGGGAGCATTGCCGACGGCCCGGGCAGCCAGCGACCGCCTCGGCGGTATGCCCGTCACCTGGCGAGCGATCCAGCCGTACGTGCGTACCTGCCCCCGCTCGATCCGACAGGTTGCTTGGAGAACACCCACGGTGAACGGCGGCAGCCCCGCCCCCTCCCAGTCGATGGGTACCTGGTCGGTCCACGGTTCGCCAGCCAGCCAGGCGACCAACCATCGTTGCCAGAATTCTTGCTCCGCGGCGTCGGCAAGGCAGAATGACCGTTGGCGCGACTCCGGGCGGATGGCTCGAGTGGAGTCGTGCCTGGGGAGGTGAGTGAATTCATGATTGGAGGCGTGGGACCCAGCGTCTGCTGCGTTGTCGTCGGTGTCAAGGTTGGCCCCGGAGGCGTCCTGGGAGAGGAGTGAGATTCGTCGAACCCCATGGCTGCCCCAGACGATCTCAATACTGGCGATGCCAGGCGGGCCGGCAAAAGGAATCACACAGAGATGGGGGACGGGGACTTGAGGGATGGCATTGGCCAGGCCTGGCGGTCCGGCACGGCTTACGGGAGTGCTTTTGATCAAGGGCAACCTCTCCCCGACGGAACATCGCAACTTGGACCTTGCTTGGACCTTGCCGGTTCATTCGTCGCCTCGTGGCCTTCTCCCTCTTGGCAGGCGTTGTGAGGTGACCCTGGTTGTCAAGACATACAAAACATGTCTCGGGGCCGGTCAAAGCTACAGTCATCTCTTGCCCGTGTTGAGCTTTGGGCGGGTGTGGCCGGGAGCGGTGAGCAGGGAGGGTGTGTACCGTAACCCTTGACATAGTTGCTCAGCGGAGCTATATTGTGGGCGAAAGGTCAGGAAAGGTCAGACCTGGAGGTGAGGACTGATGCCCTTGTTTGGAGGATATTGGCCAGCCCGCCGGCGTGTAGGTGCGCGGCGTTTGACCCCAGCTCCGGTAGACTTCGCAGGCTGGCTGGAGAAGATGTTTCAAGATCCGTTCGGGTTCTTCATGGAAGGCGGACTGGCGGGGCCAGCAATCTGGAACTGGGCCGGCTGGTCTGGCTTTCCAGCAGTCGACGTTCAAGAATCGGATGATGCCTATGTGGTGAAGGCGGATCTCCCTGGGTTCACCAAGGAGGCCATCGAGATCTTGGTTCACGATGAAGGGCTCGAGTTGCGCGGCAAGCAGGACGAGGTGATCGAGCAGCAGGACGAACGGGGCGGCTATCTGCGCCAGGAGCGGCGAACGGGCAGCTTCCAGCGATTCATTCCGTTCCCCGGCCCGGTGGTCGAGGACCAGATCAAAGCCCAGTTTGAGAACGGTGTGCTTACCATCACGCTGCCCAAGGCCAGCCCTGGCCCAGCGGGACGCCGCATCTCGATTGACTAGGGCTAAGGGCTGCCCAGCAGCCGGCCAAAGGCGGAATGGCGTTGCCCCACCACGAGGGGTACCCCACGGGGGGCTTGGCGATGACAGGCGGCTGTGGGAAGAGAGAAGACGGCGCACAGCCGCCTGTTCACTAAGGTTAGTGGTGATTGGGCCAGCTTCGCGTTGCCGCTATCGGTTCTCATGCGGCAGAGCAGCCAGCAGATAGCCGACGGTAAAGACCAAAGGAGCGTTGTAATCGATGGCCGGCTCATTGACGGAGTACGCGGGCGCGACGTCGATGTAGCTGAGTGGGCCGCGGCCGCCGGGAGCAACCTTGTCCTCAGCGTGGCTATTCGGTCCGCCGACGAGCAGGCCAGGGAGATAGATAGCTCGTCGGGATTCGGAATTCCCGGATGCCGGCTGCGTAAGGCGCCAGCTCATATTGGCCAAAAAAGACCACTAGCGTGCCGTGGTCTACATAAAAGGCATCCTCGGCGAAGTCGGCAGCGTGACTGGATGCGTCGGGGAAGTAGATGTCCTTGGTGGCCTGAATCTGCCTAGCCACTTCCCGGGCGATGATGGCCCGGTAATCCGTGCCCGCTGGGAAGAACTCTTTCAGCTGCAGTTGTCGCCCGGTCTTGGCGTCGTAGGTAGTCCCCTCGACGACCGTTCCCCCGTGCGCTCCGCCCGTATACTGGTAGAACTCCATACGCAGGCTGATCCAGCGGTCGTCCAGGTTTTTCACCTCGTAGTCCACCCAAGCCTCGTAAGGATGAAACCACCCTTCCGCCTTGGCTTCTGCCATGTGCTCGCCGGTCCAGTCTTCCTGGGCCATCTTCTCGATACTCTTGGCGAACGCGAGGGCGCGGCTCTCATTGGCCTGGTTGAGCGCTTCCTGAGTCGCCTGATCCGCCAGACCCGACAGGATCGGAATCCGCAGGTGAACCGTGATCAGCTCCGTTTTCCACTCAACCACCCTGGGGTTCACCGCTACCACAGCGTTTCTTGACGCTGTTGCTGCTGTCGCAGCCGCTGCTGCGGCAGTTGCCGGCCCTGTTGCTGCGACCGCGGTGTATGCCGGCAGGGAAACTGTGGCCAGGCCAGTGACGAGACATAGCGCCAGACCCCACCCCTGCCCTCTGACACGCTGCACATTCCGGGAGCTTCTCTCGCTTTGCCTCACGGGATCGCCCTCCTCTGGGAGTGAGCCGGCAGCAGACAGCCAAACGGAGGCCTGGCTACCAACCTCCTGCCGTGTGGCTATATTCAGCGTACGCTACCTGTTCAGTCGCGGCAAGTCACATGGAATCTCCATACCTGCTCGACTGCTTGCCCGTAGGTTCGTCCGCTGCCAACAGGGAAATCCTTGCCGATGGTGAACCTGTCTGTGAGGAAGGGAAGACGGCCGGGCGCAGCCGGACGCACGGGACAACTGCGTCCACGTCATAGAATGGAGTCGTTAAGGAGGGCTTGCTCATGGCGGCATTGGAGTTTCCGCGAGGTTTTCGCTGGGGCACGGCGACCGCCTCCTACCAAGTCGAAGGCGCAGTCAGTGAGGACGGACGCGGGGAGTCCATTTGGGACCGCTTCTCTCATACTCCGGGCAAAACAGCCAACGGCGATACGGGCGACATAGCCTGCGACGAGTACCACCGTTACCCAGAGGACATCGAGCATATGAAACGGCTCGGCGTCTCTTCCTATCGCTTTTCCATCGCTTGGCCGCGCATTTTCCCTACCGGCCGAGGCCAGCCCAACCTCAAGGGCCTGGATTACTATCGTCGTCTCGTCGATGCCTTGCGGGCAGTTGCCATTGAACCGGTCGCCACCCTCTACCACTGGGACTTGCCCCAGGCCCTGCAGGAGAAGGGGGGATGGGCCAACCGGGATACGGCTCACTGGTTCGCCGAGTATGCGGACTATGTAATGAGGAAGTTGAGCGGCCCCGTCTCCCTGTGGATTACGCAGAACGAGCCGTGGGTCGTTGCTTTTCTCGGCCATTTCTACGGTGAACACGCCCCTGGCCTGCGCGATCCCCGTGCCGCCTTCGCCGTCGCCCATCACCTGCTGCTATCCCATGGACTGGCGGTAGAAGCCTTTCGCGAAGAGCACCTCGCTGGGCGCATCGGGATTACCCTCAACATTCAGCTGGTTCACCCGGCTTCCGCTAGCCCGGCGGACCAGGCGGCTAGCCGGCTGGCCGACGGAGCGCTCAACCGCTGGTTCCTCGATCCGATCTTCCGTGGATGCTATCCGGAGGATGTGGTAGCGCTGGTTCAGTCGCAAGGATGGATGCCCAACATCGGGAGCGGGGACATGGCCACCATCCAACGGCCCATCGACTTCTTGGGCGTCAACTATTACACTCGTACCTTGATCGCAGCCGACCCTTCGCAGCCGCTGGGAGTCCGTCCGCTGCCTGGCCCGGGAGCAAAGACGCAGATGGGCTGGGAAGTGTATCCCGAAGGACTCTACGAGGTCCTGACACGCTTGTATAAGGAGTATCAGCCGCAGCTCAAGCAGCTGTACATTACAGAAAACGGCGCTGCGTACGACGACCATTTGCCGGTTCCAGTGGAGCTGGTCAATGACGATACGACGGTGCATGATCCAGAGCGGGTAGAGTACTTGGGACGCCATTTTTACCAGGCTTGGCGGGCAATTCAGGACGGAGTTCCCCTGGCCGGCTACTTTGTTTGGGCGTTGCTGGATAACTTCGAGTGGGCCCTGGGCTACACCCGCCGGTTCGGCTTGCTTTATGTGGACTATCCCACGCAACGTCGGGTCTGGAAGCAGAGTGCTCACTTCTATCAGAAAGTGATTGCGGCCAATGCGATTGACTCGAGTTACGGAGAAGAGAGACCGGCGAGCGATAGGAAACCATAAAATAGGGGGAGAGTGCCCAAGAATTCCTGTAATATAATTCGTCTCCATGAAGCCAAGAGGGTAGAAGGGGGAGCACCATGAGCTACGAGAACCAGCGGCCACCGGTGCGGCGGTTATACCGCAAGCGGAGCAATCAGATGCTGGGCGGATTAGCATCAGGCTTAGCAGACTATTTCGACGTGGATGTATCGCTGGTGCGGCTGGCCTGGATCGTCTTGACGTTTGCCACTGGAGGCGCCGCCGCCGTGGCCTACATTGTGGCCTGGATTGTCGTACCCGAAGAGCCGGACGAGCCTGACACGGGAAAGCCTGGCCGGTCCGCTGCTCCTTCCCCGGCGGGGGAGTCTACCGCTTCCTTCCATAAGGAGGAGTCTTCTGAAACCTTCCGGGGTGGGGGGTCTTCTGCCCCCTTTCCTGAAGGGGGGTCTGAAACCCTCCAGCACGAGACGGAGATCTCGGAGGTCTCGCAGCTCGGGGTAGCTCCAGGAACAGGGGCAAGTGAGGAGGCGGACCGGCAGGCGGAACTCCGTCACCGCCGGGAGCTTTTGGGTTGGGGACTGGTCGTCGTAGGCTTGTGGGGGTTGCTCAACCGCTTCTGGAACATCTTTGACTGGGCCTTCTTCTGGCCGGTATTGCTAATCCTGGTCGGCTTGGCTCTACTCATCCTGCCCCGACGGTCGTCCAACCGGCGATCTTGACCGGACGGCGGCCGGCAGGACAGCGTGCGGTTCGCGATGCACGGCGCGTCGGGGGCGGATGAATAGCGCGTAATAGTCAGCGCAGTCGAGGTCAAGGAGGCCATCGATGGGCAAAATCAGAGCATTTGGCCTGGTGCTGATTGCCGCCGGTATCTTTTTCCTGGGGTACCGGCAGGGTTGGTGGGGGATGATCGCCTGGTGGCGCGTCTGGGCCTGGCTGCGGGCGTACTGGCCGGTATTGCTGATCATCGGCGGCCTATTGATCCTCCTCCGCCCTTACCGCCGTGCCCCCTGGGTGGACACGCTATACTCCGTCCTGCACCTGGCCCTGGACATCGGCGTGGTACTCGTCATCACCTCCCTTATGGTTGATTTCGGCAATTGGTGGACCTGGGACCAAGAGTACCGGCTTCCTGTCCCCGCCCCCGGCGGCCGGGTCGGGCAAGTAGTGCCGCGAGAAGGCCCAAGTCGGGATGGGATACACAGCAAGATCGTGGATATCCAGTGGCCGGAAGTGTCGACGAACGCCGGGTCTGAGCCGGCAAGGGAGCGTTACACAGTAGAGGCTCACCTGAACCTGGTTTCAGGCGGCGTGGATCTGCATCTGGGTGGGGCTCAGGCAGGTTCCCCCACGCTGCTGAACGGCACCCTGGAATATCGCCACGAGGCTCCTACCGTTCGAGCCGCGTCGCAGGGTGAGCCAGGGAGACGGCATGTTACGCTCGACCTGATCCAAAGCGAGGAGGACCGGCGCTGGGGCGGTCGGTGGGTCGCCCCGTTCATTGATACCCCAGGACCCCTCCGCTGGCAGGTCGGCCTGGCACCGGAGGCGAGTTGGCGTGTAAACACGAAGGTAGGTGCGTCCAGGGCTGACTTCGACCTGCGGACCGTCCGGTTGGCCGGGCTGGCGATGGACACCGGGGCCGGAGACTTCAATCTCTGGCTCCCCGGGCCAGGGGTCTGGAATCAGCAGCTTCCCTCGCAGCCCATCGATATCACCCTGGCGGCCGGAGCAGCCAGCGTCACCATCTACGTGCCCAGGGGGGTCGGGGTGGAGTTCGAGGTGCGGAGTCCCGTCTCTAGCCACAACTTGACCGACCCTGACCTCGGCTTAGAGAAGTTGGGAGGCGGCGAGTACCGTTCCCCTGCGTACGAGCAGGCCATTTTGCGCTACCATATCCATGTGGCCATGGGGGTCTCCGGGCTGACGTTCCACTGGCTCGGAGATCACGAACGGGTCTGACGTCGCCCCGAGGGGAGCGGTTGGTACGTCGCAAGAAGAGTCGCTCTGGGAGATGCTGGCCAGCTGCCGGATCTGTCCCCGTCGTTGCCAGGTCGACCGGTTGGCCGGACAAGCGGGGGGGTGCCATGTCGCTGGCCGAGGTGTCTACGTCGCCAAGGCGCAGCTGCACCACTGGGAGGAACCATGCATCAGCGGGCGGCGCGGGTCCGGCACGGTCTTTTTCAGCTTCTGCAATCTGCGCTGTGTCTTCTGCCAAAACTATCGCATCAGCCAGCAAGGCGTTGGCCGCCTGTTAACCATCGATCAGCTAGTGCAGGTTTTTCTCCGCCTTCAACAAGTGGGGGCGCACAACATCAATCTGGTTTCGCCCACACACTTCCTGCCCCAGGTGGCTATCGCCTTGCAGCGCGCCCGCCGGGCTGGGTTGACCATCCCGGTGGTGTATAACACGAATGCGTACGAGGAGCCGGACGCTCTGCGCCGGCTCGAGGGCCTGGTGGACGTATACCTGCCGGACCTCAAGTATGCGAGCGACGGGCCGCACAGTCCCGCCCGCCGATACTCCCGTGCCCCCGGGTACTTCACCGCAGCCACGGCCGCCATCCTCGAAATGTTCCGCCAGGTGGGTGCGCCCGTCTTTGATGCCGACGGGATGATTCGCCGGGGGCTGATCATCCGTCACCTGGTCCTGCCTGGCCAGTTGGACGAGACCAAGGCGGTACTCCGCTGGATTCGCGACCACCTGCCTACCTCTGTTTACGTCAGTCTCATGGCGCAGTACATACCGATGAACCAGGCTGCCCGCTTTCCTGAGATCAATCGTGGCTTGCGGGCCGACGAGTACGAAGAAGCCCTCGACTACTTCGACTCCCTGGGCCTGGAGAACGGCTACCGCCAGGACCTGGGGGCAGCCAGCGAGAGTTTCGTACCCGCCTTTGACCTCAACCTGGCAGGACTGTAAGTGCTGACCGCGCTGCCCCAGGGCAGCCCGCTGAGAGAGTCCTCCGGCTAAGGCGGCGGCACGACGCCAGGCCGGCATGCCTGCCGCTTCAGGCGGGAAGGATGGTTCCCGGGAGGTGATGCGTGCATGGCACGCCGTCGACAGGTCATGTCGGAGCAGCTCAAGTACGAACTCGCCAAGGAACTGGGCTTTCTCGACAAGGTCAAGGACGGCGACTGGGGCAACATCACCACCCGGCAGGCGGGTTCACTGGTGCGGGCGGCCATCGCCAAAGCGGAAGGGTTTATGGCTGCCGAGCACGAGCGGCAAGAGGGGCTGCTGCGGTAGCCAGCTGCGGCCGCCGCTACGCTCCTGTTAGCTTACCGGTGAACAGCCGTCACACTGCGGGGACGGTCCGTTCCGCCCCCGCGTGCAATGATCCTTGGGAGTCGTCCCGTTCTCCAGACGCCCGAAAGTCGTTCTGCCCCCGTGTGCAATGATCCTTGGGGCAGCATCACACTCAAGGACACCGCGATCACGTCCTGCCCCCGTATGCAATGATCCTTGTGCGCGGTCAAGAATGGCTCTATATTAGTAATGGTAATGAAGTTTAACAAATTGTGATGAGGGTAAAGGTGGGGGCTGATCGTTCCGGATCAAAATAGCAGCCGCATATAGTAGGCCGGGGTCCCCAGATCCATGCGGCAACTGGGCCAGCCGGGAGGTCGCGCTGGCGCTGCGGGTAGACGGGGCTCGAGGACGAACGAACGGCGGAAAGCCAAGGTGACGGATGTGGGCGTGCATTTGGGGAAAGAGACCGAAGACTCGACCCCGGTCCTGACACCCCCCGGTCCTTCTCGACCGGCAGATGCCAGGACCGTGGCCGAGGCAGAGCAGGTTCTAACCGGGCAAAGCCGCAAGGGGAAGTTGGCTCGTTTGTTGCCCTTCTTGGGCCCGGCGTTTGTTGCTTCTGTGGCCTATGTGGACCCGGGCAACTTTGCCACCAACATCCAGGGCGGTGCCGAATTCGGTTATTTGCTGGTCTGGGTGGTCATCGCCAGCAACCTGATGGCGATGCTCTTGCAGTCGCTATCGGCCAAACTGGGGATTGCCACCGGGAAGAACCTGGCCGAGCTGTGCCGGGATCACTTCCCGAAGCCGGTAGTGTGGGTTATGTGGGCCTTGATGGAACTCGTGGCGATGGCCACCGATCTGGCCGAGTTCTTGGGGGCTGCGCTGGGGTTCAACCTGCTGTTTGGTGTGTCGCTCTTGACGGGAGCTGCCCTTACCGCCGTAGCCACAGTGATTATCCTGGCCCTTGAACGATACGGCTTTCGGCCGCTGGAGGCGGTGATCACAGCCCTCGTGGGTGTCATTGCCGGCAGCTATGTGGTGGAGACCATCTTCGATCGTCCCGACTGGGGGCTGATCGCCTACCACCTCATCGTGCCGCGATTTGCCGGCACAGAGAGCATTCTCCTGGCGGCCGGCATTCTTGGTGCCACGGTGATGCCCCACGTCATCTTCCTTCATTCCGGTTTGACGCAGGGCCGAATCGTTGCCCGGACCGAACAGCAGTTGCGACGCCTGTACCGATACGAACTGGTGGACGTCGTGGTGGCGATGGGAGTGGCCGGCCTGGTCAATGCGGCCATGCTGGTGATGGCGGCCTCCACCTTTCACCGTCAAGGCTTGACATCGGTCGGAACCATTGAAGAAGCCTATCGTACCCTAACACCCTTGCTCGGTTCCGCCGCCAGCTGGGTCTTTGCCATTTCGTTGCTGGCGTCTGGGCTTTCCTCATCTGCTGTCGGCACTATGTCGGGACAACTTATCATGCAGGGCTTTTTGCACCGGGAGATTCCTGCCTGGATACGTCGTTTGGTTACCATGCTTCCCTCGTTTGTGGTGGTTTTGATGGGGCTCGATCCTACCCGCACGCTGGTCATCAGCCAGGTGGTTCTCAGTTTCGGGCTGCCCCTGGCCGTGGTACCCCTCATTCGGTTCACCATGCGGAAGGATATCATGGGGCCGTTAGCAAACTCCCGGCTGGTCAACGGCGTAGCCAGTGTGGTGGCGATGCTGATCATTGCCCTCAACGTTTTTCTGCTGATCCAGACCGTGCGGGGCGTCTAGGACGGGTGGGGCGGGTGGCCCGGGAAGCTGCAGGCGGAGGCTGAGCCATGTTTGAGCGGCTGTTGGTTCCATTGGACGGGTCGGTGCTAGCGGAGAGCGTGCTGCCGGTCGCCGTTACGCTGGCGGAACGGTTGCCTGCCCGTATCACGCTCCTGCATGTGGTGGAGTCGGATCCGCCCGAGAGCGTTCACGGGGCGAGACACCTCACTCGTGCCGATGAGGCGGAAGCATACCTGGCGGGGGTTGCTGAACGGCTGCGGCGAGAGGCGGGCGTCGAGGTTAGCCACCACGTTCACACAGTGGCCGAAGGACGGGTGGCGCAAAGCATCGTGGAGCACAGCCGGGAGCTTGGCCAGGACCTGGTTGTGATCGCTACCCACGGCCGTGGCGGAGTCCGCGGCTTTTTGTGGGGTAATGTGGCTCAGCAGGTGCTGGGCGAAGGGGAGAGGCCGGTGCTGGTGGTTCACGCACCGGCGGGGCAAGGCGAGGAGGACGATGCCGTCCAGGTGCTGCAACCTCAGCGCTGGCAGACGGTGGTCGTACCGTTGGATGGCGGGGAACGTCATGAGACTTCATTGCCTGTCGCTGCCGAGGTGGCCCGGCGTTTCGGCGCACGCTTGCACCTGGTGACGGTGATCCCGCAGCGGGCGGACTTGCGGGGAAGTGAGGGCACGCTGGGACGGTTTTTCCCGGCTGCGACCCAGGCTATGCTGGAGGCGGAGGAGCAGCAAGCCGCCGCCTATCTTGCCGTGCAGGCGCACCACTGGGCGGAGCTGGCCGGCATTGCTGTCACCACCGAAGTACGTTGGGGTGAACCCGCCGCCCAGCTGGTCGAGGCACTCAAGCAGCAGAACGCGGACCTCGTCGTCATGGCCAGCCACGCCCACCGCGGTTGGGAGGCCTTCTGGGCTGGGCGGGTGACGCCGCGGGTGATGGCCCAATGGGGAAGGCCGGCGTTGTTGGTCCAGGCTGGCCCGATGCCCGACCGGCCGATCTGACCCGAGCAAGCTAGCCCAGCACCTAGTACACTCTCGCTCCGCTCTCCGCACCCAGCGTGGGGCACCGGTGCCCCACGCTCGCGTCGCAACCTGGCACACTCCTGCACCACTTTCCTCAGGTGACCTGGGGCGCCGGCGCCCCACTTTCTCGTGCTGAGGGTGCTTCGAGGATGTATATTGGGGCAGGCGCTGCCCACGGGATATCGCTGCCCGCCTGGGTGTGAGGGCTTCGAGGAGGTATTTCGAAGATATATATTGAAGCGGGCGGACGGATTCAGCCAAGAACGCCAGGAGGCGGGACGCAGGGCGCAGGACGCTGAAATGAAGGAGCGTGAATCAGGTTATGCCGTCAGCAAGTGGGAGGGTACGGGTTGGGATCATCGGGGTCGGCGGGATTGCCAGAGGTGCACACATTCCTGGGTATAAGCAGCTTCACGACGTAGACCTGGTGGCTTTCTGTGACATCATCCCCGAACGGGCTCGCCAAGGTGTCGAGGAATTCGGTGCTCCCGGCGCCAAGGCGTATGAGGATTACCATGACCTGCTGGCGCGGGACGATATCGACGCAGTGAGTGTGTGCACACCCAACGCCGCGCACGCGCAAATCACCATAGCCGCTCTGAACGCCGGGAAAGACGTGATTTGCGAAAAGCCAATGGCGACCTCACCGGCCGACGCCTGGGCGATGGTGCGGGCGGCCCAGGCCAACCAACGGATCTTGACCGTCGGGTACCAGCATCGCTTCAGCGATGATGCTGCCCTGTTGAAAGAGATGGTGGACGACGGCACCGTCGGCGAGGTGTACTACGCCCGGGCGATCGCGTTGCGACGCCGTGGCGTGCCCACCTGGGGCGTCTTTCTCGATAAAGAGAAGCAAGGCGGCGGGCCGTTGATCGACATCGGCACGCACACAGTGGATCGGACGCTATGGTTGATGGGGGACATCGGCAAACCGACGTGGGTCCTGGCGCAGACGTTCCGCAAGCTGGCGGACCATCCCGGGTACAACCTTTGGGGGCGGTGGGATCCAGCTAAGTTCCAGGTGGAAGATGCCGGCTTTGGGTTTGTCCGCTTCGAGAGCGGTGCGGTACTTTCGGTGGAGACCAGTTGGGCGCTGAACATCAAGGAAGACCTGTTCGGGACAGTGCTGGCCGGCTCGAAGGCAGGGGCAGAGCTTTTCGACGGCCTGCGGGTATACTCCGAGGAACGAGGACGGCTGGTCGACAAATCGTTCAACCCGGGGCGGTCGGAGTCGCTCTACCATCGGGAGATCGCCCACTTCATCGACCGGGTGAAGAGCCGCAAAGCGCCTCTCGTCAAGCCGGAGGAGGCCGCTACGGTGGTCGAAGTATTGGACGCCATCTATCAATCCGCTGCTAGTGGACGGCCGGAAACCGTCAAGACGGTGCAATAATGTACGCTACTCTCAGATACGTCGGGGCGGGAGCTGGATGACGAAGTAGAGTTCCGGGACGTAGAAGACAGAGACCGGTTGTCCGAGGCCAACCAGGTCAGTAGTGGTCACCTTTTCCCGGTCGCCTTGCGGATCCTGGTTGGCCTCTTGTGGTGGCTGCGGGCCGACGAGCTGGAGCTGCTCCAGTGCCTTTACCCGTGCGGTGACGTTCGTCCAAGTCCAGGGAACGAAGGGCGGGTGGTAGACGCTGTAGGCATAGGTGTGGCCATTGCGGTCGAAGAAGCCCCACTGCGGGTGTCCTAAGGCATCGATGGTTTCCGCAAGCGAGGAGAAGCCCGGGACGGGGACAGGCGGCGACTGAGTAGGGACGCCGGCCAGCAGCAGTTCAGAAGAGATGGCGCGGCGCAGGGAACGGGCGGGCCGGCCCTCAAAAGCCAGGTACTGCTGGCTTGTGGCGGCTGTGCCAGTACCCGCTGCTCCAGCTAGGCCGGGCGAGGGCGGTGGTAGCGGGGGTAGTCGTGATGGGCCGCCCAGGGTTCTTGCAGAGGCCAACGAGATGGATAATCGTAGAGGAGCAGCGTCAAATGGCACTCCCAACCAGTTCCAGACAAGGTGGGCGGCGACCGGGCTGGAAACGTGGGAGCACAAGAAATACACTCCCCGGCGACCATCCTGCGATACGTAGGTGCGTAGATTGAACTGCACGTACGGCCCGAACCGGGGCAGCGGCCCCGGCAACGCCAAGAGGGCATCTTCCAGCAGGACGACCGAGACATACCCGGTCACGCGGCCGTTGGGCAGGCGGCGGGTCTCCAGCTGTAAACCAGCTGGCAGCAGCGCTTGCAGTCGCTCCGGGGCGACCAGGTAATGGGCGAGTGTGAGGTGCCGCAACCAGGTGGGCCGTACCCATGTCATCGATATTCCCCCTGAGGTCCCGTGACCGATATCCCCTCTCCGCTTATGTTGGGTAAAGCCGGGCAAGTTCAGTCGCATGAAACGGCTCGGTTACCCGCAGGGTCGAACGCGGTGGCGATGGCGATGGCGATAGCGATGGCATTCCGGTAGCGGGAAGGGCGGGAACAGCGGAGTATGGCAGGGGAGGGAACGGATCATGGGCGAAAGTGAACCTCGGCATCAGGGTACACATCAGGGTACACAAGAGTGGTCCCCAGCGCGGCCGCCGGTGGAGGCAAGGGATTCATCGAACGGGAACGGTGGAACGGGATTGCCTGCCGATGTCTCAACGCCGGCAGGAGGGTCCGGACGGATTGAACTGGATACACTTCTCTGGCGGAGCTGGCAGAAGCTGGCCGTTCGCCTGGACAAAGGAGCCCAGCGCTTGGCCGAACGCGTAGAAAAGAGGGTTGAAGAACTGAGTAAGGTGTTGGCGACACCGACACCATCGCGACCCTCGCTGACGGTACCGCAGTCGTCGCCGTCCACCCTGCGGCGATGGCCGCCGCGGCCGCCGCAAGAACAGTCGACGCCGGTTTCGCAAGAGCGGACAGGGCGGCGACTACGCCGGTTGGGCTACAACCGCCGTTCACATTCACAAGAAGAAGGGGATCAAAGCGACCGTGAGCAGGCGGAAAGCAGCGGCCGAAGCAGGGGCTTTGGTTCGGGCCTGGGCCTCCAAACGCGCCGTAGCCGGTACCAAGACGCAGGGCCTATGCCCGGATCAGGGGCAGGCCCAGGACTCGGGTTGGGTCTGGGGTTTGGACATGGCTCTGGCCAACACCTCGGGTTGAGGAAGGCGTCGGACGAGCGGAGAGGCTTCGGTTGGCGTCTCCGCCGCCAGCGCCCGGGTCAACGACGGCGGAGATTTGCCCGGTCTTTTGGCCCGGGGTTCGGCAGGAAGTCGTAGGGGGATGACGTAGTGTAGGGCTGGGCGAACGGGGTGCACGGCTGTGCACCTGGTCAGCCATACCGATCCGTCGCATGGATCCGACACGACACGGTGGGAGGGCAAAGGTTGGATACGAAGAGCTCTGGCCGGTCTTTCCCGAGGGCGCCGACCGGTGGTTCGCGCAGGGGGGCCGGCTCGTCCCAAGCCGGCCTCAATGGCGCTCCGGAAACCCCCGCGCGGTCGTTGACGCCGTCCCCCCCACCACCCCAACCGGACCGGCGAATGCTGGCGGTGTTGCAGGTTGACCAGGACGAGGAGGCCAGGCGGCGCCGGGAGAGCGCGCGGGTCCGCTTGCGGCAGTTGCTGGCCAACATGGAAGCGGCCACGAAAACCCCTAGCCAGGCGCAGCTCGAGTTGGGGGTTCTTTACCGCGTCCTGGGTGTCTCGCTGGTGGAATCCCTGGCGGGTTACCTGCGGGATGAAATGAGTGTCGATGAGCTCGGGGCTGTCACATGGGCAGCCCAACGGCTGCCGTTGCAAGAGGTGACTCAGGCTTTCTCGCGGGTGGCCCGGGATTCCCAGCAGGGCCTGCCGGTTCGGGTCAAGGCCGTCCAGGTGCTCATGGCAGTCTCCGGGCAGAGCCTGCGCTCCTTCGAACAGCGTCTCGAGGAGTTCGGACTCCTGCGCGAAGAGGTCAGCGGCGTCTTGAACGAGCTGGCCCGGGCCAGTTTGTTGGCCCTGTTGAAAGAGATTGGCCGTCCGGAGACGGTCGCGGAAGCGATCGAGGCCATCCTTTCTTTCCAGGAGGCTGTCGGCGATGAGATGCTGCCGATGATCGACCGGTTGGCCAGTACCCTTGACCCAGCTGCCGCCAACATGCTGGCGGGCCTGGGCGTGGGCGGTCGCACGCTGGAGGTCCGGGCGCAAGCCCGGCGTGCCCTGGTACGGCTGTTGAACAAAGAGGTGCTGCCGAATAGTGAGGTGCTGGCCTGGTTGGCTCAGCCGGCGTACGCGGGTTGCTTCCGCCTAGCCCACACTATTCATGTAGTTTGGCAGTTTCCGGACGGGCTGGTGCAAAGCGCCATTTTCATCTTACGCCCCAGCCCGTCCCGGGCGTGCGCGCCGGGCTGGGTACTGCATTCCGCTCATCTGTCCAGGCCCATGCCTGTGGATATCGCCCGCCGCCTTCTCCGGGTCATGCGCTTGTGCGAGCCGGATACTCTGGTTGAACCGATTCCCTTCGCCCAGGCCCACCAACTGGTGAGCGAGGGTTGGGAAGCGGCTCAGGCTCGGCCTGCCGGCTTGCCGCACACGGTTGAGGTGCTGCGAGGCTTCCTGGACAACTGGGTTCTGCAAGCCAACCTCTTGCAGGCGACGGAAGAAAAACCCGTGGTAGACCTGTTTGCCCTCCCATCCGAGCCCAGCCAGCTTCTCCCCGAAGCCGCAGCGGTGGCCGACCTCCTGGAGCAGGTTCTCGTAAGGTGGGGATGGACATCCTACCAGATCGAGGGAGCCCAGGCGTTGTGGACTACCTATGTCGATCTGGTGGGACCGAACCTGCGACTCCGGGCGCACCAGGTGCGCAACTGGGCCGCGGCGGTCGCGTTCTCCTGTCGGCTGCTGCGAGGCGAACCAGCGACCCGCAAACAGGTCGCCGCGGAGTTTGCCGCGCAACCCAGTTCTCTGTCCCGGTACGCGCGGAAGATTGCGCAACGTCTAGGTTTGGGCGACCCGAGTGGACTCCGTCTTCCTCTTTGAACCCAGGGCGGGAACCTGGGACATCGTGGCCCTGGCAGTGCCCGAGCTCGTGCAGGGCTGACTCCTGGTATGCGTCGGCGGTAGGATGGCCCGCAGCGCCTGTGATGAATCGGAATGGTACATCTGCGTTCGCCAGCATTCACGGCCGGTCGTCTAGTTCTGAGGCAATTAGGAAATCATCTAACTAAGGCACACGGTACTGCGCCGATGGCCCTTAGTCAACACGGCAAGCAACGTTGATCGGCCACCTTCGCTGACCCGCTGCCCCCGGTCAAGGAGCAGCAGCAAGCCACCCCGGCTGGCAGTACCTGGCGACTCGCTTGGCTATCGCCCACACCGCACGAGAGTGCCGCTTAGCACCGCTGGTCCGCGGACGCCCATAGCGCTGTTGAACAGGCGGATTTCGGCCAGGTCGTTCACGGCGGGCACGATCGTCGTCACCGAGCTGCCCGACCAGGTCGTAGGCTGCCCGGCTGCGCCTGTAACGGGCCCTAGCACGGCAGTTAGAGTCACCGGGAGGTTGGCCGGTGGTTCACCGGTGGCATGGAGGATGCCCAGATAGGCGTTGTAGTTGCCCGACCGGCTGGGAGCCCCCAAACCGGCCGCGCTAAAGGTCAGGGAGCGTGTGCTCATGGCGATCTGGCGGACCAAGATGACGCCAGTGGGATTCTCCCCCATCGCCCCTGCCGGCGCTCCGGGGGCGATGGCCAGGGTCGCGCAGCAGGGGGTACGGACTCGCTGACCCGGGGACGAGACTGCTCCTGGAATGCAGATCTGCTGGCCCACCGTGAGCCGGCTTGGGTCAACCCCTGGGTTGGCGGCGATCAGAGCCGGCACGGAGACGCCAAAGCGCGTGGCCAGACGGTAGAGCGAATCGCCGGGCTGGATCGCATAGAGCGTGCCATTGGGACAGGACGGAGCAGGCGGCTGGCCAGCCACACCGGGGATGCAGATGATCTGTGCAACCCGCAGACTGTTGGGGTCGAGCCCAGGGTTGAGGGCCATGATTGCCTGGACTGTGGTTCCATAGCGCCGCGCCAGGGCATACAGAGTATCTCCCGGGCGGATGGTATAGGTGCTCGCACCGGCCGGGCAGGGCGTTACCTGCTGAAACGACATGTTATAGTCGGACATTGCCAGACCTCCAGCATAGGCGCGTGTGGTTCACATGACACCATATGCGGCGAGCCTAGCAGGGGTGTCGGGCAGACAGCAGCGGCTCGCTACCCCCCGCTGCTGCCCAGGGGGCGATCCCATCCCAGGGGCCGCTGATCGTGTAGACCAGGCGTTTCACCGGTTCCGGGCGGCTTCGCACCCTCCCAGTTGTACCAGCGGCCCAGCTGGTCCTCGGCATATCGCTGATTGGGCTGTTCGTAGAACTCCTGGCCTGGGTAGAGGTTCAGTAACGCAACCGATCGCGGCGGGGAGTTTTTTCACCCGCGATGGCACGGGGAGTGGGTACAAAATGCACCTCCTGCTCTCACGCTGAAGTGCTCGACGAGAGGGGTGAGATATCCTCAACTCGCTAGCTGGCTATTTGCAACGGGGCACTCGAGGTCTGGTCATGGCCGGGGGGCAGTCGGTGGCGTGGGAACGTTCTCGAGTCTCCGGTAGGCGCATTTTGTACCCGCGCCGGCCTTCGGGGCGGGTAGAAAATGTGCCTGCCCACCCCAAGCTCACTGATCTCAAACAATCCTTAGGCAGGACCCAGGGGATCGTTGAACCTCTCCCGTGGTAGCGTGAATTTTACCGCCGTCTGGAGCGGGGCCAGTTTCATTGGTCGACGGCCAGTGAAAGGGTCCTGCCGTCCGTCAGATCCGTAGCCCCCCATACCAAGCAACCCGCGCTGAGGTATGCGAGACGAGGTAGGTTGCAAGGCTACATCACGGACCCCCATACCAAGCAACCCGCGCTGAGGTCCTGCGTTCACCCCCCGTGGGCGCAGGGACGGGGCTGGGAGTTGCAGACCACCCTCTCGCCGGGGCGGGTCTCCATACTCCACCTTAAGCAAGGACAGTGGTTGAGAGCAGCCTTAGCCGGCTTTGGCGGGATCGAGGTGACCCTTACCCCCCTAAACGGACGGGAGGGAGGGCGGCCCCACCAGTTTACGGCCAAGACCAACTTCACGGTCTGGGTAAGGAACGCCGACGGCACCACCGAGATCCTCACCTCGGGTGATGTTCCGGGACAATGGGAGTGATGCCGGCGGCGAAGGGCCGGGGTGGCCGGTTGGCTTACTCGTAGCCGAGCACCGCGAAGCTGTCATCACCGGAACGATAAGGTCGGGGTGGCCGGTTGGCTTACTCGTAGCCCAAGCCGGCCGGCCGCCAGCGCCACAGCTCGGCCCGGGCGATGGCCAGCGTCTCGAGGAGAATTTGCCTGCCGACGCGCTCGGCCGCGGTTATCGGGCCGTCCGACGTCGTGGCCCCCGCCGAGGCCCCTGCCGAGGCCACCGTCGAGGCCACCGCCCGTTCCAGGGCCAGCCAATCCCGGTATGACCCGGGTCGCCGGGCTCCCGGCGGGAGTACCAGCTCGCGCAGCCGGCCGCCGGTTCTATTGATCTCCGGCAAGAGCGCGGTGAACTCCTCGAGAAGGGTTGCCACCGCTTCGGCCGGCCGGAGAACGGGGTTGAGGGCCGGGCGACGGAACGGACCGGTGCGCAAGGAGTACCAGTTGTCGGCGCGCAGGTGGGGGAAGGCGAACACCCGGTAGCCTGCGGCTCCGTGCCGCTGAACCACCCGGATCTGCTGAAGCAGGCCGAGTGCGCCCCACTCGGAGTCATTGGCCGCAGCGACGGAAAGGCTCGGGGCGATGATCGCCCGGCCCTGGGCTAGCTCTTCGACGCGAGACAGCTCCCGATCGAGGACGGCGGCTCTGTCCGTATAGGTCAGCGGGGAAAGGAGATTCGGGAGGCGTCGTTCCAACCAGACGGGCCAGTTTTGATGCCATAGCAATGCCTGCTGGTACGTGCCGCCACCCCAGGTGGCGACGATAGGCGCGACAGAGATGGGCAAACCCGGGCGAACTGCCTGCGCTTCCCGCACCACCCGGGTAAGCAGGCTCGTGATGATCTCCTGCCGGAAGGCATTCCAGCTCTGGTATTCCTCCGGCAGGTCGTCGGGGCGGAAAGTGGAGCTCCCTCGTCGTTCAGCCGGGATCGGGGGGAGTTGTTTGGGGTCAAAACCGTAAATCTGCTTGAATTGCTGGATGGTGACCGGATCGTAGCTATAGTCGAGGTCGGTCCCGTAGTTGTTAGGATACCTTACGTAATCCAGTTGTATACCGTCTATCTGGTAGCGTTCTACCAGATCCTTAATTTGCGACGTCAGGAAGTCCCGTACTTCCGGATGGGCGGGGTTGAACCAAACGAAGTTATACGGAACCGTCTGTATCTTGCCGTTTTGCTGAACCGCTGCCCAGTCCGGATGCTTGCTGATAACAGGACCGAGCTGTCCGTTGGCGGTGGCAAACAGAAGCTTGATCCAGGGGAAGACGGCGATACTTTCGGTGTGGGCTGCCTCGATCAGTTCGGCGAATGCGTCCCGCCTGGTGGCGGCCAGTTCAGGGGCTTCTTCCCCCCAGGTCGACGGGTAGACAAGGTAGCCGTCGTCCCGCAGGGTTTCGAGGAAGATCGCGTTAAACCCGGCGCTCTTGGCCATCCCCACGAGAAGGTCAATATTGCCCGCCAGTGCGAACTGCGTAAAGGAACTGGCATCCACAGGCAGAATGCGGATCTCCACGGAGCGCGAGGGAAGGAGACGGGCGTAGAGGACGGGGATTTCGGCCTCCAGCTGGTAAATCGCATCGTCCAGGGATTCGCCGGCGGACTGGGTGGAGCCGGCGGCGGTGCTGGGAGCTAGGCTGGCGGCCAGGCGGTCGTGAAGGCTTTGGGCGTCGTGCCACTCCTCCTCCCATCCCGGCGTCACGGCGCCGACGACGGCCCAGGCTGGGGCTTCGGCCGCCAGCTCTGCGAGTTCGGGCCAGATCGACTGGATGCGCCGCCAGGCGTCCGAGGCGGTCTGCGGCAAAGGAAGCGGCGCGGCCGAAGTGTCGCCGGCTGCCCGGACGACCGGGGCGATCGCCACGGCCGGGTAGATCGGGTAGATCGGGTAGATCGAGTAGACCAGGTAAGTTAGGTAAGTCAGAGAGCTCACGACCAGCGGAGCAACTGTGCCCCGGGCCAGACGCTTAACCCGTGTGGTTACTGCTTTCGAAAGCATGCGGCCTTTCCCTCTGCTGAGCATGGAAGTTTTCCTCCTCGTGGTACTGATCTGCGACTCATACGCCTGATACACGGCGTCAGACGGCGAAGCGCACACGTGGTGTCAGATGGCGAAGGGCTACGTGGCCAATCTACCGCAGTGGACTCATCGACGTGGTTCCTGACTGATGGTAATGCGATCTACAGCTGTAACAAGATCCTTCTGGGCGGCGTGGCCGGCTCCCACCTCGTTTCGTAAGGCCGATTCGAGCATGGGTATCAGTCGATCGCCACGGATACGACGGAAACCCTTTTCGGTGGCCAGAAACTCCGCTCCCACTCGACGAGCCACCCGAGTGCCTGACCGCCAGTTCTTGACCCGCTTGGTGTGAGCGGAAAAGGTCGAGAAGGCCGATAAGTAGCAGGAAGGTGTTTATATGCGCAAATGGGGCGGTGTGTTATTGATTCTGGCGCTGGGCTTTGGAGCATATACTGCCGCCAATCAAGCTCAAGAAGCTACAGGCACGATATATGGAATCGCACCCAAAGGTTATCATGTAGCTATACAGGGTACGTCGCTCAGTACTGTGGCTGACCCGGTCTCAGGTAACTTCACCATCGATAACGTCCCCGTAGGCAAGTTCTTCTTGGTGGTTGCATCTGACTCGAGCGGGACCGATATCTGCCTCATGGGAAATATCCGTGTCCAAGTCCGGCGGCGAACGAGTTGAAGTGCCAAACTTGGTGCACGTATCGCCACAAACCGTGTTGGTCCCCATTGGTGTTAAGTCTGAACCTCAAGGCCCTGACATGCTTGAGCCCAAACTAGAAAGTCCGTACAAGTGGTTGAAACCGTAACCGGCATCATGACCCGAGGCCGGGGCGAAGCACCCGGCCTCTCCTACCTCAAAGGTCGTCGAAGCCACCTGGCGTACCCCGGAGAAGTCCTGCCTTTGACGGCCGCACCCGGCCTACCAGGAGGCGTTTCTACCCGGTTACGTCTCGACCTCGGGTAGAATTTGTACCCGATAGGAGTACGACGGTCCTCCATTCGGGTCGGTGATGACCGAGCCGGTGCTTGCCCCCTCTCCGCCACGACCGCCGAGGTAAACGTCCAACCCACCGAACTCTGTGATAGACTTCATCCTTCCGGCACCGTTCACATGCGGCTCTGTGCCAGGTTGACTCCGGCATAACCGACGCCGGCCTCCCTCGGTCATCGTAACTAGTCTGTGACCTCCAGCCGGTCGAAGAACCTGGCCGCCACGGCAAACAGGATGGCCGCCAACAACGCCGTGGGAAGCGCTGCGGCGAGAAAGCCGGCGGGAATGGATCCGAGCTGCCAGGCGACGATGAGGCAGACCGCCAGACTGGGGATCAAAGCGGGAAGCAGAATCAGGAAGGAGAGCAGGACACGGGTCATTCCTGGTAGCCAAGGCGGAACCAGGATCATGCTCAACAGCCCAGCCCCCAGCGTTAGCCAGGTCAGGGTGAGAAGCAAGACCCAAGCGGCCAGTGTACCGGCCATCACCGAGCCGAACGTTGGGGTACCGGCCGAGGCCACCAGGGCCGCCAGCCACAACATGAGACTTCCGGTCGATGATGTATCCCACCAGGAGACCAGGCTGGCGGCCAACAGGCGCACGATGGTCGGATCAGGAATGAGGTAGATCTCGGGACGCCGGAACTCCTCCCCCAAATACCCCGTGCTCAAGTTGAGCAAAGACAGCAGCAACGGGATGGACCAAGCCCAGGCCGGCGGCAAGCCAGCCCCCCGTACTATAGCGCCCAAGACTCCGCCAAAGAGAGCCACAAAGGCTAGAGCGTAAACGATCGTCGCTCGTTCAAAGCGCAAATAACGGAGGAGCTGTTCCCAGGCGATGGCCCAAGCTCCCTGGCCGAAGGGTTGCACCTGGATGGAGGCCAGCCTATCCGTAGCCCTACCACCCAGAATCGCCAGCGCGGTGCCTTGCGTGTCCATCGTCGTGGTGGCTGCTGTGCCTGACTGACCACGGGCGGCAGCCAGAACCTGACGCTGCACTTCGGTCTGTGCCAGGGCTGGTTCGTAATACTCGTTGGCGAGAAAAACGGCCAGACCACTGGCGGCCACGATCAAGCCCACCAGTGCCAGGGCGGCCGCCGGCCGACTGGCTGCCAGCCCCCCTGACCCGGACGAGACGGGGCCGGGTGTCGCTGGGACCAGTTCCCCGAACCAGCCAAACGGCGGGATGGCTGCAATCGTGTCCAAACGTTCCGACAGCGCCGTGAGGCGGGGGGCAGCGGGGTTTTCCACAGAGGGAAGGAGGGGTGTCAGCGCCCAGGCGAGAGCCACTATGGTGATCACCAGGACAGCGTTACGGACCCAGCCAGCGCGAGCAGCTGCCCGTTCCGGTTGTTGGCGGTAGAGGGCCATCCAGACGACAGACTCAACGGCGTCAGCCCAGACTTGTATGAGGAAGAAGCTGAGAAAAAGGCCGACCAAGCCGCCCAGAGGGATCCGGTACGAGACACGGATCAGAAGGTAACCCACCCACACCAGAGAGGGCAGTGCCTGCAACAAATGGCCCAACAGCCGGCGGAGAAACTGCGCGGCAAACACCAGCCGGGGAGGCAAGGGGGTCGGGAGCAAGAGGTTTACGTCGCCCAGTTCGAATGTGACCGGCGGTCTCTTCGTACCTTGTTGAACGGCCATCAGTGTGGCTACCACGGCCCACAAACTGATGGCGACAGGCAGCGTGAAAGGCAGCCGGCCCATGGTTGCTCCCGCGGCCGGGGGATGGGAGATGCTGGTGCGGGCCGAATACACGACTAAGGTGACGAAACCCACACCCATAACAGCGTAGAAGATTAGCCAACCTGGGGAGCGCAGGAGCTTGCGGAGCCGGTTTCGCGACTGCCACCATTGCAGTTGCCATATCGCCCGCACTGGTCTGACTTCCGCCCAGTTACCGGATCGCTTCGAAGAAGACATCCTCCAGAGGGGTGTTCGTCGGCAGATGGAACTGTTCTCGTAGCTCCGCCAGGCTGCCGGCGGCCACCTGGCGTCCCTTATGCATGACCAGAGCTTGATCGCAGAGCCGCTCCGCACTCTCCAGCATGTGCGTACTGATCAAGACGCCGGCTCCGGCCTGGCGCAGCTGGAGGATGATCTCGCGCAACTCCCGCTGCGCCGGCGGGTCAAGGCCCACCAACGGCTCATCAAAGAGAAATAGGCGAGGCTGGTGCAGCAAAGCCAGGCAAATGACGAGTTTTTGCCTCATCCCCTTGGAGAGCCCGGAAGCCAGCGACGAACGTTTCTCCCAGAGATCGAACTGGCGCAAAAGCGCCGCCGCTCGTTCTTGCCAACCATCGGGGAGTCGATACGCCAAAGCGACGAACTGCATATGTTCCCAGATGGTCAACAACTCGTAGGCATAAGGAACCTCTGGCACCCAGCCCAGCGCGGCTCGCGCCTGGGGTGTCCGTGCCGGTTGGCCGGCCAGGGTGATTTGACCCGCCTGAGGTCTGAGCAGTCCGACGATACATTTCAGGCTCGTGGTTTTCCCTGCGCCATTGGGGCCGAGCATGGCCACGATCTGGCTGGCTGCAACCGTGAACGACAAGTCATTTACGGCCACCACGTCCCCGAAGCGCTTGCTGAGGTGGCGAACGTCCAATAGTGGTGAAGCATCAACCTGAGGCGATTCGCTGGCTGCTTGGGGAGTGTTCATCTTGCCTGTCCCTGCTCCTTTGCGCCCGTAGATTTCCCCACATGGCGTGGCTGCTCCTGCTGCGGTCAGGGAAGAGGAACCCAGCTAGAAGGTACCATCCGTGTGAACTGTGCCGCCGCCCGACGGTCCTGCGCATCAGTAAGGTTGCGGTCATGCGGCCGATGACGGCCGCAGCGTTCCAACGGGCGCATCGTTACGTGGGGAAGCAGCCGCCGCCGATGAACTCCCGGATGATCGACGTGGCCGGTACGTCGCTGTCGTCGCAGGGCAAGAAGTAGCTCAGGAACTTCAGCAGTCGCCTCGCCTCGGAATACTCGGGCTGGTCATGCGGGACCTGGTTCAGTAAAGGTTCAGCGTACGGTTTCAGCACTGCCAGTTCGTAGACTAGCGCACTGTTAAACATGACGTCGGTTGCCTCTTGGAAGGGGAAGATGTTGCGCTCTTCGCCTCTGCGCACGGAGGGCCACATGCGAATCGTCTCCAGAGCCGACCGTCCCCGGTGCTGGTTATCCCGTACGATGCGCCGGATGATTCGTACATCCGTCGTCGAAATGCGGTTGAGCCGGTCCAGGTTGAGCTGGGTCAGATCGCTGATGTAGATCTTGAACTTGCGGCCTAGCGGGATCGCCGACGTTAGGGCGTCGTTGAGGCCGTGGATTCCTTCGACGACGACCAGGTGACGTGGGGAAAGACGCACCGTCGGTCCGGTAAATGAGCGTTTGCCAGTGAGAAAATCAAAGACCGGCAGGGTGACCTCCTCGCCCTGGATCATCTTGGTGAGTTGATCGTTGAAGAGCGCCTGGTCCACCGCTTCCGGTGAGTCGAAATCGTAGTTGCCCTGTTCGTCCCGGGGGGTATGCTCCCGGTCGACGAAATAGTTGTCCATGGAGACGGGGACGGGCAGAATGCCGTTCACCCGCAGCTGGATAGCGAGGCGATGGGCGAAGGTAGTCTTGCCAGACGAAGATGGACCCGCAATCAGGACGATGCGGATGCGCTCGATGTTGGCCGCGATGAGATCAGCGATCTGGGCGATCTTCTTTTCATGGAATGCTTCGGCCACCCGAATGAGGTCGCCGATCTTGCCAGCCTCGATGGCCTCGTTGAGGGTGGCGACGTCTTTGACGCCCAATACCCGTCCCCACCGCTCTGCCTCGTAGAATATGTTGGCCAGCTTGCCCTGCTCTACATAGGGGGGCAGGAAATCGGGAGCGGTAGCCCGGGGCAACTCCAGGATGAAACCGGGCACGTACATGCGAAGCCGGAAGACTTGCAGAACGCCCGTACGGTGGGCGACGGTTCCAAACGCGTAGTCGGTGAACCACCCACAGGTGTACAGATCCACCGCGTCACTGGGGAGATAACGCAGCAGGTTGGCCGTATCCTGCTGCCCCTGAGCCTTGAGACGGTGAATGGCTTCCTCTTTGGAAACCCGTTGACGGATGATCGGTTCATCGGCGGCAATGATCTCCCGCATGCGGGCCTCGATAGCGACGACGTCCGAAGTCTTCAAGGGGCGCTCGAAGTGAATCTCGCCGTAAAGGCCGTTGCCCAGGGAGTGCTCGACAGTGACGGAGCAGCCCGGCAGCACCTCACGGGCGGCCCGGGCCAGCACCAGGATGAGCGTGCGGGTGTAGATCCGGATGCCGTCATCGGATTCCAGATCGATGAGCTCCACCTGGTCGCCGTCCCGCGGTGTCGACAGCAGACTGCGGATCGCGTAGTTCACACGGGCGCAAACCACGGGGGAACGACGGGGGCGGGAGCCGGGCAGCTGATCGGCGATGGGCAATAAGTCCACCAACCGGGCTCCTGCGGGCAGGGAGACGTCTTGCGGCGGTTGACCAGCCGCAGGGATCAGATGAACGCGCAGGGGGGATTCCGGTGTCAACGAGACCGCCCCTTTCCTTTCCTTTCCTTCCAGGTTCTTAGGATACCCGAGGGCCGAGACCCAGCAGAGTGAGGTAAGAACTATTGTACCGCAGGAACAGGGACAGATCAGACGGAAGCGGTGGTCTGTACCCAACTGATCCATCGGATCGGTCAAGTCTGATAAAGACATAGGGCACGCCCCAGTCGTCGAGAGATATCCAGCTTTCCGAAGGACGACAGGAAGAGAGGAGCACACGTGGAAGACGGAACGGCGCGCAACAGTAACCCGGGAAGAAGGTCGACGAGATGGCGGTCATCCGACGTTCCCCCGCAACAGACGAAAAGCGTGAGCTCTGGACCGTGGCCCCTCTTCGCCGCCGGCATTGGTTGCCATTGCATCGCCGCCGTCGACGGTGGCCATATATTCAACGGGTTGCCACGGAACAAGCGGGCGGCGCGCCGGGCGGCCAGGGATGGCCAGGGCCAGGGCCGCTGGCCACCGGCAAGGCCTGGCGGCCTCAGCAGCGACCTGCGCTGCGACGGCAAAGGTCCACCTTTCTCCCGGTTGCCTTTTGGCGGGCGGCACGGGTCTGGATAACCCGCCTGTTCTTTAGTATGGTGGTGGTACTCACCATGGCCGTCTCTTTCACAGGGGCGCTGCGATCGTACCCTCCCTCAGAGGTTGTCCCACCACCGCAGCAGTCGAACGGGTTGTGGCTTGGTTTCCGCTGGTTCAGCGGCGACTTTGAGGACTCCGAGCTACAGGCCTTGTTGGTCCGTGTGCAGCGAAATCGCCTGCAGTCGCTCTTTGTTTATGTGGGGGCAATTGGTCCGAACGGCACCCTGCCAGCTAGCCACGGTCCAGGCCTGGTACGAATCGAGCAGGCATTGCAGCAAGCCGGTTTGGACAGGTCCGTCCAGGTCCTGGCCTGGGTCGAGGGGACGAGGGGGGCAGGAGCAGGGTTGCCACCGCAACCGAAGTTGGAGTCGCTGCCGGTCCGGGCCGAAGTGCAACGCGAGTTGGGGACGTTGCTGACCCAGAACCCGGTGGCCGGTTTACACCTGGAGATCCAGGGAGTGCGAGACGGCGATGCGGCTTTCGTGTCCTGGCTGGCGGAGCTTCGCGACACCGTGCTGGCACCCGAACAGACCCTTTCGGTCGGCGTACCCCCTCTCCGTTCCCGCTGGCTGCCGGGTCCGTTGGGCAAGCATTGCTGGTCACCGTCGTACATGGCGCAAGTTGCCGCCCACGTGAACCAGATTGCCGTGCATACGTTCGACACCGGTTTGCCCCTGCCTGGCCTGTACCAGCGCTGGCTGGAAGACCAGGTAAGCGAGTTGCTTCCCGTCGTTCTCCAGGAACTGGCGCTGAGGCAAGGAGAGACCCTGACACGTTGGGCGTCAAGATCCAGCCGATCGTCTGCCAGCCAGGCGAAGCCCGCCTTCTCTGTCCTCTTCGGTATCCCCAGCTTTTCCGAAAGACGGCTCAACCATTTCCCGAGCGCCGAAAACGTTGGGGTGGCCAGCCAGGCGCTGATTGCGGCCCTGGTTCGTGAACGGCGCGCCGTCCCGGACCGCCTCAGCCAGCAGCTTCAGGTAGGCTACGGCCTGTTTGCCGACTGGACCACCCAAGACGACGAGTGGCAAGCCCTCAGCCACTACTGGCACTGAGGCACGACGATGGGCCGACGCCTACGAGACCGGGATGCGCACCCGAAATACCGGGCCGTCCGGGCCGTTTGCCGCCCAGATCCGTCCTCCGTGGGCCTGAACGATTTCGCGGGCGATGGTCAGCCCCAGCCCTGCGCCCCCGGTCGGACGGGAACGGGATGGGTCGCCCCGGTAGAAGCGCTCGAAGAGCCGTTCGAGCTGCTCGGGCGGGATTGCAGGGCCTGTATTGGCCACCGCCATCTCGATCTCTGGTGCATTCGCCTGTGGCGTGCCGCTGGCGTGAGCGATGGTTACCTTCACTCGTCCACCGGGTGCGGTGTGTCGCAGGGCGTTAGTCAGCAGGTTGTGCAATACCTGCGCCAACCGTTCGCCATCGGCCTGGGCAACGAACGAAGGAAGGCCGGCAGCACCCCTCCCGTCTCTAGCAGCGCCTGCCTGTCGAGCCGCAGCTTCCGGTCGAGCAGTACCAACCTGTGGAATAGCACCTGTCGGTCCATCGACCGGTGGGCTCCAGAGCAGAGTAATCCCCTGGTCCGCCGCCGACGGGCGGTATACGTCCACCACCTTGTTCACCAGATCGACCATGTTCACCGGCTGCCGCCGTAGTTGGAGCTGCCCGGTCTCCCAAAGTGCCAGCTGCATCAAGTCCTCCACCAGGCGGGAAAGTTGCAGAGTTTGGTCCAGCACCGTGCGCCAAGCTGCCTTATTGGCCGGCAGGACGCCGTCCCACACCGCCTCGGCGTAGCTGCGCAGAGCGCTGACGGGCGTGCGCAGTTCATGGGCGACATCCGCCACGATGTTCTGCCGCTGGCGTCGAGCGTCGGCAAGCTTTACTGCCATCTGGTTGAACGACTCCGCCAACGCTGCCAGTTCCGCCGGAGCACGTCGGATCACAGACTCCGGCACCAGGCTGACCGGTTGAAGCCGGTCATTCGGTGTTGTCTGTCTCGCCATTCCTCCGGGCTGCACGGCTTCGGGCATAGCTGCCTTGGCCATGTCTGCTGTTTCTGAGGCTTGCAGCCGGTGAACCGCCGCCTCGATGGCCCCGATGGGGTAGGCCAGACGACGGGCCAGGAGCAGACCGGCTGCTACCGCCAGCACGAGTACCACCGCTCCGGCCTGCAACATCCCCAAATTGAGGCTGTGGAGCAGGTCGTTTTCTGCCTGGGTGAACCCCAGGCCTGCCGTCGCCCGGTTCGAGCCGACGACGCTCTCGACCCCCCGCTGGAGGGACTCCCACCAGCTCAAGCGGGGAGCGACGCCAGCCGCCGGCCCCGCCGGAGCGGGGCCACGACGGCCCGGTCCTGTCGTTGGCCCTCGCCCAGGCCCCATGCCCATACCCATGCCTATGCCTGCGCCGGGCCCCATCCCTGGGCCGACACCTGGACCAGTGTACGTGCCCTCTCCTTCTCCCAGCTCCATCCCTGCTCCGTGCATCTGCTGCATGCGCAGGTGGCCGACGTACCGGTTGGTGATCGTCGCACTGCCCACGGTGACGCTCAACCCGACCGACAATGCCACCAGACCGACGAGCAGTAGCACCAACTGGCGACGCAGGCTGACGGCTTTACGCTTTCTCCTGGTGGGGGCGACTGCAAACATATCTGCCACTTCCCGTTCCGCTTTCATCGTGCCCGCTGGCCGAGTTGGCGAGTTGCTGGCAACCCGGCAGCGCCCCTGCGGTGAGGACAGGCGGTGTCCAGCTGCGGCCCGGCAACGAACCTCCCAGGGGGACAACCCGTGTTCATCGGCAGCCTCGCAACACGTCTTCCGCAGGGGTGGCCGGCGGGCGAAACCGGTAGCCCACCCGGTGAACCGTCTCGATCGGGGGCTTGTTCAGGCCGGCACCCGCCAGTTTACGCCGGATGTTCTTGATGTGGGTGTCCACATTCCGTTCATAGCCGGCATAGCTATCTCCCGCTACAGCTTCCAAGAGCTGCCCCCTGGTGAACACTCGCAACGGGTGGTTTGCCATCATGAGCAGCAGGCGAAACTCCGTAGCGGTGAGGTCGAGCGGCTGGCCGTCGACCCAGGCCTGGAAGCCGGCCGGGTCGATCGCCAGTGGTCCGAAGCGCAACAGCTCCAGGGAGTCGGCAGGCAAGGCGGTTCCAAGACCTGCTGTCGCTGCCTGGGTTGAACCGGGGGCAGATGCGGGGGCGGGTGTTGGTGCGGGCGCGGCACCGGTGGGCGAAGTTGGTGCGACCGGCGTGTTGCCTGCCCCCTGGGCACGCACTTGCTCGATGCGGCGCAGCACGGCCTGCACACGAGCGACCAGCTCGGCCGGGCTGAACGGCTTACTGACATAATCGTCCGCCCCCAGCCGCAGTCCGACGATGCGGTCTGTCTCCTCGCCGCGGGCGGTCAGCATGATGATTGGCACTGTGGGTGCGGCAGCCTGCATGCGCCGGCAAAGCTCCCAGCCGGAGATGCCGGGCAACATGAGGTCGAGGATGACCAGATCCGGGCGACGGCCACCACCGCCGGCGACGAACGCCTCCCAGGCGGCCACGCCGTCGCCAGCGGCCACGACCTCGTAGCCCTCCCGTTCCAGATACGCCTGAACTACCCGCCGGATGGTCGGCTCATCATCGACGACCAAGATCAGCTTGGGCCGATCATGCGCTGAGTTTTGATCATGCGTTGAGCCTTCGTACATGTGCCCTCCTTTCTGAGCCACGCGTTCCTGGACGGCCCCAGCTCGTATTTCGTTTTCCCGTGTCCTCAGTGACTTACCATGCTATCGTACCAGATCAGCTGCCGACGCTTCCTTTTGGATGACCACCCTGACCACAGTCCTCGAGCGCGGGCTTTGATCGAGCGGGCTGAGCGTGGCGAGGGCAGGCTTAAGGTCGCTCCGCACATCGTGTGTGAGGTTGTCTACATCCTTGAAAGCCAGGGCTACTCCCGAAACGAAACCTATGATGCCCTGAGGGACTTCAGACGGATCAATGGCATCGAGTATGTGGAGGGGGATGCCGTTCTCGAGGCCCTGCTGGACTACAAGACCAAGAACGTGGACTTTTCGGATGCGTTGCTCGCCTCATTGTGTAGAGCCAGCTCCGAAAAGGTGTGGACCTTCAACAAGAAGCACTTTTCCCGAATGGCAGCACCGTGGGAGGAACCAGCGGCGATACCTGAGTAAGGAGCGTGATTATGGCGGCATCTTCGTTGGCTTCCTGGTTCTCGCCCACTCGCTGCCGTCTTTCCTCGGCAGCTCGCAAAACCTCGACCGCGGTCCCAGGGGCGGGTTCATCAACTTCACAGAATCTCCATGTTTTGACCCTACGTGCTCCACATGAGCTGGTTACGATGCTGGTGCGGCTGAAGCCCGAGTCCGTGTGAGCAGACGCGGGCTGCAGGCCGGAAACCTGTCACACACCGAGGAGGCCGGTGCGATGGAACAACAGCAGAAGGAGCAGCGTCGGGGTGGATGGATAAGGTTGGCAATAGCAGGCCTGGTAGTCATGTCCGCGATCGGTGCTGGCCTGGCAGTGGGCCGAGCGGCCAGCAATACCCCGTCTGGCCCTGGCCTGGGTTGGGGAACACCGGGTGCAGGCTGGTGTGGTGGTCCAGGCCGGGCGTGGGCCGGACGTGGCTCTGGGTGGGGATACGGTACAGCTCCTGGTGGCCCAGGCGTATGGGCTGGGAGGATGGGGTTTGGGGCAGGACCCGGCTCCATGATGGCAGTACCACCGGCGGCAGGCGAGGCGTGGGGCTGGCAGTTCACCACAGAGGAGCTGCAGCAACGGCTGGACTACGTAACCCAGCGGCTGGCGACCCTGAAAGATCCGAAGACGGTTGCAGCCTACCGTCAGATTCACCCGGAGTGGACCGAGGAGCAGGTGCGGCAGTGGATCGACACGCTGATCCAGCGCCTGACATACACGCAGCAGGCCCTCAAGCAGGGGTTGGCCGCCCGCCAGGGGCAAGCGGCCAATCAGGTTCAACCTGGCCAGGCGCAGAGCTAACTGGCAGATCACAAACACAGCCAAGCGTTGGCTAAAGCCAGCGTCCTGGTGGGTGGGTTGAGCCCAGTGCACAACTGAGCGCCGAGCCCGCCGGAACACCCAGATTAGACATACAGACTCCATGAAGGGCCAGGGCCAACCTTAGGTGCAGAGGTGGGCCCTGGCCCTTCGCCGTGGCTACCTTCGCTATGGCACCTGCGGTCTCCCCAGGTGGGTAGACCAAACGGTTCACAGCTTGTTCAGGTCATCCACCGGGCGAAGGGTGAAGCAGCGGCTGGCGTGTTTGCCGATAAGCAAGGATTTGCTGGGCCGGCGCCGAATTCCCTCCTCACCATGATCTTGGGAATCGCTTTTCATCAGCGGGGGGAAGGGGGATGCTGCCTGTGGTATGTGAACGGTTCACCAAGTTGGGCTTCACCGAGCTGGGCTTCAAGACCCGGGGGCGTGAACGAACCGCTGCAGGAACCACTTTGAGCGCTGTGAGTAGGACAAGCGTGGTGGCGCTGCTGGTGACGGCAGTGACCTGGGCGACGGTGACAGTGGTGAGAGTACCGTCGGTGTCCGCTGCGGTTGCGGCCGGGCTGCCGATGAGCCTGGGCCTGGTCCAGCCTATTGTTTCGGTAGGTGCTGGGGACACTGACGGCACCGAAGGCAGTGAAACCATTCCTCTGGCTGGTGTGAACTTCCTGGCTGACCGCGACCATCCCGGTCCGGTGGTATACTTGCCTGGCAACGCCCAAGACACCCGGCCGACCTTGACGCCTGCCGGCTACCTGGAGGCCATCGTGCGCCAGGGAGTCGTAGAACGGCTGTCGATCGCAGGGAATTCCCCTGTACCCAGCGACGGCTTCGTACTCAGTGTCCCGCCCGATCAGGCCATGACGTTGATCCAGGCGGGAGTGAAAGTGGGGCAGCGCATGAGTTTGGACCTATACCATGTGGAGAAGAGCACCTTGTCTGTTCAGCACTCCATCGATGGCTTTGATACCAGCCGCGGCACCGATCAGTTGATCGTTTACCGGCCTCGTCCCGGCAGCACTCGCACCCTCACCAACCAGTGGGGGATTGAAGTCGAGGTTGTGAACGGCCGTGTCACCTCCGTGGGGGGGAACAACCGTCCGATTCCGCCCAATGGGCTGGTTCTCTCCGGCCACGGTGCGGCCGCCGCCTGGCTGCGCGAAAACGCCCATCCTGGTCAGAAAGTTGACATCGGTGCGGATCATCGGGTCACCCTCACGACAGACGCCACCAGCTACGTGCTAGCTGCTACCTCCCAGGTGGAGGCGGCCCGCCAGGCGCTTGCTGCGGCCCGTGTTTCCTGGGCGGATGCCGACTTCACTACCGCTTCCCGTGAATTGGCGGCTGCCCAATCGTTGCTGGCCCAAGCCCAATCGGCCCAGGCAGCTTCGACTGACCCGAATGCAGTGATCCGCAGCGCCTCGCAGGCGATGGAGGCCGCCTATCGAGCCTGGTTGGCGGCCCAGCCCAGCGGCGTGGTCGGCCTGCGGGGGGCTTGGTACCGTGCCGTCGAAACGACCCCCGAGGAGATCGCGGCCACCCTGGACCGGATGAAGGCGGCTGGCATCAACACCCTGTTCCTCGAAACCTTTTACGACGGCCAGGCCCTCTGGCCCTCGGCGCTGGTTCACCAGCTGCCGCAGTTCGAGGGCTGGGACCCGCTCCAGGTCTGGATCGACGAGGCCCACAAGCGGGGCATCGAGCTGCACGCCTGGATGCACATCTTCAACGTGGGTGAACGAGGCGGCGACGGCGGCCCCCTCCTCGTCGAGCACCCCGACTGGGCGCTGCGTCGCCCCGATGGCTCTGTGATCGCAGCCTTCGAACCGGGCCTTTCTTACGTTGACCCTGCCGATCCCGGGGCGCGGGCCTTCCTGCAATCGCTCTACAAGGAGCTTGTTACCAAGTACGACCTGGACGGGTTCGAGTACGACTACATCCGCTATCCCGAAGGCACCGGCACGAACCCTCAGGCGATCGCGTACAGCGAGGGCGCCCGCCAGGCTTATCTGAAGGAGACTGGCGTTGATCCGGCCACGCTCTTGCCGGCGAAAGGCGCTGCTTGGCAGCGGTGGAACAGCTGGCGTCGCCAGCAGGTGACCTCCTTTGTCGAGAGCACGAGCAAGCTGCTGCGGAGTCTGCGCCCGAACCTGAAGCTCAGTGCGGCAGTGTTTGGGGACCCGCAAGTGGCGTTCAGCAACAAGTTGCAGGATTGGCCCACCTGGTTGCGCTACGGCTACCTGGATTTCGTCAGCGCTATGGCGTACAGCGACTACGACGCTGGCTATGTGGGTCAGCAAGCCCAGAACATGGCGAAACGGGCCGCTCCGCTCGCCTTCGCCGCGACCGGTATTAGCGTCACCCGGCTCAACGCCGAAGGCTTGCTGCAGCAGACCGGGGCAGTATTGGGGGAAGGCAACCCGGGCGTCGTTTTCTTCGCGTTCAACTACGTCGACAGCGGGGGTCTGCGTGAATTGCTGGCCAGCTTCTTCCGGCTGCCCGCCGTGCCGCCCTATCGTCTGGCGGAGGCCAGCGGCCGGCTGGCGGAACGGGTGCAGGCTCGTTTGGCGGCGCCCGATGACCCACTGGGCCAGGCAGCGGCCGCTCATCCCGAGGCGATTCAGGCGGTGAACCAGGCGTTGGAACGGATACGGCAGGCCACTGCCTCTGCTGCAGAGGCGGCTGACCGCAGTAGCGTGGACAAAGCAGCCTTCCGCAGCGGTTTGGAGGACCTGAAAGCTGCCTTGACGCAATTGATCGAAGCGGAGAAGCGCCAACCGGCAAAGGTGACATCTGTGACGAGTACGACAGCGACGGTCACGCCAGGGACGACGGCCACGGCGCCGGAAACAGCGAGCGCTCAGGCCACGACCATGCCGACGACGGGCGCCTGGCTGCTGGAGCAGATTGGCTACCTGGTTCAGCAGGCGCAGTAGCTGTTCTATTGCTTAGCTGTGAAGTATGCCGGGGCGCTATTGTCTTGGCTTATTCCGGGAGCAATAGCTGACCCGTGCATTGGGTGTTAAACGCTATCTACGGGTATTTGGGAGGTCGGCAGATGAAACAGGGAGGTAGTGTGTGGGCGGATCAACACGGAGAACGGGGGCGTCGAGGCTCCAGCTTTTTGGATGCTGCCTGCCCGGGCGCGCCTCCGTGGGCGGCGCTGGCGGCAGTGATGGCCGTAGCGCCGGCGATAGGTTTAGCGAAAATGATGGCGGACAGAACCCGCGCAGTATAACGAACGCAGCGCCGGCCGGAGGGCCCGTGGCAGCGGCTGAAGCGACGGCGTCCGATGCCAAGGACTATGACTATGACATCGTGATCTACGGAGGGTCGTTTCCTGGCACCGCGGCGGCCATCATGGCAGCCTCCGTTAACCCAACGGCTCGCATTTTGCTGATCAACCCTCAGTCCGGTTTGGGCTCGATCGGTACCGTGGGCGGCCAAAACTACATGGACATCCGCAATTGGGCGGCCGATCCCCACAAGGCGCAGTGGGGATTCCGTTCCTACGTGACGATGGGAACGTACGATCGGATCTTCCGCCAGACGGGACAGGCGTACAACACGGACGAGACGGCCGCTTTGTTGCAACAGATGGTGAGCGAGCACCCGAACGTGACCGTCTGGCATCAGACAGACGTGCTGGCTGTGGAGACTGCTGGCGGGCAGCAGAGCCAGGGCTGGGAGAAAAGCCAGGGGCAGGCCCAGGGACAGGCGCAAGGCCAGGGCCAAGGCGAGAGCAAAGGCCCGGGTCAAGGTGACGGCTCGGGCATGGAGCAAACCGCTGCCCCCGCCTCCACGCACTCAGCGGTCAAGATCGTTAGCATCACGGTGCAAGGGGTGAGGCGCGATCCCAGGTCCGGGTACGTTCTCTTCGATCCGTCCAGCCCCGTTCGCCGGGTGCGGGGGCAGGTCTTCATCGACGCCTCGGACACGGGCCGGCTGACCCGCCTGAGCGGCCATTTCCAGGGGACGCTGGGGCGGGAAGACTCGGGCGATCGGCGCTTCATGGTCAACACCCTGATGTTCCTGGTTCGAGGTGTAGATAAGGAAAAGCTGCTTTCCATCATCCGTTCACCCAACGGGGATTGGCGAGGAACGCTGGACCAGGACGGTACGCTGCTTTTTTGGGGCGGCTGGGCGGCGACCGATCCGTATACCGGCGCACCGGCGATCATGAAATTCAATGAATCATCGCCCCGTTTCCACCTGAAAGCGGCCAATGTGGCCCAGAATGGCACGGGTACGGACGAGTATTGGGTCAATATGCTGCTGGTCTTCAACGTCGATCCCCGGCTCGAGGAGAAGGACCGGGGCACTGACCGTTTCCCTGAACCGGTGAACCAGGACCCCAACGTACCCCCTTGGTCGCTGGACGAGGCATGGGTGCAGGCGCGCCGAGTGTTGACCACGCCCGAGTTCCTGGCTGCCCTGCGCTCGTTTCCCGCTTTCGAGCGGGTGGAACTGGTGCCGGACAAGGACGGGCTGCCCAAGGTGGGCGAGATGATGTACATTCGGGAGGCGCTCCACAGCAGCCTCGACCCCGACGTCGTCAGCCCGGACAACTACGCCTTGACCGCTGAGGAAGTGGCGCTGGCGGGGGTCGGGCCGAACGACGGGGCAGACCGGGGCAACTATGCGCACCGGATCGGCCTCTCGTTTTACCAGCAGGATTCGAACGGATACATCAAATGGAAGCAGTGGAGCGGCTGGAGTCCCGTCGGTGAACCGCTGCCGCTGGGCCAGGAGCCGAAGAACCCGGTCTACCTCCCCTACGAGGTGATGACGACGCCAGCCATCGCCAATCTATTGGTGCCGAACGGTTCGGCCAATGCGAGCCGTTGGGCCTGGTCCGAGCTGCGGGTCATTCCCAACCTGACGGTGGTCGGCGATGCGGCGGGAGTAGCCGCTGGGTTGGCCGTGAAGGACGGTTGGGCGGAGCAGGTTGGGCAGGCGACCGACGCTCAGATCGCGTCGGTTCAGACGGCGCTGCGTCAGTTGGGAGCGCGGCTGGACAAGTGACTCAAGGAGTGAGCTCAGAGCCCAACACGATCATTTCGTTCACTTCACCCCCAGTACGGCGAAGCCATAGTCTAGCAGTCTGGTGAGGTCGTCGAACACGGTCGTCCGGTCATCGCCGAGTACGACGGCGATCAGCCGGCGACCCTGACGTTCAGCGGAGACCACCCAACACTGTTGGGCGGAGGTGGTGAAC
Organism: Limnochordaceae bacterium; assembly: GCA_014896305.1. Taxonomy (GTDB): domain Bacteria; phylum Bacillota; class Limnochordia; order Limnochordales; family DUMU01; genus Bu26. The sequence continues at coordinate 38,036 of JADBKQ010000020.1, forward strand.
CCCGGCTTGACTCCATCCGCCCCCGGGTAGCGCCAGAGCATCTTGTTGTGGTTGACGGCCGGCTCAGGCAGCCAGCTCAGGCGGATGGATTTGGTGCTGACGATCTGACGGAAGGCTGGGCTGCGGTAGGCGTACCGGGTCAGGAGTGCCAGATCGTAGGCGGTGGTGTAATGGTTGCGATCAGGTAGCCCGCTGGCATTGGCAAAATGCGTGGAGCGAGCTCCCAGCTCCTTGGCCATTTCGTTCATGAGAGCGGCGAACCTTACTTCTGTGCCAGCCACGTGCTCGGCCAGGGCAGTGGCGGCATCATTGCCGGACAGCAGCATGAGAGCGTAAAGCAGGTCTTTGACGGAAACCCGCTGGCCTGCATGGAGTTGGGCGGACGATCCCTCGGCGGCGGCCGCCCGGCTGCTGACTAATACCTTTTCATCGAGTCGTCCTTTCGTCTCGACCAGGACCACCATAGCTGTGGCAATCTTCGTTGTGCTGGCCGGTTCCATCCGCCGACGGCTCGCCAGGTCATAAAGCACCTCGCCTGTCTCTTCTTCCATCAGCACGGCCGAAGGGGCGCTAATGTGCGGCTTGGGTACGTTACGGCGAAGGATGAGGCTGCGAGCCGCGGGGGTTGCCGGATCGGACGAGCGTGTGGGGCTGAGCGGCCTGTCTGCGGGTGGGGAAGCCGGGCGAGAGGGAGAGGCAGTAGCAGTGGCGCTTTGGTTGGAACGAGCCACTAGGGGGCTTTCTTGTGCCACGGGGATAGCGGGGTTCGTATTGGTTGAAACCGCCTTCGAGTTTGAGGCCGTGTTCAGGCTCGGAGCATTCGGAGGAATGATCGGTTGGGTCGTGGTAACAGCCGCAGTCGGGCGAGTTGTGCTATCCGTAGTAGCCGAACCTGGTGTGCCTGGAATAGTTGGCGCGCTGGTGTGGACAGCGGACGCTGGAGCCTCGTGGGCGTTGTCAGTAGCATCACCAGAGGGTGCCTGTTCAGCCGCCACGGCCAGTCCAGTGATCGAGGTGTGGGGAGATGCGGGAGATGCCCGCTGCCATTGGGGGACGGACTGCAAATCGGCGTACCCGCCGGCCGGAGTGTTCGTCCATGGTGCTGTTGCCTTGTTGCTTGCCGGTGGGAAGCTCTCTGCCTGGACTACGAGGGCTAGCAGGCCGGCCAGGAGAAGCCGCGTCCAGTTTCGGTTGGATCGTTGCCTGCGCCTCGGCATACTCAGTCCTCCGGTAAGCTTCGTTCTCGTCGTTCGCCCGCCACTCATAAAAGTACCGCCAGGCTTGCCCCATTCCTTCTGTCAACAGTTGGAAATACCCTCCAGATTCTGAACGTTGCGATGCTATTCGGTTTCCGAGTGCCTGGTGACTTCATCAAGAGCAGACCACGTTTACCGTTACTTTGCTCCAAGCCCCTGGACTCCAGAGGGGCGCGACATCCCAACGAGGACAAACGCTATACTGCTGATTGGGGGTGGCTCCCCTGCGCATCTCGGATTTCGAATGGGATAAGGGCAACATCGATCATCTTGCTCGGCACAATGTGGAGCCCGACGAGGCGGAACAGGTCCTGAGCAATCGGCCAACCATTCGGCGGTCTCGCAGCGGGCGGTCGCCATCGGGCGCACCGATGTCGGGCGGTACTTAGTGGTCGTTTTCGAGTTAGAAAAGCAGGGCATGGCCAGGGTTGTGACGGCCCGGCCAGCCGAATCAGAAGAACGCCGCCTCTATCGGAGGGAGGGTAACTGAATGCCGAACAAACCACAGGGCAAGCCCCTGCCTGCCTTCGAGTCCTCCGAACAGGAAGCAGCTTTCTGGGATTCGCACTCGGTGGCAGACTACTGGGATCAACTGGAACCTGTCCATGAGGGAGTAGAAGTGGTGCGCAAGAAGCGACTGCTGTCGGTGCGTTTGGCGGAGCAAGACATGGAGGCATTACGCCGAGTTGCCGGCCGTTACGGACTAGGCGCTGGCACGCTCGCCCGAGTCTGGATACTCGAGCGCCTGCGCAGGGAGAAAGCGCAGCAGCTGTGAGCTCCTGTCTCAACGGTCGATGTCGACAAGGAAGGCGGGTCGGTACACCAATTCGTACAGGCGATGGAGAGCCGCAACGTTCCCCATCGCCTGCACGGTCGTCCGATGGTTACCAGGTGATCTCGATGACTGGCTGAACTGCCGATTCCGGAATCTCCACTTCCAGCCACCCATCCTGCCAGCGCCAGGATACTCCAGCGACATGAGAGGCCAGAGTGGCGGTGCTCGAGGTAAGGCCAGCGTCGACACCGTCAGGCGCTATTTCGCTCCTGACCTCCCTGAGCTTGGTGCTCATGCTTAGCGCAGCCGGGCGCTGGCTGCAGTACGCCAGGAACCTGCCGCCTTCGTACAACACGATGCGGCCCTGAACGCGTTCGATCTGGCCTTGCATGGGCTCGGTGTGCGTATCTGGCGTCAGGCTCTGCGCATGCTCGGCATGGCCTTGCTGGTGCTCGGGCAGCGCGGGGCTTGCTCGCAGTTCACACTGGATCACGGAGCGGGGGGCGATAATCTTATTGACCAGACCGACCGCAGCAAACCGCAGGGAAGCAGCGACGGTGAGGGGCACGAGCGAGTACACCCTCGCTTCCCACGGCTTCAGCTGCACCGGGAGCTCTTCGTCGCCGTTCAGCAGACGATGTTCGCCCGTGTAGTATTCGTGCAGGACGTAGGCAGGCGCTGCCCCGGCCCCAGACGCAGCCCTGGTCCCAGCGCTAGCCCCACCCAGGCCCTCGACGTCGGCCACCGCGACGGTGGTCTGCTGGTTCTCTTCGCCATCGCCAGCCCAGAAGAGCCCCACGATACCGCTCGCTCCCACCCGGTTGAACACCTTGAAAACTTTGGGCAGGTGGAAGAGCGTATCCCGGGTAGGTCGGGCCGGCAGGTCGCAGCGGAGAATGCGCCCGTCGGCAAAGACCAGAGGCCGTAGCAGTGCAGCGTCGGTTTTCTCCAGCGGATCGCTGGTGTAGATCGGCCCGCCGCTGACGGCTCGCAGCGCCTGGTGGTACTGAGCCTGTGGGTGAACCGTCCACCACATGTCCCAATCGGGCCAGGCGATCTCTCCGAACCAGAGGCCGTTGTAGACGTTCTGAAGAGCGTGCTCGCGCGCACTTCCCTCCCGGCTGGGGTAAAAATCGTCGCTGGACCGGGCTACGTTCGACGAATTCCAGAACCAGGCGACGTCCATGCTCATGGCCATGCAGTTGAGAAGCCGGCCAGCGAAGTGCAGGTTGGCTGAAGCCTGCAGACCGTACTCCCAGGCGGAGGCCGCTTTGGGGATCACTTCGGTCTCCCGGGCGTAGTAGTATACAGCTCCCTGGTTATCCACTTTCAGGAGATCCACGCCTTCCCCTTGCAGTCTCCTGTGCCAGGCGTGGTAAAAGCCGAAGGCGGCATCCGGGCTGAACCCCGGCATGGTTCTGCCGGCAGCACACGTTACCAGGTTTTTGGCAACTTCTTTCATTTCCTCCGCGGCCGGGTCTATTCCTCCCCAGTACCCTGTGAACGCATGCCAGACGCCAACCCAGCGCACTCCCAGCTCACCCTTGAGCTGGCGGATGACAGGGGCAAGCCCGCCGGGGAATTTCTGCGGATCTGCACCAAACCCGGTGAGCAGGCCGTCCCGAACGGGTGACCACCCGTCATCGATGAGCACCCACTTCACTGGTAGATGCTGGTCCTTGAACTCCTGGGCTTTCTGCAACAGCCCGGCTGCGTGCACCTGCTGGTAGAAAGCGTTCCAGCTGCACCAGCCCAGATACTCGAAGAAATCAGGATAGCTTTTCTCGTTACGCCCGCGCACCGGGTAGTTGACGGCGGCACGCGAGTCTGTGTTGCTAAGCGTTTGAATAGCCTTGGAGAACACCGTGTGCACCAGTTCGTACGGATTGGAGCCCACACCCAGCACGAAGAGGGCGCCGCCGAACGTGCGTAGTCCCGACTTTTCGGTGGCTACCAGGACATCCAGGTCGGCCGGGTCGAACGAATCGTCTGCTGTGTTGCCGCCGCTGTCGGGGCTGGCCGCGGGTTGCAAGGCGGCGTTACCAGTAGCTGCCAGTAGTGATGGACTACCGGGATTCGCCGGGGATGAGAAGCTGGCGGTCACTGCCGCTCCCTGAAGGTTGGCCCGCAAATCCCCGTTGACCAGGGGAACGAGGCAGCCAAAGCGTCCGTCCGCCCGTTCCCAAAGCAAAAACTGAGTCCGCGCCGGGACATCGGCCATCCGGGCAGGGAACGCCGGCCGGGTCCACCAGTCGGAGAACATGTAACTGGCATGGATTCGGCAGGCAGCTGGAAGCCGCAGCCGGACCAGAGCCGTCCGTTGGCCGGCAAAACCGCCGCGGCGGATCACAACTCCAAGATCTGCTTCGCCGGCCAGGCGGGCGACCCAGGTTGAGGTGGCGGCACAGGCCGAAACCTCCAGCCGCAGCTGAACCGGCGCCGGGCGCTCTGGCGATGGCCCTTCCGCCTGCGACCGGACGCCCTTGCGCTCAGGGTCAAACGCGAGGGTAGCCGTCACGATCTCCTGACCGTCGTTGTTTTCCCCCCTGGCATCCGCGCCTTGTCCCGTCTTTTCCCCCGGCCCCGCAGCATCAGTACCTTGATCTGGTTTTTCGCCCTTCCCCGCCGTCTCAGCTGCCGTCGCTGTCGATACCTCCATTAGATCATCGCTCTTGACCCGTTCACCCACCCCGGCCGCCGCGCCGACCAGTTGGGCGACGACCTCGCCGTTTTCTTCCGTGAACGAGATGCCCTTCTGCCCATCCCCGTGTTCGTTCGCAGCCGTGCTTGTGATCTGTATCCGCTTCATGCTGCTGACGGACTCCTTTCGTGAGATCCTGCCGTTCCATAGTAATCTAGGCGAGGCGGAGGGGACAATCCTGGAGTGCTATTCCATGCGCAGTATGCCATGAACTGCCTTGGCTAGCCAATCGCGCAACGTTCTCTCTGGACGATTGCTGCTGGGTGGTATGGGTGAACGTAGTGCCCAGGATCCTCCACGCCAAACCCCCGCCCCCCCTATCGCACAGAACCTTTGCAACCGGGGCAAGCTGTGCATAGGGAGAACCACAGCACAGACTGTCTCAAGGATGGGGTGGGACACAGGGTGTGGCAAAGGGCACGGCGTCGGCTGGGGTTTGCAGTTCCGGCCGATGAGAATAGGCCTGGCGAGGGAAGCGACGCGGCAGCGGCGACACCTGCGCCGCATCAACTTGGGCTGTTGGACATCGTCGGCCTGACGGTAGGGGCGATCGTAGGGGCAGACATTTACGTCGCCTCCGCCCTCGGCTCGGGACGGCTGGGCCCGGCAGTCCTGGTGGCCTGGGCCCTGGCTGGCCTGATGGCACTGATCATCGCACTGACTTTTGCCCAGTGTGCGATGTACGTTCCCAAAGTGGGCGGCCCGTACGCGTACGTGGCGACGGCGTACGGCCAGCTCCCCGGCTTTCTGGTTGGCTGGTCCCTGTGGATTGCGGAGTGGACGTCCCTGGCTGTTTTCCCCATCGCCTTCACCCGCTACCTCAGCGTGCTGTTTCCCGGGATGAGCCCGGTCGAGATCGCCCTGGCGAAGGTGGCGTTCATTGCATTCATCACGGTCACGAACCTGTACGGGACGCGCCTCGCCGGCACCGTCAACGACCTGCTTACTGCCTTCAAGCTCGCCCCCTTGGCCATCCTCGCCCTGCTGGGCGTGGTCTTCCTCCTGCTCGACCCGGGGATCGTTCGGAACAACCTGACGCCGTTCACCCCGAAGGGTTGGGCTGGAGTGGGGGATGCGCTGGTGCTCATCTTCTGGGCCTACGCCGGCTTTGAACTGGCCACGATCCCGGCCGGGGAGGTGCGCCAGCCGACTCGCACAGTACCGCTCGCCATCATGCTGGGCATGGCCATTGTTACCGCCTTCTACCTGCTGACGAACTTCGTATTGCTCAGCGCCGTTCACTGGAACCAGCTGGCTGTGGCCGATGCTCCTCTGACCCTGGGTATGCAGCGATTGCTGGGCGACATCGCGCCGGCGCTGGTACCGGCGGGCGGGCTCTTCATGACCACCGGGGCGATTGTCTCCATCCTCGGTTCGGACGAGTCCGGCACCCTCAGCACCTCCCGGCTGGCGTACGCGATGGCGGCCGATGGCCACCTTCCCAAGGTGTTTGCAAAGCTTCATCCGAGGTACCAGACCCCCTATGTGGCACTCCTTTTCCAAAGTGGGAGTGCGCTGGTTGCCGCCCTCATCGGGACTCTAGGCACCTTGATCCGGGTGACGGTGTTTTCCCTGGGCATGGCCTATCTCTTCACCTCGCTGGCCGCCCTCCGACTCCGGCGGCAGCATGGCCAACGGGAGCGACCGACAGCCTATCTGACTGCAACATCCGAAGCTGGGCTAAAGCCAGTGGCCCACCAAGCCACAACGTCCAGAGCTCTGCTCGAAGGCAGGCCGCTACCCGGGCTTGCTCGTTCGTTGACCAAACGGAGCTTTCGTCTTGTCCCGTACCTCAGCGCCTTGGCTAGCTTGCTGCTTTTGTCCCAGGTGGGGTGGAAACCAGCGGCGGTGGGACTGGCCTTGCTGGGCGCGGGCCTGCTCGTCTATACCTACCTGTCTCCCGAACGGGAGTTGGACCAGATCAAAGCCTGGATCACATCCCGGCGCTACCAGTATTTCAAGGTCGACGACGTGGGCCAGCGGTTCTTGGCCTGGCCCATCAGCGTCTGGCGTCGATACCGCCGTCGTCAGGCACGTCGCGCACCGGCACAGCCGCTCGGTCGCGCCATGCCCGTGATGGAGGTGGCCTCAGAGATCGCAGGGCCTGGTGATGATGGGCGTGCAGCCGAAGGCTTGGACCTTGCGAAAAAAGCAGATGACGTGGGGGCCGAGCGTGTTGGGGTTAAACGGGCGGCCGGCGTTGGAGTCGAGGTGGACGCGGGTGTTGCTCCTGGACCCGAGGCAACCCAGTCCAGAGGCCGGACACGAACGGCATGGCCGGTGCTGAGCGTGGTGGCGGTGGCACTGGCTGCCGTGGTAGCGCTGGCAGCGGTTCAGCTGGGGGATAGAACTCTCTCGCCAGCTCCGCTGCCGGGACCATACCCCCAACGCTGCGTGCCGATCCTGTACTACCACCAGGTGAGCGACATCGGCCCGCCCAATGGGCTGCGGGTGTCGGTCCGCGAGTTCACCCAGCAAATGGAATACTTGCACACCCACGGCTACCAGGTGGTATCGCTGGATGACCTCGTTCAGTATTTGTGGCCCAGCGACAACCCCGATGCCAGGGCTCGCGGCGAGGCGGGGGGCAAAGCAAAAGCCATCGGCCTCAGGCCGGTGGTGATCACCTTCGACGACGGCTACCTGGACGTGTACGAAAACGCCATCCCGATCCTGCGCCGTCTGGGGTTCACTGCGACCATCTTCGTCACCAGCCGCCGGCCGACCGGCCAGCCTTCCTACTTGCAACTTGCCCCCTACATGAACTCCCGTCATTGGCGGGCTCTGGCGGCCGCAGGGTTCACGATCGGTTCGCACAGCCTGACCCACCCCATTCTGACCAAGATCCCTTTGGAGCAGGCCCGGCGAGAGATCACCGATTCCAAGCGTGAACTGGAGCGGCTCCTCGGCCGCCCTGTGCGATACTTCGCCTATCCACGGGGGATGCTCAGCCAGGCAGTGATGGACGCCGTGAAAGAGGCAGGGTACACCGCCGCGGTGACGACCCGGAGGGGGGTAAACACCGCGAGCACTCCTCGCTACGCATTGCGCCGGCTGGTCGTGACCGGCACGATGTCGTTGCACGATTTCGTAACCAACCTCGAGACGGCCACAGGGTTGCAGGCAGTTGCGCCTGCCACTTCCGCCCCTCATGCTCCCCCCTGACCGACCGCTTCAGTCCCTCGCTCTCGCCCCTGACAGTCCGCTTCAGTCCCTCGGTCTCGCCACTGACCGGCCACTTCACTTTCCCTCGACGACGGCAGCGCTGTCCTATAGCGAACCTTGATCCCCCACGTGCACGGGTGTTTGGGCTGACCGGGTGCGGCGTCTCGACCTGCGCCACCTCGATCCCCCACGCGCGCAGGGGTTCGGTCGTCTGCCCCAGGATCGTGGCGGTCAACTCCTCCGATCCCCCACGCGCGCGGGGGTGCATTACTCTGGAACAACCGTGGTTGCATCGATCCCTCATGTGTGCTGGCTTTGGGTCTCGGCTTCTTGGGCCTTTCGCCCTTGAACCCGAGCTTCGTGTTGGCCTTCAATGTCTTGAGCCTCTTGCCCCTTGCATTGTGGCGTAATGGTTTTCAACCCTCATTCCGTTCGTCGAAGCCGACAAGTTCGGCTTGGTTTGCCTCGTGACATAGTGTTTTTTCGAGCTGACCAGGATGTCCTTGACCACGGATGAGCGAGGTGAGCATGCCCAGCGTTGCCAGGAGGGCGGCAACCAGAAACGTATCATGGAGGGCGAGAACGAAAGCCTGGCGTGCAATCTGGCTGCCCGGCCCGGTGGCCAGGGACGCCGGCCCACTGCCCAAATGCTGAGCGGCTGCACTCCCGGCGGAGTGGGCACCTGCCAAGACGAGCTGGCGGAAGTGAAAGGCCTGTCGGCTACTGAACGTCGCCCCGCTGACGGCGATCCCCAGCACCATGCCGACGTTGCGCATCGTCGCCAGCATACCGGAGGCCTGCCCCAGGCGGGGGCGGGGGACGCTGCCCATGATGGCGCTGTTGTTCGGGGACTGGAAGAGGCCAGTGCCTAGCCCAAACAGGGCGAGTCGCCAGACAATGTCGCCGGCGGCGGCCGCAGCGTTCAACTGGCTGAGAAAGAAGATCGCGACGGCCATGACCCCCATGCCAGCGGCGGCCAGGTGGAGCGAGCCGAGACGGTCTGACAGCCAGCCGGCGAAGGGTGCGACCAGCATGACGGTGAGGGGGTAGGCGATCAGTAGTTCGCCGGCCCGGCTGGGGGAGAGGCCGAGCAGGTCCTGAAGGTAGAACGGCATTAGAAAGGTGACGATAAACTGGGTCAGGTAGTTGAGCAAGGAGCTGAGGTTGGCGGCCGAAAAGAGGCGGTTACGGAAGAGGTCCAGGTCGACCAGGGCGGCCGGATGGCGGCGTTCAATACTGATGAACGTGGCCAGCAGTGCTACGCCGCCGGCGAAGAGGGCCAGTACGGGGACGGACGTCCAGCCCCAACTGCCGCCGTAGCTGATGGCCAACAGCAAAGCGCCCAGCGCCACGGAGATGGAGATCGCACCGCCTGGGTCAAAGGTGACGGCTGACCCTATGCCTGGCCTGGCCGTGGCAGAGAGTCCATCCGATGGTTCACTTGCCGTCGTGCCCCCTGGGCCATCGGATGACACCTGCGCTGGTTCTAGTGCGACTGCTGGGGTTGGCAGGGCCGAGGATAGGGTGGGTGTGGCTGGGTTGGGCCGTACCGGTGGCAATACACGAGCAGCCCACCAGGTCCCGACAAGGCCGATGGGGAGGTTGACGTAGAAAATGGAACGCCAGCCGAGGTGGTCGACGAGGTAGCCACCCACGATAGGGCCGGCAGCCAGGCCAACCGCGACAACCATAGCGTTGATGCCAAGCGCCTGGCCTCGCTCTAGGGGCGGGAAAACATCCGTCAGGATGGCTGGACCAGAGGCCATCAGCATGCCAGCACCGATAGCTTGGATGGCCCGAAAGAGTAGAAGGCTGGGGAGGGTCGGGGCGAGGCTGCAAAGGAGCGAGCCGGCGGTGAAGACCGTGAACCCCGCGAGGTATACAGGCCGGTGGCCGTAGAGATCACCGACCCGGCCGTAGGTGAGAAGCAAAGAGGAGATGACTAGCAGGTAAATCATGGATACCCATTCGACCGAGGCCAGACTGACCTGGAAGGAGAGCCGGATTTGAGGCAGCGCGATGTTGACCACGCTGCCGTCGAGCGGGCCCATGATGGTGCCGATGCCCAGGGCCGTCAGGATGACCCAGCGCTGGGTGCGGCTCAGTCCGGCGTAGGTCGGCGCAGCTACAGTGGATTCCATTCGGGTTCGCAGCTCCGTTCCTTAAACCTAGTGTTCCTTGAGATTGCCCCCGACGCCGTGTTCGGAGGCGATGGTCGCACCGGTTAGTGTTACTTGAAATTGCCCCCGACGCGACCCAGGTATTACTTGAGATCCTTCTGGCGCAACCTGGCTGTTACTTGAGATCCCTCCGACGCAAGGCCGAGGATTACTCGAGTATAAGCCTGACGTGCGTTGGCGGCGCCATGCAGTTTATCCAGCTCCTGCAGTGCCCGCAGGCTATGCAGGTTGGCGGTTTGACCGTGCCACCAGTTTACCACGCACCAGGCGCTCAGGTTATATACTAGCGGCACCTGACGCTCACGTTCGCTCACGTTACCGGCTGGTGGCTGTGGGGCGGGAGGGGCTGTGTTTCGTTTCCTTTGCCATCCGGGCCCTGGGGGTGCTCCCCCACGAACCGGGCCGAGGCCAGCTCGAAACGGCAGATGTCGAGCCACATTCTCCGCCACGAACTGCGTATAGGCTAGCTCTAGCCGCTACATGAGATCTGACGTGGGGCGATGTGGACCATGCTGCCGTCGAGCGGGTTCATGGCCGATCCCTCCCCCACGGCCACCAGAAGGGCGGGGTCAAGGGCAAGGTGGCAAAAGAATTGCCAGCTTTTTTCGGGACTGGTGGGAAATTAGATTGCCACCTCCCTACTTGAACCCCCTGCCCCGACAACTAAAGCCCAGCTACCACGCGAGCGCCGCCTGGCTGCCCAAACTTTCCCTCCCCCGGGTGAACTCCAGCCGCGCTCTGGCCGCGTGGCTCCCTGCTGCCTTGCGAAACATTCGCCCTGCTTGCGGCCACCCCTGTTCGAGGCGAGCTAGGGTCGTTCGGTCTGTCTGTACGACTCCGGGAGGGGAGTGGCAATTAAATTGCCCGCTTCTACCAATTTTTGCGGGTAATTATTTTTCCCCTTCGCAAGTTCTCCCGACGCCATCCGGTTTTTCCTTCTCAAGACGCCTCCGATTTCCCCACTCTCAGAACGCCATCCGGTTTTCCCACTCTCAGGACGTCATCTGGTTTCCCCTTCTCGAGACGCCGCCAGTTTTTCCCCTTTTCAAGACGCCGTCGGTCCTGCAAGGCCAATCCGTCGGGAGTCCGGCGGGGTCTTGATCGCAATCCTCAGCTGCGTTGAAACATAGAGCATTGTGTTAAACAAGAGCATTCGGCGCTCAGTTACCTGCCCTCAATAATGCCCCAGGGTCACCTGGTGCGAAGTTGCCCAGCCGCTGAGATTACTGGTCGACCGCCGCTGCTCGAACGGGTAACTACCTGGAACTCGGGGGGCGAGCAGGAAAAGTTGTGTGGACGGCGAAGTCGTCGCGTAGGGTGTTAGTACACGAAGCCCCGGCGTGCAGGAGCTTCGACCTGGCAAGGTCGGCGAGGGTCGCGACGCTAAGACCCGCAGGCTGCAGGAGCAAGAGCTTGGAGCGGCCTGTGAGGGTCAGGGCGCGATTCTGAAGCTCGTAAGTCGTAGGGCGTAGATTTGGACCAGGCTACGAGAAGGTTCGGGCATTATGCTGAAGCTGAGGTCGCAGGGACACGGAGGAGGTGGGTTGGCGTGAACGGCGGGCGGCGGCTTTGGATGGGCACGGCAGCGTTCACGATGATGGTGGCGGTAGGAGCTTGGGCGGCCGGAGTGTGTTACGGGGAAAACGGAGGCGGGGGTAACAGTGAGGAGAGTCAACCAGTGATGGCAGCGACGACAGCGGTGAAGCAGGCGCAAGACGAGGCGACGAAAGCGATCGAGGCGGCCAAGGCCCGCATCAACGAGGCTCGCCTGAAGCTGTGGAGCTTCGACGAGGAACGGGCCAACCAGCTGGTGGCCGAGGCTGAGCAGCTCCTGGCCCAGTCCTATGCGGCCAGCCAGGCGACGGGTGGGCCGGATGGTGGCGAGGGTGCTGGCGACAGAGCTGGGGAGGCGACTTCGGCGGAGACGTCCGGGGCAACTGCCGAAGACCCGGAAGTGTTGGCACTACAGGCTAAGGCCGTGGCGAATTCAGTGTCCAGCATTGCGGTGGACTCGCGGGCGGCGGAGGCCCGGGGGGTGTGGATCGACAAGGACATTCTGAGCTACATGAGTGAACCGGACATGCTGCGTGGCCTGGTACGGCGATTGGCGGAGACCAATATCAACGTCATCTACGTCCTGGCGTACGACATGGGCGAAACCATCTATCCCAGCCCCTATGCGGTGCAACAAGATCCGCATTTCAAGGACTGGGAGGAAGATCCACTCAAGGTGATCGTGGACGAGGCCCATCGATTCGGGATAGAGGTTCAGGCGTGGATCGGGGTATTCGTCGGCGGGTACAGTGGCAAGCCTGGACCTTTGCTGACGGCCCACCCCGATTGGGCCGACCAGACGCGGAGCGGCAAGAAGATCTCCCGTTACGGCACGCTGGTGGTCAACCCGTCCATTCCGCAGGCCCAGCAACACCTGCTGAACGTGGTCGGAGACATCGTTCAACGCTACGATGTCGACGGTATCCAACTGGATTACGCCCGTTACGAGGAGAACGGTGCGGACGATTTCGGTTATCACCCCTACTCCGTTCAGCTCTTCCGCCAGCAATACGGGATTGATCCGCACACCATCTCCCGCACCTCTCCCCAGTGGCAGACATGGGTCAAATGGCGGCAAGACCAGGTGACGGACTTTGTCCGCCGGGTGCGCCAGCGAATCCAGGAGGTTCGTCCTGGTACGCTCCTTTCGGCGGCGGCTGAACCCATCGTCGAGGCGGCCACGCTCCGTTTCCAGGACTGGGCGCTGTGGGCGAGGGAAGGGATCGTGGACCAGGTCGTTCCCATGGACTATGCGAAAGACCCGGCGACGTTTCAGCAGTGGGCGCAGGCCGATGCGGATGCGCTGCGGCAAGCCGGGGGGGTTTACTGGTACGAGGGGATCGGCCAGTTCGTGCTCCCCGACGAAGAGACCGTTGCCCGCATCGAACTCAACCGTCGACTGGGAGCGGATGGAACCGTCCTGTGGTCAGTCGTGAGCATGAAGATGAGCACCTACCAGATGCTCAAGGAAGGGCCATGGCGCCTACCGGCTGTCCTGCCGACGGGGCGGCCAGGGGCAACCGGGGCGGCGGTCGCAGCGGAACTGGGTCGCCTGGCCGACCGGCTCGAGGCGGTCTATCTGAGCGATGCAGAGGCCAATGCAGTTGTACCTGGTGGACCAGAGCAGGCTAGCGTCAACGAGTCGCAGGAGCTGCCAGCGCTGCAGTCTAAGGTGGTCGAGCTGCAGGCTCTGGTGAACCAGCTGGGTTCAACCGGGGGCGCGCTTTCACCGCTGACTGTGGAAGCGCTCCGCAGCGAACTCGGGTATGTTCAGCACTTGATCACACTGGGAGTCAACCGGGGAACTAGCCGGTAGCAGGCGCACGACGGAAGCAGAGTGGGCGGACGGCCAGGCCGTTTGGCCCCACATCAATCCACCCCGGGCAGGAGCATGGCGTGACGACGGGAAGGAGCCTGCGGAGAGCGAGGCAAGGCTGAGGCCTGCGGAGGAGAAGAGCGAGTGACTGGCCCAGAGCGACGACAGGGAGTGTGAGGAGGCGGTAATGTTGGGTGTTGGCTTCCGGGTGAACCGGGTGAAGGCGATCAGGAAGGCGAAGACGAGGACAATCATCACCGTGTTAGCTACCGTAGTAGCGGTCGGAATGGCCATGAGTAGCGTGGGAATGGAGAGGATCAAGGTGTCGGCAGCGACGGGGGACCAAGCGCAGCAAACCGACGAAGCGCAGCTGGTTCAGCAGGTACAGCAGGCGCAGCAAGAAGCGGACCAGGCGTTGCAAGCGGCTCTGGTTCGGGTGGAACAGGCGCGGCTGAAGCTTTGGAGCTTCGACGAAGAGCATGTGAGGCAGGTGTTGGCGGAGGCCCAACAAACTCTGGCCGACTCGCGGGCGAAGTCGTCCGCGGCCGGAGCAGCGGCGGCCGATCTGGAAGATGCGCTGACGCTGGCGCGCCAGGCCAAGTGGATGGCCGACGGCACGGACGTGTTGACCCTGGATTCACGAGCTGCCGAGGCCCGAGGTGTCTGGATCGATGATGTCATCCTCAGCTACATGACGGATCCGGACATGTTGCGCGGGATGGTGCGGCGTCTGGCTCAGGCGAACGTCAACGTGATTTACGTCTCGACCTACGAGATGGGACGGACGACCTATCCCAGCCAGTATGCGATTCAACAGGAGAAGGAGTTTAAGGACTTCGAGGAAGACCCCATGACGGTGCTGGTCGACGAAGCTCACCGCCAGGGCATCGAGGTGCAGGCCTTGCTGGCGCTATTTAGCGGCGGTTTCAACGGCCAGCCGGGGCCGCTGCTGCAAGCCCACCCTGATTGGGCAGACATCACTCGCAGTGGCAAGAAAATTTCCTATTACCAGACGACCCCGATGAATCCCGCCTATCCTCCGGCGCGGGAGTACTTGCTCAACATCGTGCGCGAGGTTGTGACGCGCTACCCGGTCGATGGGATTCATCTCGATTACATCCGCTACGAAGACGACGGGGCGGACGACTTTGGGTACCACCCGTGGTCCATCGAACAGTTCAAGAAGGAGTATGGCGTCGATCCCCGCACAGTCTCCCGTAACTCGCCCATGGGCCAAAAGTGGGTCAAGTGGCGGCAGGACCAGGTCACCAGCTTCGTGCGCCAGGTCCGCCAGCTAGTAAACCAAATCCGTCCCGGCACACTGGTCTCGGCGGCCGTCTTCGCTGAACCCAGCCAGGAAGCCGCCCAGTTCCGCTTCCAGGACTGGCCGTTGTGGGTGCAGGAAGGGTTGCTGGACCAGGTGGTGCCCATGGACTATCAGCCGGACCTCGATCCGTACCAGCGCTTTGCCAAGGAGGATGCGGCGGCGGTACGCAACGGGCAGAAGACGTACTGGTATCAGGGAATTGGACAGTACGGGCTGAGTGACGATGAGACGGCCCGCCGCATCCAGCTCAACCGGGAGCTCGGGGCCGATGGTTCGGTGCTCTTCTCGATGCTGTATATGAAGATGGATACGTACCGTACGCTGCAGGAAGGGCCGTGGCGGCTGCCAGCGGTACTGCCGACCGGGCGCAAGGGGGCGACCGAGGCAGCTGTCGCAGCGGAACTGAACCGTCTGGCCGACCGGCTTGCTGCCGTCTACCCGGCGCAGGCTTCGGGGGCAAGCGCGTCTGCAGCGCCATCCTCCGGAGCGTCCAGCGCGCCCCCCGCAGCCGCTGCCCCGAGTGCGTCCAGCGCTAGTCCGGCCGTGTTGCCACTCGTGAACCAACTGCGGCAGGTGGCGCAGCTGGCACAAGCCCAGGCCCAAGCGCAGGGATATAGCCAATCACGAGGGCAACCCGACGCGGATGGTCAGCCACTCGCTCAAGTCTCAGGCGAGTCGGCGGCACAACCGCAACCGGCCCCTCTGGTCTTGCTCCAGGCCCATGTGGCTGAGCTCCAATCCCTGCTGAACCAGCCAAGCATCGGTGAGACAGGCGTTTCTCCAGTGACGGTGGGAGCACTCCAGACGGAACTAGCCTATGTCCAACACCTGATCAGCCTGGGGCTTAGCCGGGGAGACTGAGCAGACGATTACTTGGATCTTTACTTGGATCGACGGGAGTTGGAGTGTCCCTTTCCTGATCTGCCAGGAGTCATCCGCCATTCTGTAGCTGGGCCAGGCAGGGTGCGTAGGACGCAGGCCTCTGCCTGGTCCCCCAGCTAGGAAACAGGTACCCGGAAACAGCAACATTGTGTACTAAGTGTACTAACGTGTAGACGCGTAGGACTTTTCGCTTGGAGACGAAGGAGGTTAACACGAATGACAGGGTTGTCGAGAGGGCGGTTCGCCGGGTTGCCCCTGCGCCAACCGTCCATGGCTTGTACTGCGGTTGAAAGCAGGCTGAGTGTGTCCGAGCGGCGGGCCCCGTACCGACTGGGGGAAACGGGGCCTAGATGCCGCAGCAACCTCGGCTTGGCAGTAATCTTGAGTCTTCTCCTGGCCAGGGTAGCGACTGTGTCGGAGCCGGTCTCGGCAGCCAGCGCCAGTTCAGTCACGCTGACCGCCATGGTGGTAGCCACCAACGACACGCAGGCCAAAGCATATCTGGCCGCCTTTGCCAAGTACGAGCAGGCCCACCCTGGAATCCAGATCAAAGCCACCACCGTGAGCGATCCCTTCACCTGGCAGAACAAAGTGCTCGCTCTTACGGCTGCCGGGACACCCCCCGATATCATGTGGCTTTGGGGGATCAACTTCCGGAACCTAGCTGGCCAAGGGCTTCTGTTGCCGATCGACCGATATGTCGACTCCCAGTTCTTGCAGGCGTATTACCCCAACGCCGTTCAAGCCTCCCGATATGAAGGCAAACTGTATGCCCTGCCCGGGCTGATGGGTTGCCTGGCCATCCTGGAAAACCTTGATCAGTTCGACGAACGAGGGGTACTACCCCTGGCCCAGAACGATACCTGGGACACATTCCTGACCAAGGCCAAGAAGCTCACGATGGACTCCAATGGCGATGGAACGCCCGAGCGATATGGGTTTGTCTGGTACGCACTGACCGTACGGGACTGGATGACCTGGGTCTGGCGCAACGGTGGTGATTTGCTCGATGCCAGCCGCACGCACTTCCTTCTTGGCAAACAACCGGCCGCCGAGGCGCTTCAGTTTCTTGCTGACCTATCCAACCGTTACAAGGTGACTCCTCCCGGTTCAGTACTGACCGGCATGCCGTGGACCTACTTCGAAAACGAGCAGGCGGCCATGTATCCGACCGGACCATGGGATCTGCTGGTGCCGCGTAAATTCCATTTCGATGTGGGTCCGTACCCGATTCGGAAGAACCAGGCGGTTGCCCTTGATGTGTTTTACATGGCAGTTCATTCACAGACGCGTCACCCGGATCAGGCGGTGGACGTCGCTCGTTGGGTGACACATACGTTTGAGGGCGAGGGAGCGCTATTCTCGTCGGGTTTCGGGATTCCTACCATACGGGAGTACGCCCTGAGTTATTTCGTCAATCCGAAAACACCGTGGCACGAAGAGGTGTTCCTCATGCCACTGGAGGCGGGCGAGGCCCGGATGCTTCCGTACGTCGACCGGTGGAATGACCTCGAAACCCTCTTGCGCAACGCCTACACCGACGTATGGCAGGGCAAGGACTCCGCTCAGCACCTGGCCGAAGTCTTGACACCGAAGGTGGAGGCGTTGTTGAAGTAGAGAAAGTGGGTTCAATTCACCTTCAAAGGCAGGTTCTGGGAATCTGCCTCAAAGGCTCCTCTCCATCCATACAGACCACGGGCGGCAGCGTCGACCTCGGGGTGACTGGTGCTTGGCTGCTAAAGAGGTGGATTACCTTCTGCAACAAGCCCAGCGCCCGGAGGTCGCTGGGGCAGGTCATTAACTCGTAACTGTGGCGGATTATGAGAGCGCTTAAAAAACGGCCCATTAGGCCGAGTGGTATTCGCTGGATGCTGTAGTCATGGGCTTCTTCGGATGTCCCGACGGCTGAGCGCCGGTTAATTCAGCGCTCTCATTATGTGGGTTGCTGGCAACGCTGGATCGAGAACCGAAAAGCCAACGGGGTAAGTTGGGGATGCGGGTCTTTCCAGCGGGGAGGTCAAATGGCAGTGGCAAGGCGAATCTCAGGGATTCGTCTCAGATCAGATATATGCCGACATTACAGGAGGTGTGTGCGATGCGGAAAAGTCGGTACGTCGGTAGTGACCTCGTCTCCCGGAGGAAAAGAGTGTCGTTCGCAGCAGTGATGGCAGTGCTGGCTGTGAGTACATTGGGGGTGACACTGCCACCGACAGCTGCAGCTGCCAGCAGTACGGCTACACCGCTGCGAGTCATGGTCTGGGGCTCACAGCTGGAAATCGGTACGTATAACCGCATCCTCGATGCTTGGCGTCAGGCCCATCCCGATATTCCGGTGCGGCTCGAGCCCACCACCTTTTGGGAGTACCTTAGCAAACTCCAGGTGCAGGTAGCAGCCGATAGTGCTCCTGATATCGTCCTGCTGAGCGGCGCATTCATTCCTGATTTAGTCGATGAAGGGGCGCTGACAGACCTGAATCCGTTCATCCAGCAATATAAGTTTCCGCTTGAGGATTATTGGGATACCCATGATATTCTGCGAGTGAACGGGAAGATGTATGCTCTTCCAATGTTCGGCGATGTCGCCGCACTGTACTATAACCGTTCCGCCTTTGACCGCGCGGGTGTCGGCACTCCGAATGCCGATTGGAAGTGGGACGATTTGCGGGAGGCGGCCCGCAAGCTGACAGTCCGGTCCGGTGACACAACCAAGCAGTACGGGGTCATGTGGGCCGTATCCGGAAATGGGCAGAGCTCGTATGTCAACTTCCTGCTGCAAAACGGTGTGCGTGTGCTCAACGATACTCGTACCAGCTCACTGATTGACACCGAACCGGCGGTGAAGGCCATCCAGTACTGGACAGATATCATTCTCCGGGACGGCAGTGCTCCCCGCCCTGACGTCCTGCCCGCCACCGGCGAGGCTTTCGTGGCGGAGAAAGGGACTATGATCTACCACCTGGTGGCGCTACCGATCAACCTGTTTGAGACGGCCAAGTTCGACTGGGACGTTGCCCCCATGCCGATCGGTCCGAAACAGCGGGCTTCGGAGGCCAACTTCGTCGGTTTTGGCATGATGGCTGGCAGCCGCCAAAAGGAGAAAGCATGGAAGCTCCTTTCTTTCCTGGTAGGTGAACAAAGCCAGTCCATCTTTGCCGCTATGCGCCAGAATCTGCCGGCCTTACGGAAGGCGATCGCGGCTCCGGCGTTTGCTGACCCGCGCAAGCCCCCGCGGAACCTGCTGCCTACGCTGCAGGTGACGATGCCGTACACGTACGACCTGCAGTTCACGAAGGGCTGGATGGAGTGGTCCAACCTGCTGGGAGAGACGATGGTCCGCATTTCCCAGGGACAGGTGGGGGTAGAAAACGGCTTGCGGGAACTCGCCGATAAGATCGACACCGTCCTGCGCCGGGTGAACGCGCCCAAGAAGTAGTGGCGGTGCTATGGTTTGTTCCGCTTACCCCCAACCCAACCTTAACACGCAGCGAGCAGCGAAATCTCTGCGTCTGCCCCGC
>JADBKQ010000021.1 GCA_014896305.1 Limnochordaceae bacterium
AAGGAGATGCCGTTGAGTTCGTCGCAGTCGAAGGCGGTCTTGTGCTACGCCCCAAGAAGGTGATCACGATCCCGCCAGACCAGGCCTGGTACCGGACTCCAGCCTGGCAGGAAAGCGAACGACAAGCCGAAGCGGCCAAACGCGCCGGCCGTTACCGAGTGGCCGGACCGCTGGCAGGAAGAGGATTTCATCGCCCTCGGGCCGAAATAACCTAATGAACGCCAACCACCATCACGGGAGCCGGGGCACACAGGTGATCCGACCTGGTCCACGGGTCAGACCGGCCACGATGGAGCCGATGCACATGGACGAGCTGCAATCCCCCGCCAACGCGGGCATCAACCTGGCAATCGATCTTGAGGTCGACCCAACGGTCAATTACGCCATCCAGCAGAATGATGTCCCCATCGTCAAGCGCTTGCGGCTGACCAACTTCACAGACCAGACCCTCGAGCACCTCCACGTGCGCATCACTGCGGACCCGGCCTTCGCCCATCCGTGGGAGCACGCGCTTGACCACCTCGGCCCGCACGCCGGCGCCGACCTGGGCGTGGTCGACATCCCCCTTTCCCATGCGTTTCTGGCGCAGCAGGCGGAGGCGGTGCGCGGCAGCCTCCTCGTCACCGTGCATCAGGGCGATCGGCTCCTGGTGGAGCGGCGGGCACCCATCGATGTGCTGGCCTATGACCAGTGGAACGGTACGCGGGCCATCCCGGAGATCCTGGCGGCCTTCGTCCTGCCCAACCACCCCGTGATCGAGGAGCTCCTCCGGCAGGCCAGCCGCATTCTGGGGGAACGGACGGGCGACCCCTCGTTTCAGGGCTACCAGCACAAGAGCAAGAAGCGGGTGCTCGAGCAGGTCTCCGCCATCTACGAGGCCATCCGGCAGCAAGGCATCGCTTACTGCGGCCTCCCTGCCAGCTTTGAGAAAGAGGGGCAGAAGATTCGCACCCCCGATCGTATCCTCGCGGCCCGGCTCGGCAACTGCCTCGACCTGTCCACCCTCTTCGCCGCCTGTCTCGAGCAGGCCGGGTTGCACCCCCTCATCGTCCTCGTGCAGGGGCATGCCCTCCCCGGGGTCTGGCTGGAGGAGGCATGCTTTGCCGACAGCGTCGTAGACGATCCCATCGCCCTGCGCAAGCGGGTGGACCTGGACGAGATCTGCATGCTGGAGTCCACCCTGGCGGTAGGCGGGAATACGGCACCGTTTGCGGCCGCTGCCGGGGCGGGACGACGCCACCTGGACGATCCTGCGACCTTCCTCTTTGTCGTCGACATCAGGCGGGCCCGCAGCAGCAGCATCCGGCCGCTCCCGGTGCGCCCGGCGTGGACTGACGACGGCGCATCCCAGGGTCAGGGGACGCCGCCGGCGAGTCCCCTGGCGGGTTCCCGTCCGCCCGACGGGGCGAGGCCCGCGCCGGCCAGTGCGGGCTCGGACGGCACAGGCCCGGCCAGCGTACCGCCCCCGGGCGCGCCTCAAGCCCCCGCCCGGACGCCGGTCGAGGCAGAGCTGCCGACCGGCGCAGCCACCGCAACTGCTACCTGGTATCCGTCGCCCTCCTCTCCCTCCTCTCCATCCCCGTCTCCCTCGGCGGCGGCCGAGACGCCGGCCCAGCGCCTCGAGCGGTGGAAGCGCAAGCTGCTCGACCTGAGCCTGCGCAACCAGCTCATCAACCTGCGGGACACCCGCAGCCTCGTGCCCCTGCTGGTCCCTGACCTGGCCGCGCTGGAGAACGCCCTGGCGGGCGGGACCGAGTTCGAGCTGCACCCTCGCCCCCGAGATTGGGATGGGTCGCCACGCGACCCGGAGCTGCATCGCCGGCGCACGTTCGATGACGCGATCCGATCGCTCCTCATCGAGGAGCTCGGCCAGCGCCGGCTGAGGTGCGATCTGGACGACAACATCCTTTCCGGGCGACTCGTACAGATCTACCGGTCAGCCCGCGCTGGCCTCGAGGAGAACGGCGCCAACATCCTGTTCCTTGCCATGGGGACCCTCATCTGGTACGAGTCCGGGACCAGCGACCAGCCCCGCCGTGCGCCCATCCTGCTCATCCCCCTCGAGCTGCAGCGCCGGTCAGTGCAGTCACGGTTTCTCCTACGCCGGAGCGACGAGGAGCCGATGGTCAATGTGACGCTCCTGGAGCTGCTCCGGCACGACTTCGGTCTCGCCATCCCCGATCTCGGGCGCCTGCCCGAAGACGAGAGCGGCGTCGACGTGCGGCAGATCCTGGACACCGTTCGCCAGGCCATCAAGCATATCGACCGCTGGGATGTGGCCGAGACGGCCCACATAGGGCTCTTCTCCTTCACCAAGTTTCTCATGTGGCGCGACCTGGAGGTGCGAGCGAAGGAGCTGGAGAGCAACAAGCTTGTGGCCAGCCTGATCCATTTCCCCGACAAACCGTTCCCGGCTGCCGGCGGCTTCCCTGACCCCCACAAGCTGGACGATGACTACCGGCCCGACAAGGTCTTGTGCCCCATCAGTGCTGACTCCTCGCAGCTGGTGGCCATCTGCGCGGCGGCTGAGGGCAAGAGCTTCGTGCTCCACGGGCCGCCCGGCACCGGCAAGTCGCAGACCATCACCAACATCATCGCCAACGCCGTGGCGCAGGGCAAAACGGTGCTCTTCGTAGCCGAGAAGATGGCCGCGTTGAGCGTCGTCCAGCGGCGCCTGGAAGCCGCAGGCCTGGGCGTCTTCTGCCTGGAGCTGCACTCCAGCAAGAGCCGGAAGACCGACGTTCTGGCCCAGCTGGAGGCCTCGCTCAACCTGGCCCAGCTTCGGCCCCCCGAGGACTGGCAGGCGGAGGCCGAGAGGCTGGCGCAGCTCCGGGGCGAGCTCAATGCCTACGTGCGCGCCCTCCACCGCTCTCGAAACACCGGGGAGTCGCTTTTCGCCGGGCTGGCACGACTGATGGCCCTGCGCGGCGCCCCGAAAGTCAAGCTTGACTCGGCGCTGATCCGGTCGCTGGACCGGGAGGGGCTGAACCGCCTGCGGGACAAGGTGCGGGACCTGGCTGCGGCCGGCCGGGCGTGCGGCCATCCGGCCGGCCATGCCTGGCGAGCCGCCGGTGTGGACACCTGGACCCCCCAGCTGCGAGAGGGCGTCATGGCGGCCATGCAGCGGCTGCGCGACGGTCTGCAGCACTGCGAGGAGGCCGCCGGCACCGTGACGCCGCTTTTCGGCTTGCGGTCGGGCGGGTGGTCGTGGCAGGAGCTGTCGGCCCTGCGGGAACTGGTAGAACGCATCATCTCCACCCCTAGCCTCCCCGCCGCGCTGGTCGCGGTACCCGACTGGGAAGAGGCGGATGCGGCTGTGCGAGCCTGGATCGCCCGCGGCCGGGAGCGCGACCGCCTGCGGGCGCAGGTGTACCAGCGCTACACCGAGCGCTTGCTGGAACTGGACCTGGACCGCCTGGTAGCCGACTGGGCGGCCGGCGAGAAGATGTGGTTCCTGCCCCGCTGGCTGGCCTTCCGGCGTGTGCGGAGGGCGCTGCGGGACGCGCTCAAGCCCGGGGCGCAGGTCTCCGCCAGGCAGCTGTCGGCGGACCTGAACCTGGCCCGCCAGCTCCGGGACCAGGAGCGCCGCCTCCAGGAGGCCGGCGATCGCGCTCGTGCCCTGCTGGGGCGGCTGTGGCGCGACGGCGAGGCCGACTGGGACGAGGTGGCGGCCGCGCTGGACTGGGCGGGTGCCATGCACCGGATCGCCTCCCGGCTGGCCGGGCCCGACCCGCTCCGGGCCCACGAGCTGCGGCGGCGCTGGGCCGCCCTGCTGGCCGAGCAGCCCGAACTCCTGCACAGCGAAGCGGCCTACGGCGGCACGCTCCAGCGGCTGGCGAAGGCGATGGCGGAGGTGGAGGCGGAGCGGGAGACCCTGCGCGCGCTGCTGGTTCTCGACGAGGAGCAGGCCTGGGGCACTCCCGGCCAGGAGCAGGCCATCGAGCGGGCTCGCCAGACCCTGGCCGCCTGGGAGCAGCAGCTGGCCCAGCTGCGTTCCTGGTGCACGTGGCAAAAGGAGCGCAAGGAGGCAGTGGCGCTGGGGCTGGGCCCCCTGGTGGCGGCCTACGAAGAAGGGCGCCTCAGTCACGATCAGGTGGAGCCCGCTTTCGAGCGCAGCTTCTACGAAGCCTGGGTCGACGAGATCCTCGGGGAGGACCAGGTGCTCCGCACCTTCTCCCGAGAGCAGTTCGAGGATAAGATCGCCCGCTTCCGCGCCCTGGACGAGCGTTTTGCCCAGCTGGCCCGGGAGGAGATCCGGGCCCGCCTGTCCGCCGGTATCCCGCGCTACGACGGGGAGCCGCACCAGAATTCGGAACTTGGCATCCTGCGGCGGGAGCTGCAGAAGCGCACACGCCACCTGCCCTTACGGGTGCTGTTTCAGAGGATTCCCAACCTCCTGCGCCGCCTCAAGCCATGCCTCTTGATGAGCCCCATCTCAGTGGCCCAGTATCTGGATCCGGCGTTTCCCAAGTTCGATCTCGTTATCTTCGACGAAGCGTCCCAAGTGCCTACCTGGGACGCCGTGGGGGCCATCGCGCGGGGCCATGAAGTGATCATCGTGGGCGATCCCAAGCAGCTGCCGCCCACCAACTTCTTCTCCAGGACCGACGACGAGGAAGAAGACTGGGACGAACGGGCCGTAGAAGACCTGGAGAGCATCCTGCAGGACTGCCTCGCCCTGTCCATGCCGGAGCTGCACCTGCGGTGGCATTACCGCAGCCGGCACGAAAGCCTGATCGCCTTCAGCAACTACCACTACTACAGGAACGGGCTGCTTACTTTCCCCTCACCCGTAGATAGTTCGGTGGTGAGCTTCCGCTTGGTCGACGGGCAGTACGATCGGAGCAAGTCCCGCACCAACCGGGCGGAGGCCGAGGCGGTGGTGGCGGAGGTGATCCGCCGCCTCACCAGCCCGGAGGCCTCCCAGCAGAGCATCGGCGTGGTCACCTTCAACCTGCCCCAGCAGCGCCTGATCGAGGACCTGCTGGACGATGCCCGCCGGCGCATGCCAGAGCTGGAGCCGTTCTTCGCCAAGGACGCGGCGGAGCCCGTCTTCGTCAAGAACCTGGAGAATGTCCAGGGCGACGAGAGGGACGTGATCCTCTTTTCCGTGTGCTACGGGCCAGATGAACGGGGACAGGTAAGCGTCAACTTCGGCCCGCTCAACCGGGAAGGCGGCGAACGGCGTCTCAACGTGGCCATCACCCGAGCCCGCCGGGAGATCGTGGTCTTCAGCAGCCTCCTTCCCGACCAGATCGACCTGTCCCGGACAACGTCAGAGGGTGTTAAGCACCTCAAGGCGTTCCTCGAGTACGCGCAGCATGGGGTGCGGGCCCTGAAGGAGCTGGTCGATTTCGACCAGGGTGCGGAGTGTGAGTCGCCCTTTGAGCAGGACGTGTATGAGGAGTTGGTGAGTCGCGGCTACCTCGTGCACAAGCAGGTGGGTTGCTCCGGTTACCGCATCGACCTCGCGGTGGTTGACCCGGAGCGACCCGGCCGCTATGTGCTGGGGATCGAGTGTGACGGCGCCAACTACCACAGCGCCTGTACGGCCCGGGACCGGGACCGGCTGCGTGCGGAGGTCTTGCGCAGCCTGGGCTGGCGACTTCACCGAATCTGGTCCACCGATTGGTGGCAGGATCGGGAGAAGGAGATCGCGCGGATGGAGGTTGCCATCCAGACGGCCATCGCTGCGGCCAGGCAGGAGACGGCTGAGGGTGGCACGGACGCGCAAACGAGGGTAGACGCCCGGGGAGCAGAGCCAGAGATGGACCCCGGCGGGTGCGCGCGGGCGCCGGCGGCTCCGCCGGGCCGGCCGGCGGCGGGAACAGTCGGCGAGCGGCGTCACGATGCGACCGTGGGGGCGGAAGCTGCTGTGTTGGAAGCTCCCGCGGTGGAAGCTGCCGTGCTGCAGCGGGCTGCTTCCGACGGCGGCCAACGGGTACCGGTGCGGCCTCCCGATCAGCCGCAGTTCGGGTTGCACGAGATCCATCCCCTGGCTACCTATCGCCCCAGCCAGGTCCGGCCGTCACTCGCCGCAACGGCCATGGACTTCTACTCCACCGGAGCTGAGAAGCCCCTCACCGAACTGATCGAACAGATTGTCCGTGAAGAAGGGCCCCTCAGCCTGTCGCTGCTCTGCCAGCGGGTCTCGCCGTGGTGGGGCATCCAGCGGATGACTGGGCGGGTGGAGGAGCGGATCTGCCACCTGGCTCGCCGGGCCAAGATACCGCACGTCGTCCATGGCGACACGCTGTTCTACTGGCCTGCGGGGGTCGACCCCGCAGCCTACCGCGAGGTGCGGGTGCCCGGCGGCGATGAGAGCCTCCGCCGGAGGGCCGAAGATCTGCCGCCCGAGGAGATCGCCAATGCCGCCCTTTACGTCCTCAAGGGCCAGATCAGCCTCCCCCTCGAGGATCTCGTGCGAGAGTTGGCGCGCCTCTTCGGCTACCAGCGGACCGGTCACTCTATCGATCGGTGTCTGCGGGCCGGCATCGATCTGCTGTTCCAGCGAGGCGACGCCGAGCTGCAGGGGACTATGGTGGTCAGCAAGTCCCGTCCTGCAGGAACCAGCGGATGCTGACCAGGCCCTCTTTGCCGTCTTCGTACCGTACGCCGGCGCAAACCCCGCCAGGAGTTCTGGCGCGTGACACAGGAAGGACATAAACCCTCCCCCCTTGGTGGACCAGAGAAGGGACGCTAAAGAGGAGGCCGGGACCCCCTGGGCCAAAGGCCAGGAAGCTCGGGAACGGGAGATCGGTACAGGTCCTGATCGCCGGAAGGGGTGCGGCCGCAAGGAAGAGCTCTTTCACACGAAAGGCCGTTTCGGCAGTCACCGTTTGATTTCTTGAGGCACAGATACTCTTAAGCGACGATTCTGCCCGCTTTTGGGCATGTTGCCTAAGCATGATGTTCCGTAATCACTACGAGATCGGGTATTCCGTTGAAATCCGCAGCATTGTGCGTGACCAGCGGACAATTGAAAGCCAAAGCCGTAGCCGCGATCCAGGCATCCTCCGGTGAGATCGGTCGGGCCCGCCGTACCGCCCGATCCTTACCCCAGATCTTGCACACGGAAGGGGTGGCGGGGAGAGGTAACCTTTCAAGACGTGCTCCAACAGCGCGAAACGAGCTGATCCCCAGTCCGCCCGGTATGCCCCTTCGTACAATTTGGCCACGGTCATAAACGATATAGCTAGTCGGCTACCTTCCAAGTGCCGGCTGTATGCTTGCGCAAGGCTGTGGCCCTTCATGAGGGACGAGACGATATGCGTATCAAGTACAAGGGTTTTGGTCATCCTCGGCTCCCTCGGAAGCGGTCCAGATCGACAACGCATCCTCAGCTCGCCACTGGTAGATCTCCCTTACAAAAGATGCCACTTCGGCGTCTGACTCCCACAAATCCCGGCCTCGACCAAAGAGCGCATTGAAGGAGTACACAGGACCAATGCCTTGTTTCTCCGCGAGCTCGTCGAGGGACTTCTCTTCCCAGAACTCGCTCCAACCGACCGGTTGACCCAAAGCAGCAGGTGCTGCCCGCCCGTGAGCGGGCGCAATGGCTTGAAGGTGCAGCTTGGCAGGAAGGCCGGTCGCCGGGTCAAGCTCACCCATGCCCCACGCCCGAACATAGCCGCGTAACAACGAATAGACGGTGTCAGCTAACGCTTAGTCGAATTCGCATGCAACCGGGCGGCCTGTCGGAGGATGAATACGACACCGGAATGCCCCTTATTTGAAGTCCCCCATCACCAACCGTCCTTCGACAACGATGAGGTCGCCGGCAGAGTTCTCTACCCGTTCTATGACACGCCGTGCAAGATCCCGATCCAGGTGGAAAGCCTTGACCTCCCCCTTTGTGTTCAGACGGAACTCGACAGATGTTACGCCTCTTTTCAGAATTGCGCCGATCTGTTTCCAAGACTGCAAGACCTTGGTATCAAAAGCATCCAGCAAACCGGGTTGGCCGGACCCAATACTATCCAGCACCACCAAAAACTGTTCAAGCGCCGCTTCGCCGAGATCCATGCCTTTTGACCAAAGGTGTAAGCGTGTCGGAGCCTGGAAATCGTGAAAGAGACATTCTATGATTGGATCAGCAGCACGGCGCACAAGGATGCGGAACCATGATGAAATTGGCAACCCCTACAATCACGCTGTCGTTCCCCGTCCATGCGGCCGGGTTACTCCCCTGGATACCTTATCGTTCGGGGGGGTGTTCGGGACATGGCCAGAGCAGAGCACATGCTGGCGATTCTCACGCTGCTGCAGACCCACCGGAGGATGACCGCGAGGCAGTTGGCGGAGTGGCTGGAGATTCATCTACGAACCGTGTATCGCTGTATCGACGCCTTATACGCGAGCGGCGTGCCGATCGTTGCCGAGACGGGGCGCAACGGCGGATATTCGATTCCGGAATCAGTCCGGCTGGATCAGGTTTTGTTTACCCTCGCCGAACAAAAGGCCCTCCTCCACGCCGCCCAGTTTGCCCGGGAGTCCGGTTATCCCGACGAGCTTGCGCTTGAACAGGCCGTCGCCAAAATCTGCCGCAAGATGCCGCCGGATCAAACCGAGCGACTGGAAGAGAAAACTGCCGCGCTGGCGGTCATCCGTTCCCCGGCCATGACCGGCGAGGTCGGCAAGCTGAAGGCAATCGAACACGCCATCGAGTCCCGGACCCGCATCCAGATCGATTACCGGGCCGGATACGACGATGCCCCGACGGCGCGGCTTGTGGACCCGTACAGTCTCGTCCACTGGAGGGAAAGATGGTACGTCGCCGGCTACTGCCATTTGCGGGGCGCTTTCCGCTGCTTCCGGGTCGACCGGATCGACCGGATTCAGTTTACGGAAGCCGTCTTTGAAAGAGATCCTTCCTTCTCAGCCAGGGACGTTCTGCTGCGTGAATGGTTGGCCGATCCTGCAAATCCCGATGGGACGGTCCGGGTCCGAATCGAGGGCACTTCCCAGGCGCTGAAGGAACTGTGCGGGCATTGGGCGTTCGGCCGCGGCCTGGTCGAGCGCAAGGGCGGGCAGGCTGTGTTCAGCATGGATGAATTCTACCTTTTTACGTATGCGCCCTATTACCTGCTTTCGTTCGGGGGGAAGATCCGCATAGCGGAGCCAGAGTCGCTCAGAAAATGCCTGGCCGAGGTCGCGTACCGGCTATACCGGCACCATGGGCAGCAAGAGTAGGAAACACTGGCCGAAGCGGTCAGTGTTTTGCGTTTATAATGGGCAAGAAAAGACTCCGAGGTGGGAGGAACAATGGTCGGATCACAGTTTCGGCAAGCGCTTCAACATGCAACCGGACTGGCGTGGGAAGAATGGGTCCCGAAATTGCAGGCCGTGCTGGATTCGGATGGTTCCGTGGAAGAATGGAAAAGGCACATTATGACCCGCTTTTCGGTGGCCGAGGAGTGGGCACAGTGGCTGGCTGTTCTCTATGGCCAGATGCAGGGCAGAGTTCCGGTGGGCGTAACCCGGGATGCCGGCGTGCAAATCGGCGTGCGCAAGACGGTGGACGCAGCGAAGGAGGACGTCTGGCATTTGCTCGTCTCGAGGCCGGGGCTTTGGCTCGGTGAAGTGGGGGAGCTCTATCTGGCAAAGGGGGCCCAGTTCCGGACGCCTGACGGCATCGCGGGCGAGCTGAAGGTGGTTGTGCCGTTCCAGAAACTGCGTATGACCTGGCGCCGCCCGGAATGGGGACGGCCGTCAAGATTGCAGGTCACTCTTCTTGCGACGCGAACAGGGAAAACGACCATCGCCGTTCATCAGGAGATGCTGGAGGATGTCTATGTCCGGGAATTGATGAGAAGGCACTGGGAAGCCATACTGGAAGAAATCAAGGCTCATCTGGAGGAGAGGTAAATGGTGAACAAATTCAGCCATATTGACTTGCGGGTGAACGACTGGGAGAAAGTCCGGCCGTTCTATGAAGCGGTGCTGCCGGCGCTCGGCTTTACCCGGACCTTCCATTCCCGAGATTGGAAAGTGTTCGCAGCGGAGGGGGAACTCCCGAGCGTTCCGTATTTCGCTATTACGGAGGCACCGGATCACCGGCCGTGCGGCAACCTGGTCGGGTTCTGGGCGAACGACCGGCAAGAGGTCGAGCGGATCGCCGCGCTGGTAAGGCAGTATGGCGGAACGGTCACGGACGGTCCCCGGTTGTTCCCCATCAGTCCGACGTATTACGCGGTGTATTTCGAGGATCCCTGCGGCAACAAGTTTGAACTAGTACACCGGCTGAATTGATCACCCTCAAGCATGCCCGTCATGGTATCCCAAAAGAGGGTTCGATGAGACCCTGCAGTCAGAGGGTTTACGGCAAGTTGCCTTGCGATGTTTCCAAATGAGATGCCTTACCGCTTAGCTCAGCAACCTCTTGACCTGGCGGGACTTCATAGTACGATCGTCCCAGCAACGAACATATGTGTGGGGAGGCCTGGCCATGGAGCAGCAGAGCCTGGACCTTTTGGAGTTTCAGCGTCGCTTTTCCACGGAGGACGCCTGCCGCGTCGGCGCTCCGGCTGATGGGGGCAGTCGTCATGGAAATCGACGAGAACTGGACGACGGGGCACCGGTACTTCGACATGTCGGAGTATTGGCGATGGAAGGCCCAATCGGAGACAGCCCCGAAGAGGACCGCAACAGATCAGCAGGAGGTAGCATGACCGCCCAGACTCTACCAGAGGTCGCTTTTACACCAGATCCAGGACTTGACCCAATTCTAGCGGAACCCTTGCCCATTTGATATTTGAAGAGGTACAATCTGGGAACCGACTATGCCGAATGACCGCGCAGCCTCCTGCACCAGACCTCTAATCGCCCTCCATCGTGCTACAAGCTGTACCGTACTATCTTTCACGGATAATCCCTTTCTATCACGTGACCAACCGGCTAAGTCAACCCACAACGGCATCAGAATCCTTACCCGGACCCAGGCGGGATAGGTGGAGATGGTACATCCGGTAGTACTCGCCACTTCTCCGCATCAAGTCCTCGTGACTTCCGTCTTCGATGATCCGACCCTGTTGCACCAAGATAATTCGCCCAGCCGATACTACAGTCTCCAGCCGATGACTAACGTAGACCAAAGTCTTCCTATTCCCTACATCATTCAAAGACTTGAACAGTTCAACTTCCGCATCGATGTCCAACGAGGCGGCAGGTTCGTCAAACACCATGATCTCACACTCTCTCATCATGGCTCTGGCCAAACTAAGCCTTTGCCACTGCCCGACAGACAACTCATTCCCGTTGGCGTCATACTCTTTACCGCAATACGTATCCCACTGCGCCGCTAAGTCACTTATGAAAGAGTGTACACCAGCTCTGAGTGCAGCGCGTTCGACCTTCGTCATGTCATCTATAGACCTAAGGTCGCCTATACCAATAACCTCCCTCACCATAAAACCAAACCTAACGTAATCCTGTAAGCACACGCCAAACCTCCGCCACAGCAGCTCTGGGTCCCAGTCCCGCGTATCCACTCCTTCGATCCGGACACTGCCCTGCACTGGTGAATAAAGACCAAGCATTAGCTTTAACAGCGAACTCTTCCCGGCCCCATTCGGCCCTACAATAGCCACGCGCTCGCCCCGGCCGATTTGTAACGAAACGTCTCTAAGGACGGGCACGGACCTACCAGGATAAGCGAATGTTACGTGGTCAAACTCAACGACAATATCCGTCCTATCACTCGGCACAACGGTCTGCACGCGTCTGTCTAACGGCTGGCGGTTGCCGACATTTAGGAAGGTTACTACATTGCTGGCGAACATTGACCGCTGCATGACTCCACCGATGTAAGACGTCAGAGCCTGCAGACTGCTAAATGTTCCAGTGACGCCTTGGAAATAGAAGGTCATATCGCCGGTGGTAATCTCATGGCGAGCTGCAGCAAGGACAATTGCCAACTGAACCACGGCCATGCCACACCCACTAATGAGCGACATCAATAGGTTCATTCTGGTGTTTCCAGACAGAGTAGCCAGGAACTCAAGAGCATACTTCTGGAATATCGCATCGTAGCGGTCAAGTATCCACTCTTTAAGCCCAAACACTCTTACCTCTTTTGCAGCCCCTCGTTCTGTCAAAAGGTCCCGCAAGTAGTTCAAACGGCGGACGTCGGGCGTCGTCGAATTCATAACTCGCCAACTGCGGTGCGACACCGAGTATTGGAATGCTATGCCAGGCAGCGAAGTAGCCACCACCAGCATGGCTGCCCCAAAATGAAACGCCGCTACGGTAGCCGCCATAGAGACGAAGCCTATACACGCTTGTAGAAACCACATGCTATAGAGCAACATATCGACTGGATTGCTCCCAGTCTCGCGCTTGGCCCTATCAATAACGTCATAATGCGAAGCTTGATCGTACATCTCGTATGGTTCGTCGGCAGCTTTGCGCATGATGTCCTTTGTAAGGCCTCGCGAGAGCTCCAAGCCAGCCCGTCCCTGGGCCAGTGCTTCAATCGGGTGGGTAAGCCTATTGCCTATTACCAAAAGGCTTTGTAACAGAACAATAGTCAGCAGGCTCACACTACCAGGACCGCGTGACCCCAAGAGCATGACTGCATCAATAACCAATTTCGTAAGGTATATTTGCATCAGGCCTTGAAAACCACGAAAAAGCGCCACCACCACAATGAGCAGTGCTTCCTTGGGGGCACGTGCCAAAACCTGCTTATAGATAAAAATCGTGTTAGAGAAAAACTGACCAAACTTCCGGTAAGTCTCTGAGAGGGAGTCCAGATACTTTTGCTTCAACCTTGGTCCCTCCTATTTCGCAGTGCGGCTTGCAGGGTACTTGCGCAGGATACTGAAGTCACCTTGCCAACTACCGCCCCACCTGGTATTGTGTATCCCCGCCTGGCGGAGAGGAGTAAGGTCTTCCGGGGTCAGCCCGTATTGCTCCGCCAGGAGCCGAGGCATAATGATGCTCTCCACATCAAGTTCGGGCGCCGGTTTACCCGCGGCATTCGCCTTGGCCGAGCCCGCAACAACACCGGCGAAAACCAGGAAACCAAGCAACACCGCCGCAACCTTTTGCCCCTGACCCCGCACCATCACACGTCCTCCTCTCCCGGTGGTTTGGCAATCTTTGGGTTCACGGCTTCACCTGCAGCGCGACACTCCCGCTCTTTCCGACCCTTTCTGCCACCGGTGAACTGCCAGCCTCACTTCCCATCAGCCTGACAGCATCTTTCACTACCCGCGGCGTCACCAGGATCACAAGCTCGGTTCGCCGGCTGCCTTCCTTGCTTGTGCCAAAAAGCGATCCCAACACCGGAATCCTACTGAGTCCCGGCAAGCCAGCCTGCTCCTTGCTTGTCTCATCCCGGATCAGGCCGCCGATCACCAGAGTTTCTCCGTCCTTCAGCCGCACCGTGGTTTGCGCCTCCCGGGTGCTCATAATCGGGTAGCCCTCCCGCGAGTACCCCGTGATCGTACTGACCTGGGGCAAAAGTTGCACCACGATTGAACCATCGGCGTCAAGCCGTGGGGTAAGTTCAAGACGTACCGCAGCATCGATGTACTGGATCTGCTGCCACGTGCCGCTACCGCTGCTCTGGGTGATCAGGAGGGTGAACCGGTCGCCAGTGATGATCCGCGCGGTCTTGTTCTCCAGGGTGGTAAGTGAAGGACGGGCCAGGACTTTGGCATACCCCTCTTCCTCGAGCATCTTCAATTGGGTGACGATCTGCAGCGAGGTTCTCGTCCAGGGTCGCCAGTCGATCTGGCTCTCTTTCTGCTGGCCAGGCGACATGATTGGATCGGCTTCTTTCCAGCTGAGTGAGAATATCGGGGTGCCCTGCGCTCCCAACCAGTCGACGCCGAGGGTACGCGCCGCATCGGAATCCACCTCGACCATCTCGACCTCAAAGGCGATGAGCGCTGGCGTACGATCGAGGCTCTGGATAGCGTTTACTACAGCCTCGACCTGGTCCGGTGGCCCGTTTACAACCAAGCTGTTGCTCCCCCGCACCGGTACTACCCGCACGCTGGAGAACTGCCCCTGCACCGCTCCGGCCGTCTCATACGGGTCGGCATACGACAACGGCACCACCTGCAAAACTTGCTGCTGGGGCGCAGCTTGTCCCGGGCGACTGCGCAAAAACACCTCTATTGCCGAGCGTACCGTGTTGACCTGATTGTAGGGGCCGCTGATCACGACCGCCTTCAGCTCAGGAAATCCTTCCACCTTGAGCGAACCGGCCACCGCCTGGATCAGTTGCCACGCCATGCCGTAATCCGTCTGGGAAAGGTCCAACACCTGGACAGTAGTAGGCTCGGCGGGCGGCTGCGGCTGTGCATACGGGCTGCGACTGTTGAGGAAAAGATAAACGCACCGTCGTAGATGATGGTGGCGCCTGCGGCTTTCGCGATGGACTGCAACGCCTGGTCCAGGGGGACATTCTGCAGCTTGAGAGTGATCCGGGGGGTCAGCGAGTCATCCACCACCAGGTTGATCCCAGCCGTGGCGGCAAGCTGCTGCAAGACCTGGCGGACATCCTCAGATTGCGCCTCAACGGATACCAGTGGTCCGCTTGGCTGGGCCCAGGCAGGTTCAGGTAGGAAAAGCCCCCTCAAGACCAGCAGCAGAGGAACGACAGCCAGGATCTGCAGCAAACCTCGGGCGTTCCAACGCCTTTCAGCCGCGCTCATTTCCAGGCTCACACTCCCCAGCGTCCGAGCCGGGTATCTACTGACAATTTCTACGACGCGCGATTCTGAGCTCCTTCTTGCGCCAAAGGGTAACTTTCGAAAGTCCTTTCACACCGGCGGATTTCCCACCGAAAACGAGCTGCTGTGGCAGACTTCATAGTGCCGACTCCTTTCGCCTGTAGCCCTGTGCCGGACAATTCACTCCAAGCATGACCCACGTGGCTGCGAAAGGGGGGCGGCCTCGTTCATTAGTAACTGTGCTGGTGTACACACTCACAGCAGCCCCCCCATCCCGATCCACTCCTCGTGGGCCAGCCTTTCCAGCTCTATCTCCTCCTGCTTGCGACGCTTTTGCTCTTCCTCCCACTCCTTGCGCCGGCGTTCTTCCTCACGTTTCTTTTCTGCCCTCCAGGCCAGCAACTCTTGGTCGCTGAGAATCTTACCTTCAACCAGCTCGCTCTTGATGGCATGTACCGCGACGGGGTACTTCTCAGTGATGTGGAAAAGCCACATTCCCTCGGACAGGTGCTTGGGTCCACCTTGGGCGTAAATGTCCTCGATCAGCATGAGCATATCGATGTAACTGCGATTTTCCCAGCTTGTCCGCTGCAACTCACGTTTGACAAACTCAGTTTTGATCTCGGAGTACCGTGATCTCGTCATATCGGATTCCCCTTTCCGTCATCTTCTCCGTTCAGTACAGTTACCAAGGTAGAGGGGTTGCGCTGCGCTGTTGTTGGAGGATCGCGACCTACAGGTTCTAACCACCTCAAACAAATAACCCCTGCGGGAGCAGGGGTGTGGCAATGTCGAAACATGACACCTAGCTCCCATCTCTCAGGCTCAGCCTGCGGGAATTGGCACCACACCCGGCATTAAGCCTCGGGTAGGTTGCCCCGGCATCATCGGGCCCGTCCCTCCGCCGATCTCGATAGGGCCTAGTTCCACTCTTCAGTTTTCGTTCCCATCATAGAAACCTGGCCGTCCATCGTCAAGCCCCAGGGGGCAAATAGGTCAGAGCAAAGTTCGGAGCGAAAACACGACATATCGGTTTTGATCGGAAGGACAAGGGTCTCCGCCACGAAACAGCGTCCGCGCTGGTTTCTGAAACGACAGCTATCGGGCGGAGGCATCTGGTTCAACCTGGGGGCACACTCCATCGACCGACTGCTTCAACTGGTGCGTGAACCAATAATTGGTGTTCAGGGGCGTCCAGGCTTTCACGCTCCTCCTCACGTCCCCCCCGGACATCGAAAACGACGGCTTGGCCACTGTCACGTCTGCCAGTGGCCTCCAAGCCAGCATCGTCATTAGCGGTCTACGGGGGGCAAACGGTTAACGAGACGGAGTTGGTGGGAAAAAGGAGCCGGCTCCCGCTCACGCCATGGTTCGATACTGTGCGAGCGTAATCACTCCCTCGATCTGTTCGCCCCGCAAAAAGCGAAGCCAGCGCCCTATCACGTCTTGCCCCATGTCCACCCGCCGATCCGGCGTCGGGCCGGCAATGTGCGGCGTAATCAATACGTTGGGCAAGTCCCAGAGCGGGCTGTCGCCAGGCAGCGGTTCATGGGGGTCCGTCACGTCCAGGCAGATAGTGAACCGCCCTCGCCTCGCCGCCTCGACGAGCGCCTCGTAGTCGACCAGGCGTCCCCGAGCCGTATTGATGAAGATCGCCCCGTCCTGCACCTGAGCGAACTGCTCCGCTCCAATCATGCCGGTTGTCTCCGGCGTAACGGCCGCATGCAGACTGATAATGCGGGAACGGGCGAAGACCTCGTTTAGAGCCGCTTTTTCAACCCCCAGGGTACGGGCGGTCTCATCGGGCAAGTACGGGTCGTAAACAAGGACGTGGCAATGAAACGGCCGTAACAGCTGTAACACCTGCCGGCCTACCTGCCCCAGCCCGACCAGTCCCACAGTTTGCTCGAATAGCCCTGCCATCGGCTGGTCGGCCGCCCAACGATGCTGGGGTTTGTTCTGCAGCTGGTACGGCACCAAGCTGCGCAACGCCGCCAGAGCAAACAGGAGTGTCATCTCCGCCACCCCCCGCCCCATTACCCGGGCGGCATTGATCACGGTGATGCCGTGTTCGAGTGCGAAGGGGTCAACGTAAGGCCGGATCGACCCGGCGCAGTGGCCGATGAAGCGGAGCCGCGCCGCCTGTTCCAAAAGCTCCTTTGACAAGTACGGCGACCCCCAACTGGTGAACACAGCGTCCGCCTGCAGCAGCGCCTGCTGCAGCCGCTGCTGCCCGTCAGAGAGGGCATCAAGGTCTGCCTTGCCGCCCAGGTCGATGACCTCTGCCACCTCGCGCAGCGAGCGGTCGACCTCCGGAGCTATGATCTGGGAAAAGGAGGCGTGCGGTAACAACAGCAAAGCCTTCGGCCTTGACTCTGGACCTCGGCCCGCCCTCGGGTCCGACCCACCCGGCCGTTGCTCCAAGCCCTGGGCGTCCGCACCCAGTGGTTGTCCCGACCCCTGCACATCCGTACCCAGCTGTCGTCCCAACCCCTGCATATCCGCACCTGGCCGTTCTTCCAAGGCCTGTGCGTTAGTACCTGACCGTTGTTCCGAGCCCTGAGTGTTCGTGCGGGTGTCCATGGGATCAGCGCCATGCTCATTGTCCCGGTAGCCACTGGAGCTGGAGTCACTGCAACACAGATCACTGCGGCCAGCGTAATAGCGACCGGGTTCATTGCAGCCGTGGCCACCGCAACCGCGATCCCCAGAACCGTGGCTACTGTAGCCGTAACCGCTGCCACCGCGATCGCTAGGACCGTGGTTACTGCAGCCCCGACCAACACAATGGCGATCACTACGACCTGCTACTTCGGACCATCCTCCTCGACCCGCCGTACCCATCTACTCACAACTCCTTCTCGCACCTGGCCAGCTAAAGCGTTGTCGTGCATTTTCTTGGCCCAGGCTTGTCCTATGCCCCACGGTGAACCCGACCGCCGCCTAGCCCCGCCGTGCATCTTCTTAGCCCACGCCTGTCCTGCTCTCTTCGTTCCCGCCGTGGTATTCCCTGCTCTTCGTCCCTGGCCCTTAGGAGAGCGCTGAATTAACCGGCGCTCAGCCGTCGGGACATCCCAAGAAGCCCATGACTACAGCATCCAGCGAATACCACTCGGCCTAATGGGCCGTTTTTTAAGCGCTCTCCTTAGGCCCGGACTTGGGTCTTTGGTCTTGCATCCTGAATCTTAGGTCGAATCCTGAATCTTGGGGCTCAAATCCTGGACCTAGGGTCTCAAATCCTCGATTTTAGCCGTTGCCCCTGGGGCCTTGCCTGCTAGATATGGTCCTTCGCAGTTGGCTGCCAGGTCTTGAACCCTGGAAGGAATGTTGGGCCTTGAGCCTTGGGAGTTGACTACTGAACCTTAACCTTTATGGAGAGTTTGGGCCAGGCCCGGCCGGCGTACCAGCTTGAGAGTTGACTACTGCACCTTAACCTTAAGACCTGGGGAGTTCACTGCTGAACCTTAAGACCTGGAAGCTGAGTGCTGAACTCTAGAGCTGCGAGCTGAGTGCTGAGCCCTAGACCTGCGACCTGAGTGCTGAGCTTTAGATCTGCGACCTGAGTGCTGGACCTTAGACCTTGGGAGTTGAGTACGGGAAATTTAGAGAGGACGCCCCCTTCGTAAAGAAGCTAGGCCTTAGACCTCGTCCGTCGGTCCTCCGCCGCCCCACCCTGTGACACCTTTAAACCCTGATCAG
The DNA here is from genome assembly GCA_014896305.1 of Limnochordaceae bacterium. Lineage (GTDB taxonomy): Bacteria > Bacillota > Limnochordia > Limnochordales > DUMU01 > Bu26. The sequence continues at coordinate 18,384 of JADBKQ010000021.1, forward strand.
CCAGAGGCGAGGCCGTGTCCTCGCCAGAGGGTAGGGCCGAGACCCAACCCATCCCAGATGGTTGAGTTGCTGCCCTCGCCCAGCAACGAGCTGGGGAGACGAAGGAGTGTTGCCTGATCCCAGCGGCGTCCATATTGCGAGTGGCCGACACACCTATCGAGGGTACCTCCGTGCGGCCTTGGGTGAGGTGGAAAAACATTTACCCGTTCAAGAAGGCAGAGGGGGGCAATTTAATTGCCACCCCCGCCTTGGGGACGTTCGGCCAGGGCGAAGGGACTCACCCCGGTCGATCAGGAGTGGCCATGAGCTGGGCTAATGCTAGGGTGGGTATGAGCCGGCTTCGTTCACACCAGATGGATAGCGCGGGTGTGGTTCACCTGGAGGAGAAAGGCGTGCTCTCTAGCAGCGGTTAAGGTCCGGCCAGCTAAGTCGCACTCGAGTGCTAGCTGGGCTTTTGTAGTTGAGGAGGCAAGTCGAGATGGGAGGTGGCAATATAGTTGCCCATTAGTGGCGGAATAGGCAGGCAATTATTTTGCCATATCCGTCTTGAACCGCGCGGGGGGTCGAGGTCCGTCGTCCTGGCGCTTGCAACAGCCGAGTATCGATGTGCGTGACGGACGTCTGCATGTCCTGGGCATTGTCCTGGGTGTTGTCCTGGCGCTCGCAGCAGACGAGCCAAGCTGCAGCGGCTGGATTGGGTGCATACTCCTCGGCTGTCCGGTGTGAGTACGCTCTTTATGAGAGCGCTGAATTAACCGGCGCTCAGCCGTCGGGACATCCGAAGAAGCCCATGACTACAGCATCCAGAGAATACCACTCGGCCTAATGGGCCGTTTTTTTAAGCGCTCTCTTTATGGGTTCCTGCCTGGTTTGACAGGGTGGTGCAAGCCGGGGTAGAGTCGTCATCAGAGATTCACGCCTGGTGTCCATGCCACCGACTATCTATTATTGAGGATACTGATGAAGGTCCAGGTGCAGGTGCGGGTGAATACTTTGCGCTCGCTCCATTCTCGTGAGGTCGCAGATCCTGGCTTTCACCCGCTCGAGAACAGCCAGGTACAAACCCAGATCGACACCCGGGTGCGGGCCCAGATGAAGGCCCGGGTACGGTCGTGATGAACGCCGAGACACAGGCCAGCCGAATACCCAGGTCCAGACCCAGACGGAGAGCCAGGTGCAGGCCCAGACGAATACCGAGGGGCAGACACAGACAAACAGCCCGGTCCCGGCCCAGGCGAGTGTCCAGGTGCAGGCCCAGGCGAACGCTCAGGTGCAGGCTCAGATGAACGCCCAGGTGCAGATCCACACAGAGGCCCAGGTACAAGCATCCCCAACTGAACCAAGTTGCTCTGCTTCAATACCAACCAGGGCTCAGGGGGCGTTGCCAGCCCCCACACCGGTGCTGCAGGGGTTGCGGGACGCAGGGCCGATCGTTCTCGCCTATGTGCCGCTGGGAGCGGGGTTCGGGTTGCTGGCCCGGGTCATCGGTATGCCTACCTGGCTGGTGGCCCTCACCTCGCTACTCCTGTATGCGGGCGCCGGCCAGTATACCATCGCCAGTATGCTGGCGGCCGGCGTGAGCCTGCCCATTATTACCGCATCGGTGATCCTGCTGAACTTGCGCCACCTTCTTTACTCCGCCTCCATCGGCATGCGCCTCGATCGCTGGCCCGCCCTGCTGCGCTGGTTGGGCGTCTTCGGCCTGACCGATGAAGTGTATGCGGTCGCCAGCATGGCACCTGGGCCGTTTGCGCCCCAGTACTACTTCGCTCTGGCTATCGCCAGCCACCTCGCTTGGATTGGCGGCAGTGTGTCCGGCGCCTGGCTGGGCGGGTTGCTGCCTTCCTCTGTTACCAACGCCCTAGCTTACAGCCTCACGGCCCTGTTCCTGGCGTTGCTGCTGGGCACCGGCCAACCCCATCAGCTGCGCACCCGGCTGGTGGCGGCGGGGGTGGCGGGAGGAGTTACGCTGGGGATTCAACTGGCGGGTGGGACAAACGTGGGGCTGTTGTTGGGGGCGCTGGCGGGAACGACCGCCGGTTGGTGGTGTTCACAGGACAGACGAAGGGGTAGCCGAGACGACGGTCCAGACTCTGGTCTGGGCGCTGATGGAAGCGCTGATCCTGGTGCTGGTCCGGACGACGGGCTGCGTACTGGTTAGGCCCTGGGTTGGGTGCTGGTCTAGGCGATGGATGGGGGCTGACCTGGACGATGGGCCGGCTGCTGGCCCAAGCGATGGTCTGCGTGCTGGTCTAGGCTTGGGGTCGGCTAGGGCGGAATTGCGAGAAAGGTAGCTGGCCGCATTGCATACGAACATCCTTGAGTATCTGGGAGCCCTCATGGTGATGGCGTTGGGCACGTACCTGGCCCGGAGCGTGCCCATGGCGATGACCAGCCGTAGGGCGCTGCCCCCACGGTTCGTCGACTGGTTGGACTCAGTCGCCCCGGCGGTGCTGGGGGCGCTGTTGGCACCGGCGCTGTTCACCGTGAACGGGCATCTCGTGCCGCCCTGGCAGAATCCCGCCTTTTGGGCGGCTGTGCCGTCCGCACTAGTGGCGGTCTGGAAGCGGCACCTGGCCCTCACGCTGGTGGTGGGGGTCGGCACATATGCCGTCCTCACCTGGCTCATGACATAAGCAGCATCGTGGGCGAGGAGGTCGTGCACTTGCCCCTGGCTCTTGACAGGCGGTGGGCGGAGAGGTAAATGTCTAGTTAATCGCTCGGAATACTATAGTTTCAAGGAGGTATTTCCCATGCAGATTTCTGGCGTCACCCTCGCCTCGGCTCAGGCGTTCCCTCTCCGAAACCCTGGCGCCGGCGCTCACCAGTCCACCCGCCCCACGCCACCAGGATTCGCAACTCAGCAGCCACGGTCTGCGACCCACCAACTGCGGCCGGCCGACCAGCCGTTCAGTCGCGCCACCCACCGTGGCCGCCTCTTTTTCCGTCTTGCCACATCGGTACTGGGGCTAATTGCGGCTGGCGCGCCGTATCTACCCTCCCTCTCATCAACTACCTCGGCCGCCACCCCTTCCGCCTCGATCGAGCCCATTCGCATCGGCTTTTTCGCTCCTTTGTCCGGAGACAACGCCGAGTATGGCCGCCACTTCCTGCAAGCCATCACCCTTTACACCGAGAAGGTGAACGCCGCCGGCGGGCTTCACGGCCACCCGCTGCAGATCGACGCCCAGGACGACCGGGCCAACCCGCGTGAAGCCGCCAACATCGCCCAACGCTTCGCCTCCGACCGCAGCATCCTCGCCACCATCGGCAGCTTCAGCAGCACGGCTTCGCTGGCGGCAGCGCCCATCCTGGAACGGGCCGGGGTGGTACAGCTGAGCCCTTCTAGTTCTCACCCGGACTTTACCCGCCTTGGCACCTATCTCTTCCGTAACGTCAACATGCAAACCATCGAGGGGCCGCTGGACGCCCGTTTTGCTATTGATGAACTCAAAGCCCGGCGCATTGCCGTCCTTTTTCGCCAGGACGACTGGGGACTGACTGCCAGTGATGCGTTTACCAAGGCAGTGGAAGCCCAAGGGGCAAAAGTGGTCTTCTCGGAAGCCGTAGTTCAGGGAACACGGGACTTTCGCCCGCTGCTGACGAAATTGCGGGCTCAGTCGCCTGACCTTATCTATGTCGCCCTGTTTTACGCCGATGCAGCCGTCTTCGCACAGCAACTGCGCCAGGCAGGCATCAACCTGCCCGTTGTAACCAACTCCTCACTCAACAACCCCCAGCTCATCGAACTAGCAGGTGCCGCTGTCGAAGGTTGGTACGTGCCTACCAACTACTTCCCAGGCGATCCGTCACCGGTGGTGCAAAACTTCCTGCGAGAGTACCGGCAACGGTGGAACGAAGAGCCAGACCAGTTCGCCGCGATCGCCTATGACAGCATCGGCGTGATTGCCCACGCCATTGACACGATCCTGGCCTCCGGCAAGCCCCTGACCCGCCAGGCCATCCGTGACGAGCTCTACGCTCTGCCGCCGTATCGTGGGGTCAGCGGCCTGATCAAGTTCAACGCGGAGGGCGATGTCGAGAAGCCCATGACCTGGTTGGTCATTCGCAACGGCAAGTTCCAGTTGTTTGGCAAAGCGAGCTGACAGGAGAGCAAGTATCCGCCTGGTCAGGGTATGGGTGTAGCAAACATGACGGCACCGGCGCACGAATGCGGATGAATGCACGGAAAGCACAGACGATCCGCCTGACGACGCTCAGGAGTCTCAGCGACGCAGGAGTGGCAGCAAAGTGCAGGAGTTCATCGGGCAAATATCAAACGGCTTGGCGATCGGCAGCGTGTATGCGCTGCTGGCACTCGGCTTCAGCCTGATCTTCGGCGTGGCGAACCTGATCAACTTTGCCCAGGGTTCGCTCTTCATGGTCGGAGCGTACATCGGCTGGACGGCGACCACACTCTGGCGGCTACCGCTGCCAGTAGCCGCCCTTGTCGCCATCGCCGGAACGACGGCGCTGGGGCTGTTGATCGATGCCGTGGCACTGCGGCCTCTGCGGGGCGGACCGGCCATCGCCCCGCTTCTGTCCACCCTGGCGGTGAGCGTGGTGCTGGACCAGGGGGCGGAGCTGATCTGGGGGCCGGAGACGCAGGCCTTCCCCAATCCCCTGGCAGCCACCGTGTGGAAGATCGGAGGTGGGGTGGCGTTCATCTCGGCGGCGGACCTTCTCATTCTTCTGACCGCGGTCGCCACCATGGCTCTTCTCGTGTTGCTGCTGCGTCGCACATGGCTGGGGCGAGCGGTCCGGGCCACCGCTCAGGACGCCGACGCTGCCGCCCAAATGGGGGTCGACGTCAACGCCATCCGCCGCGCCACTTTCGGCCTGGCGGGAGCGCTGGGCGGAATCGGCGGAGTGCTGGTGGGGATGTACTTTCAGAGCATCTTCCCGTCCATGGGCCTGCCTTACGGGCTGAAGGGTTTCGCCGCCGCTCTGCTGGGCGGGATCGGCAGTGTCCCCGGGTCGATCGCCGGCGGCCTGCTCCTGGGCATCTTCGAAAGCCTGGCCAGTGGCTATGTGGGCGGCGAGTACCGGGATCTCGTGGCGTACGCGTTGCTGCTGGCCGTGCTGGTCTGGCGGCCCCAGGGGCTGCTGGGGCGGCGGAGCCTGGCTGGGTTGGGGTTGGCCGCCGGTGAACAGCAGCCCGACGCCGGCATGTTGCCCGGGCCACGGGCTACGACCGCAGCCAGAGTGTCAGACGCAGCCGCCGCCCGCCCCACCCCCCGGAGTTGGCGGCTGAACAACTGGCAGTGGTTCACCGTGGGACTGGTGGCCGCCCTCTTGCCGCTGCTCCGACCCGACCCCTACTGGATTCAGGTGGCGCTGACCGGCATCATCTTCGCCCTGCTGGCCATCGGCCTCACCCTCATCTCGGGCACGGCCGGCCAGATCTCCCTGGGCCACGCCGCCCTCTTCGGAGTCGGGGCTTATACCACGGCCATCCTCGCCCGTACCTTCCAGCTTCCGGCTGAACTCGTGCTCCCCGCTTCCGGGCTTGCAGCCGCAACAGCGGCCCTTGCCTTTGCCTTGCCCCTTCACCGGCTCTCCGGCCACGCCGTGGCCATCGCCACCCTGGCCGCCGGCCAGATCGTTTACCTTATCCTGCTCACCTGGATTCCGGTGACGCGGGGCCCGATGGGCATTCCGGGCATCCCGGCCCCTCGCTTCGTCTCGCCCGGCGCCGCGCGCATCCCCTGGTGGGACGTTCGCACGCAGTATTGGCTCGGTCTTTTGGTGGCCGCGGTCGGCCTGCTGATTGCCGGTCGTCTGCTCAACTCGCCCCTGGGCCGTACCTGGCAGGCGATTCGGGAAGATCGACTAGCGGCCCAAACGAGCGGGATTGCGATTCGGCCTTACCTTCTCCTCGCCTTCGGGGCGGGCGGCTTTCTTGCCGGCCTGGCCGGGGCCCTCTACGCCTACCTGCTCACCGTGGTCAGCCCTGACTCGTTCACCACTGACGCGTCCTTGACAGTGCTGGCTATGGCCGTCGCCGGTGGGCTGGGCAACCTCGCCGGTGCGGCCTTTACTGGCGCCCTGCTGGCCATTGTTCCTGAACTCTTCCGAGGGCTGGCCGACTGGCGCATGCTCGCCTATGGCCTGCTCCTGTTGTTACTTATCCGGTTCCGACCGCAGGGGCTGGCCGGCACCGACTGAGGCGACACCGGGCTGAGTCGATATTTAGATATTTATTATTTGGATCGGATTGAATGGAATTGAATTGGATTGGATCGGATCGGAGGCCGCATCCCCATGGCAATCGAACCCGCTGATCGGCGCAGCATACTCCCCCTCGCCGCCCGTGAGCCGCAGCCCCTGCTACAAGTGCGCTCCGTCTGCCGCCGTTTTGGGGGCGTGATCGCTGTCGACGCCGTCACGTTCACGCTCGTCCCGGGCGAACTGGTGGCGCTCGTCGGGCCGAACGGGGCCGGCAAGTCGACCTTGCTGCAGCTAATCAACGGCGTGCTGCGCCCGGATTCCGGCCGGATTCTGCTGGCGAACGTCGATATCACCGGCTTGCCCCCCGACCGGATCGCCAGGTACGGCGTGGCCCGAACGTTTCAGACCTCCAGGGTCTTTCCGCACCTGACGGTCTGGGACAGCGTGCGAGTCGGTTTGGCGACCTCATTACCAACAACCGGCGCTGGCACTGCGCCTGGCGTACTGGCGCAACTGCTCTCTGCCCTGTTCACTCCGCCCAGCTACCGCCGGCAACAGCAGGAGATTGACCGCCAGGCCGAAGCAGTGCTGCGCCTGTTCGGCGACCGGCTCTGGCCTCGCCGCTTCGATCTGGCCCAAAGCCTTTCCTATGCCAACCGCCGTCGCCTTGAGCTCGCCCGGGCTCTCGCCAGCCAGCCCCGCCTTCTGCTTCTAGATGAACCGGCCGCCGGCATGAACCCCACTGAAACCGCCGAGCTTGCTCATCTTATCGCCCGCCTGCGCCAGGAGCGCCCGACCCTCAGCATTCTGCTGGTTGAGCACAAGATGAATTTCGTGCGTAGCCTGGCTGACCGGGTGCTCGTTCTCAACCAGGGCCGGCTGATCGCGGCCGGACGGCCGGAAGAAGTGCTGAACCAACCCGAAGTGATCGCCGCTTACCTGGGCCGGCACACAGGCCCGACGCCCATCGCCAAATCCTCGCTCACGCCTCAACCGACGATCCCAGCGCACATCGGCGAGGGCGGCAGTCACGCCAGGCCCTTGATTACCACCCCAGCTGCTTCAGCCCCAGCAGCTTCAGCCACGTCTGCCGCTGCTATCACCACCCCAACGCCTGCAGCCGAACCTGAACCCTTGCTACGTGTGGAAAGCATCGACGTCTACTATGGTTCACTCCAGGTACTGTTTGGCGTGAGCTTTGTTGTGCGCCCCGGCGAGACCGTCGTGTTGCTGGGGGGCAACGCCTCAGGCAAGTCGACCACGCTTAAGACTGTACTCGGCCTGCTCCACCCCCGCCGTGGCGCAATCTACCTGGCCGGTCGCCAAGTGGATCATGCAGATACAGCCCAGATCATCGCCATGGGGGTAGGCTCCGTACCGGAAGGCCGGCGCGTCTTCCCGGAGATGACCGTAGAGGAGAACCTTCTGATGGGTGCGTTCAGCCGCTATCACCTTGGTCATCGCGACGACCCGAACAGCCATGATCCCCATGCTGCTGACCTCTCTACCGTCTCCCCCGCTGCCGCCGACCCCTGCATGACTGCCGGCCCAACTATCGACTGGCACACGACTGACCACTCCGCCGCGAACCGCCCTGCTGCCGGCCACCTTGACGCCAGTCACCCTGTCACCGATCGTCCTGCCGCCGGCCACCCTGCCGCCGACCGCCCTGTCACTGGCCGCCCTGTCACCGGCCACCCTGTCACCGGCCGCCGCATCCCCGCCCTACGCGAGGACCTCGAGGCGGCGCTGGCACTCTTTCCGGATCTCGCCGTTCACCTTCATCAGCCAGCCGGCACTCTGTCCGGCGGCGAACAGCAGCTGCTGGCCCTCGCCCGCGCTCTCATGCGCCAGCCCCGCCTGCTTTGCATCGACGAGCCGTCCATGGGCTTGTCCCCTTTGTATGCAGACCGGGTTTACGACCGCATCCGCTCGTTGCAGACGCAAGGAATCACCATCCTTATGGTTGAACAAAACGCCGACCGGGCGCTGGCCGTGGCGGATCGCGCTTACGTCCTCGCCAGCGGGCAGATCGTGTTGTCCGGCCCTGCCCGTGAACTGGCAGCCGATCCCCACGTCCGCCAGGCTTACCTGGGCGAGGAAGCCCCCGGCCCTTGTCCCGACCCTCGCACATCTCCTAAGCCTGTCCCTCGCGCATCCCCTGGCCTGGGCCTTTGCGCATGCTCTGGTTCAGGCCTTCGCGCATCCTCTGGGCCGGGTCTTGCCGCCCCCCTTGCCTCGACTTCTACCCCCCCGGTCAGGTCCGAGTTAACGCGTGGGTGAGGAGTCCGCACGGCCAGCACGAATGATCTGCCTCAACGGTATAGGGGTTCTACAAAAGGAGGTCACCATATGAGTACCCGCAGTTTCGCCCAGTCTCCCAGGTCCTCGATGACGCCACGAGAACGTTTCCTGGCCGCCATCGCCGGAGACGAAGTGGACCACATTCCCGTCTCTGTCTGGCTTCATTTCGCCAGTGAACCGTACTCCGGCGTCGAAACCGCCCGGCTTCACCTGCGCTACTTCCGTGAGTATGGCTGGGACTACCTCAAAGTCATGAACGACTACCGCTACCCCCTGCCGGGCGATAGCAACGTGAACTCCCCCCTGCCAGGCAGCAATAGCGACGCGAATTCCCCACGGCCGCGCGAGAACAACGCCGACAGCCAGCTGTCGAGGGACAATAATGCCGACCCCCCGCTGTCAGGCGGTTACGACGCCCGCCACCCGCTGTCATGGGGCGTTGACCTCATCGCCAGCGAAAACGACCTGCTCCGTTTTGAACCGCAGCCTCTCACCGCTGCCCCCTTCGCAGCCCAGCTCGAGTGCTTGCGCACACTCCGAGCTGAGCTAGGCCCGGATGTTCCTCTGGTCGAAACCCTGTTCAGCCCGGTACAGACCGTGGTCCGGGCCGCCGGCAGCCGCGTCTGGCAGACTATACTGGCCTACCCCCAGGCCGCCAGGCAGATGCTGGACGCCGTGACGCAGACCCTGGTGGCCTACGTCAACGCCTTGGCCGAGATCGGCGTCACCGCCCTCTTCTACTCCGTGAACGGTGCGAACCGTCCGCCCGCAGCCGGCGGCGTCACGGACGAGCAGTTCACGAACTTCATCGCACCTTACGACCGGCGCGTGCTCGAGGCGGCAGGCACAGCGGGGCTGGTGCGTATTGGCCACATCCATGGCATCGACCTCGCCTTCGACCGGGTAGCGGACTATCCCGTAGAGGCCTTCAACTGGTCACACCTGCGCACTGCCCCGTCCCTGACCGAAGTGCGGCAGCGCACAAAGGCCGCCATCATCGGCGGCATCGACGAGGTCAAGGTCTTCGACCAGACCCCGGCCGAGGTCGCCGCCGACATCGAACGAACGTGGCGAGAGGCCGGCCCGCGCCAATTCCTGGTCGGCCCTGGCTGCACCGTTCCGCCCGACACGTCCCGGCGCCTGTTGCATGCCATTGCCGATGCCGCTCACCGCCTGCCAACCTCCTAGGAGTCTGTCCAGGAAATACCCTTTCCCGCATATCAGCCACTACATCTCGTGGCTTGCTGTGTTAGGCATCACAAGCTGCAGTAGGGTTGAAGCTCAGAGGGCGGATTCTGGGACAGACTCCTAGCGCCCATTCTAGCGCCCATCCTGGGCCCGCCGTCAGCCACGGCACCATCGAACTAAGGCGTTGAGTGTGCGTATGTGTGTATGTAGGATGGGCGGCCGAGCTCGAGCTGATGGGAGTCCCCGACACCATCGAACTAAGGCGTTGAGCGTGCGTATGTGTGTATGTAGGATGGGCGGCCGAGCTCGAGCTGATGGGAGTCCCCGGCACCATCGAACTAAGGCGTTGAGCGTGTGCATGGGGATGTGAGTGCACTGTAACCGGAGCTTGAAGGGCATTTCGAAAACCCTGGAGAGGGGAAAAGCCGATGGCTGGGTGTGTATCTCGACGATGGCCGGGAACAGACGACGGGATGAATCGCCCATGGTCGCGGAATCCGTGGCACCGCACCCCACTCGTTTTAGACCGCCAAACAACACGCGATCCGTGGTGGCAAAAATCTTTCCACCCTTTTTGCTCTCAGGTGGGAAACAAAGTTGCCACCTTCGGAAGGCGAGCGCTCCTGGAGAGCGAAAAGAGCAGCTAGAGGGCGGTCGATGCCTAGCTGGGCAAATCTTAATCCGTGGTAAACCCGGCTCGCAGCCTAGCTGCGGAGATCTCAGCCGCTGCTAGGCCCTACCCTATCCGTAGCTGCACAGATATCAGCCCAGCTTGACCCCGGCGTTTTGTCACTCTCAAGCCGGGTCACGGAGTCAGAGCCTCTCGAATCCTGGCCCACAAACGTTTCCACCGCAGAGATGGCAATGAAATTGCCATCTCTGGCCTTTCCGAATAGGCAATTTTGTTGCCACCTACCTTGTCGCCGAGCCGCTCCCTCAGGTCGAGGAGCCCGGCACTCACGTGCCGAGACACCGAGGCGACCAACGCGGGTAAGTAGCAGGATAATGCCAAATAGGGAACGAATACAAACGAATACAGGCGTTGGTTAGTGTACCAACACTCATAGCAACAGGGGGGGATTTCCTATAATGAAACACATTCGAGTGCAGCGGCTGTGGCAACATGCTTTCCTCGCCGCTACAGTGGTCGTGGGGTCGTGGAATGTAGCACTCTTATCCTCATCGGTACTTCCGGCCGCGCAGGCAGCCGCACGTGTCAAGCTCTCTTTGTACTTGTACGAGGGTGATACCAACACCGTAGACTGGGTCAAGAAGTCTATCGACCAATTCGAAAAGGCCAATCCGGGGGTTCAGATCGACATCATCACGGACTCGGGCAGCGACTATGGAGCCAAGTTGACCACCTTGTGGGCTTCGGGTAACCCACCGGACATTTGGGGACAGGGCGGAAACGTCCGCACCTATGTGAATCAGGGCTGGCTGCTGGATCTGACCCGCTATGTCGAACGTGATCGGGAAGAGCTGCATCCCCAAGAGTTCTTCGCCTCCGCCTGGAAGGCGTACCAGTGGGACGGCAAAATATGGGGAATCCCCTTCATGAGCGTGGGTAGCTTTATCTACTACAATGTCGACTTGCTGGAACAGGCCGGTGTCAACCCGCCGCCTGTCGAGTGGAGTAAGACGGGTTGGACATGGGATGACATGTTGACGGCTGCCCGGAAGGCGACAGTGGTAGGCCCCGATGGTAAGCTGAAGCAGGCTGGACTGGGGGTGGAGCCCTCGGTATACGGAAGCCAGGTGTACTCCTACATGTGGGGCGGAGACTGGTTCGACACCGATACCTACCGAACGGGGACGCCGACACGCTCCACTTTGTCCACGCCAGCTAACATTCAGGCCTATCAGGCGGTCATGGACATCATATGGAAGCATCATTATTCGCCCCAGACGGGCGAAGCCTGGGCGTGGTTTTTTCAAGGCAAGGTGGCCATGTACATGGGGAACGGCCCCTGGACGATCATGGGCCAGCGTAGCGTGCTGAACTTCCCCTGGGGTTTGGGCGCGATGCCGCTGGCCAAGACCCGGGCCACCATTGTGTATACTGACGCCTGGCTGATTAGCAGCGCCACCAAGCATCCCGAGGAAGCCTGGAAGTTCGTCAAGTGGTTGGTGAGCGAACCCCGTCTGGCCGCTTATATCGGCCTCAATGACTTCCCGCCGGCCCGGGCCACCGTTCTCGGCCCGTACCTCTCTCAGTTGGCCAGCTTCTCCAGGTATCATACGCCGCAACAGATCTTGCAAGCGTTGGTCGGCGCACAAGAGTATGGGCACGAGGCGCTGGATCACATCATCAACGGCTGGGATGGCATCAGCCAGCGCTTAACCCCGATCTGGAACAAGATGTTTGCCAACCAGATCAGTGTGCCCACCGCCTTGCAGCAAGGAGATGAAGCACTCAACAAGTACTACGCCCAGTTGGCGGCCCGAAGGCAATAACCGAAGAAGTTGGTAGGAGGCGACCGGCGGCCAGCAACCGACGGCATGCCCTGGCAGCGAATACCAGCAGCATGGGCCGGGGCAGTATAGCCCGGCGGCATAACCGGCAGCACGGATCGGCGGTATCGATCAGCAACATAGACCAGCTGCAGGGACAGGCGGCATCGACCGGCAGGGTGAGCCGGGGCATACCTGAGGCAGGTGCTGGTCGCCGCCACTGTGATGACCCAGAGCAACCAGTTGGAAAAGGGGGGACACCATCAAAACAAGGCTCAAGTTGAAGCAGTGGCTGATAGGCAGTTGCAAATAGGTAGTTGTTAATTCGTCCAGGTAGGAGTGGTGCGGGCATTGGGACTGGAACAGATGTTAAGGAGGGTAGAGTATGCTAACCGCAGATTCAAAGGCAAGGCGACTAGTATTGGTTCTTGCTGTTACTGCTTTTTTACTCCTCGGTACCACACCAGCCATAAAACCTAACGCAGCCAATGCTGAACCGATTACCGTAAGGTATGCATACTGGGTAAATAATCAGTCTGACATAGCCTATATGAACCAGGTTTTCAAAGAATTTAACCGTACCCACCAGGACATACAGGTAGTACCCGAACAGTTCCTCGGGGACTACACCAAACTGACGACCCAGCTGGCCACGAACACTGCTCCAGATGCGGTGGAAATGGCAATAGAATACATGCCCGGATTCGCCAGAGCCGGCGGGCTTGTCCCTTTGGACAGCCTGGTCGGTCGGCAACCTGGTTTGAACGACGCCTTCTTCCCGGCTCTCGTCAAGGGATGGAGCTACGGCGGCAAGCAATATGGTGTTCCGCTCAACTGTCAACCGCTTGTGATGTATTACAACCAGGACATCTTCGATGATGCAGGGGTATCGTATCCTACCTCCGAATGGGACTGGGACTCGTTCCTGGCTTCTGCCCGTAAACTTACAAACCCATCCAAAAAGCGTTGGGCAACGACAGTCATGAACTGGGATGGCTATTGGAGTTCCTTCGTCTACGCCAACGGCGGGCAGGTATTGAGCTCGGATGGCAAGCAGTCCCGTATGAACATGCCGGAGACCAAGCAAGCGCTGCAGTTCCTCGTTGACTTGATCTTCCGATACAAGGTCTCCCCAACCATGGCAGAATGGGCAACCATGGGTGGCTGGAACAAACCTTTTATTGATGGACATGTCGCCGTCGATATCGAAGGGCGTTGGCTTGTACCCCAAGCTCGGACGGACTTCAAGTTTGCGTGGGATGTGGCTCTCCTACCCAAACGGGTAACCCGTGGCTTTCCTCTGTACTCCCTGGGAGTGGTCATCACACGTAGCTCGAAGCACCTCGACGCCATCTGGCAAGTTGTCAACTACGTGGCCAGTAGCAAAGTGCAGGAGGGGTTGGCCCGCACCGGCACGATGGTTGCCGCTCGCAAAAACCTGGCTGCCTCCGACTTTTTCCTTAAGACGATGCCCCCTCGCAATAACGTAGCCTTCCTCGAAATGCTCCAGTGGGCGGTACCGTTGCCGCCGGCAGACTGGGCCAAGGTCGCCAACGTACAAAATCCCGAATTGCAGAAGATCTTCGCCGGCGAAGTCGGAGTGGACGAAGGAACGGAGACTATTGTGCAGAAAGTGAACGCTCTCCTGACCAAGGGTTAATGTAGCCGCCTGGTCTCACAACGCGGTTGCTGGCTCGTTTGGCACAACCTAGGAGTCTGTCCAGGAAATACCCTTTCCCGCATATCAGCCACTACATCTCGTGGCTTGCTGTGTTAGGCATCACAAGCTGCAGTAGGGTTGAAGCTCAGAGGGCGAATTCTGGGACAGACTCCTAGCTCTGCGAGGACTGTTAGGAGAGGGAGCGCCGGTATCGGCCAGCACGGTG
>JADBKQ010000022.1 GCA_014896305.1 Limnochordaceae bacterium
GACTCCCTCCCGCTCCTGGTGGTCAACGAAGGGGGTGATCATCCCTGCTTGTGCCATCTCTCGAATCCAGCGATCGGACTTGAGTCCCATACCCGAATTCCTCCATTGACCTGATTGAGACTTAAGACCCGGTGTCTCGCGCTCACGAGAGGACGTCGCTGCGTCGTAACGAATCGTATCGTACCATGTTCTCGACCATGGGAGATCTACGTTTTCAAACAGACCTAGTGCGTTGTTTGGGTCAAGGCCGGTGCTTGCTCGGGCAGCGGTTGGTTGAAGGGAGATGCGCCGGGAGATGGTTTGACATGGCAGAAAAGCTTCCCTATAATGCAAGTGATCACTTGCTTTAGTCCCTTGGCGAGCCCATGATGCCGAGCAGTGACGTTATCCGGGTACCAGCCATGGTTGGCTTTGCAGGTAGCAATCGGTTGGTGGACGTTCACTATTCTTTTATTTTAAGGTTCGTTTGGCAACGGACGCAGAAAGCGGGGGATGAGGCAGATGCCGTGGCCCAAGATCGCTGATGCCGTCGTTCGTCGTCTGGTCATTTATCTGCGGGTGCTCGACGAAGAGGCGCGCCAGAGGGAGACGACCATTTCCTCGTATCGGTTGGCCGAGAAAACAGGCGTCAGCCCGGCGCTGGTTCGCAAAGACCTGGCCTGGTTTGGTGAGTTCGGTACCCGTGGAGTCGGGTACGATGTGGCCTATCTGCGGGACGAACTCCATCGAATCCTTAACACCAGCCAGGAAGTGCGGGCGGCCCTGGTAGGTTCCGGAAGCCTGGGTGTCGCCTTGACCCGTTACAACATCCGGCGCTTTGCCTCCGACCGCACGTTTAATGTGAATATCGTGGCGTTGTTCGACACCGATCCGGGTAAGATCGGCTTGAAAATCGACGGCGTCGAGATCTACCCGCTCTCCCGGCTGCAAGAGCGGGTGAAAGCGCTGGGGATTACGATGGGGATCGTGACGGTCCCGGCGTATGCGGCCCAGGACGTCGTCTCCCAGCTGGTGGCCGCAGGGGTGCAGGGCGTGCTCAATTTCGCGCCGACCCCTGTGCAGGTGCCGCCGGGCATCGCGTTGCAGACTGCCGACCTGAGCCTGGAAATGCAGTACCTGGCCTACACGATGACCCGCCGCCTGGACAAAGACCGGGATAGGAACTGGCCGCGGGCGGCAGACCCGTCGCCGACGCCGGCGTTGGAGACCCGGACGGATTCTTGACGACCACCTGCGCGGCCTTCCGCGATGGACAAATTCACCTGGCTTGGACATGAAGTGCTGAGCCGTTGAATAAACCCTTCTGCGCGAGACAGCCTACGGGGCAGAAGGGGGAATGGGTGTGGTACTTCAGCAGGTCCGCAGGTCTGGGCTGGCGGTACTCTTGTCCTTGGTCCTTGTCTTGACATCCATCCTGGAGTCTGGAGTTGGTCTGGCGCAGACTCCGTCTCCTGGAACCACGTCGCCGCCCTCTCCATCTCCTCGCACTCCCGGCTTCGACGTCGCCGTGCCGTCTGCCATCCTGGTCGATGTCAAGTCGGGTCAGACGCTATTCGAAAAGAACGCGGACGAGCCTTTGCCGCTGGCGAGCATCAGCAAGATCATGGTGATGCTGCTGGCGATGGAGGCGGTGGCCGAGGGCCGGGCCAAGTTGAGCGATACGGTGACGATTAGCAGCCGGGCCGAGAGCATGGGCGGCTCACAGATGTACCTGGCGGCGGGCTCGCAGTTCACCTTGCAGGAACTGATGGAGATGGTGGCGGTGGCCTCCGCCAACGACGCGACGGTGGCGATCACCGAGTACCTGGCTGGCAGCGAAGGGGCGTTCGTCGACGCCATGAACCGCCGGGCGAAGGAGCTCGGCCTGACCAAGACCCGGTTTTATGACGCCTCAGGCCTGCCACTGCCAGGTGTTGGGGAGAACAGGGGTTCGTCCAGGGACGTGGCCAAAATGTCGTTAGAGTTGGTGAAAAAGCATCCCCAAGTACTGGAATGGACCAGCATATGGACCAAGACGATCCGCCCCGAGTTACCCACCATGGTCAATACCAACAAATTGATCAACCATTACCCGGGTGCGAACGGCCTCAAGACGGGATATACGGAACAGGCCGGGTATTGCGTGGCCGCCACGGCGACGCGGGGCGATCGCACGCTACTGGCTGTGATTTTCCGGGCGGCGTCAGACGACCAGAGAGTGCAGGAAGCCAGCCGGCTGCTGGACTACGGCTTTGACGCCTTCAACGAAGTTCTGGCCGTTCCCTCCGGGACGCAAGTAGGTACCGCACCCGTGAAGGGAGGCCGCATCCCCGGCGTCCAGGCGATTGTCGACAAGGATGTTCGGGTCCTGCTGCCCCGCATTGTCTCGGTCTCGGGCGTAGACCAAAAGTTCACGCCGAAAGAGGATCTGCAGGCCCCGATCAAGAAAGGGCAGACCGTCGGTGAACTGGTGCTGCGCTATGACAGCACCGAGCTAGACAAAGTGCCAGCGGTGGCCGCGGCGGATGTGCCCCGGGCCGGCCTGTTGACTCGCCTGATCTTGTGGTTGCGCCACCTGGTGACGGCGGTTTGGGGGGCGGTCACCGGCCGGGGACGGTAAGACGATCCGCTGGCCACGGGTGAACGGGGTGCGGATTCATCATCGTCAAGTGGACTCATTCGGATCTAGAGCCACCAGCGCTTTTGTGGGAGCCGGGCTATGCCAAGATCAACGTGGGCTTGGCAGTGACCGGACGCCGGGCTAACGGCTACCATCAGTTGTCCACGCTCTTTCAACGCCTGGAACTGTGCGACTGGGTGGGGGTGAGGCCGGCAGCGGCGGGCTCGCCGCCGCCCTCTTCACCGGTGCAGACCTCGTGGGTGCCGCAGCCCACCCCCCGCTACGGGGTATGGCGGGCAGCCTGGCCAGGCGTGGGTCAGCCGCCGCCGGCAGCCGGCGGGAGGCCGGCCGGAATCCCGGGGAGCGAAGGACTGCCGCCCGCTGCCGCCCGCGTGCAAGACATGATCCTGGGGGCCGGCACGGTCCCGGACGATGCGACCAACCTCGCCTGGCGTGCTTGGCAAGCGGCGTGTGAACCATTCGGGGTATCACCGCAGCCCTGGCAGCTCCTGGTGAACAAGGCGATTCCCGCCGGCGCTGGGTTGGGTGGCGGCAGTGCGGATGCGGCCGCGGCCTGGCGGGCGGCCTGGCGATGGCTGGAGGGCGAACAGCGGGACACCGAGGCGCCAGGCGCCCGGGCGCTGGCTGTTCACCTGCTGCGTGCACCAGCGGGCGGCAAGGTCGGCCGACCGGCGGGCGCAGACGGAGGCCATTTCACCACGGCCCTGGCCCAGTTGGGGGCAGATGTGCCTTTTGCTGCTTCTTCAGCGGCCGCGGCCTGGGGGCGAGGGGTCGGCGAGGAGCTGTCGCCTCTGCCGGGCCGGCGCTTTCCGTTGATTCTGATCAAGCCGGCGGTGGGCGCGGCCACGGCAGAGGTATACCGCTGGCTGGACCAACTGGCCGACGAAGATCCTCGCGCGGAGGCGGCGCGGCGGGAGGCAAGCCGTGCCCGCGTCGAGCAGCTAATCAGCTGTTGGCGGCAGGGGAGCCCCCTGGTGGCCATAGCGGCGCAGATCGGCAGAGAACTCCCCAACGACCTGGCGCGAGCGCTATACCAGCATGTCCCGGAGGTAGCTACGTGGCGGGAGCATTTGGCGAAGGTCGTGGAAAAGTCTGAACCAGGGACGGCCTTGTACGGGCTGACCGGCTCGGGGTCGGCCCTTTTTGTGTTGGCCGACTCGGACTCCACTGCCCAGAGATTGTGGGACGTCTTGACAGCGGCAGGATCCAGCGATGCCAAGGACCGGGGCGAACGGCTGCCCGGCCCGGCGCTGATGCTATGGACGTACTCGCAAGGTGAGGCCGGACTGCCTCAGGTCCAGATTGGTTGAGAGAAGGCCACATTTGGCCAAAAAGTCCCGGGGACGGTACGAGCCGCTGGAGAATATGCTTCAACCTGGACCACGCCCTGCCCGATCCCACGAGGAAGAGGCCAGCGCATGTGGGGTCCGTCGCTTTCCGCCACGAGCTGGCCTCCTCTTCCTACCAGGCGCAGGTGAATGCCAGGAACGGTTTCGGCGAGCAGCTCCCGGCCAGCGGGAAGAGGGAAGGGTTCGACGGCAACCCGGAGCGGCGGCCCGCTGGTCGCAACGAAATGCCCATGCGCCAGAGCCTGGTATACGGTCTCGGCAGCTGGGGCTGGGCGGGAGGGGTGAGCCGGGTGGCTGGCGTCCTGGCCGCCGACGCCGGGCCATAGCTCGACCCAAGCTTGTCCTGCCTCGTCGCTATGGTGGGCGTCGTCGGAGCCAACCCCCCAGACCGGGTGCTGTGGGCTGGCGGCAGCCAGCAGGGTGTGCCACAACCGGCGGTCCTGGTCGGTCGGAGAGTGCGGGTTCAGGAGCTCTACCAAAAGGGGGAGTCCAGGGGGCAGCTGCTGCCAGGCGTCGATGAGAGCGTCCAGATAGGGATACCATCCCCCTGTCCCCAGGTTTCCTGGCCAGTGGAGATGAGCCAAGACCGGCAGGACACCGGGCTGATGCCTGGCGATCCAGGCAAAGAGGTCGTGCAGCTTGGTGCGCCCCCATGGCCACGCCGGCCAACTGCTGCGATGGGCGGCCCAATGAAGGTCTAAAGGGATGTGCTCCACCCCCAGCAGCACCAAATGAGGTCCCAGGGGCCAGAAGGGCATCGATAAGGATAGCTCCGAACCGGGCAGGAGAAGGGGGCGACGTTCAAACGATAGCTCCTGGGAACGGGCGGTCCGATCGTGATCGGTGAGGAAGATGGCGTCGAACCCGAGTTGATCATAATGCCTTCGCAGCTCCTGGACGGGCCAGTGTGAATCGAGGGAGCGTTCGCTATGGACATGCAACTGCACCTTGAGCGGCCGGGCGATGTTCCCCGCACCGCTATTCCTCGCCGATTCTGCGTGAACGTTGGCTGTGTCCGCCATTCTTTCCGCTTCCCCTCCTTTCTGACGCACCTGGCGCGGTCTCCACACAGCGCACCAGTAACTGGTATAATACAAAGTATACAGAGTCGGACCGCATTTGGGTGGAAAGGCCCAAGTCCTTTTGCCCAAGACCGGGGGGAAGGCTGCATGCCGCGGCCATTGCTACCGCAAGAGTTGGAGAATTACAAGCCTTTGCGCGAGCTGGTCTTCGATGCCTTGCGTCAGGCAATCCTGTCCGGCTCGTTGCGCCCGGGTGAACGGCTGATGGAGATTCAGCTGGCGGAGCAGATGGGGGTTAGCCGCACTCCGATCCGGGAGGCCATTCGGAAGTTGGAGCTGGAAGGGCTCGTGGTCATGGTTCCCCGTAAGGCGGCTTATGTAGCTGACATGACGGTCAAGGACATCCACGAGGTCTTCGAAATTCGGGCCGCGCTGGAACGCCTCGCGGTGGAGCTGGCGACACAGCGGATCCAACCCGCCGAAGTCGCCGAGCTGGGGCGGGTTCTCGACCAGATGCAGACGGCTCTGCAAAACGGCGAGTGGGCCGTGTCGGCTCAGCTGGAGGCGGAATTCCACGAGCTACTTTTTGCCGCCTGCCGCAACGCCCGTCTGCATCAGCTCATTCGCAACCAGCGGGAACAGTTGCAACGTTTCCGCCCCTGGATGCTCTCCGTGCCCGGCCGGTTGCAAGCCGCCCTGCACGAGCACCGTTCCCTGTGGGAGGCGCTGCGGCGGGGTGACGTGCCGACAGCCGGGCATTGGGCGCAGGAGCATGTCCGCCAGGCAGAGAACACCCTGTTGGAACAGATGCGGCAGCGAGCGACGATGGCACCCGAGCCGGCCGAGCTACAGGGTGGAACGGGGTCACAGGGTTGAGCCGCGCGTGGGGGGCGGGTAAGTAAGGCCCGCCCATGTGCAGGGGGAATCTACAGGGGGGCGAGCCATGGAAGTTGATGCAGTCGTGTTGGCAGGGGCGCCCAACGACGGCAGGCTGGCCAAAGTGGCGTCTCAGGAATGGGAGGCTATGATTCCTATCCATGGCCGACCCATGGTGTTGTATGTCCTGGATGTCGTGGCCCGAGATCCGGCCGTCCGCCGGGTCATCCTGGTTGGTCCGGCTGCTCTGGACGCTTACTTACAGCCGTACGACAATGTACGGCGGGTTGACCCGGTGGGCGACATCATGGCCAACGTACAAACCGGTTTGGAGGCGCTGCGGGGCACGAACCGCCAGGTGCTGATCGCCACGGGGGATGCCGTGTTGCTGACCCGGGCGGCGCTCCGATACTTCCTGGAAACCTGCGCCGCCATGGGGAAAGAGGTGTACTATCCTGTCGTTTCTCGGGCGGACAGCGAAGCAGCGCTGCCCGGAGTAGAGCGGACCTACGCCCGCCTGGCGGAAGGGGAGTTCACCGGAGGCAACCTTTTCCTGCTGACGCCGTCCGTCATCGACCGGGCCGGACAGCTGTTGGTCCAGGCGATGCAGTGGCGAAAGGAACCCTGGCGGCTGGCTACGTTGTTTGGGTTACCGTTCATTGCCCGCTTCTTGCTGCGCCGGTTGAGTATGGCCGAGGTGGAAGAGGCGGTTCGGGAGAAGCTGGGGATCGATGGGGCGGGCGTGATTGTCCCCTTTGCCGAAATCGGCTTCGATGTCGACAAACCGTCCGATCTTGAACTTGCCACGCGTCAGCTGGCGGCGATGCGGGTGGGGGGAGCGAGCATGGGGGTGGGACGGGCATGAGCGGAACCCCCCGCAGCCAGCGCCTGGCTATTATCAGCCAGTACTTACTCACTCACCCAGGCCGCAGCGTGCCCCAAGCCTCCTTTGCCGCGCGGCTCGAGGCAGCTCGTTCGAGCCTCAGTGAAGACCTGGCCATGCTGAAAGAGCTGTTTGCCAGCGAGGGTTGGGGATGCATCGAAACAGTGCCTGGCGCCAGCGGCGGTGTAATCTACTACCCAGTACTCTCCTCCGAACGGATGCATGCGATTGCAGCCGACTTTTGCCAGCGGCTATCCGATCCTGGCCGTATTCTGCCGGGAGGTTTTTTGTACCTGAGTGACCTTCTGTCCGATCCCGCAGTTCTCATGAACCTGGCTCGCCTGGTGGCCACCGGCTACTACCAGCTGCTGGCGGGCCCACCGGACTCCGGCGCCGCCCGGCCGGCTCTGGATGCGGTGGTGACGGTGGAAACCCGGGGCATTCCCATCGCTGTCATGGTTGCCCAGGTCCTGGGTGTCCCGATGGTGATCATTCGTCGCCAGGCGCTCCTCATGGAAGGGCCGGTCGTCACGGTCAACTATTTGAGCGGGTCCCGCCGGATCGAGACGATGTCTTTGCCGCGGCGCGCCTTGCAGGAGCGGGCCCGGGTGCTTCTCGTCGACGACTTCATGAAGGCGGGCGGAACGATCCGTGGGATGCTGGAGTTGATGCGGGAGTTTGGAGCGCAAGTACAAGGAGCGGCGGTGGTCGTGCGGACGACCCCGCCCGGTGCCTCCTTGCTTCCGGCTGAACCACCGCCCCTCACCGAGCAACAGCTTCAGCTCTTCAGCCTGGCGGTACTGCAGCGGCTGGACGAAGCCGCCCAACAGGTGGAGGTCGTACCTGCCACCTGGCTGCGGAAGGAATAACACGCCGGGAGGTGGGAGCATCGCCCTCGTGTCCCGGCATATTTGCCTTCCATCGGTCGGCGCGGTGACCTGAACACCAGTGCTCCCGCGTCCTTGTCACTCCCCTTGGGTTCGGGTATAATAACACCTGTTGCAGCTTTCATGGGTTTGGTTTGCGCTGGGGAGTCGCCAAGTGGTAAGGCACCAGACTTTGGATCTGGCATTCGCAGGTTCGAATCCTGCCTCCCCAGCCACTTTTGTATCCAGGGCCAACACGTGGACGGATCGCCAGGACAGCCAGCAATTCGCGAGAGTTTGGCGGCGTGTACTGGTTAGCTCCTGAGCAGACTACGCCTAGCGACCCACCAGAGTGGGTCGTGAGGAGGTGAAACGTGATGGCCCGAGGCGCGAATACTACCAACCGGGCCCTGATCCTGCAGGCAGCGCCGGCACTCGATCGCTTCAAGTATGAAGTTGCCACCGAGCTGGGCATCGATACCTCCAAGATCCAGGGCGGCTATTGGGGTGAGTTGCCGGCACGTGACTGCGGAGCGGTGGGGGGACATATGGTACGGCGGATGATCGCGGCCGCGGAGCAAGCGCTCATTGAGCAGGTGACCACGGGAGTGCGGGCGGGGTTCAACCAGGCCCTGCAAAGCAATCAGGCCCGGGTGCCGAACCCGGCTACTGGGCTGGGAGCAGCCACCCCTACCGCCGGTGCATCGTACTGAGATGAACCAGGAACGGAACCAAGAGGACGCCGGTATATCGCGCCGGCGTCCTTTCCTTCCTGACTGCATCCTGCAGCGCGGGTCGATTGCAAGCTACTACACCGGCCTGGTCGAACACTACTGCACAGGGTTGATCGGAATCCGCCGTCCCCGGTCCGTGCCTGTTCTAGGCAGATGGACCTCCAGGATTCCCTGCCGGAACTGGGCGGTGGCCCGGTCGGGATCTACCTGGCTGGGCAGAGGGATGGTGCGCAAGAAGCTGCCATAGCGACGCTCCACCCGGTAGGCATTCTCTTGCTTGAATTCCTCGCTTTGCTGCACTTCACCCTTGAGAGTCACGCTATGGTCGCTCACATGAATGTCCACGTTCTTGGGGTCGACGCCGGGCAAATCCGCCCGCAGCACGATTTCGTTGTCGGTTTGGTAGATGTCGACACTGGGCCAGCTGCGCGGTGATGCTGCCCGCCCTTCCCAGGGCCAGGGGATCTCCTCCAGCCAGTTACGCCACTCTTGCCAACCCGGCCAGGCCGACCAGGGATTACTCGGCGCTGTCCCTCGCCGCCATTCTGCTGGATACCGTTCTTCCATTTCCGAAACAGCCTCCCCTTCTCCGCAGGTGGGAATGTGGTATGCTTTGTGCGCTGAAGTGCAAAGTCGGACCACAAGGGGTTGAGCTGGCTGCCGCCCAGCCCGCGGTGGATGCTGGATCTTAGTATGGCAACCGCAAAGTGGTGGGATACCTGTCCTGCGAAAGGGCAGGGGAAAGGTCTTCGCTGTGGAAGACCTATAGGCTACTGTCAGCCCGTCTCAACGACATGTCCGGAGGCGAGCTCGACCGATTTTACGTGCTTGGATGCGGTTCACGAGGAGGGTGGACGGGGGCGTTGAGTCAGCCATCAACAGCTCAGGCAGTCGTTCTGGCGGCGGGGTTGAGCAAACGTATGAAATCCCGTCGGGTGAAGGTCCTTCATCCGCTTTGTGGCCGGCCCATGATTCTCCACGTACTAGAAAGCTTACGCCAGGCAGGAGTGGAGCGGATCATCCTTGTGATTGGCAACCAGGGCGACCTGGTGCAGCAGGTCGTCGGGGCGGACGTACTCTTCGCCGTTCAGCCCGAGCCTCTAGGGACGGGCGATGCCGTGCGGCAGGCACTGCCCCTGCTCGACCCAGCTCAGGATGTACTGGTGACCTATGG
The DNA here is from genome assembly GCA_014896305.1 of Limnochordaceae bacterium. Lineage (GTDB taxonomy): Bacteria > Bacillota > Limnochordia > Limnochordales > DUMU01 > Bu26. The sequence goes on from JADBKQ010000022.1 coordinate 9,525, forward strand.
CGATACCGTCCTGTTCCGACCCGAGACATTTCGGCAACTGGTGGACCACCATCGCCGGCGGGCAGCCGCCGCCACTCTTTTGTCTGCCTATTTCGATGATCCCCACGGCTACGGCCGGGTCATCCGGGACGCCGAAGGGCGGTTTCGGGCCATCGTTGAGGAGAAGGACACCAGTCCCGAACAGCAGCAGATCCACGAGATCAATACCGGCACGTACTGCTTCACGGTACGGGCGTTGCAGCAGACGTTGCCTCAGCTCAAACCTCAGAATGCTCAAGGTGAGTATTACCTGACAGATGTATTCTCCCTATTGCAGGTATCGGGAGAACCCATCGAAGCCATACCGGTACCAGATCCCACGGAAGCCTATGGCATTAATGACCGGATCCAACTGGCTCAGGCTGAGGCGGTGTTGCGGGAGCGCATCCGTCGGCATTGGCAAGAAGAGGGCGTCACGTTGGTCGACCCACCGACCATCCGGATCGATCCAGATGTTGAGATCGGCCTGGACACCATCATTGAGCCCAACACCTGGCTGGCCCGGGGAACCCGGGTCGGAGAAGGGTGTCACATCGGCCCATGGGCTTATCTGGAGGGGGTGACACTCGAAGCGGGCCAGGCGATTGCGTTTACAGTTTGCCGCGGTGCGCGGGGGAAGGCTCAGCCATGGCCACCCCTAATGCCAGGCAGGCAAGGGCCATCAGGTAGCGGGGATGCTCGAGGTAAGGGGGACTGAGGATTGTCTATTCTGTTGGAAAAGCAATTGCATGTCTTTTCGGGCACAGCCAATCGCCCACTGGCAGAGGAAATCGCCTCATACATGGGCGTTCCTCTGGGCAAAGCCACCATCGGGCGGTTTAAGGACGGGGAAATCAACGTCCGCATCGGGGAGACAGTCAGGGGAGCTGATTGCTTCGTCGTGCAGCCCACCTGTTCCCCCAGCAATGATAACTTGATGGAACTATTGATCATGATCGATGCCATCAAACGGGCCTCTGCCCGTTCTGTGGCCGCCGTCATTCCCTACTATGGTTACGCTCGCCAGGATCGGAAAGCCGCGCCCCGGGATCCCATTGCGGCCAAGTTGGTGGCCAACCTGCTGACGGCAGCCGGGGCGGACCGGGTCCTCACCATGGACCTGCACGCTCCACAGATTCAGGGCTTCTTTGACATTCCGGTAGATAACCTGATGGCGGGGCCCATTCTGGCCGACTACTTTCGCAAAAAGGAGCTAGAAAGCCCGGTGGTGGTTTCCCCTGATGTCGGGGGAGTCTCCCGTGCCCGTGAACTAGCCCAGCGGCTGCACACAACCCTGGCGATTGTGGATAAGCGCCGCCCGGCTCCGAACGTTTCCGAAGTGATGAACGTGATCGGGGACGTCCACGGCAAGGTGGCGATTCTGGTCGACGACATCATTGACACAGCGGGGACGATCGTGCAGGCAGCCCAAGCGTTGCTAGACCGGGGAGCGTGCACGGTGTACGCCTGCTGTACGCATCCGGTCTTTTCGCCGCCCGCTCTGGAGCGGCTGGTCGCGTCGCCCCTGCAGGAAGTGGTGGTGACTAACACGATCCCCCGGCGGAACGGCGAATGGCCGGACAAAATCAAGACCTTGTCGGTGGCGCCGCTCTTTGGGGAGGCGATCCGCCGGATCTTCCACGATGAGTCGGTCAGCGTCCTGTTCGACTAGGGAACGAGGTCACGGCAGGATGGTATAATAGGCAAGATTGACGGTACATCGCTTTTAGCGTTTTGCGTCCAGACAAGCCTCTGGCGACGGAAGGCGGGAGGGAACGGAGTTGGCAGAGCTATCATTGCAGGTGAAAAGGCGGATCCCTGGCAAGAAGGGGGATGTCCGCCAGTTGCGGCGTCAAGGGCTCGTACCCGGTGTGTTGTACGGCCCGGGACGGTCGCCTGTGGCTGTCGCTGCAGATCAGAAAGCGTTTGGGACTCTCCTTCAAAAAGGGGGGCGCACGCACCTGTTCCCCGTCTCGATTTGCGATGAGCAGGGAGCGACGGCGGAAGAGGCGTCTCATGTGGTGGTCAAGGATGTTCAGCACGAGCCGGTAGGTGGCCAGGTGCTCCATTTTGATCTCTACCAGGTACCCCTGGACCGGGAAAGCGAGTTCACGTTGCCTATCGTTCTGGTGGGTGCTGAGCAACGGCCACAGGATGGCGGCATCATCGAGCACGACCTGCGTGAGATCCGGGTGGCCTGCCGGCCAGACGCGCTGCCTGACCATATCGAAGTGAACGTGGCCGGGATGGCAGCCGGAGATTCACTCACGGTCGGCCAGCTCACTCCGCCAGCCGGTGTCCGCTTCCTGAATCCCCCCGGTGAGACGGTGGTCTCCATCGTGCTGCCGCGGCAGATGGCCGCAGAGGAAGAGGCTGCGCCGGCGGAGGGCGAGGCAGAGGAGGCCAAGGAGCCGGAGCTGGTGGGCAGGAAGAAGGAAGAAGGAGAGACGGAGGAGGCGTAGCCCGATGGAGCAGGCCGGGCAGCTTTACGTCGTGGCCGGCCTGGGGAATCCTGGCGAGCGCTACGCAGCCACCCGTCACAACCTGGGCTTTTGGGTGGTAGACCGGCTGGCTGAAGCAGGACAGTTTGCAGGGTGGCGGCGGGAGCGAGAGTCACTGCAAAACGAGGGTTGTCTGGAAGCCCGGCGGGTGCTCTTGCTCAAGCCGCTTACCTTTATGAACGCCAGCGGTGAGGCGATCGCTCCCGTGATGGCCCGGTACCGATTGCCCCTAGATCGATTGCTGGTGGTTTGTGACGACATGGACCTGCCGGTGGGGCGGATTCGACTCAAGGCCGCAGGCAGCTCGGGCGGACACCGGGGACTGGCTTCCATCATCGCACACCTGGGCACGGGGTTTGCCCGCTTGCGGGTGGGGATTGGACGACCGGATCCACGGCAAATGTCTGTGATAGATTATGTATTGGCGCAGATGAACCCGGCGGAGCAGGAGGCCTTTGGTCAGGTGACCGACCGGGCGGCTACCGTGGTTCGCCTGTGGCTGCGGGAAGGTTTAACGGCGGCAATGAATTGGGGAAACCCCAAGGAACCGCCGATCGTCCAGTCGGCGGGATCCACATAGCAAGGTGGGAGAGAGTCGGCTGGCTTACAGGGCCGGCAAGGTGTAGACCGGAGGACAACCTGGACCGAGATGGGGGGACGGTACGTCAGGCGGATTGACTACCCTGGCAGTGGGTTAGCCAGGGCTTCGGCGCGTTCGTAAGGTCAGAGCGGGGGCGGATCATTCGTGCCAATTGGCGGACTATTACAACTTATTTCTCAAAGCACAGACTACCGCTGGCTGGAAACCAATTTGCGCAGCGGAGTGCCGGAGCAGGAGCTCACCGGACTGGCTGGTGCGATGGACGCCGCTTTGATCGCCACGGCGTACCAGCGGCTGGGCAGCCTGGGCGACCCGCGTCGACCCGGGCTGGTGATCACTCCCGGTCAGGCCGAGGCCGAGCGCTTGAGCGAAGACCTGGTGGCGCTTCTCGGTGAACGGGACGTGCTGCAGTTCCCCGCCCTCGAGATCTACCCATACGAGGAGACTCGCGCCCCGGCGCCACTGCGCGAGAGCCGCCGGCAGGTTCTTTTACGCTTGACCCTGGGCGACCCGGTCCTGGTCGTGGCTCCGATCCAGGCCATCGTCGAACCGTTGTTGCCGCCTGCGGCTTACCGGAGGTATGTCTATTCGCTGCGTCGCGGCCAGCGGATAGAAAACCTGGAGAGCTTCGCTGCCCGCCTCGTGGAAATGGGTTACGAACGGGTGACCCAGGTGGAAGAACCCGGGCAGTTTGGGATTCGTGGGGACATCGTCGACATTTACCCGGCGGGTTGGCCGTTTGCCTGCCGGGTCGACCTGTTTGACCAGGAGATCGATTCCTTGCGGCGGCTGGATCCAGCCACCCAGCGGTCCAGTGACGATCTGGATGAGGTGACCATCGGACCGGTACGGGAAAGCCCGCTGCCTACCGAAGGCTGGCAGGAGGCGTCGGCCCGCGTGCAGACCGATGTGGCGCGTCAGGCGGAAAGGCTGAGCTCGTTGGGGCGGGAGGGCGAGGCGGCAGCGCTGCGCAGCCGGATTGAACGGCAGCTGGAGCTGCTCAGTCAGGGCGTCAGTGTGCCCGGGGAGGACCAATTCCGTCCCTACTTCTACTCCCAGTCCGCCTGGCTGCCAGACTACCTGCAGCGGGGATCCGTCGTCCTCTTGGACTCGGCCCGCCTGGCCGACCTGGCTCAGGCCGCTGAACGGGAGCGCAACGAGGCGCTGGCTGCCGCCCTCGAACATGGTCTGGCCCTGCCTGCTGCGCTCAAAGGATACGCCGGGTGGTTGGAAGTCCTGATCCGGTGCAAGCAACATCCGGTGATCTACCTGTCTGCCCTGGCGCGGCGGGCGCAAGGAATGCAGGCCGTCAGCAGTCGCATGGTTACGGGCCGTTCCCCTGAGGCGTTTTATGGACAGCCTGAGAAGATCGCAGTATCGGTCCGGGAGTGGCAGAAGAGCAAATATCGCCTGGTCATGACATTGGCCTCGGCGGTGCGGGTACAAAAGCTAGCGGCCGCGTTGGCCGACGAAAATGTGGTCCTGCCCCTGGTCGCCGATGTGCCGCCCGACTTGCCGCCGGGGCAGCTGGTGGGTGTAGAGGCAGGACTGAGCGCCGGCTTTGAACTGTCGGATGTTCGGTTGGTCGTGCTGACCGACCGGGAGCTGTTGGGGCAGGAACGCCGCCACCATACCCGCCGCCCGCTCTACACCGGGCAGGGGCGGATCACCAACCCCCTGGACGTGCACAGGGGGGATTATGTCGTTCATGTCACCTATGGGATCGGGCAGTTTCTCGGGGTCGAGACCAAGGAGATCGCCGGCGTTCACAAAGACTATATCGTCCTACGCTACGCGGGTGAAGATCGCCTGTATGTGCCGGTGGAACAAGTCGAGCTGCTGCAAAAGTACATTGGCAGCGGCGACCGGCCACCCCGGCTCAGTCGCCTGGGAGGTGGCGACTGGGCCCGGCTGAAGAAGCGGGTCAAGGAGTCCGTCCGAGAAGTCGCGGAGAACCTGGTCAAGCTGTACGCTGAGCGGCAGGTCGCCCCCGGCCACGCCTTCTCGCCGGATACAGAATGGCAGCGGGAATTCGAAGACGCCTTTGCCTACGAAGAGACACCCGATCAGCTGCGGGCGATGGACGAGATCAAAAAGGATATGGAGAGCAGCCGACCGATGGACCGGCTACTGTGCGGGGACGTCGGCTACGGCAAAACGGAAGTGGCCATGCGAGCCAGCTTTAAAGCGGTGGCGGACGGCAAGCAGGTGGCGGTGCTCGTGCCCACCACCATTCTGGCCCAGCAGCACTTGCGCACGTTCCAAGAGCGGTTTGAGGGGTATCCGGTGGTGATCGAGGCCATCAGCCGTTTCCAGTCTCCGGCCGAACAAGAAAACATTCTCACACGTCTCAAGCAGGGAGCGGTGGACATCATCATAGGAACCCACCGCTTGCTCTCCAAGGACGTGGTCTTCAAGGACCTGGGCCTGGTCATCGTCGACGAGGAGCAGCGCTTTGGCGTGCTTCAGAAAGAACGGCTAAAGGAACTCTGCAAGTCGGTCGATATATTAACGATGACTGCTACGCCCATCCCGCGCACGTTGCAGATGGCGCTTAGCGGCGTGCGGGATATGAGTGTCATCGAGACACCCCCGGAAGATCGGTATCCAGTGCGCACCTACGTCACCGAGTACCGGCCGGAACTGGTGCAGGATGCTATCCGGCGGGAGCTGGCCAGGGATGGTCAGGTGTTCGTGGTGATCAACCGGATCCAGGGGATCGACCGGGTCGTTGCTGAGCTGCGGGAGCTGGTGCCGGAGGCCAGGATCGCCGTGGCTCACGGGCAGATGGACGAAGCCCGGCTGGAACGGGTCATGCTGGATTTCCTGGGGCGGGAGTATGACGTCCTGGTCTGTACGACGATCATTGAAAACGGGTTGGACCTGTCCAACGTCAATACCTTGATCGTCCTGGACGCAGACAAGATGGGACTGGCCCAGCTGTACCAGCTACGCGGCCGGGTGGGTCGGAGCAACCGCGTGGCTTACGCCTACTTTACCTACCGGCCGGAACGCCAGATGACGGAGGACGCACAAAAGCGTCTGACGGCAATCCGGGAATTTACGCAACTCGGGTCGGGGTTCAAGATCGCCTTGCGGGATCTCGAGATCCGGGGCGCAGGGAATATCCTGGGGGCAGAACAGCACGGCTTCATCGCCTCGGTGGGCTTCGAGATGTATAACCGCTTGCTCGAAGAGGCCGTACAGGAGCAGAAAGGAGTGGTACCGCGGCAACTGCCGGAGCCGGTGATCGATCTGGCGGTGGATGCCTATCTGAGCGACGACTACATTCCTGACAGCCGCCAAAAGGTAGAGATCTATCGGCGGGTCGTCGGGATTACGGAAGAGAATGAGTTGGACGAGCTCGCTGAAGAGTTGCGGGACCGCTTTGGCCCATTGCCGCCGGCAGCCGGAAACCTGCTGCGGGTGGCCCGGCTGAAGGTCCTGGCCCGGCAGTTAGGGATCCACTCCATCCTGGGCGAGGGTGAGTTGGGACAGGAGGAGCAAGACAGACCGGAGACGGCCGCCCCCGGCTCGGGGAGGAGTTACCGGATAACGGTTCGCTTTCTGCCCGGGGTGTTGCTGGAACGCGAGGCAGAATCCCGCTTGCTCCGTCGTTTTCGGGCGATCACCGTACGCCGGGGCACGCAAGTGCAACTACAATGGTGGGAAATGGGGATTGGCGACTCGGAGCTGTTGGACCGTCTGCTGGTCCTGGTACGGTTGGTGGCCGGGGAGGAGCCCGAGACGACGGGTCGGTCCGGAGGTTTGAGCGGTGTGGGCCATGGTGCAGTTAGCACAAGAGAACATCGGGATGGCCGGCAGTTGGCCCGGACGGAACGGGCGGTAGAGGCGGCACAGAGAGAGTGACATTTATTGTCTTCCGATCCCTCTTGTGCTAAACCTGGCAAAATGGTATGAATAGGTGGGTACTGTGATTTCCATACTAATCCTGTCTCACTGAGAGAAGAGACAGCATGGGGGGGCGGAAGATGAAGGCGACAGGAATTGTACGCCGCATCGATGATCTGGGCCGGGTCGTGATTCCAAAGGAAATCAGGCGGACATTGAGAATTCGGGAAGGCGACCCTTTGGAGATCTTTGTCGATCGTGAGGGAGAGGTCATTCTCAAGAAATACTCGCCCATTGGCGAGCTTGGCGATTTTGCCCAAGAGTATGCCGACTCCCTTTACGAATCCACCGGCCACATTGCTCTCATTTGCGATCGGGACGCGGTGGTCGCAGTCGCCGGGGCTCCCAAGAAGCAATGGCTTGACAAGTCCGTCGCGGCGACCATCGAAAAGAGCATGGAGACTCGCCGTTCTCTAGTGTTGCCGTCCGCCGACGAAGCGGCTCGGCCAGCCGGGGAGGAAGAGGACAGCGATTGGAACTTCGCTTCCATGGTCGTGGCTCCGATCATTGCTGAGGGTGACCCGATTGGCGCCGTGGTTTTGGGCACGACCGATGCCAATCGGCGCATGGCGGAGTTGGAATTGCGGCTTGCAGAGACGGCGGCCGGTTTCCTGGCCAAGCAGATGGAGCAGTAGCTGAGTGACGTCGGCCTCCAGTCATATTCGATCACGGGCCCGGGCATCCCAGATCAAGAAACGGAATGGTAAACCACCTCCAGGGCGGACAAGCCCAAGGCGGAGGTGGTTTGCCATTTGTTTGCCAGCGCCACTGTGACCAGTCCAGTACAACATTGATAACGTTGTTCTATTCACGCTCAACCCACGCGGCAACTCCCGTCCATCCTGGCCAGCGACTAGGTTCTGGTAGCCTCACCGGCCAGCGTACGATGACACGATGGGGGAATGCAGTCCGCCCGGCAGCTGCCCACCACACTCGGGGTGGACCTCAGCCTGGCTGGGTGAACCGGGAGGGGCTCTCGTGGAGGCTCGCCACTTTGCCCGGGGAGCGCTGGCGCTGACAATCGCCGGCCTGTTCAGCCGCTTTCTCGGGATCTTCTACCTGATTCCGCTCCCCCGCCTCATCGGCGACCAGGGGATGGGCCTGCTGCAGATGGGGGCGGCCTGGCAGGGGCTGCTCCTGGTGCTGGCCAGCGGTGGCTTGCCCATGGCCCTGGCCCGGGGCGTGGCGGAGCAGAGGGCGGCCGGCCAGTCGGGAGCGGCGGAAAGACTGCTCCTTGCGGCTCTGGCTATCAACTTCGTGTTGGGCCTGGCCGGCACCCTTGTCCTATGGCACATTGCTCCCTCCCTCGCCTGGCGCATCGAAGGCGACAGCGGAGCAACCATGGTCTTGCGCGTGTACGCCCCATCCGTGGTGATTCTCGCCCTGGCCTCTAGTATCCGCGGATATTACCAGGGACGGCAGGAGATGGGCTTGGTGGCTGCCTCGGAAGTCGTGGAACAGTTGTTTCGGGTCGGCGCCATGCTGGGGGTTGGTTGGTGGCTGACCGCGGAGGGTATCACCCGGGCGGCCGCGGGCGCCGCCAGCGGAGCCATGGTAGGCGGGTTGGCAACGCTCACCCTGTTGGTTATAGGGTTTGCCGTCTCGCCGGAGAAAAGAGAGACCATTGGCCGTGCGCTGAGTCGTAGCGCCGGGTGGATCACGAGGCGGCCTTCGACATGGGCTCTCGTCAAGAGCCACCTGGTGCCCGTGGCGCCGGCCGGGGCGGCGCTGGCGCTGACCTACGCAGCGGTGCAGGCGGCGGAAGCCTCTGTGATTCCTCGGGCGTTACGGCACACAGGGCTCAGCGTGGTGGCCGTGCGTGAACAATATGGTCAGTACGCCCTTGCATTCCGCCTGATCCATCTCCCGGCAGTGGTCTCGATCAGCCTGGCGAGTACATTGCTGCCAGCAGTCGCCTATGCTCAGGCAGCGGGGAAGTTGTCACTGGCCGCGAGACGGGTGGGGCAGACCGTACGCTTCGTTTTGCTCGTCTCGTTGCCGGCCGCGGCCGGTTTGGCGGTATTGGCCCGGCCGATCACAGGACTCCTCTTTGGCTACCCTGAGGTGGCGATGCCCCTGCGGGCGGCCACGCCGGCGGTGGTGGGACTGATGCTCTTCCAGGCCAGCACCGGGGCGCTCCAGGGGCTGGGCCGGCCGTACCTCCCGGCGATCAGCCTGGGCTGGGGCGGCCTGGTTCAGCTGGTGGCCGCCTGGTATGGGATTACACGGGGCGGCGGCGTGGCAGCGGCTGCGGCCGCAGCAGCGTTGGGATGGGGGGTGGCTGCCGCATTCAACCTGATGGTTTTGCTACGCCAGCTCGGGGGCGGTAGCATGATCGCCTGGCACGACGTGATCCGCCCGCTGCTGGCAGCGGCTGGTATGGCGTGGGGGGTAGCCACGTTTCACCCTTGGCTGCAGCGAGCGTTGGTCGATGATGCAGGATGGGGAGGAAACCAGGGCGTAGCGGTAGGGACAAGTCTTCTGTCTCTGGCGGCCGCGGCAGGTAGTCTGACGGGAGCGGTGGTGGCCGGTGCCGTCCTTTACTTCGCTCTTCTCGCTAGCCTGGGCGGGATCAGCCGGGAGGAAGGGGCGTTCTTGCGACGATGGCTGCTACCCTGGCGTACGGGAACACGCTAGGGGTTCAGAGAGGTTACGGATCGGGCAAATCAGAACGTGACAAATCCGGCGAGAAGGGGCGGGTATGGACATGGAGCAGGAGAGACGGGCGGACGAGATGGCCAAGGAGGACAAGGAGGACAAGCCCAAGCAACTGGACTTTGCACAGGCTCGCACCACAGGTGTCGACCCGGGCGAGGCCGCTGCTGGCGAGCACAGGGTCGGGCCTCGGTTTGAGCAGCTGCGGGAGATCATGGCCCGGCTCCGCAGTGACACGGGTTGCCCTTGGGACCGGGAGCAGACGCATGAGAGCTTGCGGCGGTACGTGCTGGAAGAGGCGTATGAGGTGGCAGAGGCGATCGACCAGGTACACAGCGAGCCGGGCAAGCTCCAGGAAGAGTTGGGCGACTTGCTCCTTCAGGTCCTGTTTCATGCCCAGTTGGCCCAGGAAGAGGGGCTCTTCGACCTGGCCGATGTGGCGGATACGCTGCGGCGAAAGCTGATTCGCCGCCATCCCCACGTGTTTGGGCCGCATGCGGGCGGGGTCAAAGATGCCGAGGCGGTGGCCCGCCAGTGGGATAAGATCAAACGTCAAGAGCGGAGCAGCGCGGAGACGGCCCAGGGGAAAGTGGCAAGCCAGGCGGAATTTGCCGACTTGTCCGCGCAATTGCCGGCGCTGGTCCGGGCGACTCAGGTGATGCGACGGGCGGCTGAGTATGGGTTCACGTGGAGGAATGTGGAAGAGGGTCTGGCCAAAGTGAGGGAAGAGGTAGCCGAGCTGGAAGAGGTGATCTGCAAACAGGCCGGCGGGGTGACGGCCGAGCCAGGGGCAGAGAAGGACGACCGTGACCTTGTCGACAGGGACCGCAACAACAGCGACGGCAACACCAGCAGCAGGGGCGTTGTCAGCGGCGGCGACAGGGACTGGAAGAGCAGTAGCACCGTCGACAGCAGCGAGCGGTTCGCGGATGAGTTGGGGGATCTCCTCATCGCCGTCGCCAACCTGGCGCGTCTGGGCGGCGTCGACCCGGAGTGGGCGCTGCACCGGGCGGTAGATAAGTTCATCCGGCGCTTTGTCGGCATGGAAAAGTTAGCGGCTTCGCAAGGCCAACAGCTAGACACCGCCAATCTGCCCCAGCAGTTGCGGTGGTGGCAGGAGGCCAAACAGCGGCTCAGCTAATTATCGACCCGTGAGCCCGACCAACCTCCGAACTCCGGCAAGAGAGGCCGGAGGCTGGCCGGTGAGCCTTACGGGTGCAATTCCATCCCAGACGTCGACGGATGCCCGTGCGGGGGCTACGGGCGGACCACCGTCTGCTTGAGCTCTTTGCCCGCCTTGAACGAAGGAACCCGGCTGGCGGGGATGGAAATCGGCTGATGCGTGGCGGGGTTTACACCCATACGGGCTTTCCGTTCACGAACCTCAAAGGTGCCAAAGCCGACCAAAGTGACTTTCTCCCCGCCACTCAACGCTTCCGATATGGTCGAGAAGACCGCGTCCACAACGTCTGCTGCCTGCTTCTTGGTTACGTTTGCCTTCTCTGCCACCCGGTTGACGAGATCGCTCTTATTCATCCTTGATCCTCCTTCCCGATGCGCAGGGAACGCCCACCATATTCGCTTGCCGGTGCCCACATCCTGCCATTCTCCTGCACTTTCCCGTAGTCTGCGCACATTTTCCTAGATCTAGTACGCATCGTATGCCATTGCATAGCGCTGGCGTACCCCGAATACAGATGAACGAGGAGATGTGAGACGGGCCCTGGCGCGCCCGTCGAGGAGGGGTTCTGATGCCGATGGATGACGTGCGCGAGATTCGCCCTGCAACCACGCGTCCTCGCCACCAGCTGACCTTGCGCAATCGGGAGAGCCTGGCGGTGGAAGGTGTAGCCAACGTGGACTCCTTCGACGAGGAACAAGTGGTGCTCCAAACCACAGACGGCGTTCTTCTGATTCGAGGGCAGGGGCTTCACATCAAGGAGTTTAACGTCGAAAAAGCGACCTTGACGATGGACGGACTGGTGTCCAGCCTGGAATATGCGGAAGAGCCTCTGGAGAAAAAGAGCAAGAGCCTCCTATCCCGCCTATTCCGCTGAGGAAGGTGGGAGATCCATGGTGGCGCTCGTGGGCGTTTGGAGGCAGTTCGCCGAGGTCGGACTGCTGGTGCTGGGCGGGATGGTGGGCGGCTTGCTGTTCGACGGCTTGCGGGTGACGCGGGGGTTGCTGGGTTCCCAGGGGACCGTGGGCGTTCTGCTGGACGTTCTGTTTTGGGTCATCGTGTTCCCCCTGGCCTGGCTGTGGCTCATCCTGGTGAACGGCGGGCAGCTGCGCCTGTACGTTTGGTTGGCGGCCGGCGTGGGCCTGGCCGCCTATTACGTCGAGATCTCGCCCTACCTGCTGCCCCTGTTGGGGCGGATGGCTCGGGTCGCGCGGCGAATGTTGCTGTGGATGGGGCACGGGTTGGTCGCCGGCCTGGCACAGGTGTTTCGGGGTCTTGCGTTCTGGCAGGAGCGGGGGTGGGTCGGGGGTGGGGGCGAGGTCGAGCAACGAGTCTTGGAATCCGGGCCTTCCGTCCCTGCCCGCACAGACCGAAAGGGTAGGTGATGATCGCGTCGAGGCGGTGGTTTGCCCCGTTCATGCATGTTGGACCTGACATCGGGTGCGATGGCGCAAAACTGGCCTCACCATGGCGCGAGTTGCCACACGACAGGTGGAAGACTCAAGCCTCGGAGCACGATTGCTGGGCGCTGAACTTCACAAAGCCGCTAGTTGCTCCAGACAGCGAGGAGAACTCGCCAGGATGGCGAAGTACTGATAAGCTGAACGTGGTTTATCCTGATTTAGGCCTACCGTGGCTTGCAAGGATGAGATGATCGGATCATGGCACGGAGTCGCCGTACGTTGCATAGGGCTCAGCCGCGGTTGCTGGCGGTAGGACGTGGGCGCGAGGCGGTCGTCCGCGGGCGTCCATCTTCGTCGGACGATGGTGAGCTGGCGCGGCCGGGCCAGAGGGGACGTAGCCAGATTGGCCCAAGCAGGCCGCGGTCGACGCGTTGGGGCCAGGCTGATCGCGCCCGGCAGGCCCGCCGCCGCGCTCGGGGCCTCGTGAGAGCTTTGATTGGCGGCTTGGTGGTATTCATTGCCGGCGCGTACGGGTTGGCGTACTGGCATCTGGTGCAGATACGCCGCCAGATCGAGGCGACTCGCATGCAATATGAACGGATAGCTCTCGAGCGGGAGAAGCTGCGCCAAGAGGTGCAGCGTTGGCAGGATCCGCAGGTAATTGAAGAGGCGGCGCGGGAGCAACTGGGGCTGGTCATGCCAGGGGAACAGCGCTTTGTGGTGGCGGAGCCCCTGCCTGCCAACGATCCTTTCCGAGTGGACAAGCGTGCGAAACAAGGCAGTGCACTCGACTAGCCAAGCTGGTCGGGATCAGGGCCGAGGTAGCGGAACCCAGGTTGCAGCCGGGCTCGGGTCGAGCCGGTCAGCAGAGGCTGAGGACGTTGCGACAGCGGGGCGGCGATCAGTTCACCAGGGGCAGGGGGGGTGGTGAGGAAGTCGCGCAAGAGCTGGCCGAGCGCGTGCGCTTCGATAAGAAAGGCGTCATGTCCCCAAGGCGAGTCCAGCTCAGCGTAACGAGCCGGCCGTCCCAAGTTGGTGAGGAACTGGACTAGCAGCTGCTGTTCGTGGGGTGGGTAGAGGATGTCGCTGCGAATGCCGACAGCCAGGACGGGCATGGTGAGGCGTTCCAGAGCTGCTTCCAGGCCGCCGCGGCCTGCTCCCACGTCGTGCAGGTCCAGTGCGAACGACAGGTACAGGTAGCTGTCAGGATCGAACCGGCGCACCAGCTTCTGCCCTTGGTAGTGCAGATACCGTTGAACCTCGAACAATGTGCTGGCCAGGGCTGCCGTCTGGTCTCCGCTAGCGCCTGTTTGAGTCGCAGGCGAACCGTCCGCAGCGGTTGCTTGACTGGCAGATGAACCGTCCGCTAGTGAACTGTCTCCATACGCGTACCCTACGCCTCCTGAAGATGCGCGCGATGAACTACCTGCGTGTATGTACGCTGCTGCGAGTGAGCCAGGTGCAGGCCGCCGCCCGAACTTCTGCTCCATGGACTCCCAGCTCTGGTATGTGATCATGCCCAGCATACGGGCGAGGGCCAGCCCGCGCGCAACCCCTGCCTCAGACTCAGGCCCAGGCTGAGCTCCAGGCGTGGACCCGGGCCCGGATTCAGGCGTACATCCAGGTTCGCGCTCGGATTTGGAGTCAGTCTTGAGTCCAGGCTCGGGCGGCTGGTGGGCGAGCCCGAAGTCGCCGGCGGGCCCAGTACCAGGGGCGAAGCTCAGGATGATCTCGCGCTGCACCGCGTTGAGGGCGATGGCCTGGGCGCTGTGCTGGAGGGGCGCTGCTATGCTCACCAGCGCGCCGACGGCTTCGGGGTACATTAGCGCCCACTCCAGGGCCTGCATGCCCCCCATCGAGCCGCCGATCACGAAACGCAGTTTCGGGATGCCGAGCTTGAGCAGCAGCTGGTGCTGAGCCCGGACCATGTCCCGGATGGTGATGAGGGGGAAGCGGCGCCTGTAAGGTCGGCCGTCGTCAGGATGGGGGGAGGTCGGGCCCGTGCTGCCACCGCAACCACCCAGGACGTTCACGCAGATCACGAAGAACCGCCGGGTGTCCAGCGGCCGCCCCGGGCCAACCATCGCCTCCCACCATCCCGCCGGTGAACCGGGTGTTTCTGGATGTGAGGCGACGTGCGAGTCTCCCGTGAGGGCGTGACACACCAGCACGGCGTTATCACGGGCGGCGGACAAGCTACCCCATGTCTCGTAGGCTAAGTGGACTACGGGTAGACTGCCGCCCAGCTCCAGCTGGAACGGGTGGTCGGGGTCAGCGATCTGCGCAACCTGGTACTCAGGGGCATGCCTCTCCTCCCAAGGTTCGGCCGAAGAAGAGGGATGGTGCTGAGGCCGCCGTACCACGCCGTTGCCCGCACTCGTCGTTGTACCGCTACTCGTGCTAACTCTCGGCCGAGGGCCAATTTCCGCGTTCGAATCCAGGCTCACCAGGTTTGCCTTTGCCACTGACCCCACCTCCGATCGCCCCCCTGATGACGTTACGCTGCCGCAGCCAGTGCCTGGTCCAGGTCGGCGATGAGATCGTCCACCGTTTCGAGGCCGATGGACAGACGAACCAGCTCCGGGGTGACGCCGGCGGCCAGCTGTTCGTCGGGGCTCAGCTGCTGGTGGGTGGTGCTCGCCGGATGGATGACGAGGGAACGGGAGTCGCCCACGTTGGCCAGCAAGGAGAAGATCTTCAAGGCGTCGATGAACTTCTTGCCTGCCTGCACTCCACCCTTGATTCCAAAGGTGAGCACCGCTCCAAAGCCACCGTGCAGGTAACGCTCGGCCAGTTTGTGGGTGGGGTGATTGGGCAGCCCCGGGTAATTGACCCACTCCACCTGGGGATGGGTCGA
Organism: Limnochordaceae bacterium; assembly: GCA_014896305.1. Lineage (GTDB taxonomy): Bacteria > Bacillota > Limnochordia > Limnochordales > DUMU01 > Bu26. The sequence goes on from JADBKQ010000022.1 coordinate 24,652, forward strand.
CAGGTGATGAGCTATGGCCAGTGCGCTGGCGGAGGAGCGCTCCATGCGCAGCGAAAGGGTATCGATACCCTGCAGGATCAGGAAGGCGTTGAATGGGCTCAGCGCTGGCCCAAGGTCCCGCAGCAGCTGAACCCGGGCTTTCACGATGAATGCCGCTGATCCGAAGGTATCCACGTAGGAGACTCCGTGGTAGCTGGGGTCGGGTTCGACGAGCCCCGGGAAACGGCCGCTGGCTTTCCAGTCGAACGTGCCGCCGTCGACAATCACGCCGCCGATCGAGTTCCCGTGGCCGCCCAACCACTTCGTGGCGGAGTGAACGACGATGTCAGCACCGTGTTCAAAGGGGCGGCAGAGATACGGGGTGGCGAAGGTGTTGTCGACGATGAGCGGCAGGCCGGCGGAGTGGGCGATGGCGGCGAGCCGTTCAAAATCGGGAACGTCCAGGCGGGGGTTGCCCAGGGTTTCGGCATAGATGGCCCGGGTACGGTCGTTGATGGCATGGGCGAAGCCATCCAGGTCATGGGAGTCTACGAAGCGAGTGCGGATGCCGAACCGGGGCAGCGTGGTGGCGAACAGGTTGTATGTTCCACCGTATAGGGAGGCCGAGGAGATGATCTCGTCGCCGCTGCTGGCGAGGTTGAGGATGGCCAGCGTCTCCGCGGCCTGGCCGGAGGCGACCGCCAGGGCGCCCACCCCACCCTCGAGAGCGGCGACTCGTTCCTCCAGAACGGCGGTGGTCGGGTTCTGAATGCGGGTGTAGATGTTGCCGGCTTCCTGGAGGGCGAAGAGGCGCGCCGCGTGGTCGCTGTCGTGGAAGACGTAAGAAGTCGTTTGGTAGATCGGCACGGCCTGGGCTCCGGTCGTGGGATCGGGCTGCTGGCCGGCGTGGGTGGCGAGAGTATCAAAACCGAGCGATCGACGGGAAATGCTGGTTGACATGTGAAAGACCCCTTTCCTTGCTCTAAGCCGTACAAATCGAACACGGATGAGGCTCACCGACACGAACTGAACACGAAGGGAGCTCACCAGACCAACCGGACACGAATGGGGCTCACTGCCCCGAACCGGACACGGATGACGCTCAACACGAAGGAGGCTTACCAGCACGAACCGAACACGAACAGAACTCTCGGACACGAGCCAGGTCGTGGGCGGACACGCACCACGTCACCGACGGAACAGGGTTCATTTGGGTACGAAAAAATCCCCCGGAGAGGGGGATGAGCGATCAGTCCTCCCCTCCCATCTGCCAGGCCGACTGCATGGGCCTGCTGGACTTGGCACCGCGTCAGCAAGTGTGTGGCTGCCGGTTGCCGGGCTTCATCGGGCCAGTCCCTCCGCCGCTCTTGATGCGAGGTGCGGAACCGTAGGCGATCTACGATCTACGAGCGCCTCGGCGATCCGCTGTTGATTTAGTTGTTGGGGCTATTCTAGGGGGCGAGGGGAGGTGTGTCAAGAGGGAAATGCGTGGATCTCCGTCGGACGTTGCCTCCTGGCGCTGTACCGCATATGGTAGCGCGAGAAGTCGGGCCAGGCCGAGGTTCGCTGTATGGGAGTGCGGGTGAGGTGAACCGATCTCCGGGGTGTCTGTCGGGGTGTCTGTGCTGAAGTGCCAAGCTGCCAGACCCGTGGTGGCGCGTCCGACTTATTGAGCCTCAGGAGGAATTCAGGCGTCGACGGAGAATGTTCAGGAACGGGCGGAGAAAGCAGGCTGGAGGACCAAATTCTGGGCAGACGTGGAGTTCACCCGTTGACGGCGTCAGAGGGAGGCCGTATACTACAAAAAGGCGGTAAAGGTGAGTAGGCCGCTATACCCGAGGGAGGAAATATAGTCCGCATGGCTTTGGAGGTCGGCAGTGTAGTTGAAGGCAAAGTGACCGGTATTACGAATTTTGGCGCCTTTGTAGAGCTGGAGGGTGGCAAGACCGGTCTCGTCCATATCTCGGAGATTGCCGACGCATACGTCCGGGATATCAAGGATTACGTGAAAGAAAACGACATCGTAAAGGTCAAGATCATCAACATCCATGACGGCAAGATTGGGCTGTCCATCCGTCAGGCGAGCAGCCCCGGGCTGTCGGGCCCCCCTCGGGAAAGGAGACGGCCGCCGACTCGGAGTTTCGAGGATCGGCTGGCTCGCTTCCTGAAGGAGAGCGACGAGCGTCTCATGGACCTGAAGCGGGCCACCGACGCCAAGCGAGGTGGGCGGGGCGGTCGGTCTCGGCCGTAAGATAAGTTGTTGAACTTGGGCGGCGCACGTGGACGGCTGAGCTGAAAGGTAGGAAGGTTTCGAGGCATCCTGAGATTCAGGATGCCTTTCTTGGCTATGTCGGGTCGTGCCGGAGTGGGGGTGGCACCACTGTCTTGATCGTTCTCCACGATCTCGCATATCTCGCACGCACGACGGAGCTGGCGGCCAGTCAAGTCGACGGAGCTGAAGGCGGGCCAGACGGGGGTTCAACTGGAGAGTGGGAAAGATCGAGGGGGCACAAGGCGGCGAACTGGGCGAACTGTTAGAGAGCGCCACGGAGCAAAGGGAGTTGCCTGTCTGGACGACGGCAACGCCGCAGGACCTGGCGGTCATCTGCCAGCAGCTAGGGCGTCCTGTGCAGAGTGTGCTGGGGGTGGTTCTCCGCTGCCGCTGGGGCAGGCCGATGGTGATCGCCTCTCCGCCGCTGTCTGTGCGCACCCGGCGCCGGCCCAACCGGCTGCGGCCTGACTGGGAGCCGTTCCCCAACTTGTTGTGGCTTTCCTGCCCTTACCTGGCTGCCGCAGTCAGCCGGTTGGAGTCGGAGGGTTGGATTCGCCGGTGGCGCCGGGAGGTCGAGACCGACCCTGCGTTCGCTGCTGAACTGTCTGCCGCCCACCAGGAGTACGCACGCTGGCGATGGTGGGCGGTGGAGCAGGTGCAACGACAGGACGAAGAGGTACGGCGGTGCTTGGCGGCCCACCCAGAGGCGGAGCAGGTGCTGCGGGAGACCGGGGTGGGTGGCTCACGAGATTGGCAGGCGGTCAAGTGCCTGCACGCCCATCTGGCACACTACCTGGCAGGGGGCTGCAACCCGGTGGGACGACGGGTGGCAGGTCTGTTGCGGGAGGGGGGAGTCGACGTGGCAGGAGATCCGTCGTGCAGTAGCGAAAAACCGTGTATAATATAGGCGGAAACAAGGGCTACGCAGCTTGCGCCCCGCCCATGTACTTGTCTACGACACGAATACGTGGAGCGGTTGTGTAACTGTCACGTGCCGGAGTGGCGAAACTGGCATACGCTGTGGACTTAAAATCCACCGCCCGGGAGGGCATGCGGGTTCGAGCCCCGCCTCCGGCACCATCTTTTTTCTGGTTTCTTCCCCATGGGCCAACCCCTCATCTGTATTGCGAAGGGTCAGCGAGCCGCCGATGGCAGCTGACAGCAGGTGACAGTGGAGGCAGAGCGCGGAGGACCGGGCCGGGTCTGGCGGCTGATGGCTGGCGTCTGAATTGAGGGTGCTCGCTTGTGCTTCGCGGGGCGGGGCTGAGCCGGGCTGGGCTGTCCGGGGCGGGGTCCAGGTGCCCACGCAGGATGCTGATTGGGATCCAGCAGGCCACGGCCGTGCTGTTCCGGGGAAGGTCCGAGCAAGCGCAAAGGCAGAATTCTGGTCAGGGGCCCGCTGAGCTATGGTTTTAGCTGTTTTGGGCGGGGTCTAAGCGCCAACGCCGGCCTGGTGATGCATAGTGGTAGACGTGAGGTGGGCCGAGTCCATTCGGAGGGGACGCCGTCGATATGGATGAACAATCTCGCAATCCTGGGCTGGCGGCTGTGTTTTCATTTTTCCTGACCGGAGCGGGGCAGGTGTATGCGGGGGCGGTAGCCGCGGGATTTGCCTGGTTTGTAGCCCAGGTCGGCCTGATCGGGGCCGGAGTGTACTTGTACCACCAGCGGTATGGATGGGTGGTAAGCCGGCAAGGCGCCGAGTTCATCGGTTTGTGGCTGTTGCTATTGCTCGCGTCAAAGTTTCTGGCCGTGCAGCATGCGCAAGCGGTGACGACGGTCACCAATAAGCGGCGGGCGCGGGCCAGGTTGCGGGAGGCCCTGCGAACCGAGCGGTTGGCAGCCCGTGAAGCTCAACAGCTGCAGGCTCGCCCGTGGGTGATGATTCCTTCGGCTGAACCGCCGGCGGGCGCGGCCAACACGCCGGGTGCAGCGGGCCTGACGGGCACGATGGGGTCGGTAGGTGCGGTGGGCTTGGCGGGCACGGTGGGGTCGGTGGGCACGGTAGGCGCGGCCGGTATGGTGGCGTCCGTGGGCTCTGCAGCGGGTTCGGCTGGTACAGTGTCGTCCATGGCGGACACGGCAGCCGCAGCCAGGGCGGTCGGCACGCCAGTTGCAGCCACGGCAGCATTGCAGGCTGCTGCAACCCATGAGGGAGGCGGGGCGGCCTCTACTGGAGGGGGCGGACGGGTAGCTGTCAGGGGGATGAGCGGAAGCGTGGCCCAAGGGCCGAGTGGAGGGCCGTTTTCCAGTGAGGCGAACAGGGGCGGAGCCAGTGGGGCAGGCGGAGTCACGAGCGGCATAGGGGCAGAGCAAAGTCCCCTGCCACCGCCACCACCACGGTTGCAGGCCCAGGTTCAGGCGCCGGGCCAAGCTCAAGTAGGGCCCGTGTCCACTCCCGTGCGTGGGCGACTTGACCGGCACCGCCGTTAGGTTGGCTGGGTCCATGTTCACCCCGAGAGGTTTCGCTGGGCTCAGCAGGTGTTTCACAACTTCCGGGTTGGCTGGGTCCAAGTTCACCACGAGAGGCGGCAAGAAGGGGGGAAGCGGGCTCTAAAGCAGGCTCTGCGAGAAGGGGTCGGGGGATTGCCCACATTCCCTGACTCAGTCGGGTCTCACCCACATTCACTTGACTCACTCCTATGAGAAGGGCAGACCGTGTCAACTCACGAAAGAATCTTACCGAAGTGAGACCGATCACTCACATAA
>JADBKQ010000023.1 GCA_014896305.1 Limnochordaceae bacterium
GGCTTCGCTTATGAACAGATCGTTCCTCCATCGCTCAGCCATCTCCAACATCAGTCAAAAGTTGCGCGCCAAAATATGGTAACGCTTACGGGATGCCCTCCAATCCTTGGGTCAAGGCCTCCAGTAACCGCTCTTGATCCTTGTTGACGATAAACTCCTGTTTACGGCCACGAAACCTCAAATGGCCCAGGATCCCCAATACCCTTCGTCGAATCTCCTCAACTCCAGCTTCCTTCAGTTCACCAAGGCCTTTGCCTAGCCAACGGATCATTTCAGCTACCAATACGGCCACGAGCGTGCAGGCAATATGGCCATGGATCGATCTGAGCGATCGGACATGGAAGGAGTGCAGACCCAACTGACTTTTTGCCTCGCGATGGATTGTCTCAATGTGCCACCGTTGGTGGTACCAATCGATGACCGCTCTTCCATGCATTCGGGGATCATTGGCTGCCAACGCTCGGTAGGGCGTTTCCTTGTCCTTTTCGTCGTGTACAACGACGACAGTGATATCGCCGTACCCTGGCAGGTGAGCCCGGTATGTTCGGTACGTGACCTGGGGGTCTCGGGGATGATGTCGGAGTGCCTTCGGCTGACGGCGGGTCTCTCCGAAGAGGTCTTCGACCGATACAGAGCGCCCCTCCACCTCCACCCGACGGTCCGAATGCAGACGGGTCACCCAGAACGTCGAGCCTTGTTGGTTCAGGAAGGCGGTGGAGTGACCATACCAGCCATCGAACAGCAGGGCGTCTATCCGGATGCCGGCGTCTCGAACCCGTTGAATGATCTCCTGGGCCACGGCATACTTGTTTTCCCTTGGCCGCAGAATCACGAAGTCAACCGGAATCCGGTGACCCCCAGCCACCAAAGCCGCAGTGACCACCGTATACCCCCATACCTTCCGGTTTTGGCTGGAGTCATAGACCCAGCTGCTGCCTTCCATTTTGACCCCGCTCTTTTCGATGGCCGTATCATCGATGACCAACGTGACGGGTGCAGATGGAGGCAGTCGGAGAGCCTTCCAGGTGGCATAGGCCAGGCGGCGGAACAGCTCCTGCCAACGATAGCGCCGTCGATTCAGAATGCGGGTTAGGGTGGTCCGGTCCGCCGGAGCTCCCAGCGTGGTGAGCAACGCATCTGCGTTCACCTTGTCGGCCAACTCCGTGACGGAATCGGCCTGCAGCCAGGCTTGAAGCACCAGGTCGAAAACGATCTTGGCCAGCGCCCAACCTCGACTCATCATGCCCAAGTCAGCCAGAATCTGTCCCAGACCGAGTCGGTCGAGCGCTTTCCAGAGGACAATCCCCCCGCCAGCGGAACTGACGGGGATTTTACTGGCAGCTCGGATCTGGATCTTGGCTTTCCGCGTAAAACGTGCCATACTGGAGCGGGCCATGAACAATTCCCTCCTTTGCTCAAGGGAAAGGTTCCTGGCCTCTTTTCAAATTCCTGCTATCTCGAGGGCATCAGCATCCCAGAAGTCACTGGTAAATAATGGTTCGCGACTCTTGATCAGTTTCCGACCGCTCACAATTGCCTCCATCCCCCTCCGATACGTAACGGGTTCAACTCGCGACAACGAGTAGTTCGTCGCAATCATCTCGTCCGTCACCAACCGCGGATCGCCCTTCGTCGCCAGTTCATCGGCGATTGAACGCAAGTTGGCAGCAGCGTAACGCACAGCACTCTTCGGGTCGCTTAAGCGCCACACTCTTTCCCAGTTGCTCCCGGCAGCAGGAACTAACCCCTTGTCTTCGAGGATCTTGGCTGTAGTCGGCTTCATCGAGGCAATCCCTACGCTCGTCTCCATTCCGAAAAAGGCGGCCGGTATCTCGGCTAGACCGTAGATGCGGCTCGTCCTGGTGAGCTCGTCATAAAGGACACCGGAAAGCAGCGCAACAGAGATGTCATAATGGTCGGCCCAGTAGACAATGTACGGACCCAGGCTCACGACGAGGGCGCTTGCCTCTCCTTCACTTACCAGTCCTGTAGGATCACGATACCGGAGCGGGTTCCCCTCTCCATAAAGGTACCAGTTTAGTCCACTGCGGGCGGGGTCTTGCTGAATAAAGCGGCCGACTAACGGGTCGTAGTAGCGGGCGTTGAAGTAGTACAGGTCTATGGCTGCATCCTCGGGCTTGCCGGTGAACTTGTGGGTCTCGCCGCCGGCCTGTGGGCTGCTGGCCAGCGGTCCGCTGGCGCTGGTGGTCACCCCGAACGGTTCATACTCGAACCTCGCCACCACCTGGCCCCGGCTGTTCGTGATCGTTCGCACCGAGCCCACCAGGTCGGTGTGGTAGAAATAGGTCTGGCGCTGGCTCGTGCCTTCTTGAACCACCTTCGCCAGATACTTCCCGCCGACCGCCAGATACTTCGTGGTCACCAGGGCCTTGCCAGGTTGGGTTTTGACCTCGTAGACAATGTCATGGCCCGAATACAGGGTGAGGGTGGTGGTGTCGCCTTCGACGATCTTCACCCGCCGCCCGTAGGCGTCGTAGAAGAACTGGGCAACTGGCGAACCGTCTACCCGGACCTGGGTCATGAGCCGGCGAGCGTTGTAGTCGTAGTTCGTCTCACCTCCGCGACGAGGGCGTTGGGCTGGTCGTCCTTGAGGATGAGTTGGCCATAGGGGCCCCAGCTGTAGCTTGTGCTCCCCCGTTGGACCAGGTAATTGCCGGGTAGGTAGCTGTAGTCGATGGCACCCCGCGCATCCGTCCAGGCCTCCTTGATCCGGTTCCCCAGCGCGTCATACACGTACTGCACCGTCTCAATCCTGGTAGGCATGTGCCCTGGGTGGAGATTAGACGGTTGACGCCAGCTTACACAACCAGTTCGGATGTCCTATGGGTAGGCCGGTTCGGTTTTCAAGGAGCGCCTCGTAGTCTGTTAACCCAAGTGCCTACTATTCACACTATAAATAAACCGTAATTGGCCAGCGTTATGCATATTTCAGCTATGTCGATACGCATCACGTCTCCATAACAACATAGTTATAAAAACATTGGCAATTATCCACACCACAGAACATATTAGCAGCAGCAACCAAACATCGCAACGGTTGCCGCCATCAATTACAGCAATAATGGCCAAGAGACCGGGTGGTATGCTCGACAGAATTGCACACTCGGATTTTGTCATGCCCGGTATCCTCAAAGAGGTAATAATCGCTATGGTAGCCAGGCTGGCAAGCAGCGGAAACAGGACAAACAGGACGAGAAATAGCATCGTCGCCCTCCTAGTCAAAATATACTGGAGCACAACCAAGGCGTTCCAGTTCGCGTCTAAACTCCAATAGCTCTTGCAGCGTGAAGAACGAAGCCATTTCCCACCTTGTTAGTGGTCTCCACCCATCCAGAGAAGCACTGCTATTGACCGGTAAAAACGGTAACTCCATCATCGGGTCATCTCTCCAAAAATATGGGGCTACCTTTCTCTCGAGTGCAAACTTAGTGATAGTTTCAGCCACATCCCCAACGAAATGGCTCCAGGGAGTCTCGTCGCCATGAGCGTAATAGTCTTGTAGCGCATGTAAGCCTTTTCCAAAGGTGAATAGGGCTTCCTCCCACTTGCCTTGCTTGGCTAAATCTAACGCTTGGTCCTTGCTTTCCACGAAGTGTTCCAGTCTGGAATCAGGTAATCCCGGACGATTTTGGTTGAAATGCCAGGACGGATCCCCAATTATCGGGACTGGGCAGATTCCGCTGGCCAGTTCATCTGGATAAGCCGAGGCCACACCCAAGATACGGGCTGCCCGATCCGAGAAACCTGCTCTCTGGGCGAGTGCATCAGTTAGTCCCGAATGATCGGGTTTTCCCCACTCCCCGGTAGGATCACTCATCACCAGAGGGTTCCATCGAGGGTAAGCGTACCAGTTAATTGCATCCTTCTTGGGATCCTGACTAGTGAATCTTCCTACAGTTGGGTCGTAGAATCGGGTGTTGAAGTAGTACAACCCGATAGCCACATCCTCTGGCTTCCCGGTGAACTTGTGCTCCTCGTCGCCAGCCAGTGGCCCACTCGCCTGCACCGTCACTCCAAACGGCTCATACTCAAACCTCGCCACCACCTGGCCCTGGCTGTCCGTGATTGCACGGACCGAGCCCACCAGGTCCGTGTGGTAGAAGTAGGTCTGGGGCTGGTTCGTGCCTTCCTGAACCACCTTCGCCAGATACTTCCCATTGACCACCAGATACTTCGTGGTTACCGCGGGCTGGCCCGGTTGGGTCTTGATTTCGTAGACAATGTCATGGCCCGAGTACAGGGTGAGGGTGGTGGTATCGCCTTCGACGATCTTCACCCGCCGCCCGTAGGCGTCGTAGAAGAACTGGGCAACGGGTGAACCATCTACCCGCACCTGGGTCATGAGACGGCGGGCGTTGTAGTCGTAGTTCGTCTCACCGCCAAGGGCATTGGGCTGGTCGTCCTTGAGGATGAGTTGGCCATAGGTGCCCCAGCTGTAGCTTGTGCTCCCGCGTTGGATCAGGTAATTGCCGGGCAGATACTCGTAGTCGATGGCACCCCGGGCGTCCGTCCAGGCCTCCCGGATCCGGTTCCCCAGCGCATCGTACACGTACTGCACCGTCTCAATCCCGGTGGGCATGTGCACCTGGGCCGAGGTCAGACGGCTCGCTCCATCATAGCCGTAGGTGAGCGTGAATGGGTCTCCGCTGCTGGCATCCGTGATGCTGGCCACATTCCCGCCCGGGGTGTAGGCGTAGGTCAAGGTCAGAGGCGAGCTCGAGATCTGCGTCAGACGGTTGCGCTGGTCTGGCTGGAACGCTGTCTCGATCCCGTTCACCGAGCGCAGGCCGATCAGGAAGCCGTTGGCGTCGTACCGGAAGCCGGCATTGTCCGTCCAGACCCCGGCCACCGGTCCTTCGAAGAAGCCCGGAATCCGGACGAGCTGGTTGCGCTCGTTGTAGGCAAAGCTCACCGTCGTCCCGTCGGGGTACGTCATGCTCGTGCGATTTCCGGCGTCGTCATACGCGTAGCGGATTTCGTAGCGTACTCCGTCGATCTCCCACGCCTCGGACGTCACCCAGCCCCGCAGGTTCTTGCGGACTTCCACTTTCTGGAGCGTTCCGTTTTCAAGGAGCGACGCGGTCGTGACAGAGCTGACCCCATCCCCAGTATACGTGGAATCGACGCGGGTGCCGCTCGGGTACTCCACCCGTTTGACCCGGCCGGCCGCATCGTACGTCCAGCGGATCTCTTCCGGACGCCCCATGTCTTCCTTTGTTTTCAGCCCGCGGCTGTTGTATTCGTACACGTGCACCGGCTCTGTCCCACCCGGAAGATCCACCCGCGTGGGCTGGTCCAGCGGCAAATCATATTCGTAGCTCGTAATATCCCAGAGTTCGGTCGCCAGGCGGTTGGTGTATACTCGCACCGGCCGGTTGAGAGCGTCATACTCGTACCAGACCATCTCCCAAGACGTATCAGCTCCTTCAGCGGCAACCAGGTTGATACGCAGGTTGTGCAGTACTGGGCTTATCGTTGGATCAGAAGTAGTCAGAGTCTGACGCACCAAAAGCGTCCTGCCACGTAGGTCATCACCCGGGTTAATACCTGGAATGGCACCGCCATTCTGAACTGGCTGCCAGGTTATGCCCCCATCTATGCTGGTCTCAACTTGGATGCTAGTCCCTTGGGGCACGGTCGCCTCCCACGAGATCCCGGAAGCGGCAACCACCTTTACCGGAGTTAGGTCCAATGGTGGCGAGGTACGGGAACCAGTTTGAACGTAATTGCCACTGTGATAAGCCACGAGCAGCAGAGGACGTAGGTCCGGATTCTCGAGGTAGTCGGAGGACCAAAACGCTGGTCCGTCTCCGGAAGCGCCGTTCAACTCCCCCCAGATGGCGACTCCATAGTTCGCCTGGCTTCCCGAGAGCCACGCTTGTACGAGTTCTGTTATATCCCAAGCATACCAGGTGTCGAGCGTATCGATGGTGACGGTGGGCCCAACCCAGTCTACTGACGGTCTCGTAAAAAACGTTACCGTATCCTCCGACCAGGGCTCAATAATCCCCTGCGCTGTCGCCTGGGGTAACGGCGCTGTCGGGTCAAAACCGCCACGTGCAGAGGTACAGTACAGAAATAGCTGGGCTTGCGTTACTTCAGCATCGGAAGGTATACCCGTGAGGTCAAAGCGCAAAAACGAAATGCCAAGTCCGTAGCCAGCAGATGCCCACCCAGCATAGAGAGCATCCGATGTACCCATGTTCTGATCTTCGAAGTAGGAAATCACCCCTGCATCGACCCCATCAACTGGCCCGGGTTGAATACCATCCACGGAATAGGCTATCTCTAGCTTCGGTCGGAGCTGGGGATTGCCAAGGTACTCAGAAGACCAGTAGCCCGGACCATCTCCCGCAGCACCGTTCTCGATGCCGACAATGGCCACCCCGTAGTTCACCCGTCTACCAGCCATCCAATCCATCACAAGCGGCGTAATGTCCCAAGCAAACCAAGAATCAAGACGGTTAATTTGGATAGTTGGCCCCGTCCAGCTACCATGGGGCGGCTGGTTATCAAACGTTACCGAATCTTCTGACCACGGGCCGTCAACGCTCTCGGCACGCGCAATCGGAGGCGGAATCTCTGGGAACTCCGGGTCGTTCAGTATGACATTGCCGAGCGACGAGTCGCAATAGAGCCAAACCTTAGCCCAGAGTATTTTTGCATTCGGTGGGAGGGCAAGGTTACTCAGATCAAAGCGCAGAAAAGAGGTGGCTACCACGTATCCCCCGCTCGCCGCCCCAGCGTACAGACTCTGCCACGAGCCCGGGTTTTCTAACCAACCAAGAGGCATAACAAACGTATCCACGCCGCTCTCCGGCCCTGGCTGAATTACTACGCGCTGTAGGCCCTGACTCGAGCCACCCGTCCTTGCCAGAGTAAGGCCGTCGTCGGTAACTGTTAGCCCCTGGAGTGAACCCTGTCCAAAGGTAAGGCCATATTCTTCCCTCACTATGTCCTGGCCTGCACTCAAATCGTTAGTCGGTCGGGGATTGGCCGCGCTCCATACCAGCCTGCCTACAACGTCATACCCACGGTAAACAGGGTGCTGGTCGGCGTCCTGGCTCTTTTCCCAGCTGACCCAGGCAAACTGGCTCGGGTCACCGGGGGGATTGAGCGGAATCGCGGGGGTGGTCCCAGGCGGAGACCCGGCGACCGCATACCAGTTCTGCTCGGTACCCTCAGTCTGACCGGGATAGAGGGTTGAGATCTTGCCGTAGCCGGCTTGGTAGAGGGTCGCAAAGAGGTGGTAGCGGTTATTCCTGGTTACTGGGAATCAGTGGAGAGTGGGTCGGAGGGATTGCGGGACTTGCGAGACCGGGGGATGAATGCACCCCGTCTGGTGATCGGGGACGGGCACTTGGGGATCTGGGGAGCGCTCCGAGTCTCTGCCGGAGGCCGATGAGCAGCGGTGTTGGAATCACAAGGTGCTCAACGTGCTGGAGCAGCTGCCACAACACCAGCAGGTGGCTGCCAAGGCCAAGCTGCGCGAAATCGTCTACGCTCCGACCCGAGTGGAAGCGGAGCACAAGCGTAAGGAGTTTGAGGCGTGGTGTCGCCAGCATGGGTATAGGAAGGCGGCGGAGACCTTAGGCAGGGATTGGGAACGGATGGGGACGTTCCACCGGTATCCCAGGGAGCACTGGATGCATCTAAGGACAACGAAGGGGGTGGAATCTCCCTTTGCGGCGTTGCGGCTACGGACGGATGCCGCCCAGCGGTTCAAGAAAGTGGAGCGGGCAACGGCGGTAATCTGGAAAATGCTGATGGTGGCTGAGAAGCAAAAGTTTCGGCGGCTGAATGCGCCGGAACTTCTGGTGAGAGTTTACGCCGGAGCACGGTACGAAGATGGGTTTGAGGTCGCACAGGAGGGGACTGCCGCCTGATGCACATTTACACACCTATTGACGAAACCTCTTGATAAAGGAGCGTGAGTTGGCATGAGAAAAAGGCCGTTGTTTGCCGTTTGCAGGCTCAAATTGGCCGTCAAGGATCTTTCCCGGGTCCTCGTCCTGGGCGTCGGTCTTGTTGCTCTCACGTTGAGCATCGCTCTGGTTGGAATTGACGCCTTCGCGGCAGCAGGCTCCGCCGCTCTCCCCGCCACCGCCGAACCGCCCATGACACCTGCTAGAGCAAACCTCCGGATCATACGGGATCTCACCTACGCCACGGTGAACGGCAAAGCACTGCTTCTCGACCTGTACTTGCCCCCGGAACCGGCAGGCCCGCTGCCGCTCATAGTTTGGGTCCATGGCGGAGCTTGGCGCAGCGGTAGCAAAGAGAATCCCCGGCTTGCCCTCGAGATGGTATACCGGGGATACGCGGTGGCCAGCATCAACTACCGTCTCAGCCAGGAAGCCGTCTTTCCGGCGCAGATTCAAGACGTGAAAGCAGCCATCCGCTGGCTGCGTGCCAATTCGTCGACCTATGGACTCGACCCTGAACGGATCGGAGCATGGGGTAGTTCGGCCGGCGGGCATCTAGTCGCCCTGCTCGGAACCTCCGGGGGCGTCGACCTTTTTGACCAGGGCGGCGGCAACTACGACCAGTCCAGCCGGGTCCAGGCCGTGGTAGATTTCTATGGTCCCACCGACTTCCTGCAGATCAACTCCATGATGGAGGCCGGCAGCTTACGGGACCGACCAAGCGCGGCTTACTCGGCCTTATCGTTGCTGCTCGGCGGTCCGATCCGGGACAACCTGGATAAAGCGGCCGCCGCCAGCCCGATCACGTACATTACGCCCGACGATCCGCCCTTCCTGATCGTTCATGGTAAACAGGATCGTACCGTACCCTACCAGCAGAGCGTAATCTTCTACGACGCACTCCGCCGCGCCGGTGTCGAAGCCACCTTGGTGATCCTCCCCGAAGCACAGCACGGAGGGCCTGCCTTCAGTGATCCCCAGCTTTTGGAACAGATCGCCGACTTCTTCGATCGCCATCTGCAACAAGCCCAGCCCTGAGCGTCCATGATGTTGCCTTGGTGTGTGGTAGCAGATAATCAGCCGGCGCCACATCCCCCGGCGAGCGCTGGTATGCTGCCCCAACCTGGTCGCTTTCGAACTGCGCTATGATCAAGATTCCTGGAAACAGATCGTCGTGATCTACAACGGTAGCCGCTTTCCCCGGCTCGTGCACCTGCCCGCCGGAGAGTGGGTGGCGGTGGTCGCCGGGAAGCAGGCTGGCGTGACGCCAGTGACCGACCTGCCCAGCCATTACACCGGACAAGTCACCGTGCCAGCGTTTTCCGCCATGGTCCTGTACAACCCTGACGCATGACCCGACCCCGCGCAGCCTGCGCTATGCTGCCTACCCAGCCTGGGCTGCGCCGCCTGGGCCACATCAGACAAACAAGAGCACATGAGCCCAAACCAGTCCGGCTACCCCCGGCCCCGGTTTGGGCTCGTTCACGCTTGCGGCGTTCTCACTTTTCATATGGCTGGCCATCGGCTGCTGGCGGCAGCGCCCGGCCAACGATACCAGAGACCACGATGATGGTGGCGATATATGGCGCCATCAGCAAGAACTCCGACGGAATCGGAATGCCCAGGATCTGCAACTTGGTCTGGAGCGAGTCGGCAAAACCGAAGAGGAGCGACGCACCCAGGGCCCCCACCGGTGTCCACTTGCCGAAGATCATGGCCGCCAGCCCGATGAAGCCTCGGCCCGCCGTCATCAGTTCATCAAAGCGACCCACCGATCCCAGCGTGAAGTAGGCGCCGCCCAGACCAGCAATCATGCCGCTGAGCAAAACGCTAATGTACCGGGTCCGTTCCACCCGAATTCCCAGGGTATCTGCCGCCCGAGGGTGCTCCCCCACCGCCCGCACCCGCAACCCGAACCGGGTACGAAACAGGACGACGTGCAAAGTGATGACCAGGACTACTGTTGCGAAAAAGAACACGTTACCGGAAAACAACAGCGGCCCGATCACCGGAATACGAGAAAGCCCTGGTATCGCCAGGTTGGGAAAGGTGCCGGCATTATTGAGCCAGGCGATGTGTTGCAGGAAACGGGCACTAAGGTAGCTGGTCATCCCTGTGGCGAAGATGTTGATGACGGTGCCACTGACGATCTGGTCTACCCGATAGCGAATGGCCAGCACCCCGTGAACCCACGCGAGGAGAGCGCCGGTGACCACCGCCACCCCCACCCCCACCAGCAAGCTTCCTGTGACCGCACTGGCTACCACGGAGGTGAAGGCGGCGCCCAGCATCATGCCCTCGATAGCGATATTGACGACTCCCGACCGCTCGCTCATCACCCCGCTGAGGGCGGCCAACGTAATAGGGACGGCCCGCACCAACGTCGCCTGCAGCATCCCCAGCAGGTTGAGGGATTGACCGGCCGTAGCCCAGGTCAGAAAGCTAGCTACTAGTACCAGGAAGGAGAGGCCAATCACCCAGCCGTCGGAACGAATCCGCCCCATGACTCGGGCCACCGCCAGTCCGGCCACCAGGAAGAGGCTGACGTAGAGAACCACGTTCACAGGCACAGTGAGAGGTGAGAGCGTCTGCCCGGACCAGCCGGCGCCGAGCCCGAAAACCGCCTCTCCGCCGGGGGACGTGCGCAGGAAACCGACAGCGATGGTCAGCAAAACCAGCACCGCGGCCACCAGGGGGGCTAGTGCGAGCCGGCCGTGCTTGGCCGCCTCGGTCGGCAGCCTGCGCGGCTCCGCCGCGGTCGGTTTCGGTTCGCCAGCAATCATCGTCCCCACCCCCTGGTAAAGAGCTCCGCTGAACCCCACCCCGTGGACCGCAGTCGATACAACCCCCGCACCAGCGCTTCTGCGGCCACGAAGGCGATCACCAGCGCCTGAATGATGGTCACGATGTCGATGGGGATTCCAGCCACCGACTGCATCCGTGTGGCGCCGCTGCGCAGCACTCCGAATAGCAGGGCCGCAGCCACGACACCAGCCGGATGGCTTTTGCCCAACAATGCCAGGGCGATGCTGTCAAAGCCATAGCCGGCCGAAAAGCCCTGGCCCACCCAGTGGTCAACCCCTAGAACCTGGCTGCTTCCAGCCAGGCCGGCCAGGCCGCCGCTCAAGAGCATGGCCAGCACGTAGGCGCGTCCAACCGCCATACCGGCCACCCGTGCCGCATGCGGATTGGCTCCCACGCTGCGCAGCTCGAAACCGAGAGTAGAGCGGAAGAGCAGGTAGTAGACGGCGACCGCCGCTGCCAGCGCCAACAAGAACCCAACGTGAAGGCGCAGGGGTTCAGCAAAGAGCCGGGGCAAGTACGCAGAAGGCAGCACCTCGGGCGTAATCGGCGACCAGCCCGGTCGCTTCATCGGCCCGTTGATGAGCCAGTCGCTCAAGCGGAAGGCCACATAGTTGAGCATGATGGTGTTGACCACTTCATGCGCCCCGGTGCGAGCTTTGAGGTAGCCGGGGATCGCTGCCCACAAGCCACCCGCCGCTGCACCCGCCAGCAGGGCCAGCAACGTATGCACTCCCAGCGGCAGCCCGTGAACTGCGTAGCCCACCCAGACCGAGGCCAGGGCGCCCATCAGGATCTGGCCTTCCGCACCAATATTGAACAAGCCGGCCCGAAACCCGACGGCTACCGCCAGCCCGCCGAAGATATATGGCGTCGCCGCCACCAGGCTCTCGGAAATGGCGTAGCTACTTCCCAACGCCCCCTCGAACAGCGACTGGTACGCCTGGCGGATGCTCTGCCACATCGCGACGAACACCGCACCCGGCTGTGATCCGATCCTTGCCCAGGCGTCAATCACGTTCTGGTCGGTAGCAATGATGATGATGGCGCCGACCAGAAGGCCGGTAACCACCGCCAGCACGGGCACGGCCCCCTGTTGTACCCAAGCGCCTACTCCTCGACGCTTGCCTGACACGGCAGGGGTGTCGCCTTGGACTTCCGGTCGTGTGCTCATGCTGCCACCCCCGCCATCAAAAGTCCCAACCTCTCCCGGGTCGCCTCGGCTGCGTCCAACACCCCCACCACCTGGCCGCGGAATAAGACAACGATGCGATCAGAGAGAGCAAGGATCTCGTCCAATTCGGTGGAGACGATCAGGATTCCACAACCGCCATCTCTGGCTTGAACGATCCGCTGGTGGATGTATTCGATCGATCCCACGTCGAGGCCGCGGGTGGGCTGCACGGCTAGCAGTAGCCGGATCGGGCGGGACAGCTCCCGCGCCACGATCACCTTCTGCTGGTTGCCTCCGGACAGCGCTTGTACCGGCGTCGATACGGATCCGGCCCGGATGTCGAACAGCTCTTTGAGGCGCTCAGCAGTTTGGCGAATGGACCGCCGGTCCAGCCAGCCCCGGCGGGAGGCGGGAGCCCGGTAATAGGTGTTGAGTACCAGGTTGTCCTCGATGGGAAACGGCAAAACGAGACCATCCCGCTGCCGGTCCTCCGGAATGTAGGCAACCCCTCGTTCCAACAGCTGGCGGGGAGTCGCCCCCCGGCACTCTTGCCCCCCGAGCCGAATCGTCCCATTCATGGGGGAACGCAAGCCGGCAATCGCCTCCATCAGCTCGATCTGGCCGTTTCCCTCTACCCCAGCCACACCGACGATCTCGCCGGCATGAACCTGCAGGCTGACCCCGCGCACCGCCGGCAGCCCCTGTTCATTCTCCACCCAGAGGTTCTCTACCTCTAGGAGCGCTTCGCCGGGATGAGCTGGCTCCTTTTGAACCACCAGCTCCACCTCGCGGCCCACCATCATCTGGGCCAGCGTGCTCTCGTTGACCTCGCCGGGCCGCACCGTGCCAACCACTCGTCCCTGCCGCAACACCATGATGCGGTCAGCCAGCTCCAGGGCCTCTTTCAGTTTGTGAGTGATGAATAGCAAGGAGTGGCCGGCGGCCGCCAGACTGCGGAGAATGCGGAAGAACTCCATGACTTCTTGAGGGGTCAAGACCGCCGTCGGTTCGTCCAGAATCAGGATGTCAGCTTGCCGGTAGAGCAGTTTCACGATCTCTACTCGCTGCTGAATCCCCACCGGCAGCTCCTCGATCCGGGCCGACGGGTCCACGGACAAGCCGTAGCGCTGCGAGATATCGGCGATTTTGCGAGCGACTTGTTCGCGGTTGAGAAAGAACCCATGGTGGACTTCTTCCTGGCCCAGCATGACGTTTTCGGCCACCGTCATCACGGGTACCAGCATAAAGTGCTGATGAACCATGCCGATACCACGGGCAATCGCATCGGCCGGGCCAGTGAACCGTGCTTCCTCGCCTCGTACCCGGATGCTGCCAGAGTCAGGCGGCAGCAGACCATACAGGATGTTCATCAAGGTGGTCTTCCCAGCCCCGTTCTCCCCCAGAATCGCCAGGATCTCCCCCCGATGAAGGTCTAGGTCGATATGGTCGTTGGCCAAGACTCCCGGGAACCGTTTGACGATCTGCCGTAACTGCAAGACAGGCGGAGGCGACGGCGGTCGTTGTTCCAGTGCCTGGCTGGCGGGCAGCCCCGCCGGCTTGGCAGATGGTGGTAGTGAACCAGCTTCTTCCATGGTGTACCTCCATACGACATCAGTGATCAACGCGCGAGGGTGCCGGCTGTTGGCCAGCGTCCTGGTCTACCGGCACCCTCCTTGACCGGCCGCGTGTCCCCCTGATGAACGCGGACACGCCCGCCTACCGTTGACTCGATAGACTCACCCTGCGATCCGGTTAGCGGAGCCCGAGAACCGCCGCCGTGCTGATCTCACCCCGGACCAACTTCTGGCGCACCTGTTGCAGCTCCTGGTTGAGCCAGGCCGGCACCCGACTGGCGTAATCGTGATAGGGAGCGATATCGACTCCGCCGTTGGACAAAGTGCCAACATATGTGCCGCCCCGGAACTTCCCCTCTTGGACCAGCTTGATTGACTCAAACACCGCCACATCCATTTTCTTGACTACGCTGGTCAAGTAGACGCTGCGAAACTCCGGCGCACTGACATACCAGTCGGTGTCCACGCCGACGAACATCTTGTTGCGAGCCTTGGCCGCGGCCGCCGCACCCAATCCCACCGGGCCTGCCACCGGCATAATGATGTCCGCGCCCTCGTCAAAGAGGGACTCGGCCATCCGCCGACCGTCGTCCGTGCTTTCGAAGTTGCCGACAAACAACCCTTTTTGGGCTTTTCCGTCCCACCCCAGTACCCGTACGTTGGTCTTGTGCACCTGGTTGAAATACTTCACGCCAGCCTCAAAACCATCCATGAAGACGGTTACCGGCGGAATAGAGATGCCACCGAACGTAGCCACGATGCCGGTCTTTGTCATGCCGGCCGCCAGATATCCGGCCAGGAAGGCTGCCTGATCCGTTGCGAACGTCAACCCCAGGACATTGGGGAGATTCTCCTGATAGGAAAAATCCACGATGGCAAACTTTGTGTTGGGATTGCGTCGAGCGAAATCCGCCGTAGCGTCCCCCAGCAGGAAGCCGACTGTGATGACCATGTCGTACTTTTGTGCGATAAACTCCTGCAAGTTTTTGGCATAATCGGTCTGCTGCTGCGACTCCAGGTAGCGGCCGTCGATTTTCAGTTCCCGAATGGCCCGGGCAACCCCTTCCCAGCTGGTGGCGTTGAAGCTCTTATCGTCAATGCCGCCGATATCGGTCACCATTCCTACTCGCAGCGTGCCGGCGCTTGCGGCAAAGACACTCGACCACGAAGCTGCCGGCGCCAGGCCGGCCACGAGCAAAGCTGCGGCCAACACCAGGGACGGCAGGATCCCTCGCCAACCTGCTTCCCGCAAACTCACGTGCATGTGTGTACCTCCTCATCTCTTCTCAAACCTTGTTGCCCGCGCTACCTCTTCCTGCTTCCACCGTGCCAATCCATTCGACATCCAACAGTCCTTTCCTGCTTTGCATTCGCTACCCACTTTCCCCCTCCACCGCCCACTGTTGCGCTCGCGCTACTGCCCGGTGCCACTCCGCATAAAGTCGCTCTCTCTGGGCGACTGATATGGCTGGTTCGAACCGGCGGTCCAATTGCCACGACCAAAACGCGTCTTCGGGCTGGCATAGCCCCGCACCCACTCCCGCCAGCAAAGCTGCCCCCACAGCGGTCGTTTCCGCTATCTGGGAACGCAACACCGGCCGCCCCAAAATGTCTGCCTGGAATTGAAGTAACAAGTCGTCGACAGCCGCTCCCCCGTCCACCCGTAACTCTGGTACTTCCAACGCCGCTTCGCGTTCCATTGCGGACAGCACATCGCCCACCTGGAAGGCAATGGCTTCGAGGGTCGCCCGAGCCAGGTGTCCCGCGGTCGTGCCCCGCGTGATCCCTATGATGGTCCCCCTGGCGTATGGATCCCAGTAAGGCGTGCCAAGGCCAGTCAGGGCAGGCACGAAATACACTCCGCCGTTGTCCTTGACGGTCCGGGCCAGGGCCTCCACGTCCTGGGAACGCCGAATGATGCCAAGGCCATCGCGCAGCCACTGCACCGCCGCACCGCCGATGAAAACCGATCCTTCCAACGCGTAGACTGCAGGCTCGTTGCCCAACTGCCAGCCCACGGTGGCTAATAATCCATTGGAACTCCCGCCGGCCGGCCGCAACATCGGGCGCCCGCCGGTGTTCATCAACACGAAGCAGCCCGTGCCGTACGTGCTCTTGGCCATGCCAGGCTGTAGACACCCCTGGCCAAAGAAGGCTGCTTGCTGGTCGCCGATCATACCCGTAATGGGCAGAGAACACCCAAACAGCGCCGAGTCGGTGCACCCGAAGGAGCCTGCGCTAGGAAGGACTTGCGGCAACATGCTGACGACGGTCGATCCACCGATCCCCAGAGCCTCCATGAGGTCGTCATCCCACTGCAGCGAGTGAATGTTGAATAGAAGAGTCCTCGAAGCATTGCTGGGATCGGTCGCATGAACTCGCCCACCGGTCAATCGAAACAGCAACCAGGAATCGACCGTACCGAAGCAGAGGCGACCCTGGGCCGCCTCCTGGCGGAGCCTGTCCACATGGTCCAGCAGCCAGCGTAGCTTCGAACCCGCAAAGTATGGGTCAAGTACCAATCCGGTCCGCTGGCGCACCCACTCGCCTTTATCGGGGTGGCTTGCTTGCCACGCCCGGCACCAATCTGCCGTCCGGCGATCCTGCCACACGATGGCCCGATGCACCGGCCGTCCTGTTTCCCGCTCCCAAACGACGGTGGTCTCCCGCTGGTTAGTAATCCCTATTGCGGCGATCCGATCCGGTTCCACGCCGGCCCGGGCGACTGCCTCCCGAGCGGTAGACACTTGCGTGGTCCAGATCTCTTCCGGATCATGCTCGACCCACCCTGGTTGCGGGTAGTGCTGATGCAAAGGCTGCTGGGAGACGGCCACAGGTCGAATGAAAAGCTGAGCCGGGTGACCCGAGGCAATGGTAGACAGCTCGAAGACAATAGCTCGGCTGCTACTAGTCCCCTGGTCCAAAGCAAGAATATAAGAAGGGGGGTTTCCTCTGTTTGATCTCACGGAAGATTTTACATATTGAGCAGGTACTGACAGGCGGTTACTGGCTGACGCCGGTAAGTCCATCCATACCGTTCTCCTTTTCGGAGAGAAACTGTGGTAGACCGCGGGTTAGAGAAGGAAGGAACTCGAGGGCTTTGGGGGGCCAGGATGGTATCCCGTGGGCGGCCACCACCCCGCAGGCTCGGAAGCGAGCCCAGACGAGATACCATCCTGGGGTAACCCCTTCTGTTGAAGGGGGGGCACGATAGGAGTACTTCTTCACACTATCCCATATTCCTTCTTGGCAGGAAAATTCTTGTTGAACTGCTCGGCTGACATCTTTCCTCCTAACGTCGCCATACAATGCCCAATCCCGTGTTATTCGCCGCCCAACCGCTGCTTCGCGCACCTGGCGTATCTCAAGACTTTGTGCAGCACGCACAACTTCTCCGCCGTAGGTTGGCTGGGGGACATTCCTAAGCGCACCCCAGCCCGCCCGTCAGACTGGCCCGGGTGTTTTTATCACAATATGGGTGGATGGTATGCGTCGTCGCAACCTGGGGCACCGCTGCACCACTCGCCCTCCTCGACCTGGCCCATTCCCGCTCCACTTTCGACTCCCAACCTGGGGCACCAGCGCCCCACTTCCCATGACGGGACGGCAGCGTCTCACTTTGCGCCTCGTCGCCGCCCAACCCGGGACACCGGTGCCCCACTTTTTCGGCCGGACCTGGGACACCGCCCCCCTTCTGGCTCTTAGCCCCTTCCTTCTCCTCCGTTTTCGCTCTTGACCACTGACACTACCGCAACCTGGGGCACCGCTGCACCACTTGCGCCCCTCGACCTGGCCCATTCCCGCTCCACTTTCGACTCCCAACCTGGGGCACCAGCGCCCCACTTCCCATGACGGGACGGCAGCGTCTCACTTTACGCCCCGTCGCCGCCCAACCCGGGACACCGGTGCCCCACTTTTTCGGCCGGACCTCGGACACCGCCCCCCACTTGTCACCCCTCTCGTCCAAACCAGCGGTCAAGCAAGCGCGCTCAGCTAGACCCCGTGATATACAAAGCGATGGCATCATAGACAAGAGTGGGAGGCAAGGCCGAACCATGGCCCAGCGGCGCAATGGCCAGCAAGAAAATGTTCACTGGCCAACGGGGAGCGTTCCCCAGCACCGCTGGCAGGGACGGTACATTTGCACAGTTCACCGGCGCCGCGGTGAGCGGCAGCATTGGCGGCCCCCACCGGCTGGTAATCTGTTGATCATGGAAGCCTCGCACAGCGAGACGCTGGGAGCGATTCTGGGCTCGAGCTCGTCACGGGCACAATGCTTGTAACGACGCAGGTTCCCCCGTCGCAAGAGTATGACACCTCCCCCAGGGGAACTTAACTGATATGAGTGCACATTACCGCTCGATTTTCGACATCATCGGCCCAGTGATGATCGGGCCATCCAGCTCCCACACAGCGGGTCCCGCCCGGCTGGGACGCGTTGCTCGTAATGTGCTGGCGGGTGCCCTCGCCCACCAACACCCACAGGCCCAGCCCGGGCTGGTGCGCGCAACGCTATATGGGTCACTCGCTGCTACCGCGCGAGGCCATGGAACAGACCTGGCCTTACTCGGAGGCCTGCTGGGCTTGGCCCCCGACGATCCCCGCCTGCGAGAAGCGGATCAGCTCGCTGCCCAGGCTGGACTGGTCGTTCAGTGGGAGACCGGGGATCGAGCGGATCTGGAACAACAGAACCTTCCGCCTACCAGTATCCGTCTGCAGGTGTGGCCCGCCCCTGCGCCGGCAGATGACCTCCCAGAGACGCCTCCCGCCGTAGACATGCTGGGGGTTTCGGTCGGAGGTGGAAGCATCGAGGTGCGCCAAATCAACGGGTTTCCCGTCTCGTTTGCGGCGGATCAGCCTACCCTGCTGGTCTTTCATCGAGACCGGCCGGGTGTAGTCGCCCAGGTGGCGATGGCATTGGCCCGTGCCGGCATCAATTTGAGCCAGATGTCGCTGGGGCGAAAAGGCCGGGGCAGACAAGCACTGATGGTGATCACCACCGACCAACCGATCCCTATCATCCTGACGGAACAGGTCCGCCAATTGAGCAGCGTGGATTGGGTGGCCGTCGTAGAGACAGGCTACGGAGGGATGCTCGCTTGGACTCCGACAACACCCTGCGCACACCCGTCCGGTCGCTAGACCAGGCCGTGGCCATCGCGATCCGGCGAGGGCTGCGTCTGTCGGACCTGGCTTTGGAATACGAAGCTCAGGAGTCCGGCCGCCCAACGGCGGAGATCACGGCCGACATGAATCTGCGACTGGCCGTGATGCAGGCCAGCATCGAGCAAGGCTGCCAACCTGGCCTGTACTCCCGTTCGGGTTTGACCGGGCCGGTAGGCCACCTGCTGGCGGAAAGGGAACGTCAACACCAACGTCCTACTCTCGCCGGCCGTTCCGTTTTCCTGGCAGCCCGCCGGGCGATCGCCATTGTGTCGGTGAACGCAGCGATGGGCCGGGTCGTCGCCACGCCCACCGCCGGCTCCTCCGGAATCGTCCCAGCGGTACTGCTAACCGCCGCGGAGACCCTTGGCTTGCCATCCGAGGCGGTGGTCCAGGCCCTTTTTACAGCCGGACTGATCGGCCTGGTCATCGGCAACCGGGCGACGCTCTCCGGCGCAGCCGGGGGTTGCCAGGCAGAAGTGGGGTCGGCAGCAGCCATGGCGGCGGGGGCAGCAGCCGAGATGGGTGGCGGTTCACCGGAGGCTGTCGCCTCCGCGGTGGGGCTGGTGCTCCAAAACTCGCTCGGCCTGATCTGTGACCCGGTCGCTGGGCTCGTCGAGATCCCCTGCATCTACCGGAACGCCGGCTTCGCGGCCGTAGCCCTGGTCATGGCCGACCTGGCCTTGGCCGGAGTGCGCCTGCCCTTGCCGGCAGACGAAGTCATCGATGCTATGGGCCAGGTAGGCCGGCTGCTGCCAGTCGAATGGCGCGAAACCGCCCAGGGGGGACTGGCGGCCACACCTACCGCCTGCCGCCTGGCCAGACAGCTATGCGGCCACACCTCCTGTCCCCGGGCCACCCGTTGAGTCTCGCTCCAGCGGGTCTACTCACCAAGGATCTTGACGACGATGCGCTTGGGCCGTTGGCCATCCCATTCGCCGTAGAAGACCCGCTGCCATGGCCCCAGGTCCAGCTTGCCCTGGGTGATGGGCAGGATGACCTCGTGCCCTAGGGCTAGACTCCGCAGATGGGCGGCGCCATTGTCCTCTCCCGTGCGATTGTGCAAGTAATCATCCTGCCGCTGCGGTGCCGGATGGTGATCCCAAGGGGCAATCGTCCCCTCGAGCCAGTCCTGGATATCTTGCCAAAGCCCCGCTTCGTGATCGTTGACGAACACAGAAGCCGTAATGTGCATGGCGCTGACCAGCATGAGCCCCTCTTCGACGGGATGCTCGCTGAGGAAGTCCAGCAGCCGGTCGGTGATATCGATGATCTCCTGCCGTTTCCGGGTGTTCATTACAAAGTACGTGGTGTGCGTCTTCATCGTCCGCCCCTCTGCCCCTCCCTGGCTCAGCCGAACAACTCGCCGTTCCAGCCCCAATCTTCCGCTTCTACGGATTCCACAATGACGTACACTCCGGCCGGCGGCACGTTCAGGTGTTCTTCGCACAGCCGGCAAAGCCTGCGGGTTAGTTCTGCTTTCTGCTCCCGGCTCAACTTCCCGATCAGACTGAGCCGGATGACGGCGCCGGGGGCATCCTGGCCTCCGACAAATAGTGCTAGCCCTGGCCGATTCGGGGCATTGGCGTTCTCTCCTGTGACTGAGGCAGGGACGACCCTATCAGATCCAGGACTCTGGATGGACACAAATAGATACTTCTCCGGTTTGCCAGCCACCTGCGCCAGGGCTTCCGCCACCCCGGCCTTCCAGGCCTGCATGGCTGTGGTCGTCACCAGTTGATTGGTGAGGCACTGAACATACGGCATGTGTGTCACTCCTCCGCGAACGTCTCTGAAGCCAACGTGGAACGCGTGCGCTCCACTTTCTCCTGACTCGACTCGATCTGCAGCGCTGCTGACCGGCCCGGGTCGGGGATATGGACACCCCACTCCAACTACGCCCTCAACCCCTCTTTTCCCTCCTACTTTCATCCTCACCCAACCACCCACCGCAGCAGGGTGTACCAGCCGCGCTCTGGTGTCCCCCCACAACCTGGAGCAGCCGTGGCACCTTTCGGTCCGCTCGCCTGTGGCCATGGTGAAATCTGCCCTGATGGCAATCAGAGGCGATTTCAGCAGCGGCAGCGAGAGCTTCTTCGCTCGGGGCCGCATCTTGTCATGTGGGCGACAGGAAGGTGCACGGAAATCTGCTAACTTTAATGCCGGCAGCAAGCTGCCAGTGGCCGGTTGCGGCCGGCGCCCACTGGTTCCTCGCTTATACGCTCAACGTCGCTCTCAGGGAGGTTCACAAGGACTATGCAGTATCGCCATTTGGGTCGCTGGGGGGTACGGGTTAGCTCCATCTCGTTGGGAAGCTGGCTGACATTCGGAGGCTCGGTCGACAAGGAAACGGCGATTCGTTCCATCCGGCACGCGTATGAACTGGGCATCAACCTCTTCGATACAGCCAATGCCTACAACCGGGGCGCTGCCGAGGAGGTAGTGGGTGAGGCTTTGCGCCCATTCCCCAGAGAGTCATATGTGCTGGCCACGAAGGTCTACTTCCCGATGGGGGAGGGTCCTAACGACCGCGGCCTATCGCGCAAGCACGTGGTCGAACAATGCAACGCCAGCCTCAAGCGTCTTGGTGTCGAGTACATAGACCTGTACCAGTGCCATCGGTACGATTCGGAGACCCCCCTCGAGGAAACGCTCCTGGCGCTGGATGACCTGATTCGCCAGGGCAAGATCCTGTACGCCGGGGTGAGCGAATGGAGCGCGTCCCGGATTGCCGAGGCCATGGAGGTTTCCCGCCAGCTTCACCTGCACCCGCTGGTGTCAAACCAGCCTCATTACAACATGCTGCAACGGGATATCGAAGCGGAAGTCATGCCCACGTGCGCCCGTTACGGATTGGGGCTGATCGTCTACTCACCCCTGGCACAGGGGGTTCTGACCGGCAAGTACAAGCCCGGACAGGCCCCTCCCGCAGGAAGCCGTGCCACCGATCCCAACTCCAACATGTTTATGAACTGGCTGCTGCAAGGGCCGGTGCTGGCGAAAGTACAGCGATTGCAGCCAGTTGCCGAACGCCTTGGACTTACCCTGGCGCAACTGGCGTTGGCCTGGATTTTGCGCCGGCCGGAGGTGTCCAGCACCATTATCGGCGCCACCCGTCCAGAGCAGATCGACGAAAACGTGAAAGCAGCAGACGTCACCCTTTCCACCGCTGACCTGGAGGAGATCGAGAAAATCCTTGCCTGAGTGTTCACCGGCGTGAATACGCGGGACAAGAAGTGACCTGGAGAAAGAACGAGCGTACCTCGCCCTGTCCAGACGCAGGCAGGTTGCCGGCCCCTCCTTTTCAGAG
This sequence comes from Limnochordaceae bacterium, assembly GCA_014896305.1. Lineage (GTDB taxonomy): Bacteria > Bacillota > Limnochordia > Limnochordales > DUMU01 > Bu26. Next base: position 21,970 of record JADBKQ010000023.1, read on the forward strand.
GCAGCCGGCAGCCTGTTTTTCGTTGCCACCAGTCGTGGGATTCCAAGTCCTGGCTAGCAGGAAGTAGGAACAGTAAAGCGAAGAAGTAGAAAGCGGGGCGAGAATCGACCTGGCGGGACAACAATTGGCCAGGCGGGGAGCCAAGTGCCAGGATGGATTGTCGCACCCGTTGTGATGTGGGACTTCTCTCAAGGGGGGGCGGACGGAGGAGCTGAATCCAGGGCTGGGGTTCCCCTAGGGATCCGCAACGAAGGGTTGCACGTGTGGAATGACTAGATTGGTTTCTTACAGGCACAATCCGAGCTCAATTCCCAACTACGTTTAGATCGAGGTGTCACCATGTCGGCCAGGGTAAACGAAATCAGTTCGTGGCCGGTCAAGCTCGGCCTGAGCAACCGGCAGCGCAAGACAAAGTACAGACAACGGTTGTGGACTTGGACAGCGGCATTGATCCTGGGAGGAGTGGTTCTCGGCTGGCTGGTCGGCGGTCTGCTTAGTAGCGTCACCAGTGTACGGGCAGAAGGAGTCATGGGACAAGACTCGACCAGCACTGAACCCAGCTTGAGGCTGACGCTGCCCGGCGAGACGGCACCGGCAACTGACACTTCTGTGAGCACAGCCGAAACGGTGCCGGCTACCGCTGCTGCTCCGGCTGAGGCGCCGACGCCCTCTCCGACCACCGTAACCCCGGAGCAAAGCGCTCAGGGACGGCAGGCAGCTGCCTGGACTCTGGCGGCCGGCCTACTCGCCTTGCTGTTTGCGGGTTACCAGTTCCTCCGGGTGACGCGGTCGGATGCGGGTAACGAGAAGGTCCGTGAGATCGGCGAGGCCATCCACGAGGGTGCCATGGCGTTCTTGATGCGGGAGTACCGCACCCTGGTCGTGTTCGTCGTCGCTGTGGGTCTGTTCATTTTCCTGGTGGGCCGGTTCACCCCCGCAGAAGCCATGCAACCGGTGACGGCCATTCCTTTCGCCCTGGGTGCCATCTGCTCGGGGTTGGCCGGGTTCATCGGCATGCAAGCGGCCACGCGAGCCAACATGCGCACCAGCACGGCCGCCCAAAAAGGCATGAACCAGGCTTTGGGCGTGGCTTTCGCCGGCGGCTCGGTTATGGGCATGTCCGTTGTTGGGCTGGGCCTGGTCGGCCTGGCCGTTGTCTACTTCTTGTTTGCTAACCCCGCAGATCCGATTACTTTCCAGATCATCAATGGCTTCGGACTCGGCGCAAGCAGCATCGCTCTGTTTGCCCGTGTCGGCGGCGGAATTTACACCAAGGCGGCCGACGTCGGGGCTGACCTGGTAGGCAAAGTAGAGGCAGGTATTCCAGAAGATGACCCTCGCAACCCTGCAGTAATCGCGGATAACGTGGGCGATAACGTGGGCGACGTCGCCGGCATGGGCGCCGACCTGTTCGAGTCCTATGTCGGCTCGATCATCGCCACGCTCGCCCTCGGTTCAGCGATGTTGCTCAATGGCACAGGTACCATCGGTCACCTCACCTTACCGCTACTGCTGTCGGCGGTGGGGATCGTGGCTTCCATCCTGGCATCCTTCACCGTCCGCACCGGAGCCAACGACAATCCCCGCCTGGCCCTGCGCAACGGCACGACGGGTGCAGCCGTGCTAGTACTGATCGCCAGCTACTTCCTGACCCGCTGGCTCATCCCGGAGCATGTTTGGGGCATCTTCGGAGCCATCGCTTCCGGCGTGATCGTTGGCGTAGTGATCGGTATCCTCACAGAGTACTACACCTCTGCCGACTACAAGCCGGTGCAACGTTTGGCTGAGTCTTCCCAGACGGGCGCCGCCACCACCATCATCGAGGGACTGGCCCTGGGCATGGGGAGCACCGCCGTACCGGTCATCCTGATCGGCGTCGCCATCTGGATCTCCTACATGTGGGCCGGCCTGTACGGAATCGCCATTGCCGCGGTCGGAATGCTGGCGACGACAGGAATCACGGTCTCCGTGGATAATTACGGCGCCATCTCCGACAACGCCGGTGGAATCGCCGAGATGGCCGGGATGGACAAGAAGGTGCGTGAAATCACGGATACGCTGGACTCGGTGGGCAACACCACAGCCGCTATCGCCAAGGGCTTCGCTATTGGCTCGGCTGCCTTGACCGCCCTTGCCCTGTTTAGCGCCTATTCACAAGTCGCCGGTTTGAAGACCATCGACTTGCTGAACTCGAAAGTGATCGTCGGGCTCTTCCTCGGCGGTATGTTGCCGTTCCTGTTCGCCTCCATGGCGATGCGAGCCGTAGGACGTGCCGCCTTCCAGATGATCGAGGAGGTCCGCCGCCAGTTCCGTGAGATCAAAGGCCTCATGGAAGGCAAGGCACGGCCCGATTACGCCCGCTGCGTTTCCATCAGCACCTCCTCAGCCCTTCACCAGATGCTCGTTCCGGGCATCATGGCGGTCGTGGCACCGCTCGTCGTCGGGTCGGTGTTGGGTAAGGAAGCACTCGGCGGGCTTCTGGCGGGGGCAAACATCACCGGCGTACTGCTCGCCATCAAGATGGCCAACGCAGGCGGAGCTTGGGATAACGCCAAGAAGTACATCGAGGCGGGCCATTTCGGCGGCAAGGGAACGCCCGTTCATGCCGCGGCGGTCGTAGGTGACACGGTAGGCGATCCGTTCAAGGATACGGCCGGCCCATCCATGAACATCCTGATCAAGTTGATGGCCATCGTATCGTTGGTCTTTGCTCCTCTCTTCAACTGGCTGGGTTGATCCGGGAATCACCGTGGGGACGTCCGCCCGGGGCGTCCCCTTCCCTTCTCGGGGTGCGGATTTGGGGTACGAACAAAGGAGAATCAGGTACGGCCATGATACCTGCGGTTGTGGTGCATGGGGGAGCGGGACGGATTTCGCAGACGGCCGCCTGCCAGCAAGGCGTGTTGCGAGCGGTTCAAGCCGGTATGGCGGTGTTACGGTCAGACGGCGATGAGAGAGAAGCGTCAGCATTGGAAGCAGTACTGGCCGCCGTACGGGTCCTGGAGGATGACCCCGTGTTCAATGCCGGCACCGGAGCCGTGCTCAACCTGGACGGCCAGGCGGAACTCGATGCTGCCGTAGCCACAGGAGAGGGAGGCTTCGGCGCGGTCGGAGCCCTGCAGAACACGCGTCACCCCGTGGATGTTGCCCGGCTGGTCATGGAGCAGACCGATCATCTTCTGCTGGTCGGTACTGGGGCGGAAAGGTTTGCTCGCAGCCGTGGCGTTCCCCCGTACAACCCCATCCCTTCTGAACGTTTGGAACGCTGGCGGCGGGAGAAGGAGCGACTTCGCTCGGGACAGACGCCGGTGCCCTACTGGCAGCGCTTGAGCAAGGCCGAGTTATCCACCGCGGGGTCGACGGGCACAGGGCCTGAGGGCTCGACGTCTCACTATTCCACCGTGGGAGCAGTAGCGGTAGATCGTCTTGGCCGCGTCGCTGCCGCCACCTCAACGGGGGGAATCTCCCTCAAGCTGCCGGGACGGATAGGTGACACCCCTATCATGGGAGCAGGTACATACGCCGCGGCCACTGGAGCAGCCTCTGCCACCGGTCACGGCGAAGGGATCATTCGCTTGAGTCTCACCCGGCGCGTCGTCGAACAGCTCAAGACGCAAGATGCGATGCGAGCAGCTCGCCATGTCATCGACCAAGCACGAGAGGTGGGCGTAGATGCCGGGGTGATCGTAGTAGACACCTGGGGTAACCTCGGCTATGCGTACAACACCCCGGCCATGGCCTGGGCCTGGGCCAAAGGCGATCAGGTGGAAGTTTTCCCGGGTTGACCCCGGAACCGCCCGCAAACCTTTGGGGTTGTAGCCGCAAGACACGGGCTTCGGCAAATCATCCCTACCGTTGAACGAGAGTAACGGCCAAACCGATGCCAATCCCCGTTGCTAGAAGAAGCACTACTTTGAGTTCCTGGCGGTACTGCCGTTCGAGCGACGTAGGGATGATCTGGGCTTTCCGGCGCAAACGATGTACTCGAAGAGCCAAAACAATCACTTGGATGGCGAACGCCGCGCCAGCGATAGCCACCGCAGCCCCGCCGAGCCATGCTAGACTCTGCAACTTGATCTCTCCATAGCCAAAAGATGTAAGTGCTTTGTTACCCTGGGTACAATCGTCCCGCCCGACTCACCGGTAGAGTCGTCGCCGCCCCTGCAAGTTGAACTCTTGTGCCGTCTCCTGCCGATACCGCTCGACCACCTGTTCCAGGGCGAGCAGGTCTTCCTGACCCAGTCGCGGCACAGCTGGGTCTGTCTTTGTGCCTGAGGTCACACTGAGCAGATTGTACAATGCCTGCGCGAGCGGCGTCCAGTTCGGTTCCTTTCCCCACTGGTCGAGAACCTCTTCTGGTAGGCGCAAGAACGCGCCCACTACCTCAGGATCGTACAGATCTCCACACAGCTCTCTGATCTCCTGCTGGGCTTGCACCAATGGACGCGCCTGCTGGTATACCCGTCCGGCCACCATCGCGTCGACACTATCTGCCACGGCGAAAATGCGAGCCGCCCAGTGGATTTGATCCCGCGCCAGCCCGGAGGGATATCCTTGTCCGTTCCAACGCTCGTGGTGGTGCAAAACCGCGTTCAAAACGTCACTAGAGAGGCCCGGTAGGCTACTCGCAATGAGATAGCTGGCCGTGGGGTGCCGGCGCACAATCTCCCACTCGTAAGGGGTCAGGCGTTGAGGCTTGAGTAGGACCCGATCAGGTATGGCAATCTTGCCCAGATCGTGCAGATACGCCACGCGGCGCAGTTCCACCAGCTGGTTCGAGTCCAGGCCCATCTGCTCGCCGATGGACCAGGACAGGTAGGCCACCCTTTGGGTATGCCCTCCCGTCTCCAGATCCCGCAACTCCAAAATGACGGCCAGAGCCTGGATCACTTCGTCCACCCAACCCCAGTTGACTCGGAGGCGTTCGTATGGCTGGCTCACTTTGGAATCCCCATCTCCCCCTATGAACCGTGCCAGACTACCACGCCCCCCATACGCGTACGGGTGCGCGCCGGCGGGCGTGTTCCCCACTCGTCGTCATTCCTCCGCCTCGCGGCCGGCCGACAGGACACCCTGCCAGGCGAGGAGGGCTAGCCAACTCAAGGGCAGTGCTCTACAATCCCCTTATCGGTTCTCCCAACAACAAACTTCACCATGGAAGTCCCTGGGGAATCGGGCTACGCCCACTTGCTGCCGTTTTGGGCAGGAGCGGTGCCCTTCGTTTTCGGTGGAGTGCAAGTCAAAGGGTTTACTTTACCAATACATGTCATCCCAGTGCTTCTCTCCCCATTTTCGAGCAGGTTGGTTAAGAATCAGTAAAACTACTTGACATGGCCCGAATCAGCAGGTAGAGTAAGCCACGAGAAAATGGCTGCAGCACAGCCGTTGGTGCAGTTGGAGGCGATGATCCAGAATGGCCAGGGGTCACGAACTAGGCCTCGACTCCCCGTACAGCCGTCACGGATGGGTCAAGACATGTGAGATCTGTGGCAGAGATATTAGCAACCGTCCGGGCCCGGCAAAATACTGTGTCCTCTGCTCGCTTCTGGGCAAACGGCAGCGAGCCAAGGTAAAAGCCGGCCTTCTCACTCCCGAGCAGGCCATGGCGCAACGCAGCTCCTCGTTCTAGACCGGTTTGTCTGACACCCAGACAGGCTGCTGTCCGCCCATCTTCCATTTACTGCTTACAGCTCCACTCAGAGTGGAGCTATTCCTTAGCGGGGGTTCCGAAGCCGGTTTCCCAGACAATAGGTGGCACGTACGATTCTGGAAACGGTGGAGTTATACCAAGCACGACGTCAGCTAGGTGGGGTCGCGCCGGCTTAACCGTCGGTCGTGTGGGCCACCCGCATCAGGGTCACAAGGCCGATTCGAAATCGCGTCTCAAGGCGCACTCGAAACCCTTCCCGAGGCCCTCTCCTGCAGGGCGCAATACGTGTAGCATGGGCTCTGACCATGATCAGGCACGGGAGTACCAAGCGTGACATGGACCCTGGCCCAAAGGGAAGGAGCGATCCCTGAACGTGCTGACCTTGAACCGCACGACCCAAATCGTGCCGCCAGCGGGGGAGCCCGCCTTGGAAGTGGACGGGTTGGTAAAATCCTACGGAAAGGTTGTCGCCGTCCGCGGTATTGGCTTTCTGGTGCCCAAAGGCCAGGTTGTGGGGCTGTTAGGCCCTAATGGGGCCGGAAAAAGCTCCACGATTAAGGTCTGCCTCGGGCTGACGCTCCCCACCCGGGGCATCGTGCGGGTGTTCGGTAGTGCGCCTACCACCGTCGAGGCCCGCCGGCGCATGGGTTACTCCCCGGAAACGCCCTACTTTTACCCCTTCTTGACCGCCGAAGAGATTCTCACCTTTTACGCCGGCCTGCAAGGCATCAAATCCGTGCGTACCAGCGTTGACCAAGTTCTACGCGCCACGGGCCTGGAGGCCGCCCGTCGCCGCAAAGTGGGGCATTTCTCCAAGGGTATGGTCCAACGGCTGGCCGTGGCTCAAAGCCTGCTGGGAGATCCCGAGATTCTCTTCCTCGATGAACCCTCGTCGGGCCTGGATCCCGAGGGGCGACTGGAAATGCGCCAGATTATCCAGGGATTGAAGCGAAGCGGCAAGACGATCCTGGTGAGCAGCCACATCTTGAGTGACATTGAGGCCATCTGTGACCGGGTTATTGTGATCGATGCCGGCAGGATCGTGGCCGACCGCCTGTTGGACGGTGAGATGCCCGCGCTGGAAGTAGAAGTCGAAGTACGCGCCCTTTCGGATGAGGCCCTGGCCGCCTTGCGCCGGATGGGCTGGAGCGTTCATTACGATGAGCCGCGCCTTTCGGTGCTGAACCTCCAGCCTGGTCAGGAGCCGCGACTGTTGGCCTTACTGGCGGAACACCACGCGCAAGTCTACCAGTTGGAGCGTAAGAAAGCGACGCTGGAGGACATCTATATGGAAATTATGCGCCAAGGTGGGCAGGAAAAATGAGGATCGCTGGCAACGTGGCGCGCGAAAACCTGCGCAACAAGGTGCTGTTTCTGTTGGCGTTCCTCGGAATCCTGGTCGTCGCCGCCTTGCTGCTGGGTGGCACGGTCCAGCAGCAGGGCGCGGGCGGTGGCCCGGCAGTCAACCTCACCGACAGTTTGTTGGGCACCGCGCAGATTGGCTTCACCATCATC